>NZ_LMFY01000001.1:0-1489988 GCF_001426995.1 Microbacterium sp. Root553 | reverse complement strand
GCGCCCCGATCTGGTCGACGAGTCGGCGCTGGCCGAGGCGCTGCGCGACGGGCGCCTCGGCGCGTACGCCGCCGACACGCTCGACGGCGACACCGCGGCGAGCGCGAGCCCCCTGCTCGCCGACGACCTCGCCGACCGCGTGATCGTCACGCCCCACCTCGGCGCCCAGACCACGCAGGCCGTCGACGCCATGGGCTCGATGTCGCTCGACGACGTGCTCAGCGTGCTCGCGGGTCGCCCTCCCCTGCATCCCGTCTCCCCGCGATCCTGAAGGACCCAGGCAATGACACTCACCGAGACTCCCGCCACCACGACCGGCGGCTACATGGGCTTCATCGGCGTGAGCACCGGCTCGTCGTCGATCATGAGGGTGTTCCCGGCGTGGGCCGAGGTGCTGGGCCTGCCCACCGCGGACCTCGTGGGCCACGACCTGCCCATGGATGCGACGCCCGCGCAGTACGTCGCGATGGTCGAGCGGATCCGCGACGACCCCCACCATCGCGGCGCGCTCGTGACGACGCACAAGATGAACGTGTTCGCCGCCGCCTCCGACCTCTTCGACGAGCTCGATCCGTTCGCCGTCTCGTGCGCCGAGATCTCCAGCATCTCGAAGCGCGGCGACCGGCTGATCGGGCGGGCCAAGGATCCGCTCACGGTCGCCCTCGCGCTGAACGACTTCCTTCCCGCCGATCACTTCGCCCGCACGGGGGCCGAGGTCGTGGTCCTCGGCGCCGGGGGCTCGGGCACCGCCCTCAGCTGGGCGCTCGCGGAACGCGCCGATGCTCCGGCGAAGATCACCGTCACCGCCCGCGACGACGACGCCCTCGCGCACCTGCGCGAGGTGCACCGCCAGCACGGCACCCCCGAGGGACTTCTCTCGTACGCCCGCACCGACACGGTGCAGGAGGCCGCCGCGGTCGTCGCCTCGGCGCCCGCCGGGACGCTGATCGTGAACGCCACCGGTCTCGGCAAGGATCGCCCCGGTTCGCCGCTGCCCGACGATGTCGTGTTCCCCGAGGGCGCCTGGGTGTGGGAGTTCAACTACCGCGGTTCTCTGGAGTTCCTGCATCAGGCACGCGCCCAGGAGGCCGCGCAGGGCCTGCACGTCGTCGACGGCTGGCGGTACTTCATCCACGGCTGGTCGCAGGTGGTCGCCGACGTCTTCGAGATCGACCTCACGCCCGAGATCGTCGAGCGTCTCGCCGAAGCCGCCGAATCGGTGCGCTGATGTCCGTCGTCCGCACGGTCCTCGGCGACATCGACCCTGCGCAGCTCGGGCCGACGGACTATCACGAGCACCTCTTCCAGATCTCGCCGCTGCTGGTCGGCGACGAGCTCGACGACGAAGACCTCTCGGGTCGAGAGGCCGCGCTGCTGAAGGCCAGCGGGTTCACGGCGATGGTCGATGCCACCCCGTTCGGGCTCGGCCGGGATCCGGAGGGGGTCGCGCGCATCAGCGCCGGCACCGCGATGCACGTCGTCGCCTCGACGGGGCGTCACCGCGAAGCGCACTACGGCCCCGACCACCGCACGCGCTCGGCGGATGCCGAGACGCTGTCGGCGCGCTTCATCCGCGAGGTCGAGGAGGGGATGCCGCGCCACGACGACGATCCCGAGGGTGTGCGCGCGCTCGGCCCCGACGGCGGGGCGCCCGTGCGCGCCGGTCTGCTGAAGGCCGGCGTCGACTACTGGCGCATCAGCCCGTTCGAGCACACGACGCTGCTCGCGGTCGCGGCGGCGCAGCGGATGACCGGAGCGCCGGTGATGGTGCATCTGGAATTCTGCACCGCCGCGCACGAGGTGCTCGATCTGCTCGAGGGTGAGGGCGTCGCCGCCGACCGCGTGGTGCTCGCGCATGCCGACCGCGACCCGGATCCGGGTCTGCACGCGTCTCTCGCCGAGCGCGGCGCATACCTGGGCTACGACGGGTTCGCCCGTCCGCGCACCCGTTCCGATGCCGAGCTGCTCGCGCTGACCGCGCGGGTGGTCGAGTACGGGGCCGTCGATCGCATCGTGCTCGGCGGAGACGTCGCCCGCCGTACCCGCTACATCTCGTACGGCGGGATGCCCGGCCTCGCCTACCTCGGCGAGCGCTACGTGCCTCGTCTGCGGTCGGTGATCGGCGACGACGCCGTCGAGCGGATGCTGGTCGCCAACCCCGCCCGCCTGCTCACGCTGCTCCCACCCCACCGCCCCGCCCCTTGAGCGACCACCGAAGCCGAAGCACCCGCCCGTTGAGCGAGGAGCGAAGCCACACTTCTCCCCGCCCGTTGAGCGAGGAGCGAAGCCGATGCACCACCCCTCCCGCCCGTCGAGCGAGGAACGGCAGCCGCACTTCTCCCCGCCCGTTGAGCGAGGAACGGCAGCCACACCCCTCCCCGCCCGTTGAGCGAGGAGCGAAGCACCGAGACGAAACGCCGCACCACGACCCCGAGGAGTCCTCATGACCGAACCGACCATCCTGCACGCTGTGTTCACCGCGCGCCCGGGAAGGGGCGACGAGGTCGCCGCGCTGCTGCGCGACTTCGCCGATGTCGTCCGCGCCGAGGAGGGCAACGTCATGTTCGATGCGACCCGTCTCGTCGACGACCCCGACCGGTTCTTCGTCTACGAGGTCTATCGCGACGAGGCGGCCTTCCGGTCGCACATCGCCGCTCCTGCGGGTGTGCCGTTCAACGAGGCGCTGCAGCAGCTCATCGTCGAGCCGTCGTCGATCCTCACCTTCCTCCGCCGCATCTGATCCGCCGCATCTGATCCGCCGCATCTGATCCGGCGCACCGCCGGACACGGAAGAAGCCCCCCGCCCGAGGGCGAGGGGCTTCCGACGATCTGCTCGGGTCACTCGTAGAGGACCGCGGCGATGTCCTTGTCCTCGAGGTTGGTGCTGTCGTACCAGTACGAACCGGTGTCGTAGAACTTCTCGACCGACTCGCCGTTGGCGGCGTCGTAGGCGGCCTGCACGACCTGCGCGCCGATGCCGATCGGGTCCTGCGTGATCGCGCCGGCCATGGTGCCGTCCTTGATGGCGTTGATCTGGGCGGCGCCCGAGTCGAAGCCGACGATCGTGATCTTGCCCTTCTCGAGACCGAGCTCGTTCACGGCGTTCACGACGCCGATGGCCGAGCCCTCGTTGGTGCCGTAGATGCCCTTGAGGTCGGGGTGCGCCGCGATCAGCGTCTTCGCGATGTCCGCCGACTTCAGGTGGTCGCCGTCGCCGTACTGGATGTCGACGATGTCGATGTCGGGGTAGTCGGCCTCGATCTTGTCGACGAAGCCGTCACGACGCTCGACACCGGTGGAGTTGATCTGCGAGTGGCCGACGATCGCGACCTCTCCCTTTCCGCCGATGAGCTCCGCCATGTGCTCGGCCGCCAGCGCGCCGGCCACCTTGCTGTCGGTGGCCGAGAGGCTCAGGCCCACGTCGCCGTCGCACGGGGCGTCGAAGTAGACGACCGGGATGTCCTTGGCTTTGGCCTGCTCGAGCGGGGCGACGCACGCCTCGGGGTCGAGGGCCGCGTAGGCGATGGCGTCGGGGTTCTTGTCGATGGCGCTCGTGAGCATCTCGAGCTGCTGCGCGATCTCGGTCTCGGCGGCGGGGCCTTCGAACGTGATGCGCACGCCCAGCTCCTCGGCCTTGTCCTCGGCGCCCTTCTTCACGGCCTGCCAGAACTGGTGCTGGAAGCCCTTCGACACGAGCGCGATGTACATCTCGCCGTCGCCGCTGCCTCCGTCGCCGCTTCCTTCTTCGATGACGTCACCGCCGCCGCCCGCACAGCCTGCGAAGACGAGGGCCGATGCGGCCACGAGCGCCGCGAATGCGGTCTTCTTGCCGAATTTCATGAAAACTCCATTGTTCTGTGGTGGATGGGACTGCGTGTGAGGTGGTGCGGATCGCAGCTGGTGCTGCGTTCTCTGGTGCTGCGTTCTCGGGTGATGGATGGGTCAGGTGTGCTGGCGGTTGCGCAGCGAGTCGAGGAAGACGGCCAGGAGCACGACGACGCCGACGACGATGTTCTGCCACTCCGACTGGATCGACAGGATGCGCAGGCCGTTGACGAGCACGCTCATGATGAGCGCGCCGATCACGGTGCCGAGGATCGAGCCGCGCCCGCCGAGCAGCGAGGTTCCGCCGATGATCACCGCGGCGATCGCCTGCAGCTCGTAGCCGGTGCCGATCTGCGGCTGGGCGGAGTCGAGGCGGGCGGCGATGACGATGCCCGCGATCCCGGTGAAGGCACCGGCGAACATGTAGATGAGGATCGTCCAGCGGCGGGTGTTCACACCCGACAGGCGGGTGGCCTCCTCGTTCGATCCGATCGCGAACGTGTAGCGACCGAGCAGGGTCTTCGACAGCACCAGCCAGGCCACGATCGCGAGGGCGGCGGTGATCAGCACGGCGTTCGGGATGCCGGGGATGATCACGCCGAGGGCGATCTTCTTGAAGTCGGGAGCCGAGGTCGAGAAGTAGATCGGTGCGACGTTGGAGATCACCAGGGCGAGACCGCCGGCGATCATCATCATCGCGAGGGTGGCGATGAACGGGGGCAGCCGGAGGAAGGTGATGTTCACGCCGTTGACCAGGCCCATCAGCACACCGGTGAGGACGCCGCCGATCACACCCACCCAGACCGGCAGGCCCAGGTTCGTGACGATGACGCCGGTCATCACGGCGCACAGCGCCATGCCGGTTCCGATCGACAGGTCGATGCCGCCGGTGATGATCACGAAGGTCGTGCCGAGGGCGAGGATGCCGATGACCGCCGTCGACAGCAGCACCGTGGCGATGTTGCTGAAGGTGAAGAAGTTGGGGCTGGCGATCGAGAAGAACAGCACCAGCACGATGAGCGTGCCGAATGCCAGCGACTGCTGGACCTGACGCTTCAGGAACCCGACGACGTCGCGCTTGTCGGTGTTCTCGTCGAGGGCGGTCTGGATGATCGTCGTCGTGGACGACCCGTTCTGCGGAGCGCTCATCAGTCTTCCTCCCCGTGTGCTGCGAGTTGCATGATCTTCTCCTGGCTGGCGTCCTCGTTGCGGAGGGTGCCGGTGATGCGTCCGTTCGCGAAGACCGCGATGCGGTTCGCGACGCGGAGGATCTCCGGCAGTTCCGACGAGATGACGATGATGGATTTGCCCGCATCCGCGAGCTGCTGCATGAGGCGGTAGATCTCTTCTTTGGCGCCGACGTCGATGCCGCGAGTCGGCTCGTCGAAGATGAGGATGTCGCAGTCGCGCATCAGCCACCGGGCGATGACGACCTTCTGCTGGTTGCCTCCCGACAGCAGCTTCACGATCTGGTTCACCGAGGGCGTCTTGACCCGCAGCTGCTCGACGTACTCCTTGGTGCGGCTCTTGGCCTTGCTGTCGCCCATCCAGCCGATGCCGTTGGCGTAGGTGCCGAGCGAGGCGAGCACGGTGTTGAAGGTCACATCCTGCTCGAGCATCAGCCCGAGCAGCTTGCGGTCCTCCGAGAGGTACCCGAGGCCGTGCTTGACGGCATCCGCGGGCTGCGTGATCCTGGCCGCACGTCCGCCGATCGTGATCTCGCCGCCGTCGCTGCGGTCGGCGCCGATGATCGCACGGGCGGTCTCGGTGCGCCCTGCCCCCATGAGTCCCGCGAAGCCCAGGATCTCTCCCCGGTGCAGCTGGAACGACACGTCCTTGAGGAGGTTCCGAGTCGAGAGCCCCCGCACATCGAGGACGACGGGGTCGTCGGCGTGCTCGCGGGCCGCGGGGCGCGTTCCCTCGTCGATCACGCGGCCGACCATCATCTCGATGATCTTCGGGATGCTCACCTCGGATCGGTCCAGTGATCCGATGTATGTGCCGTCGCGGAGCACCGTGACGCGGTCGGCGAGACGCCGCAGCTCGTCCATGCGGTGCGAGATATAGACGATCCCGGTACCCGATGCCCGCAGCTGCTCGATCAGCACGAACAGCGTCTCGGTCTCGGAGTCGGTGAGCGCCGAGGTGGGCTCGTCCATGATCAGGACCTTGGCATTGAACGAGAGCGCCTTGGCGATCTCGACCATCTGCTGCTCGGCCACCGTGAGCTCGCCCACGAGCTGCTTCGGGTTCAGCCCGATGCCGAGACGCTGGAGCAGCTCCGCCGTCTGCGCGTTGAGCTTGCGCTCCGAGAGGAACGGACCGGTGGTCGGCTCCCGCCCCACGAAGATGTTCTGCGCCACGGTGAGATCGGGCATCAGGTTGAGTTCCTGGTGGATGATCGTGATCCCGAGCTGCTGGGCCTGCAGCGGGCTGGTGAGCTCCACCTCCGACCCCTCGAAGGTGATCGTGCCCTCGTCCTTGGTGTAGATGCCCGAGAGGATCTTCATCAGGGTGGACTTGCCTGCGCCGTTCTCACCGACGAGCACGAGGACCTCACCGGCGCGCACCTCGAGGTGCACCTGCTTGAGAGCCTGCACACCGGGGAATCCCTTGCTGATCCCGTCGACTCTGAGAATGGGGTCACTCATGTGCTCACCTGCTTCCTTGGAGGTCGTCATCCGCTGATTCCGGTCGAACCGGAAACATCGGATCAATTCTGCGGCTTGCACACCGCTCTGCGCAAGTTGTATCTAAATGTAACTAAGTGCCTGAGTGAAGGGAAGGCCTGTAATAACAAGTTGGCAACAGGTTCCCTCGACAGGACGTCAGTGCAGCCGGATCGAATCGACCGCGACGAGCTTGTCGCGGATGTACGCGTTCGCGTGCGCTCCGAGCTCGACGTTGTCGGTCCACAGGTTGCGCCAGATCCCGAGCATCCGGCTGAGGTCGGGAGCGACCACCGCCGACGAGAACGACTCGAACACGATCGGCCCGTCGTAGCCGATGCGTCCGAGCGCCTTGAAGAACGTGTCGAAGTCGACCGTGCCGGTGCCGAGATAGCCGCGATGGCTCTCGCCGATGTGCACGTAGCGCAGCGACGGCGCCGCATCGAGCACCGGCGCGAACATATCCGACTCCTCGATGTTCATGTGATACGTGTCGAGATGGATGCCGACGTTCGGCCGCTGCACCTCGTCGACGAACGCGATCGCCTGACGGGCCGTGTTGAGAACGTTCGTCTCGTAGCGGTTGACGACCTCGAGCGACACCGAGATCCCGCGTTCGGCGGCGTGGTCGGCCACCCGTGCGATCGTGGCGCGACTGCTCGCCATGCCCTCGGCGGTGACCGGGTCCATGTACTTCTTCATGGCGCTGTAGATCACGCCGCAGAAGTGCTGCCCGCCGAGATCCGCCAGCACGTCGACCGCCTTGAGCAGCAGCGCCTCGCCGGCCGCGACGACCGCGGGGTCAGCGCTGGTCACATCGGTGGCCTCGGACAGCCCCAGTGACGCGCTAACCGACAGGTCGTGCTCCTCGAGTGCGTCTCTGGCGGCGGCGACGTCGAACGAGAACGGGTCCATGAGCGGGAACTCGATGAGGTCGAAACCCGCCTGCTTCGTCTTCTCGACCGCGAGACGGATGCCGTCGGCATCGAAGTGTCCGGTCCAGACGAGCCCGTGGCAGCCGATGTTCATGAGACCTCTCGAAAGACGGGTGTGGGGCACCATCGCCTCGCCGGATTTGGCACGTGCCAACTCCGTGTTCAGTCACCGTACGCGGAGGGCGGATGCGGTGTCAAGAACTTTCTTGGCACGTGCCAATCGCTGAGATACTGTGGAGTCGTCGGTGCCGCGCGGCCGCGCAGTCGCCCCCGCGCATGCGCGCACCGACGCCGTCGACAAGGAGCTCCATGCCCGCCAGCGTCAAGGATGTCGCCGCCCTCGCCGGGGTGTCCTCATCCACCGTCTCGAACTACCTCAACCACCCGCATGTGCTCGGAGAGTCCAGCGCCGCGAAAGTCAGGGACGCGATCGATCGACTGGGGTACGTGCCGAACGAATCGGCGCGCCAGCTGCGTGCGGGGTCGAGCAAGACGCTCGCACTGATCCTGCTCGACGCCTGGCTGCCGTACTTCCACGAGCTCTCCCGGGGCGTCGAGGATGCCGCGCGCGAAGGCGGCTGGTCGCTGTTCTTCAGCAACAGCAACCGCGACGCCGCCACCGAGCGCGGCAACATCGACATGTTCGAGGCGCACCGCGTGCAGGGCATCGTCATCTATCCGCTCGAAGACGTGGTGCCCCGACTCGAACAGCTCGCCGATCGCGGCATCCGCTCGGTCGTGGTGGGGCCCATCCCCGAGTCGTCGAGCATCGGATCGGTGCGCTTCGACGACCGCGGCGGCGGGCGCCTCGCCGGCGAGCACCTGCTCTCTCTCGGCCGTCGCCGCATCCTCTTTCTCGGAGCCCCCAGCGTCAGCCAGTCGAACGATCGCCGGAGAGGGCTGGAGGATGCCGTCGCGGGCACCGACGCCACGATCGAGGTGATCGACGTGCCGCATCTCGCGACCGAGGACGGACTCGAGGCCGGCGGGCGCGTCGTCGCGCTGCCCGCCGCCGAGCGCCCCGACGCGGTCTTCGCCGCGAACGACATGGTGGCGATCGGCGTGCTCACGCAGCTGCTCCGCCACGGAATCCGCGTTCCCGAGGACGTCGCGATCGTGGGCTTCGACGACGTCACGCAGGCGCGTCAGAGCGTCGTGCCGCTGACGAGCGTGCGGCAGCCGGGGTACGAGATCGGGCGTGCCGCCGGGGCGGCGCTGATCCGCCAGCTCACCGATCCGACGGGCGAGCTGCCCGCACCGACGCCGTTCGCGGCCGAACTCGTGGTCCGCGAGTCGACGGTCGGCGCCTGAGCCCGCCGATGCCCCGTGCACGATTCAGCACGACGTTGCGCTGACACCGATGCCGGGCATCCGGAATCCGCGTCCCACGCGCGATCCTGCTGAATCGTGAACGCGCCCAGCCGCGCTCAGGCGGGGATCAGCCCCTCCGCCGCCAGCTCCTCCCACAGCGCGGACGGGATGTCCCGCGCCGCGTACTCGGCGTTCTGCCGCAGCTGCGCCGCGCGGCTGCCGCCCACGACAACCGAGCGCACGACGTCGGACTGCAGCGGGTACTGGATCGCGGCTGCCGGCACCGGCACGTCGTGCGCCGCACATACCGCGGCGATGCGCAGCAGCCGCTCCCACAGCTCATCCGGCAGCTGACCGTACTCGTACCGGCCGTCGCGTCGCGGCTCGTTCGACGCGAGCAGGCCCGAGTTGAAGACGGATGCCGCGACGATCCCCGTTCCGGTCTCGCGGCATGCCGGCAGCACGTCCTCGGCCGCCGGCTGCTCGAGCAGCGTGTACCGCCCGGCGACCATGATCAGGTCGAGATCCGCCGAGCGCACCGATGCGGCGAGCGCGTCCGACACCATCGAGCCGACGCCGACCGCCGACACCTCGCCGTCTGCCCGCACCTGCTCGAGCGCGGGCAGGGCCTCGGCGAGTGCGAGGTCGAGGTCGTGCCGTTCGGGGTCGTGCAGGTAGACGAGGTCGATGCGCTCGATGCCGAGGCGCTCGCGAGACTCGTCGAGGCTGCGGCGGATGCCGTCTGCCGAGAAGTCCCACTCGCGGCGCAGGTCGTCGGGCACATGGAAGTCGTTCGCGGTGTCGAGGCCGCCGTCGTGGTCGGGGTTCGGCCGCAGCAGCCGCCCGACCTTCGTCGACAGCACGTACTCGTCGCGCGGTTTCGTCTGCAGGAAGGCGCCGAGGCGCCGCTCCGAGAGCCCCAGCCCGTAGTGCGGAGCCGTGTCGAAGTAGCGGATGCCGCTCTCCCACGCCGCCTCGAGGATCCCCCACGACTCCTCGTCGCTCAGCGCCCGGAAGAGGTTGCCGACGTTCGCGGCACCGTAGCCGAGGTGGGGAAGCGTCAGTCGCGCCCGCCCGCCCGCCGACACGCCAGATGTAGGACCGTTTTCCGGGATCCGTCCGACATGTGGCGTGTCGGCCCCCGAGACGTCGGCCGCCGAAACGTCGGCCCCCGAAACGTCGGCCCCGTCGGCCCCCGAAGTGTCGGACCTCGGGACGGACCCCGCAGGCTCAGACACCGACGTGCCGTCCCGTCCACGTGTAGGCGGCAATGCTCACGGCCTTCATCTCCATGCCGGACCCTGCCGCGGTCGGAGCCATGTACGAGCCGCCCTTGATGTCGGTGGGGATCACGAAGTGCTCGTGCAGATGGTCGACGAACTCGATCATGCGTCCTTCGCGGGTGCCGGTGACGGCGACGAAGTCGAACATCGACAGGTGCTGCACGGCCTCGCAGAGACCGACTCCCCCGGCGTGCGGGCAGACCGGCACCCCGAACTTCGCTGCGAGCAGCAGGTTGGCGATGTTCTCGTTGACGCCGGCGACCCGCACGGCGTCGATCTGCATGACCGAGATCGCCTCGGCCTGCAGCAGCTGCTTGAAGATGACCCGGTTCTGCGCGTGCTCGCCGGTGGCGACACGGATGGGCGCGATGCCTCGTGCGATCTCGGCATGACCGAGCACGTCGTCGGGGCTCGTGGGCTCTTCGATCCAGGCCGGGTGGAACTCGGCGAGCGCGGTGACCCACTCGATCGCCTCCGACACCTCCCAACGCTGGTTGGCGTCGATCGCGATCGGGAAGTCCGGTCCGCAGACCTCGCGCGCCTTGCGGAAACGGCGGATGTCGTCGTCGAGGTCGGCACCGACCTTGAGCTTGATCTGGGTGAAGCCGTCGGCCATCGCCTCGCGGGCGAGCCGCTCGAGCTTCTCGTCCGAGTAGCCGAGCCAGCCGGGGCTGGTCGTGTACCCGGGGTAGCCGGTGGCGAGCAGCTCGCGCTCGCGCTCGGCGCGGCCGGGCTCGGCGGCGCGCAGGATCTCGAGGGCGTCGTCGCGGGTCAGTGCGTTGGTGAGATAGCGGAAGTCCACCAGGTCCACCAGCTCTTCTGGCGTCATCCGCGCCAGCAGCTGCCAGAGCGGGAGCCCCGCGCGCTTGGCCTTGATGTCCCACAGCGCATTGATGACGGCGCCGATCGCCATGTGCATGACGCCTTTCTCCGGGCCGAGCCAGCGCAGCTGGGAGTCCCCGATGATGTCGCGGAACGTGCCGCCCATGTCGTCGAGGAGCGGCTCGATCTCACGACCGACGAGGTGTCCGGCGAGCGCGTCGATCGCCGCGACCTGCACGTCGTTGCCGCGGCCGATCGTGAAGACGAAGGCGTGGCCGTCGACGCCGTCCTCGGCATCCGTGCGCACGATCACGTACGCGGCGGAGTAGTCGGGGTCGGGGTTCATCGCGTCCGAGCCGTCCAGACTCAGCGATGTCGGGAAGCGGATGTCGGTCGTGTCGAGGGCGACGATGCGGCTCACGGGATCCTCTCGTGCACGGGGGGAAGGATTCGTGCAGATCTCTTGGAGTGTAAACATCCGATGTCTATACTGTCAACGAGCCGCGCTACGACAGCGCGCCGCCGCACCGGCGCAAACGGCACTGATCAGGAGAGACATGAAGTTCGCACGTCTAGGCAGCCTCGGCGCCGAGATCCCCGTCCTCGTCGAGGGTGACCGCTACCTCGATCTGCGGTCCGTGACATCCGATGTGAACGGTGACTTCCTCGCCGGAGACGTCGTCGCACGCGTCGAGGCGGCCCGTGCGGCCGGTGAGCTTCCCGAGCTCGAGGATGCCGCCGCACTGCGCATCGGTGCGCCGATCGTCCGCCCCAGCGCCGTGATCTGCATCGGGCAGAACTACGCCGCGCACGCGAGGGAATCCGGGGCGGAGCCGCCCACCGTGCCGATCATGTTCCTGAAGACGCCGAACACGGTCGTCGGCCCGAACGATGCGGTCACGATCCCCCGGGGCAGCGAGAAGACCGACTGGGAGGTGGAGCTGGGCATCGTGATCGGCGCCCGGGCCTCCTACCTCGACTCCCCCGACGAGGCCGACGCGCACATCGCCGGCTACGTGGTGGCGAACGACGTCTCCGAGCGCGCCTTCCAGATGGAGGTCTCGGGCGGGCAGTGGTCCAAGGGCAAGATCGCCCCGGGCTTCAACCCCACCGGCCCGTGGCTGGTCACCCCCGACGAGGTCGACGTCGACGAGCTGCGGCTGCGCAGCTGGGTCAACGGCGAGCCCCGCCAGGACTCGAACACGAACGACATGATCTTCGACGTGCGCACGATCGTGCACCACCTGTCGCAGTACGTCACTCTCGAGCCGGGGGATCTGATCCTCACCGGCACCCCGCAGGGGGTCGCGTTCGGCGGCAGATTCCCGTACCTGAAGGCGGGCGACGTGGTCGAGATCGAGATCGAAGGACTGGGGCATCAGCGCCAGGAGTTCGTGGCCTGGGAGGCACAGAAGTGAGCACGCAGATCCACACCCCGGCACTCGACGGGCTCGTCGCGATCGTCACCGGCGGAGCATCCGGCATCGGGGCCGCCATCGCTGCCCGCCTGCACGCCGACGGAGCGCGGATCGCCGTGCTCGACCGCGACACCTCGGGGGCGGATGCCGCCTTCGCGGCGTTCACCGCCGACGTGTCCGACCGCGCATCGGTGGATGCCGCCGTCGCCGCCGTCGCCGCGGAGTTCGGCCGCATCGACATCGTGGTCAACAACGCCGGCGTCGGCGCGCAGGGCGACATCAGCGCGAACGACGACGAGGAGTGGGCGCGCGTGCTCTCGATCAACGTCACCGGGATCGCCCGCGTGACGTCGGCCGCGCTGCCCTGGCTCAAGAGGTCGCCGAGCGCGGCGGTGTGCAACACGGCATCCATCGCGTCGACGACCGGACTCCCGCAGCGCGCCCTGTACAGCGCGTCGAAGGGTGCCGTCTCGGCACTGACCCGGGCCATGGCCGCCGACCATCTGCGAGAGGGCATCCGCGTCAACGCCGTAAACCCGGGCACCGCCGACACCCCGTGGGTCGGCCGACTGCTCGACGCGGCCGACGACCCCGCTGCCGAACGCGCCGCCCTCGAAGCCCGTCAGCCGCATGGCCGGCTGGTCTCGCCCGACGAGGTGGCCGCGGCCGTCGCGTATCTGGTGAGCCCTGCGGCCGGCTCCACCACCGGGACGTTCATCGAGGTCGACGGCGGAATGGCCCAGCTGCGCCTGCGTCCCGTCGGGAGCTGACTCGCCGCGTCCCGCCGGGTCACGGTGTTCTGGGCCGTCTGCGCTGCCCGCGACCGCGCGTGCGCGTGCGCTCGCGATCGCGATCGCGATCGCGATCGCGCGTACGCTTGCGCTTGCGCTTGCGCTTGCGCTACGAGCGCTCTCCCCGCAACCAGCCCCGGATGCCGCGGCGAGGGCGCTCCTCCCGAGCATCCTCCTGCGTCGGCCGCTGGCCGATCCGGTAGAACGCCTCGGCATTCCGCCACATGAGGGCGTCGACGTCATGCCCGCGGCGCTCGGCCCAGGCGATCACGGCATCCGCCCATCGGCTCCGCGCCGTCGGCTGATACATCGGCGATCCGTCGGGAGTCCTGTGCGGGTCGCCCTCCTCCGCGGGGCCGATGACGGACACCGGCCAATCGCTGCCCCACATCAGCCGTTCGACGCCGAAGGCATCCGCGGCCGCGTCGAGGAAGGGCGCGAGCTGCTCCGGCGACCAGTCGCCGCCCGCCTCCGCAGGCAGCCCAGACAGCTTGCACCACACGTTCGGATGCCGGGCCAGATCGTCGAGATCGCGCACCCACTCCCTCGTCGGCGCCACCGGAGCATCCGCGGTGCCGACCTCCGGCTTGCCGAGGTGATCGAGCACCGTCCGCAGCTCGGGCACCGCTCCCGCGAGGCGCGCGATCTCGGGCAGCTGCGAGGCGCGCACGCACGCATCGAACGACCAGCCGCGGGCGGCGACCTCGCGCGCGCCGGTCACGAACGCGGCCGACACCGCGAGTCCGTCCGGTTCGCCCTGCAGGTTGTGCCGCACGCCGACCACGAGCGGCTCGCCGGCGAGGCCCTCGAGATGCGCGGTCGTGTCGGTGCCGCGGTCGAGCCTCGCGCCGGCGACGATGCCGACCACGCCCACGCGCTGCGCGAGAGACGCCACCCAGCGGACCTCCTCGAGGAAGTCGTCTTCGACCGTCTCGGCCTGCACGAACACCGCCCGCTCGGTCGTCGCACGCGGGATGCGCGCGTGCTCGATCTCGGTCTCCGCGAACAGCCACGCGAGAGGCCCCTCGAGCCAGGTGTAGTGCAGAAGCTCCGGGTCCCAGAGATGCAGGTGCGAATCGAGTGCGCGCATACGCCCATCCTGCCGCAGACATCCGATGACTGGCTAGGATGACGCCATGGCAGTGACTGACGAGGCGATCGAGAAGATCAAGGCGATGATCGTGTCGGGCGAGCTCGCGCCGGGCGACCGGCTCCCTCCCGAGAAGGAGCTGTCCGAACGCCTCGGCCTGTCACGCAACTCGATGCGCGAAGCCGTGAAGGCCCTCGAGGTGATCCGAGTCCTCGATGTGCGCCGCGGCGACGGCACCTACGTGACGAGCCTCGAACCGCACCTGCTGCTCGAAGCGATGTCGTTCGTGGTCGACATGCACGATGACGACTCGATGCTCGAGATCTTCGCCGTCAGACGGATGCTGGAGTCGCAGGCGACCGGCCTCGCCGCGACCCTGGGCAGCGACGAGGCGATCGCGCACCTCGAGAGCGAGGTCGGCTCGATCGACGCCGGCGTCAGCGTCGAGGAGCTGGTCGAGCACGACATCCGCTTCCACCGCGATATCGTCGGAATGGCCGGCAACGCCTACCTCGCCAGCCTCATCGAGCACCTGAGCAGTCAGACCGTGCGCGCCCGGGTGTGGCGCGGGCTCACCGAGGCCGGGGCGGTCGAGCGCACACTCTCGGAGCATCGCGCCATCGCCGAGGCCATCGCCCGGCACGACCCCGCCCTGGCCACCTCGCTCGCCACCGCGCATATCGCCGGCGTCGAGCGGTGGCTGCGCCAGGCGGCCGCCGCCTAGGTCGTTCGGTTCTCCGCACGGATTCATCCGCGGCGACCGCAGATCTGCGGAACCGCGCGGTGCCAGTCCGCCTTCGGACACACCCATGCTGAATTGCGAACGAGGCGACCGAGGACTCAGGCTCCGAGCCGCACCATCGCCGCGTCGAACTCGACCGCCGAGCCGTCGCTGACCTCGTGGAACAGCATCTGCTCGATCACATCGGGGGCGGCGGTGAAATACGGCACCCCGGCGAGACGCAGCCCGGTGATGTCGTCAGGCGAGCGCAGACTCGCGGCGAGCACGTCGGTGCCGCTCCCGGCGCAGACCTCCTGCATCCGGGCGATCACGACATCCCCGTCGATGCCGGCGTCCCGCATCCGGCCGAGGTAGGGGGCGATGTACTGCACTCCGATCGAGGAGCAGACCAGTGCCTGCGCGACGGAATAGACGGCGGTGACGAGCACGGTGGCCCCGTCGGCGACGAGAGCGGATGCCGCGGCGAAGCCGTCGCGCGTGGCGGGGACCTTCACCGCCACGCGGTCTCCCAGCGCCCGGATGGTCTCGGCATTGCGCAGGAACGATGCCGTGTCGCCGCCCCAGGTCTGGAAGAAGATCTCCCGCGCGCCCTCGGCGGACCACCGCGCGTACAGGTCGGGGATCTCGGCGGCAGTGCGCCCACCCCGCTCGAGGATCGTCGGGTTCGTCGTCACACCGTGCACGACGCCCGCGGTGAGGAGCGAGGCGACGCGATCGACGTCCGCGCTGTCGACGTAGAGACGGGGGGCCGCGGCAGTCATCGGGTCTCCTTGTGCACAACCTGTCGTTACAGGTTCGGATTCGGCTAATGTAATGACAGCCGCGGAGGATGTCAAAGCACCCCGCATCGACGACGATCAGGAGTGCCATGACAGCCGCCACCTCGCCCGATCGCACCGGCGTCGTCATCGTCGGCAGTGTGACCGCAGACGTGACGACCTTCTCGACCCGCCTTCCGGCACGGGGAGAGACCATCCTCGGTGACGAGTTCACGCTCATGCTCGGCGGCAAGGGCGCGAACCAGGCCGTCGCGGCCGGACGCTCGGGGGCTCGCACGAGCTTCGTCGGATGCGTGGGCGACGACCTCTTCCACGACCTCGTCGTCGACGGTCTCAGCGAGGCGGGCGTCGATCTGGCCCATCTGCGCACCGTGCCCGGTCCGACGGGCGTCGCGCACATCCGCGTCGACGCGTCGGCGCAGAACGACATCGTCATGGTCCCGCTCGCCAACGCGGCCCTCAGCACCGAACAGATCGATTCGGCGCTGGCCGCCCTGGCGCCCACGACCTCGGTGCTGCTCACCCAGCTCGAGACGCCCTCGGCGCTCACCGCGCACATCACCGCCCGTGCACGGGAGCACGGCATGACGGTCATCCTCGATCCGGCCCCCGCCGCCCCGCTCGACGACTCGGTGTGGGCGAACATCGACATCGTCACCCCGAACGAGACCGAGGCCTCGGTGCTCAGCGGCATCGAGGTCGTCGACGCGACCAGTGCCGAGCTCGCGGGCCGCTGGTTCCTCGACCGGGGTGTCGGCGCGGCCGTGATCACCCTCGCGGGGCAGGGGTCGTGCGTCGTCACGGCGGACGCCGCCTTCGTCGTCCCGCCCTTCCCCGTCGAGGCGGTCGACACGACCGCGGCCGGCGATGCGTATGCCGGATACCTCGGCGCCGCGCTCGCCAACGGGTGGGAGCTGACCGATGCCGTGCGTCTGGCCACCGCGGCCGGAGCGCTCGCCGTCACCAAGCAGGGCGCGTCGCCGAGCCTGCCGCTGCGCGCCGAGGTCGACGCCTTCCTCGCGGCCCGCGACGCCCTCTGACCGCATCCGCCCTCCGGCCCCGACATCCGTCCGATCCCGCACGAGGAGACATCATGCGAAAGACAGCGACGACCATCAACCCCGCCCTCTCCCGAGTCATCAGCGAGACCGGGCACACCGATCTGCTGGTCGTGACCGATGCGGGGCTGCCCATCCCTCCGGGATCCGAGCGCATCGATCTGGCCTACCGCCCGGGCGCCCCCGCGTTCCTCGACGTGCTCGACACGGTGCTCGCCGAGCTCGTCGTCGAGGGCGCGACCGTCTCGGAGGAGGTCGCCGAGAAGAGCCCCGAGATCCTGGCGGCGCTGCGCGAGAGGTTCGCCGGCCAGGACTTCGAGATCGCCATGGTCCCGCACGTCGAGTTCAAGGCGCTCACCCACTCCGCGCGGGCGTTCGTGCGCTCGGGCGAGTTCACCCCCTATGCCAACGTGATCCTGCATGCGGGCGTCGCGTACTGACATGGATGATGCGATCGACCGCCATTCGGCGGCGCCCATGTACGACCAGCTGCGCCAGCTCATCGTCGAGGGCATCTCGCGCGACGGCCTGCAGCCGGGCGATCCGCTGCCGGGAGAGCACCGGCTCTGCGAGCGCTACGGCATCTCCCGCACCGTGGTGCGGCAGGCCCTGGCGCAGCTCGAGCACGAGGGGCTCGTCGAACGCGTCAAGGGCAAGGGCACGTTCGTGTCCCGCCCCCGCACCAGTGAGAGCCTCGTGCACACCCTGATCGGTCTCTACGACGACGTCGAGCGACGCGGCGGACATGTGCACAGCGATGTGCTGCGCCACGAGCCCGCCGTCGCCGACGACGAGATCGCCGCCGCCCTCGACCTCGAGCCCGGCGCACCCGTCGTGGCGCTCGAGCGGCTGCGCCACGTCGACGGCGAGCCGTGGTCGCTCTCCACGACCTGGATGCCGGAAACGGTCGGCCACGTCACCCTCGGCGTCGATCTCTCCGAGGCGTCCCTCTACCGCCTCCTCGCCGACAACGGCATCGTCGCGACGAGCGGGGTGCGCTCGGCCGAGGCCACCGTCGCGACCCATGACCAGGCACAGCATCTGGGCGTGAGCGCCGGCTCCGCCCTCCTGCGGCTGCGCAGCGTGAGCCGGGCGTCCGACGGCATCCCGATCGAGTACTTCGTCGCGTATCACCGCGGCGATCGCTCGCGTTTCGAGTTCCAGCTGCAGCAGGAGCAGTCGCAGGCCTCACTGCTGCACATCGACGGCGACGGCGGCACCTCGCGAGCCGGCACGGTGATCTGAGCGGTGATCCGGGCACTGATCCGGCACTGATCCGAGGCCGCTAGCCTGGGGGCGAGAGCGCGCCGAGCCGGTGTCGCCGACGGAGGGGGAGCACGATGGTCGATCCGCACGAGCCCGATCCGCGCGCCGACCCTGTCATCCCTCCGCCGCCCGCCATTCCCGGCACGTCCGAGACGGCGCCGCACGTCGTACCGCTCGCTCCGCCGCTGAGCGGGCCCGCCTCTCCTGCACCGGGCGCTCCGCCGGCGGCCTCCCCCGGTGGATACGGTCCTCCGCCGCCCCCGCAGCTTCCGCCCTACGCATCGACGGGGCAGCCCGGCTCAGCGGGGCAGCCCGGCACGGCCTCGCAGTTCGGCGCGGTCTCGCAGCCCGGGATCTACCCGACTGCCGCCTACCCCGGCATCGGCGCGCCCGCCCCGGCGCGGACGTCCGGCCGCGCGATCGGGATCGTGTTCGGTTCGATCGGAGCGGTGCTGATCGTCGGCATCATCGCGGTCGCCGTGCTGCTGGGTTCCCTCACCGCGACGAGGACCGATCCGTCGACCGCGCCGCTCCCCACATCGATCAGCGAGCCTCCCAGCGGCCCGGATGCCGGGGCCGGTGCCGAGATCGCCGACATCCTCGACGCCAAGATGGACGAGTACAAGCGCCTCCGCGACAGCGGCGCGCTCTGGCAGAGCATTCCCGACAACGACTTCAACCGCACCGCGGTCGCGGCCTTCCTCTTCTTCCTCACCGACATGAAGGTCGCGACGATCTGGGGTGTCGACGCGGCGCAGGCGCAGGAGTACGAGGAGCGGATGACGATGCTCGAGGAGCGTCTTCTCGCTCAGCAGCCGCTCGGCGACGACATCAAGATCACGCTGGAGGACCAGATCTTCACGTACGACGGCGAGACGGGCGAGGGCGGGTTCACGCCGAAGTAGGCGACCGTTACGCTCGAAGGATGAGCGACTGGACCAGCACTGCGATCGCCCTGCTGGAGGCCGACGCCAACCGCAGCGCCGACACCCATCTGCACCTGTTCCCGTTGCCGCCGGAGTGGGGCATCGATCTCTACCTGAAAGACGAGTCGGTGCACCCCACGGGGTCGCTCAAGCACCGCCTGGCGCGCTCACTCATCCTGTACGGACTCGTGAACGGCCGCATCGACGAGAACTCCACGCTCGTCGAGTCCTCGAGCGGATCAACCGCCGTCTCCGAGGCGTACTTCGCCCGGATGCTCGGGCTGCCCTTCGTGACGGTCGTGCCGCGCTCGACGAGCCAGGAGAAAATCGACCTCATCGAGTTCTACGGCGGACGCTGCCATTTCGTCGACCGCGCCGAGGACATGTCGCCCGAGGCGCAGCGCCTGGCGTCCGAGTGCCACGGCCACTACCTCGACCAGTTCACGTTCGCCGAACGCGCCACCGACTGGCGCGGCAACAACAACATCGCCGAGAGCGTGTTCAGCCAGCTGGCGCAGGAGCGGCATCCGATCCCCCGCTGGATCGTGGTGGGCGCGGGCACCGGCGGCACGAGCGCGACCTTCGGGCGCTACGTCAAGTTCCGCCGCCACGAGACGCAGATCGCCGTCGTCGACCCCGAGGGCTCGGCGTTCTACGACGGCTGGGCGGGCACGATCGATCCGCCCGTCGGGCGCCCCAGCCGCATCGAGGGCATCGGTCGCCCACGCGTCGAGGCCTCGTTCGTGCCGACCGTGATCGACGAGATGATCCAGGTGCCCGATGCCGGATCGATCGCCGCGATCCGGATGCTGCGCGAGCGCACCCTGCACCTCGCCGGAGGCTCGACCGGCACCAACCTGTACGGGGCGTTCCAGCTGATCGCGCGCATGCGCGCGGCGGGCGAGACCGGCAGCATAGTCACACTGATCTGCGACAGCGGCATCCGCTACGCCGGCACGTATTTCAACGACGACTGGGTCGCCGAGCAGGGCTGGGACCTCGCCCCGCACCGCGCCCGTCTCGACCACCTCCTCGAGACCGGGGTCTGGGTCGACTGATCCCTTTCTTCGGGTCCCGAGTCCGCCCCTGCCCGTGCGCGATTCACCATGCCCGTCGCGGCGCGCTCCGGCCGTCTCGATAGGCTGGCCGCATGGCATCCCTTACCCCTGCTCGGCGTGACGTCGCAGGCATGAAGATGTTCCTCGGATCCGTGGAGATCGGCGAGCAGCTGAGCGCGGTCTTCGGATCCGCTCGGTACGGGCTCTACGCGGTGCGCGGTGAGTCACGCCAATCTCTCGCCGGAGACATCGCGATCGCCGACCAGGTGCTCGGCGGCCCCCGCAAGACGGTCCCCACCGGTGGAACCTCCAGCGTCACCCGCCAACCCGCATCGGAGCTGAGGGCCGTTCCTGCCGAGCTGGGGCATGTCGGCGAGGGAGCAGAGCAATCCCCCGGCGACGTCCGACATGGCGATCTGGTGACCGTGACATTCACGCACCACACCTACGGGGACTTCAGCCTTTCCGGCGTAGCGACATCAGGCACCGACCCTTTCATCCTCGTCGGCCCATGGATCATCTCCAACGACGGCGTGATCTCCGCGTTCGTCGCGAGCTGCGTCATCCACGCCCGAAACGGCGACCACAGCGAGCCGATCCCCGCGGTGCGCGGAGCACTGGACGCGGTCGCCGCACTGGAACCCGCCAACGACCAGGCGTGATGTCCAGGGAGGGATGCGCAAGTCGTCGCTGACCAGGAGCGACCCTTTCAGCCTGTCGTCTTTCGTGTGGGCGAGCGCGAGTTCGATGTCTTCGCCTCATCCGCCCACCCTAGATGCGCGCGCTCGGACTCGAGTTCAGCGGCCGCCCTCGGTGCGGCTGACCCGCTCGTTCACAATTCAGCACGGATACCCTCGTTCTGCCACCTGATCACCCGAGCGCCCGGGATGAGACCACTGGGTGCTGAATTGCGAACAGCTACGCTGGCCGCATGACTACTCTCATCCTCACTGTCGCGGGTGCTGACCGCCCCGGTCTCGTCGCCGCCGTCGCCGATGTCGTCGACGCCCACCGCGGCAACTGGGAGAACAGCTCGTTGGCCGAGCTCGCCGGAACCTTCGCGGGCGTGATCGAGGTCTCGGTCGCTCCGGAACACTCGGACGGGCTGCAGAGCGCACTACGCGAGCTGCAGGGCCAGGGGCTGCTCACCCTCGCGGTGCTCGCCGGCTCACCCGCGACGGACGCCGAGGCGGAAGTGCTCGAGATCCGCGTGCTCGGCAACGACCGCTCGGGGATCGTCCGCGAGATCTCGAACGTGCTGAGCGCGCATGAGCTCAGCATCGAAGAGCTGGCCACCGAGACCCGGGATGCCGCGATGGCCGGCGGGCGCCTGTTCGAGGCATCCGTGATCGCGCGGGTTCCCGCCTCTGTCGACCTCGACGCGCTGCGTCGTGACCTCGAGCGCATCGCGACCGAGATCCAGGTCGACATCACCCTCGCCTGAGGCTCCGGTCGATCCGCCCATCGGCACGGTTAGGCACAGCCGGGACGCGCGGGTCAGTCGGATGCCGGCGCCGACGTGGGTTCGATCAGACTCACGTCGGTGTACCGGCGCACCCAGTACTCGGTCTGGGCGACGTGCGCGGATGCCGCAGCCGATGCCGCGACCGGGTCTGCCGCCGCGAGTCCACGAAGGATCGCGCGGTGCCCCGCGTCGGAGTGCAGTTTGAGTTCGGCGGCGTCCGCCGCATCGGGAATCCGATAGGCCCGCGAGCGTGAGCGCAGCACGTCGATGAGGCTCGTGAGAGCGTCGTTGCCGGCGATCTTCGAGATCGTCATGTGGAACGCATGATCGAGGCGCGAGTGGTCTTCGAAGTCCGTGCCGGCCTCGATCTCGTCGAGCAGGCGTCCGAGTTCCTCCACCGTCGCCGCATCGATGCGAGCTGCCGCGAGCGCGGCGGCATGCGGTTCGAGCACCCGACGCAGCTCGGTCAGTTCGAGCACTCCCTCCATCGGCAGCAGCCCGACGGTGAGCGAGAGGCTGCCGATGAGGTCGGCGGCGCGAAGCTCGCTCACATAGCTGCCCGATCCGTGACGGGTCTCGAGCACGCCGAGTGCGGCCAGCATGCGGATGCCCTCGCGCAGCGACCCGCGAGAGACGCCGAGCCGCTCGCAGAGCTCACCCTCGCTGGGCAGCCGATCACCGGGTCGCAGCGCTCCGTCCGCGATCAGCGCGCGCAGTCCGTGCAGAGCAGTATCCAGAGCGCTCATCGACATCCTCCTGACACCGCCCGATTCCTCTGAGAGTCTGTCGGACATACCGGCCTCGTCAAATTCGTATGACGACTATGTTTCATCTTCACCTTTTCATGGTCATTTCGGAACCTCTGTGGCAAAGTTGTGCAACAACTCCCCCCGATGCACCGACGAGGACCGATGCCCGCACCAGTTTTCCCCGCACCGCTCACGCTGAACTCCGGCCTGCGAGCCCGTGACGCGTGGCCCCTCGACCCCGACGTCATCCACCTCAACCACGGCTCGTTCGGCGCCGTGCCCACCGCGGTCGTCGCGCAGCAGGATGCTCTGCGTCGCCGCGCCGACCTCAGCCCGGTCGAGTGGTTTCCGCGCATCGCCGAGCGGGTGCAGGCCGCCCGCGAGCGCACCGCGCCCTTCGTGGGCGCCCGCGCCGAGGACAGCGCCTTCGTGCCCAACGCCTCCGCGGCCGCCACCGTCGTCTACAACGCCCTGCAGCTGAGCGCGGGCGACGAGATCCTCGTCACCGACCAGGGCTACGGCGCGATCACGATGGGCGCGCAGCGCCTGGCCCGCCGCTTCGGAGCATCCGTGCGCGCGGTCGAGCTGCCGCTGCTCGCCTCCGACGATGAGGTCGTGCAGCGTTTCGCCGACGCACTGACCCCGAGCACCCGCCTGATCGTCATCGACCAGATCACCTCGCCCACCGCCCGCATGCTTCCCACCCGCCGCATCGCCGACCTGGTCGCCGAGCGCGGCATCCGCACACTGGTCGACGGAGCGCACGCCCCCGGCCTCGTCGCCGACGCGGCGGCCGTCGCAGGGGGCGACTGGTGGTTCGGCAACCTGCACAAGTGGCCCTGCGCACCGCGCGGTTCGGCTCTGCTCGTCACCACCGCGCCCGACCGCGACGACCTTTGGCCGCTGATCGACTCCTGGGCCGCGAACGAGCCGTATCCCGAGCGCTTCGACACTCAGGGCACGATCGACGCCACGACCTATCTCGCGACTCCCGCCTCGATCGACTTCATCGAGACCGAGTTCGGCTGGGCGAACACACGGCGGGTGATGGCGCAGATGGCGGATGCCGGCGCCGAGATCATCGCCGAGGGCCTGCGACCCTACGGCGACGACGACCCGCTCACCCCGCTGCCCTCTCCCGTGCCGTCGATGCGCCTCGTGCGCCTGCCCCTCGGACTCGGCTCCACCCGCGAAGAGGCCGACGCGCTGCGGATGGACCTGCTCGACGCGACCGGCGTCGAGACGGCGTTCACGAGCTTCCGCGGCATCGGCTACTTCCGCCTGTCTGCGCACCTGTACAGCGAGGCGTCGGACTTCGAGGCCTTCGTCGAACGCTGCATCCCGCAGATCCTGCGCCGCGCCGGCATCCGCACCGCCGACGCGATCGTCGTCTCCTGACCCGCTCCATCCCTCACCCGACACACCACAACCACCAATCGAGAGGCACCTCGTGAAGAAGAACAGAATCTTGACGGCCGCCGGATTCGGCACCGTCGCCGTGCTCGCGCTCACCGGCTGTTCCGGCGGCAGCGGCGGCGAATCCGCCGACGGCACCGTCACCCTGCAGATGGTCGAGAGCCTGACCAACCCCGCCCGCACCGACCTGATCCGCGGCCTGCTCGACGAGTTCGAGGCGGACAACCCGAAGATCAAGGTCAACCTCGTCTCGCCGCCCACCGAGCAGGCCGACCAGAAGATCCAGCAGATGCTGCAGTCCGGCAAGGGCGTCGACGTGCTCGAGGTCCGCGACATCACCGTCGGCCCGTTCGCGAACAACGGCTGGCTGCACGACATCTCGGGCGACCTCGAGAAGTGGGACGGCTGGGACGCGCTGACCGACAACGCGCAGGCGGCGTCCGTCGCGGCCGACGGCAAGAGCTACTTCGTGCCGTACGGCTTCTACGGCCTTTCGCTCTTCTACCGCACCGACCTGGTGAAGGACGCCGGCTTCGACGGCCCGCCGCACAGCTGGAAGGATCTGCTCGAGCAGGCCAGCGCCATCCAGGACCCGTCGAACAACATCTACGGCTACGCGTTCCGCGGCGGAGCGAACGCCAACAGCAACGTGGTCGCGGCGATCGAGGCCTACACGATCGACGACCTCGACGTCGACGACGCCTTCCTGCTGGAAGACGGGTCGACGATCTTCGCCGCCCCCGAGGCGCAGGATGCTGTCGACGACTACTTCGCGCTGTTCGAGAAGGCGTCGCCGCCGTCCGCCGTCTCGTGGGGCTACCCCGAGATGGTCGCCGGTTTCACCAACGGCACCACCGCGTTCCTGCTGCAGGACCCCGAGGTCATCGCGACCGTGCAGGACTCGTCGCTGACCGAGGACCAGTGGGACACCGCACCGCTCCTCGTCGGCCCCTCGGGCAAGGCCGCGCAGCCGCTCGCCGTCGCCGGATGGGGTGTCGCCGAGAAGAGCGAGCACCAGGATGCCGCGGTCAAGCTCGTCGAGTTCCTCTCGTCGACCGAGCCCGCCACCGAGTTCGCGCAGGCCAACAGCCTCGTGCCGATCATCTCGGAGGCGGCCGATGACGAGTTCTACTCGACCGGACCGTGGACCAGCTACGTCACCATGACCGAGGACCCCGACACCTACGTCAACGTGCGCCAGCCGCGCGGTGTCAGCTGGTGGACCGAGTGGATCCAGAAGTCCGATCAGGACGTGCAGAACGTGCTGCTGGGCAACATGTCCACCAGCGAGCTGCTCGAATCGTGGGACACGTTCTGGACCGAGAAGTACGCAGCGGAAAAGGGCTGATCCGTGACCCGGACCGCACTCGAAGGGGGCTCCGTCGGCACCGCCGGCGGGGCCTCCCCGGCATCCCGCCGGCGCCGCCCCTTCCGTGGCCGCCACGCGCTGACGCTGCTGGCCTTCATGGCCCCGGCGATCGTGTTCGTGTGCTGGTTCACCTACTGGCCGATGCTGCAGGGCGCACGCATGGCCTTCCACGACTGGAACCTGTGGGATCTCACCTCCACCCCCTGGGTGGGCTTCGACAACTTCGTCACCGTCTTCCAGGACCCGGCCTTCCCCATCGTCGCGTGGAACTCGGTGCTGTGGGTCGTCGGGTCGCTCGTGCCGCAGCTCGTGATCGGGTTCCTGATCGCACTCGCACTGCGCAAGCGCTTCCGCTTCCGCGGTCTCTACCAGGCGCTCGTGTTCTTCCCGTGGGCGGTGTCGGGCTTCCTGATCGGCATGCTGTTCCGCTGGATGTTCAACGCCGAGTTCGGTGTCGTGAACGACCTGCTGATGAAGGCGGGACTCATCGAGGCGCCGCTTCCGTGGCTCGCGGATCCGAAGCTGGCGATGTTCGCGGTGATCGCGGCCAACGTCTGGTACGGCGTGACGTTCTTCGCGATCATGATCCTCGCGGCCCTGCAGTCCGTGCCCGATGAGATGCTCGAGGCGGCGAGCCTCGACGGCGCGGGCAAGGCCCGACAGCTGTTCTCGATCATCATCCCGTACATCTCGATGACGCTGCTGCTCACGATCCTGCTGCGCATCATCTGGATCTTCAACTTCCCCGACATCATCTACGCGATGACGAACGGCGGGCCGGCGAACCAGACGCACATCATCACGACGTGGATGATCAACTACACCCAGCAGGGCAACTACGGCATCGCGAGCGCCATCGGACTCATCGTCGTCGCGTTCCTGTTCGTGTTCTGCGCGTTCTACCTGATGGCGATGCGGAGGGTCCAGCGATGACCATCACCGGTACCACGGTCACCGAGACCCGGCGTCTCACCGTCCCCGATCTCGCGAAGGCCCCGCGGCCGAAGCCGAAGCGGCGGATCACCCCCGGCGGCGTGGTCCGCGTGGTGGGGCTCGGCCTCTGGCTCGTGATCACACTGTTCCCGCTCTACTGGATCGCGCTGACCTCGATCAAGTCCCCGGGCACCATCAACCGGTTCCCGATCGAGTACTGGCCCAGCGAGCCGTCGTTCGACAACTACGTCACGCTCTTCCAGCAGAGCGCGTTCGCGACGTTCCTGGGCAACTCGGCGCTCGTCGCGATCATCGCGGGGGCCGTGGCCACGCTGATCGCCCTGCTGAGCGCCTACGTGATCGCGCGTTTCGAGTTCCGCGGCAAGGGCACGGTTCTCGTGGCGTTCCTGCTCACGCAGATGATCCCCGCCTTCATCGCGCTCGGACCGCTCTACTCGATGATGACCGACCTCGGCCTCGTCGACACGAAGCCCGGCCTGATCCTCGTCTACATCGCGATCTGCATCCCGTTCTCCACCGTGATGCTGCGCGGCTTCTTCGAGAACGTCCCCGACGCGCTCGAAGAGGCGGCGATGATCGACGGATGCTCGCGCTTCGGCGCGCTGTTCCGGGTGCTGGTGCCGGTCATGACCCCCGGCATCATCGCCGCGTTCATCTTCAACTTCGTCAACTGCTGGAACGAGCTGTTCCTGTCGGTCGTGCTGATGAACACGGACGCGAACCGCACGGTGCCCTCGGCGCTGAACGGCTTCATCTCGACGTTCAACATCGACTGGGGCTCCATGTCGGCCGCCGCCGTGCTGACGATCCTGCCGACCATGGCGATGTTCGCGCTCGCGAGCCGCTGGATCGTGCAGGGCCTGACCGCCGGCGCGGTGAAGGAGTAACCCGCGCGACACGACGAAGGCCGCCGCCCCGAGGGGCGACGGCCTTCGTCGTGTGCGCTCTCAGACCACGCGGGCCTCAGAGCAGACCGGTCTCAGACCAGGCGCGTCTTGGGCGAGGTCGAGTAGGTGTGCTCGGGGTCGCTGGTGACCGCGTCGCCGAGCGCCGTGTCGATCGCGGCGAGCGTGTCGGCGTCGAGCGTCACGCCCGAGGCCTTGACGGTCTGGGCGAGCTGCTCTGGGCGCGATGCCCCCACGAGCGCGGCGGCGACGTTGGGATTCTGCAGCACCCAGGCGATCGCGAGCTGCGGCATCGACAGACCCGCTTCGTCGGCGATCGGCTTCAGGCGCTGCACGGCGGTGAGGATTTCGTCCTGCAGGAAGCTCTTGATGAAGTCGGCGCCGCTGTTCGTGTCGGTCGCACGCGAGCCGTCGGGAACCGGCTGGCCGGGCAGGTACTTGCCGCTGAGCACGCCCTGCGCCATCGGCGACCAGACGATCTGCGAGATGCCGAGCTCCTCGGAGGCCGGCACGACCTTGCCCTCGATCACGCGCCAGAGCATGGAGTACTGGGGCTGGTTCGAGATGAGCTGGATGCCGAGCTGCGTCGCGAGAGCGTGCCCCTCGCGGAGCTGCTCCGCCGTCCACTCGGAGACGCCGATGTAGAGGGCCTTGCCCTGACGGACGACGTCGGCGAACGCCTGGAAGGTCTCCTCCAGCGGCGTCTCGTAGTCGAAGCGGTGCGCCTGGTACAGATCGACGTAGTCGGTGCCGAGGCGCTCGAGCGAGCCGTCGATCGAGCGCAGGATGTGCTTGCGGCTCAGACCGGTGTCGTTGGGTCCCTTCGGACCGGTCGGGAAGTAGACCTTCGTGAAGATCTCGAGACCGTCGCGGCGCTGGCCCTCGAGAGCCTTGCCGAGCACGACCTCGGCCGCCGTGTTGGCGTACGTGTCTGCGGTGTCGAACGTGGTGATGCCGGCCTCGAGGGCCGCGTGCACCGTCTTCACGGCGGCGTCGTCGCCGACCTGCGAGGCGTGCGTGACCCAGTTGCCGTAGGTGATCTCAGAGACCTTGAGACCGCTGTTGCCGAGATAGCGATAGTTGACCATGGGACAACGCTACCCGCCGTCGCAGACATCGGGCCCGGATCTCCGTGACCGGTCTCAGAGCTGCGCCCTTCCCCCGCGTCTCAGACGCGGGGCTCGACCAGCTGCTCCTGCTCGGCGAGCGTCTGGGCCTGCGCGCGCTTCTCGGAGAGCTCGCGCTCCCGCGCCTCGGCGCGCGCGTCGACGGCCTGCGTCGCCTCCCTGCGCTCGGCGCGGGTCTGCGGCTCGCCGGTCGCGGCATCCGCCGTCATGCCCTGCGACTGCTCGGTCACGATCGCCGCCCGGTCGCGGAAGCCCTCGGCGGTGACCCGGTCGAGCGCGACCTGCTTGCGGATCGCGGCCGCCTTCTCGTAGAGCGAGGGGTCGCCGTACGACGTGAGCACCTTCACCAGCACCGGAAGCAGCTCGATCATGAAGAACAGCGCGGCGATCAGGATGTGCGCCCAGAGGATCGTGGGCTCCTTCTCGCTCAGCCTGTTGAGCCCGCTGATCTGACTGAGCAGCCCGATCGCGCCGGCGTTGCCGGAGGCGACCGACTCGGCACGCGCGTTGTAGGCGGCGAGCGCGGTGTCGTAGCTGTCACGGGCGGCGGGCAGCTGCGACTGCGCCTCCTCGCGGTTCTGCGTCTCCGACGTGCTGGTGTTCTCCTTGGCCGCGGTGCCGGCCGCGGCCAGCTCCTCGTTCGCGGTGCGCAGCTGCGCGGCGAGCGCGTCGTAGGTCTGCTGCGCCTCGGCGAGCTGCGCCTGCGCGGCATCCGAGCTCGCACCTTCGCCGTTGACGCCGGTGCAGCCGGGGACCGTGCCCGCGCCTTCGCCGGTGAGCTCGCACTGGTACAGCACCCGCGCCTGGTCGATGACGCCCTGCTGGGCGGTCATCTTGGCGGTGAGGTCGTCGACCGTGCCCTGCGCGGCCGATTCGCTCGCGGACGCCGAGTCGGTGCCGGCGACGATCCCCGTCGCCGCCTGGTTCTCGAGCGCGGCGACGCGGTCGGAGGCGGCATCGAGCGCCTTGCGCTCGGGCCCGGTCTCCAGTGCGTCCTGATCGGACTGCGCCTGGGTGATGTTGGTCGAGGCGACCTCGCGGGCGATGTCGTTGTGGAAGATCTGCAGCACCAGCGGCTCGGCCACGACGAAACCGATGATCGCCGCCATGACCACACGCGGGATCGCGAGGCCGATGAGGCGCCACACGTTCCTCGTCGAGGTCATGGTCGAGGTCAGGAAGCGGTCGAGGTTGAAGATGATCAGCGCCCACACGATCGCCAGCGGGGCGGCGAGCCAGATCGCGGCCTGCACGCCGGTGGTCAGCGCGAACAGCATCGAGATGGCCGAGACCAGCGCGGTCCCGGCGAGCACGAAGAACATCTGCACGAAGCGCGGGGTCTCGCCGGGCACACGATCGAGGATCTCGCCGTCGGCTCCGCCGAGGATCGCCAGCTGACGAAGGCGGGATCCGGGCACGCGGGGAGTGCGCTCGCGCGGCTGGCGGCGTGGCTTCGGCTCACGCACCGGACGAGCGGATGCCGTGGCGTCCTGCTCCTGCATAGTCTCGGACGCGGGGGTCGGGTCGGCCTGCCGCGGCTCCTGCAGATCGGCGCCGGTCGGCTCGTACTCGCGCAGGAAGTCGAGGTCGTCCGTGTCAGCGTTCGGGTCGCTGTCGAGGATGATCCGACCCTGGGAATCGAACCGTCCGGGACGGTGAGCAGAATAGGGCATTCCGATAATCTACGAAACGCCGCCTGTGGAAAGCGTGGACGAAGCCTGTGTTTCCGCCTCTGCGGGGCTGTTCCACCGGCCCGGGGAGGGCGCGCGGCCGGCGCGGGGAGGGCGCGCGGCCCGAGCGGGGAGGGCGCGCGGAGGTCAGCGGGAGAGCATGCGAGCGAGCGCCTCGGCACTCGCGGCGAGCGCATCGTCGAGGGAGAAGTGCCCGGCGGCGCACAGGGTCCCGAGGCCGTGCACGAGTCCCCAGACGGCGGTGACGCCGCTCTCGCTCTCGAGGCCCGCGGCGGCGGACGCGGTCGACAGCAGCTCTTCGAGCTCGGCGATCAGCGGCGCCATGGTCTCGCTCGGCTCACCGGGGATGCACACGGTCGGGTCGTAGATCACGTCGAAGCCGTGCGGGTGCTCGACGGCGAAGCGGATGTAGGCGGCCCCGCCCTCGACCGCGGCGGAGGCCGGGTCGGAGGCGCCCTCGATCGACGTGCGCACCGCCGTGACCAGATCGGCCATGCTCCGCTCGGCCAGCACCTTGAGCAGACCTCGGCGGTCGGAGAAGTGGTGGTAGGGCGCGTTGTGGCTCACGCCCGCCGCGCGCGCGACCTCGCGCAGGCTGATCTCCTGCGCCGGCCTGTCGACGAGCAGCTGCATCGCCGCCGCTTCGAGCGCGTGGGCGAGGTCGCCGTGGTGATAGCCGGATCGAGAACTTGACACAAGCAACATTGTTGCTTATCTTGACAGTGTCCACCACTGCTTGACACTGTCAACATAGGAGTCCGCATGTCTTCCGCACTGATCATCGACGGCCACCCGGATGCCCGGTCCCTCACCGCAGAACTCGCGCGGCGGTACGCCGCGGCCCACGGCGACGCCCGCATCCTCGCCCTGCGCGATCTCGACTTCGACCCGTCGCTGCGCTTCGGCTACCGCGAGCGCATGCCGCTCGAACCCGACCTGATCGACGCCAAGCGCGCACTGGCCGAGGCGCGGACGGTCGTGGTCTTCACGCCGCTCTGGTGGGGATCGGTGCCCGCGCTGCTCAAGGGATTCTTCGATCGGGCACTCCTGCCGCAGCAGGAGTACCGCTACTCGAGGCTCGGGATGCCCGAGGGACTGCTGACCGCCGCGAACGGTCGGCTGTTCCTGCTGGCGGACACTCCGTGGTTCCTCACGCCGTTCACCGGACTGCCGGCGCAGACGCACGTCGCCCGAGGAACGCTGCGGTTCTGCGGCATCCGCTCCGTTCGGACCACCCGGATGCTCGGGGTCAAGGACGCGAGCCCCGCACGCATCGAGTCATGGCTGTCGCGCGCCGAGCACCTCGGTCGCCGGGACGGCCTCCGCGATCGGAGCCGAGCCGCTGGGCCTCAGGCCATCGCGGCGGAGGTGGCCTCGTCTTCGGTCGTCGCGACGAGCTGACCGCATGCGCCGTCGATCTCCTTGCCGCGGGTGTCGCGCAGGGTGGTCGGGATGCCTGCGTCGTTCAGTCGGCGCACGAATTCGTCCGTGACGTCCTTGTCCGAAGAGGTCCAGATCGATCCGGGCGTCGGGTTCAGCGGGATCGGGTTGACGTGCACCCAGCCGCGACCACGCTCATTGAGCTTGTCGGCGAGCAGGTCCGCACGCCAGGCATGGTCGTTCATGTCCTTGATCAGCGCGTACTCGATCGAGACACGACGGCCGGTCTTGGCGTAGTAGTCGTAAGCGGCATCCAGCGCCTCGTCGACCTTCCAGCGGGAGTTCACCGGAATGAGCTCGTCGCGCAGATGATCGTCGGGCGCGTGCAGCGAGAGGGCGAAGGTCACCGGGATGCCCTCGTCGGCGAGCTTCTTGATCGCGGGCACGAGACCCACCGTCGAGACCGTGATGCCGCGTGCGCTCATGCCGAGGCCGTCGGGCTGCGGTGCGACCATCGAACGCACCGCGTCCATCACCCGCTTGTAGTTGGCGAGCGGCTCCCCCATGCCCATGAAGACGATGTTCGACACGCGCTCCGGCGTCTGCCCCGGTCCCTGAGCCTGACGAAGGGTCTTGCCGCCGAGACCGCCCTCGGCGATCAGACGGTTGGCGCGGACGATCTGCTCGATGATCTCGGCGGTCGACATGTTGCGGGTCAGACCCGCCTGCCCCGTGGCGCAGAACGGGCAGTTCATGCCGCATCCCGCCTGCGAGGACACGCACAGCGTGATCCGGCCGGGGTACCGCATGAGCACCGACTCGACGAGCGCGCCGTCGTGCAGACGCCAGAGGAACTTGATCGTGTCTCCGCGGTCGGTCTCGAGGCGGCGCACCTCGGTGAGCAGCGGCGGCAGCATGCCTGCGACGAGCTGCTCGCGGGTGTCGGCCGGAAGATCGGTCATCGCCGCCGCATCCGACGTGTAGTGGCGGAAGTAGTGGGTCGAGAGCTGCTTCGCGCGGAAGCCGGGCAGGCCGAGCTCCTTGACCTTCTCGATGCGCTCGGCAGGGGTCAGATCGGCGAGGTGCACCGGCGGCTTGCCGCGCTTGGGACTCGCGAACTGCAGCAGCGGCCGCCCCTCGGCGTCCTTCAGCTGGGTCCAGCCCTCGGTCGCCGGACGCACCTGGGCGGGTCCGGTGGAGCGGACAGCCCCCGAACGGGACGACGCGGGAGCCGTGGCGGGGCGCGTCTCGGGCGTGCGGGGAGTCTCGGTCATACCTCCAGGGTACGCGGTGGCGGGTGGGAAGGCCCTGGGGCGCGGGGGCGTCGCTGCCTAGACTGAGCGGATGGACATCATCCTGATCGTCGGCGGCACCATCGTCCTCCTCGGATTGGGGGCCCTGGTGCTCGGCCTGGCACTCCGCGCCATGCGCCCGAAGCTGCCAGAGGCGCAGGTCTACACGCCGCAGCAGACGACCGCGCAGCCGACCGCCTCCCGCTTCGCCTCGCCGGCGACGGCCACGTCGTCGCAGATGGCCCCGTCTCATCTCACGCCGACGGTGACCGCCGAGATCGACCGGCTCATCGCCGCCGACAAGCGCATCCACGCGATCAAGGTCTTCCGGGAGCACACCGGAGTCTCCCTGAAGGAGGCGAAGGACCGGATCGACCACTGGTCGATCAGCACCACGGCCCCGCACCTCGCCGCGACGTCGAACATCACGGCGACCGCATCGTCGATCACCCCGACGCCCTCGTCCGTCCGCGGCGCGCTGCCCCCGTCGATCGCCGCGGAGGTCGACCACCTCGTGGCGTCCGATCAGAAGATCCGAGCGATCAAGGTGGTGCGCGAGCAGACGGGGTTCGGCCTGAAGGACGCGAAGGACATCGTCGAGTCCTGGCCGCAGCAGCACCGCTCATGACCGCACGTCCCCTCGCGCGACGGTGATCGGACTCGAGCCCCTCGCCTGGGCGGCACTCGGCGTCGCGGCCCTCACGATCGGCGTCTCGAAGACCGCGCTGCCTGGCGGCAGCATCCTGGCGATCGCTTTGTTCGCGACCGTCCTGCCCGCACGCACCTCGACCGCGGCGATGCTCCTGCTGCTGATCGTGGGCGACGTCTTCGCCCTGATCACCTATCGGCGGCATGCGCACTGGCCCACCCTGCTGCGCCTGGCCCCGGCCGTGGTCGCCGGACTCCTGGCCGGGTTCGCATTCCTGGCCCTCGCGGGCGATGGGATCGTGCGGCGCGCGATCGGAGTGATCCTGCTCGCGATGATCGCCGTCACCCTGTGGCGGCGATGGCGGCAGCACAGAGCGGATGCGGTCGCACCGGCCCCGGGCGGCATCCTGCTCTCCGGCGTCTACGGCACGCTCGGTGGTTTCACGACGATGGTCGCGAACGCGGGCGGGCCCGTCCTGTCGATGTACTTTCTGGCGACGCGCACGCCGGTGCAGGTGTTCCTGGGCACCTCGGCCTGGTTCTTCGCCATCATCAACCTCGTCAAGATCCCGTTCCTCGCGGGACTGGGACTCTTCGACGGGCACGTGCTCCTCATGGACGCCGTACTCGCACCGCTCGTCGTGATCGGCGCCCTCGGCGGCATCCGCCTGGCGAAGCGCATGGACCAGGTGCTGTTCGACCGCATCGTGATCGCGCTGACGATCGCCGGCGCCGTCTACCTGCTCTTCTGACCCGCCCGCCCTCGCCCGGGACGTGCCGGCGGAGCGTCAGTCGAGGAAGATGTCGGGGAACAGCTGCGCGTCCGGGGTGCCGGCCACCGCGGCATAGCCCGAGAAGTCGGTGACGCCGTCGGCCTCGAGCACGTCCTCGACGATCAGCGTCTGCCCGGTGTACTCGGCGGCGGGCTTGCACAGCACGGCGTATGCCGCGTCCGCATAGATGTCGGGGGTGCGGCTCGCGGCCATCACCCGGTCGCCGCCGAGCAGGTTCTGCACCGCCGCCGTCGCGATCGTGGTGCGCGGCCACAGGGTGTTCGCGGCGATCCCGTCGCGGGCGAACTCCGCGGCGAGCCCGAGAGTGACCATCGTCATCCCGAACTTCGCGAGCGTGTATCCGGTGTGCGCTCCGAGCCACTTCGGGCTGGGGTTCAGGGGCGGTGACAGCGACAGGATGTGCGGGTTCTCGGCATCCTTGAGGATCGGGATCGCCGCGCGCGACAGCATGAACGTGCCGCGCACGTTGACGTCCTGCATCAGGTCGTACTTCTTGGCGCCGAGGTCGAGCGAGCGCGAGAGGTCGATGACGCTGGCGTTGTTGATGACGATGTCGATGCCGCCGAACTCGCCCTGCGTCTTCAGCACGGCCTCGGTGATGTCGTCATCGTCGCGCACATCGCCGACGATGGGCAGCGCGCGTCCGCCCGCCGCACGGATCTGCTCGGCAGCGCTGTGCACGGTGCCCTCGAGCTTGGGATGCGGGGTGTCGGTCTTCGCGAGCATCGCGATGTTGGCGCCGTCGGCCGCGGCGCGCAGCGCGATCGCGAGGCCGATGCCACGGCTGCCGCCGGACATGAGGATGGTCTTTCCTGCGAGGGACATGCGGTCTCCTTGGAGCGTGGGCGGCGGTGCGAGGGTCGCGGTCTGGGGGTCGCGGTCTACTTCGGTGCCATGCGGATGGCGCCGTCGAGCCGGATGGTCTCGCCGTTGAGATAGCCGTTCTCGGCGATCTGCTGCACGAGGGCGGCGTACTCGTCGGGACGCCCGAGTCGCGAGGGGAACGGCACCTGCTGGCCGAGCGAATCCTGGGCGGCCTGCGGCAGCCCCATCAGCATCGGGGTCTCCATGATGCCGGGCGCGATCGTGCAGACGCGGATGCCGTGGCGGGCGAGCTCACGGGCGACCGGCAGGGTCATGGCATGCACGCCGCCCTTGGAGGCGGAGTAGGCGGGCTGCCCGATCTGTCCGTCGAACGCCGCCACGCTCGCCGTGTTCACGATCACGCCTCGGTCGCCGTCGTCGGTCGGGTCGTTCTTCGCCATGACGGCCGCGGCCTGCGACAGCACGTTGAAGGTGCCGACCAGGTTGATGCGCACGACGCGCTCGAAGTCGGCGAGCGCGGCGGGGTTGCCCTCGCGGTCCAGCACCTTGGCGGGCGGCGCGATGCCGGCGCAGTTCACGACGATGCGCAGCGGGGCGGCGGCCTGTGCCGCGGCGGCGGCTGCGGCCGCGTCGTCCGCGTTCGTCACGTCGCCGGAGACGAACACCCCGCCGAGCTCGGCGGCGATGTCGGCGCCGTGCGACGACGGCAGGTCGAGGACGGTGACGACGGCGCCGGCGGCGGCGAGCCTGCGCGCGGTGGCGAGGCCCAGACCGGACGCACCGCCGGTGATGAGAGCGCTCGAGCCCTGGATCTGCATGCGGTTCTCCTTCGAAACGTGTGCGACTCAGTGTCAGCTTAGCTGATTCGGAGTGTCAGACTGAGCCTCGGTCCGCGCGGGGCGGCCCGTCGACCACGAGCCTACGCCGCGGGAGGCGGACGGAAGGGCCGCACGAGAGAATGGTCGTGCAGCCGCCACCGACCGGAAGGAGGACCCGCACCGTGAGCATCCCGAGCCAGGCCGTCGAGATCCCGGCCGTCGTGCGGACCCTCGCCGGCGAGGCCGCACTGGCCCCCGTCTGGGTGAACGGCATCGGAGGCGTGACCTTCCGCACCGACGACGGGAGCTACATCAAGTGGGGTCCGCACGATGCCGAGGCGAACATGCGCGACGAGGCCGCGCGCATGCGCTGGGCTCGCCGATGGATCACGGTGCCCGAGGTCCTCGATCAGGGCCAGGACGCCACCCACGAGTGGCTGGTCACCGCGGCGCTGCCCGGCGTCAGCGCCGTCGACCCCCGCTGGGCCGACGAGCCCGCGACGGCGGTGCGCGCGGTCGGGAGGGCGCTGCGGAGCCTGCACGACGCCCTGCCCGTCGAGCACTGCCCCTGGAACTGGAGCCCGCAGTGGCGGATCTCGAACGCCCTCGACCGCGGCGTCGCCGTGCCGGACGACCTGCGCACGCCGCCGAGCATCGACCTGCTGGTGGTGTGTCACGGCGATGCGTGCATGCCCAACACCCTGCTCGACGACGACGGTCGGCCGCTCGCGCACGTCGACCTCGCAGCCCTCGGGGTCGCCGATCGCTGGGCGGACCTCGCCGCGGCCTCGATGAGCACGGAGTGGAACTTCGGCCCGGGGTGGGCCGATGCGCTCATCGAGGCCTACGGCGTCGCCCCCGATCGGGAGCGGCTGGAGTACTACCGGAGGCTGTGGAACGAGACCTGAGCGTCAGTTCCCGCCGGCGGGTTCGACCGGAGCATCCGCTCCCTCGTGGAGCGCGACGCGGATCTCCGAGATCCGTCGACGATCCACGGCCGTGACGCGGATCGTCGCACCGGGCACCTCGACCGCGTCGCCCACCACCGCGAGGCGTCCGAGCATCTCGGTGACGAACCCGGCGACCGTGTCCGATGCCCCGCGGGGCAGAGCGATCCCGGTGATCTCGGCGAAGTCCTGCAGATTCAGGCGGCCGTCGAGGGCGCCGCCGGCGGCCGGCATCCGCTCTTCGGTGTCGTACTCGTCGAAGATCTCGCCGACGACCTCTTCGACGAGGTCTTCGAGGGTCACGATGCCGTCGGTTCCGCCATACTCGTCGACGACGACCGCGATGTGGTGCGACGACGCCCGCAGGCGGGTCAGCGTCGGCAGCACCCCGGCCGTCGACGGGACGTACTCGACCGGGCGCATGAGGTCGACCACGGGTCGCTCCGCATCGGCCGCCGCGGCCTCGAACAGGTCGCGCACGTGCACGAAGCCGACGATGTCGTCGAGCGAGGCGTCGATCACCGGGTACCGCGAGAACGGCAGCTCCCGCACCTGGGCGATCGCCTCGGCCAGGGGCGCGGCGCCGTCGAGCGCGACGACCTCGGGCCGCGGCCGCATGACCTCGCTCACCTGGCGTCCCCGCAGGGACAGCACGTCGTCGAGGATCCGTCGCTCCTCGTCGGGCAGGCTCTGGTGCGTCGCGACGATGTCGCGCAGCTCTTCGTCGCTGAGTTCGTCCGCCGCCTTGTTCGGGTCGCCGCCCAGCAGGCGCACGACCGCGTTCGTCGACACCGAGAGCAGCCAGATGACGGGTCGCATGATCGTGGCGAAGCCGTCGAGCACCGGTGCGACCGCGTAGGCGAACTGCGCGTTGCGCTGGATGGCGAGGCGCTTGGGCACGAGCTCGCCCAGCACGAGAGACAGGTACGCGATCACGAGGGTGAGCAGCACTGTCGCGAGCGTCAGCGCCAGCGGTGCCGCGACGCCGAGATTCTCGAGCAGCGGCGCGACCGACGGGGCGATCGAGGTCGCACCGTACGCCGCAGAGGCGAACCCGGCGACGGTCACGCCGATCTGCACCGCCGAGAGGAAGGTGTTCGGGTTCCTCGCCAGGCCCGCGACCTTCTCGCCGCGCTTGCCGCGAGCGGCGATCGCGTTGAGCTGGCTCTCGCGCAGGGTGACGAGTGCCATCTCCGTCGCGGCGAACACTCCGCCGACGAGGACGAACACGAACACCAGGGCGATGTTGACCGCGAGATCGCCCATCAGCGGGTCACCTCGAGCGGTGCGGGGGTGCCCGAGGTCACTCGGGCACCGGGTCTGTCAGGGTCTGCGGACGCGTCGGAGCGGCGCGACTGGTTCACGAGTGTTCCTTCTGTGTGTCGGTGGTGAGGGGTGCAGAGGTCGAGGCCGCGGCCGCATCGATCCGGTCGTCGCGGCGCGTCTTCATGAGGCTGGCGACGGTCGCCACGGCGATGGTCGCGCCGATGAACACGAGCGAGAACCAGATGGGGATCTCGGGCGCCCACAGCATCGGCTCGCCGCCGTTGATGAACGGCAGCTCGTTGACGTGCATCGCGTGCAGCACGAGCTTGACGCCGATGAAGGCGAGGATGACCGCGAGACCCTGCGCCAGGTACACCAGGCGCTCCAGCAGACCGCCGATGAGGAAGTACAGCTGACGCAGACCCATGAGGGCGAAGGCGTTGGCCGTGAAGACGATGTACGCCTCTTCGGTCAGGCCGTAGATCGCGGGGATCGAGTCGACCGCGAAGATCAGGTCGATGAACCCGATCGCGATGATCACGAGGAACATCGGGGTGAAGAAGCGCTTGCCGTCGCGCTGGACGGTCAGGCGATCGCCGTTGTACTCGTTGCTCACGGGCAGGATGCGGCGCACGAGGCGCATGAAGCGGCCGTTGGCCGGGTCGGACTCGCCGTGGGCGAAGGCCTGGCGGTAGGCGAGGAACAGCAGCAGCGCGCCGAAGAGGTAGAAGATCCAGGAGTAGTTCTCGATCAGAGCCGCGCCGAGCGCGATGAATCCACCGCGCATGATCAGCGCGATGACGATGCCGATCATCAGCACCTTCTGCTGATACTTGCGCGGCACGGCGAAGCCGGTCATCACGATGAGGAAGACGAAGAGGTTGTCGATCGACAGCGCCTTCTCCGTGAGGTATCCGGCGAAGTACTCGCCGCCGTACGTCCAGCCCGACACCGCGCCGATTCCGACGCCGAACAGCAGTGCGAGGCCGATGTAGAACGCCGACCAGCGGGCGGACTCGCCGATGGTGGGCTCATGGGGCTTTCGCACGTGGGCGAAGAACTCGTACACGAAGAAGGCGATCGTGACGGCGATCGTGATGATCCACACGAGAGGCGTGATGTTCAAGAGGTCTCCAGAAGACGTAGGCGTGACGATGTCGACGCCAAGGTCTTCTCCATCCTCGCGAACGAGGACCGGGGACCCGGGATGCAGGGACATCCGTAATGACGAGCCGCCCGTGGTGGAGTACTCCCCTTGGGTTCACTCGATGCTAGCGAATACATCGGCATTCCAGCTATGAGAAAGCTGAATATCGGTGGGCGGTCGCCGATCAGGCGGTCGCGGATCAGGCGGTCGGGCCGAGGATGAAGTTCCACGCCCCCGTAGCCACGGCCGTCGCGATCGCGGCGGCCGGGATGACGGCGGCGAGGAGCACCAGCAGCGTGTCGCGCCGATCCCACCTCGACCCGCGGGCCCAGGATCTCGGTGTCGAGCCACCGAACCCGCGCGCCTCCATCGCCGTCGCCAGAGACGATCCGCGCCGGATGGCCAGCACGAACAGGGCGAACGCCATGCCGAACGCGCGGCGCACGCGCCCCTCGTCGGCCACGCCGCGGGCGCGCCGCGCGAGCCCGAGCGCGCGCCAGTCATCGGCGAGCAGCCCGAGCATCCGCATTCCGGCGAGTGCTCCGACCACGAAACGGGCGGGCAGCTTCACGCGCTGCGCGAGGTCGTCGGCGAGATCGGTGGGGTCGACGGTGACGAAGAGCACCACCGCGGGGAGTCCGATCGCGAGCACCCGCACGGCGGTCGCCGCGGCGAGCGCCAGCGATCCGTCGCTGACGCGCATGACCAGCCACTCGAAGTGGACCGTGCCGCTCGTCGCGCCGTACAGAGCGATGGTGACGGCGCTCAGGGGCGCCGCGACCCACAGCACGGCGGTGCGGATCCAGAACTCTCGGGCACGCAGGCCGGAGAGCAGCAGCAGCGGGATCTCCAGGAGCAGCGCGACGGATGCCGAGACGACGTCGATCGTCAGCACGAGCGGCACCGCGATGAGCAGGGCGGCGGCGAGCTTCGCCAGCGCGGAGCGCGGAGCGACGGGTCCCGGCCGCTCGATGCGGGCGGTCAGCGGGTCGATCACCGGACGACCTCGAGACGTCGGGCGTGCAGGGCCTCGAGGACGGCCTCATCGTGGCTGATCGCGACGACAGCGGCGCCTTGATCCCGCAGATCGGCGATCAGCGCGACGAGTTCGGCCCACGTGGTGGCGTCCTGACCGAACGTGGGCTCGTCGAGGACCAGCATCCGTGGGCGGGTGGCGAGCGCAGCGGCGACGGTCAGCCGCCGCTTCTCGCCCCCCGAGAGGGTGTACGGATTCGCCCCGGCGACCGCTGCGAGTCGCAGACGGTCGAGCAGCTCGTCGACGCGCGCGGTGATCTCGGGCTCCGGCATCCGCAGCGCCCGAGGGCCGACCGCCAGCTCGTCGCGCACGGTCTTCGCGAGCAGCTGATGCTCGGGAGTCTGCATCACGGTCGCGATGCGGGTGAGCAGCGCGCGCGACGACCATCGGAAGGGATCGTCCCGCTCGCCTGCAGCCAGGGCGGGAAGAGCGCGGACGCGGCCGCCCTCCGGCGGGAGCAGGCCTGCGAGGGTCAGCCCGAGCGTCGACTTGCCCGTGCCGTTCGCACCGGTCACCCCGAGCACCTCGCCGGCGCGCACCTCGAGGTCGAGCGGACCGGCGACGGGCAGGCCGCGCTGCCGGGCGACGGTGACGCCGCGGGCCTCGAGGAGGCGCTCCCCGGCGTCGTGTGCGGGAGAGGGGGGCGCGATCGGCGGATGCCCCGGCACCCAGACCCCGGATGCCGCGAGCTCCGCGCCGCGTGCCCCGAGCACCTCGTCCGGGCTGCCGTCGGCGAGCACGACGGTGCCGTCGGGGTCTGCGCCGAGCACGATCACCCGGGTGACCAGCGGCAGCCAGACGTCGATGCGGTGTTCGATCACGACGAGGGTCGCGCCGCTGACCTCGAGCGCCGCGGCCACGGCATCCCGCACGTCACGCACTCCCTGGGGGTCGAGATTGGCGGTCGGCTCGTCGAGCAGGATCGCGCCGGGTCGCATCGCGAGCACGCCGGCGAGTGCGAGCCGCTGCTTCTGCCCGCCCGAGAGCGCCGAGGTCGAGCGATCCATCGGGACGTCGAGCCGCACGGCATCCAGCGCCGCCCGCACACGGGTCCAGATCTCGTGACGGGGAACGCCGAGGTTCTCGCACCCGAAAGCCACGTCGTCACCGACCCGCGCGAGGATCGTCTGCGAGTCGGGGTCCTGCAGCACCATGCCCACCCGGCCGCGTTCTGCGGCCGCCGGACGACCGTCGACGAGCAGCGCGCCGTGCGTCTCGCCCTCGTCGGCCCCGCCGAGCACACCGCCGAAGCCCTGGAGCAGGGTGGACTTGCCCGCACCGGAGGAGCCGAGCAGCAGCACCCGCTCCCCCGGTTCGATACGCAGGTCGACGGCGCGCACGGCCCACCGCAGTCGCGTGGCGTACCGCCACCCCCAGCCACGGGCTTCGAGGGTGGCGGGTGTCGTGGGTGCGCTCACACCCGTGCGGTGACCTCACGACCGGCGGCGAACCGGCCGAGCGCGCCCGTGGCCGCGAGACCCCGGGCGATCAGCCAGGCTCCGAGCCCGGCGATCACGGCGCCAGAGATGGTGGTCGAGACGATGTAGACGGTGGTGAAGAGCGTGTCCGCCCCCGCGTACCAGAGGATGCGGTCGTTGATGCCGCAGGCGAGTCCCGCCCCGGCGCCGGCCAGCATCGCGACCGGGAGGCGCCAGACCCCGTACAGGAAGAGGAGGAAGACGAGCTCGGCTCCGAGACCCTGCACGAGGCCCGACACGATGGTGAGCGGACCCCAGGCATTGCCGACGAGGGCCGAGATGACCGCGGCCACCAGCTCGGTGTAGAGCGCCGCACCCGGCTTGCGGATGATCAGTGCCCCGAGCACGCCGGCGATCAGCCAGGGGCCCGCGAGGAGCCCCTGCACTCCGGGGAGCAGGGGCTTCAGGATGCTGCTCGGCACCTCGTACCCGACGTTCCAGAGCAGGAAGATCAGCGCGCAGGCGACGGCGATGACGCTGGCGACGACGATGTCGACGACCCGCCACCGCCACAGCTCCGGGCGGCCGAGGCCCGGAGAGGCCGAGGCGGCGGACGCCGATGCGGGTGCGGACCCGGTGGTGGATCCGGACGTGGATGTACTCATCAGTGACTCCTCCCTGCGCTGGCATGACCCAGATCAGGTTCGACGGTCGAAGCGCGATTCGCTCCCTCTCAGCCCGGCTCGCCGGACTCCCGTGGTTGTGCTCTCGATCTTACCCAGTGCCGACACTCCCGTCTGCTTCCGTTGCCGCGCCGCTGATCTGCGTGCGGGTTCGGTACCGTGAGGAGGTGACCGCTCCCGACTCCGCCGAGGCCACCCCGTCCGACGCCCTCGGCGCCGATGCACCCGGCACCGATGCCCCCGGTGCTGTCGCGACCGCCGATGCCGAGACCGGGGATGCTCGGACCGGGGATGCTGAGACCGTCGACGCCGAGACACCCGATGCTGCGACCGCCGCCCCTGCGGCGCTCGATGCCGAGATCATCGATGCGGAGATCATCGATGCGGAGACGCTCCACGCCGCGGCCGTCGATGCCGAGCCGCAGTGGGCGGATGCCGGCAGCGGCGGCACTCCCCTCACCTGGGTCGACCCGCTCGACGTCGCCGAGCACACGTCCTCGGGCTCCCTGGACACCGCGCCGCATCCGACCTCTGAGACCGGGCTGCTGAGCGACGCGAGCCTGCGCCCGGCGATCGCCCGTCCCGGGTTGCTGGTGCCCGCCGGCATCCTCGTCGGACTCGTCGCCGCGTACACCGGCACCACCCTGCTGTGGCCGCTGCACGAGGTGGCGCCGACCGTGCGGGCCGTGGAGATCGCTCCGGTCGCCGCCTCCGCGGCGGCGTTGACGTGGCCGGGGCAGGGAAGCGCTGCCGCCGGCATCGCCGGGATCGGCACCGCGTCGTCCTCCGTCGACCAGGCCGCGATCGCCAGCGTCACGAAGGTCGTCTCGAGCCTGATGGTGCTCGACAGGATGCCGCTCGCGGTCGGCGAGCAGGGTCCCGAGTTCGCCTTCACCCGCGCCGACAACCTCGCCTACTGGGACTACCGCCGCTCCGACCAGTCCGCTCTGGACGTGCCGGTGGGCGGCACCCTCACCGAGCTGCAGATGCTGCAGGGCACACTGCTCGGATCCGCGAACAACTACATCGATCGTCTCTCCCGCGAGATCTGGGGGTCGGAGTCGGCGTTCACCTCCGCCGCCACGCAATGGCTGGGCGATCGGGGTCTCGACGGCATCACGATCGTCACGCCCTCGGGGTTCGACGCCCGCAACACGGCCACCCCGGAAGCGCTGGTGGCGCTCGCCGAACTCGCGATGCAGAATCCGGTGTTCGCAGGCATCGTGGGCACCCCGTCGGTCGATCTGCCCGGAGCCGGAACCGTCGTGAACACCAACGGCATGCTCGCAGACCCGGGAGTGGTCGGAGTGAAGACCGGCACGCTCGACGACAGCTGGAATCTGCTGACGGCGAAGGACATCACCGTCGACGACACGACGGTGCACCTGTATGCCGCCGTGCTCGGCCAGACCGATGATGCACAGCGGCTGGCGGAGACGCGCTCCCTGTTCTCGCAGATCGAGACCGCACTGACGGGCCAGGCACCCGCCGTCCCGAAGGGCACGGTCGTGGGCGCCGTCACGACCCGATGGGGTACGACCACGGATGTCGTGACGGATGCCGACGCCGAACTCGTGCTGTGGAACGGAACGTCCGCGCAGACGACCACGACATTCACCCTCGGCGAGAACCGTGAGTCGGGTGAGGCGATCGGCACCGCGACGAGCGTCGGTCCGCTGAACACCGTGACCACCTCGGTCTCCCTCGTCGACGACGTCGAGGGACCGAGTCCCTGGTGGCGCCTGACGCACCCTCTCGAACTCTTCGGCCTCGCCGACGAGCAGCGCTGACCCCGGCAGCGAGCGGCTTCGGCGGCGGAACGAGAAAGCGAACGCCCCACCCGGATGATCGGGTGGGGCGTTCGCCGTCTGCGGTCAGTGCGTGGTCTCTCCGGCATCCGGGCGCTCCACGACCGCCTGGGCCGCGGCCGCCTCGGCGGTGGGGACCTGCGCCCCGACCGACGCACCGATCTGCGCGGCACTCGCCGCATCGTCGGCATCGCCGCTCACGACCACCGGAGTCGTCCCGGTGAGCGCGTCCTCGGCATCGATGTCGGTCGCGGCCTGCTCGAACTGCGACTGGTACAGCCGCCAGTAGGCGCCCTGTGCCGTGATGAGCTCGTCGTGCGTGCCCTTCTCGACGATGTCTCCGTGCTCCATGACGAGGATGAGATCGGCGTCACGGATCGTCGACAGCCGGTGCGCGATCACGAACGACGTGCGCCCCTGTCGCAGCGCGGCCATCGCGTTCTGCAGCAGCAGCTCGGTGCGGGTGTCGACGGCCGACGTCGCCTCATCGAGGATGAGGATCGACGGCTGGGCGACGAACGCTCGCGCGATCGTGATGAGCTGGCGCTCTCCCGCGGAGACGTTGGAGGCGTCTTCGTCGAGCACGGTGTCGTATCCCTCGGGGAGGGCGTGCACGAAGCGGTCGACGTACGTCGCCTTCGCGGCCTCGAGCACATCCGCGTCGGTCGCAGTGGACCGCCCGTACCGGATGTTCTCGCGGATGGAGCCCGCGAACAGCCACGGATCCTGCAGCACCATGCCCGTGCGCGAGCGCAGCTGGTCCCGCGTGATCTCGGAGATGTCCTGGCCGTCGAGGAGGATGCGCCCGCCGTCGAGCTCGTAGAACCGCATGATCAGGTTGACCAGCGTCGTCTTTCCCGCTCCGGTCGGTCCGACGATCGCCACGGTCTGGCCGGGCTCGACGCGGAACGACAGGTCGGTGATCAGCGGACGATCGGGCGTGTACGAGAACGCGACGTTCTCGAACTCGACGACGCCCTCGCCGTCGGCGAGCATCGGCGCATCGGGCTCGTCGGCCTCCTGCTCGTCGGTGTCGAGAAGCTCGAACACGCGCTCCGCCGATGCGGTTCCGGACTGCACGACCGCAGCCATGCCGCCCAGCTCCGACAGCGGCTGCGTGAACTGCTGCGAGTACTGGATGAACGCCTGCACGTCGCCGAGACGCAGCTGGCCGCTCGCGACCATGAGACCGCCGAGCACGGCGATGCCGACGTAGGTGAGGCTGCCGACGAAGGTCATCGCCGGCATGATGATGCCGGAGAGGAACTGCGCCTTGAAGCTCGCCTGGAACAGCTCCTCGTTCTCGTCCTTGAACTTGTCGAGGGCGTCTTTCTCGCGACCGAACACCTTGACGAGCGCGTGTCCCGAGAACGCCTCCTCGACGCGGGCGTTCAGGCGCCCCACCTTGCGCCACTGCGTTCCGAAGGCCTTCTGCGATCGCGGACCGATGACGCCGAAGATCACGCCCATGAGAGGCAGCGCGACGAGGGCGACGAGAGCGAGCTGCCAGGAGATCGAGAACATCAGCACCAGCACGCCCACGACCGTCAGCACGGCGGTGATCGCGCCCGACAGCGACTGCTGCATGGTCTGCGTGATGTTGTCGATGTCGTTGGTCACGCGCGAGATCAGGTCACCGCGCTGCACCTTGTCGAAGTACGACAGCGGCAGGCGGTTGATCTTCGCTTCGACCGACTCGCGCAGGCGCCACATGGTGCGCACCATGATGACGTTGATGACGTAGCCCTGGATCCAGCTGAGGAAGGCCGCGACGATGTAGATCGCGAGCACGGCGATGATCACCCACCGCAGCGCCTCGAAGTCCACCCCCTCGCCGACCCGGAAGTCGCCGAGGGCCGAGATCTGGTTCGCGTAGTCGTCCTGCCCTCCCTGGCGGAGCGCCTCGACCACGTCGTCCTTCGCGGTGCCGGCGGGGAAGCCCGGGAAGTCTCCGTTCGCCTGCGCGAGCTGCACGGAGATGAAGCCCTTGTAGATGAGGTTGGTCGCCTCGCCGAGCACCTTGGGGGCGGCCACCGTCAGCACGACGCCGACGGCACCCGCGATCGACACCAGGATGAACCACACGGCGGACGGCTTGAGCAGACCGATCATCCGGCTGAAGCTCTTGCCGAAGTTGTCGGCCTTGCCCGGTGCGACGCTGTCCCAGCCGCCGCCGTTCTGGCGTGCCTTCTCGGCGAGCTCGGCCTCGTACTTCTCTTCCTCGGTCAGTTCCGGCTCGGCCGGCTGCGCGACGTCCGTCTCGGCGGCGGCGCGACCACGTCGGGTCTTCGGCGTGTTCTGCTCGCTCATGCGTCCACCCCCAGCTGCGACTCGACGATCTCCCGATAGGTCGTGCTCGTCTCGAGCAGTTCCTCGTGCGTGCCGACGCCGACCATGGTGCCTCCCTCGAGCACGACGATGCGGTCCGCATCCGTGATGGAGGACACTCGCTGAGCGACCACGATCTTCGTGACATGGGGCAGTTCGCGCCACAGCGCCTGCCTCAGGCGGGCGTCCGTGGTGAGGTCGAGAGCGGAGAACGAGTCGTCGAAGACGAGGATCTGCGGCTGCCGGACGATCGCACGGGCGATCGCGAGACGCTGCCGCTGACCCCCCGACACGTTCGTACCGCCCTGCGTGATGCGCGACTCGAGCCCCTGCGGCATCTCCTCGACGAAGTCGCGACCCTGCGCGATCTCGAGCGCATGCCAGAGCTCCTCATCGGTGGCCTCCTCGCGTCCGTAACGGAGGTTCGATGCCACGGTTCCGGTGAAGAGGAACGGGCGCTGCGGCACGAGGCCGATCGTCGCCCACAGCGATTCCACATCGGCCTCGCGCACGTCGACGCCCCCGACGGAGACAGCGCCGCCCGAGGCGTCGAACAGGCGGGGGATCAACGACACCAGCGTGGTCTTGCCCGCACCCGTCGATCCGACGATCGCCACGGTCTCTCCGGGTTCTGCGCCGAAGCTGATGCCCGTGAGCACGGGCGAATCGGCACCCGGGTACGTGAACTCGACGCCGTCGAAGGCGACGGATCCGGGCGTCGGGAAGTCGGTGACGCCGTTCGTCGGACGCTCCATGCTGGACTCCGTGTCGAGGACCTCTCCGATGCGCTCGGCCGAGACGGCCGCACGGGGGATCATGATCGCCATGAAGCTGGCCATGATCACGCCGCCCATGATCTGACCGATGTACTGCATGAAGGCGAAGATCGTTCCCACCTGCACGGTGCCGCTGTTGACCTCGATCCCTCCGAACCAGACGACGGCGACCACGGTGACGTTGAGGATGAGCATGAACAGCGGGAACAGGAGGACGAAGAGGGAGCCGACCTTGCGACCGACGACCATGATGTCCGTGTTCGCGCCGCGGAAGCGCTCCTCTTCGATGCGTTCGCGCACGAAGGCGCGCACCACGCGGACTCCGGTCAGCTGCTCGCGCATGACGCGGTTCACGGTGTCGAGCCGGCCCTGGTAGCTGCGGAAGAGGGGCACCATCCGGCTGACGACGAGACCCGCCACGATCAGCAGCAGCGGAACGGAGACCGCGATCAGCCAGCTGAGGCCGATGTTCGTCTGCACCGCGAAGATGATGCCGCCGATCGCGAGGAGGGGCGCGGTGACGAGCATCGTCGCACCCATCATCGCGAGCATCTGCACCTGCTGCACGTCGTTGGTGTTGCGGGTGATGAGCGAGCCCGCACCGAACTGCGACACCTCGCGCTCGGAGAATCCGCTCACCTTTCCGAAGACGTCGGCGCGGATGTCGCGACCGGCGCTCATCGACGCGCGCGCGGCGAAGTACGTGGCGATGACCGACGCGGTGATCTGCCCGAGCGACACGGCGAGCATGAACAGCCCGGTGCGCCAGATGTAGTCGGTGTCGGACTGCGCGACGCCCTTGTTGATGATGTCTTCGTTCAGACGGGGCAGGTAGAGAGTCGCGATCGCGCTGGCGAACTGGAAGACCAGCACGGCCACGAGCAACCACTTATAGCGGGACAGATATCGGACGAGGATTTTTCCCAGCACAGGCGGACTTTCTAGGAAGGATGGCGTCGCTGATCTCTCGGCGGGCGGACGCGGGCCGACGATCGCGCACAAGCTAGAGTGCCACGAACCGCCGACATTCGTATCCCCCTGCCGGTGGACCTTCGCTCACAGCGAACCGACGCCACCCGCTCGGCGGCCCCGCCGTCGTCAGAACAGCCGCGGCTCCGGCACGAACTCGCGGGCACCGGCACCGGCATCCGCGGGCAGGTCGGCGACGGATGCCGGATCCCACCGCGGGTTCCGATCCTTGTCGATCAGCTGCGCGCGGATCCCCTCGACGAGGTCGGGGTGCCGCGTGACGAACCACATCACACGCCGGTATTCGCCCTCGAGCGCTGCGCGCAGCCCCGGGAGCTCGCGCGCCTCGCGGACGGCGTCGAGGGTCACCGCCAGCCCGGTCGGCGCCAGGGATTCGAGCACCTCGGCAGCCGCGGCGGCCTCGGGAGCATCGTGCGCGTGCAGGCGCTCGAGGATGCCCGCGACCGTGTCGGCGGAGAACGCCTCGTCGATCCATCCGCGGGACTCGGGAAGAGCGGACGGCTCGGGGGTCTCGTCGAAGAGCAGCACGATCTCGGCGGGCCCGGTCGGGTCCGCACGGTAGGCGAGCGCCTCGCGCAGGGCGTCGAGCCGGTCGGAGGGCACGAAATGGTCGGCGAACCCGAGCAGCACCGCATCGGCGCCGTCCATGGTGCCGCCGGTGAGACCGAAGTACTCCCCGAATCGTCCGGGCGCCCTCCCGAGCAGCCACGTCCCGCCGACATCCGGGGTGAACCCGATGCGAGTCTCCGGCATAGCGATCTTCGAGCGCTCGGTGACGATGCGGATCGAGGCGTGCCCGGAGAGCCCGACCCCGCCGCCCATCGTGATGCCGTCGGCGATCGACACGATCGGCTTCGGGTACTCGGCGATCATCGCGTTGAGCGCGTACTCCGCGCGGAAGAACTCCGCCGCCTCGTCCGCATGACCCGCCACGATCTGCGCATGCAGGCCCCGCACGTCGCCGCCGGCGCACATCCCCCGCTCGCCCGCCCCGTCGATGACGACGATCTGCACGTCGGTGTCGTCCCGCCACGCCTCGAGGGCCTCGGCCAGCAGCCGGACCATCCCGAAATCGAGCGCGTTGATGGCTTCGGGCCTGTTCAGGGTGAGCCTGCCGAGGGCGCCGTCGGTGCGGACGAGGACCCGGGGGACGTCGAGGGAATCGGTCACGGGTGCCAGGCTACCCCGTACATTCGGCCTTGCCACGGCGGCCGTTCGTGGGGTAAATACGCGATCCGGCGGCTTTTCCGGCAGGATAGACGGAACTGCCCACTGCAACGAGAGGTCGCAGATGCCCGACGGACAGGTGCTGGAGTTCACGCACGTGACCAAGCGCTTCAATGACGTGACGGCGGTGTCCGACTTCTCCGCGCGAGTCGAGCCCGGCGTCGTGACCGCTTTCCTCGGCCCGAACGGAGCCGGAAAGACGACGACGCTGCGCATCCTCCTCGGTCAGGTGCGCGCCACCAGCGGAACCGCGACGATCGGCGGTGTCGCGTTCCCCGACCTGCGTCATCCACTGCGCACCATCGGATCGGTCCTCGAGGAGACGGCCTACCGTCCCCGCCGCTCGGCCGAACGCCAGCTCACCATCGCGGCCAAGGCGAACGGCATCCCGCTCTCCCGCGTCGACGAGGTGCTCGCGCTGGTCGGTCTCGAGCACGAGGCTGAGGGCCGCATCGGCAGCTTCTCACTCGGCATGCGCCAGCGCCTGAGCGTCGCGCACGCCCTGCTCGGCGACCCGGGCGCTCTCGTCTTCGACGAGCCGGCGAACGGCCTCGACCCCGAGGGCATCCGCTGGATCCGTCTCCTGATGCGCCGGCTCGCCGACGAAGGTCGCACGGTGCTCGTCTCCTCGCACGTCCTGAGCGAGGTCGAGCAGGTCGCCGACAACGTGCTTGTGCTCTCGAAGGGCCAGCTGATGCTCTCGAGCGGCATCGAGACGCTCGCCGATCCGTCGTCCGGATCCGTGGTCGTCGACGCCGCCGATCGCGCCGCGCTCACCACCGCGCTCTCGGCCGCCGGGCTCGAGGTCGAGGTGCTCCGCTCCGGACTCACGGTGCGCGGCAGCGACGCCGGAACGGTCGGTGCGATCGCGGCATCGGCCGGGATCGCGCTCAGCACGCTCGTGCAGCGCGGCCCCACCCTCGAAGACGTCTTCATCGATCTCGTGCGCGGCGGCCGGTTCGAGCCGCGCGCCGACGCAGCACCTGCGGCGATCGAGGCGCCTGCCGTCGTCGAGACGCCTGAGGCTCTCGTCGCGGCTGAGGCGGTCGTCGAGGCTGAGACTGAACCTGCTGTCGAGGCTGCGGACGACCAGAACGACGTCCCGGGCGAAGCGTCTGCCGAGGAGTCGGAGCCTGTCGAGTCCGAGGCGCCTGCCGAGGAGTCGGCAGCCGCGGAGGAGGAACCGGTGTCAGCCGAGACCGACGCACCTGCCGAGTCCGCCGAGGATGCGGCGTCAACCGGATTCGAGGCACCTGCCGAGTCCGCCACCGCACCGTCTTTCGACGAGATCCTGTTCGGCACGACGCCGGCGAGTACTGCAGACGACGAGGCGGAGGACGACGACCCGCGGTCCGCAGCCGTCAGCTCCATGCTCGCCCAGGCGGCTCGGGCGTATTACGAGGACGAGCCGAGGGAGTACCCGCTCGAGAACGCGTCGAGTGAGAACAGCGTCGTCGAGAGCATCGACGAGACTGCTCCCGAGGGTGCTGCGCCCGAGGGTGCTGCCGACGAGGGTGCTGCCGACGACTCGGAGCAGAACGACTCCGAGCCTCATCGTTACTGAGACCTGACGTGAACGCCCTCCACGCCGCACGGCGGTGGAGGGCGTTCCTCGTTCATGAGGGAGTCTCGGCGCTCCCCGGCCTCACGCCGGACGCGGGCGGATCACCGGACGCCGGCTTCCCTTCGACACGGGGACCGGGGAGGTGGCGACGATCTCCTCGACATCCGCGGGCTCATCCGTCACGTCGAGCCTGAGCGCCTGCGTCAGTGCGAGACCGTGGCTCGTGGTGAGGATCAGTCGCCGGTACTGGTCGTCGCCGAGGAGGTCGACGACGACGCTCGGTCGCCGCCTGCGGATCAGCACGAAGTCGGTACTGCCGGCGGCCTTCCACGTTCCGGCGGCGAGGATGCCCGGAATGTGCGTCCCCGGATTGGGAACTCCCCGAAGCCACGTCCACGCGTCGTCGATCAGCTGCACCTTCGCGATGGTCTCTCGCTCGATGCGGAGATTGTCGCGGTGAAAGCTCGCAGCCCGCTCGATCGGCGAGAGCACGACCTCGAGTCGCGTCTGATCAAGCAGCAACGTCACCATGCGTCCAGTCTGCCAGCGGCACCCGCCCAGATGTCTGTGTCTTGCTCACAGGAAGGCAACGATCCCTTGTCGGTTCCCACGTGTCCACGTCTTTCTCCCATTCCGATGTTCTGCTCGACATTCGAACAAACGTACTAGAATCGGAGTATGACCTCGACCACAGACCTCAGCCTCGAACAGCGCGGTGCGCTGCTCGATTCCTGGGTCGAGAAGCGACGTCAGATCGCCCGACTGGAGGCAGAGGCGTCTGACATCCTCGCCGAGCGGATGCGGCTCTGCACGGCCGAGTCCGACGAGCACCCGTACCACCGCGACGCGATCCATCGATCCATGGTCGCGGAGTACGCGGCCGCCGGGCAGATGAGCCAGGGCAGCGTCGAATACGCGCTCACAGACGCGGGATTCCTCGCCGACGGCCGCCACCCCCGCGTGCAGGAGGCGTTCCGAGCCGGAGCGATCTCGTCCGCACACGTCCGCGAGATCGTGCGGGCGGCGGGAGTGGTCCGAGAGGCCGTGAACAACGGACGGGCCGACTCCGATGCGCTGCCGTTCTACGACAGCGCGGCGGTCATCGTCGCAGAGCACGAGACGCCGGCCCGCACCCGCGCGCACATGCGCGAGCTCGCCGCCGCCCTCGCCGGCTCGACGACGGTGGAGCGTCACGCACGAGCGACATCGGAGCGCACCGTCACGCTGCGGTCCGCCGACGACGGCCTCTCCGTCCTGAGCGTCGTCCTCCCCGAACACCTCGCCACGGCGATCCACGACCGTCTCACCCGGCTGGCGCGGGTGGTGATCGCGGGGCGGAACGGCGACGGGATCCAGGTCGAGATGACGGACTCACGCTCCATCGATCAGGTGCGCACCGACCTCCTCATCGACCTGCTCCTGACCTCCGACCCGAGCGCGGCGAACGGCTCGGGTCTCGACAACATCCAGGCTCGGATCCAGGTGACCGTCGCGGCGACGACGCTCGCCGGGATCGATGACCGTCCTGCCCACCTCGACGGACACGGACCACTGCACCCCGGCGTCGCCCGCGACCTCGCGGGACGCAACGGCGGGTGGTCGCGTCTGTTCCTCGATCCGTCAGGGCTCGTCGTGGAGACGGATGCCTACACCCCGACCGAATCGATGCGACGATTCCTGCGGGCCAGAGATCAGCACTGCCGATTCCCGGGATGCAGGATGCCGGTGCATCGATGCCAGCTCGACCACACGTTCGATCATGCGAAAGGCGGCAAGACCGAGATCCACAACCTGGGTCACCTGTGCGCGACCCACCATGCGCTCAAGCATCCCGACGTCGGCGACGACCATCGATGGACCGCCCGCCAGCTCCCTGACGGAACCATCGACTGGCGGAGTCCGCTCGGACGCACCTACCGTGATAGTCCGCCGCGCCGGGTCATGTTCGTATGACGACCCGGGAGGTTTGCATGACGACCAGGGACGGTCGCGTGACGACCCGAGACGTTCGCATGACGACGTGGCACGGTCGCGTGACAACCCGAGACCGAGACGCCGAACACGTTCGCGTGACGACCCGCGACGGATGCGCGACGACCCGAGACGGATGCGCGACGACCCGAGACTTTCGCGCGACGGTCAGAGCGAAGACAGCCGCGTGCTCACGCCGTCGCGGCGGGGGCAGTCGCTGCCGGGTCCGTGGCGGCGGCCGCGGCACGAGCGGCGATCGGCAGCGCCGCCTCGATCCTCTGCAGCTCCTCTTCGCCGTGCGCGGCGGTGAGGAACCATGCTTCGAACACGCTCGGCGGCAGGGCGACGCCCTGCTCACGCATCGCGTGGAAGAACGGCGCGTAGCGGAACGACTCCTGCGCCAGTGCGTCGGCGTACGTGCGGGGCGACGACGCGCGGAACGACCCGCTGAACAGGCTGCCGGCGTGCGCGACGGCGTGGGTCACGCCGGCATCCGTGAGCGCGGCATCGAGCGCCGCCGAGACCCGGGCGGCCGCGGCATCGACCGTGGCGTAGACCTCCGGGGTCGCGAGCCTCAGCGTGGCGAGACCCGCGGCGACCGAGAGCGGGTTACCCGAGAGCGTGCCCGCCTGGTACACCGGGCCGAGCGGCGCCAGCATGTCCATGACCTCTGCGCGTCCACCGAGAGCAGCAAGAGGCATCCCCCCGCCGACGACCTTGCCGAAGGTGATGATGTCGGGCAGATACTGCTCTCCCGCCTCCGCCTGCAGGCCCCAGAATCCCGCCGGATGCACGCGGAAGCCGGTGAGCACCTCGTCGAGGATCAGCAGCGCGCCGTGCGCGTGGGCGGTGTCGGCCAGCAGCCGGTTGAAGCCGGGCGCGGGGGGCACGACGCCCATGTTGGCCGCAGCCGCCTCGACGATCACCGCGGCGATGCGATCGCCATGCTCGGCGAACACCTCCTCCAGCGCCCCAGGGTCGTTGTAGTCGATCACGAGCGTCTGTGCCGCGATCGGTGCGGGGACACCCGCCGAACCGGGCAGGGCGAGCGTGGCGACACCCGAACCTGCCGCGGCGAGCAGGCCGTCGGAATGTCCGTGATAGTGGCCGGCGAACTTCACCAGCAGGTCGCGTCCCGTCGCACCACGAGCGAGACGGATCGCCGTCATCGTGGCCTCCGTGCCGGTCGACACCAGACGCACGCGCTCGACGGGCCGGGCCTCGCCGACACGCACGCGCTCGGCGATCACGGACGCGAGTTCGACCTCGCCCTCGGTCGGAGCGCCGAAGGACAGACCGCGGGTCGCCGCCTCCTGCACCGCGGCGACGACCTCGGGCTGCGCGTGCCCGAGCAATGCAGGACCCCACGACGCGACCAGGTCGACGTAGTCGGTGCCCGCGGCATCGGTGACCGTCGCACCCGACGCCGACGCGAGGAAGCGCGGCGTTCCACCGACCGAACCGTACGCGCGCACCGGCGAGTTCACGCCACCGGGGATCACCGCACGGGCAGCGGAGAACAGGTCGTCATTGCGGTCGGTCACAGCACACTCCTCAGCGATGCGCGGAGGTCTCCCGGCATCTCCTCCAGGCTAGCCCGAAGACCTGGGCACAGGACCCAGACCCGAAGACAGGACTCAGACCCGAAGACAGGACTCAGACCCGGAGACCTGGGCTTGGTGAAGTACCCGGGCACGGCCAGGCCGACTCAGGACAGCCGCGCAGCCAGCGGGCGGCCTCGGTCGCCCAGCAGGACAGCCGCGCAGCCAACGGGCGGTCCCGGTGGCCCAGCAGGACAGCCGCGCAGCCAGCGGGCGGCGTCGGTGGCCCAGTAGGTCAGGCTCGCAGCCAACGGGCGGCGTCGGTGGCCCAGTAGGTCAGCACGACATCGGCGCCGGCCCGACGGATCGAGAGCAGCGACTCCAGGATCGACGCACGGCGGTCGATCCAGCCGTTCGCGGATGCCGCCTCGATCATCGCGTACTCGCCGGACACCTGGTACGCCCATACCGGAATGTGGACGGTGTCACGCACCTCGCGCAGCACGTCGAGGAAGGCCATCGCCGGCTTCACCATGACGATGTCCGCACCCTCCTGCTCGTCGACCACGGCTTCCCGCACGCCTTCGCGGCGGTTGCCCGGGTCGAGCTGGTAGGTGCGGCGATCCCCGGTGAGCTGGGAGTCCACAGCCTCGCGGAACGGTCCGTAGAAGGCGCTCGCGTACTTCGCGGCGTACGCGAGCAGCAGAGTGTCGGTGAATCCTTCGGAATCGAGCGCCTCGCGGATGACAGCGACCTGGCCGTCCATCATTCCCGAGAGCCCCAGCAGCTGGGATCCGGCGCGCGCCTGGGAGAGCGCCATCGAGGCGTAGCGCTCGAGCGTGGCGTCGTTGTCGACCGAGCCGTCGGCCGCGAGGACACCGCAGTGCCCGTGGTCGGTGAACTCGTCGAGGCAGAGATCGGTCTGCACGACGAGGGCGTCGCCGACCTCGGCGGCCAGCACCTCGGTCGCCACATTCAGAATGCCCTGGGGGTCGTCCGCGCCGGAGCCCCGTGCATCGCGCACCGCCGGGACGCCGAAGAGCATCACGCCGCCGACACCCGCCTCGGCGGCCTCGGTCGCCGCGACCCGCAGGGAGTCGAGCGAGTGCTGCGCCACTCCCGGCATCGATCCGATCGGTGCCGCCGCGGTCAGACCCTCGCGGACGAAGAGCGGCAGCACCAGCTGCCGGGGTTCGAGCGAGGTCTCCCGCACGAGACCGCGTACAGCGGGCGACTGGCGCAACCGGCGCAGCCGGACGTCAGGGAAACTCACGGTGCGAGCTCATCCGCCGCGTGCGGGAGGGTGAAGCTCGACACGGCATCGATCAGCGCATCGACGGTCTGCGTGTCGGCGACGACCGTGATCGGGAGGCCGGCCTTGTCGGCATCCTTCGCCGTGCGCGGTCCGATGGCCGCCAGCAGCGTGTCGTCGGGGATCTCGGGGAACTGCTCGCGCACCTGTGCCGCGACCGATCCGCTCGTGATCAGGATCGCGTTGATGCGGCCGTTCTCGACGTCACGCTTGATGCGATCGGTCACCGGAACGCCGACCGTGCGGTACGCCACCACGCTGTCGACATCGTGGCCCGCCTCCTGCAGCAGCACACTGAGTACGGGTTTCGCGATCTCGCTGCGCAGGGCGAGGATGCGGCGCGGCTGCGTCTCGAGAGCGATCAGCTGCTCCGCCATCCCCTCGGCCGAGTTGTCCTGCTCGGGAACCAGCGCGACCTCGTACCCGACCGCCTGCAGCGCCGCCGCGGTGGTCTCGCCGACAGCGGCGATCCGCGTGCTGCGCGGCACCACCGCCCGGTGCGCGAACATGACGTCGACGGTCGTCGCACTCGTGACCGTCAGCCAGTCGTACGATCCGGCGGCGAGCTGCTCGAGGGCGACGTCCAGCGCCGCCTGGTCGGTCGTCGGCGCGAAGTTGATCAGCGGCGCGACGACGGGCACAGCACCCTGCGCGCGCAGGCTCGCGGCGACGCTGTCGCCCCACGGGCCCCCACGGGGAACGAGGATGCGCCAGCCGTCCAACGGTCGGTCCTGCTTCGTATTGGTCATGATGAAGGATGCTCTCGGGAGACGAGGTCGGCCGCCCCTTGATCGAGCAGCCGATGGGCGACAGACAACCCGATCTCGCGTGCCGCGTGCATCGGGGGTGCACCATCGGCAGCATCCGCTCCGTTGCCGCTGCCGTTCCGACGAATATACTCCCCGTTCAGGGGTTCGGTGACGTCGAGCCCGATCCGACGGCCCCCGTCGGAGGCGTAGACGACCGCCCGCACGCGGATATCCCCTCCCTCGACGACCGCATGAGCGGCCATCGGAGCCTGGCATCCGGCGTCCAGTCCCTCGAGCACGGCGCGCTCCGCGGTCACGGCCACACGGGTGTCGTGATCGTCCAGCTCGGCGAGCGCGGCCAGAAGGTCGGCCGGAGCATCGGTGCGGGTCTCCACCGCGAGCGAGCCCTGCCCGGGCGCGGTCGGCCACTCGGCGAGGCCGAGCTCCTCACGCCGCAGCGGCGAATCGGAGCCCAGACGCGAGAGGCCCGCGGCGGCGAGGATCACGGCCTCGAGCTCCCCCGACGCGACCCGCTGCAGACGCGAGTCGACGTTGCCGCGGATGTCGACCACCTCGGCATGCGGGGCCCGGCGGTGCACCTGCGCCATGCGACGCGGCGAACCCGTGCCCACTCGGCTGCCCGCACGCAGCGCGTGCAGCGGTGTGCCTCCGCGGGTGATCGCCACGTCGCGGGCGTCCTCGCGACGGGGCGTCGCCGCGATCACGAGACCGTCCGGGATCGCGGTCGGCAGGTCCTTCAGCGAGTGCACGAGGAAGTCGCACTCCCCCGCGAGCAGCGCCTCGCGCAGACGGGTGGCGAAGATACCCTGTCCACCGATCTCCGACAGCGATGCACGATTGGTGTCACCCTCGCTGGTGATCGGCACGAGCTCGACCGGATGCCCGGTGATCTTCTCGAGAGCCGCGGCCACGTGACCGGACTGGGCCTGCGCCAGCGCGCTGCGTCGAGTCCCCAGTCGGATCGGGGCGGTCCTGGTGCGAAGAATGCTCATGGTCGACTTACTGCAGCACGTCTGCGATCTCGTCGAACCGGAGACGACGTCCCGTGTAGAAGGGGATCTCCTCCTTCACGTACAGACGCGCATCCGTGTACCGCAGGTCCCGCATGAGGTCGACCAGCTCGGTGACCTCGTCGGCCTCGAGCGGAAGGATCCACTCGTAGTCGCCGAGCGCGAAGGCCGCGACCGTGTTCGCGATGACGCCCGTGAACGCGGCACCCTTGCGACCGTGGTCGGCGAGCATCTTGCGACGCTCTTCCTCCGGTGCGAGATACCACTCGGGCGTGCGGACGAACGGGTACAGGCACAGCCAGTCCTTGGGCTCCACCCCGCGGAGGAATCCGGGAACGTGCGCGCGGTTGAACTCCGCGTCACGGTGCACGCCCATCACGTTCCAGACGGGGAGGAGGGTGCGCAGCAGCTCCGTGCGACGCAGGCGACGCAGCGCCTTCTGCAGGCCCTCCGCCGTGTCGCCGTGCAGCCAGACCAGCAGGTCCGCGTCGGCCTTCAGGCCGGAGACGTCGTAGAAGCCGCGGACCGTGACGCCGGAATCCTCGACGTACGAGACGATCGTCTCGAGTTCGGTGGAATCGGATTCGGTGACCGGAACATCGGGGTTCCGTCGCCAGACCGCCCAGAGGGTGAAGCCGGACGGGTTCTCTTCGCGTTCATCGGACATGGCTCCAGTCTGCCCCCTTCGTGGAGAGCTCGCGAACGCGAGTCGGATTGCGCTGATGTGCCGTCGGTCGGGCGTCTGGTCGACGGGCGTTCGGTCAGCGGGCGAGTGCCCGAGCGATCGCCCAGACGGCCCCGCCGACGACCACGGCGACACCGACTGCACCGGCGATGGCGGCACCCGGGTTGCGGTCGGCGAGCACCCGCGCCTTGGCGACGGCGCGCTTCGACGCCTTGTCGATGCGGCGGGGGAAGTTGCCCTTGACCTCGATCGCCGCGAGAGCGGCCTTCAGCTCGGCGCGCGCCGATTCGACGGGGTCGACGATCCCTGCGGGGACCGCGGTCTTCGGCAGCGATCTCGTGATGTCAGAGTTCGTCACGGCCGGCCTCCTTCACGAGTCGGACGTCCTCGCCCACCGCCTGGACGGGGTTCTTCCGAGCGAGCACCTTGCGGAACTTCAGGATGCCGAGCAGTGCGAACAGCAGCACGGCGAGGATCAGGATGCCGAGCACGGCGAGCGCCGACAGCCAGACCGGCCACCACGACGACAACCCGGCGATCGCGAAGACCAGGATCACCGGCACGGCCCAGAACAGGAAGAACAGCGCGACGAGGAACCAGACGGATCCGATGCCTGCATCCTTCGCGACGCGCGAGACCCAGGCCTTGGCCGCGTTGATCTCGGCCTTGACGAGGCTCGTGATGAGCTCCGGGAGGTCGCCGATCAGCGACAGCAGGCTGTCCTCTGCACGATCGCGGTATCCGCGGGGCATGTCAGCTCCCGGACTTCGCGGCGGTGGACCGCGATGAGGCCGGCTTCTTCGCGGCGGGCTTCTTCGCGGTGTCCTTCGCCTCGTCGACGGCGTCTTCGGTCGCATCGACGATGTCGTCCGCAGCCTTCTTGCCCGCGGCGACGGCGGAGTCCAGTCGTTGTCCGGCGGTCTTGTCGTTCCCGCCGACCGACTTCACGACCTTCTGCACGCCGTTCCAGATCGCGCCGGGCACCGCGGCGGCCTTGTCGCCGACGTAGCCCTTGACCTTGTCGACCTGCTCCTGCACCGGGTCGAGGTTCCAGACCTTGAGCCACTGCGTCTTGATCTGCTCGTAGCGCTCGCGGCCCGCGCGCGTTCCGAGGACGTATCCCGCTCCGAGCCCTACGACGAGTCCGATCTTCCCCTTCATGGGGTCTCCTCACGTTGTTCCGGTAGAACGCCCTGGGGCGAACTGACGGCCCGGTGCCGCCTGGCAGGAGTCCAGCGTAGCCCCGTATGCCGAATTCGGCATCTACCGGGGCAGAGGGTTGACAGCGGGCCGACTTTCCGCTTCATCCTGCGGGTCACCCGTGCTCCCGCATCCGCGGCTCGTCGGTCCGCCCAGGGAGTCGCCGTCAGTCCCAGAGCAGCGATCGACGCAGCCGATCCGCTTCCTCCTGCGCATCGGGGATAACCTGCGCGAGACCTGTTCCGGCGAGCCACGCCCCCACCGCCGCGATGCCGGGCACCGCCTGGATCGTGCGGCGTGCGGCCTCGCGTCGAGCGCCGGAGCCGATGATCGACGCGGGTTGGGACTGCACGTAGCGCGCTCGGTGCGCGTCGACGAGATCGCTCTCCACCAGCGGAACCCCGAGCAGGGCCGACGCCTCACGCAGAGCGACTCGGGCGGCGGCGGCGTCATCGAGCCCGGCCGTCGCAGCAGGCTCGCCCTGCGCGCCGAAGGAGACGCGCACCAGGTGACGGTCGCCGGCGGCCTCGCGCACCCAGTCCCACTTCGCGCTCGAATGGGTGAGCGCCTTGGCGGTGTGGCTCCCCGGGACGGTCAGCACACCGGTACCGCGTGGAGCGCCCGAGAGCGCCCGGGCGGCGAGCAGCAGCGTCACGATCTCGATCTCCGGGGCATCCGCCGCCGTCGTCAGGGAGAGCTCCGGTGCGACCGCCTCGAGAAGACGTCGCGCGGCGTGCTCCGACGTGGCCAGCACGACCCCGTCGGCCGCGAGGTCGAGCTGCTCCGTCGCCTCCTCGGCGAGTCCCGCCGTGGCGTCGGCATCCGTGGCGTCGCCATCTTTCAGGCCGACATCCGCGGCGTCCGCGCGCACGACCCAGCCGTCCCCCGACGACGCGATCCGCGTCACTCGGGCCCCGGTGCGCACGACGCCGCCGAGCTTCTCGATGTCGGCGACGAGCGCCTCGACGAGCACCGTCATCCCGCCCTCGAGCCCTTCCACCGCGGCGCCGGGCGCCTGGGCCGCGACCTGCGCCTGGGCGGCGCGCGCGGCACCCTGCTCGCGGAGCGCCTGGACGGCTCCCGACAGCGAGCCGACGCTCGTGAGCGCCGCGTTGAGTCCGGGGGCGGCGATGTCGACGTCGACGTCGTCGGGTGACGCAGAGTAGACGCCGGTCGTGACGGGGGCGACGAGGCGATCGCGCACCTTCGCCCCCATGCGCGACGAGACGAGTCTGCCGAGGCTCTGGTTGTGGCCGATCGTCAGAGGGGGGCGGATGCGGTCGAGGTAGGCCCGCCACGCTCCCGACCATCCGATGACGCGGCGGACGTCTTCCTGGAACGGGTTGCCGGGGATGCCGAGGATCCCGCCGACCGGAAGCGGAGCGGCGCCGACTCCGGGGATGCCGGCCAGCCAGGCTCCTCCTGCCGCCGGGGCGACGATGCGATCGGAGAGGTCGAGTTCGGCGAGCAGCGCGCGGACCCGCCCGCCCCTCGTCGCGTAGCTCTCGGCGCCGGCATCGACCACGACCCCGTCGAGCTCCGCGCGCCGGATCGCACCGCCGACGGCATCCGAGGCCTCCAGCAGCGTCACGTGCATGCCGACCTTGACGCATTCGCGTGCCGCGATCAGTCCGCCGACGCCCCCGCCGACCACGACGATGTGCCGCGTCGCGGCACGGGCGGCCAGGTCGACGGGCTCGGGGCGGGACGACTCACTGTTCGCGGGCGCGGGCTTCGAGGTCATGGATCAATCCTTTCATCCACCACGCGGCGTCGATCCGGTCTCGAGCCGGAAGAACCGGATCACGCCTCGGCGGGGGTGTGCGCGCTGCTCCCGGCGCCGCGCTTGCGCACCTCGCGGAGCACGATCTGCTCCGGGCACACCGTCGAGAGGAAGTCACCGACGGACAGCGCCAGGCGCTCCCCCACGAGCGAGTACAGGATGCGGTTCGCGTCGCGCCGCTCGGTGACGAGCCCCGCCTGGCGCAGCACACCCAGGTGACGCGAGATGGTGGGGCCGCTCGACGAGAACCGCGAGGCGATCTCGCCCGCCGCCAGCTCACCCTCCTTCAGATCCTGCAGGATCTGCCGTCGCGTCGGGTGGGCCAACGCCGAGAAGATGTCCGACGCGTCATCTGCCATGTTCGCAATCTAGCACTCAGGCTATATTGCGAGGGCCGCGGGTCCGGCAGGAGCGATGGTCGGAGCGTCCGGGCCCGGGATCAGATCAGATCGAGTGGACGAGCTCGACGATGCGCGTCAGCTGGTCGGGGCGTCCGGGACCGGGATCAGATCAGAGCGTCCGGGGCCGGGATCAGATCGAATGGACGAGCTCGACGATGCGCGTCAGCTGGTCGGGGTCGGTCTCGGGCGGCACGCCGTGTCCGAGGTTCACGATGTGACCGCGCGCCGCGCGCCCACGCTCGACCACATCGCGCACGTGCGCCTCCAGCACCGGCCAGGGCGCACCGAGCAGCGCGGGGTCGATGTTGCCCTGCACCGTGACGTCGGGTCCGAGGATCCCCGCCGCCTCGTCGAGAGGAAGCCGCCAGTCGACCCCCACCGCGTCGGCGATGCCGCCGAGGCGCATGTCCTGCAGGAACGGCCCCGTGCCCACACCGAAGTGGATGCTCGGCACGCCGATGGCGTCGAGCGCCACGCGCGAATGGGGAGCGACGAACCTCCGGTAGTCGGAGGTGCTCAGCGACCCCGCCCACGAATCGAAAAGCTGGACGACGGAGGCTCCGGCGTCGCGCTGGATCTCGAGGAAGCGACGCGAGACCAGGGCGAGCCAGCCGGCGAGCCGGTTCCAGGAGTCCGGGTCGGCGTGCATCATCGCCCTCGCGCGCAGGTGCTCCTTCGACGGGCCGCCCTCGACGAGATAGGCGGCGAGCGTGAACGGCGCGCCCGCGAAGCCGATGAGCGGGGTGTCGCCGAGCTCGGCGGTGACGATGCCGACGGCCTCGGCGATGGCCGTGCCGTCGAGCGAGAGCGGATCGATCGCGGTGAGACGATCGACGTCCGCGGCCGAGCGCACGGGGTTCGCGAACACCGGTCCGCGGCCGGGCTCGATCTCGACATCGACCCCGGCGAGACGCAGCGGGATCACGATGTCGCTGAAGAACACCGCGGCGTCCACGCCGTGGCGGCGCACCGGCTGCAGCGTGATCTCCGCCGCGAGATCGGGGGTGAGGCAGGCGTCCAGCATCCGCGTGCCGACGCGCAGTTCGCGGTACTCGGGCAGCGATCGTCCGGCCTGTCGCATGAACCAGACGGGGGCGTGCTCGGGGCGGGGGCCGGTGAGGGCGCGCAGCAGCGGAGCGTCGGAGAGAGCCATGCCTCCATCCTCCCACCCGCGTCCGGGCCGACGTGCCCTGCGGCTCAGGTAGAATCGATCTGTGCTGCTGGTTGTCACGGCGAGTCACAAGACCGCCTCCTTCGAATTGCTCGAACGACTGAGCCGCACCCCCGAAGACGTCGCCTCCACCGTGGTGGACATGGCGTCCTGCGTGCAGGGTGCGGTCGTTCTGGCTACCTGCAACCGCTTCGAGGCCTACGTCGAGATGGACGAACCGGTCACCGCAGCGGGTGCGATCGGTGTCGAGGCCGTGCTGGAGGCCGTCGAATCGTCGACCGGCATCCGCGCCGAGGAACTCGAGGGCGCCTACGAGGTGCACGCCGGTCGCCGCGTGGCCGAGCACCTCTTCTCGGTCGCCTCCGGCCTCGAATCCGTCGTCTCCGGCGAGGGCGAGATCGCCGGCCAGGTGCGCCGTGCACTCAAGTCCGCTCGCAAGGAGGGCACCACCTCCCCCGAGCTGGAGCGCCTGTTCCAGCGGGCGAGCCAGGCCCAGCGCAAGGTCAAGAACGTCACGGCGCTCGGCCGCGCCGGCCGTTCGCTCGTGCGCCTCGCACTCGAGCTCGCCGACAGCCGCGTCGTCGACTGGTCGACCGAGCGGGTGCTGCTGGTGGGCACCGGCGCCTACGCCGCGGTCACGCTTGCGACGCTGCGCGAGCGGGGTGCCGTCAACATCTCGGTGTACTCGCCGTCGGGGCGAGCCGAGAAGTTCGCGGCGAAGCACGGCATCCGCCCCGTCGCCGAGGCCGACTACGCGCGGGTCGCATCGCGCTCGAGCCTGCTGATCACCTGCACCACCGCGACCGCACCCGTGCTGACACCCGAGCACCTGCACGCCCCCACCGGCATCGCGGTCGAGGGATGCCCCGTGGCATCGCACAGCCAGCTCGTCGTCGACCTCGGGATGCCCCGCAACGTCGACCCCGCCGTGGCCGCCCTCGAAGGGGTCGCCCTCCTCGACCTCGAGACGATCAGCCTGCACGCACCGCTCGAAGAGCTGCAGGCGACGGATGCGGCCCGCTCGGTCGTGCGCGAGGCCGCCGAGACCTTCCACGTCGTCGGCAGCCGACAGAGCGTCACCCCCTCGGTGGTGGCACTGCGGTCGCACATGTTCGGTCTTCTCGAGGCCGAGATCTCCCGGGCCCGCGCCCGGGGCGACGAGGACGGACGTGTCGAGCAGGCGCTCCGACACCTGACCGGCGTCCTGCTGCACACCCCCACGACGCGGGCGCACGAGCTGGCCGCCACCGGCCGCGCGGACGAGTTCGCGGCGGCACTGTCGACCCTGTACGGGATCGACCAGCACGGGATCGACCGGGCCCAGGCCGTGTCTGACGACGCCGCGACCGCCTGACCCGCTCTCGTCTGACCGATGTCAGACTGGTCGCATGGCCCTGCACATCACCGGCGACTCCGACGCCGACGCCCTGCTGTCCGACAACCCGCTCGCGCTGCTCGTCGGGATGCTGCTCGATCAGCAGGTGCCGATGGAGACGGCGTTCGCCGGTCCGCTCAAGATCGAACAGCGCACCGGGGCCGCGGATGCCGTCACGATCGCCCGGATGGACCCGGACGAGTTCCTCGACGCCTTCAAGACCACGCCCGCCGTGCACCGGTTCCCCGGGTCGATGGCGGCCCGTGTGCAGGCGCTCTGTCAGGAGCTCGTCGACCGGTGGGGCGGCGACGCGTCCGCGATCTGGACGGACGGCGATCCCTCGGGGGCCGAGGTGCTCGGACGCCTCAAGGCCCTGCCGGGCTTCGGGGAGCAGAAGGCCAAGATCTTCCTCGCGCTGCTGGGCAAGCAGTGCGGCTTCACCGGTGACGGATGGCGTGAGGCGGCGGGCGACTACGGCGTCGAGGGATCGTTCCGCAGTGTCGCCGACATCGTCTCGCCCGAGTCGCTCACGAAGGTCCGCGAGCACAAGAAGGCCATGAAGGCGGCGGCGAAGACGAAATAGCGAGCCGGGCGCGGGGCAGTCAGGACCGGGAAGTCAGGCGCCGCGCAGGAGCGCGGCGAGGTGGTCGTGCAGGCGGTCGATGGGGATGCGTTCCTGCGCCATGCTGTCGCGATCGCGCACGGTGACCTCGTGGTCGTCGAGCGAGTCGAAGTCGACGGTCACGCACAGCGGAGTCCCGATCTCGTCCTGGCGTCGATAGCGTCGGCCGATCGCCCCCGCATCGTCGAAGTCCACGGCCCAGGAGCCCCGCAGCGCATCCGCCACCTCGCGCGCCAGCGGCGACAGCCGCTCGTTCCGGCTCAGCGGCAGCACCGCGACCTTGACGGGAGCGAGGCGCGGGTCGAGCCGCAGCACCGTGCGCACGTCCGTGCCGCCCTTGGCGTTGGGCGCCTCCTCCTCGCGGTAGGCGTCGACGAGGAAGGCCAGCATCGAGCGCGTCAGCCCGAACGACGGCTCGATCACGTGCGGGGTGTACCGGTCGCCCGTCGCCTGGTCGAAGTACGTCAGGCTCTGCCCCGACGCCTCGCTGTGACGGGCGAGGTCGTAGTCGCCGCGGTTCGCCACCCCCATGAGCTCGCCCCACTCCCTGCCCGCGAATCCGAAGCGGTACTCGACGTCGACCGTGGCGGCCGAGTAGTGCGCGCGGTCGCCGTCGGGCACGTCGACCCGGCGGAGGTTGGCAGGGTCGAGGCCGAGATCGAGATACCAGTCCCAGCTGGCCTCGACCCAGTGCGCGAACCACGTCTGCGCGTCGGTCGGCGCCGTGAAGAACTCGACCTCCATCTGCTCGAACTCTCGGGTGCGGAAGATGAAGTTGCCGGGGGTGATCTCGTTGCGGAACGCCTTGCCGACCTGCCCGATCCCGAACGGCGGCTTCTTGCGGCTGGTGGTGAGCACGTTCGAGAAGTTGACGAAGATGCCCTGCGCGGTCTCCGGACGCAGGTAGTGCAGGCCCGACTCGTCGTCCACGACGCCGAGATGGGTCTTCACCAGTCCCGAGAAGGATGCGGGCTCGGTGTACCGTCCGCGGGTTCCGCAGTTCGGGCACGGGGCGACCGCGAGAGCGCCGTCGAGGGTGTGGTCCGGGCGCCTGGCGGCGTCTTCCACGACGGCATCGGCGCGGAAGCGGCGATGGCAGTTCAGACACTCCACGAGCTGGTCGCTGAAGGTCGCGACGTGGCCCGAGGCCTCCCACACCCGCCGAGGAAGGATGACGCTCGAGTCGAGTCCCACCATGTCGCCGCGGCCACGGACGAACGTCTGCCACCACTGGCGGCGGATGTTCTCCTTGAGCTCGGTGCCGAGGTGCCCGTAATCCCACGCCGACCGGGAGCCGCCGTAGATCTCACCGGTCTGGAAGACGAACCCGCGATGGCGAGCAAGGGCGATGACCTTGTCGAGGCGGGACTGTTCGGCCACGGTGGCTCCAGAGGTCGCAGGGGCGAGCCCGTGACGACGGGCACTTCGATCCTATCCGCGCGACACGAGCCGTCACGGGGCCACGACTCTCAGGCCGTGAAGAGGTAGCCCTTCGCGACGTCGAATCCGGTGAGGGTGAGGCCGCTGCCGAGGAGCCCCTCCATCTGCGCGCGCAGGCGGGTGCGCCACTCGTGCGCGGCCTGCGGATCCTCGACGCGGATCGTCTCGATGTCGGACGGGATCTCCAGCGTCTCCACGACGGATTCGGATGCCGGGGGCTTGGCGATGTCGGCGAGGGCCCATTCGACATCGAGCCGGTCGCTCTCATCTCCCGCGTCGCCACCGCCGAAGATGCCGTAGCGGTTGACCGAGTATCCGGTCGCGCGGGCGCCGAGCACCGTGAGGAAGAAGTGCGCGTTGCGGGCGACGAGCGGATCGAACGTCCAGGTGATGCGGCCGACGTCGCGGGAGAAGGCCCACTGACGCTGGTGCTCCTTGAGCTCGCGACCCCAGCCGCGTCCGCGGTACTCGGGCCGCAGCGCGGTGATGTGGGAGTGCATCGCCCGTCGCGCCGGAGCACCGAAGAAGGCGATCGACGCACCGACCATCCGCTCCTCCCCGCCCTCGGCGTCGAACAGGCCGACGACGTAGTTGCCGGACTGCTGCAGCGCGCGCAGCGTCCCCGCGTCGATGACTCGCTCGGGTCCACGGATGGAGTCGAGCAGCCCCTGCGCGTCGATGATGAGTTCAACGGTGTCGAGATCACGGATGGTTCGCACGCCCCCAGTCTGCCCTCCCCACCGCCGATTTCGGAATCGCCCGCCCCGAACGGGCGAAACGGCGGGCGCGCCGGGCGTACCGTGGAGGGATGTCAATCAGCGACACCACCGCCGAGAAGTCCGACACCCGGTTCTTCGGGCAGCCCTGGGCTCTCGTCCACATCTTCGGCGTCGAGATGTGGGAGCGCTTCAGCTTCTACGGCATGCAGGGGATCCTGCTGATCTACCTGTACTTCTCGGTCAGCGAGGGCGGGCTCGGGCTCTCCCAGGCCGTCGCCGGCGGCATCGTCGGTGCGTACGGCGGATCCGTCTATCTCTCCACCATCCTCGGGGCATGGATCGCCGATCGGATGCTGGGCTCGGAGAGGGTGCTGTTCCTCAGCGCGATCGTCATCGTGGCGGGGCACGTGGCCCTCGCCCTGCTCCCCGGGTTCCTCGGGGTGGGCGTCGGTCTCGTCCTGGTCGCCCTCGGCTCGGGCGGTCTCAAGGCGAACGCGACCTCGGTGGTCGGAACCCTGTACAGCGCCGACGACACCCGCCGCGACGCCGGTTTCTCGCTGTTCTACCTCGGCATCAACCTCGGCGCGTTCATGGGGCCGATCCTGACCGGCATCCTGCAATCCTCGCTCGGATTCCACTACGGCTTCGGCCTCGCCGCGATCGGCATGACCCTCGGTCTCGTGCAGTACTCGTTCGGGCGCCGCGCTCTGCCCGACGAGGCCCGACGCGTGCCGAATCCGCTGCCCTCGTCGCGCTACCCGCTCGTCGCGATCATCGCGCTGGCCGCGATCGCCGCGATCGTCGTGCTGGTGCTGGTCGGGGTGATCAGGGCCGACAACCTGTCGACCATCGTCATCATCGGCACGGTCGTCGCGGCCGTCGCCTATTTCGCCGTGATCCTCAGCAGCCCCCTCATCGACGGCACCGAGCGCTCGCGCGTGTGGGGATTCCTGCCGCTGTTCGTCACCAGCGTCGCGTTCTGGTCGCTGTACCAGCAGCAGTTCACCGTGCTCACGGTCTATTCGGACGAGCGACTCGATCGCAACATCCTCGGGTTCGTGATGCCGGTCTCATGGGTCCAGTCGATCAATCCGGTGTTCATCATCATCCTCTCCGGGGTGTTCGCCGCGATCTGGACGCGTCTCGGCACCCGCCAGCCGTCGACGCCGGTGAAGTTCGCGCTGGGGGCGATGATCATGGGCTCCGCCTTCTTGCTGTTCCTCCCCTTCGCGGGTGGCGGGCCGAACTCGACACCGCTGCTCGCGATCGTCGGGATCCTGCTCGTCTTCACGATCGCCGAGCTGCTGATCTCGCCGGTGGGTCTCTCTGTGACGACCAAGCTCGCGCCGAAGGCGTTCCACACGCAGATGGTCGCGCTGTTCTTCCTCTCGATCGCGCTCGGCACGGCGATCTCCGGCTGGCTCGTGCAGTTCTACGACCCGAAGAACGAGGTGCCGTACTTCTCGATCCTCGGCGGCATCGCGATCGTCGTCGGCCTCGGTCTGCTGCTCTCGGTCAAGCCCGTGCTGCGCCTGATGAAGGGTGTGAGCTGAGCACGATCCGCTGAGCACGATCCGCTGAGCACGATCCGCCCTCCCCGCGCCTCGGGTGTCTCGGACGCCGATAGCCTGAAGGGATGGGAGAGAACGAAGATCGCGCGCGCAGACGACTCTCCCGAAAGGCTCCGAGATGGGCCGTCATCGCCGTGCTGGCGTTCGCAGGGCTCTGTGCGTCGTTCATGTTCACGCTCGTCGTGCCACTGCAGGCCGAGCTGCCGAGGCTGCTGAACGCCTCCCGCGAGGACACCACCTGGGTCGTCACGATCACCCTGCTGGTCGCCGCGGTCGCCACACCCATCTCGGGTCGCCTCGGCGACATGTACGGCAAGCGCCGCGTGGTGATCGTGCTGCTCGCTCTGCTGATCGTCGGCTCGCTGGTCGCCGCGCTCTCGGGGTCGATCGTCGGCGTCATCATCGGCCGGGCGCTGCAGGGCGCCGTCACCGGAGTGGTGCCGCTCGGCATCGCGATCATGCGCGACATCCTCCCCCCTGAGCGCCTCGGCTCGGCGGTCGCGCTCATGAGCGCGACCATGGGCGTGGGCGGTGCGATCGGGTTGCCGGTGGCCGCCCTGCTCGCCGAGAACGCCGACTGGCACTGGCTGTTCTGGCTGGCCGCCGCTCTGGGGGTCGTCGGGCTCGCCCTCGTGCTCCTCGTCGTGCCGGAAGACGTGCTGCGCTTCCCCGGCCGCCTCGATGTGCTCGGCGCGATCGGTCTCGCGATCGGCCTCACCGGCATCCTGCTGTTCGTCTCGCGAGGCGCCGAGTGGGGCTGGACCGCACCCCTGACCCTCGCCTGCATCATCGGCGGGGTCGGCGTGCTGCTGGTCTGGGGCTGGTACCAGCTGCGCACGACCGACCCGCTGCTCGACCTGCGCGTCGCCGCCCGGCCGGCCGTGCTCTTCACCAACATCGCCGCGATCGGCATGGGATTCGCCCTGTTCGCCTCGAACGTGACGTTCCCGCAGCTGCTCGAGGGACCCGTCGCCTCGGGCTCGGGCTTCGGGCTCGACATGGTCTCGGCCGCGCTCATCGTCATGCCCGCCGGTCTGGTGATGATGGTGATCTCTCCGCTGTCGGGCTGGCTCGAACGGGCCGTCGGCCCGCGCCCCCTCTTCACGGTCGGCGCCGGTGCCATCGTGCTCGCCTACCTCTTCGTGCTGCTGTGGTCGAGCGAGGTCTGGCACATCCTGGTCGGCAACGTGCTGATCGGCGTCGGGATCGGCTTCACGTTCGCCGCCATGCCGATGATCATCATGCGTTCCGTCCCCGCGAGGGAGACGGGGGCATCGAACGGCCTGAACGCGCTCTTCCGCTCCGTGGGCACCTCCAGCGCGTCGGCGGTCATGGGCGGAGTTCTCGCCGCCATGAGCACCGACATCGGCGGGGTGTCGGTTCCGACGCGAGCGGCCTTCGACCTGTGCTTCTGGCTGGCCATCGCCGCGGGGATCCTCGCGCTCGTGCTGTCGCTCTTCATCCCCCGTCAGCGCGCTGTCGAACAGCATCCGTCGCTGCCGGGCTGACCGAGGGCCGGGCTGATCGCAGGTCAGTCGCTGTCAGATCACCCGCGGATCGGGATCTGTGTCCGTCGGCGGTCGCAACCGCGCAGGGATCGGCCACTCGAGCACGTACTGCTGCACAGGCGGACGGGTGACGTCGCCGAAGTCATCGATCTTCACCACGATGCGCCCGGGAACGCCGTCGTCATCGGGAGTGACCTCGAGGATGCGCACGCGAAGCGGCCGATCGGCTTCGCCCTCGAGCATCCACGGATCCGCGAGCCAGGCGAGACCCCTCGCCTCGAGAGCGGCCTCGGCGTCGAGCCACTCCGTGGGAGCGGATGCCGGACGCCCGAGCACGTCGACGGCCACCCAGTCGTCGCCGTCAGGGTGGATCCACCCGAGCAGCTCTCGGTCATCACGGCGATGCGGAGTCCAGTCGGGGCGGGGCATGCCTCCAGGCTAGCGACCCCGGCGCGGGCTGACCGGGGGCCGGGCGCCTGCCACCTCGCGGGCTGTCTGCCACCTCGCGGGCTGTCAGCCCCCGCGCGGGCTGTCAGTGCGTGTACTCCATGAGCTCGACGCCGAGAACCCTGAAGGCGTCGTGGGCGCGCAGTCGATGGGCGATGGACAGGTCGTCGAAGCAGACGATGAGCGAATAGGCGACGCCGGCCCGCGGGCCGGCGAGGACTCCTGCCTCCGCCCGGACTCCGCGGTCACGGCCGGTCTTGTTGATGAAGAGCAGTCCGTGCGCGTCGTGCTCGTGCGAGAAGGGGTCGAGGCCCGTCGAGGCGGCGACGAGGCTGAGGTCCTGATTCAGACTGAGCCACTCCGACACCTGGGCGCTGACGGGGGCGTCAACCACCTGGGAGTTCACCAGGGCCGAGAAGAGACCGGCGAGTTCGCGTGCGGAGCCGACCGCGACCTGCGGGGCGTCGTCGGGTCCGCGCTCGTCGCGGAAGCGGTCGAGCAGGGCGGTACGACGCAGGCCGAGCGCCTCGATGCGATCGCGCACCCGCTCGTGGCCGACGCGCTGCAGCAATGCGTTCACGGCGATCGGATCTCCGGCGGTGGCCGCGAGCACCGCGAGGTCCTCGAGCGGCAGAGCGGGCGCGTGCAGATGCCGCCACACACCCGACGTCGACACCGCGTCGATGGTGCTCCGTTCGACGATCTCGAGCGGGTCGAGAGAGCCGTCCTCGAAAGCGGCCGCGACCTCGATCAGAAGAGGGACGACACCCAGACCCGCGACGGGCATGGTGACGTGATCGTCGCCGGCGAGCACGTGCACGTGGGTGTCGAGATCGACGACGTGCACCGAGACCTGGGCACCCGCATCCGCGAGCTGTTCGAGCGCCCGCAGCGTCGAGGTGAACGACCTCCGCCCGGAGGCGGCACGGCGCGGCAGGCGACGGCTGGTCCGCTGAGAGCGGCGCAGCGAGGCCAGAGGCGGCCCTTCGACAGGCTCGTGAGCACCCACGCGTGATCCTTCTAGGGGGGTTGGACAGGCGGGATGCTGCGGGGTCCGTCCCCCACAGCACGGATATCGTAACCCCGGCCGGTGAGGATGCCCTACAGACTGCGACGTTCGGTCATCAGATCGTCACATGGGAGCCTGCAGGGCATCCCGCGTCTCACCAGATCGTGACCCTGGAGTCCTGCGGCAGCCAGAGCGCGTCGTTCTGGGAGACGTCGAACGCCTCGTAGAAGGCGTCGATGTTGCGGACGATCTGGTTGCAGCGGAACTCGTTCGGCGAGTGCGGGTCGATGGTGAGCAGTCGCAGCGTCTCGGCGTCGCGGCTCTTCTGCTGCCAGACCTGCGCCCACGACAGGAGCAGGCGCTGCACGCCCGTGTACCCGTCGATGACCGGGGCCTCGGCACCGTCGAGCGAGATCTCGTACGCCTTGAGCGCGATGCCGAGACCACCGAGATCGCCGATGTTCTCGCCGATCGTCAGGGCGCCGTTCACATGGTGCTCGGCGTCGAGACCCTCAGGGACCAGCTCGTCGTACTGCGCGATGAGGGCCTTGGTGCGCTCCTCGAACGCCGACCGGTCGGCATCCGTCCACCAGTCCTCGAGCTTGCCCGCGCCGTCGTACCGGCTGCCCTGGTCGTCGAATCCGTGTCCGATCTCGTGTCCGATCACGGCGCCGATCCCGCCGTAGTTCGCCGCCGCGTCGCGGGAGGCGTCGAAGAACGGGTACTGCAGGATGGCCGCGGGGAAGACGATCTCGTTCATCGACGGGTTGTAGTACGCGTTGACCATCTGCGGCGGCATGTGCCACTCCTCGCGGTCGATCGGCTGCCCGACCTTCGCGACGTTGCGGTCGTGCTCGAAGATCGCCGCGCGCCGCACGTTGCCGAACAGGTCGTCGCGGTCGATCTCGAGGGTGGAGTAGTCACGCCACACGGTGGGGTGACCGATCTTCGGGGTGAACGAATCCAGCTTCGCCAGCGCGCGCTCGCGGGTCTCCGCCGTCATCCACTCGAGGTCGGTGATGCTCTGGCGATAGGCCTCGATGAGGTTCGCGACGAGCTCGTCCATCTCGGCCTTGGCCGTCGGCGGGTAGTGCCGCTCGACGTACACCTTGCCGATGGCCTCGCTCAGCGCGCTCTCGGTGACCGAGACACCGCGCTTCCAGCGCTCGCGGATCGTCGGCACTCCGGTGAGCTCGGTGCCGTAGAACGAGAAGTTCTCCTGCACCATGTCGTCGGTGAGGTAGGGAGCCGCGGCGTGCACGACCTGGGCGCGCAGCCACGCCTTCCAGTCGTCGAGCCGCTCGGCGACGAGGAGCGATCCCAGTCCCTCGAAGAAGCTCGGCTGCGAGACGATGACCTCGGCGAACGCGTCGGGGTGCCCGGGGGCCACCGCGTCGCGCCACGGCTCGAGGTCGACACCCGCGAGCTCCTGGATCTCGGCCCAGGACAGGAGGTTGTAGGTGGCGACCGCGTCGCGGCTGCGCACGTTGTCCCAGTGGTGCCCCGCGAGCTCGGTCTCGAGCGCGATCGCACGATCGGCGGCCTCGGTCGGCTCGGCGATCCCGGCGAGACCGAGCAGTCGCTCGAGGTGCGCGCGGTAGGCCGCACGCGTCTCGGCGAAGGTGTCGAGCCGGAAGTAGCTCTCGTCGGGCAGCGAGAGACCCGACTGCACGGCCACCGGCAGATAGCGCTCCGGGTTGCCGGGGTCGCCGTCGACGTAGAAGCCGATCAGGTGGGCACGGCCATCGCGGTCGTACGCACCCACGGTGCGCAGGAACGCGGGGATGCCGTCGATGGCGTCGATCTCGGCGAGCGTCTCCGCCAGCGGCGACACCCCCGCCGCCGCGATGCGCTCGGTGTCCATGAAGCTCGCGAACAGGTCGCCGATCTTGCGCGCGAGGGTGCCGACCTCGGCATCCTGCGACTCCTCGATGATCGCGCGGACGTCTTTCTCCGCCTGCTCGGCGAGGAGGTGGAAGGACCCCCATCGCGCCTTGTCGCCGGGGATCTCGGTGCGCGCGAGCCACGCGCCGTTGACGTGGCGGTACAGGTCGTCCTGCGGGCGGATGTCGGAGCTGAACTCGGCGATCTCGAGGCCGGAAGGGAGCACATCTGTCATGCGACCCAGCCTATGCGCCGGTCCGACATCCGGGTCGGCGGGCGCGAGGATCAGGCCCGGCGTCCGAGACCGAATCTCCGACGCCGCGGCTGCTCCGGCGGCTCCGCGGCACGGGCGGCGAGCCTGGCGGCGCGCCGTTCGGCCCAGGCGGTGACCTCGGCGTCGACGTCGCGAGTGCTCGTCACGACCGGCGGGCCGCCCTGCAGCTGCCGTCGCGCGTCGACGACGCGCCTGTTGAAGTCGACGAGGACATCACGGACGTCGCTCTCGCGCCCCAGGAGGTCGAGCTGGGCGTCGAGCTCGCGATCCTCGGTGCGGAGCAGGATCGCGGGCGGTCCGAGCCCGGTGAGGTTCTCGGTCTCGATCTTGCGGCGGATCCACCAGTCGGGGTCGTGGTGGGTGCCGAGCCCGTCGAGGGGCTTGCCCGCGCCGGGCAGATCGTCGAAGTCGCCCCGCCGGATCGCGACCTGGATGGCCGTCTCGATGAACGCCGCGCGATCGGTGGCGGCCGCGATGCCCGGAGCCTCGGCGGACTCCGCGTCATCCTCCGCGCCGTCGCTCTGCTGCCGCGCGCGGTATCGGGCTGCGGCCTCGCGGGGGTCCGACACGATGCACCTCCCTGGCATCCGGTGGGTGATTCCAGGGTACGGCCGGAGGCGACGACACGGGTCGGTCGGTGTCAGGCCATACACGTCGGTGGAGTGCATACACGTCGATGGAGTCCATACACGTCGGTGTCGACGCGGGTCGGTCGGTGTCAGCCCATAGGCTCTGAGGATGACCGAGCGCACCCTCAACCGCGAGATCCTGCGCCTCGCCGTCCCCGCGCTCGGCGCGCTGATCGCGGAACCCGCCTTCCTCATCGTCGACGCCGCGCTCATCGGGCACCTCGGCACGACGCCGCTGGCCGGACTCGGCATCGCCGGCGCCGTGTTGCAGACGGTGGTCGGGCTCATGGTCTTCCTCGCCTACTCCACGACGCCCGCGGTCGCTCGCCTGTTCGGGGCCGGCCGCCCCGGCGAGGCCGTGTCGGTCGGGATCAACGGCATGTGGCTGGCGCTGGCACTCGGCGCCGTGCTCGCGGCGGCCGGCGCCGTGGCCTCGCCGTGGCTGGTGTCGCTGTTCGGAGCGAGCGATGCCGTCGCCGCCCAGGCCAACGACTACCTCGTCGTATCGATGTGGGGTCTCCCCGCCATGCTGATCGTCTTCGCGGCGACCGGACTGCTGCGCGGGATGCAGGACACGGTCACGCCGCTGTGGATCGCCGGGCTGGGGTTCGGGGCGAACGCCCTGCTCAACGTCGTCTTCATCTACGGGCTCGGCTGGGGCATCGCCGGCTCCGCGGCGGGCACCGTGGTCGCGCAGTGGGGGATGGTCGGCGCCTACGTGCTGGTCATCCGACGGCTCGCCGTGACCCATGATGCCTCGCTGACGGTGAAGCGCGAGGGCATGGGCCGCACCGCGCGGTCCGGGGGCTGGCTGTTCCTGCGCACGGTGAGTCTGCGGGCAGCGCTGCTCGTGACCGTCGCCGTGGCCACGGGCATCGGCACGGACGAGCTCGCCGGCTGGCAGATCGTGTTCACGATCTTCTCGGCAGCGGCCTTCGCCCTCGATGCGCTGGCGATCGCCGCGCAGGCCCTGATCGGCAAGGAGCTCGGCGCCGGCGACCAGAGGCAGGTGCAGCGCGTGCTGGCACGGACGGTCGCGTGGGGCGTGTGGTTCGGGGTGATCGTGGGGGCGCTGATCGCCGTCCTGTCCGGCGTGCTGGGCATCGTGTTCACCGGCGATCCCGACATCGCGGCGCTCGTGCAGCCGGCGCTGCTGATCCTCGCGGTCGCCCAGCCGATCGCCGGTGTCGTTTTCGTGCTCGACGGCGTGCTGATGGGCGCGAACGACGCCCGATACCTCGCACTCGCCGGCGTGCTCAACCTCCTGCCGTTCCTCCCCGCGCTCTGGATCATCGCCGCGACCGGCGTCGACGGTGCCCCCGGACTCATCTGGCTCGCCGTCGCGTTCTTCGGCGTGTACCTGCTCGCTCGCCTCGGCACTCTCGGCTGGCGGGTGCGCTCAGGACGCTGGCTCACCGCCGGAGTCTGATCCTGCACACACGCGCAGGACTCGACGTTCTCCACGTATCTCGGAATCCCGGACAGGTGGGCCGCGCAGCCCTGGACCGGGACTGACGGCTGCGCAGGAACCCGAGGTTCAGCCCGCGTGCCTCCGGCACCACTCGTACATGATCACGGCTGCGGCCGCGCTCGCGTTGATCGACCGGGTCGAGCCGTACTGGGTGATCTCGATGTGCCCGGATGCCGCGGCGAGCGCCTCGTCCGAGAGACCCGGCCCCTCCTGCCCGAACAGCAGGACGCAGCTCTGCGGCAGCTCGGCACGATCGACGGGCACCGCCCCCTCGACGTTGTCGACGGCGATGATCGGGATGCCCTCGGCCGCCGCCCACGCCGCGAAGGTCTGCACATCCTCATGGTGGACGACGTGCTGGTAGCGGTCGGTCACCATGGCGCCGCGCTTGTTCCAGCGGCGACGACCGATGATGTGCACGGTGTCGGCGAGGAATGCGTTGGCGCTGCGCACGATCGAGCCGATGTTCATGTCGTGCTGCCAGTTCTCGATGGCCACGTGGAACGGATGCCGCTTCGTGTCGAGGTCGGCGACGATCGCCGGCATCCGCCAGTACCGATAGCGATCGATCACGTTGCGGGTGTCACCGGCGGCGAGCAACTCGGGGTCGTACTGCTCCCCCTGCGGCCACTCCACGGGTCCTCCGGGCCAGGGGCCTACCCCGTACCCGGGCTGCGCCGACGATCCGCCTGCGTCTGAGGATCTGCTTGTCTCCGACGTGTCGCCTGTCCCCGAGGTGTCGCCCGTCTCCGCCGGGCCTGCGGGCGTCTGCTCATCCATCCCGTCAGGCTATCCGCCGCACGACGGCTCGCATATTTAGGTGCACCGAAATATCCGCTACGATTTCGGCATGCCTAAAAATGCCGCGACACCGCCCCGCAGTCTGTGGCTGCTCGGACCCGCTCTGGTCGCCGGAGTCGCCTACCTCGACCCGGGCAACGTCGCGAGCAACATGACGGCCGGTGCCCAGTACGGCTACCTGCTCGTGTGGATCGTCGTGGCGGGCAACATCATGGCCTGGCTGATCCAGTACCTCTCCGCCAAGCTCGGCGTCGTCACGGGCCAGAGCCTCCCCGAAGTGCTGGGCACGCGGCTGACGAGGCCGTGGGCCCGCCGAGCGTACTGGCTGCAGGCCGAGCTCGTCGCGATGGCCACCGACCTCGCCGAGGTCATCGGCGGGGCGGTCGCGCTGTACCTGCTGTTCGACATCCCGCTGCTCCTCGGCGGCGTCATCACCGGCGCGGTGTCGATGATCCTCCTCGCGGTGCAGAACCGGGGCGGCGCGCGGCCGTTCGAGTTCGTGATCATCGGGCTGATGGCGATCATCGCGGTCGGCTTCGTCGCCGGCCTCTTCGTCGCTCCACCGGATGCCGGCAGCGTCGTCGGCGGACTCGTGCCCCGCTTCGAGGGCACCGGATCGGTGCTGCTCGCCGCGTCCATCCTCGGCGCGACGATCATGCCGCACGCGATCTACGCCCACTCCTCGCTGACCCGCGACAGGTTCGGCGCGGCCGCCGCGCACGGACCGACCGAGGCGGCGCGCACCGAGGTCTCCCGCATCCGCCGTCTGCTGACCGCGACCCGCTGGGACGTCTCGATCGCGATGGTCATCGCCGGGACGGTGAATCTCGGCATCCTGCTGCTCGCCGCAGCCAACCTCGCCGGGGTCGACGGCACGGACTCCCTCGAAGGCGCGCACGCCGCGCTGGCCGCGGGGCTCGGGCCCGTCGTCGCCACCTTCTTCGCCGTCGGCCTGCTCGCCTCGGGGCTCGCGTCGACCTCGGTCGGCGCCTACGCGGGAGCCGAGATCATGCACGGCCTGCTGCACGTGCGCATCCCGCTGCTGGCACGGCGGCTGATCACCCTGATCCCCGCGCTCGTGATCCTCGGGCTCGGCGTCGATCCGACACTGGCCCTCGTGCTCAGCCAGGTCGTGCTGTCGTTCGGCATCCCGTTCGCGCTGATCCCGCTGGTGGCGCTCACGGCCCAGCGTCGCACGCTGGGCGCCTGGGTGAACCGGCGATGGACCACCGCGGCCGGTGTGCTGGCGTCGGTGCTGCTCATCGCCCTCAACGGCGCGCTGCTCTGGCTGGTCCTGACCGGCGCCTGATCAGGCGTCGCGCACGCGGAACCGCCCCGAGCCGGCACGGGAAGATTCGGCTCGGGGCGGCGATCTGTCCGCGCTCAGCGCGAGCGGAGCGTCTCCGTCCACTGCGAGACGGCGCCGTCGGCGATGCGGTGCCCGGGGTCGGGGACCGCGACCACGGTCACCTCCCCCGTGACGCGCACCTTGCCGTTGCGCGCCTCGACCTTCTCGCCGTTCACGTAATAGGTGACGCCCTTGACGGTGGTCGGCACCTTCACCTCGTCACGAGACGTCCCGGGCTTGTCGGTGAACTTCGGAGCCTTGGGCGTCACCGGCGCGGTGAGCACCGGGACGTTCGCCCAGTCGACGTCGCTCGCCAGGTAGAACGAGGTGTACGCGGGCTGGTTGTAGGTCGTCTGCTGACGTGCCGTCTCGGCGCGATACTGCACGTCGTGCATGAGCGTGGTGAGCTTGTGCGCCGTCGGCTCGGTGGTCGTGTAGAACCGCAGCGCGCTCGAGTCGGTCGTGCGCACCAGCAGCTCCTCGCGCCAGTCCCCCAGCACGTCGGCGACCAGGGAGGGATTGCCCTTGGTGCCGTTGTTCGTGAGGGTTCCGGTGGCCGTGAGCACGGTGCCACGGGTCCAGTCGTCGATCGTGGGTGTCTGATCGCCGCTGCCGTTCACGATCTGGGTGGTCATGTCCCCCGCCCAGCGGATCGACATGTTCGTGCCGGGCGTCGCCGTGTCGAGCAGCTCTCCTGTGGCGCTCAGCAGTCCGCTGCCCTCGGTGCCGCCGGGCATGCTCGACCACACCTCGATGCCGGGGATGTCCGGGCGGACGTCTCCGATCATCGCCCGACCGGTGTCGCGACCGGAGTAGGCGCCGAACAGCGATTCCCCCGTGGCCGCATCACGCAACACCGATCCGTACGGGGCGAAGGTGCCACCCTCGTGGGCCGTCCAGATCTCGAGTCCGGGGCGGCTCGGATCGATGTCCGCCACGTGCATCGCGTCACCGTGGCCGAGGCGCACGTTCTCGCCCGGCGCGGCGCTGCCCTCGGGCAGCACGTCGAACGAGCTGTACAGCAGGCTGCCATCGTGATCGATCGTCGCCGATCCGTAGACGAGCTCTTGCTTGCCGTCGGCATCCACGTCGGCGAAGCTCAGCGAGTGGTCGCCCTGGGTCGTGATCGTCCCGAACTCGGGGTCGGTGCCGTCACGCCCGTGGGGCGAGTCGTTGAAGGGGTTCGTCATCGGCGCGTGGCCGCTGTCGACATCCCAGCGCTCCGTGAGGCGCTTGCCGTCCCAGTCGAAGGCCGTGACGGTCGTGCGCGTGTAGTAGCCGCGTGCGAAGACGGCGGACGGATGCTGGCCGTCGAGGTAGCCGACTCCCGACAGGAAGCGGTCGACGCGGTTGCCCGGCTCGATGCGGGACATCGCGTAGTCGCCCCACAGCAGGCCGTCATCGCCGCGCTCGGTCGGATACGGGATGGTCTGGAGTTCCTTGCCGGTGGCGCTGTCGAAGACCGTGAGGTACTCGGGCCCGTCGATGATGAAGCCCTCGAACTCCCGCAGCAGGTTGCGGGCGCTGCGGCTCGGCGCATACACGTCGATGAACGTGTCGGCGAGCTCCTCGGCGCTCTCCCTGCTCAGCGGGTACTCGTGCGTGACGGGCATGCCCCATGCCTCTTCGAGAGTCGCCGGCCACTGCCCCGAGACGACCTCGTCGCGTGAGCTCCAGCCGAGGAACATCTCGACGAGATGTGCTTCGTAGTCGGCGGCGCTGAGCCGGTAGTCGTCGTCGTGGGTGACCCCGGCCTTGCGGTCGGACTTCGGCAGGGTGATGAAGGACTCCCCGACGACGGCCCCGTCGGCGCCGTACTGCACCGACTTGGTGCCCGGCGCCGTCTTCAGCATCGTCTCCGAGCGGCCGTCCCCGTCGAAGTCGTAGACGAGGAACTGCGTGTAGTGGGCTCCCGCCCTGATGTTCACGCCCAGGTCGAGGCGGTTGAGCAGCGTGCCGTCGAGCTCGTAGGTGTCGAGGTAGACGGAGCCGGTGTATCCGCGCTGCGAGACGTCCTTCGCATTCGACGGCTCCCACTTCACGACGTACTCGTACTGCCCGTCGCCGTCGACATCGCCGACCGACACGTCGTTCGCGGAGTAGGTGTAGGCCTCGCCCGCGGGCGTGACGCCGTCGGCGGGCTTCTGCAGCGGCAGGTCGTGATGCCCATCGGCCCAGGCGGTGACCGGGGCGGAGGCGGATGCCGCGAGCTCGACGCCGTTCACGATCGGGACGACGGAGTACTCCGCCGTGGCCGTTCCCTCGGCATCCGCGAGGTTCGTGCTGTCGGTCACGGTGGCGATCTTCGTGCCGTCGCGGTAGACGGCGAAGTCGGGGCCGGCGAGCCCGGTGGCCGTGGCGCCGGTCGCCTCGGACGACAGCAGCCGCCAACTCAGGAAGACGCCGTCGGCGGTGGAGACGGCGACGAGGCCGCGGTCGAGGTTCTCCAGCTGCGGAGTCGCGGATGCCGGGCCATGGCGTCCGGCGTCCGGGCCCGTGGCAGGGGCGGCGGCGGCACTCTGCACGCCTCCCACCAGCAAGCAGCCTGCGGCGGCGACCGCGACGGCAGCGCGGAATGAATGATGTCGGATGTTCATCGTCGAAATCCTTCTCTGGGCAGGACGCCCGCTCGGATAGCGTTTTCCCGTGCCCGGTCGAAGTTACCCGCCGCCCCCGGCGCCGTCAAGGAGATCGGCTAGATTGAGACGATTCACAGCGGGCGGCGCGGCTTCTCCCGGCCAGTAGGCTCGAGGGCATGCCCGTCGAGAACGCCCGTCGCACCGTCCGCATCCTCACCTGGATCGCCATCGCGACCGGCGTGGCCGGCGGACTGCTGGTCGCCTTCCCGACGGCGCTGCCCATCGGCGGCCCGTGGGTGCAGCTCGCCCTCGGTCTCGCGACGCTCGTGCTCGCCTTCCGCGCCCGAAAGCTCGGCATCGCCGGCATCGAGGGATTCGACGGCCGCCTCTCGCTCTTCGCCGCCCTGCTGGGATTCCTCATCATGTTCTTCGCGGGCCAGGTGGCCTTCGGCATCCTCGTCGACGTCGCCAACCCCTGAGCGCAGCGAACTCCTGACCGCAGCGAACTCCTGAGCCCCGCCGAGCCCTGAGCCACACCGAGCCCTGAGCCCCGCCGAGGACAGAGCCGCCCCGGGGACAGAGTGCCGGCATCCTCCTGATCTAGGCTGGGACCGTGGCATCTCCGGCAGCAGACGACTATCTCAAGACCGTCTACGCGCACACCGAATGGCAGGATGCGCCGATCACCCCGTCGGTCCTCGCGGCGAAGCTCGGCATCGCCCCCTCGTCGGTGACCGAGATGGTGAAGAAGCTCGCCGCGGCCGGGTTCGTCTCGCACGTCCCGTACGGAGCGGTGCGCCTGACGGATGCGGGCACCCAGCGTGCGCTCGCGATGGTGCGCCGACACCGCCTGATCGAAACCTGGCTGGTGCAGGAGTTCGGCTACGGCTGGCACGAGGTGCACGACGAGGCCGAGGTGCTCGAGCACACCATCAGCGATCGGCTGCTCGAGGGCATCGACGCGCGCCTGGGGCGACCCCGGTTCGATCCGCACGGCGATGCCATCCCCGACGCCGACGGACGCGTCGACCGCGAGCCGTTCGTGCTGCTCGCCGACGCTCCCGCAGGTCACACCGGGCGGGTCCTGCGCGTCGACGACCGCGATCCCGAGCTGCTGCGCTCGCTCGAGGCCGCCGGCGTCGTGGTCGCGGCGACGATCACCACCACCGCATCCGGTGTCGAGCTCGACGGCTCTCCCGCGACGCTCCCCGAAGGCGCGGCGGATGTCGTCTGGCTCAGCGCCTGAACTGCGCGGGGCAGGGATGCCCCCGCGGGCACGCACCTGACAGCGCGACGCAGACCCGACACCTGCCCGCCACCCCGGGCGAATAGGCTGTGCACATGGGACACCGCGACGACATCGAATGCTGGCTGACCGACATGGACGGCGTTCTCGTGCACGAGAACGACGCGATCCCGGGCGCATCCGAGCTGCTGGCGGGATGGGAGCAGAACGAGATCCCCTATCTGGTCCTGACGAACAACTCGATCTTCACCGCGCGCGATCTCTCGGCGCGGCTGCGGGCCAGCGGCCTGACCGTTCCGGAGGAGCGCATCTGGACCTCGGCGCTTGCGACGGCCGACTTCCTCAAGCAGCAGGTTCCCGGCGGCTCGGCCTTCGTGATCGGCGAGGCCGGCATCCTCACCGCTCTGCATGAGGCCGGCTTCATCATGACCGAGACCGACCCCGACTTCGTGGTCGTCGGCGAGACCCGCAACTACTCGTTCGAGGCGATCACCAAGGCGATCCGGCTGATCATCCGCGGCGCGCGGTTCATCGTCACGAACCCCGACGCGACCGGCCCCTCGGCCGATGGCGTGATGCCGGCGACCGGCGCGATCGCCGCCCTCATCACGAAGGCCACGGGCAAGGAGCCCTACGTCGTCGGCAAGCCCAACCCGATGATGTTCCGGTCGGCTCTGAACAAGATCGGTGCGCACTCGAAGAAGACCGGCATGATCGGCGACCGCATGGACACCGACATCATCGCCGGCATCGAGGCGGGTCTGCACACCGTGCTCGTGATGACCGGGATCAGCGACCAGGCCGAGGTCGAGAAGTACCCGTTCCGGCCCGACGAGATCGTCGACTCGGTCGCCGATCTGCTGCCCACCGTCACCGAGTCGATCCCGACGCTCGACGAGGACTGACGTGGGCGCGCTCGACGAGGGGGAGCGCGTCGTCGCGGCGGATGCCGAGGTCTGGCGCGACTGGCTCGCGCAGCATCATGAGCGCGCCTCGGGGGTCTGGCTGCTGAGCATACGCGGCAAGGGCGCCGACGGGATCGGCTACGAGGATGCCGTGCGCCAGGCGCTGTGCTTCGGCTGGATCGACGGCCCGGTGCGCACGTTCGACGACCGGACCGTCGGGCAGTGGTTCTGCCCGAGGCGTCGGGGCAGCGGATGGGCGGCGACCAACAAAGCGCGTCTGATCGAGCTCGAGGCCGCGGGACTGCTCGCGCCCGCGGGCCTGCGCGTGCTCGAGGCCGCGAAGGCCGACGGATCATGGGTCCTGCTCGACGGCCCCGAGGCGGGCGTCGAGCCCGACGAGCTCACACGCGCGCTGGATGCCGAGCCGGCCGCGCGGGCGAACTGGGACGCGTTCCCGCCCTCGGTGAAGAAGTTCGGACTCACGCACATCGCGATGGCGAAGCGCGCGGAGACGCGCGCGGCGCGGATCGCCAAGATCGTGGCGGATGCCGCGGAGGGGAGACGCCCATGAATCAGTCCGACGTGCTGTTCCTCGTCCTGTTCCTGATCCTGCTCAGCACACTGACGGTGTTCGTCGTGCAGCTGGTCCGTTCCCGACGCCGCGGCGGCGGCGCAGAGGGCGACGGCCGCGCCGGCTGGTGGGAAGGCCCCTGGGACGACGACGACCGCAGGCGCTGACGGCTCTCAGCGCCTGACCGTTCTCAGCGCAGCGTGAGGCTGCGCAGCGTGAGGCTGCGCACGCGCGCGACCGGCTCCGGCATCCGCAGCGGACCCGCCCCCGGGGTGATCGTCCCGAGGATGCGCGGCTCGTGCGCCCCGGTCCCGCCCGGGGCGACGGCCGCCACACCGTGCATGGTGCACCAGCCGATCAGCGCGAACAGGATGGCCTCCTTGCTGTCCACCGGCGCGCCCAGCTCGTCGGCCAGCACGACCTCGACACCGGGGAGGGCATCGCGCAGGCCCTGCAGGATCAGCGGGTTGTGACAGCCGCCTCCGGACACCGCGAGGAAGCGGATGCCGGCGGCGACGACATCCGCGGCGACCGTCCGCACGGTCAGTTCGGTGAGGGTGCGCACGAGGTCGGGGATCGCGATCTCCCGCCCGCGGTCGCGCTGCCGAGCGACATGCTCGCGCACGTACTCGAGGTGGAAGTGCTCCTTGCCGGTGCTCTTGGGCGCGGGGAGCGCGTAGTACGGGTCAGCGAGCAGAGCGTCGAGCAGAGCGTCGTCGACGATGCCGGCACGGGCGATCGCGGCATCCGCGTCGTAGCCGCGCTCGTCCAGGCCCTCCGCCACGACGATCGCATCGACCAGCGCGTTCGCGGGGCCGATGTCGTACGCCGACAGACCGTCGGGGCCGACCACGGTCATGTTCGCGATACCGCCGAGGTTGACGGCCGCCGAGACGCCTGCGCGGTCGCGCAGCAGCAGCTCGTCGAGGAACGACACGAGCGGAGCCCCATGCCCGCCGGCGGTGATGTCACGGATGCGCACGTCGGAGACCACCGGCGCCCCCACCTTCTCGGCGATCCAGGCGGGCTGGCCGATCTGCAGAGTGCCGAGCGCGTGACCGGCGTCGACCCAGTGGAAGACCGTCTGGCCGTGCGTGCAGACGGCGTGCACTCCCCCGACCGCGGCCGCCGCCGTGGCCGCGACCTCGGCGAACGCCTGGCCGATCAGGGTGTCGAGCTCGCACACCTCGGCGAACGTGGTGGGCGCAGGCGGCAGCGCCGCCACGAGACGCGCGCGCAGCTCGGGGTCATACGGCACGCTGTCCTCGTGGAGGACGGTGCCGCGAAGAGTCCCCTCGTTCTCCACGAAGTCGACGACCGCGACATCGATTCCGTCGTGAGAGGTGCCCGAGAGCAGTCCGAGTACGCGCATGAGTGTTCCTTCCGTCGCCTGCTACGAGCGTAGGCCGGTTTTGTTAGGGAGGCGAACGGAAGGGGGCGTCCTTCCTGCACGGAGGTTCGCTCCACGCGACTCATCCACCGTGGCCGGCTCCCTGGCACCCCTCGGGATCACGTGCGACAACGGCGCACGTAGCATTCTGCGAGAGTCGCCGGTCGCCGTCAGAATGGGAGCATGTTCGTGTCCGCAGAAACCCTCACGATCGTCCTCAGCGCCGTCGGCCTCCTGCTGACGCTGGGCAGCATCATGTGCGCGGGCTTCGCGTGGTGCATCCGCCGCATCGATGGAGTCGAGAGGTCACTTGCAGCACGCATCGATGGAGGCGACGACAAGCTCGGAGCACGCATCGACGGCGTCGAAGAGAGACTCGGAGCACGCATCGATGGAGGCGACGACAAGCTCGGAGCACGCATCGACGGCGTCGAAGAGAGGCTCGGAGCGCGCATCGATGGAGTCGAGAGGTCACTCGGAGCACGCATCGACGGAGGCGACGACAAACTCGGAGCACGCATCGACGGACTCGAAGAGAGACTCGGAGCACGCATCGATGGAGTCGAGAGATCACTCGGAGCACGCATCGACGGAGTCGAGAGATCACTCGGAGCACGCATCGACGGAGTCGCAGCGGACATGGTCGAACTCAAGGTCGCGGTCGCGCGGCTTGAAGGCCCGCAGCGCCACCTGATCGTCGCGTCACGCTGACGCGCCGCTCCCGATCTGCTGCAAACGACAGACGCGTCAGCGCAGAACGAGTGCGGCGGCGCCGATGAGCGGCCCCTCGTCGCCGAGACCCGAGCGGACGACGCGGGTGCGGCGCGAGTACTCGTGCGCGGCGCTCGCGGTGAGGGCCTGCTGCACGAGGTCGATGTAGTCGGCAGAGACTCGCGAGAAGCCTCCGCCGATCGCCACCATGTCGAGGTCCACGAGGGTCGCGGCATCCGCCAAGGCCTCGCCGACGGCCTTCGCCGAGCGTTCGATGGCCGCACGCGCGGTGGCGTCGCCCGCCGCAGCATCCCGCGCCAGGTCTTCGCCCGTCGATCCCGCCCAGCCCTGCTGCTGCGCCCACGCGGCGCTCGCCGGTCCCGAGGCGATTTCTTCAAGCGTGAGCCCGCCCTCGCGGCGCACCTGTCCGAGGTGTCCGGCGTTGCCGGTAGCGCCGGGGATGTAGGCGCCGTTCACGACGAACCCGCCCCCGACGCCGGTCGAGACCACGATCGACAGGGACGCGCCAGCATCCTGCGTGGCGCCCAGCCACGACTCGGCAAGCGCGAGCGCGCCGCCGTCGTGGCCGAGGACGGTGGGCACCTCGCGGCCGAGCGCAGCAGACGCCGCAGTGCGCACCGACTCCGCAAGCCCGAAGCCGCGGGCGAGCGGCATGTTCACCGGCAGGATCGATCCGGTGCCACGGTCGATCGGCCCGGCGCTGCCCGCTCCTGCCCCGACCAGCTCGGCATCCGCCGGCAACGCGGCCAGCGCGTGTGTGACGATCGCCGCGACGGCGGCGTCGAGCGAATCAAGCGTCGCCTCTCGCCCGGTCGTCTGTCGCGAACGACTGCCTTCGACCAGCGCGCCGTGCGCGCTCACGAGCGCGGCCTCCATCTTGGTGCCGCCGACGTCGACGGCGAGTGCGTACCGGGTCACTGGGGGTCGAGTCCGAGGTCGTCGAGGTCGAAGGCGGCGCGCCATTCGAGGCCCTCGGCCTCGATCGCGGCCTGCGCGCCGGTCTTGCGGTCGACGATCACCGCGACGGCGACGATCTCGGCGCCCTCCTTGCGCAGCGCCTCGACGGCCTTGAGCGCGGACTGTCCCGTGGTCGAGGTGTCTTCGAGCACGACGACGCGCTTGCCCTTGACGTCGGCGCCCTCGATCTGGCGGCCGCGGCCGTGGTCCTTCGGCTCCTTGCGCACGACGAACGCGTCGAGCGGTCGGTCGGCGGCGACCGATGCGTGCAGCACCGAGTTCGCGATCGGGTCGGCGCCGAGCGTCAGGCCACCCACGGCGACCACGTCGAGGTCGGCGATCAGGTCGAGCATGATGCGGCCGATCGCGGGGGCGGCCCGGTGGTCGAGGGTGAGCTTGCGCATGTCGACGTAGTACGTCGCCTGCTTGCCGCTCGAGAGGGTGAAGTCGCCGTGGAACACCGCCTCATCCTTGATCAGGTCGAGGAGTGTCTGGCGGTCTGCGTCGAGTGCGGTCACGGCATCCAGTGTAGGAGGTGGGGGTCTCGTGTTCTGCGGGAAGTCTGCGTGTCCGATGGCGCGACTCCGCCGTCCGATGTCGCAACTAGGCTTGACGCATGCGCTTGGCCACCTGGAACGTCAACTCCATCCGCACCCGCGTCACCCGCACCGTCGAATTCGCCGTGCGCGAAGACATCGACGTGCTGGCGATGCAGGAGATCAAGTGCAAACCCGAGCAGTTCCCGTACGGCCCGTTCGAAGAGGCCGGGTACCACGTCGAGGTGCACGGCCTGAATCAGTGGAACGGCGTCGCGATCGCGAGCCGTCTGCCGGTCACCGACGTGCGCACCGCGTTCGACGGCATGCCCGGGTTCGCGAAGGGGCATGAGGGTCCGGACGCTCCGCTCGAAGCCCGAGCGCTCGGCGTCATGGTCGACGGCGTGCGCGTATGGAGCCTGTACGTTCCCAACGGCCGCTCGCTCGACGATCCGCACTACGCGTACAAGCTGCACTGGCTCGAGGAGCTCAAGAAGGCGACCGCGGCCGAGCTCGCGGCGAACCCCGAGCTGCCGCTCGCCCTGGTCGGCGATTTCAACATCATCCCGTTCGACGTGGACAACGGCGACCCCGACATCGTCGAGGGCGTCTCGACGCACGTGTCGCCCGAGGAGCGCCAGGCGTTCTTCGCGTTCCAGGATGCAGGGCTGACCGACGTGGTGCGTCCCCTCATCCCCGAGGGCTTCACCTACTGGGACTACCAGCGCCTGAAGTTCCCCCGCAACGAGGGCGTGCGCATCGACTTCGTCCTAGGCTCGAAGACGCTGGCGGATGCCGTGAGTGGCGCATCGATCCACCGCGACGAGCGCAAGGGCGAGCAGCCCAGCGACCACGTCCCAGTGGTGGTCGAATTCGACCTGGGCGGCGGGGCCGAAGACGACGACGACCTGCCCATGATCTTCTCCTGAGCCGGCCCTGAGCTGCGACGAGACGAAGGGCCGACCAAAGCACCCGCTCATTGAGCGAGCGAAGCGAGACGAAATGCGCCTGATAGCCACCGACCTCGACGGCACGCTGCTCGACTCCACGTCGTCCGTCTCCCCGCGAACCAGGGCGGCACTCGACGCGGCCCGGGCCCGCGGCATCCACGTCGTGCCGGTCACAGCCCGCCAGCCCATCGGCTTGCGCACCATCGCCGCCGATGCCGCCTTCGCCGGGTGGGCGCTGTGCAGCAACGGCGCCTATGCGGTGCATCTCACAGACGGGCGGATGCTGTTCGCCGAGGAGCTGCCCGCCGAGACGATCCGCACGCTGGCCGAGGCGCTGCGGGCGAGCATCCCCGGTCTGCTGTTCGCGAGCGTGCGCGATGCCGGTGAGACTTTCGTCGCCGAGCACGGTTATGCCGAGATCGCGGATCTCACCGACCACAAGCGCGATCCGAAGACGATGGGCGGCGTGCCCCTCGATGAGGTGGTGTCGGCGCCGAGCCTGAAGTTCGTGATCCGGCATCCGGAGCTCGCGCCACCGGTGCTCTACGACGCGCTGCGTGCACTCGACCTCGACGGTTTCGAAGCGACACTCTCGGGTGCGCCGTTCCTCGAGGTCATGGCCGAGGGCGTCACCAAGGCCAGCGGGCTCGCCCGCCTCTGCATGCATCTCGGCATCGACCGCGGCGATGTCATCGCGTTCGGCGACGCCCTCAACGACGTCGAGATGCTGCGGTGGGCAGGTCACGGAGTGGCGATGGCCGATGCCGACGACATCGTGCAGGATGCCGCCGATGAGACGACCGCCTCGAACGACGATGACGGCGTCGCCAGGGTGATCGAGCGGATCCTCGCGATCGGCTGACGCACCGAGGGCCCTGACTCGCAACGCCGTCAAGAGCATGCGCACTGCCCTTTTATCACGGTGACGCACCCCGTCAGAACAGATCCAACCCGAAGGCGATCTGAATCAGCCCCATCAGTGCGACGCCTATTCCGACGAACATAATCATCTTCGGGCTTTCGCCGGGGTTCAGCAACGCTTCTGCGAGCGCCTCGCTGAAGAGGCGATAACTCGCTCGCCTCAAGAACCGCCAGTAGCGCTTGTGAAAGACAGCCATGAGGATGCCGAGTACTCCACAGATGATCCCTGAAATCAGCAAAACAGCTCACGCCCCGACCATCTGCATAATCCCAACAATACCGAACGCGAACATTGCGACTCCGAGACCGGCAATGAGAACACCCACGACGCCCATCATGAAAGGGGTCTGCCGGCCCGCCGACACACTCGCCGCTTTTTCCCCGAACATCCTCTTCTGCGATCTGTACATGAGCTCGTTGAGCGGTTTGCGCTTCCACACGGTCGCCATTCCTGAAAGAAATACGCTAACCCCGACGATCAGATTGGGAAGAATCGTGTCAATCGGCATCACTAATCTGTCCCGCCTCTCCCGCCTGTCCCGACCAAAGGGCTATCGATACAGCGATGGTGCCGAGGGTCGCGAGCGCTCCCAGCACCAACATACGTCCGGCGAGGTCCCAAATCAGAAAGTACAACAGAAGGCTCCCGCACAGAAACGAAACAAGGTTGCCGGCGACTGCATAAAGCAAACATTCGAGTAGTGATTTCTGGCCGTTCGGCTTCGTGCGCAGCATAATCGCCTCGCTCACCAAAGCGGCGGGCACGCCCCCGACGATGAAAATGAGAACTGAAGCGAGACCACTGCGGACTACTTGCGCCGAAGGTTGGATGGATTCCGATTGCAGCTCGATCACGAAGTGACGCGTAATGCCCACAATAATGGCCGTCGTGACTATGGCCGCGAACAGGGGCCATCTGGTTGACTTCACTCGCTTCACTCGCTTCACTCGCTTCACATGCGCCACCATCGTCGTATAGTCCTTCGAAACTCTGCGCGCGCTGCACGATAGCTCCGGCAAGCGGAGGTTCAGGACAGCACCACGGTCACGTAGCGCACAAGCAGACCAACACCAGCGACAATCGCAACCACACCGACGAAGCCGATCCAGAACGATCTCTGAAGTCGTTCGAACGCCCCGGCCGCGTGTCGACCGAAGATCTTCCGCTGGCGATCGCGCGCATCGAGCCACAACCTTTCTCGATACCTGACGACGAAAACACCCGCCACGATGACGGTCACGCAGATGAGCGGAAACAACACCACCATCATCGAGTTCATCTCACAGTGCATAATGCGTGGAATCCTGCGTCGTGCGAGGATCAGCGCTACTCCTAGTGACAGAGGAAGAATGCCAAGCGCAAACGTGAACATCATCACGCCACCCCCGAATCGCCGACCGCACTTCCAGGATCGTACTGCGTCCCGCCTGCCCGGACAGTAGCCGAAGGTCGCCACTTCAGACCACCCGGGATTTTCCCGCCCGAGCTGTGCGGGATCAGTCCTCGAACGTCCCGACCGCCGGCACCCGATCGGTGCGTCCGTAGCGCAGCAGCATCACGCCGTCGCTGTCTGCGACCGGCGGCTCGATCAGCTGCAGCACCGACGGCAGCGCACCGTCGTCGAACACCTTCTTGCCGGCGCCGAGCAGAATCGGATACACCCACAGGGTGAGCTCGTCGAACAGCCCCTCGGCCAGCAGCGAGTGGACCAGGTCGACGCTGCCGATCACATGCACCTCTCGGTGCCTGGCCCGTAGATCGGCGATCTCGGCGGCGAGGTCGCTGCCTACGCGGTGGCTGTTCTGCCAATCGAGCGCGAGGTCATCGTTCCGTGTCGCCACGTACTTCGGCACGCGGTCGAAGAGCCGGCCGATCTCGCCGGACGGGCCGGCTGTGTGGTGAGGCCAGTACGCGGCGAAGATGTCGTACGTCCGGCGCCCGAGCAGCAGCGCATCGAGCCCCTGCATCCCCTTCGAGACGGTGTCTCCCATGCTCGACGACGGGTACCCGGCCTGCCAGCCGCTGAATGCGAATCCTCCGGACGGGTCTTCGTCGGTGCCTCCGGGCCCCTGCGCGACACCGTCGAGGGTGCTGAAGAGGTCGATCAGGATGCGTCCGGTCATCGAAGTGCTCCTTTGCACGAGAGGCGCTGCACGAGAGGGCGGCGTTGCTGACAGTATGCGCTCGCGTTGCTGCTCGCGGGGATCTACTTCTCCTGGCCCCAGCGGCCGAGCGCATCGATGGCCTCACGCAGCGCGATGCCTCGATCGGTGAGCGCGTACGCGCGCGTGTTGTGCCGCAGGGGCAGTCGGGTCAGCACCCCGGCCGCCTCGAGCTCTCGCAGCCGGGTGGCGAGCATGTTCGTCGGCACCCCGAGCTCACGCTGCAGATCTCCGTACCTCTGCGGCCCGTCGAGAAGTCGTTCGACGATGAGCAGCGCCCATCGGGCCCCGACGACGTCGAGGGCTGCGGCGAGGTCGCTCACGCGTGCGAATCGGCGTCCGGCTTCATCCAGAACGGCGAATAGTGGTACCCGTCGGGGTCGTCGAACTGGCGCTGGTACATGAACGGGTAGTCGTCGGTGTCGCCGACCCGCCCGCCGGCGGCGGCGGCACGCTCGACGATCGCATCGACCGCCTCCCGACTGTCGAGGTCGAACGAGACCGTGACCTTCGAGGGAGTGTCGGGTCCGCCGATCAGATCCTCGGTGCCACCGACGCTCGCGTACATCTCGCGACTGCCGAGCATGACGTACTGCTCGGGCGCGATCGCGAAGCACGACACGTTGTGATCGGACATCTCGGCGTTGAGGGTGAATCCGAGTGCCGTGTAGAAGGCGGTGGCCCGGTCGACGTCGGCGACGGGGCAGGTGATGAAGAGGCTCATGCCGTGATACTTGCAAAATACAAGTGGCGCGTCAAGGGTGTCTTGCCTTCGAGAAGCCACTTACCACCACCTCGCTCACGCAGGCTGCAGCCCGATCGCTCGATGACGCGGTGGCACCACAGTGACTACGGGCCGCCCATCAGAAGGACCCTGGCGACAGCAGCCGACAGAGCCACGACCCCGATCCCGATCGCGATGGCCCCCACGATCCCCATCATGAAGGGAGTCTGCCGACCTGCCGATATACGCGCAGCTCTTCTACCGAACATTCTCCGCTGTGACTCAAAGACCATCTCGTTGAGCTTTGTCCGGAACCGCACGATCACTAGTCCCGCACATATCGCAATGACACCGAAGATCACGTTCGGCAGAGTTTAGTCACACACAGCGCACCCACCCCCAAGTTCACTGCCCTGTCCTCTCAGATGTCGGGCTGAAATCAACATAGGTATCGTCGCAGAACGGTTGGCGCAATTCCGACCAGTCGGGTCCGGTGAATCGACCTTGGTCAGGAAGGAAGACTGCTGTCCCGGCATCATCGTGGATGCGAAGAGCGCCGTCCTCGTCCAGCTCCCAGGACCCGTTGCCCGAGTACCGTTCGCCATCGCTGTCGATGCACGCGCGGTCGTCAGGGCCCGGGTCACCGAACTTAATACCTTTATAGACCGCAGTCCCGTCATCCTCCAACCGCAACACTGAAGCAACAGTGGACTCGGGATCGGTTTCGGGTACGGCTACCCACACAATGGGGTAGGAGTACTGCGAAGATGGGCCAGTTCTAATCCCGAACATTGTGACGATCGCTACTCCTATCACCACAAGCAAGGCCGCAGCGACAAAGACAACGGCACCGAACAGAAGGCCACTTTTCAGTCGCATGCTACCTTCCCGCAACGATTAATAATAGAGTTTTATGCACCCAAAAAGCCTGCGACGTCCTCTCCGAACTGCTAGCGAGAAAGCTCAACGAGGCGACTCGCCGAATCGTCATCCGGGTCCGCACCGAGCCATTCCTGGATGACCAACTTACCTGCGACCAGCCACACTTCGAATGAGAGCGCCCCTGGGCATTCACCACCCTCCGAGAACAAACTCAGACCGTACTCGTAGCCCTTCGGGCCCAGTTGCCACACGCCGTGGAAGTTGCGACCGTCACCCCAAGCGACTTCGTCGACGTACTCGGCTGTCGGCGCAGCGCATCCCAGGTTCGACGGCCAGTTATGCATCTCGAACGTCTGATCGCTATGAATTTCAAGTGTTACCTCGGCGCCCCGGTTCGGAATACGCCACTCGCCCCTCAATTGTTCAGCGGTTATGTCACTTGCCGGAGCGCCCCCGCTCGAGGCGCACCCGCCAAGCAGCACTGTCGTGATCAGCACGAGAGCCACTCTCCCTCGCCTGCGGCGCATCACGGCATGGTCTCCGTCCATTGACCTGTCGACGCGGTCACGGGCTTGTTCATATACCCGGTGCCACTCGACCACACCCCCGACGACCCGATCGGAGCACCATACGGATCACGGAACACCCGCCTGGTCGTGCCTGTCGAGTTCGCCACCGTCTGCACGTCCACAGTCCCCTCCTCCGATCGTCTTCAGCCTTGATTGTGGGTTCGAACGAAGCGGATCACTTTCTCTTCCTTGAAGTCCTCATCAGCACTCAGGAGGATGATGAAGCTCTGCTGTCCAGCGGCGTCGCGCTGGAAGTAGATGGGGAGAAAACGGCAGTCTGCAGCGGATGGCGCCAAATACCCCGAGTACGAAGGGCTGTCGAAGGTCTTCCAGGTTCCGGAGAAGGATGAAACCGCATCCCAGTCGACGCTACGGACGGATAGCGGGACATCGTCGCTGCAGAGCACTGTCGGCAGATCGATCGCTTCAAAAGAGTCACCATCGAGGCGGATCTCTGCAGAGTGACCCCGAGAGTCGCTATAGAGGCCGTCAGCATTCGCGGCTTCGAACGTGTAGTCATACGCTGGTTCGGCCGGCGCGCATCCCGCGAGGACAACGATCAAACAAACAACAGGCGCGAATCGTCGACGACGTCGGAGCTGGTTCATGGCGTTAACGCCCCACCAGCACTGTCGACATGTCGCCACCATCTATTGTCGACGAGCGCGATCGCATGCAGTACTACTCCCTCACACCATCTCAACCAGCCAACGGATCCTGTATGGCACCACGGCCCCCATGTTCGAGAGCCCTAAAAATTTGGCGGCGACTTCTTTTCCGATGAACGGTCGCAGCAGCCCTTTAACGAGCACGAGATTAAAAGTTTCATCGTACCAGCAGATCGCCTGACCGAGTGATGCCCTCTGCGCCCAAGAGTGAACCAGAAGCCACGCAATTGTTGCAAACAATATCAATACCCACAGAAAGATCCCTCTGAGTACCAGAAACAGCCCCCACCCCAGACTTTTTCTCAATGACACCTCAATATTCTTCAACCAAGTATGGGCCGCTCAAATACTCATAAGCGAACCACGAAAACCAACGCAGCACACGCCACCTCAGACTTGTTTACCGAGTCGGTCTTTAACTCAATCCAGAAATGATCATAAATATGCCAAATACCACAAACCCTACGCCAACCATCAGAGCGTGAATTGACGAAGAACCCGGTCTGACTGCGTCATCAGCGACCGGCTCGCCGAGGAAGATTCTTAAACCGGCATGAATTATCTTCGGAATTAGTCGATGAAAACCAATCGCCAATAGGCCAACCAAGACCACAATAACTCCAATATTGCTTTGAATCGAGATAGCGATCTCCTTCTTAGAAATTCCCCATGATCATAATTCCACAACCGCCTCCGAAGCCGTACTTGATTCCGCCGCCGGAGCTCCCGGCAAGTCGCAACCCGCCTGACCCTACTTGCTGATCCGCAATCCCAACCCCCAGGTGGGCGGTCGCTCCGACGGCCGCTGTTGCGGAGCATTCCCCCACCACGAATAGCGGTGAACTTTCTTGTACAGTCACACCCGTACTGACAGTCAGTTCTGCCTTCAACCCCAAACCTGCCGACCAACTCCACCCGCTCTTCGAGCCATAGGATAGCCCTCCGCAAAAGCCAAAACACGCACTCACCCCAATGTCATTTTCGGGCCGGGGCATCTGATACTCCGGTACAAACGACACCAGTGGCCCCCAGGAGGGTTGCGACTTCGGAACCCAGCTTTTGGCTGGCGGCTTTGAGTTGAGCGTGCTGATCAAGCTCGGCGGTTTGGTGGATCCGTGCGGCTTCGTGGTCGTGTGCGTCTTCTTATCGCTGAATGGGCCGGCCCCCGTCCAGGGATTGGGCTTGTCAACCTTCTTCTGTCCCCCGCGAGTGCAGTTGACGCCCCACCCGCATCCCTGATCGAGTCGGAGCCCGGTCGGGTCCATGTACGTGGTCGGGTTGTTCCCCGAGTACGTGTAGCCGGTGTTCTGCTGCGGGAGGTTCGTGTCGATCACCGGATCCACGGACAGGAACTTCCCCAGCACCGGATCGTACGTGCGTGCACCCACCGTGGTCAGACCCGTCGACGCGGTCACCGGCTTGTTCATATACCCGGTGCCGCTCGACCACACACCCGACGACCCGATCGGAGCACCATACGGATCACGGAACGTGCGCGTGGTCGTACCCGCCGCAGTCGCCACCGTCCGCACGTCCACCGTCCCCTCCAGATTCGAGAACAACCACGTCAACGTCGTCCCCGTCGTCCCGGACTTCGCCGACTTCTCCGCGATCGGCTTGCCCTCCGCACCAGAGTACGTCCGCACCCCCGCAACCACCGCCGACCCACTCGCCTGCGACAACACCGTGTCGCCGACGAACAACGTCGCACCCTCACTCGTGTTCGTCCGCAGCAGGATGCTGCCATCGACGTTGTAGACCGTGTTCTGCGTCACCGCACCAGCGACGACCTTCGACACCTTGCCGACATCATTGAACGTGATCGTCTGCCCGGGGCGACCGGTCATGTTGCCCGCCGCGTCATACGTGTACGAGCCGGGACCGACTCCGGCCGGACCGGTCACGGTGCTCACCGCGTGCGGACGATCCCCGCCCGCGGCCGGGTACGTGTAGGCGGCCGTCGAGACCGCTCCCGCCGCGGAACGCTTCACGAGACCCGTGCGGTTGCCGGTCGTCGTGTCGCGTCGCGCATGCATCGCCCGGCGCCGCCCGCCCGCCCGGTCCCCCGTGCGGGGGATGCCGCCGCATCCGTCTCAGCTCTACGGTGGGGGAATGCCCGCCGCGCCGTTCACCCGCATCCCCAGCATCCGTGAGCAGCGCGGAGATCTCGTGCTCGCCGCGGTGATGTTCGTCGGCGCGGTGCTGAGCGCCGCGCTCTCGACGGTCGCAGACATGTACGGCGACACCCGGGCGGAGCCGTGGACGGCGCTCGTGTACGCGGTGGCCGTCACCGCGCCGCTCGCGGTGCGGCGGCGCTGGCCGGGCCCGGTGGCGGTGACCGTCTGCGTCGCGTATTTCCTCGCGATCTCGTTCCAGGTGCCCGAGATCTACGTCGGCAACATCGCGATGTTCGTGTCGCTGTACACGGTGGGCGCGTGGATGAACAACCGCAGAGCCGCGATGATCGTGCGCGTCTCGATCATCGTCGGCATGTTCGTCTGGCTCCTCATCACGATGTACCGCCAGGCGATAGAAGAGGCCGACAAGGCCGAGGTCGCCGCCGGTCTGCTCTCGCCCTACCTGGCCTTCATGCTCATCCAGCTGCTGCTGAACGTGCTCTACTTCGGCGGCGCGTACTACTTCGGCGAGCGCTCGTGGCACGCGGCGCAGGAGCGCCAGGCGCTCGAGCACCGCACGGCCGAGCTCGAGCGGGAGCGCGAGGTGACCGCCGCGCAAGCCGTCGCCCTCGATCGCGTGCGCATCGCCCGCGAACTGCATGACGTGGTCGCGCATCACGTGTCGGTCATGGGCGTGCAGGCGGGAGCCGCTCGTCTGGTGATCGACCAGGATCCGGAGAAGTCCAAGAGCATCCTGACCGGCATCGAGGGGTCGGCGCGCGATGCCATCCACGAGCTGCGGCACCTGCTCGAGACCCTGCGCTCCCCGGGCAGCGAGACGCCGGATGCCGCGTCGACCGTGACCCTCGACGACATCCGCTCGCTCGTCGAAGCGTCCACCGAGGCGGGGCTGCCCACCGACTACGCGGTGATCGGCGAACCGGTGCCGGTGCCCTCGGTCGTCGCCGTCAACCTGTACCGGATCACGCAGGAGTCGCTGACGAACGCTCGTCGGCACGCCGGAGCGGGCGCCATCGCCGATGTGCGCGTCCGCTACGACGACGAGGGCGTCGAGGTCGAGGTCGTCAACACCGGTCGCGCCATGGCGGTGCTGCGCCCCGGGCTGGGACAGCTCGGCATGCGCGAGCGGGCGGCGGCATCCGGCGGCACGCTCGAGGTCACCCCTCGCCCCTCGGGCGGGATGCGCGTGCGAGCGCGGGTGCCTCTGACAGAGACGAGCACCGCCTCATGACCACGTCCACGCCCCCTATTCGCGTGCTCCTCGTCGACGACCACGCGATGCTGCGCGCGGGGTTCCGCACGATCCTCGGCACCCAGCCCGACATCACCGTGGTGGGCGAGGCAGCGACGGGGGCTGAGGCGGTCGCCCAGGCATCCGCTCTGCGCCCCGACGTGATCACGATGGACGTGCAGATGCCCGACATGGACGGCATCGAGGCGACCCGCCAGATTGTCGCCGACCGCGAGGTCTCTGCGGCCATCGCGATCATCACCACCTTCGACCGCGACGACTACCTGTACCAGGCGCTGGATGCCGGGGCCAGCGGCTTCCTGCTCAAGAACGCCGGCGCCGAAGACCTCATCGCCGCGGTGCGCGCCCTGGCCGCCGGCGACGGGATGCTCGCCCCCGAGGTCACCCGCCGCGTTCTCGCGCGCTTCACCACGGCCGCGGCGCCCGCTCGACCCGCATCCCCCGCTCGCACTGCGGCACCCGCTCCGGTGCCCCTCGTCGAACCCCTCACCGAGCGCGAGTCCGAGGTGCTCGTGCTGCTCGCCGATGCGCGCAGCAACGCCGAGATCGCGAGCGCCCTCTTCATCGGCGAGGCGACCGTGAAGACCCACGTGTCGCGCATCCTGCAGAAGCTCGGCGCCCGCGACCGCGTGCAGGCCGTCGTGCTCGCGCACCGCCTCGGACTCGCGTAGATCGCTGCCGACGCAGCGCCTCCGGACCCCCGCGGCACCCCGATACTCTCGGAGCATGCAGACCGCCGCACCCCTCTCGCGCCCGATCATGGCCGGAGTCGTCACCGCGCTGGTGGGCTTCACGAGCTCGTTCGCGGTCGTGCTCACCGGTCTCGGCGCGGTCGGCGCATCGCCGGCGCAGGCCGCGAGCGGACTCCTCGCAGTCAGCCTCACGATGGGCCTGGCGTGCGTGGTGCTCGCCTGGCGATACCGGATGCCGATCACGGTCGCCTGGTCGACCCCGGGGGCGGCGCTGCTCGCCGCGACCGGCGTCGTCGACGGGGGCTGGTCGGCAGCCGTCGGAGCCTTTCTCGTCACCGCCGCACTCATCCTGCTCACCGCCCTGTGGCCCGCGCTGGGGGCGCTGATCGCGCGCATCCCGCCGTCGATCGCCCAGGCGATGCTCGCCGGCGTGCTGCTGCCGCTGTGCCTCGCGCCGATCACCGGGCTCGTCGCCAACCCGTGGGGTGTGGTGCCGGTCGTCGTCACCTGGCTGATCGTCGCCCGTCTCGCGCCGCGCTGGGCGGTTCCGCTCGCGTTCGTCGCCGCGGCGGTGGTGGTCGCCGTCTCGCTGATCCGGGCGGGTGCCCCCGTCGATGCGGGGCTGCTGATCCCTCGCCTCGAGCTCACCGCCCCCACCGTCACCCTCGGGGCGCTGATCGGGGTCGCCCTTCCGCTGTTCATCGTCACGATGGCCTCGCAGAACGTGCCGGGCATCGCCATCATGCGCAGCTTCGACTACGAGGTGCCCTGGCGCCCGGCGATGCTCGTCACCGGCATCGGCACGGCTCTGGGAGCGACGGCCGGCGGACATGCCATCAATCTCGCGGCGATCAGCGCGGCACTCGCCGCCTCGCCCGATGCCGACCCCGATCCGAAGCGCCGCTGGGTGGCGGGCGTCTCGACGGGCATCTCCTACCTCGTGCTCGGCGGCTTCTCCGCCGCGTTCGCCGCGCTGGTGCTCCTCGCCCCCGAGGCAGTGATCCCCGCGGTGGCCGGACTCGCGCTGTTCGCCGCGTTCGGGTCGTCGGTGCAGCAGGCGATCGACGATCCGGGAGAGCGCATCCCCGCCGTCGTGACCTTTCTGGTCGCCGCCTCCGGGATCTCGCTGCTGAGCGTGAGTGCGGCGTTCTGGGCGCTCGTCGCCGGCCTGGTGGTGCGCACCGCACTGCACGCCGGGCGGCGCCGCTCGCGCGACGGCGGCTGAGGCGTGCAGCTGAGACCCCGCGGCATCGGCTCGACTAGCGTGGACGCGTGACCGCCCCCGCATCCGGCTCTGCGCCCGGCTCCGTACCCGGCCCCGCCGCCCGTGTACCCGCCGGCCACTTCGACGCGCGTGCGCTGATCGATCCGGTGAATCCGGTCGAGCTGGACGCGTTCGTCCGCGCGCATCGTGCGGCGAACCCCACCTCCGTCGGGCAGATCATCGCCTGGGTGTTCGCGATCATCGCGCTGCTGTGCGTGGTTCCGGTGATCGGCGTCTTCGTGATGGGGTTGGGATATGTGATCGGCGGCGACGTCGGCATCGCCGTGGGTGGTGCGATCGCCCTGCTGCTGCTCGCGGGGATCATCGTTGGACTCGTCGCGCTCGTGCGTCGCGGCATCCGCACGCGCAACATCACCCGCTTCCGCCTCGCCCGCTTCGCCGGTGCGAACGCTCTGACCTACATCGAGAGGATCGACGCGCCGCCGCTGCCCGGCATGATCTTCTCGAACGGATCGAGCCGCATGTCCACCGATGTGCTGCGCGGGGTCGCACCTCGCTTCGTCGAGTTCGGCAACTACCAGTACACGACGAGCAACGGCAAGCAGTCCCAGGTCCACCGCTGGGGGTACGTGGCCGTCAAGCTCGACGTGCCGCTGCCGAACATCGTGCTCGACGCTCTCGGCAACAACACTCTCGGCAGCTCGATGACCGCCGCGTTCAGCCGCACGCAGCGGCTGTCGCTCGAGGGGGACTTCGACAGATTCTTCTCCCTCTACTGCCCGACGGGGTACGAGACGGATGCGCTGTACCTCTTCACCCCCGATGTGATGGCGCGCTTCATCGACCATGCCGCGCAGCTCGATGTCGAGATCGTCGACGACTGGCTGTTCCTCTACGCGCGCCGAGAGGTGTCGACCCTCGATCCGGCGACCTGGGCGTGGCTGTTCGGCGCGGTCGGGGCTCTTCTCAGCAAGCTCGATCAGTGGGCGCGCTGGCGCGACGACCGCCTCCGGCTCGCGACTCCGCAGCCGCAGCCCACGCCGCCGTCGATGGCCGCGCCCTCGCCCGAGCCCTCGCACGAGCCGTCGCCCTCGGGTCAGCCGCTTCCGTTCGCCGCCCCCGCAGGAGTTCTCACCCCGCCCCCGCCCGGCGTCGCCCCTCCGGGCCGGCGATTGAAGCGCCGCAGCCCATGGCTGGTCGTCGGCATCATCGTCGGGGTGGTGTTCATCGCGACCGCGGCACCCTTCGCGATCGGCATCTTCTCGTTCCTCTTCCTCCGCTGAGGCACTCCCCCTCGTCTGGAGTCGTGGGGCCACTCCCCCGCACGGCGGACCCCGGCCGGGTCCGCCCAGGGGTCGGTGCGTCGCAGAGATCCGCCGTACGGGGGATGCCGCCGCAGCACACCTCGCCCTAGCGTGAAGGCATGCGATGCACTGAGCGAACCACGCGATGCACTGAGCGAACACGTGTTGCACCGAGCGAACGGAGTACATCGAAGTGACCACAGGAAACCTCCTCCTCACGGGCATCACCAAGAGCTACGGCTCTCGGCGCGTGCTCGACGACATCTCCTTCGGGGTGACGCCAGGACGCCTCACCGGGTTCGTCGGCGGCAACGGCGCGGGCAAGACGACGACCATGCGCATCGTGCTGGGTCTGCTCAACTCCGACGGAGGCACCGTCGAGCTCGACGGCCGAAAGCTCACCAGCGCGGACCGCCGACACTTCGGGTACATGCCCGAAGAACGCGGTCTGTACCCCAAGATGAAGGTGCTCGAGCAGATCGTCTACCTCGCCCGCCTGCACGGATTCAGCAAGCCGGATGCCACCACCCGCGCGACCGCACTGCTCACCGAGCTGGGACTCGAGGAACGGCTCGGCGACACGATCGAGTCGCTCTCGCTCGGCAACCAGCAGCGCGCGCAGATCGCCGCAGCGCTCGTGCACGACCCCGAGGTGCTGATCCTCGACGAGCCGTTCTCGGGCCTCGACCCGCTCGCGGTCGACGTCGTCGCCTCGGTGCTGCAGTCCTCCGCCGCGAAAGGCGCGTCGATCCTCTTCTCCTCCCACCAGCTCGATGTCGTCGAGCGCCTGTGCGACGACCTCGTGATCCTCGCCGGCGGCACCATCCGCGCCTCGGGCTCGCGCGACGCGCTGCGCGCCGAGCATGCGGGCAGCCGATACGAGCTCGTCTCCGCCGGCGATGCCGGGTGGCTGCGCGGCGAGCCGGGCGTCACCGTGGTCGACTTCGAGGGCGGCTACGCCCTGTTCGACGCCGACGGACCCGACACAGCCCAGCGCGTGCTGCGCACCGCCGTGGAACGCGGCGATGTCGCCAGCTTCGCCCCCAAGCATCCCTCTCTCGCCCAGATCTTCAAGGAGGTCATCCAGTGAGCACCCCGACCAAGACCGGGTCGCCGTCACCGGCCCCGATGATCTGGCTCGTCGCCGAGCGCGAGATCGGCTCGAAGCTGCGCAGCAAGGCCTTCCTGATCTCGACCGGCGTCCTGCTGCTGATCGCCCTCGCCGGCATCGTGATCGGCGGGTTCGCGAGCAAGAACACCGGCGCGGATGCCATGCCGGTCGCCGTGACCTCGCAGACCGCGACGGCCGTCTCGGCGCTGCCGAACGTGAAGGTCACCGAGGTGTCCGATGAGGCGGCGGCCGAGGAGCTCGTCCGCTCCGAGAAGGTCGACGCCGCCGTGCTGCCCGGCGACAACCCCTCCGGGTACACCGTGATCGCATTGAAGGACGCTCCCAGCTCGCTCGTCTCCGCGCTCTCGCAGGCGCCGGACGTGCAGATCCTGGAGCCGGCGACCACCAATCCGCTGCTGCGCTACTTCATCGCGATCGCCTTCGGCATCGTGTTCATGGGGGCGGCGGCCACCTTCGGCGGAACGATCGCGCAGAGCGTCGTCGAGGAGAAGCAGACCCGCGTCGTCGAGATCCTGCTGTCGGCGATCCCGGCGCGCACCCTGCTGGCGGGCAAGGTGATCGGCAACACGATCCTCGCGATGGGGCAGATCCTCGCTCTCGCCGCGATCGCGACGGTGGGTCTCATCGTCACGGGCCAGAACGCCGTGCTGTCGACCCTCGGCGCACCGATCATCTGGTTCGCGGTGTTCTTCCTGTTCGGATTCATCCTGCTCGCGGCGATGTTCGCGGCGGCCGCCTCGATGGTCTCCCGTCAGGAGGACATCGGCTCGACCACGACCCCGATCACGATGCTGATCATGGCGCCGTACGTGCTCGTCATCGTCTTCAACGACAACCCGCTGGTGCTGACGATCATGTCGTACGTGCCGTTCTCGGCACCGGTCGGCATGCCCATGCGGCTGTTCGTCGGCGAGGCGCAGTGGTGGGAGCCGTTGCTCAGCCTGGTCATCCTGCTCGCGAGCTGCGTCGCGGCGATCATGATCGGCGCGAAGATCTACGAGAACTCGCTGCTGCGCATGGGAACGAGGGTCAAGCTCGGCGAGGCGCTGCGCGGCTGATCAGGCCCCGTCGCACCTCTCGGCGAGGCCCGTTTCGCGCTGACGCACAGGTAAGGCTAACCTTATGTAGTTGTCTACTTAAGGAGTACCTGTGCGTCAGCGAGCCGTGATCGGTCTCACCCTTGCAGCGTTGGTGACGGTGGGACTCGCAGGGTGCGGTGCCTCCGAGGCGGTCGAGCCGGCGGCGAGCGCCGCACCGGGGCAAGGGTCTACGGACTACCCGGTGACCATCGAGAACTGCGGCGTCGAAGTGACCGTCGACGCCGCCCCGCAGCGGGTCGTCTCGCTCGATCAGAACTCGACCGAGATCCTGCTGTCTCTCGGGCTCGAGGATCACATCGTGGGCACGGCGTCGTGGACCGATCCCGTGCTCGACTCCCTCGCGGAGGCGAATGCCGAGGTGCCACGACTGGCCGACAACGCCCCGACGTACGAGGTCACGCTGGGGGCGGACCCGGACTTCGTGACCGCTTCCTTCGGCCGGCATTTCGCCGAGGGCGGCGTCGCCTCGCGAGAGCGGTTCGCCGAGACGGGGGTCTCCACCTACCTCTCGCCGACGGACTGCGACAACGGCACGAGCATCAACGGGGGCGGAACGCGCACGACAGCGCTCACGATCGATGCGCTGTATGCGGAGATCGCGGAACTGGGCGAGATCTTCGACGTCTCTGATCGTGCGGACGCTCTCATCGCCGATCTGAAGGCGCGCGCCGAGGCCGCGACCGCCGGGGTCGATTTCGGGGGCGCGACGGTGGCCTTCTGGTTCGCGGACACCAAGACGCCGTATGTCGCGGGAGGTCTCGGCTCGGCCGCACTCCTGTCGTCGATGACGGGTCTCGACAACGTCTTCACGGAACTCGACGACGACTGGCCCGCGACCACCTGGGAAGAGGTCGCGGACCGCGATCCGCAGGTCTTCATCCTGGGCGATCTTCAGCGCGACCGCTTTCCCGGAGACCGCCTGGACGACAAGGTGGCGTTCCTGGAATCCGACCCCCTGACGAAGACCATCGACGGGGTGCGCGCCCAGCACTACATCGCACTCCACGGCGCCGAGCTGAACCCCTCGATCAGGTTCGTCGACGGCCTCGAGAAGATCAAGGCGTGGTGGGTCGAGCACGAGGGCGAGCTCTGACCCCCACCGCGCGGAAGGCCCCTCCCGAAGACTCGTCGAGAGAAGCCTCCCCGCGCCCCCTGCGCACCCATCGCCTCGGAACGTCGAGTGCACTCGTCGTCGCAGGGCTCCTCCTTCTCGTCGTGTCGGTCGGGGTGGCGATCACCCTCGGCCCCGCGGACATCCTGGGGGTCAACGTCCGCGACATCGTCTCGAACCATCTGGGCCTCACCGACATACCGGTGAAGGCGTCGAAGGACGCGATCGTGTGGGAGGAGCGCCTGCCCCGGGCCCTCGTCGCCGCGGCGTGCGGCGCCGGGCTCGGACTCTGCGGCGTCATCATGCAGTCGCTCCTGCGCAACCCGCTCGCCGACCCCTTCATCCTGGGCATCTCGTCGGGTGCATCGACGGGCGCGGTCGCCATCGGGATCCTCGGACTCGGCGGCGCGACGATCGGCCTGTCCGGCGGCGCCTTCGTCGGAGCCCTCGTCGCGTTCGGGCTGGTCCTGCTGCTCGCCCGTCTGTCCGGCGGTGGAAACGACCGCGTCGTGCTCGCGGGCGTGGCCAGCACTCAGCTGTTCTCGGCCCTGACCTCGCTGATCATCTTCGCCTTCGCCGACTCGGACGAGACACGCGGGGTGATGTTCTGGCTGCTCGGCTCGCTGGAAGGGGTGCGCTGGGACGACGCGGCGCTCTCGGCGAGCGTGGTCGCTGCGGGCTCGCTCCTCTGCCTCCGCTACGCCCGCACCCTCGACGCCTTCACGTTCGGCGATGATGTCGCGGCGTCACTCGGCATCCACGTGGCCAGGACCCGGGCGGTCCTGCTCGTGACGACCGCGCTCATCACCGCGACGCTGGTGAGCATCGCCGGAGCGATCGGATTCGTCGGCCTCGTGCTCCCCCACGCCGCACGTCTGGTCGCCGGCGCCCGCCACTCGCGCCTGATCCCGGCCACGGCGATCATCGGGGCCGTCTTCATGGTGTGGGTCGACGCCGGGGCTCGCGTCGCGTTCTCGCCCACACCGCTTCCCGTCGGTGTCGGGACGGCACTCGTGGGCGTCCCGGTGTTCATCGCCCTGCTGGCGCGAAGGAGGAGGCGCGCATGACCCTCCGCGCCGAGAACGTGTCGTGGAACCGTGGCGGCACCCTCGTCGTCGACGGGGTGACACTGCACCCGGAACCCGGACAGACCGTCGGCCTCCTCGGACCGAACGGCTCGGGCAAGTCGTCGCTGCTGCGCCTGCTGCACGGCCTGGTGCGACCGACCTCCGGACTCGTCACGCTCGACGGGGCCGACCTCGCCCAGGTGCCGAGGCGCCGCGTGGCGAGATCGGTGGCGTCCGTGACGCAGCACGCGGACACCGACGTCGACATCACGGTCCGCGATGTCGCTCGCCTCGGCCGCATCCCCCATCGCTCGCCCCTGGGCGGCGCGACCTCCGCCGACGAGGCCGCGGTGGACCGGGCGCTCGCCCACGTCGGCCTGCTGCGGCAGGCCGACCGCCTCTGGCACACCCTCTCCGGCGGCGAGCGCCAGCGCGCGCAGATCGCCCGTGCCCTCGCGCAGGAGCCACGCGAGCTGCTCCTCGACGAACCGACGAACCACCTCGACATCCGACACCAGCTCGAACTGCTCGACCTGGTGTGCGCGTTGCCGATGACCACCGTCATCGCCCTGCACGACCTCAACCTCGCGGCGATGTACTGCGACGTCATCGTGGTGCTGCGCGAGGGACGCGTGGTGGCCGCGGGCACGCCGACGGAGGTGCTGACGGCCGAGCTGATCCGGACCGTCTACGAGGTGACGGCGGAGGTCGCCCTCGATGAGGGAGGACGCCCCGCCATCACCTACCGACGACGCGGGTGAGCACGACCGGCCGGATCAGCAGAAGAACCGGCCATACCGACAGAGCCACTCAGACCGGCAGGACCGGTCAGATCAGGCCGTCGGACAGCGTCGTGGGGTTGCCGAACCGGTGGTTCGTGATCGACACGGCCTGCTCGTGCAGGAACGGCAGCATCTCGACCCGGCCGGCGCCCGTGACGGCGTGCGACCAGACGGCGACGTCCGGAGTGCCGCCGAGCGCCTCGAACAGCGCCGACGCATCGCCGCCGACCAGACGCACCCGCTGCCAGCTGTGCTCGGCCTTCGCCGCCGCCTTCGCGAAGCGGGCCACCCACGCCGCATCCTTCTCGTGCTTCACGGTCACCCCGTGCGCACGCAGCGCCTTCTCGACCCGGGAGGGCAGAGCGGATGCCGACACCGTGAACGGGCTGCCGCTGCGCAGGGCCGCGACGATCACGCGCAGGCCGTCGACGAGCGGGGCCGCCTCGCCGATGCGCACGTCGGCGGCGACCGGACGGTAGCGGAACACGTTGCGCTCCACACCGAGGCCCGACTTGTCGCTGACGATGCCGAACTCCGAGGTCCAGGCCTGCTCGTCCGCCGCGGCGGCGCGGTGCAGCCACTCGATCTCGACCGCGTCGAGGTCGCTCGCCGCAGCCGTGAGCACACTGTCTACGACCGGGGTGAGGGCGGCGCCCGCCGCGGCGGCGGGGAGTTCGGCGGGACGCCAGTCGCCGAGGCCGAACAGGTAGTTGGGTCCGCCGGCCTTGGCGCCGGCGCCGACGGCGGACCGCTTCCAGCCGCCGAACGGCTGCCGCTGCACGATGGCGCCGGTGATGCCGCGGTTGACGTAGAGGTTGCCCGCCTCGACACGGTCGAGCCAGGTGGCGACCTCGTCGGAATCGAGAGAGTGGATGCCGGCGGTGAGGCCGTAGTCCACGGCGTTCTGCAGGCGGATGGCCTCGTCGAGGTCCTTCGCGCGCATGATGCCGAGCACGGGTCCGAAGAACTCGGTCAGGTGCGTGGTCGACCCCGGAGCGACGCCGATCTTGACTCCGGGGGTCCACTGCATCCCCTCGTCGTCGAGCTTCTTCGGCTCGACGAGCCAGCGCTCGCCCTTCTCCAGCGTCGTGAGCGCGGTCAGCAGCTTGCCGTTCGCCGGCTCGATGATCGGCCCCATCTGCGTCGCGGGGTCGTCGGGCAGCCCCACGCGCATCGAGGTCACGGCGTCGACGAGCTGACGCTCGAAGCGCCGCGAGTCGGCGACCGACCCGACGAGGATCGCGAGCGACGCCGCCGAGCACTTCTGTCCGGCGTGGCCGAAGGCGCTGCGCGCGACATCGGCGGCGGCGAGGTCGAGGTCGGCCGACGGCGTGACGATGATCGCGTTCTTGCCGCTCGTCTCGGCGAGCAGCGGCAGATCGGATCGGAACGAGCGGAACAGCTGCGCGGTCTCGTAGGCGCCCGTGAGGATCACCCGGTCTACCTCGGGGCTCGCGACCAGGCGGGTGCCGAGGTCGCGGTTCGCGAGGTCGACGAGTGCGAGCAGGTCGCGGGGCACACCGGCGGCCCACAGCGCCTCGACCATGACCGCGCCGCAGCGCTGGGTGAGCTTGGCGGGCTTGATGACGACGCCCGAGCCCGAGGCGAGACCGGCGAGCACGCCGCCCGCGGGGATCGCGACCGGGAAGTTCCACGGTGGGGTGACCACGGTGATCTTCGAGGGCACGAACTCGGCGCCCGTGACGGCCTCGAGCTCGAGCGCGCGCTCGGCGTAGTAGTGCGCGAAGTCGATGGCCTCCGAGACCTCGGGGTCGGCCTCGGCGATGGTCTTGCCGGCCTCGTGCGCCATGATCTCGATCAGCTGTCCGCGGCGGGCGGCGAGCTCGTCGCCCGCCCGGTGTAGCACGGCGGCGCGCTCGGCGGCCGGCAGGGCCGCCCACGTCGCAGCGGCGGCGGATGCGGCGGCGAAGACCCCGTCGAGCGCATCGGCCGTCTCGACCCTGGCGCGCGCGATGGCGTCGAGCCCGAGCGTCGAGTCGACCGACCGCTGCAGGATCTCGCGCCCCCAGGCGCGGTTCGCCGCGATCGCAGGGTCGCTGTCGGCCTGGTTGGCGAAGCCGGTGGTGACGGCATCCGCCCGCGCGGTGCTCTCGTCCGCACGGTTCTGCACCCGGTGCGACGAGGGCACCGACCGGTCGGCCTCGAGGCCTGCGAGCGAGCGCTCGAAGCGCTCGCGTTCGCGGGCCAGCAGGGTGGGGTCCGAGGCCAGCTCGAACACGGCGGACATGAAGTTCTCGGGGCTCGCGTTCTCTTCGAGGCGGCGCACGAGGTAGGCGATCGCCACGTCGAACTCGGCCGGGTTCACGACGGGGGTGTACAGCAGCAGGCGACCGACGTCCTTGCGCACGGCCTCGGCCTGCCCGGTCGCCATGCCGAGGAGCATCTCGTACTCGACCGCGTGGGTCACTCCGCGCTCCTGAGCCAGCAGCCAGGTGTAGGCGATGTCGAACAGGTTGTGTCCGGCGACGCCGATGCGCACGGCATCCATCCGCTCCGGGGTCATCGACCAGTCGAGCACGCGCTTGTAGTTCGTGTCGGAGTCCTGCTTGGTGCCGTAGGTCGCGAGCGGCCAGCCGTGCACCGCCGAGTCGACCTCCTCCATCGCGAGGTTGGCGCCCTTGACGACGCGCACCTTGATCGGCGCGCCGCCCTTGGCGCGGCGGGCCGCGGCCCACTCCTGCAGCTGCTGCATCGCACCGAGCGCGTCGGGCAGGTAGGCCTGCAGCACGATCCCGGCTTCGAGGTTCTCGAGTCCCGGCTGGTCGAGGATGGCGGTGAACGCCGCGATCGTCAGGTCGAGGTCGCGGAACTCCTCCATGTCGAGGTTGATGAACTTGGTGGTCCCTGAGCGTGACGAAGGGCCCGAGGCCTCGGAGGCGGCGGCGAGCTCGTAGAGCGGGGTGAGCTTGGTCACGACGTCGGCGACGGCCTCGTCGAACGACCACATCGAGAGCTGGCTGACGACGCTGGAGACCTTGATCGAGACGTAGTCGACGTCCTTGCGGGCGAGGAAGTCGTAGGTGCCCTGCAGGCGGCGGCCCGCTTCGCGCTCACCGAGCACGGCCTCGCCGAGGAGGTTGAGGTTCAGGCGGTTGCCGCTCTTGCGCAGTCGGGCGATCGCGGGACCGAGCTTCGACGGCGTCGCGTCGAGCACGAGGTGTCCGACCATGGCGCGCAGCACCCGGCGCGAGATCGGCACGACCACGCCCGGCAGCTTCGGTGCCCAGAAGCCACCGGCCTTGATCGCGGCGCGCAGGTATCCGGGCAGCAGCGAGGGGGTGATCTCCGAGAGGTCGGCGAGCGCACGACCGGCGACGCTGAGGTCTTCGGGGCGCATCACGCCGTCGACGAAGCCGACGGTGAACGCGAGTCCGTTCGGGTCCTTGAGCACCTCCGAGAGACGCTGGGCGGCGGGCTCGACCGGGTGGGTCTCGCTCTCGGCGAGCCAGCGCTGCACCAGCGCGGCGACGTCCTCGGTGCGCGGGGTGGCGAGGGGAGCGGTGGTGTCGGCGGCGACAGTCATCAGGGAACCTTCCGGGGGATCGCACACCCGGGATCGTGTGCGGCTCGATCATTGTCAGGCGCACGCGTAGGCTACGTCTATCAACCGATTCGGCAGAATTCTGTTCAGTCGGACTGAACGATTCAGATGATCGGGAAAGAAGGCGGATGCTCGACGTGCAACGGCTGCGGATGCTCGTGGAGCTGTCACGCCGGGGAACCCTGTCGGCCGTCGCCGACGCCCTCTCGTACAGCAAGGCGTCGGTCTCGCAGCAGCTGAGCGCGCTGGAGCGCGAGGTCGGCGTCCCGCTGCTGCGCAGGGTCGGCCGAGGGGTGCAGTTCACCCCTCAGGGCAACGTGCTGGTGGCGGAGGCCATCGGCATCCTCGACCAGCTGGAGCACGCCGAGGTGGCCGTCGCCGAGTCGCTGACCGAGGTCACCGGAACCGTGCACATCGCCGTGTTCCAGTCCACCGCGCACGCGCTGCTGCCCGGAGCCCTGGCCACGCTGCGCGAGCAGCATCCCGCCCTCCGCGTCGAGGTCACCGAGAGCGATCCCGAGACCGGACTCGTGGGCGTCTCGAGTCGCGACTTCGACCTGATCCTCGCCGAGCAGTACCCAGGGCGCACCCGACCGATCCACGCCGACCTCGACCGCCTCGTGCTCGTGCACGACCCGATCGCCTTGGCTCGCCAACCCGGCACCCCCGAGGGGGCCGATCCCGTCGCCGCGCTGTGGTCGACCAGAGACCAGCCCTGGGTGCTCGAACCCGCGGGCACCGCCTCGCGCGCCTGGGCCGAGCAGCTGTGCCGCACCGCGGGCTTCGAACCCGACGTGCGCTTCGAGGTCGCCGACCTCACGGCGCATGTGCGACTGATCCGCGCCGGACTCGCCGTCGGCCTGCTGCCGGGGCTCGTCTGGGCGGGCGAATCGCCGACGGTGTCGCTCACCCCGCTGCCCGACGAGCCGCGCCGCGAGATCTTCTCATCCACGCGCCGGGTGTCGGTGGCCGCGCCGTCGATCCGCGCGGTGCGGCGGGCCCTCGCCTCCACCGCCGAGCGCATCCTTCCCGCCTGAGGACCTCCGAGCCTTCGCTCGATCCCCCCTGAGCGCATCCGAGACACACAGCGTCATCCGGGAATATGCGTGAGCATGGACTTGTTGTGCCCGACGTACCGCGGACGAAGGAGTCCGTCCGACTCCTTCCGAAAGGCACTTCCGTGAGCACTCCTGTGATCGACCGCACCGCCCCCACCGAGCACCCCGTCCTCGACGTCCTCGCCGGGCGCTGGAGCCCCCGCGCCTACGACGCGCAGAACACGATCGACGACGCCAAGCTGAACGCCGCTCTCGAGGCCGCCCGCTGGTCGCCGTCGGCCTACAACATGCAGCCGTGGCGCTTCATCGTCGCCCGCCGCGGCACCGCGCTGTTCTCCCAGGTCGTCGACTCGCTCGTCGAGTTCAACCAGCTCTGGGCCTCGAACGCGTCGGCACTGATCGTGGCCATCGCCGAGACCGAGTCCGAAGACGGCACGGCCATCAGCCACGCCGTCTACGACCTGGGTCAGGCCGTCGCCCACTTCTCCGTGCAGGCGCACCACGAGGGACTCCTCGTGCACCAGATGAGCGGATTCGACCCCGAGGTCGTCCGCGAGTTCGCCGACCTCGACCCCCGCTTCACCGCGATCACCGTCATCGCGGTCGGCGAGCTGGGCGACGCCTCGGGCCTGCCCGAGGGCCTGCAGCAGGGCGAGACCGCCCCGCGCGTCCGTCGCCCGATCGCCGAGACCGTCATCCTCAGCGCCTGACACCCGCCTCAGCGCCCGGCACCCGCCACAGCGCCTGACACTCAGCTGCACCCGGAAGGGCGCCGTCCGACATCCGGACGGCGCCCTTCTTCTGTGCGCCCGCGCTCCCTCCTAGAATCGTGCGCATGGCTCTTCAGCGCAGGATCAAATCCGTCGAACGGTCGATGGCCGAGACGCACGACGAGAAACGGTCGCTGAAGCGCTCGCTCGGCGTCTGGGACCTGGCCGTCATGGGTGTGGCCGTGGCCGTCGGCGCGGGCATCTTCTCGGTCGGCGCCGAGGCCTCGGCGCGGCACGCCGGCCCCGCGGTGATCATCTCGTTCATCATCGCCGCGGCCGTCTGCGGCCTCGCGATCCTCTGCTACGCCGAGTTCGCCTCGTCGATCCCCGTCGCCGGATCCGCCTACACGTTCACGTACTCGACCCTCGGCGAGTTCCTCGCCTGGATCATCGGCTGGGACCTCATCCTCGAGATGCTCATGGCCTCGGCCGTGATCGCGAAGTACTGGGGCGTGTACCTGGGCGACGCGGTGTCGCTGTTCGATCTCGAGATCCCCATGACGCTGCAGCTCGGGCCGCTCTCCTTCGACTGGGGCCCGGTCTTCATCGTCGCGATCTTCACCCTGCTGCTCGCCCTGGGCACGCAGCTGTCCAGCCGGGTCAACAGCGTCTTCACGGTCATCAAGGTCGCGATCGTGCTGTTCGTCATCGTGGTCGGCATCTTCTTCGTCAAGGGTGCGAACTACTCCCCGTTCGTGCCGCCGGCGCAGTCGGGCGCCGCATCGGAGAGCGCGTGGACGCAGTCGCTGTTCTCGTTCCTGACCGGCTCCGACCCGACGATGTACGGCGTCTTCGGCATCCTCAGCGGTGCAGCACTGGTCTTCTTCGCGTTCATCGGCTTCGACGTCGTCGCCACCAGCGCCGAGGAGACCAAGGACCCCAAGCGCACCGTGCCGCGCGGCATCATCCTCGGACTCATCATCGTGACCGTGCTCTACGTGGCGGTCGCGATCGTGATCACCGGCATGGTCTCGTACACCGAGCTCGCGAAGCTCGACGAGCCGTCGCTCGCGAGCGCGTTCGAGCTGGTCGGCGCCACGTGGGCTGCCCAGGTCATCGCCATCGGCAGCCTGGTCGGCCTGACCACGGTCGTCATGGTGCTGCTCATGGGACTCGCCCGCGTCGTCTTCGCGATGAGCCGTGACGGCCTGCTGCCTCGTGCGCTGAGCGTCACCGACGCCAAGCGCGGCACCCCCATCCGCATCCAGCTGATCGTCGGCGTCGTGATCGCGATCATCGCGGGCTTCTTCGACGTGCAGGTGCTCGGCGACATGATCAACATCGGCACCCTGTCGGCGTTCGTTCTCGTGAGCATCGGCGTGCCGATCCTGCGCAAGACCCGCCCCGACCTCGAGCGCCCGTTCACGGTGCCGCTGTCGCCGTGGCTGCCCTGGATCTCGGCCCTGGCCTGCTTCTGGCTGATGCTCAACCTCAGCACCGAGACCTGGGTGCGCTTCGCGATCTGGCTCGCGATCGGCATGATCATCTACTTCGCCTACTCGCGCCGTCACTCGCTGATCGGGCGCGAGCTCGAGGGCGATGCGCTCGGCGGCATCCGCAGCGAGCGGCTGAAGTAGCGCAGCCCGCCCTTCGTCTCGTCGCTCCGCCCGGTCCCTGAGCGAGCGGAGCGAGACGAAGGGCGCTCAGGAACCGCGGAGCGAGACGAAGGGCGCTCAGGAGCCGGAAGGCCCCCGCCCGACGCCCCGCCCTACTCGTCGAGAGGTTCGGGGGAGGTCGAGGTCAGCACGAGCCCCGAGCCGTCGACGGCCACGTCCACGCGCACCGTGTCGCCGTCGTGCACGCCGCCGGCGAGCAGCGCCGTCGCCAGCTTGTTCTGCACCTCGGTCTGGATCAGACGACGCAGCGGCCGCGCGCCGAACATCGGGTCGTACCCGCGCTCGGCGAGCCACGATCGGGCGTCGGGGGTGACCGCGAGCGTGAGCCGCCGATCGCGCAGCCGGTCGTGCAGCTGATCGACCGAGAGCTCGACGATCTGCGCGAGGTCGTCCTGGCTGAGCGCCGAGAACATGACGATGTCGTCGAGCCGGTTCAGGAACTCCGGGCGGAACGCCTGGTGCACGAGGGTCATCACCTGCTCCCGCTTATCGTCGGGCGACAGAGTCGGGTCGATGAGGATCGGCGACCCGAGGTTCGAGGTGAGGATCAGGATGACGTTCGTGAAGTCGACCGTGCGCCCCTGTCCGTCGGTCAGCCGACCGTCGTCGAGCACCTGCAGCAGCACGTCGAACACCTCGGGATGCGCCTTCTCGACCTCGTCGAGCAGCACCACGCTGTAGGGGCGGCGGCGCACCGCCTCGGTGAGCTGGCCGCCCTGCTCGTAGCCGACGTAGCCGGGAGGGGCGCCGACGAGGCGGGACACCGAATGCTTCTCGCCGTATTCCGACATGTCGATGCGCACCATGGCGCGCTCGTCGTCGAACAGGAAGTCGGCGAGCGCCTTCGCGAGTTCGGTCTTGCCGACGCCGGTCGGCCCGAGGAACAGGAACGATCCGGTCGGCCGACCGGGGTCGCTGATGCCGGCCCGTGACCGCCGCACGGCGTCGGACACCGCCCTGACCGCATCCTTCTGCCCGATCAGACGGCGTCCGAGCTCGGACTCGAGGTGCAGCAGACGCTCGCTCTCGCCCTGCAGAAGGCGCCCCACCGGGATGCCGGTCCACGCCGCGATCACGGCGGCGATGTCCTCGTCGGTGACCTGCTCGTTGACCATCCGTCCCTCGGTCGAGACGGCGGCCTCGGCCTGCTCGGCTTCGGCGATCTCCTGCTCGAGGCGCTTGATCGTCTCGTATTCGAGCTTCGACGCACGGGTGTAGTCGGCCTCGCGCATCGCCAGGTCGCGCTGCGTGATCGCGTCGTCGAGCTTCTTCTTCAGATCGCCGACCCGATTGAGTCCCTGGCGCTCACGCGCCCACCGCTCCTCGAGGTCGGCGAGCTGCGCCTCCATGCCCACGAGCTGCCCGCGGAGCGCGGCGAGGCGCTCCTTCGAGGCGGCGTCCTTCTCGCGCTTGAGGGCGAGCTCCTCGAGCTTCATCCGGTCGACCTGGCGCTTGAGCTGGTCGATCTCGACCGGCGAGGAGTCGATCTCCATCTTGAGCCGCGACATCGATTCGTCGACGAGGTCGATCGCCTTGTCGGGCAGCTGGCGCGCGGGAAGGTAGCGGTTCGACAGTGCGGCCGCGGCGACGAGGGCGCTGTCCGAGATCGTGACACCGTGGTGCGCCTCGTATCGACCCTTGAGGCCGCGGAGGATCGCGATCGTGTCCTCGACCGTCGGCTCGCCCACGTAGACCTGCTGGAAGCGGCGCTCGAGAGCGGCATCCTTCTCGATGAACTCGCGATACTCGTTCAGCGTGGTCGCACCGATCAGCCGCAGCTCGCCGCGGGCGAGCATCGGCTTGAGCATGTTCGACGCCGCGACCGACCCCTCGCCTCCGCCCGCGCCCATGAGCACGTGCAGCTCGTCGATGAACGTGATGATCTGCCCGTCGGACTCGGTGATCTCCTTGAGCACGCTCTTCAGGCGCTCCTCGAACTGCCCGCGGTACATGGCACCGGCCACGAGAGCGGAGATGTCGAGGGAGACCAGGTCCTTGCCCTTGAGCGACTCGGCGACATCGCCCGCGACGATGCGCTGGGCGAGCCCTTCGACGACGGCCGTCTTGCCGACGCCCGGCTCACCGATCAGCACCGGGTTGTTCTTGGTGCGGCGGGTGAGCACCTGGCTGACCCGGCGGATCTCCCCGTCGCGCCCGATCACCGGGTCGAGCTTTCCCTGACGGGCGCGCTCGGTGAGATTGATCCCGAACTGCTCGAGGGCGGACTGCTGGTCGTCGTTCTGTGCGCTCTGTGGGCCTGGCATGCGCTCCTCCTGGGAGACTCCTTCTCGTCACGGCTGATCGACCACTACGACGGGTCGAAGTCCTCAAAGTTGAGTGGACGTGACTCAAGTTTATCGCACTGCGCGCACCGCGTCCAGGATCCCTCCGGCGACCTCGCGCTTGGTACCGGCGACGGATGCCACGACCTCGCCGCCGTCCCCGACGAGCTCGACCGCGTTGTCGGGCTGCTCGAACCCCTGCTCCGCGTTCACGAGATTGACGGCGAGCAGATCGACGCCCTTGCGCGCACGCTTGCGGCGAGCGCGTTCCCGGCGTTCGTGCGCGTCCGGAGAGGTCTCGGCCGCGAACGCGACGATCGTCTGGCCACCCGGCGCCGCACCCTCCGACCGCAGGGCCGCGAGCGCCGCGACGACGTCCTCGTTCTCGACGAGCTCGAGATGGGTCAACGCGCCCTGCTCCTTGGTCAGCTTCTGATCCGCGACCGAGGCGGGGCGGTAGTCGGCGACGGCCGCGGCCATGATGACGATGTCGGCCTCGCGCGCGGCATCTTTCATCGCCGTGGCGAGTTCGGCGGCCGTCGCGACCGGCACCATCCGGACCGCCGGATGCCGCGCAGCGGCCAGCACGTCATCCGAGATGTTCGCGGCGACGAGCGTGACGTCGGCACCGCGGGAGGCCGCCTCCGCCGCCAGCGCCACCCCCTGCCTGCCGCTGGACCGGTTGCCCAGGTACCGCACCGGATCGATGGGCTCCCTGGTCCCGCCCGCCGAGACCACGATGCGCACACCGTCGAGGTCGTGCGGGCCGAGCAGCGCGACCGCCGCCTCGAAGATCTCCTCCGGCTCCGCCATGCGCCCGGGGCCGCTGTCGCCGCCGGCGAGCTCACCGTCGGCCGGTCCGACGAGATGGATCCCGCGGCTCCGCAGCGTGGCGATGTTCGCCCGGGTGGCCGCGTTCCGCCACATCTCGGCGTGCATGGCCGGCGCGAGCAGCACCGGTGCCTCGGTGGCGAGCAGCGTCGTGCCGAGAAGGTCGTCGGCGATGCCGGCGGTGATCTTGGCGATCGAGTTCGCGGTCGCCGGTGCGACGATCACCAGGTCGGCCCCCTGCCCGAGGGCGACGTGCCGCACGCGCGCGACGTCGTCGTGGACGCTCGTCGTGACCGGATGCCGGCTCAGCGCCTCCCAGGTCGGCGTGCCGACGAAACGCAGCGCATCCTCGGTCGGCACGACGGTCACGTCATGCCCCGCCTTGGTCAGCAGCCGCACCAGGTGCACTGTCTTGTATGCGGCGATGCCACCCGTAACCCCGACGACGATGTTCACGCTTCGATTCTGCCGCAGCATCCGCCCCACGGGGCTCGGGTCCGCACACCGCTCGTAGACTGGGCACCGTGTGCACCGTCGTGATCGATGTCGCCGACTCCGTGACGGCCCGACTGCTCGCGGTGCGTGACGAGGATCCGCAGCGCGAATGGGATGCTCCGGGCGAATGGTGGCCGGATGCCTACCCCGGCGTCTCCGGCATCCGCGATCGCCGCGCCGGCGGCGCGTGGCTCGCCACCGACCCTGCGGCCGGTCGACTGGCGGTGCTGCTGAATCGCGCCGACGTCGTCGACCTCGCAGAAGACGTCGCGGTGTCGCGCGGTTCGCTGGTGCTGGAGTCCGTCTCCGGGCGATCCCCGGTCGCTCCGCTGCCGATGCACGGGTTCAACCTGCTCGAAGTGGCCCCGGAGGGCGCACGAGTCATGAGCTGGGACGGCGTCGAGCTGCGCGAGACGCCGATCCGCCACGGCGTGCACATGATCGCGCACGACGACCTCGATGATCCGGGCACCCCGCGCATCGCCGCCTGGCTGCCGGAGTTCCGCGCGCAGGGGGCCACGGACGACGCGGCGGATTGGGCCGCCGACTGGACGTCGCTGCTCGCCTCATCGGCCGGACTCGACCCGGAGGACGACCGAGCGATCATCCGCGACAACCGTCCGCACGGGTACCCCACCCAGTCGCTGCTGTACTGCCTGGCCACGGTGGCCCCGGATCGCGTCGAGCTCGACTACCGCGCACTGCCTCGACCAGGGCACTGGACGCACTGACAAGACGATGACGGGCGGCCACACGGTCACGCGGCGGAGGATTCCGTCTCGTCGGCGCATGAGAAGCGCGCGCGATAGGCGGTCGGAGTGGTGCCGAGCACTCGTGAGAAGTTCTGCCTCAGCACCGCCGCGGATCCGAACCCGCATTCCTCCGCGATCCGGTCGAGCGAGAGGGTGCTGCGCTCGAGCATCCGCTGCGCGTGCAGCACCCGCTGGCGTCCGAGCCAGGCGGCCGGAGTCGCTCCGTACTCGGCCTTGAACCGGCGGGCGAACGTGCGCGGCGACATCAGGGCGCGGGCCGCCAGTCTCTCGATGCCCAGGTCGTCGCGCAGGTGCTCGACCGCCCAGTCGGCGACGGCGGCGAGCGAGTCGCTCGGCACGACGGGGATGGGTCGATCGATGAACTGCGCCTGCCCGCCGTCGCGCTGCGGCGGCACCACCATGCGGCGGGCGATGCGGTTGGTCAGCTCCGCGCCGAGCTCCTGACGCAGCAGGTGCAGGCAGGCGTCGATGCCCGCGGCGGTTCCCGCGCTCGTGATGATCCGCTCGTCCTGCACGAACAGCACGTCCGGGTCGACGTCGACGAGGGGATACATGTCGGCCATGACGTCCGCGTACATCCAGTGCGTCGTCGCGCGGCGTCCGTCGAGCACACCCGCGGCTCCGAGGATGAAAGAGCCGCTGCAGATCGTCAGCACCCAGGCTCCCCGCGCGACCGCGTCTCGGGCGACCTCGATCAGCAGCGGATCGATCCGCCCCCAGTACTCGCGTGGCACCGGACACAGGATCACGAGGTCGGCCTCGTACGCGAAGGAGAGATCGTGCTCGACGTTGAGAGAGAAGCCCATCTTCGACGCCACCGCACCGGGACGAGGCGCGACCACGCGGAAGTCGAAGTTCGGGACGCCGTCGTTCGAGCGATCGAGACCGAACGCCTCGCAGGCCAGACCGAACTCGAAGGGCGCGAAGCCGTCTTGGACGACACAGGCGACGGTCTTCATCATGGCGATCTCCCCCGGTTGGCAGGTTTCCTACGCCCGCAGTCTATTCTGCCACTAGTGGCAGATCAAGACTGAACGTAGCTTTTCTGCCATGTTCCTTCTTCTCGCTCTTCTCGCCCTCGTACTCTGGGCCGTCATCGCCACGGTCGTGGAACTGCGGCGCGACGGATACCGGCAGACCCCCACCGACTGGTCGCGCGTCGGGGAACCCCGCGCTCACGACCGCGCGGAATCGGGACATATCTACCGCTGACTCTCGCCACGCGGGTCACCCCCGGCTACGCTCGCACCATGAGCGAGCCTCACCAGCCACCCGCCCAGCCGCACGGCGCTCCCCCGCAGTTCCCCACCGCAGCACCGCAGCCGCCTTCGGCAGGATCGGCATCCGCACCCGCACCCGCATCCGCACCCGCACCCGCACCCGGCGGATCGCTCGGGCGCGTGGCCTTCGTCATCGCGCTGGTGGCGATGGGCATCGGGCTTGTCGTCACGCTGTCCTTCCCCGTCGCAGTCCGCCTGTTCCCCGGTCCGTCGGCGATCGGGGTGTTCGGCGCGATCGGCAACCTCTTCGTGCTGGTGGCGGCGGTCGTCGCGCTGATCCTCGGGCTGATGTCGGTGCGCCGACCGAGGCAGCAGATCCTCGCGGGCATCGCCATCGGCATCAGCGCATCGGCGATCGCCGGCATCGTCATCTCGTGGGTGTCCAACCTCGTCATCGCCCTGACCTACTCCTGACCTACTCCTGACGTACGCCTGACCGGAGACAGAACATGAGCGAACCCCGCCCCCACGACGCGGCTCCGCAGATCCCCCCGCCGCAGGGACACACCCCTCCACCGGCACCCCAGCCCGGCCCGCCGTACGCACAGCCGGGTCAGCCGTACGCACAGCCGGGTCAGCCGTACGCACAGCCGGGTCAGCCGTACGCACAGCCGGGCCAGCCGTACGCGCCGCAAGATCAGCCGCACGCGCAACGCGGCCAGCCGTACGCACAGCCCGGCCAGCCGTACCGCACGTCCGCGGCGTCCGGAACTCCCTACGGAGCGTCGTCGGGGGCCGCCGGCAATCCCCTCGGGCGCCTCGCGTTCGTCGTGACCGTGGTCTCGGTCGCGGTGGGACTCGTCTGGCAGCTGCTGCTGCCGATGCTGTACGCGAGCGTCGGCTTCGGGGTGATGGGCGCGTTGCAGAGCGTGCCGAGCTTCCTGGTGCTCGTGGGAGCGGCCATTGGTCTCGTGCTCGGCATCACCGCGCTGCGACGACCGGCTCCGCACCTCCTCGCCGCGATCGCCGTCGGGATCGGGGCGAACACGGTCATCGGCACGGTGGTCTCGTTCGTCGCGAGCCTGTTCTACAGCCTCGGATTCTGACCGACGCCGCTCAGCGCGCGAGAACCCGCTCGTAGATCTCGGCCATCGCGGCGGTGCGCGACGACTGTCGGAACGCCTCGGAGACCTCGCGCATCGGCACGGGTGCGGTGCCGGCGGAGATGTCGGACACCGCCCGGCGCAGGGCGTCGACGAGTCCGGCCCTGCGCTGGTCCTCGGTACCCGACGCACCGGCGACCGCCCAGAGCCCGCCACCGAGCTCGGCCGCGATGTCGGGGTCGCTGATCACCGAGGGTGTGCCGAGGGTCGCGGCCTCGAACGGCGTCATCCCCTGGGTCTCGAACCCGATCGAGGTCTGCACCAGCGCGTCCGCCGCCGCGATGCGCGCCAGCGTCTCGGGGTAGCTGAGCTTTCCCGCGAACCGCACCCCGCGCACACCCGACACGATCCTCTCGGCCGCCGCGCGCTGCGCGCCGCCGCCGATGATCTCGAGCTCTGCATCGACCCCGGACTCGACGAAGGCGTGCAGGAACGGCAGCAGGCGCTTCTCGGGGCTCATCCTCCCCAGCCAGACCAGACGCGGGCGTCCGGGTTCGCGCTGCGACGGAGCGGCCGCGAGCGTCGCGTCGCGGACTTCGTCGTCGATGCCGTTCCAGACGACATCGACGGGACCGAACACGTCGTGCTCCTCGAGGCGTCGGGCGAAGTGCGTCGACGGCGCCGTGACCGCCGAGGCGCCGCGCGCGATGCCCCGGAGGAACGCCCACCCATCGCTGTCGCCGGCGGCGCTCTGGAAGCCGGCGCTGTCAGGGACGGTGCTGGATCCGTCGGAAGCGATGCCGGCGACGTCGCGCAGTGCCCGACGACGCCACAGGTTCAGCACCGCGAGCACGGGTCGATGCAGCGGTGTCACGGCCGCGATGCCGACATCCACGCGATTGTGCATGGTGTGCACGACCGGAATCCCATGCCGCGCCGCGTACCGGTGTCCGATGAACGCGCCCCAGAAATCCGCCTGGACGTGCACCAGGTCGACCGGAGGTCGCCGTGTCATCGCCCGATCGAGGATGCGGTCGGTACGGCGCCCCGGCCAGCTCATCGAGTACTCGCGGTCGGTCGTGATCGGCACCGACGGAAGATCGATGTTCGCGGGGTCGGCGCTGCTCCGCGCGCGCGGACCGTGCATCCTCGGCGCGACGACGGTCACCGTGTGACCCGCGCGCTCGAGGTACCGTCGCTGCAGCCGCATCGACACCTGGGCCCCGCCGAGGGAGTCGAGATGCTGATCGCCGACGAAGACGATGTGCATGGCGCGCCCGATCACTCGGGCAGGGGCTCGTCGCGGTAGAGCGCTTCGAACGTGTCGAGCGTGCGATTGATGTCGTGGATGACGACGCCGTCGAGCGAGGCCTGCTGCATCCGCTGGTACTCCGTCACGTCTGCGGTCAGCACGTCCGTCAGTCGCGCCGCGAGGGCGTCGGAGTCGCCGGGCTCGAAGAGGTAGCCGTTCTCGCCGTCGTGCACCAGATGCGGCAGTGCCACGGCATCCGCGGCGACGATCGGCAACGCCGAGGCCATGGCCTCCATCGTCGCGATCGACTGCAGCTCGGCGATCGAGGCGATCGTGAACACCGAGGCTCGTGACAGCAGCGCGCGCAGCTCCTCGTCGCTCGTGCGCCCGTGGAATGTCACCCGGTCGGCGAGGCCGAGCTGCACGGTCAGGTTCTCAAGCTGCTTGCGCTGGTCTCCGCCGCCGACGATATCGAAGGTCGCGTCCAGCGCAGGGTCGAGCTTGGTGATCGCCTCGAGGATGACCTCGACCTGCTTCTCGGCGGTCAGACGGCCGACGAAGATGATCCGGTTCTTGTCGCGGGGCCCGATCACGGGCGTGTACTGCGCGCGGTCGATGCCGCAGCTCACCGGGATCACGTTCTCGACAGCGACGGTCCGCTCGAGAAAGTCGGCGGCGCGCCGGGTCGGCGTGGTGATCGCGCGCGTCAGGGCGAAGGTGCGCTTCGCGTCGCCCCATGCCCAGCGCAGCACGAGGTCGTCGACCCACTTCGGCATGGTGGTGTGGTCGAGGATGTTCTCGGCCATCACGTGGTTCGTCGCGATCACGGGGATGCCGCGTTCGTGCGCGATGCGCGCGAGACCACGGCCGATCACGATGTGCGACTGGATGTGCACGACATCCGGCTGCACGCTGTCCATGATCCTGCGGGCGTAGTGCTTCACGCGCCAGGGCCAGACGAAGCGCAACCAGTCGTGCGGAGCCCAGCGCACCGACGGCAGCCGGTGCAGCGTCATCGGCTCGCCCTCGATCACCTCGGTGCGTGCGGGCGTGCGACGGTACACGAGGTTGGGGGCGACGACGTGGACGTCCTCACCGCGCTGCACGAGACCGGCAGCAAGACGCTCGGCGAATCGTGCGGCGCCGTTGATGTCGGGGGCGAAGGTGTCGCACCCGATCAGGATGCGCAGCGGCCGCGACCCTGACGCGGACACGGCGTCGGGGGTGGCGTCGGGGGAACCCGTCGGATCGGAGGGAGAGGAAGACATTCTGCCTTACGGTACGGCGGCCAGGGAGCCCCTGAGGGCGCTCGCCACTCTACCGGAGGGGCCTGATCGGACCGTCGAGGCGTACCGGCATCCCTCAGCCTCACCCTCTAGCGTGGCATCATGCGACTGACTGCCGATGCCGACCCCCGGCTGTGGATCCCCGTGACCGATTCGCTCGGATGGAAGGGCCGGCGGCACCGCAAGGCCGCGATCCGGATGCTGCTCGGGCAGGCGAACGCGGCACTCGGGGTGACCGAACGCCCCGGCTCGCGTCTCGGTGCCTGGGCGATGAGCCAAGCCGCTCCGCTGCTGATGCGTCGCGCGGCCGGCCGGGTGCTGGTGTGGACGTGGAAGGCCGACCCCGAGCTCGTCGTCGCGATGGCGACGGTGCAGACGCTGACGCCGGAGGTGCGCATCGCTCGCGCGTCGATGCCGATGGACTACGACGACACGGTCTCGTTCTCGAGCCGGTGGCTGGGGGCGGGCGAGAAGCTCGTGGTGCCGATGCCGCCGTCGCCGGCCACTCCTCCATTCGTGACGTACACATGGGACACGGGGACGCACCTCGTGACGCTGACGGCGGTGTGCAGCGACCGCGAGCGCTTCGGAACTCTCGACGGCGCTCTCGATGAGCTGGCGGGCAGCATCCGCGTGGCCGATGAGCTGACCGGGGGCGAGTCGCCCGAGGTCCTGCGGCTCGGGCCGGCCTGAACGTGCTCGATCCCCTCGGAGCGTGAACGCGCCCGGTCCCTGTCGGCGGCACTCAGACCCGTAGCAGGGCACCGCGAACACGCGCCTTGCTCGGCAGACTGAGTCGTGGGGTGCGCCAGCGTTGTGCGGGATCCCACCATGCAGGTCCCCGCACCTGCGGGCGACCGTCTTCCATGCGGATCTCCCAGCCCGAGGCACCGAGACTTCGGTGATGCCACCAGCACAACGGCACACCGTTGTCTGTATGCGTGGGCCCACCCCGGGCATGCTCGATCACGTGATGGATCTCGCACCATGACGCCGGAACGTGGCATCCCGGAATCAGACACTCCCTGTCGCGGGCGACGATCGCCCGTCGTTGATGCACCGTGAACACGCGATCCGTGGTCGTGAGGCCGATGATCCGCCCCTCATCCATCAGCACGCGTTGGATCGCTCCGGTGCAGCCGGCCTGCGCGGCAATGGAAATCGGGACGTGGGCGCCGGATCCCTGGATCGTCGCCCACCCGCCGTTGTCGGCCGGTGCCGACGCAGTGTCCCCGAACGTGGCGCCTTCGCCATGACCAGCGTGCGAGGCGAGGTCTTTCGCATCGACGGTGACGACCAGAACCGGCGACGACCCGCCGAGGGTGGGCATGTCATTGTGGCGGGCAGCGATCGCGATGACCATCGCCACCGCGTCCTGGCGTTTCTGCGCCGCAGTGCGACCATCGATCACGCACCGCGGATCCGAATTGAACGGATCCTCGCCGTCTGCGTCTGTGTCTGCGTCGGCGTCTGCGTCTGCGTCTGCGTCCGCGTCTGCGTCTGCGCGAGAGTCCGCGTCCGCCCCGGCGTCGTCACCGGCGTCCGCGGCAGAGCCGTCGCTGGGCGCGAAGTGCACGCCGGGCATCGGAGGCCCGTCGCCTTTGGGGTTCAGGATCGCATCCATGATGAGCTGGAACTGCGCCGCCACGTCCGGGGTCAGATACCCGCGAATCGCGTGCACGCCGTCATGCAACCGACCGATCGTGATTCCGCGACGACGACAGGCCTCCTCGTCTTTCGGTTCTTCCCCATCGGGATCGAACATCGACGCGAGGTCCTCCGCGAGCGCCTTCAGATCCTGCGCCGTCGGCGACGGACCAGGCTCATCCGCACCCGAGTCGTCATCGTCGGCGTCGATCTCGAGACCGTGCCCGCGGGCGCACCCCGCCAACGCGACATCCGCCGCCAGTCGCTGATCGATCGTGAGCCGATCCCACACTTTCTCGATCGGCCCCGTCGCCGCAAGGAACCCGGCCACCCCGACCACCCCGTCGAGCAACGCGAGCCGCATCTCCGACCAGCGCGCAGGCATCCTCTCCCCTGCCAGACTCTCCGGACGCCGCACCAGATCGACGGCCCTGTCGACCCGGCTGGCGCCCCGCACATCGACCAGGAGCGTCCGCTGCAGCAACTCGTTGAGCCCCCGACAGCCCGCCGAATGCGGAAAGTCCCCCAGATGGGCCGTTGCGACGGTCTCGACGATCACCGCCTCGGCCCGCCGGAACACCGCCCCCGCACCCTGCAGAACAGCCACTCGCTGCGCGTCGGTCAGACCCGCGAGCGCATCATCGGACAGCACCGCATCGAGGTCGGCGATGACCCGATCCAGAAGCTCCGTCGTGCTGTCCATACCCGCAAGTCAACCCGGAACCACCGACATTCGAGGCCCGAGAACCCTCTTATTTACCCCAGATCAGATGCGTATTCCAGTCTCCCGGAATGGCGCGCCACAGGCCCTGCGGCGGTCCCCGCGACCCAGCCGGGACCCAGCACCCGAGACCCAGAGCCCAGGACTCGGTGCCCAGCCCGCAGGCCCAGCGCCCAGCCCCAGTACTCAATCCAGCCCTCCAGCCCCCAGCCCGCAGGCCCCACGACCCAGCACCCAGCACCCAGCACCCAGCACTCAGGACTCAGGACTCAGGACTCAGGACTCAGGACTCAGGACTCAGGACTCAGGACTCAGTCCAGCCCGCGCTCCGCGAGCCACTGCTTCGCGACGAGCACGGGCGCACGCACGAGCCACGCATCCGCGATGATCTCGGCGAGCCGATCCTTCTCGACGGTGTCGAGCTGCACGAGCAGCCCCGGGTACCCGTCGAAATGCGGGATGGAGAACAGCCCGTCCGGTTCGGCGGCGAGCAGCGCGGCCTTCTCCTCGAGGCTCGCCACTCGCACCCCGAGCACCGGGCCCTCGGGCCACTCGAGTCCGAGGTCGGCGAGCTGGCGCAGATCGACCTTGCTGGGACCGCGGATCCACGCGATCTGCCCGCTCGGCAGACGCCACGACGGCTCTCCCGTGTGACCGCCGACGCGTTCGGTCACCCCCGGGAGCGCGAGCGCGATCTCGCGTACATCCTCGAGGGTGACCATTCGCCTATCGTCCTCCCGCACAGCGGCGACCACAATGGCCCGCGTCGACAGCCCGCGAGGCGGCAGAGCGCAGACTCAGCGCACGATACGCAGGGTGCGCACCTCGAACGGACGCAGGCGCAGTTCACCGCCGACCCGCGCGTCGTCGAGCGCGTCTTCGATCAGCGACACCTCGCGGATCTCCCGGTGGTCGAACTCGGCCGTGATCGACCCGATCGCACGACGACCGAGCGCCTCGTACAGCCGCACGATCACGTCGCCCGACCCGTCGTCCGCGAGCTTCACGCCCGAGACGACGATGCCCTCGCCGAGCACGGAGACGAGCGGGTCGACTTCGCGCGCACCACGCACGATCGCCGCCGGGCTGTTCATCGTGATGCCCTCGGCGGTCGCGATCGCGGCGTCCGCTCCGATCACGAAGCCGACCGCGATCTCGTGCGGGCCGTGGTCGGTGTCGGGGTCGGGGAAGCGCGGTGCGCGGAGCAGCGAGAGGCGCACGGTGGTCGCCACCGCGTCATCGGACACCTCACGGGAGGTGTCGTAGCCGTAGATCGAGTCGTTCACGAGGGCGACGCCGAAGTCCTGCTCGCGCACCAGCACGAATCGGTGCATCGAGGTCTCGAACTTCGCCGCCTCCCAGCTGGTGTTCGTGTGCGTGACCCGCGACTGGTACCCGAACTGCGTCTCAGCCTCGGTGTGCGTGGCCTGGATGTCGAGCGGGAACGCGAGCTTGAGCAGCTTCTCGGTCTCGTGCCAGTCGATCACGTTGCGCAGCTCCACCGTGCGCGAGGCTGGAGCGAGAGTGATCGTCTGCTCGACGGTCGACTCCGAGAAGGCTCGCGTGACGACGACCGTGGCGACGCCGTCGATGACGGATGCCGTGATCGACGCGACCCCGCTGAGATCCTCGACGCTGTTGCGGTAGTACTTGTCGATGTCCCACGCGTCCCACATGTTCGGGAAGTCCTGGTGCAGCTGGAACAGGTTCGCCGCGCGCCCCTCCGCCACGACCTCGCGGCCCGACGCCCTGTCCACGGCCGACACGATGAGTCCCTCGGCGGAGATGAGCACGGAGACCAGGTCGTTCTCGAGACGCCAGCCGTCGCTCTCCTCGGCGAGCGCGACATCCGGCTCGGCGCGCGCCTCGAGGAACGCGGCGCCGAGGGCCCGGCCCTCTCCGACCGAACTCGGCACGAACCGCAGCTCGCGGTCTCCGTCGCCGGCGAGCGAGCGACGGGCGGATCCGGCGAGCGTCTGCGCCTCGTCGATCACCCGGGACAGCACCTCGGACGCCTCACGATGCACCCACGCGATGGACGTGCCGGGAAGGATGTCATGGAACTCGTGCAGCAGCACGGTCTCCCACAGGCGGTCGATCTGCGCGGTCGGGTACTCGGCACCGGTGCGCACGGCATCCGTCGCCGCCCACAGCTCGGCCTCGACCAGCGCCTGCTCGGCCCAGCGATGCAGGGCCTTGGTGGCGTGCTGGCTGGTCAGGGTTCCGCGATGCAGCTCGAGGTACAGCTCTCCGACCCAGACCGCGGGGTTCGGGATCTCGGCACGCGCGGCCTCGAAGAAGACGTCGGGATGCTCCCACACGACCTGCGCACTGCCCTCGAGGTTCTGCAGGCGCTGCGCCTTTCCGGTCATCTCACGCGTCGTCCCCCCGCCGCCGTCGCCCCAGCCGACCGGCGCGATCGACCGCGACGACACCCGGTTCTCCTTGAACTGGCGAGAGGCCTTGGCGACCTCCATGCCGCTCAGCTGCGAGTTGTACGTGTCCATCGACGGGAAGTGCGTGAACACCTGCGAGCCGTCGATGCCCTCCCAGAGGAAGCTGTGGTGGGGGAAGACGTTCTGCTGGTTCCAGGAGATCTTCTGCGTGAAGAACCATTCGAATCCGGCACGACGCATCAGCTGCGGCAGTGCGGGCGAGTAGCCGAAGCTGTCGGGGAGCCACACGCCCTTCGAGCGGATGCCGAACTCGCGCTCGAAGAAGCGCTGACCGTACGAGAACTGCCGCACCAGAGACTCCCCCGAGGGCATCACCGTGTCGGATTCGACCCACATGCCGCCCAGCGGCAGGAAACGCCCCTCGGCCACGGCGGCCTTGACGCGCGCGTACACCTCGGGCCGGTGCTCCTTGAGCCACGCGTACTGCTGCGCGCTGGACATGCCGTAGAGGAAGTCCGGCTGCTCCTCGATGAGGGTGGTCATCGACGAGGTCGTGCGTGCGACCTTGCGGATCGTCTCGCGCACCGGCCACAGCCATGCCGAGTCGATGTGCGCGTGCCCGACGGCGGAGATGCGGTGCGCGCTCGCCTCGGCCGGCGCGGCCAGCGCGGGCGCGAGACGGGCCCTGGCATCGGATGCGGTCTCGGCGATGCGCTGCAGATCCAGCACGTCGAGCGCGTCATCCATCGCCTGGAGGATGCGCATGCGGCGGGGCGACGTCGCCGGCAGCTCGGCCTGCAGCTCGAACAGCACCTCGAGGTCGAGGGACAGCTCGAACACCTCGGTCTCGAAGACGGCGAGGTCGAGGCGCCGCAGCCGGTACAGGGGCTCCGGCGAGGAGGTGCGGATGTCGCCCTCCTGCGTCGGCAGGAAGGGGTGGTAGTCGAGGAGCACGGGGTTCGCGGCCGCCTCCAGGTACAGCTCGACGGGCTCGTCGCCCTGCGCCGTCTGCGCGATGGGGATCCACTGGTTCCGCGGGTTGATGCTCTTCACCGGCGACCCGTCTGGGCGGTAGGCGAGCGCCTCGCACTGGAAACCCGGCATGTTGATGTCGAACCCGAGGTCGATCACGGCCTCGACCCGGCGACCGGCCCAGTCGGAGGGCACCCGCCCGGAGAGCCGGAACCAGGTGGTCGACCAGGCCGGTCCCCACATGCTCGGAACCGACGTCCCGGCGAACTCGAGCGCGAGCCCCTCGGCGGGGCTGATCGGCTCACCGGGCAGCTCGACGCTCTCGACCGTCAGGGGCACGGATGCGGAGTGGATGGCCGGGCGGATGCGCTCTGCGAGGACGCGCGAGACGCGACCGACGGTGAGCGAGGTGTCGTCATGCATGGTGGGTGTTCTCCGGGCTCGACGGTGAGTGGGGGCTCGATGCGCGCCCGATCAGGGGCGGCTGCCGTCCATGCTATCCGATTTACTAAAGCGATCTAGTGCTGATCGCCCCGGACATCCGTCATCGCCTTCCTGGGGGCTAAACCGATCAAGTAGTGTGAGGCGCATGGCTCTGGGCAAACGCGTCACGATCGCCGACATCGCGCGCATGGCGGGGGTCTCTCCCGGCGCCGTGTCGTTCGCGCTGAACGGACGGCCCGGAGTGAGCGACGAGACGCGCCAGCGCATCCTCTCGATCGTCGAGGAGAATCACTGGCAGCCGAGCTCGGCCGCCAGGGCGCTCGTGGGCGCGAGGGCGAACACGGTCGGCTTCGCCCTGGCCCGCCCGGCCCGCTCGCTCGGGTCCGAGGCGTTCTTCACCGACCTGATCGCCGGCATCGAATCCCGCCTGTCGCAGAGCAAGGTCAGCCTGCAGCTGCGCCTCGTCGGCGACATCGGCGAGGAGATGGAGGTGCATCGCCAGTGGCGGTCGTCGAACCAGGTCGACGGCATCATCCTCATCGACCCTCGCGACGACGATCCGCGCAGCGACAGGATCGCCGCCCTCGACGCGCGCGCGGTGCTGATCGGCTCGAAGCCGTCTCCCGAGGGAGCCGTGCCCAGCGTCTGGATCGCGGACGACGAGGTGGCCGACACACTGTTCTCGTACCTCGCCGCCCTCGGGCACACCCGGATCACGTATGTCGCCGGCCCCGCCGACCTCGAGCACACCCGACTGCGCGCCGAGGTCCTCGAGCGGATGTCCGCCGATGGCATCACCGGAGAGGTGATCACCACCGACTTCTCGCCGACGCGCGCCTCGGCCGTCACCCGTACCCTGCTCTCCGGGCGGCAGCGTCCGACCGCGATCGTCTACGACAACGATGTGATGGCGGTCGCGGGGCTCCGGGTGGCGCAGGAGATGGGGCGGGTCGTTCCGCGGGACGTCTCGCTGGCGTCTTTCGACGACTCGGTCATCGCCGGGCTGATCAACCCCTCCATCACGGCGATGACCCGCGACACCTTCGAGCTCGGCGAACAGGCCGCCACCCTGCTGCTGCAGCAGATCGAGGCGGACACGACGCTGCCCAGCACGCAGGGACCGACCCCGACCCTCAGCGCCCGCGAGAGCACCGCCCCGCCGGCCACGGCCTGAGCTCGACGCGCTCCGCGCGCGAGGGATCCGCGACAGCGCGATCCGCGATCCGCGATCCGCGATCCGCGTCAGTCGACGACCGTGTTGACCGAGCCGTAGGGGTCGACGGCATCGCCCGACAGATCGGGGCGGATGAGGGTGCGGATGCCGCGCGACGCGAGTGCCGCGGGATCGAGGGCTGCCAGCGAGGTGACGAAGGCGGGATCGACGCCGCGCACGCAGGCATCCACCCACGCCTGGAAGACGGCGCCGCCGGGGCTGAGCGCCGCGCGACTGACAGGCACCTCGTGCGGGTCGACCTCGACCACGATCGCCGTGTCGCGCACGGGTGCCGCGGCACGCGCCCGGAGCTCAGGGATCAGCTCGGCGAATCGGCGCCCGATGGGCTTGGCCGCGCCACTCTGGTCGATCAGGCCGAGGGAGTACTCCAGCTCGGGGAAGTCCGCCAGCTCCCGGCTCACATCGTGCGAGCACCACCAGGTCACGCCCCAGAGGTTCTCGGTACGCACCGCGGAACGCAGCGTGGCCTCGAGGAACCCCGGCATCTCGCTCTCGTCGAGGCAGTTCGAGGGAGCGCCGACCTCCTGCAGCCAGACCGGCCGCTGCCGATCGGTGGCGAAGGCGCGGGACAGCTCGATCAGGTACTCGGCGTGACGATCGGAGGCGACGGATCGACCGCCGTAGCGCTGGGCGGTGCCGTTGAAGATCCAGGAGTGGATCGTCGTCATCTCCCCCAGCCGCGAGGCGTGCGCCGGGGTGAAGCCGTGCCCGTCCATGTACCAGACCGCGTCATACTCGCTGTGCACGTGCCCGGCACCCGGCGCAGCATCCTCGGCGGCGGCGAGCAGCGCTGCGATCCAGGCGCCGGCCTCGTCGGTCGTGACCGGCCACGGCGAGGGATGCGTGTGCGCGGAGAACTGGTTGACCTCGTTGCCGAGTGTCAGCCCGAGGAAGTTCGGAGCATCGCGCAGCGCGCCGGCGAGAGTCCGCACGAGGGAGACCTGCCCGTCGAGCGCGGTCGGATCGGTGAACATGTTGCGGTCGTGCCACGTGTACAGCCACGACGGCACGAAGTCGAAGCTCGACAGGTGGCCCTGGATCACGTCGACGCTCGCGTCCAGGCCGAACTCCGCGGCGATGTCGACCATCGCGCGCACATCGTCGACGGCCTTCTCACGGATCAGGGTGCGGTTGGGCTGCAGAACCGTCCACAGCGGGAAGACGCGGACGTGGTCGAGTCCGAGTTCCGCCAGGGCGGCGAAGTCGCGACGCACGTCGTCGGGGGTGAAGTCGAGCCAGGAATGCATCCAGTCCTTCGACGGCGTGTAATTCGCCCCGAATCTCAGGGGAGCATCGAGAGCGCGGCGCTGCGTCATGTGTCCGGACCTTTCCGACGGAGCCCTCCGACGAGGACATGTCGCACCACTATAACGCTTGAGCAACATACCGGCACGAGGTTCTCCGCGCCGCCGGTGTTCGTCGGAGCCACCGCCTTGACAGGGCGGTCATCCGGTGGTTTCATCTGCTAAAGCGCTGCAGTCCGTGACCTCGGACCTGCGGCCATCGCCCGCCTCGAGGAAGAAGCACGATGAAAGTTCCCGCACGCATTGTCGCTCTGGCAACATTCACGATCGGCGCCATGGCTCTCGCCGGCTGCACCGGAGGAGGTGCCCCCACCGGCGCCTCCGGTCCCATCGACACGTCCGGCGAGCTGAGCGGGACGATCCAGTTCCAGACCTGGTCGCTGAAGAACGAGAAGTTCACGCCCTACTTCGAGGACCTCATCGACGCGTTCGAGAAGGAGCACCCCGATGTCACGGTCGAGTGGCTCGACCAGCCGGGCGACGGCTACCAGGAGAAGATCCTCAGCCAGGCGAACGCCGACACTCTTCCCGACGTGCTCAACCTGCCGCCGGACATCGCATATCCGCTCGTCGCCGCCGGCAAGCTGGTCGACCTGGAGACGGCCGACCCCGAGCTGAAATCCTCCTACAACGCCGGCGCCTGGGAGGCCTACAGCCAGTACCCCGGGATGGAGGGCACCTACGGCCTGCCGTGGTACCTGTCCAGCGACGCGTCGTGGTGGAACCTCGCCCAGCTCGCGCCCTTCGGCGTGACCGAGGCGAACCTGCCCACCACGGTCGATGAACTCCTCACCCTCGCCGAGAAGGTCGCCGACGAGTCCGGCGGCAAGGTGCAGCTGCTGTCGTCGATCCCCGCTCTCGACACCTTCACCTCCGCAGGCATGGAGGTCATCGACGATGACGGCGAGTTCGACTTCAACACCGACGAGGCCGCCGCGATCATCCAGAAGTTCGCCGACGCGTACGCGGCAGGCGCGATGCCCGCCGAAGCCCTCACCGGCGACTACGGCGGAAACGCCGAGGCGTACATCCAGGAGAAGGTCGCCTTCACCACCGGAGGCACCGGCTTCACCACCGACCTCGCGAAGGACGCTCCGGCGCTGCTGGAGAACACCGTCGCCACCCAGCGCCTCGGCATCGCGCCGCTGTACGTGCAGGGATTGAACGTGTCGGCCGACTCCGACAACAAGGAGGCCGCCCTCGCGTTCGCCGAGTTCGCGACCAGCGAGGAGAACCAGATCGCGTTCTCGTCGCTCGCCGTCGGCACCGCCCCCGGCACCTCCGCCGGCGGCGACGACGTGGTCGCGAACATCTCGTCATCGATCACCGACGAGAAGCAGCTCGCCGCGATCGACACGGTGTTCGCCGCGATGCAGGACGCCAAGGCGATCCCGTTCCAGTGGACCTCCGACATGGCCACCTACATGACGCAGCAGATCGCCCTCGCGGTCAACGGCGAGGCCGACCCGAAGGACCAGCTCGACAAGATCGTCGAGTACGCCAACGCGAACCGGGTGGATCAGTAAGCCATGAGCGCGGACACCGCCATCCGGACCCGTCGGACGAGCATGCGATCGCACAGGTGGTTCACCCCCTGGCTCCTCCTCGGCCCCGCCGTCGTCTGGGTGCTGGTGTTCGCGCTCTGGCCGTTCCTCAACACCGTCTTCCTGAGCTTCACCGATGCCAAGCCCCTGCGCGCCCCCGCGTTCGTCGGCGGGGCGAACTACGAGCGGATGTTCGCCGACGAGATGTTCTGGAACGCGCTCACCACGTGCATCATCTACGTGGTGGTGTGCGTGCCGCTGCTCACGATCCTCCCGCTGCTGCTGGCCATGCTCGTGCAGAAGAAGCTGCCGGGCATCGCGTTCTTCCGCACCACGTTCTACTTCCCCGTCATCGCCTCCGTCGTCGTGGTGGCGCTGATCTGGACGTGGCTGTTCGACAGCCGCGGGATCATCAACCAGACGCTGGAGTTCCTCGGCGTCATCGACCGTCCGATGGCCTTCCTGGTGGACCGGTGGCTGCTGCTCGGCTGCGCGATCCTGCTGACCGTCTGGAAGGGACTCGGCTACTACATGGTCGTGTACCTCGCCGCCCTCGGGAACGTCGGCAAGGAGCTGCACGAGGCCGCCATGCTCGACGGCGCGGGCGCGTTCCGCCGCTTCCTCTCGGTGACGATCCCCTCGGTGCGCGGCGCGATGCTCCTCATCGCGGTGCTCATCGCGGTATCGGCCATGAGGGTCTTCGCCGAGCTCGACGTGCTCTCCAAGGGCACCGGCGGCCCCGGCGGGTACGACCTGTCGCTGGTGATGCTGATCCGCCAGGTCGGATCCGGACTCAACGGCAACATCGGCTACGCCTCCGCGATCAGCGTCGCCCTCTTCCTGCTCACCCTGCTTCCGATGGCCGCGATCGCGTTCATGAACCGCGAGAAGAAGGCGAAGGTCTCCGCATGAGCACGCTCACCCCTCCCCGCCTCGACCCCGAGCGGCGCCCCGACGATCGGACGCCACCCGCCACCCGTGAGCGCATCTTCCGCCGTCGCGGCTCCGGCGACTTCAGCACCCCGACGCTCGGCGGGCTGATCGGGCGCTACGCCCTGCTGCTGCTGGTGCTGGTGCTGGTCATCGGCCCGTTCGTCTGGCAGCTCTCGACCTCGTTCAAGGGACCCCAGGAGAACATCTACTCCTTTCCCCCTGACCTGATCCCGCGCGATCCGACCCTGCAGAACTACCTCACGGTCGCCGACGTCGTGCCCGTGTACCTCTACGCATGGCACTCGCTGCTGGTGTCGATCGGCACCGTCGTGAGCAACGTCGTGCTCGCCACGTTCGCCGGCTACGCCCTCGGATGCATGAAGTTCCGCGGCAAGTGGATCGTCATGGCCATCCTGCTCTCCACCCTGCTGTTCCCCGGCGAGGTCACCGTCACGAGCAACTTCCTCACGATCAGGGCGCTCGGCCTCGCCGACACCCTGTGGGGCGTCTTCCTGCCCGGCGCGATCGGCGCGATGAACGTCCTGCTCATCGCGACCGCCTGTCGGATGATCCCCAAGGACGTGCTGGATGCCGCGACCGTCGACGGCGCCACGACCTGGCAGCGCATCCGTCACATCGTGTGGCCGAACATCCGCGGCATGGTCTCGGTCGTCGCGATCTTCGCCTTCATCGGTGCCTGGGACGACTACCTCTGGCCGCTGATCGTGCTCTCCGACCCGTCGAAGTACACGCTGACGGTCGGCATGGCGTACCTCAACAGCAGCTTCTCGGTCGATCCGCGCCTGATCGCCGCCGGCACCATGATCGCGCTCGTGCCGATCATCATCATGTTCTCGTTCACGCAGCGCTTCTTCTTCCGTGGCGTGCAGGAGGGCGCGGTGAAGGGGTGAGCAGCGTGCGGCTGACCCCGGCCGACGGTCCGCTCGATCCTCCCTCGTCGCGACCGGGGGTGGGCGTGCTGCGCGGCCCGGTCTTCGCCTTCGCCGTCGACCCGTCGGTCGGCGCGCAGCGGATCGATGTGCCCGGCCTCGACGATGTGCCGGTCACCCCCGACACGGTGCTGCACTGGGCGTTCTACGCCGACGGCGACGCGGCGACGCTCGCCCCTCATGCGGCTCTGGCCGTGACGGTGGATGCGCGAGCGGTCGACGGGACGAGACTGAGCGACGTCGCCGCCGTGCGCGACCGCTACGACGTCCCCCTCACTCCGGAGGCGCAGTTCGCGGCGCGCTGGAGCATGCCCGAGCAGTGGAACGCCGACACGGTGAGCCTCGCTCCGATGCATGCGGATTCGACGCGCCGCACCTCGGTCACCGTCGAGCTGGTGCTCGGCACCGGGTCGCTGGCGGGCTCGAGCGGGCTCCCCGCGCAGGTCACGGGCTTCGTGCAGTGCGTCATCGCCGAGCAGCCCGCCATCGACGAGGCCCTCCCTCCGGTCGAGCGCGTCGACACGCGCCGCGGCAGCCACTCCGGACCCCGGTTCTCGCGGGGGAACACCATCCCTGCGGTCGCCCTGCCGCACGGGTTCACGTTCGTCACCCCGGCCACCGACGCCTCCGACACCCGCTGGCCCTACCGCCCCGGCATCCACGACGACCCGCCAGGACGGCGTCTCGAGGCCCTGCAGTTCTCGCACCAGCCGAGTCCGTGGATCGGCGACCGCTCGGTGCTGCAGCTGATGCCGTTCGACGGGCGGCCGACGTCCGAGCGCGCGGCGCGCCGCCGGTGGATCACCCCCGGCACAGAGCGCGCACGCCCCCATGAGTACGCCGTCGAACTCGGAGGCGGGCTCCGGGCGGAGATGACCGCGACCTCGCACACCGCCGCATTCCGCGTGCACAGCACCGACACCGGCACCGGCACCGACACCGACGCGGGAGCGATCGTCGGGTTCGTGATCGATCAGCCCACCGACGAGGGACGCCTGGTGTGGACCGACGACGGCTTCGCCGGCTGGACGCCGGAGGGTCCCGAGGACTGGGGCAACGCTCCCCGCTGCTACTTCGCCGGCACCGTGCGGCGACGCGAGGGGGACGATGCGGCTGATCTGCACGGCGCCCTCGACGACGACGGCAGGGCCCGGGTCGCCGGGTACGTCGGCGGACACGGCTCCCTCGAGGTGCGCGTGGCGGTGTCGTTCCTCTCGGTGGAGCAGGCCAGACGCAGCCTCGACCTCGAGGCACCCGCAGACGTCACCTACGACGAGCTTCGGGCGACCGCCGCGGCGTCGTGGAACCGCGTGCTGGGGCGCGTCACGATCCCGCCCCTGCCCGCGGCGCACGCTCCCCACCGCCGACTGGCCCACGAGGAGAACCGCGACCGCCTCGCCGCCGCTCTGCACCGGATGCATCTGTACCCGAACACCGCCGCCGAGAACACCGGAACGGCGGATGCGCCCGCCTGGCGGTTCGCCGACGTGTTCGCCGCGCGGGAGCCGTTCGGCGAGCGCGAGACGAGCGCGCCGATCGTCGACGGCGAACTCGTCGTGAACAACGGCTACTGGGACACCTATCGCACCGAATGGCCTGCGCTGGCTCTGCTCGATCCCGCGCTGACCGGCCGGCTGCTCGACGGCCAGCTCGCGCAGTACCGACGGGGAGGCTGGATGGCGCGTTGGAGCGCTCCGGCATACGTCGACAGCATGGTGGGCACATCGAGCGACCAGATCTTCGCGGACGCCGCGCGCTGGGGCGTCGATTTCGATCGGCGCGAGGCGTTCGAGAGCGGCTGGCGCAACGCGTGCGAGCCCGGCCCCGACGCGCTGCGCGGCCGCAAGGGCATCGGGCGGGGCCGCTTCACCGGCTACATCTCGTCGGACGTCCCCGAGGGCATGAGCTGGACGATCGAGAACGCGGTGAGCGACGCCGCCCTCGGCCGGTTCGCCGCGCAGCTCGCGTCCGACCCCCATGCCTCGCCGACGGATGCCGCGCGCTACCGCGCCTTCGCCCGCTACTTCGCGAACCGCGCACTGTCGTATCGCTCGCTGTTCAACCCCGCGACCCGGTTCTTCCGCGGCCGCGATGACCGCGGATCGTTCTCCTCCGAGCCCTTCGATCCCCGCGTCTGGGGCGGCGACAACGTCGAGACGAACGCCTGGGGGATGTCGGTCGGAGCCGTGCACGACGGGGCGGGCCTCGCCGCACTCCACGGCGGCCCGGCGGACTTCGGTCGTCACCTCGATGCGCTGTTCGCCGAACCGGAGACCGCGCACGAGCAGTTCGGCGGCTCCTACGGCGCCGTGATCCATGAGCAGCGGGAGGCCAGGGCGCTGCGCTCGGGCATGTGCGCGATCTCGAATCAGCCCGCCCACCATATCCCGTTCATGTACGCGCACAGCGACCGACCGTGGCGCGCGGCAGCGGTCGTGCACGACCTCGCCGGTCGATTGTTCGCGGGCGCCCACATCGGCCAGGGATTCCCCGGCGACGAAGACAACGGCGAGATGAGCGCGTGGTGGCTCTGGGCGGCGCTCGGGCTCTATCCGCTCGAACTCGCCTCGGGAGTCCTGCGCATCGGCTCGCCCCTGCTCGACGACGTGCGCGTCGACCGCGGGGACGGATCGACGCTGCGCATCCGCTCCCACCGCCGCTCGCCGAGCGCGCATGTGCTGCACGAGGCGCGCCTGAACGGCATCCCGCTCACGACAGCCGAGCTGCCCGCCGATGCCCTCGTCGGCGACGCGGTGCTCGACCTCGTCTTCGGCGACTCCTCGGACGACGGGCTCGAAGAGGCTGCGAAGACGGATGCTGCGCCGTGGCGCCCCGACCTGACGGCGAGCGACGGCGCGACCATCGCGTCCGAGGGCGTCCGTCACGCGGAGCGCGTCGTCGACGACGGCGAACCCGTCGGCGCCGGCGGCGTCGTCCTGCGGCCGGGCGAGTGGATCGGCTGGCGATTCGCCGAGGCTCGGGCGGTCAGCGACGTCTCGGTCACGATGGTGTCCGCGGCATCCTCGACCGCTCTCGTGTGGGAGACGGAGACGACGAGCGGCTGGGAGCCGGTCGCCGTCACCGCCGACACGGAACTCCCGGCCGACCGCACGACGCCGTTCACCCTCGCCGCACGCACGGTGACCTCGGCCCTCCGCGTGCGCGCGGAGGCCGAGGTCACCGTGCGACAGCTCGAGCTCTTCGATCTGGACTGAGCTCTTCGATCTGGACTGAGCCCTCGGTCCGGCCGGGCTCCCGATCCGGGTTGAGCCGGCCGATCCGGGATCACTGCGGGGAGTGCACGGTGGCCTCGCCCGTGATCCGTGTCAGAGGTTCACGTCTCCGACCAGGTTGACCTTGATGCCCATGCCGGCGAACATCGCCGCCTTCGCCACGAGCGCCCGGTCGGCGGTCTCGGCGTCGGGGGCGTACACGGTCTGCGCGTGGTTGGCCTTGTGGCGGGCCATGAACTGGTCGCGTGAGACGCCGTGCAGCACGACGTGGGCGATCGGCCACTCCGGGTTGGTGGCGTCCTTGCGCCGCTGCGTCTCCTCTGCGGGCAGCTCGACGACCGATGCGCGGAAGATGTCGGCCTGCAGGATGCCGTCGGCGATGAACACCCTCGACAGCACGATCTCCCCCGGCTTCGAGACGCCGTTGATCGTGGCGCCGCCCGCGGGGAAGAACACATGACCCTGGCGCCATCCCTCGGCGTTCTGCCATCCGCCCAGGTGCGAGGCGGGCACCGAGCCCGAGATCTCGTACACCCAGACGAACTGCCCGTCGAAGTCCTCGCCCCAGCGCACGTCGTGCAGCGTGTTGTCGGGCACCAGTCCCATGGCCCGCCAGACGCGGTCGGTGACGAGCGCGTCGACCGCGACGCCCTCGTCCGCCTCGTTGAAGTGCGGGAACGCGCGGCCCTCGTGCAGCACGCGCGAGCCGTCGCGGGAGGTCACGGGCGGACGCTCGGTGGAGTTGAGGATGCCTTCGGCGAGATCGGATGCCGGCACCAGATCCTTCAGGCCCTGCTGGTACTGGATGCCGACCGCGTCGAGCCCGAAGTCGTCGGCGATGCGGAGCGCGGCGATGTACATCTTCAGCTGCCACTGCACCTGCTCGCGGGTGAGCTCGGTCGCGGCGTCCTCGCCGTAGATGAACGTCATGCCCGCATCGATCAGCCAGTCGTAGGCGGCATCCGCCTCCTCCTCGGTGACGTTCAGCATCTCGGCGTACAGGGCCGACTGCGACAGGCGCTCCTTGTAGATGCCTGTGCTGTTCAGCAGCTCGTCGTCGAAGATCGCGTTGTACATGCCCATGCAGCCCTCGTCGAACACGCCGATGATGGCCTTCTCCGCGAGGAGCTCGGCGGCGAGCGCCTCCCCGAGCTGCTTCTCGGGGCTGTCGGGCAGCTCGGGCAGCGGGCGCACGTGCGAGGCGTCGTGCGTGATCGCCCCGGTCTCGGTCCACTCCCTGATGCCGTCGCGGAACCACTCGTCGGTGAAGTCGACCGACCAGATCGTCGCGTACGGCGTGCCCATCTTCGTCAGTCCGGCGTTGAGCCCGAGCAGGCCGACGAGACCCGGCCAGTCCCCCGCGAAGTTCGCGACCGTGAGGATCGGCCCCTTGTGCGTGCGCAGCCCCGCGAGTACGTGGTGCGAGTACTGCCACACCGCCTCGGCGACGATGAGAGGAGCATCCGTCGGGATGTTCCGGAAGACCTCGAGCCCCATCCGCTGGCTCGAGATGAAGCCGTGACCGGTCTCGGGGTCGACGTCGTTGGCGCGGATGACGGTCCATCCGAGGTCTTCGAAGACGCCGGTGACGCCCGCTTCGAGCTCGACCTGCACGGGCCAGCCGCCGGTGTTGGCGGCCTCGCGCAGGTCGCCGGAGGCGATCAGGTACGCGGTCGCAGGCGCGGATGCGGGTCGGGATGCCGGTGCCGGCAGGGTGTAGGTGGTCATGATGCCTCTCCGCTGATGGTGCTGGTCGTGATGGTGCTACTGGTCGTGGTGCTGCCATCGGTCGTGGCGCTGGTCGCGCCGGTCGATCGAACGGTCTGGGCGAGGTCGAGGGGGAACGCCTGCGTCTCCCCCGCTCGGAGTCGGATGCCGCGGGCGAGGCCGCGGTCGCGCAGTCGCAGGTCGGCCGCCTCGAGCGTGCCGCCGTCGAGATGCAGAGTGAGCGTCTCATCGTCGATCTCGACCCGCCCCCATCCGGTGCCCGTGGTGAACAGGCTGCGGAAGCGTCCTGCGCTCGCCGGGGCGAACGAGAGCGTGCCGCTCGGGGCGTCCCACTGCGCGCCGCTCGCGCCGAGGAGCAGCGCCCAGGAGGCGAGCGATCGCGCGTAGTGGTTGCCGCACTCGATCTCGTTCCAGGGGCTGCGATGCGCGCCGTCGTAGCGTGCGCGCAGCGCGTGTTCGATGCGCAGCGCGTCATCGACGCGTCCGGCGAACAGGAGCGAGGCGGCGACCTGGTGCTCCACCCCGGTCCACACCTCGTCGGAGTACACGAACGGGATGACGGGCCGACCGCCCCGCGGCCACGAGGCGAGCAGGAGTCCGCCCTCATCGTTCAGGGCGTAGACGCGCTGGGTGCTCTCGTGGGCCGAGAGATCGTCGCGGAAGTTGTGCGCGACGATCGCGGCGAGCGCCGAGTCCACCCGCTCCGGGGGCAGGATGCTCCCGAGTCCGTTCACGTACGCATGGAACTGCCCGAGCAGCTGGTCGGACAGCACGCCGTCGCCGTACTGGTAGCGGTGGGAGTCGGGGTCGGAGATGACCTGACGGTAGTACTCGCCGTTCCAGAGCGTCTCGTCCATCGCCGCGGCGACATGGTCCGCCCGCGCGTCCCACCCCGCCGCGCGCTCCTCCTCGCCGAGGTGACGGGCCATCCGGGCCCCCGCGCGCAACGCGGCGAGGTACACGCCGTTGGCGAGAGGTTCGGCGCCGTGGAACTCGATGTCGTAGGTGTTGTGCATCTCGCCGTCGAGCAGCCCGTCGCCGTCGCGGTCCCATTCGCGGATCGCGTAGTCGAGGGTGCGTGCGGCCGCGGGCCACAGCTCCCGGAGGAAGGCATCGTCGCCGCTGAACCTCCACTCGCGGTGCAGACGCAGGAGCGTTCCCAGCTGCCCGTCGACGGCCGGACCCATGAACCACGACGGGCCCCCGAACACCCGGTTGCCGCGGAACTTCTGGGCGCCGGCCGCGTCGGTCTCGAGCAGGTACTCCGCCCGGCGCGCACTGCGCTCGAGCGACGGGAACAGCCAGGCGAGCGTCTGCGCGTACGACCAGACGTGCGTGCAGGTGCCCTCGCAGGATCCGCCGTGATCGAACGATCCCTCCCACGCCGCGAACACCGGGCCGTCGCCCAGGTCGGGGTGGGGGGACTCCAGCACGAATCCGGTGGTCGATCGCGCCGCGGCGATGTTCGCACCGATCGCGTCGGCGAGCACGGGGTCGAGGGTGCCGCCGTAGAGCGCCTCGACGAAGGCATCCGTCGCGCCCTCCAACTCCTCGAGGTTCTCGTGCAGGTGCGTGGCCGCGGCCCAGGCATCCGGCCAGAGCGAGGCGTAGTGATTGCGCACGACGTCGTCGCCCGGCGGATCCGCGAACACGATGTGGCCGTGCCATCCGCGGCGACGATTCGGGAAGCCCCAGGAGAGCACGAACTCGAAATCGCGGGTCTCACCCGGATCGAGCGTGTGCACGACGCCCAGCGATCCGGTGCGCAGACGCGGCAGCTTCGCGAGCATCTCGGCCTCGGTCAGGGGCGGGGCGTCGGGATCGGCGTCGGGATCGGCGAACAGTCCGCGCGGGCGATCCTCGAGGGTGAGGCGCGGCTCGGCCCCGAGCTGTCCGTCGTCGGCGAGATCGTCCCAGAACAGCCGCGCCCCATCGGGCCAGTAGCTGGTGACCCACTGCGGTTTGACGGTCGTCGAGCGATCGGAGGTGGTGAGGCTGAGCGTGCCGTATCCGGGGTCGGATTCGGGAAGATCGATGCCGAAGTCCAGCCCGCGCACGGCCCCCTCGTCGCGCCAGCGCACGTTCTGGGTCGCACGCAGGCCCCACGGCGCATCCGGTCCGGGGACTCCCCGCCCTGCGGTGTGCGAGACGCTGCCGACGACCGTCACCGCGACGCGGCCGGCGCCGGGATTGGTGACGCGGTACCGCAGCACGGCGGCGGGGAGGCCGGAGGCATCGGCGTCGAGGGGCACCAGAGGGGTGAAGGCATGCAGCGACACGTCGACCGGCAGCACCGCGTCCGTGAAGTCGACGTCGACGATCGGGTACTCGCCGTGCAGGGTGGCCCCGTCGAGCCGCGGGAGCCCGGCCAGCTGATCGAACGCGTAGCCGGCGTCGGCATCGTGACGCCCCGTGAACCGCGCCTCCAGAACGCGGGTGACCGCGGGGCCGTCGTCCGGTGCGGCGTGGATCGCGAAGAACGAGTGCGGGTTGCGACGCCCCTTGTCCGGCAGGTTCTCGAGCTCCCAGTCGCGCAGCTCGCCGCGGGCGCCGATCGAGACGTTGCCGGTGCCGATGCCGCCGAGCGGGAAGGCGGTCGCCTGCGAGGTGTGCGGGATGCCGACGGCACGACGGGTCATGCGGACGCTCCGGACTCGACCCATGGGGCCCCGGGTGTGCGGCGCATGGCGTCCTCCTTGAAACCGATGCTCATGATTCTGAAATCTCCCGCAACTGTACGCGAAATCGATTTCAAGGCGCAAGACGATGTGCAGACATCCCCGCATCGCCGTGGCGGCGGGTCAGGCCCTGACGGCGCTGGCGGGCTGGATCTCGTTGCGCAGCACCACCGTGCGCGAGGGCTGCGTGTCTCCGCCGATGCGGTCGAGCAGCATCCGCGCCGCCGTGACGCCCATGTGCCGAGCGGGCAGGCGGACCACCGTGACCGCGGTCGGGGAGAGGGTGGTGAAGGGCAGCGAGCCGATCACCGCGACGCCGACCTCCGGCGGGGTGAGCCCCCGCTCGGTCAGCACCTGGATCGCCCCGACGCCGATGAGGTTGTTGCCGGCGACCACGGCGTCCGGCGGGTCGGCGAGCGCGAGCAGCTCCTCCATCGCGGCGCGCCCGCCGTCGACCCGGAAGGTGGCGAAGCGCTCCAGCTCGTCGAGATCGAGCTCCGGATGCGCCGACCCCATGGCCGCGCGCCAGCCCGCGGCGCGCTCGGCGGCCGTGTCGATGTGCTCGGGGCCGCCGATGTAGGCGATGCGTCGGTAACCGGCTCCGAGCAGGTCTTTCGCCGCCGATGCGCCCGCGGCGCGGTTGGCCATGACGACGCCGTCGACGTCGTAGGTCGTGCTGCGGTCGACCGCCACGACGGGACGACCGGTCGCCAGGATGCTGTCGAGGTTCGAGGTCTCGTCGGCGGTCGCGATGATGATGCCGGACATGTGCTCGGCGATCGCGATCCGCAGGTACGTGGCCTCCTTCTCGACCTGGGCGTCGGAGTTGCACAGCACGACCGAGTACCCGGCCTCCGAGGCGACATCTTCGACCCCGCGGGCCATCTCGGTGAAGTACGGGTTCTCGATGTCCGGGATCACGAGGGCGATGACCTCGGAGCTCTGCCTCCGCAGGGTCCGCGCCGTGCGGTTGGGGGTGAAGTTCAGCTTCGCGGCCGCGTCGCGCACGGCGGCGACCTTGTCCTCCGAGACGCTCGTCCCGTTGAACACGCGCGACACTGTGGCGGGAGAGACCTTCGCCAGTTCCGCGACGTCGTAGATCGTGGCCATTCGAACCTCACTGCTTCGTCCGGCTGCACCGGATGTGAAGCAACAGTATCGCGCACGCCTCCGATCTCTGGAGTTCTCGGGTGAAATCGATTACATTGGCGCCCATGACTTCTGCTGCCTCGGATCTCGCGACCCTCGCAACGCTGCGACAGGTCCAGACCCGCTCCATCTCCCCTGAGAACTTCGACGGATCCGCTGGGGGCGGAGGCCGGGCCACCGAGGGCACGGGCGCATCCTGCGCCCGCGACCTCGGGCCCGGCTGGAAGATCTCCCCCAGCGTCGACGTCAAGGCGGGCGCGACCTTCGACCTCGCGAACATCGAGGGCGCGGGCAAGATCACCCACATCTGGATCACGACCCACACCGACAACTGGCGCACCCTGCTGCTGCGCGCCTATTGGGACGGCGCCGAGGAGCCGGCGGTCGAGGTGCCGTACGGCGACTTCTTCTGCAACGGCTGGGGCGTGTTCGCCCAGGTGAACTCGCAGACGATCGCCGCGAACCCGCACGGCGGCTTCAACTCGTACTGGCCGATGCCCTTCCGCGACGGGGCGCGCCTCACGATCGAGAACACCTCGACGGTCGACGTGCGCATCTACTTCCAGGTCACGTACGAGATCGGCGGCGACCACTCGACCGACGCGTACTTCCACGCGCAGTGGCGGCGTTCCAACCCGCTCGAGGACCGCACCCCGCACGTGATCCTCGAGGGCATCGAGGGGCAGGGCCAGTACGTCGGCACATACATCGCCTGGGGCGTGAACTCCAACGGATGGTGGGGCGAGGGCGAGATCAAGTTCTACCTCGACGACGACACCGACTATCCGACGATCGCCGGAACCGGCACCGAGGACTACTTCGGCGGCGCGTGGAACTTCGACATCCCCGGCACGGGCTACACCGAGTTCTCCACCCCGTACCTCGGCATGCCGCAGGTCATCAGGCCCGACGGGCTGTACGTGAGCCAGCAGCGGTTCGGCATGTACCGCTGGCACCTGCTCGACCCGATCCACTTCGCGACCGGCATCCCCAAGGTCGACATCCAGGCGCTCGGATGGCGCAGCGGATGGCGCTATCTGCCCCTGCGCGACGACATCGCCTCGACGGCGCTGTTCTACCTCGACCGGCCGACCGCGCGGCGCCCGAAGACGCCGTCGGCCGACGACCTGGAGGTGCACCTAGGAACGGCTCCGGTGCCCGACATCGGCGCCACCCCGCCACGCGCCCCGCAGGACTGAGGCGGCCGGGATCACGGCGCGGCACCCGACACCGTACCGGCGCAGTGTCTACACGAGCCCCTGCACTCGGAACTGCTCGGAGTGGTACACGCTGTTGTCGGCGGTCTTCCACTGACTGACACTGAGGTGCAGGTCCGACAGCGTCGACCCGGGGATGATGTACCCGCCGTACAGCTGCGCCACGTGCGAGGCATCCTCCTGCCCCCACTCGCTGCCGTACAGCAGCGTCGTCTTGGTCGCGATGTACAGATTGTCGGTCGGGGTGTTCAGCACCATCGCGTCGATCCGGTACGCCGGGGCGTTGAACCATGTGAGGATCCACTTGCCGCCGAGCGGTCGCAGGCACATCTCGCCGAACCCGCCGGAGAGCACCTCCGTGACCGGCTTGCCCCATCCCCACGAGCCGTTCGCGAAACCCCAGGGCTGGTACGCCGAGAGAGTCGTCATGCTGTTCGACGGCACCCGGTAGAGCACGATGCCCTTGTCGCGCTGGAACCCGGTGCCGTAGATGTACACGTAGCCGTCGCTGCCCAGACCCCAGGTGATGCACTGGAACTTCCCACCGGCCATGTCCGCCGGGAACTGCAGCCCGGTGTGCTGCCAGGTGGCACCGTTGTCGTCCGACTTCCACAGTTCCGTCCAGCGGACGGCCCCGAACTGCGGCCCGTTCACGATCGCGTGCAGGTACATGCGCGATCCGATCGTGATCACGTCCGAGGGGATCACCGTGGTGAAGTACGCATCGTGCGGGTAGTACCAGAGCTGGGGAGCGGTGCCCTGGGTGTTCGCGCCCGCCCCGGCGGCGCCGTCGAACGTCACCCCGGCCTCGAGGTTCGTCGACGACGAGTACAGCGCGACCGGCGAGCGCCAGTTCGCACCTCCCACCGCGTCCGCCCAGGTGTCGCCGAACATGAACAGCATCCGCCCATCGGGAGTGCGGGCGGGGATGCCGAGGTCGGTCGCCCCTATTCCGTACTGCACGGGACTCTGCGTGCCGGCGAGCACGGTGATCCGTGACACCGTGAGCGGGCCTGCGGCGGATGCCGGGGCGGCGGCGCCGATGCCGACGGCGGGTGCGACCAGCATCCCGGCGCCGAGCGCGAGCGCGCCCTGCAGGATGCCGCGGCGGGAGATGAGCGGAGGTGTGTGCTGTTCGGTCATCGTCGACCTCTTTCCGTGTGGGTGTCGCTCTCTGTCGGCCGGCCTACTTGAGCCCGGCCATCTTGATGTTGCCGATGATCTGGCGCTGGAAGACGAGGAACAGGATCATCACGGGCGCGGCGGCCAGCACCGAGCCCGCCATGAGCAGCCCGAGCTCGCTGGTGCGCTCCGAGCGGAACGTCGCGAGGAACTGCTGCACCACGAAGCGCTCGGGGGTCGTGATCGTCAGGATCGGCCAGACGTAGGAGTTCCAGTACGCGAGGAAAGAGGTGATGCCCATGACCACGAACGGCGGCTTCGACAGCGGCAGGAAGATGCGCACGAAGATGGCGAAGCGACCGCATCCGTCGAGCATCGCCGCCTCCTCGAGGCTGGCCGGGATGTTCAGGTAGAACTGCCGGATGAAGAACACCGTGCCGGCGCTCGCCGCCCCGGGCAGCACGAGCACGGCCAGCGTGTCGAGCATCGACAGCCGGGTGACGACGATGAAGCTCGTCAGCAGGATCGTCATGCCGGGGATGAACATCGTCGTGATCACGATGACCCAGATCGTCCGCTGGAACCGGAAGTCGAGCCGGGCGAACGCGTAGGCCGCGAGCGAGTTGATCGTCAGGCTCAGGAAGGTGAAGAGCACCGCTCCGCCGAAGGTCCACAGCATCGTGCGGGTGAAGGTGGGGTCGGCGAGGATCTGGGCGTAGTTCTCCCAGCGCCACACCTCGGGGAAGAACTGGAACGGGGTCTGGATGACCTCCGTCTTCGACTTGAACCCGGCGATGACCATCCAGGCGAGCGGGAACAGCGCCGCCACGAGGAACACGCCCCCGGCGAGGAGCTTGGCGATGACGGTGATCCACGAGCCCGGGGTCTTCGGCAGGTGCGATCGACGCGACGGCTCGGTGCCGGCGAGCACGATGGCGCGCGTGGTGTCCTGCGGCGCGATGGTGACCATCAGTCCACCAGCCTCTCGGAGTTGACGAACTTGAAGACGATCGCCGACACCGTGCCGAGCACGACGAACATGACCAGCGCGGCGGCGATCGAGTAGCCGACGTTGATGTCGTTGCGGAAGTGGTTGAAGATGAACAGGTTCGGCAGTGTCGTCGAGTCCAGCGGACCGCCGCCGGTCATCACGAGCGGCAGCTCGAACTGCTGGATCGCGGCGACGAACCCGGTGATCAGCAGGTACAGGATGATGTTCTTCATCTGCGGCAGCGTGATGTACGCCGTCTTCTGCCACCAGTTCGCCCCCTCCATCGCCGCCGCCTCGTAGTACTCGGTGGGGATGTCGACCATCGCGGCGACCATGATGAGCGAGGTCAGCCCCATGCCCAGCCAGATCGCGGGGATCGCGATCGCGAGCAGCGCCCAGGCCGGGTCGCCGATCCACGCGATGGGGTCGATGCCGAAGATCCCGAGGAACCAGTTGAGGAGTCCGCCCGAGTAGTCGTACATCAGCACGAAGACGATCGAGGTGATGACCGAGGAGATGATCGTCGGGATGTAGATGCTGACCTTGAGGATGCCGGCGAAGCGGCGCGACACGCTCACGACGAGGCTGGCGAAGAAGAACGCCAGCAGCAGCATGGGCGGCACGGTCATCGCGACGAACGCGAATCCACGGCCGACCGACGCCCAGAACAGCGGATCGCTCAGAACGGCGGTGAAGTTGCGGAACCCGACGAACTCCGGGTCCTTGTAGAAGCTCCAGTTCTGGAAGGAGAGGAATCCGGCGTAGATCGCCGGCCAGACCACGAAGATGCCGAGAAGGGCGACCACCGGCAGGAGGAAGAGGTACGCGACCTTCGTGTCACGGTATTTCCGGGCATCCGCGCGGTGTCTCACCGCCCGCCGCTCCGTCGAGACTGCACTGACCATCGTTCACTCCACCCGTTCTCTCGCTGTCTTCGTCCACTGCGTGATTCCGGGGGTCGGCGCGCACGCCGACCCCCGGAACGGCACGGGCTACTGGCTGGGTGCCTTGTCGGCGAGACCCTCGCGGTCGATGACCGTCTGGATCGCCTTGTCCGCGGTGTCGATCGCGGCATCCGGCGACGCGGACCCCTTCATGACCGACTCGAACGCGGTGCCGACCGCGAGCGACACGTCCCACGGGTAGGTGGGCTCGGGGATCGCGTTCGGGGCGATGTCCTCGGTGATGATCGACGACCAGGGGGCGTCGGCCGCCGCGGGGTCGGCGGCGACGGCATCCTGCACGGACTGGCGCACCGGCGCCTTGGTGAACTGCGTGTCGACGAAGAACGGCACGAGGTTCTCGGGATCACCGGCGATGGCCCAGGAGAGGAACGTGCCCGCGGCCTCGGCGTTCTTGGTCTTCGCGTCGATGACCCACTTGAAGTTGCCGAGTGTCGTCGACGTGCGGCCGTCGGCGTCGCTGGAGCTCACCATCGCGCCGATGCCCGTCTTGTCGAGGACATCGGGGTAGTCCGAGCCGATCTCCGACAGCATCCACGATCCCGACACCTTGAAGGCGACCTTCTGCTCGCCGAAGTCCTTGCCTCCGCCGTAGTCGGCGAGCGGCTGCTTGGGCATGTAGCCCTTGTCCCACAGCGTCTTGTACTGCGCCATCATGTCGCGGTAGCCGTCGTCGTCGATGTTCGGCCCGGTCCAGTCGTCGTTGAGCGCGGTGTGCCCCGCGAAGTTGTACTGCTGGCCCACGGTCGACCAGGCGAAGGTCGCGGCGTCCTGTGCCGGTGAGATGCAGTACTGGCCGTCACCGAGGGTGGGCTGGATCTTGGCGCAGGCGTCCAGCAGCTCGTCCCAGGTGGTCGGGCCCTGGTCGGCGTCGACGCCGGCGGCGTCGAGCATGTCCGTGTTCCAGAACAGCACGGCCTGCGGCTCGAGCAGGAGGGGGTAGGCGTAGTACGTGCCGTCGATCTCGGACACCGGCTTGGCGGCATCCGAGATCTCCGCCAGGGCGTCATCGGGGACGATGCCGTCGAGCTCGTGCAGCTGTCCGGCGTTCACGGCATCCTGGATGCTGCCGGGGTGGGTGTAGATGTCGGGGGCCTTGCCCGCCGCCTGCGCGGCCTTCATCTTCTGATCCCACGCGTCACCGGGCACCTGGGTGCCGACGACCTTGATCTCGTCCTGGGAGTCGTTGAACTTCTTGATGATGCCCTCGTACCACTCGTTCTCGACCGGCGTGAAGTTGCGGTGCCAGAACTGGATCGTGGTGACGCCGGCCTCTGCGCCGTCGCCGCCGGCGGACTCGCCCGGGGTTCCGGACCCGCAGCCGGCGAGCATCGCTCCGACGGTGAGAGCACCGACTGCGGCGACCGCCGCCCTGCGCGTGCGTGGGGTGATTCTCATGGTTCCTCCTCAGGAACGGACTCCTCATCGAGTCGCTGCTGTGTGTCCGGCTGTCACCGGCGGGCTCCGGCCGAACCTGACGATCATCGGTGATCGGGTATGCGCCACAGTAAGCGAAATCGATTTCATGCGCAAGCGAATTCGCGAGCGATCTCGCCGACCGTTCTCAGTCGACGCGGTCCAGATCCGCGGAGAACCAGAAGACGTTGTACGGCCCCCACAGGGAGAGGGTGAAGTGGATCCGACGCCCGTCCTCGGTGACGTACCGCGGATTCAGGTAGGGCGAGTACAGCCCCTCGTAGTCGCTGCCGGACACCAGCTCCAGCGGTTCGCCCCACGGCCCCCAGGGCGTGATGCCCTCGCGGATGTACGCGTTCCCGGCATCCGAGTACGTCATGATCCACCGCTCGAGATAGGTGGACCACATCACCGAGAGCTCGCCGATCGTGCCCTCGACGACGGTCGCAGCGTCCGCCATGTCAGAGCTCCACCGCGGCGTCTCCCCCTCTGTTCCGGCGAAGTACGAGTAGGCGGACTGGTCCTCGACCGCATCCTCCGTCGCCTCGACGCGCATGAGATGCACGCTGCCGAAACGACCGGACGGGATGGACCAGAAGTAGATCCAGTCCGTGCCGCCCTCGCTCACCCGCGCCGTCGCCACCTGCACGAAGTTCGAGTCCCCCGGCCACTCGACGCCCTCGACCGGCTGCCAGCTCTCGCCACCGTCCCGCGAGACGATGAGCGCGGCACGGTTGGCATCCCAGGCACCGGGCTCCCCCCAGAAGCGCACCGACATGTACGACACGTACATCGTCTCGCCGATCGTGAATCCGTATGTGGGGATCTTCGTCACCTCACCCTCGGCGCCGTTCGCGTCGTGATCGCCCTCGATCAGCGCGGCGGCGAGGCCGATGTCGTCCTCCACCCAGCCCTCGAAGTCGATGCCGTCGGAGGGGTCGTCGTCGGTGGTCCAGGCCGCGACGTTCGACCGCCAGAATCCGCCCTGGCCGCCGATCGACTCGGGATCACGCTCGCCGAACGTGTCGCCGAAGAGGAAGAACGTGCGGTCGCCGAGGTTCACCATCGAGCCGAGATCGGTGCCGGCGACCGAGACCGCTGCGGTGTCGTTCATGGCGTCGGGACCGGTGAGCTGCGCGATCTCGGCGAGGTTCGAGACCCCCTCCAGCACGAACGGCCGGTCGGGATCGGGGTCGACGCTCACCGACTGCTCCCCTCCCCCGGCGACGGAGCAGCCGGCGAGTGCGAGGACGACCGCGACGGAGGCCGCGGCGAGACGACGGCGGCGCCGACGGACGGTCGGAGGGGTGGGGACGGGGGTCGGTGCGACACGGTGCATGATCCTCCTCGATCAGCGTTGCTGTGCCCCGAACCTAGCGAAATCGATTTCAGAAAACCAGCCCTCGCGAGGGGATCCGTCCGCGGGCGGCTCCGCCGTCGGAACGTCCGCGTCAGTCGTCGAGCATCCGATCGCGCACCTGGCGACGCAGCACCTTGCCGATGAGCGACCGCGGCAGCTCGTCGACCGCGACCACGCGCTTGGGCACCTTGTAGGGGGTGAGCCTGGTGCGGCAGAAGTCACGCAGGGCCCCGGCGTCGAGTGTCGCGCCGTCTCGCAGCACCACCGCGGCGGCGACCTCCTCGCCTCCGCTCGCGCGGGGCAGGCCGACCACGGCCGCGGCGACCACATCGGGGTGCGCCTCGAGTGCGTCCTCGACCTCGGTGGGCGAGACGTTGAAGCCGCCGGTGATGATGAGCTCCTTGAGGCGATCGACGATCGTGACGAACCCGTCGGCCGAGACCTCGGCGATGTCGCCGGTGCGCAGCCAGCCGTCGGCGAGCAACACATCGGCGGTGTCACCGGGACGCCGCCAATACCCCTGGAAGACCTGGGGACCGCGCAGCAGCAGCTCGCCGCGCTCGCCCGCAGGCATGTCGACGTCGGTGTCGGCGGGATCGACGATGCGGATCTCGGTGCTGGGGAACGGCACTCCGACGGTGCCGGGGCGCCGGCTCGGACCGATCGGGTTCCCGAGGGCGACGGGCGAGCTCTCGGTCATGCCGTAGCCCTCGACCAGGAGACCGCCGGTCGCCTCCTCCCACTTCTGCACCGTCGCCACCGGCAGGCTCATCGCCCCGGAGATCGCGAATCGCACCGTCGACAGGTCGATCGTGCCACGCGCCGCCGCACGGGCGAGCTGGTCGTAGATCGGCGGTACGGCGGGCAGGAACGTGGGCGGACTCGTGCGCGCCGCCTTCGTGACCAGCCCGAGGTCGAACGTCGGGAAGAGCACCAGCTTCGCCCCGATGCTCATGGCAAAGGTCAGGCAGAGCGTCATGCCGTAGGCGTGGAACAGCGGCAGCACCCCGTAGAAGGTCTCCTCGCCGTCGACCAGGCCCGGCACCCACGCGCGTCCCTGCATCGCATTCGCCCGCAGGTTCGCGTGCGTGAGGATCGCTCCCTTGGGGATGCCGGTCGTGCCGCTGGTGTACTGCAGGAGCGCCGTGTCATCGAGCGTCGGGCCCTCGATGCGACGCGAGAGCGGGCGGTGATCGACCAGCTTCTTCCAGGGCAGCGCCCGTCGTGTCTTCGGCGCGGCCGTGAGCTTCGCGCGGGCAGCCCGGGCCTTCGGGACGGGCAGCCGCAGCAGCATGCGCTGCGAGGCGGGCATGGCCTCGGTCAGATCGACGCTGACGATGTGCTCGACCCGCAGATCCGACGGGAACTCGGCGATCGTGTCGACGGTCCTGTTCCAGACGATCGCCACCTTCGCGCCGTGGTCCTCGAACTGGTGGCGCAGCTCTCGAGCGGTGTAGAGCGGGTTGTGCTCGACGACCACGGCGCCGAGTCGCAGAGCGGCGTAGAACGCGATGACGTGCTGCGGGCAGTTCGGCAGCACCAGCGCGACCCGGTCGCCTCGGCTCACGCCCAGGCGCCGCAGCCCCTCGGCCGCGCGCAGGATCCGGTCTCCGAGCTCGCGATAGGTGGTGACCGCCCCGAAGAACTCCAGGGCCGGCCGACGGCCGTAGGTCGCGACACTCGCCGAGATCATCTCCGACAGGGTCTGCGTCGGCGCGTCGATCTCGGCGGGCACGCCCGCGGCATACGAGTCGAGCCAGGGCCGGGAGTCATGCGAGTTCGCGGGCATGACCCCATCCTCCCCGACCCGGCTGTGAGAATCGCTACCGGTGCGCCGCGACCACCTGGGCGACGGCGGCACGCTCGTCGTCGGACGGCTCGGCGATCGCCATGCGGCAGTGCGTGTCGACCACGTCGAGCACGCGGTACGCCTCCTTCATGCGCGCCATGTCCCCGCCGATCAGCGACACGACGTCGTCGACCGCGGCCTGGGCCGCGGCGATCGCGCCGGCATCGCCCGAGCGACCGGCATCCGCGAGAGCGCGGAACGGCTTCGGGGTGACCGACGAGACACCCGAGACGACGCCCTGCGCACCCACCTGCACCGCAGCGATCAGGTCGCGGTCGGCACCGGTATAGAGGTCGAAGTCGGCGGGAACCACGGCGCGGTACGCGGCGATCTCGTCGAGCGACAGCTCGCTGAGCTTCGCTCCCACCACGTTCGGCAGCGCGGCCAGGCGCACGAGAAGATCGGGCGAGACGGTGTTGCCGCTGCGCGCGGGGTAGATGTACACGTAGAGGCGCCCGTCGCCGACGGCATCCGACACCGCTCGGTAGTAATCGAAGATCGCGTCTTCGGTCGACTTCAGGTAGTACGGGGTGAGCGCGGCGAACTCCGTCGCGCCGAGACCCTTGGCGATCTCGACGAGACGCACGGCCTCGAAGGTGCTGGGCTGGCCGACGTGCACGATCACGCGCATCCTGTCGGCGAGCTCCTCGAGGGCCGCACCCACGAGCGCGGTGAACTCCGCGACGTCGACGGCGGGGAACTCCCCCGTGGTGCCGAGCACGAACGCGCCCTCGTTGCCCGACTGCCCGACGAAGCGGAAGATCGCACGCGAGCCTTCCAGGTCGAGGCTGCCGTCGCGGTGGAACGCCGTGGGAACGGCGGTCACGATGTCGTAGCGGGTCACTTCTCGGTCTCCTTGGAGTTCTTGCGCGCCCTGCGGCTCGCACGGGATGAGGTGTCGACGTTGCGGACGGTCGAGGTGAGCAGGTCGGGGTCCGCGGCGAGCTCGCCATGGGCCTTCTCGATCTGCTCGACCGTCGATGCGGAGAGGATCGAGTCCTCGAGCGAGGCCCGTTCTCTGCGGGGAGAGCGGGCGGCGCGGATCGCGGGCATCACGATCGAGAGCACGGCGAGCGCGAGCAGCACGAGCGCGATCGGGCTGACGACCTCGAAGAACGGACGCGTCGGAAGGATCGCCAGCGTGCGAGCCAGATTCTCCTCGGCCAGCGGGCCGAGCAGCAGGCCGAGCACGATGGGCCCGGCGGGCACCTGCATCCGCTTCAGCATCACCCCGATGACGCCGAACACGAGCATCGTGACGACGGTCGACAGGCTGTTCGAGGTGGCATACGTGCCGATGATGCAGAAGATCAGGATGCCGCTCCACAGGTACGGCTGGGGCACGTCGAGCAGCTTCACCATGCCCTTCATGCGCACGAGGCTCAGGGCGAGTGAGAGCAGCGTCGCGACGAGCATGATCCCGACGATCGAGACCACCAGGTCGGGGCGGTTGGTGAACAGGGTCGGGCCGGGCGTGATGCCCCAGATGATCATCGAGCCGATCATCACGGCCATCACCGAGTCGCCGGGGATGCCGAGCGCCATCGTGGTCGTGAGCGAACCGCCGAGCGTGGCGCTGGAGGCCGTGTCGGAGGCGGCGACGCCCTCGATGGATCCCTTGCCGAACATCTCCGGGTGCTTCGACGCCTTGCGCGCGCGCTCCCAGCCGATGAGTCCTGCGATGTCGCCACCCGCGGCGGGGATGAGTCCGACGCCGAGGCCGACGGCACCGCCGACCGCGGTCGCACGGCCGCTCTGCTTCAGCTCCGAGCGGTTCGGCCACCAGCGGCCGAGGCTCGAGATGGGGCGGACGTTGCTCTTGCGGTACGTGAGCAGCTGATCGAAGAGCTCGGCGATGCCGAAGAGGCCGATGATCACGGCGATGAAGTTGACGCCCTCGACGAGTTCGAGCACCCCGAACGTGAAGCGCTGGTCTGCGGTGGCCGCATACGTCCCGACGGTGCCGAGCATGAGGCCGAAGAGACCGGCGAGGATGCCCTTGAGCATCGACTTCGACGAGATGCCGATCATGATCGAGATGCCGAAGACGACCAGCGCGAACAGCTCGGGAGACTTGAAGTAGTCGCGGGCGAAGCTCGCGATCGGCACCGCGGCGACGGCGAAGAGCACGAGCGAGGCGAGGATGCCGACGGCCGAGACGATCGCCGAGATCGTCAGCGCGAGGCCCGCTCTGCCCTGCTTGGCCATCGGATAGCCGTCGAGCGTGGTGGCGATCGATGCCGGGGTGCCGGGGGTGTTGATGAGGATCGAGGGCACCCTGTCGCCGAAGTTCGCCGCGACGTAGATCGTGAGCAGCACGGCGAGGCCCTGGACGGGCTCGAGGGTCATCGTGAACCCTGCGGCGAGGGCGACGGCCATGGTCGCGGTGATGCCGGGGAAGGCGCCGACCATGAAGCCGAGCAGGAGCCCCACGAGCATGTAGAGCAGGATCGAGATGTCGAGGAGCGAGTTCAGCCCCTCCATGAGCGCGTTCACAGCGGGATCCTCAGGAGCATGCCGAACACGACGTAGACGAACGCCGTGACGGAGACGGAGTAGATGATGAGGCTCAGCCAGCGGCGGTGGCCGTAGAGGAGCATGAGCGCGGCCATCAGCAGCGCGGCGGCGACCGGGAAGACCTCGATGCGATAGCCGAACAGGATGACGGTTCCGAGCGACCAGACGGCGATGAAGACGCCGGAGATCGCCAGGGTCGCGATGACGCGGAGCATCCCTCCGGACTGGATGCGGTCGAGATCCTCGCGACCGGGGGCCGGGCGGGTGAGGGCCACCGCGAGCACGGCGAGCGCGATGACCACGGCGGTGACCGCGATGACCATCGGCCAGAAGCGGGCATCGATCTGACCGGGTGCGGCCTCACGGCGCAGCGGGATCTGCGTGGAGAGGAAGAGGTACCCGGCGCTGAACGCCAGGGCGACGACCCCGAAGGCGATCTCGAGCGGCCGGGAGGCGGGTGCGCCCTGGTGCTCGTCCGGCGCGGCCGGGTTCTCGTCCGGTGCGGCCGGGTTCGCGACATCGGTGTGCGACATGATGCTCCTTCCCTGGTGCGATGTACGGCGTGGGTGATGCGGGGCCGGAGATGAGCCCGGCCCCGCGGTCCCGGGCCGGTCAGCCCAGGAGGTCCTTGAACAGGTCGAACTGCTCGTTCACGAACGTGGTCCACTCCGCGGAGTCGCGGTAGACGACGAGGTTGCCGGCATCCTTCTGGAAGGTCTGGTAGCCGTCGGACTCGACCGCCTGCTTCACGGCCGACTCGAGCTCGCTCTTCACGTCGTCGGGCAGGCCCTTGGGGGCGTAGATGCCGCCCCAGCCGCCGAAGACGACGTCTTCGCCGATGGCCTCGTCGACGGTGGGCACGTCTTCCGCGTCGGGGTGACGCTCATCGTTCATGACGCCGAGGATGCGCACGGCCTCGCCCTGCGCCAGCGCCTCACCGAGCCCCGACACCGCGGCGACGGTCTCGCCGGATGCCGCGGCGGCGACCGCCGTCGCGCCACCGTCGTAGGGCACGGGCGAGAACGTCGCGTCGGTCGCATCGCCGAGGCCGATTGTCGCCGCCTCCCAGATCGATCCGGCGCCGGAGTTCGCGACCGTGACGGCCCCGGACTTCGCCCGGTCGACCAGGTCCTCCAGCGACTCGATGCCGCTGTTCGCGCCGACCGTGATGACGCCGGGAGCCAGCATGATCTGACCCAGCAGGTCGAAGTCATCCGGCAGCACGTTGGCGCTCTGGGTGGTGTTGAGCATCGCGATCTCGACGGGGGCGAATCCGATGACGTAGCCGTCGGGGTCCTGCGCTCCGACGTACTCCATGGCGAGGGCGCCTGCCGCGCCCGGCATGTTCTCGGGGATGACGCTGACGCCGAGGATCCCCTCGAGCTCGGTGGCGAGGGCACGCGACGACAGGTCGGAGCCGCCGCCGGGGTTCGCCTGGATGATCAGGCGGATGTCGTTCTCGGGAAAGGCGGATGCCGCATCCTCACCCTCTTCGACCTTCGTGCAGGCCGACAGGACGAGGGCGGTGGCGGCGACGGCCGCGATCGCGGCGGCGGCCCGGGTGATGCGCATGCGGGGCATCTTTGCTCCTCTACGTGGGTCGACCTTGTTGTCGACTCTCAGACCGTAGCAGCGTTTACTGTTAACAGTCAACACCCGAAGGTGCCGAGGCCCCCGGATCGTGATCAGGCGGGTCGGTCGGCGAGCTCGCTCAGCATCCGATCCCTGGCGCCGTCGAGGTGGGCGGTCAGCACGGCGGCCGCCTGCTTCGGGGTGCCGGTGCGCATCACGTCCATCAGCCGCACGTGGTCGTCCGACGACTCATGCAGATCGTCATCGTGATTGATCGTCACCTCGAGGAGCGCGGTGAAGGTCGGCAGGTACTGGCTCCATGCCCCCTGCAGGCGCGGGTGGTCGGCGAGCGCGTAGATCTGGGAGTGGAACTCCAGGTCCGCGGCGACGAAGGCGGCATGATCGCCGCTGTCTGCCGCCGCCCCCATCCGCTCGACCGCTGCGGTCATCGAGGCCCACCGCTCGTCGTCCTCGACCCGCATCGCCCGCGAGAGCGCGAGCTGCTCGAGGGCGCCCCGCAGGCTGTAGAGCTGATCGACGTCGTCCTGCGAAAGACCGGTGATGTAGACGCCGCGAGGGCGCTGCACCTCGACGAGCATCTCGAAGCTCAGCTGCGTGAGCGCGTCGCGGATCGGACCGCGACTCACCGAGAACTCCTCGGCCAGCGCCTCCTCGGTGATGCGGGCTCCCGGTGCGAGCTCCCCGCGGACGATGCGCTGGCGGAGCACCTGAGCGACCTGCACTCCGAGGGACTCCCCGCGCTTGACGGACTCTGTCACGGTGACCTCCTGTTAACTGTCGACAGCATACACACGAACGGGGAGCGCCTTCCGGCACTCCCCGTTCGCGATCCTGCTCGTGATCAGCTGAGCCAGGCCGGGGCCCGTCCGCGCAGGAACGCGCCGTCGAGCGAGAAGCGGCCTGCACCGCTGAACGCCAGCGCGAGGGCGGCGGCGCCCAGCACGGCGACGAACTCGTATCCGCCCTCACCGACCCAGAGCCCCGCCGGCAGGTGCACGGCGAACAGCGCCACGACCATGTCGACCGCGAGGATGACGCCGACCGGGCGCGTGAAGAGACCGAGGGCGAGCAGGATGCCGCCGATGAGCTCGACGAACGCGACCAGAGGCGCGGCGATCTCGGGGAACGGGATGCCCATGCCCTCGAAGCTGCCGATGGTGCCGGGAATCGTGTACTCGAAGATCTTCTGCGCGCCATGGGCGGCGAAGATGACGCCGACCACGATGCGCAGGACGAGGAGTCCCAGCGAGGCGGCGGCGGAGGGGGCGGTGGTGTTCGTCATGAGGAGATGTTCCTTCGTGGCAGGACACCGCGCGCCAGGCGCGGAGCAGGGTGGATCCCTTCTCTCCACGCTAGGAAACCGACCTTTCCCTCTCCTGTGTGCAGCGCGCGACGCGCTCGCCGCCCGACACCTTCCGTAGACTCGCCGGATGGCGCGGTTCGCGTCCGGACGACGATGGGCGCAGCCGGGAAGGGGCAGGGGCGAAGGTGAGGGCACGATCGCTCTTCGGCGTGCTGCGCCTGGTCACAGCCGCCGTCTGCACGGTCGCGCTCGTGCACCGTCTCTTCTGGGGACTGAGCTCGCGGACGATCGCCGGCGAGAACTTCTTCGCCTATCTGACGGTGCAGTCCAACTGCGCGCTCGTGGTGGTCCTGCTGACCGGGACGGTGCTCGCCTTCATCCGCGCGACCGATCCGCGGTGGTTCACCGTGTCGCTGGCCCTCGTGCTCACCTGGACGATCACCGCAGGACTCGCGTTCGCGCTGATCGTCTGGCAGGCGGGTCTGCGCGGCATCCGCGTCGACGTGCCCTGGTCGGATCAGGTGCTGCACTTCTGGCTGCCCGCGTGCACCGCGATCGCCTGGGTCCTCACGCCGGGGCACCGCGGCGTGCCGTGGTGGGTGGTTCCGACGGCGCTCGCGTTCCCCCTCGCATGGGGCGGCGTGACCCTGTGGCGCGGCCCCTCGGTGGGCTGGTACCCGTACTACTTCCTCGACCCGCGTCAGGTGTCGGGTCCGCCGGAGTTCCTGCTCACCAGCGGTATCGCACTCGCGATCTTCGCCCTGGTCGCCACGGTGATCGTGCTGGTGAGCCGCATGCGCCGGCGCGGCGGCGAACGCCCCGAGGTGTGACGCACGCGGCCCGCCCGGTGCGGGGTCAGGGTGAGCGGGATCAGGGCGTAGCCGTTCGCGAGGCGAGGGCCCGCGGGGTCAGGGCTCAGCCGTGCGAGGTCAGAGCGTGCAGGGGGTCAGGGCGTCGTGGCGAGGAAGGGAGTGAGCGAGGAGATCGCCGCCTCCAGGGCCTTCTGGTCGTCGAGCTCGGCGAACTCGCCCGCCGCATCGCCACCGACGATCCCGACGAGCACGTTCTCCCCGGTCGCGGGCTGCAGGTTCACCCAGGTGCGGATCAGCGCATCGCCGCCGACCGCATGCCAGACGGTGGGCGCATCCGCATCCGCATCCGCATCGTCGCCCTGCGCGCCTGCGGCCCCCTCGGGAGGCGTAGCCGTCGCCAGGGGGTCGTCGAAGCGCAGCCATACGGTCTCGATGCGCCCCATGCCCAGGTCGGCGATCGCCCCTCGATGCCCGAAGGGCAGCGCCGGGGCGAACTGCATGCCGTCGCTCTGCAGCACGCCGAGCGGCACGGTGAGCAGGACACGGTCGAACGACAGGGATTCCCCGGATGCGATGCCGAGGCTGACGCCCGCCTCGTCGTAGGCGACGCGTCCGACGGGCGACGACAGGCTCAGCCGGGCGCCCTCGAGCAGGGTGTCGAAGACCGGGGTCAGGTCGCCGAGCGGCGCCACGTCTCCCTCCGCGGGGAGCGCCGGGGGGAACCAGGTCGACTGCGCGTCGGCATCGGAGCCGGAGGAGGCTGCGATCGCGGCGAGGAGCGCGGCGAGCCCCGGTTCCTCGACATCGACGCCGGCGGCGCCGAGCGCGTCTTCGAGCGAGGAGTCGGTCAGCGCCTGCTGCGCGGCCGTGATGGCGGACTCGATGGGATCGACCGACGGCGCATCGACATCGCCCTCGCCCGATCTCCACCAGGAGCCGGCGATCGGGGCGGTGCGGACGTCGAGCGTGTCGAGCGTCTCGATCAGTGCGGCGTCGGATGCGCCGAGCAGCCAGCCCCCGAGTTGGGCCGGGAACGGCCAGGCGTCGTCGTCCACGACCGACTGGATGCGTCCGCCGACGCGATCCCGCGCCTCGAACACCGTCACCTCGAGCCCGTCGGCCACGAGCAGCGAGGCCGCCGTCGCTCCGGCGAGACCCGCGCCGATGATCGCCACGCGCTCCCCTCGATCGGCGGCGCGCAGCAGCTGTGCGGCCGCGCGCTCTCCCGAACGGATCGCGGCCCCGACAGTACCCGGGGCCTCCGTGTCGGTCGCCTCACCGGCGAAGAACAGGCGCTCGTCGATCGGTTCGGCCAGAGCGTCCCGCGCACCGGCGAGCACCCCGACCGGGGTGAAGCTGGCCGCACCGAGCGCGAAGGCGTCGGTCGACCACGCGCTGCGCGCGAACGCCGCCGGCGTGATCGTGTCGGTGGTCGGCTGCGGCGTCGGCGAGCGGTCGGGCGTGGGCGACGGCGCCGGCTCGGGCGTGCAGGAGGCCAGAAGGACCCCGAGAACACCGGCTCCGGCGCCGATCAGCAGTGTGCGACGCGTCATCCTCATCGTGTCGCAACGATACCGCGCGCGGATGGACGCGCGTGCGGCATGCCGCCGGCGGACCTCTCCTGCACCGACGCGGAGAGCACTCGAACTCTCCCCCGAGCAGTGGGGATCGGGACGGTCGCCATCGGCGAGCGACATCACACTGCCATTCTGGCTCGACGCTCGGAGGATGGAGACATGGCGATGAACGACCCTCAGATCTGGACACTCATCGGAGTGTTCGGCGCGGTGATGATCGGAGTGGTGACGGTCATGACCACCCAGTTCAGCAGAGTGATCCGAGCCGAGATCGGCCGGCTCGACGGCACCCTCACCGGCAGCATCGGCCGGCTCGACGGTACCCTCTCCGGCAAGATCGAAGCACTCGACGGCACCCTCTCGGGCAAGATCGAAGCACTCGACCATCGCCTCACCGGCCAGATCGACGCACTCGACCACCGCCTCACCGGCCAGATCGACGCACTCGACCACCGCCTCACCGGCCAGATCGACGCACTCGACCAYCGCCTCACCGGCCAGATCGACGGTGTCGAAGGGCGGCTCAGCAGCAGGATCGATGCACTCGATTCACAGCTGAACGGTCGCATCGACACGCTCGACAAAGAAGTCGCCGACATCGCGACCCGGTTCTTCGGAGCAGCCTGACTGCCGACGTCGGCAGCGATCGGAGACTATCTCAGCCGCGGCCGCTGCCGCTGCCGGGGCGCCAGAGCACCACGTCGGTCGACCTGCGCAGACGACGGCCACCCGGCATCGGGATGACGCCGGCGGACCCTGCCGCGAACACGCGGACGCCGGGACGGTTCTCGCGCTCTGCGCGCAGTGCCGCATCGAGCTCGGCCACCCGTCGCTGCAGCATCCGGTTCTCGTCTTCGAGATCGAGCACGCGCGCGATCGCGGGGAGACTCACTCCCTCGGACGAGAGCTGGGCGACCTCGCGCAGCTGCTCGATGTTGCGGCGGGAGTACCGCCGCGAGCCGCCGGAGGTGCGGCCGGGCACGACGAGGCCGATGCGGTCGTACTGTCGCAGCGTCTGCGGGTGCATGCCGGCGAGCTCAGCGGCGACGGCGATCGCGAACACCGGGGTGTCGGCATCCATTCGTCGTTCAGTCACGGTGAATCCCTCCTGCCTCGGTGTTCGCGATCCTCGTCGTCATCTTCTAGCGGCGCGCCTTCGCCATGAGCTCGGCACGCGGGTTCTCGGACGGCTCCAGGGACTGGAACTTCTCCAGAGCCTCCCTGGCTGCCTCATCGAGGTGCGTCGGCACCGCGATCTGCAGCTCGGCAAGCAGATCGCCCGTTCCCTTCGTCGTCGTGACACCGCGTCCCTTGACCCGCAGCACACGGCCCGACGGGGTGCCGGGAGCGACGCGGAGCTTCACGGTGTCGCCGCTGAGCGTCGGCACCTCGATCGTCGCGCCGAGGGCCGCCTCGGTGAACGTCACCGGCACGACCACGCGCAGGTTGAGCCCCTCGCGGGTGAACACCGGATGCGGTCGCACGGCGATCTGCACGACGACATCGCCGTTCTCCCCGCCGTCCGGCGAGGGCCTGCCGCGTCCGCGCAGCCGGATCTTCTGACCGTCGGCGACACCGGCGGGGATCTTCACCTTGAACGGCTTGCCGTCGTCGCCCTGCAGGCTGATCGTCTCGCCCTGCACCGCTGTCGCGAAGTCGAGCGTCGTGCGCGCCGTGACGTCGGCACCCTTCTGGGGGCCGCCGAAGCCACGGAACCCTCCGGACGTCTGCCCGAAGCGGCCGGAGCCGAACGGCCCGCCCTGACCCTGGTTGAACATCGCGAAGATGTCCTCGAAGTCGGCGGACTGCTGCTGCCCGCGCCCCTGCTGCCCGAACCGGCTGAAGACGTCTTCGAAGCCGCCCGCACCCGAGCCACCCGCCGTGAAGCGGGCACCCGAGCCCATCGCGCGGATCTCGTCGTACTCCTTGCGCTGTTCGGCGTCGGAGAGCACCGAGTACGCCTCGCTGACCTCCTTGAACTTCGCCTCGGCCGTCGCATCACCCTGATTGGAGTCGGGGTGATACTTGCGAGCGAGCTTGCGGTACGTCTTCTTGAGATCGGCGTCGCTGACATCCTTCGAGACCCCGAGGGTCTTGTAGAAGTCCTTGTCGAACCAGTCCTGGCTAGCCATAGATCACCTACTCGGCAGGTACGGCGACGACGACCTTCGCGGGACGCAGCTCGACGTCACCGAGGCGGTAGCCCACCTCGACGACCTCGAGCACCGTGGTCTTGTCGGCGCCGGGGGTGGGCTGCTGGAAGATGGCCTCGTGGCGCTGGGGGTCGAACTCCTCGCCCTTCTCGCCGTACGAGACCACGCCGAGCCGCTCGACCACGGCGCGCACCTTGCCCGCGATCACGGCGAAGGGGGTGCCCTCGACGAGATCCCCGTGCTGGGCCGCGCGGTCGAGGTCGTCGAGCACGGGGATGAGGCCCTTGGCGGCCTCGCCCTTCGCCCGCTCGCTCTCGACCTGACGCTGCTCCTCGGTGCGGCGGCGGTAGTTGGCGTACTCGGCCTGAAGACGCTTGAGGTCGTTCAGCAGCGTCGACTCCAGATCGGCGAGCACAGCATCCTCTGCCGCCGCCTCGCCGGTCTGGGTCGCGCCGAGGATGTCGTCGACCGTCAGATCGTCCGGCGCGCCGTCGACCGGCGTCTCATCGGATCCTTCTGCCGCCGCGGCCTCGCGCGAGTCGGGGTTCTGCGGCGAAGGGCCGGTGCTCTGCGCATCCGACCCCTCGCTGCGAACCTCGTCGTCACCTTCGAAGTTCTTGTCCGTCATGATTACTTCTTCTCGTCCTCGTCGTCCACGACCTCGGCGTCGATGACATCCTCGTCGGAGGACGAAGAGTCATCGGCCGGAGCCTCGCCCGCGGCGTCGGCGCTCGGGGCGCCCTCGGCCTGGGACTGTGCGTAGATGGCCTCGCCGATCTTGCCCTGCGACTGGTTCAGCTTGTCGAACGCGGTCTTCACGGCCTCGTCGTCCTCGCCGGCCAGTGCCGCCTTGAGCGCGTCGACGTCGGCCTTGACCTCGGTCTTCACGTCCTCGGGCAGCTTGTCGTCGTTCTCGGTGATCAGCTTGTCGATCGAGTACGCGAGCGTCTCGGCCTGGTTGCGGACCTCGGCGGCCTCGCGACGGGCCTTGTCCTCGGACGCGTGCTCCTCGGCCTCACGGACCATGCGCTCGATGTCCTCCTTCGACAGCGAGGAGCCGCCGGAGATGACGATGGACTTCTCGGTGCCCGTGCCCTTGTCCTTCGCGGACACGTGCACGATGCCGTTGGCGTCGATGTCGAACGTGACCTCGATCTGCGGGATGCCGCGGGGAGCCGGGGCGATTCCGGTGAGCTCGAACGTGCCGAGCGGCTTGTTGTCGCGGGTGAAGTCGCGCTCGCCCTGGAAGACCTGGATCGCGACGGACGGCTGGTTGTCGTCGGCCGTGGTGAAGGTCTCGCTGCGCTTGGTCGGGATGGCCGTGTTGCGCTCGATGAGCTTCGTCATCATGCCGCCCTTGGTCTCGATGCCGAGGCTGAGGGGCGTGACGTCGATGAGGAGGACGTCCTTGCGCTCGCCCTTGAGGACACCGGCCTGCAGGGCGGCACCGACGGCGACGACCTCATCGGGGTTGACGCCCTTGTTGGCCTCCTTGCCGGTCTCGCGCTTGACGAGCTCGGCGACGGCGGGCATACGCGTCGATCCGCCCACGAGGACGATGTGATCGATGTCGGCGACCTTGATGCCGGCTTCGCGGATGACGTCCTCGAACGGCTTCTTGGTGCGGTCGAGCAGGTCCTTGGTGAGGTCCTCGAACTTGGCGCGGGTGATGGTCTCGCTCAGCGACACCGGTCCGGACTCCGTCAGCGACAGGTACGGGAGGTTGATGCTGGTCGAGGTCGAGGAGGAGAGCTCCTTCTTGGCCTGCTCCGCCGCCTCCTTGAGACGCTGCAGGGCGATCTTGTCACCCGAGACGTCGACGCCGGTGGTCTCCTTGAACTGCTTGATCAGGTGGTCGACGAGGCGCTGGTCCCAGTCGTCTCCGCCGAGGCGGTTGTCACCCGAGGTGGAGCGCACCTGGATGGTCGAGAAGTCGTCGTCCTTGCCCACCTCGAGGAGGGAGACGTCGAAGGTTCCGCCACCGAGGTCGAAGACCAGGATGAGCTCGTCCTCCTTGCCCTTGTCGAGGCCGTAGGCGAGAGCGGCGGCGGTGGGCTCGTTGATGATGCGCAGGACGTTGAGGCCCGAGATCTCGCCGGCCTCCTTGGTGGCCTGACGCTCGGCGTCGTTGAAGTACGCGGGAACGGTGATGACGGCATCCGTCACGGTGTCGCCCAGGTACGACTCGGCGTCGCGCTTGAGCTTCTGGAGGATGCGCGCGGAGATCTCCTGCGGCGTCCACTTCTTGCCGTCGACGTCGAAGGTCCAGTCGGTGCCGACGTGGCGCTTGACCGACGCGATGGTGCGGTCGACGTTCGTGACGGCCTGGCGCTTCGCGGTCTCGCCGACGAGCACCTCCCCGTCCTTCGTGAAGGCGACGACCGACGGGGTCGTGCGGAAGCCTTCGGCATTGGCGATGACCTTCGGCTCGCCACCCTCGAGGACGCTGACGACGGAGTTCGTCGTACCGAGGTCGATTCCAACAGCACGTGCCATGTGATTCTCCTTTGTTGCGAGGTTGATGTGGTTCGGAAAACTCTGGGCGATCGGGAAAACCTGAGTCGCGATGACTCAACTGTAGCCGGGGGCCTCGGAGGTGTCAAACAAAGTTGATATGAATTGGCTCAACTTTGCCGAGGAGTACGCCGGACTCGTCGTTGTTAGGGCACCCTCACTCGGAAGATGGCAGGATGGGAGGCAACGGACGACTCGACCCGCGAGCGCGTCCGCCGGCGGCGCCGCCCTGGTCGGCGCACCCGCGTCGGACCGCACCGCGCGCACCGCCCGTCTCTCGGGAGTGCGCATGACCGACACCGATGCATACGACGCGCTCGTGATCGGCGGTGGCCCCGCCGGGCTCTCCGCCGCACTCAACCTCGGCCGATCGCTCATGCGGGTGCTGCTCGTCGACGCGGACCGCCCGCGCAACGCGGCCACCCTGAACTCGCACGGCTTCCTCACCCGCGACGGCGTACCCCCGCACGAACTGCGACGCATCGCGCGCGAGGAGCTCGCGGCGTACCCGAACATCGAGGTGCGCACCCGCGTCCGGGTCCTCTCTCTCGAACGATCGGACGGCGCCGCGGATGCCGAGGCGGCGCGATTCACGGCGTCCGTCGGACGCAGGGATCCCGCCCGGGTCGTGACCGCGCGTTCGGTGGTGCTGGCCACCGGCCTGCGGGAGACGCTCCCCGAGGCACCGAACCTGCGCGGCTTCTACGGCATCAGCCTGTTCAGCTGCGCGGCCTGTGACGCCTGGGAGATGCGCGGGCGACGCCTCGCGCTGATCGGCACGACCGACGACCTCACCGACCGCGCACGGCTCATCTCACGCTGGACCGACCACCTGACCGTGTTCACTCTCGGCGCCGACACCGTCACGGTGGCGCAGGAGGCGGAGCTCGCCGCAGCCGGAGTCGCCGTCGCGCGGCATCCGATCTCCGAACTCGTCGGCGACCGCGGCCGCATCGAGGCGATCCGACTGGAGGACGGCACCGAGGTCGCGATCGACGGCGGTTTCGTGCGCCCGCAGTGGGAGACCGACCTGTCGTTCCTGCGCGGATTCGCCCCGTCGGTCGATCACGACGGCCACCTCGTCACCGATCGCTCGGGGCGCACCGACATCCCCGGTCTGTACGCGGCCGGCGACGCGGCGATCCCCGGCCCGCAGCAGCTCATCGTCGCCGCGGGCGCCGGCGCGAGGGTCGCCTCGGTGCTGGTGCAGGACGCCGTCGGCATCACGACCGCGCACTGACCGCGTCGGACGACCGGCATCCGGTCACTTGCCGCCGGGAGGGCCTGCGAGAAGCAGCACGACGTACAGCGCGACGATGGCGACCACGAGCAGCAGCACGAGGACGAACGGCCGGATCAGGAACCACCGCATCAGACGGTCGTACCAGCGGGCGTCGCGCGGGTCGTCGGTCTGCTCTCGCCGCCAGGCGCCCGCGAGGCGACCGGTGCGCTGCAGCCAGATCTCCATCGGGATCGTCGCATAGGGGACGATCGCACTCGCCACGGCGAGGACGGCGACTCCGACGTGCCAGCGCTGATTCAGCGCGACGAGGATCGCGGTCGCCCCGTAGGCGAGGAAGACGAAGCCGTGGATGCCCCCGCCGATGGTGACCACGATGCCCGGCGCACCCGCGGCACGGGCGATGATCGCCGAGATCAGGATGGTCCAGGTGATCGCCTCCGCGATCGCGAGGACCCGGTACAGGCGGTCGGGCGTACGGAACACGGGACTCCTCGGGTGGGGGGGCCTTCCAGGGTATCCGGAATAGCGCCGCCGCCCCCGGCGTTGCCGAAGGCATGGTGACGGTCGAATCCACAGCTCTGGGGCGGGTGCTCGACTCCGTCGACCTGCGTGTGGGAGTGGCCCGACGCGTCGCTCTGGCCGACGGCGACCGTCTGCCCCTGCCGTCGGGAGCGGCCACCCTGGTCTACATCGCCGCGGGGTCGGTGAGCGGGCATCCCCCCTCCACCGTCGGATGCCGCCTCGACGTCGACCGCACGACCAGCGCCGGGGCGACGGTCGTGGCGATCGACGAACGGCCGCTGCGCGCGAGCCTCCTCGCGGGCGACGCGTTCCTCACGCTCGGCCGGACACCGGTCGCGCTGCGAGCGGACACCGCCTCCGATCTGGTGGTGGTGGAGCTCGAGTTCTCCGACAGTGCGTCCCGGCTCGCCGCACTTCTCCCCGACCCGATCACCGTGATGTCGTTCGACGCGCTCGAACCGGCGGCGGCGGCGCTCGCGGCGAGCATGGGCCCGACCGATCCGCCGTCGTCGCCCGAACGCCAGGGGGATCCCGTGATCTGCCGCGTCATGGCGAAGACCGTGCTGCTCAGCGTGATCCGCGCCTGGGCGGCCGACGGCTGCGCCCCCGAGGGCTGGCCCTCCGTGGCGAAGGATCCGTTCCTCGACCGCGTCGTCGACGCCATCCACGCGCAGCCGGGCCAGGACTGGACGGTCGAGCGCCTCGCCGGCGTCGGCGCGATGTCGCGCTCCGTGTTCGCCGAGCGCTTCCGCACGGCGATCGGCCGCTCCCCCGCCGACTACGTCACCGAGGTGCGCATCGATGCGGCGAAGCGGATGCTGAGCGAGGGCCGCTCCGTCAGCGAGACCTCGCGCGAGCTGGGCTACGCGTCGGACGAGGGATTCAGCCGCGCCTTCCGTCGCCGCACCGGCATGACGCCGTCCGCGTGGCGGGCTCAGGCGCTGACCGCCGTCCCCGCCTGAGCACGACGTCCGAGCCTGGCCCCGACACGCCGCCCGCTGTCGAGAGCGGCCGGCGCGTCAGCTCGATCCGAGTGTGTGCCCGGTGCCGGACGCCGCGACTCAGGTGAGCGCGGCCGCTGCCGTGCTCGTGCGATTCGACAGCCCGAACAGCACGGCGCCGACCAGCAGCGAGATCGCGCCGAGAACGTAGACGAACTCGACGTCGAGAGTGTCGACGAGCAGGCCGCCCACGCCCGCGGCCAGTGTGATCGCCCCCTGGAATCCGACGACGACCAGGCTGCCGCCGGCCTCGAGACGGTCGGGCGTGCGGTGACCGACCCACGTGTTGATCACGAGCAGCCATGACGAGAAGAAGAACCCCCACACGAGCACGACGATGCCGATGCCGAGCACCGATCCCGACAGGAAGATCATCGAGAGCACCGATACCGAGATCACGAGCGGTGCGAGCACCGCGAAGAACGCGAACGTGCGGTCGATGACGAATCCGAGCCCGAGGTTGCCGGCGAGACCACCGACCCCGAACAGAGCGAGAAGCACGATGATGGTCGACGGCTCGACCTCCGGGATGCGTTCGAGCGCGAGCCGCACGTACGTGTAGGCCAGGAAGTGGCCGAGAACGACGAGCACGTGTCCGACCATGCCGAGTCCGATGCCGGGACGACGCAGGGTGTCGACGAGCAGACGGATGCTCGACGCCTGCTCGGCGGGGACGGACGGCAGCAGGAATCGCAGCGCCACCGCCAGCAGGACCATGAGCACGCCGGCGATCGCGAAGACCGTCTGCCAGTCCACGACCTCGCTGAGCATCACACCGAGCGGAACACCCGCGACCGTGGCCAGCGAGACACCGGCCGAGGTGAACATGACACCGCGTCCGAGATGCGAGGGACCCGCGAGCCGGGCGGCGACCGTGATCGACATCGCCCAGAAGGCGCTGATCGCCGCGCCGAGGAGGAATCGGGCGAGCAGCACGATGATCAGGTTCGGCGCGATCGCCACGATGAGGTTCGACACCGCCGCGGCGAGCGCCATCCAGACGAGCAGCGAGCGGCGGTCGAGTCGGGGGAACATGAGGCCGACGGTCGGGGCGACGATCAGACCGACGAGCGCGGTGACCGTGACCGTCTGCCCCGCCTGGCCGGGGGTGACTCCGAGGGCATCGGCCATCTCGGTGAGCACGCCGTTGGGCAGGAACTCCGCGGTGACGAGCAGGAATCCCATCAGCATCAGCACGATGAGGCCGCCGTAGCGGATCCGCTCGGTGGGGGCGGTGGTCGTGGGAACGGGCGCGGTCGTCGTCATGGTTCCAGGTTCGCAGCCACAGAGGGTCGGCGCCCGACGCGGCGTCTGCGGCATCCGACCATTCGTCCGGACCGGGTCTGGACAGCTTCCGTCCGCGCGCCCTAGGCTCGACCACGCGCCGGGTGATCCCGGAAGGCCCGAGCGAGAGGAGTGGATGACATGAACATCGTCTCTGTCGTGACCCTCGCCGACATCCTTCCCCTCGAGGCCGCCCGCTCCTGATCCGCGCGTGGCCTCCCCTCCCTCGGAGCCACACCGTGTCTGATCTCTCCGCTTCGTCAGAAGCACCGTCCCCGCGTCTCTTCGACGCGTCTCCCTTCGAATCCGTTCCCTCCTTCGCCGATGTCGAACCCGGCGAGAACCAGCGCTGGACCACCTGGCCGGCGATCACCCCGTCGGAGCGCGGCCCGCAGCCGTGGCCGGACTGGGTGGTGACCAGCGCCGGTGCGCTCGACACCGAGCTCGGCATCCTCAAGACCGGCAAGGAGGCCGACGTCTTCCTTCTCGAACGCGCGGTGCCGTATGATCCCGGCCGACGCACCCTCCTGGCCGCGAAGCGCTATCGCGATTCCGACCACAGCAGCTTCCACCGATCCGGCGTCTACACCGAGGGCCGCTCGACCCGGAACACGCGCGACACGCGTGCGCTCGCCAAGAAGTCCGAGCACGGCCGCGCGGTCGCGGCGCTGCAATGGTCGTTCGCCGAGTTCGACGCTCTGTGCCGCATGTGGGAACTCGGGGCGCCGGTGCCCTACCCCGTGCAGGTCAACGGCACGGAGCTGCTGATGGAGTTCATCGGCGACACGGACGGTGTCGCCGCACCCCGGCTCGCCGCCGTGCGCAGCGCGCCCGACGAGCTGTCGGGCCTCTACGAACAGGTGGTCGACCTCATGCGGATCTTCGCGGCGGCAGGCTTCGCGCACGGAGACCTCTCGGCCTACAACCTGCTCGTGCACCGGGGCCGGGTGCGGGTGATCGACCTGCCGCAGATCGTCGACATCATCGCCAATCCGCAGGGCCTGGATCTGCTGCACCGCGACTGCGTCAACATCTGCGACTGGTTCACCCGTCGCCGCGTCGAGCGCGATGCGGAGGAGCTCTTCGCCGAGATGCTCGCGGCGTCATACGCGTGAGTCCCGGCCGGGGGGGAGGGGGGAACGCGCGCTGCCGCGCGGCGCGCCGTCACCATCCGTTCACCCCGCGCGGCCAGACTGCGAGCATGAGCGAATCCCCCCACGGCGGCGCCGCAGCGGAGCCCGCAGCGGAGCCCGCAGCGGAGCCCGCAGCGACGGCGAACAGCGGTGCGGTCGGCGTGATCGGCCTCGACCTTCGCGGCGACGACCCCGCCCCGCGGAAGCAGGTCTTCTCGTGGGCGCTGTGGGACTGGGCGACGCAACCCTTCAACACGGTCATCCTCACCTTCATCTTCACCGCGCTGTACCTCACGACCGAGGCGTTCCTGCCGCCCGAGGTCGCCGGGCTCGACTCCGCAGACCCGATCCGCACCGCGGCAGAGGCCGACCTGGCGTCGGGACTGGGTCTCGGCTCGACGATCGCCGGCATCGCGATCCTCCTGATCGCACCGGTGCTGGGCCAGCGCGCGGATGCCGCCGGCAAGCAGAAGCTCTGGCTCGGCATCGGCACGGGTGCCCTCATCGCCTGCATGCTCGGGCTGTGGTTCGTCGAACCGACGCCCGCGCTGTTCTGGCTCGGCGTGGCCCTGATCTCGGCGGGATCGGTGTTCGGCGAGATCGCCGCGGTGAACTCGAACGCCATGCTCATCGGCATCGCGAACCCGAAGACCGTCGGCCGCATCTCGGGTCTCGGCTGGGGTTTCGGCTACATCGGCGGCATCATCGCGCTGGTGCTCGTGATCATCTTCTACATGGCCGACTGGTTCGGCCTCTCCGAAGACGGCGGACTGCCTTTCCGGATCATCGCGCTCGGATGCGCCATCTGGGCGATCGTGTTCTCGATCCCGATCTTCCTCAACGTGCCGGAGCCGTCGCTCGGACGCCCCGAGCGCAAGGTCGGCTTCTTCGCGTCGTACGGTCTTCTCGTCAGGGACGTCGTCGGCCTCTACCGCAACCCCGACACCCGTCAGACGTTCTGGTTCCTGCTGTCGAGCGCCGTGTTCCGCGACGGCCTCGGCGGCGTCTTCGCGTTCGGCGCGATCATCGCCGGGCAGGTGTTCGACTTCGAGTTCCTCGAGCTCGTGATCTTCGGCATCGCGGCGAACCTCATCGCGGGCGTCTCGACCATCATCGCCGGACGCTACGACGACCGGTTCGGCCCGAAGCGGATCATCCTCATCTCCCTCGCAGCCATGGTCGTCGCGGGGCTCGCGGTGTTCTTCCTGGTGGACGCAGGAGCGATCGTGTTCTGGATCGGCGGCCTGCTGCTGTGCGCGTTCGTCGGACCCGCGCAGGCGGCGTCGCGGTCGTTCCTGGCCCGCATCACCCCGGCCGGACGCGAGGGTGAGATCTTCGGCCTGTACGCCACGACGGGCAGAGCCGCGAGCTGGATGGCATCCGGTGCCTGGACCCTGCTCATCGTGCTGACGGGCTCGACCGCCTTCGGCATCCTGGGCATCGTGCTGGTGCTCATCGCGGGCTTCCTGCTGCTGCTGCCGGTCAGAGCCACGCAGCGCGCCTGACCCTCGTCCCGCCGGGCTTGGCGATCCGCGTCCCGCCGGGCGAGGCGATCCGCGTCCCGCCGGGCGAGGCGATCCGCGTCGCTCGGGGTGACGCGCCGGCCGATGCTCGGGCGGGAGTAGCCTGACCGCGTGACGGTCATCATCGCCTTCCTCGCCAACATCCTCGTCGCGATCGCCAAGACGGTCGCCGCCGTGCTCACGTCGTCGGCATCGATGGTGGCCGAGGCCGCGCACTCGTGGGCGGATGCCGGCAACGAGGTCTTCCTGCTCATCGCCGACCGCCGCGGCGCGCGCGCAAAGGACGAGCGGCATCCGCTCGGGTATGGTCGCGCCGCGTTCGTCTGGTCGCTGATCGCCGCGTTCGGGATCTTCACCGCGGGATCGATCGTGTCGATCATGCACGGGGTGCAGGAGCTGTCCGAGACGGGACCGGTCGAGAGCCCCGTCGTCGCGTACGCGGTGCTCGGCATCGCCTTCGTGCTCGAGGGGGCATCGTTCACGCAGGCGATGGTGAAGTCGCGGCGTCTCGCGCAGGAGCGGGGATCGTCGACCTGGGACTACGTGCTCGACACCAGCGACACGACGTTGCGTGCGGTGTTCTTCGAGGACGCGGCCGCGCTGATCGGTCTCGTGCTCGCCGCGGGGGCGATCGCGATGCATCAGATCACGGGAGTCGCCGCCTGGGATGCCGTGGGGTCGATCCTCGTCGGCATCCTGCTGGGGATCGTCGCCGTGATCCTGATCGGGCGCAACATCGCCTTCCTCGTCGGATCGAACGCATCGCCCGCGCTGCGCGAGCGAGTCGGCCGGGCGCTGCTCGGATCGCCGCAGATCCAGCGCCTCACCTACCTGCACATCGAGTACGTCGGGCCGAACCGGCTGTTCATCGTCGCCGAGGTGGATCTCGCCGGCGACGCCCGCGAACACGACGTGGCCCGGCGCCTGCGCGAGATCGAACAGCAGATCGAGGCGCACCCGGTGGTCGAGACCGTCGTGCTCTCGCTCTCCGTCGACGACGAGGAATCGCTCGCCTTCGGCACCGACGCAGCGGTCGGAACCGACGCGGCCGCAGGAACGAATGCAACCGCGGGTGCCCAGCCGTAGCCGTAGTCGTAGCCGTAGTCGTAGCCGTAGCCGTAGCCGTAGCTAGCCGTAGCCGTAGCCGTAGCCGTAGCCGTAGCCGTAGCCGTAGCCGTAGCCGTAGCCGTAGCCGTAGCCGTAGCCGTAGCCGTAGCCGTAGCCGCATCATCCGGCCCGCGCGAAGACCGGAGCCTTCTGCGCGCTACTCGCCCTTCGTACCCGCTCTGCACCGCTGAGTCTCGGGGTGCGCCATCGTTGGTCGGGGTCCCACCACGCCGGCCCTCGCACCTGGGGGACACCGTCGTTCATGCGGATCTCCCACCCGGACTTCCCGAGAGATCGGTGATGCCACCAGCACAACGGCACACCGTTGTCCGTATGTGTCGGACCACCCTTCGCGTGCTCGATCACGTGATGAATCTCACACCATGACGCCGGAACATGACACCCCGGGATCAGACATTCCTTGTCGCGAGCGATGATCGCCCGCCGTTGATGCACCGTGAAGACCCGATCGGTGGTCGTGATCGCAATGATCCGCCCCTCNAACGCGGTTTCGTCCACGCTGCTGCCGCGGCCGACATTCACGAAGCGCCACCCTTCGCGTGCTCGATCACGTGATGAATCTCACACCATGACGCCGGAACATGACCCCCCGGGATCAGACATTCCTTGTCGCGAGCGATGATCGCCCGCCGTTGATGCACCGTGAAGACCCGATCGGTGGTCGTGATCGCAATGATCCGCCCCTCATCGAACATCACCCGCTGAATCGTCCCCGAGCACCCGACATGGGCAGCGACGCTCACGGGCAGCTGTCCCCAGGCGCCGCCGATGCTCGCGCGCCCGGTGCCCTCGGCGAGGTCGTTCGCATCGACCGTCACCACCAGGACCGGTGCGGCGCCACCGAGGGTGGGCATGTCTCGGTGACGGGCAGCGATCGCCAATGCCGCGGCGAGCGCGTCATGTCGCTTCTGTGCGGGCGTGCGGTCGTCGATGACGCAGCGCGGATCGGAGTTGTACGGGTCCTCTTCAGCATCGCCGTCTTCAGCATCGCCGTCTACAGCATCGCCGTCGTCAGCATCGCCGTCGTCAGAATCGACAGTGAACACCACACCCGGCAGAGGCGGGCCGTCGCCCTTGGGGTTGTTCATCGCATCGAGGATCAGCTCGAACTGCGCGGCGACATCGGGCGTCAGATATCCCTTGATGGAACGCAGCCCATCGCGCACCTGGCCGAGGGTGATGCCCCGACGACGCGCAGGCTCATCGCCGGGCTCGTCTCCATCGGGGTCGAGCAGCACGGCCAGCGTCTCTGCAAGGAGCTTCAGCTCGTCGATCGTGGGTGCCGGGCCCTGAACCTCATCGTCTGGGCCGGCCTCGGGGTCGGGTCTGATGCCTCGCGCCGCACGCGCGAGGCAGATGTCGGCGTCGAGCCGATCATCGACGCTGATGCGGTGCGACACCTTCTCGAGCGGCTCGGTCGCGGCGAGCATCCCCGCGATGCTGAGCGCGCCGTCGAGCATCGCCTCTCGCAGCGCCGGCCACCGCGCGGGCAGCCGATCGCCGGACACCAGGTTCACATCCCGTCGAACCAGGTCGACGGCAGCCCCGACGCGCGTCGCTCCGCGCATGTCTGTCAGCAGGGTGCGCTGGAGCAGTTCGTTCTGCGTGCGGCATCCGGTGGAATGCGGGAAGTCGATCGCATCACCACTGGCGATCGTCTCGACCACGACGGCCTCGACGCGCCGGAACGCTGCTCCGGCCGCCTGCAGGACCTCGACCCGTTCCGCGTCGGACAATCCCGCGAGCGCGTCATCGGACAGCACCCGATCGAGGTCGGCGACGACCTGATCGACAAGGCTGCGAGTGCGGGATGGCATGCCCCCATACAACCCGCGGCCACCGACATTCGAACCACTGATTCGAGCACTTTTCGGCCAGATCAGAAGCATATTCCGGAACACCGCAGCAGCTTTCCGGAATGCCGATCACGAACGCTGCACGTCGCCCCCGGCACAGGTCTCCAACGATCCAGACCGCCCTCGCCCAGGCCGCGGCTCCGGCGCCGGATCGAGCGCTCAGCTCTCCCAGTTGTCGGCGAGCTTGTTCAACAGCATCGCGAGCTGCTCCCGCTCGTCCGCGGTGAACGCCGCGAGCGCCTTGCCGAGAGCCTCGCGCCGCTCCCCCCTCATTCCGCGCGCAGCCGTGCGCCCCTCGTCCGTGAGCGCGATGCGCGTGCGTCGCGCGTCGTCCGGATCCGCCTCGCGCCGCACGAACCCGTGCGCGACCCCCTGTTGCACGAGCCGCGAGGCGCGCGGCTGATCGACACCGATCGCCGCGCCGAGGTCGCTCACGCTCAGCGGTGCGGATGCCGCGGCGAGCGCCTCGAGCATCCGCATCCGAGCCGGTCCCCCGAAGCGCCCGGACGGATCGTTCATCCACGGCGGCATGCCGGGATGTCCCGAGCGACCGTGATCGTGCACGCCTTGCTCGAAGTGGTCGGGATGCGGGCCACCGTGCCACCCGCGCGTCGCACCCATCCCGCGGGGGCCTCGACCGCGTTCGCCCGGACGACGTCCGCGCAGGCGGGACAGGGCGCGGGCGATGGCCTCGGCGGGGTCGTTCTCTTCGGCGCTCACCCGTCGATTTTACATGCGACTTGACATGCATCCGAACTGCATGTCACACTACATATACATGCATAGTGACAAGCACATGCTCAATGACATCTAAGGACTCATCCCATGAACACCTCTGACACTCAGAACACAGACAGCACCTCCCGCCCGTTCGGCTTCTGGATCACGGCTGTCGACCGCCTGATGGCCGCCGAGTTCGCCTCGGCCTTCGAGAGCGAGCAGGCGAGCCGCCGCGACTGGCGGATCCTCAACGTGATCGACGGTTCGGTGCCCGCGCGCCGCACGCTGAACGCCCACAAACTGCACGATCTCGTGGAGCGCGGATGGGTCGTCGCCGACGGCGACGGCTGGACGCTCACCTCCGACGGTCGCGCAGCCAAGGAACGCCTCCTCGGCATCGTCGACGGCATCCGCGCCAAGGTCACCGACGCCGTCTCACCCGACGACCTCGACACCACCCTCGCCACACTCGAGCAGATCGCTCGCGCGTTCGGCTGGGACGAGGAGACTCCGCTCCCCCGAGGACGCGGCCGTCGCCGCGGCTTCGAACCTCGCAGGTTCGGACGCGGGCACGGCTTCGGTCCCGGCTTCGGCCGTCGCCACGGCCGCCCGTTCGGACCCGGTCGCGACGTCGGCTCGGACTTCGGTCAGGGTCGCGAGTACGGGCATGAGCACGGTGCGGATGCCGAGTTCGGCGCCGACTCGGACTCCGCCGGCCGCACCTGCGCGCACCACGGACACCGCGGGCACGACCGCCTCACCGACGAGCGCGGCGGCCACGAGCGCGGCGGCCACGGGCACGGCGACCACCGCGGCCACGGCTTCGGTCCTGATCACGGCCACAACCGCGGTGACCACCGCACCGCCGGCGCGGCGCAGCACGCCTACGAGCGCGGCTTCGACGCCGGGTTCTCCCGAGGTCGCGACGCCTGACCGCATCCGTTCACAGGAGTGCCCCGCCTGACCCCGGTCAGGCGGGGCCTTGCTGCGTCTGCATCCATCCGTCGAACGCGCGCACCCGGCATCCGGCCGATCGTCCATGGCAGGACATCAGCACCATCTCGACGCCGGACCAGGTCACCCGAGCCAGGGCGCGGCGGCGGAGAGCGCGGGCCCGACACCGGCCGACATCCCGAAGGTCGTCGTGCCGAGGTAGATCGCGCCGACGATCGCCGCGACCAGGATGACCACCAGGAAAGCGAAGATCACGAAGGTCAGCGCACGATATCCGCCGGATGTCGGGACCTCGGGAGCCACCGACGGCTGCGCCCAGTCGTCCGCGACCGGAGCAGGCTGGTCGCCGGTGAGGATCGCCGGCTTCGGCCGCGACCTGCGGGTCGCGGGAAGCATCGCCTCCGGAGGGGGCGGCGGGATCACGACATCCGGAACAGACGACTCCGGCGGAGGCGGCGGGATCACCACATCCGGAACGGACGACTCCGGCGGAGGCGGCGGGATCACGACATCCGGAACAGACGACTCCGGCGGAGGCGGCGGGATCACGACATCCGGAACCGCGCCCTCCGCGGGCGGCGGCGGGACGACAGCATCCCGCGGGTCCATCGGAATCTGCCGGTCGCTGTCGTCGCCGCTCATGTCAGCCTCCTACGGCTCCGACGTCGGTCGTCCCGACGTCGGTCTTGTGGAAGTTCTGGAACGAGCGGGATGCCGTGGGTCCGCGCTGTCCCTGGTAACGGTTGCCGTAGGGGCCGGATCCGTAGGGGTTCTCGGCCGGCGAGGTCAGCCGGAAGAAGCACAGCTGGCCGATCTTCATGCCGGGCCACAGCTTGATCGGCAACGTGGCGACGTTCGCGAGCTCCAGCGTGACGTGGCCGGTGAATCCCGGATCGATGAATCCTGCGGTCGAGTGGGTGATGAGGCCCAGCCGCCCCAGCGACGACTTGCCCTCGAGGCGTGCCGCGATGTCATCTGCGAGCGAGACCTGCTCGAAGGTCGCGCCGAGGGCGAACTCGCCCGGGTGCAGGATGAACGGCTCGTCGGGGTCGACCTCGATCAACCGCGTGAGCTCCGGCTGATCGACCGAGGGATCGATGAACGGATACTTGTGGTTGTCGAAGAGGCGGAAGTAGCGGTCCAGGCGCACGTCGATGCTCGACGGCTGGATCATCTCCGGCTCGTGCGGATCCAGACCGATGTGGCCGGATGCGAGTTCTGCTCTGATGTCGCGGTCGCTGAGAAGCACGGCCCCAGCCTAGTTGCCACACCCGTCCCGCACTTTGGTCGTGACGGATCGTGCGGGTAGGCTGGCGTCACCTGCTCTTCGGATGCAGGTGCGGGGCTGTAGTTCAATGGCAGAACTTCTGCTTCCCAAGCAGATAGCGCGGGTTCGATTCCCGTCAGCCCCTCCACATGCGCCACGTCCAGCGCTGTTCCGACCCGGAATCAGGCACTGTCAGCCCCTATGCCGGCGTGCGGCCGGGGTCGATGCCCAGGCGTTCCTCTACTCGCTCCACCTCGGCGAACCGCTGATCCTGGACGACGAGCAGCACCTTCCTGGGCACCCTCGTGAGCCGGATCCTGCCGCCGTTGCCCAGTTCCCAGTGGTGACCTGCACCATCGGAGCCGGAGGGCTCACCGAGGCGCTCGCCCAGCGCCGCCCGCAGCTCGTGCGCAGCACTCTGCAGCCCCTCGGCGTCGTCGCTCTTATCGGAGACCGCGACCGTGACCTGGGACACTGCGTCCCCCGCCACGAGCGAGCGAACGGTCGGCAGATTCACGGGATACCCCGAACGGTGCTGGATGCCGCTCGACGTCTCCAACGCGAACTGCCACCCGAGGCGCTCTGCGAGCGTCTTGAAGTCGTCGCGGCCGAGCGGCCACGATACCGACGTGAAGGCATCGCAGAGGGCATCGATCTGCGCGTCCGTGGCCCTGGCGAGTGCGGTCATCCGGCGATCCTATCGATCCCGAGGATCAGACACCTGGCTAAGCTCGTTTCACCCGACGCGCAGGAAGGCGACCCGGATGCAGATCTTCCCCGCCGTCTACGAGAACCGAAGGTTCAACCTCCGAGCCGGAGCCGCTCGCGACCTCCTTGCGTTGACGGGGTGGGAACTCACACCGCCCACCGATGACTTCAGCTTCGCGGGAGATCTTCTCAAGAGCCGGGACTTCATCGTCTCCCGCTTCTGGCACCCTCCAGCCAGGTTCACCTTCGCGCCGGCCCCCCGACAGGTGGCGGAGGAGCGCCTGATGCTCCTCGTCGTCACCGAGGGCGAGCTGACGGTCGGAACGAGCACGACGGTCAGCGTCGTCCCCGAAGGGGGTGTCATCCTCGTCCGCCCCGAGAGCCTCACCTTCATAGACAGCGCGACCGCCGTCGTGTGCTCCCTCGTCGTGCTCGGCGGATACAACCTCGCCGATGGCGTGATCGTCAGGACAGGACAAGCGTCACCCGACTACCTCGCCCTGTTCCTGAGTCTGACGAACGCCATCTTCTCTCGCCCCGTCCCTCCCTCGGACGCCGCATTCACCCACGTCGAGAGGGCGATCACCGAGCTCGTCGCGGCGATCGCCGCAGCCAGCGATCTCCGCTTCGAGAAGCACGAGAGCCGACCGGGCGATCAGATCCATCTCGACGCCGTGGCCTTCATCATCGCGCAGGCCGCCGATCCTGCGACGACGGTGGAGACCGTCGCCCGCGAACTGGGCGTCTCCCGTTCACACCTCTTCCGCTCGTTCCAGGCGAACGGCGACAACCCCTCCGGCTACCTGCGACGAACCCGCATCGCGAACGCCTCGGCTCTTCTCGATCAGGGGGTGACGGAGCGAGCCGCCGCCGAGCAGTCGGGATTCGGCACGGTGCGCCGGATGCGCCGAGCCCTCGCCGAACGCTGAGAGCCGCGGCCTGTGTGTTGCGCGGGCGCAGACCGAGATGTTGCACAGCACACCCTCGGGCGCGCTGATGCGTGATCATCGCAACATCGGAGCTGCACTCCGCGCACGGGATCACGAAGGGGGAGGTGGCCGTGAACGTCGACGCCACAGCTGCGCACCGCGGGAAGCAGGCCACTCGCTCGGCCGTGAACACCCCGCGAGCCTGGTCCGTGCCCCCGGAGTCCTTCGACGAGCGGGAGTGGCAGGAGATCGTGCGGGTCGCCGCGGCGAACGTCCACGAGGCGGATCGACGGTTCCGCAGCACCCGCCGAGGCGACGACCTCGGAGCGATCATCGCGGCCTTCCACATCTGCGGACCTCTGGTGGATCTGCCACCCGCCTCCCTCGTCCGGTACGCGAGGGCGGTGTCGAAAGGCCTCCCGTTCGAGCTGCTTCCGCGCGACGGCGGACAGCAGAAGACCTCGGGCGCAGGCCGCTGATCTCCGCGCACACCCTTCGCGTGTCTTCGCGCCGACGGTCCTGCGGTGTGATTCTGCGCGGGCTCCGTGGATCGGTCAGGATCCCCTCGCTGCCCGATCGAGGGTGATGACGAGCTTCTGCGCGGACACGCCGCGGCGAAGGGCGTCCATGGCCTTCTGGATGTCCGGAAGGCCGTGTCCCGCGATGCGGGCTTCCGGGTAGAGACGGTGCTCGCCGGATGCGAGCGCTGCGGGGAGGTAGGCGCCCCAGATGGCCGGCCCCACGGGAGAGGTGGCGATGGCGCTCCCCCAGATGAACGAGGCCCTGATGCCGTGAGCGCGGCTGCGCACCTGCAGGAACGCGGTTCGCGTTCCGAGTTCCAGGAAGAGGCGGATGCGGGCGAAGGAGAGGCCGCGGCGGCGCGGTTGCTCGTAGAACGAGACGGGAGGACTCGCCATCGCGATCTTCGTGGCACCGGTCCCGCGCGCGATCCGCAGACAGGGCTCGGCGGACCCCACCGCGACGGCGAGGATCCCCGCCACCGCGGAACCGCCGACCTCGCGGACGATCTGATCGACGGCCTGCGGGTCGCGGTAGTCGAAGACGGCCTCTGCCCCCAACTGCCTCATCCGGTCGTGATTCTTCGCAGACGCCGTCGTGATGACCCGGTACCCGGCTGCGCGGGCGAGTTGGATCGCGTTGCCACCGACGGCCGTCGCGCCACCCCACACCACGACGACCTCGTCGCGGGCCGCCTCCTTCCCGACACGGGAGTAGTCCAGCGCCAGCTGGTCGCTCTCGAACAGACCGGCCGCCGCTGTGGACACCGCCAGAGGCAGGACGGCGGCATCTTCGAAGGCGGTAGCCGCCGGCAGGGCGGCGGCCAAGCCGGCGTCGACGGCGACGTAGGCCTGGAAGCCGCTCTCGGAGACCGCGTCCCGCCCCTTCTCCAGACCCATCGCGTACGCCACGACGCGATCCCCGACGGCGAAGGCGTCCACGTCGGCACCGATCTCGACGACGACGCCCGCGACGTCCTCGCCGAGGATGACCGGGTACCGCAGCCACCCGTACATGACGGTGCCGTTGGACTGGATGATCGCATCGAGCGGATTCGCCGCCACCGCGCGCACCTCCACCAGCAGCTGCCCCGGCCCGGGCTTCGGCATGGGGGCCTCTCGGATCGTCAGATCCGCGTACGGAGAATCGATCCACGCCGCAGTGTTGTCGCTCACTCGTCCACTCCCCGATCCTGATGACATCTCATGCCGTCATAATCGATCTTACGACAGTTCGTGTCATCATGGCTCTATGCCTCGATGGTCCCCGGATGCCGCACTGCGGCTGGAAGCTGCAGCGATGGCCCTGTTCACCGAACAGGGGTACGGAGGAACCACGGTTCCGCAGATCGCCGAGGCGGCAGGCCTGACCACACGGACGTTCTTTCGACACTTCTCCGACAAGCGGGACGTGCTGTTCCTCCGAGATCGCGAGTTCCCCCAGGCGGTGAGCGCCTTCATGGCATCCGTCCCGTCGGAGAGCGACGGGACGGACACCGTGCGCGCCGGCCTTGCAGCCGCGTGCCGGGGTGTGCAGGACTGGCGGGAGCAGATGGCGCGTCGGCGCAGCATCGTCCACAGCGAGCCTGCACTGCTCGAGCGTGATCTTCTCCGCAGTCACTACCTCGCCCGCGCCATCGAAGAGTCTCTGCACCGACGCGGCATCGACCCTGAGCGCGCTCGGACGCTGGCAGCCGTCGCCGTCACCTGCTTCGATCTCGCGGTGGGCAGATGGCTGGAGGGGCCCGCCGACGTGCCGCTCGAGGACTGCCTGGCGTCGGTGTGGAACGACATGCGGACCTCCCTCACCGGGTGACACTGCCGCACCTGGAGTGCATCGCCCCGACGGACGCGTCCGCCTCTCCCCTCCCGTCGTACGCTGGTGCCATGCAGCCGACGCGCCTGATGCAGACCCCCGGAGCCGTACCCCGTGCATGACGTGATCGTGATCGGCGCCGGGCTCGCGGGACTCCGCTGCGCACAGCTGCTCACAGCCCACGGACTCGATGTCGTCGTGCTCGAGGCCGGCGACGCCGTCGGGGGACGCCAGCGCACCGACATCGTCGACGGGTTCCGGCTGGATCGCGGCTTCCAGGTGCTCAACCCCGCCTACCCGGCGCTCCGCCGCAGCGTCGATCTCGACGTCCTGGCGATGGGGAGCTTTCCGGTGGGGGTGCAGGTGCGCACGGCGCAGGGCCTGGCCGCGCTGCGGCATCCGCTGCGGCATCCGCTGTCGATCGTCACCTCGCTGCGCAGCGGACTGGTGACCCTGCCGGATGCCGTCGCGCTGGCGCGCTGGGCGGCGCCGGCACTCGTGCGTCCGCTCTCCCGCCTCGCGCAGGACGACATCCCGCTGAGGGAAGGATGGGATGCGGCCGGGCTCCACGGCCCGCTGCGCACCGCCGTGCTCGAGCCGTTCCTCGCCGGCGTGCTGGCGGAGGGTCGCGGCGACACGTCGAACGCGTTCGCCCGGCTGCTCGCGCGGTACTTCGCGCTCGGCCGCCCCGGACTGCCGGCACAGGGGATCGCCGCCGTCCCCGAACAGCTCGCGGCACGCGCACGCGCCGCCGGCGCCACCATTCGGCTGGGCACGGCCGCCGAACGCCTGTCGTCCGAAGGCCGCGCCCGCAACACCGGCACCGGCATCGAGGTCGGAGTCGTCGACGGCGACCCCGTCCGCGCGGCTCGGGTGGTCGTCGCGGTCGGCCCCGATGCCGTGACCGACCTCACGGGGCGTCCCTCACCCGCGACGAACGGGCTGCAGACCTGGTGGTTCGCCGCGGCAGAGCCGCCCAGCCCGTCAGCGCTGCTCACCGTCGACGGGCGGGGCCGCGGGCCCGTGGTGAACACGGTCGTGATGACCCACACCGTGCCCTCTTACGCTCCCGCCGGACGCCACCTCATCGCCGCGACCTGCCTGCTGCCGGGCGGCGGCGGCACCACCGGCGCCGCGGAGGAGAACGATGTCCGCCATCACCTCGCACAGATCTGGGGCGCCGACGTCAGCGCCTGGGAGGTGATCCGGCGCGACGACATCGTCGACGCCCTCCCGGCCCAGCTGGCTCCCCTCGGACCCCCGCGATCGCCGCGCCATTCCGAGCGTCTGTACATCGCGGGCGACCATCAGGACACCGCGTCGATCCAGGGGGCCCTGGCCTCCGGCGAGCGCGCCGCGCGGGCGATCCTGGTCGACGCGGGGATCAGCGGAACGAACGGCTGATCGCGGCGCTCGTCTGGGCCAGCATGATCCACAGCATGAACTTCTGCAGCGGACGCATGGGCAGAGCCACGATTCCGCGCCATCCGCCGCGCCGCGCCCAGGACATCGTCGTGTGGACCTGCGTTCCGCCCGTCGTGCCGGCCAGCGTGAACTCCATCAGAACCGGGCTGTTCTTCGGCGCATCGGGGTAGGCGAAGCTCCACGCGACGCTGTCCGGCAGATGCGCCGACTCCAGGGTGATGCGGCGACGACGGAGTTCGGGCTTGCGTGTCAGAGGATCCCCGTTCAGACGCTGCGTGGGCGCGAGCCCTTCCCAGACCTCGCCGACGGCGACCTCCTGCTCGCCGAGCTCGAGGGACCCCACGCCCGGATGCCAGTCGGGGATCCGGGCGGGATCGATGAGGAAGGCACCGACGTCGCCCACCGGCGCGGAGACGAACGTCTCGATCGATCCCGCCGCACGGCCGTGCCGCTTCACCGCCGTGAGCGGCGTCGTCGTGTCGTCGGCGCCGAGCTCGTCGAGCTGCTCGAGCAGAGCCTGCGCAGATGTTCCGATGCGCGCCAGGATGCCGTCGATCAACCCGCTGGGCTCGACCAGGAGTTCACGGAGCACCGCCGCCGCGTCGCCCGACTTGCCTCTGCCGCTGGCGCGGATGAGCAGGTCGGAGGCGCGGGTGCTCCATTCGTATCCCTCGGTCTGAGGGAACACGATCTGCCCCGCCCCCGGGAACGACGCCTCGATGCCCAGCTCGGCCAGGTGCGCGGCGTGCTGGTCCTCGACGGCGCGGCGGGCCGCGTCGATGTCGAGGCCTGCGCCGCGCAGCATCCGCCCCGCTGACTGGTCGTTGATGATGAGGGCGAGCAGAAGATGCTCGATGTCGGCCGTGCGGAGTCCCGAGCGGGAGGCCTCCTCCATGGCGGCGACCGAGAGCGAGTGGCTGGTGTGAGCTGCTCGAGCGAACCTGGTCATGCGTTCCTCCTGGGGATCTGGATGGCGGGGTCGACCCGCCTGGCGTGCTTCTTGTGGGCGGCCTGACGGGTCACGCCGAGCGCGTCGGCGATGTCCTGCCAGGTCATTCCCGCGCGCAGCCCCGCCTCGACCTGACGCAGCTCGAGGGTGTCGGCCAGCGCGCGCAGCGTCGCCACGGCGCGCAGCCCCGCTCGCGGATCGCTGAGGTCCGCCGCGGTCGCGGCGATCTGTGATGACTCCATGCTGTCAACCTACGTTGCTAGACGGCGTCCTGTCAACCGAGGTTGCTCGCGGCACGCGGTCCCATCCGAATCGGCGGGGGCTCCGAACAGGAGAAGATGGTGGTGCATGCGCGCGCCCGCATACTCCTTTCGTCCGCTCGACCGAGGACCGCCGTCACGCCCCGAGCCGCCCCGTCCGACCGAGAGGAACATACCGATGATCGAATCATCGACCCCGCCGCTGGCAGTCCTCGACACCTACCGGAACATCACCGACCTCCTGGTCGCGCGTGCGCAGACCGCGCCGGAACACGTGGCCTTCGAGGTCGAGAGGGCGGATGCCGGCAGCACCGCCCCCTGGCGGCCGGTCACCACTCGGGCGTTCTCGGATGAGGTGCGCGCACTGGCCAAGGGGTTCATCGCCCGCGGCGTGCAGGCGGGCGACCCGATCGCGATCATGGCCCCCACCCGCTACGAGTGGGCCGTCGCCGATCTCGCATCCTGGTTCGCCGGTGCCGTCGTCGTGCCGATCTACGAGACGTCCTCGCCGTCGCAGGTGAACGCCATCGTCGCCGACGCAGGGGTGCGTCTGGCGATCGGCGGCACGGCCTCGCACACGGCGCTGCTGCAGTCGGCACTCACGGAGGCCGGTGGCGACCCCCTCGGCGTGTGGACGATGGATGCCGCCGCATCCGCACCCCTCGCCGACCTCGTCGCGCTCGGAGTCGACGTCTCGGATGCCGACCTCGAGGCCCGCCGGGCATCGGCCACCCAGGACGACCCGGCGACGATCGTCTACACCTCCGGCACCACGGGCGAGCCGAAGGGCGTCGTGCTGACGCATCGGAACTTCCTCGGACAGGTGCTGAACATCGCCGCGGCCTACCGCGAAATCGTCAACGACGCCGGCAACACCGTGATCTTCCTCCCGCTCGCTCATGTGCTGGCCCGCGGCCTGCAGCTGATCTGCCTGGCCAGCGGCATGCGGATCGCCCACCTCGCCGACCCGTCGACCGTCGTCGCGACCCTCGACACCCTGCGACCGACCTTCCTCGTCGTCGTCCCCCGGGTGCTGGAGAAGATCCAGGCGGCCGCCGCCGCCAAGGCCGCCGACAAGGGCCTCGCAGGCGTCTGGACCACGGCAAGGGAGACGGCGATCGCGTGGGGCCGCCGCGCCGAGCGGATCGACGCCGCCGCGCACCCCGCGAACGACCTCGCCCTGCGTCTGCGCCACCGGTTCTTCGACGCGCTGTTCTACCGCCGCCTGCGCGCGGTGATGGGCGGACGCGTCGGCTACATGCTCTCCGGCGGCGCCGCACTCGACCCCGAGCTGTCGCTCTTCTTCCGCGGCATCGGCGTCCCCGTCATCGAGGGATACGGCCTGACCGAGACCACGGCACCGCTCACCGGCAACCTGCCAGGACGCATCGCCTCGGGCAGCGTCGGTTCGCCGCTCCCCGGCCTCACGGTGCGCATCAGCGACGACGGGGAGGTGCTCGCCCGCGGCCTCGGCGTCTTCGGCGGATACCGCAATCCCGCCCACGACGAGGGCGCCTTCGTCGACGGATTCTTCCGCACCGGCGACCTCGGCCGACTCGACGACCAGGGCAGACTGATCCTCGACGGACGACTCAAAGACGTCATCGTCACCTCCAACGGCAAGACGATCGTGCCGACCCGCTGGGAGAGCGCCGTCGAGGCGGATCCGCTCATCTCCCACGCGGTGATGGTAGGCGAGGGCAAGCCGTACCTCTCCGCGCTGCTGGTGCTCGATCCGGAGCAGACGCAGGAGTGGGCGCGCACCACGGGCGCCGACATCCCGCCCCTGGCCGAGCCCGACCTCCGCGCGGTCACGGATCCCACTCTGCGCGCGCGGCTGCAGGCATCCGTCGACGCCGCCAACGCACTGGTGGCCCGGAGCGAGCAGGTGCGCCGGTTCAGCGTGATCCTCGCCGACCTCGAGGACCGCGGGATCGTCACCCCCACCATGAAACTCCGACGGAGCGTCGTCCTGGATCGCGCATCCGTCACCGTCGAAGACCTCTACCTCTGAGAAACAGGAAGAACACCATGTCCTCACCGACGCCCACCGAAACCAAGTCGTCGCGCGCCTCGCTGATCGCCATCATCGTCGCTCTCGTCATCGGGGCGCTCGTCGCGCTCGCCGGCAGCCAGAACGGCGCGATGCTCGGCGGAATCCCGCTCTTCGCCCTCGCGGTGGCGGCGGCCTACGTGATCCAGATCCTCGCCTTCATCCCGGCCGTGCTCCTGCGCACCGAGCGCTTCTTCGACCTCACCGGCAGCCTCACGTTCCTCGCGATCTCGGTGGCCCTCGTGCTGCTGACGCCCATGCCCGACGCGCGCAGCTGGATCCTCGCGGTGATGGTCGCCCTGTGGGCCGCGCGTCTCGGATCCTTCCTCGCCATGCGCGTGCACAAGGCAGGGTCCGACGGGCGCTTCGACGAGATCAAGGGATCGCCCGTGCGTTTCCTGCAGGTCTGGGTCATCCAGGGGGCCTGGGTGTCGATCACGGCCGCCGCCGCCTGGATCGCGATCAGCACGGACGCCGCGAACCGCGCACCCATCGGATGGCTCACCGTCGTGGGCATCGTCGTCTGGGTGCTCGGCATGGTGATCGAGATCGTCGCCGACGCGCAGAAGTCCGCGTTCCGCGCCGACCCGAAGAACAAGGACGAATTCATCCGCACCGGCCTGTGGTCGCGCTCGCGGCACCCCAACTACTTCGGCGAGATCGTGATCTGGGTCGGCGTCTTCGTGACCGCGGCCCCCGTGCTCACCGGCTGGCAGTGGGTGGCCGTGCTGTCGCCGCTGTTCGTGATCCTGCTGCTCACCCGCGTCAGCGGCATCCCGCTGCTCGAGGCGCGTGCCGAGAAGAAGTGGGGGGACAGGGCGGACTACATCGAGTACCGCGAGAGCACTCCCTCGCTGATCCCGCGGCTCACCCGTCCGACGGTGCGGCGGGCCGCGGCCTAGCAGCCGCCATCCGGCCCGGGGTCGGTGACGAACAACCACCATGCGCCGCATCCGATCGCTCGCCTCGCTCGCCGCCCTCGCCCTCGGGCTCACCGCCTGCAGTGCGGGGCCGGTGCCGGATGCGTCCCCGACACCGGGAGATGGGCCGGTCGTCGCGTTCTACGGGGACTCGTACACGCTGGGCACCGGGGCGAGCGATCCGGCTCTCCGATGGTCCACGATCATCAGCGAGCAGCGCGGATGGCAGGAGTTCAACCCCAGCGTGAACGGACTCGGGTTCGTCAACCACCGCTCCGACTTCGACGGGAACGACCTCCCCGAACTCGTCATCGCGCAGGACCCCGACATCGTCTTCGTGACGATGGGGCTCAACGACAACTTCAGCTACGACCGACGCGCCGAGCTCATCCGCACGACCATCACCGACGACCTCAGCCGGCTGCGCGACGCCCTGCCCGACGCGAGGATCATCGTCGTCGAGCCGTTCTGGTACACCGACGAGCGCCCCGAGTCGGTGGAGACGATCATCGGATGGGTCGAGGATGCCGCCGACGGGATCGATGCGGACTGGATCCCCGGTGCGAGCAGATGGCTCGACGGGCACCACGCCGGCGCCGAGGACAGCTGGATGGCGTCGGACGGTCTGCATCCCTCCGACATCGGATACCGTCACATGGCCGAGGAGATGGATGCGGCGCTCGACGCCCTCGATCCGCCGCTCTAGATCGGCGTGCGAGCATGCGGGCGGTGCGGCCCCGAAGCGATACGCTGACCGGCATGAGCGCGCACGAGACGCATCCGCCCCTGCACCTCGACTCGTTCGAGGCGCCCCGCACGCCCGCGGCGATCGCCGCCCTGTCGCTCGCGACGCAGTATCAGTCCCCGACGATGGTCAACCATGTCGTGCGTTCGTGGCTGTGGGCCGAGGCGTTCGCCGTCATCGAAGGCCGACACGACGTCGACCATGAGCTGCTCTACGTCTCGGCCGTGCTCCATGACATCGGCCTGGCTCCGGAGTTCGACAACGTGCTCCGCTCCTACGAGGAGGCCGGCGGCCATGTCGCCGTCGCGCTCACCCGGGGCGCCGGCTGGGACGAGCGGCGGGGCACCCGTGCGCTCGAGGTGATCGTGCGGCACAATTGGCCCTCGGTCGATCCCGCGGTCGACGTCGAAGGGTACCTGCTCGAGATCGCGACCGGTCTCGACATCTCCGGCGCGCGCCCCGACGCGCTTCCCGAGGCCTTCCTCCGTGAGGTTCTCGAGGCGTATCCCCGCCTCGACCTCGCCGACGAGTTCGGCTCCGGGGTCGTCGACCAGGCGGCCAGGAAGCCCCACACCGCCGCGCGCCGACTCGTCGAGGGCGGCGTCGTCCGCAAGCTGGAGCAGAATCCCCTCGGGTGAGCTTCCGGGCGTGGAGCCCGCGGCTACTTCTCGCTCGAGTCGAGGAAGACCCCGACGCGGTCGCCGTCGAGGATGAACTGGATCGCGACGCCCGAGGGATACCGCTCGATCAGCTCCTCCGGCAGCTCGTCGCTGAACGGTATGGCGAGCACGGTCGGGAACGACGCGACGCCGCACGACCCGTAGACCGGGCCGTCGACGTACGAATCCCCCTCGTCCTCAGCCTGCTCGGGCAGGTCGCTGGTCCTGGCGACCGAGAGGCAGCGGTTGTCCGACGCGCGATCCCCCGACTCCGAGACCCACCCCGGACTCTCGAAGACCGTCAGACCGGCGAACTCGGCGCTGGCGACGTCGGACTCCGCACCGAACCAGTTCGGCGGCACCGAGCCGTTGCGCGTGAGCTGGAGGGTGTCGACCTGTGGGGCGCCCGACGATACCGACACCGACTGCAGCGAGGTCACGGCGAACGTCACGAGAGCGGCCGCGACGGCGGATGCCACCACGGACGCCACCCACAGCACGGCGTGCTTTCTCTCGAGGCGTGCGGGCCGCCCCGCAGCCTCATCCGCCGGACCCGGACCGCCGGCGGTGGCGGTGGCGGTGGCGGTGGCGGTGGGTGTGGCGGTGGGATCGTCGTCCCACAGCGAGTCGTCACCGAGCCTGTCGAGCAGATCGTCGCCCGCTCGGTCCTCGACGCGACCGTCGGCGATGACGGACGCGGAACGGGCATCGACCGAGACGACGCCGGGGACGACGCCGGAGTCGGGTATTGCGGCGCGCGCGGCCTCGAGCTGCTCCAGTCGGCGCAGTGCCACCGGGTCCGCCGCGATGTCGGCTCGGGGGCCGTATGCACGGAGACGAAGCTCACGCAGCTCTCGCTCGGATTCGGCATCCATTCGCGCACTCATCCCCGCATCGTCTCACGACGACCCGCATGCGACCCCACCCGCCCGCGAACGCACCGACGGGCGGACGGAGCACGAATGCTCCGCCCGCCCGTCGGGGGGGGTCTTACTTCTTGAACGCGTCCTTCACGTTCTCGCCGGCCTTCTTCGCGTCGGCCTTGACCTGGTCGGCCTTGCCTTCGGCGGCGAGCTTGTCGTTGTCGGTCGCGTTGCCGATCGCTTCCTTCGCCTTGCCGGCGATGTCCTGAGCGGCGTTCTTGATCTTGTCATCGAGTCCCATGAGGAGCTCCTTTCGTGAGGGTGATGATGACGACGGGAGGATTCCCGGCGTCTTATCGTCGTGCTCTTCGCGACCGACGATAAGCAGGTGGGTGCGGACGCTCAGCGGCGCACCTTGTCGAGGGCCTTCTCCGCGGCCTTCTTGGCCTTCTTCGCGGCCTTGGCCCGCTCCTTCTTGGCCTTCGGGTCGTTCCACATCCGCACGAGCTGGTGCCGGACGGACTCGCCCTTGTCGATCTGCACGGTCGCGGCCCGACTGCCCAGGATGTAGGCGACGAAGGCGACGGCGCCGATGAGGAGGATCTTGTTTCGCATGGTGGTTCTCTTCCTGGGTGACGAGTGGTCGGGGGTGACGGATGGGTCTCAGCGGATCAGGTCAGACGACGCTGGTCGTGAGCGAGCCGTGCCCGCAGACCGGTGTGGATGGAGACGTAGGTCGCCGTCTCACGGCCGGTGAGGGTCGCGAGGTTGCCGAGCAGGCGGTCGACGTGGTCGACCAGCTCACGCGGATCGGTGTTCTGACGAGGGGTCAGCGCGACGTGCAGCACGGGCTCGCTGTGGATGTCGTTCGCGGTGACGTGGGTGGAGAGGATGTCGGCCCGATCCGCGAGCGAGTTCTTCACCGCATCCGACACGAAGGACTCCGTGACCGTGACCCGGCCGAGCGGGTTCTGCGAACCCGACGAGCGGAGGACCGTCTTGGAGCGGCGCCCCGAGATGCTCGTCAACGCGGCGATGAGGAGCACGACGACGATGACGATCGCGGCGACGGCGCCGATACCGACCCAGGAGAGGCTTCCTCCTGCGATGGCCGTGGCGGCGATCGCCTGGTCGAGCCAGGTGCGGGCGTCCTTGCCGGCCGACGTCCAGATGTCGGTGGCGGTGGGCCAGCTCATGATCGCGATCCCGAGGGCCCCGAGAGCGAGGAACAGCAGGCCGATGATCAGCAGCAGGGTGCGGTTCAGCGCACGATTGGTGGCGTTCACAGCTCGTCCTCCTTCTCGGTGGGCCGCTCGATGCGGACCCGGGTGCGTACGCTCCTGGTCAGTCGGTAGGTCGTCAGCTCGGCCTCTGCGGCGGACTGCACCGCGCTCTTGTCGAGCGGGATGCCGGCGCCGGGACGCACGGTGACGTCCACGGACCGATGGCCGACGCCGACGGTGATGCTCTCGCGGGAGAGACCCGTCTGCTCCGACAGATGCTGGGCCAGTGCACTGGCGATCACGCCGTTGTCGACGACGACCGCACGGTCGCCCGCCTCGAGCGTGTGCTTCGACAGTCGGCCCGGTGTGACGGCCAGACCGATGAAGACGATCCCGATCAGGGCCAGCACGATGCTGCCCGCGATCACGAGACCGGCCGGCTGCGCGGTCGGCAATCCGACCAGCCAACCGCCCGCTGCGGCGGGACCGAGCAGGAGGGCGGGCTGGGCTGCGAGGCTCAGCACGATCTCGAGACCGATGTAGGCCAGGGCGAGGATCAGGAGGATGACCGCGACGAACATCGCGACGGTGCGCGGCGAATGCGTCTCGCGACGAACGACGCGACGAAGTACGGGGGTGCTCATCGCACTCGACTCCTCTCTGGGATGGTGGCACCGGTGATGGTGAGGTTGATCCGGGTGATGTCTCGACCGAGGATTCCGGTCAGCCGCGTCTGCAACTGCTCCTGCAGCTGACGGGCCCTCTCGAGAACGGGGACTCCCTGCTCGATCGCGACGGTGTCGTCGAGATTCGGCACGGGGAGCGGGGTGGCGATGCGGACGGCGAAGCCGCCCGGATGCTCGGCGACATCGACCTTCACGTCGCCGCGCGGCACACCGATCAGGACTGCGGATGCCTGTTCGGTCACCGTGCGGTAGACGCGTTCCCTCACGTCGACGCGGCCAGGAACGGTGGCCTCACCGGTGGCGACCCCCACGGGGCCACCACCGGGGGCGAAGTGCTGGTCGACGCGCATCAGGAGGTGCGCCGCCCCGTGAAGGCGTCCGCGAGACCGCGGACGTCGAGCTTGCCGGAGGCGATCCGGCCGATGATGGCACCGATCCCGGCGAACAGGGCGACGAGGAGGAAGCCCCAGAACCCGAACGCCAGTGCGGCGAGAGCGAGCAGGGCGCCGATCACGGCGCCGGTGATGGTGGGGCTCATGAGACGCGCGACTCCTCGTTCTCGGTGTTGTCGTCACCGGGGACGTGCACGTCGTTGACCTCGACGTTGACCTCGACGACCTCGAGACCGACCAGGCGGCTGATCGCACCGGCGACGGCGGCGCGGACGTTGTTCGCGACCTCCTGGATGGGGGCCGGGTACTCCACGACGATGGTCAGGTCGGCTGCGGCCTGCGTCTCGCCGACCTCGACCTTGACGCCCTGGGCGAGGTCGGTGGCGTTGATCACGTCGCGGATCGCACCGAAGGCGCGTGCTCCGCCGCCGCCGAGCGCGTAGACGCCAGCGACCTCACGGGCGGCGATGCCGGCGACCTTGGCCACGACGCCATCGGCGATGACCGTCTTGCCGGCCGCGTCGACGTCGGTGGGGATGCGCGACGTCGAGAAGCTCGACGAGCGGTCCACGCGGGAGCCGGACGCGGCGGGCTTCGGCGCGGCGGAAGTCTGAGCCAGCTCCTTCTCGGCGGGGCTGGCGGGGGTGTTCTGATCCTGAGTTGCCATGACTTTTCCTTCGTCTCACGGGGTTCCGGCTGCGAGACCTGTCGGCCGCACCGGGAGCGTGGTTGGTCGCTCACAGGTAAGACGTGCGGGGAACGAGATTCGTCACAAACTCGTCGAGGAATTTTTTCGCACCACGGGCGCGCGGCCTAGGTTGGAGGACATGACCTCGGCCCCCTCCCCCGTCCGCGACCTCCACGGCCGCACGATCCTGGTCACCGGCGCGAATGCGGGGATCGGATACTGGTGCGCCGAACAGCTCGCCGCCCGCGGGGCCAGGGTGCTGCTCGGCTGCCGCTCAACCGACCGCGCCGAGGTCGCGGCGGCGTCGATCCGCACGCATGCGGCGAGCGCCGACGTCGGCATCCTCCCCCTTGATCTGGGCTCGCTCGACGCGATCGCCGCGGCCGCGGCCTCGGTCGACGAGCGGCTCGACGCGGTCATCTGCAACGCGGGGATCAAGGCGGCCGACCGCCGCGCGCGCACCGCCGACGGGCTCGATCTGATGGTCGGGACGAATGCCCTCGGCCACTTCGCCCTGCTCGCGCAGCTCGGGCCGGCGCTCGCGGACGAGGTGCGCGTCGTGGCCGTCGGTTCGCTGGCGCACCGCTTCGCGGAGATCGACCCTGCGACACTCGGCCAGCCGTGGACCGGGGCGTCGCTGCGTCAGTACGGCCGCTCGAAGGCCGCGCTCATGGCGCTCGCTTTCGAGCTCGATCGACGGTGGCGGGGAACCGCGCGCTCCGCGCTGTGCGCGCATCCGGGATACGCGGTCGACCCACTCACCCCGCACCGCGACGGCCTGGCCGAGGTGTCGGGCCTCTCCCGCGCTCTCGCCGGTCTCGGTCGACCGCTCGTGCAGGGCAAAGACGCCGGCGCAGCGCCGATCGTGCACGCGGCGGTGTCGGCCGATGCGACCGGAGGCGATTACTGGGGCCCCGGCGGTCTGCTCGAGTTCCGCGGCGCACCTGCTCGCGTGCGCGCCGGCGAGCAGGTGCGCTCCCCCGAGGTGGGACGCGCGCTGTGGTCGGCGGCCGAGGAGCTGACCGGGGTGCGGTTCGACGCCTGAACACGGGCGGGTCGAGGCGTGACCGCGCTGCGGTCAGCTCCCCCGGCTCACCGGATGCCTGCTGCGGCGCCGAGGGCGGGGATCTCGTCGAGCGAGCGGAAGACCGGAAGCCCCCGCTCCCGTGCGATCTCGACGTCCTTGTCGGCGCCCGAGGACTCACCGGGCAGACGGAGGACGGCATCGCAGTGCTGCAGCAGTCGGTGCGCGGTCTCGTACATGACATCGCCGTCGGTCGCTGCGTCCTCGTCGAGGCCGCGCAGGATCGGCAGAGCGACCCACTCCCCGATCATCGGGACGTGTCCGAGCCGGTGGATGGGCGCTGCGGCCTGCTCGAGGATCTCGAGATTGCGGGCGATGAGAGCGGGGTCGCCGCCGGTTCCGGAGCGGTAGGGGCCGGCGATCAGGATCAGGAGTGGTGTCGTCATGAAGAAGACTGTAACGTTAACCGTGCAAGAACGTGCAACTTCGTGAGAGAACAAGAGGAGACGGGCTCGGATGCTGGGCGCACAGCGCAAAGACCACCTGCGGGAGATCCTCCGCGCCGACGGACGCGTGGTGGCGAAGGATGTCGCCCTCGATCTCGGGGTGTCGGAGGACTCGATCCGTCGCGACCTGCGAGAGCTCGCCGAGGCCGGCGAGCTGGTGCGCGTCTATGGGGGCGCTCTGCCGATCCCGCCGGCAGACAGGCCCGTCGATCAGCGGTCATCCCTCGCCACCGCGAGCAAGGAGAGGGTGGCGTCTCGCGCCGTCTCCCTGATCGAACCGGGTTCGACGATCGTGCTGGACGCCGGCACCACCACTCTCGCGATGGCGCGGATGCTGCCCCACGGCGCCGACCTCACCGTCATCACGCCGAGCCCGGCCGTGGCCCTCGCCACCGCCGAGCACTCGGCGGCGCGCATCGTCATGATCGGCGGCGAGCTGGCACGATTCTCGATGGTCGCCAGCGGACCGTTGGCCATGGAAGCCGTGCAGCACCTCGCGGCCGACCTCTTCTTCCTCGGCGTCACCGGCGTCGATCCGGTGCGCGGACTCACCACCGGCAACCTCGACGACGCCGTCACCAAGCGGGCGATCTCCGCCCGATGCACGCAGACCTTCGCACTCGGCAGCGAGGAGAAGATCGGAGCGACCTCGCACTTCCCGGTGCTCGACCTCGACGCCGTCGCCGGTGTGATCGTCGATCCTCTCGATGAGAGCCGCGTGATCGACGAGCTCGCGGAGCGCGTCGCCGTGCTGCGCTGAACCCCGACCCGAGCGGGTCAGGTGATCGTCGCCGCGACGATCACCGGAGTCATGATGGCCACCATCGCGGCGGCGATCGCATCATTCACGGCCTTGGCGACGGCATCACCGGCCGGCGACCCCGCGGTGAGCTGCTCGATCCTCTTCTTGAGGTCGCGTGCCGAGATGTCCCCGCACTCCGCCCGAAGGATCGCGTGCGCGGCGTTGAGGTTCTGCAGGATCGAGAGCAGCGAGAGGTCAGCCTGCGTCGGGGCGCCGGTGCCCGCGAGCACAGCGGCGAGCCGCGAACGCAGCACCAGCTCGGGCGCGGGGTCGGACTCGGGAGTGCGTTCCGACCCCCAGCCGAAGAATCCGCGTTCCCCGCGCACGAGGACTCCCTGCACGACCAGCGACTCGACGACGACCTCGAGCGGATCGAGCTTCGGCGACACGACCAGCGATTGCAGTCGCTTGCCTCGCATCGGCACGAGACGCTGCAGGGTGGTGTCGAGGATCGGGTTGCCCGTCGGCTCGGTCGACACGATGTCGACGGTCGGATGCTTCTCGTGCGAGAACGAGATGCGCCCGTGCAGGGCGAGGTCGACGAGGACGGCCGCGACCTCGCCATACAGACGGTTCCCGCTCACCGCGCTCTCGACACGGCCGTCGGGCCGAAGCAACAGCATGTGGAGTTCCTCGACGATCAGCATGCCTCCACGCTATGACCCGCCGCGAGCGGCGGCATCCCCCGCACGGGTGATTTCACGACGCCGCGGCACTCGAGTCGGCGGCCTGTCAACCCCGTCGCCGGTGACCCTCCTCTCTCCCTAGGGTTCCGGGATGACCTCCGACACCGCGCGCACGCCTGAGGAGCCCACTCGGCTTCGCCGCGCCATCACCGGGCCGCTGCTCTTCGCCTTCATCCTGGGCGACGTGCTCGGCGCCGGCATCTACGCCCTGATGGGGGTGCTCTCCGAGAAGGTCGGCGGGATGCTGTGGGCGCCGCTGCTGCTGGCCCTGCTCCTCGCCCTCCTGACGGCCGGCTCGTACGCCGAGCTCGTCACCAAGTACCCGCGCGCGGGCGGGGCATCCGTCTTCGCCGAGCGTGCCTTCCACAGCCCGGCGGTGTCGTTCCTCGTCGGGTTCAGCATGCTCGCCGCCGGAGTGACCAGCGCCGCGGGCCTCGCGATCGCGTTCGCCGGCGACTACCTCGGCACCTTCTTCGACCTGCCGACCATCCCCGTCGCGATCGTCTTCCTCGCCGTCGTCGCGGCCCTCAACGCCCGCGGCATCCGCGAGTCCCTGGGGGCGAACCTGGTGATGACGGCGATCGAGCTGAGCGGTCTCGTGATCGTCATCGCCGTGGTGGGCGTGTTCGTGGCCGGCGGCGGTGGCGACGCCTCGCGCCTCACCCAGACGCCCGAGGGGACTCCCGCGGCGATGGCCGTGCTCGCCGGCGCCGTGATCGCCTACTACTCCTTCGTGGGCTTCGAGACCTCGGCCAACATGATCGAAGAGGTGAAGAATCCGCGGCGCACGTACCCGCGTGCGCTCTTCGGTGCGCTGTTCACGGCGGGCGCGGTCTACGTACTCGTCGGGATCGCGAGCTCGATCGCGCTGCCCGCCTCTGACCTGCAGGAGTCGAGCGGTCCGCTGCTCTCGGTCGTCGAGGCGGCGGGCGCCAGCATCCCGTCCTGGCTGTTCAGCCTGATCGCCCTGGTCGCGGTCGCCAACGGCGCGTTGCTCACCATGATCATGGTGAGCCGCCTGACCTACGGCATGGCCGAGCAGAACCTGCTGCCCGCCGTGCTCGGTCGCGTGCTGCCGCGGCGGAAGACCCCGTGGGTCGCCATTCTCACCACCACCCTCGTCGCGATGGGGCTGACCCTGGTCGGCGACCTCGCGACGCTCGCCGAGACGGTCGTGCTACTGCTGCTGATCGTGTTCCTCAGCGTCAACGTCTCGGTGCTCGTACTGCGCCGCGATCGGGTGGAGCACGACCACTTCCGGATCTGGACGATCATCCCCGTGCTCGGCATCGGGTCGTGCATCCTGCTGCTCACCCAGCAGCGCCCCGCCGTCTGGCTGTTCGGCGGCATCCTTCTGGCCGTCGGGGGCGTCCTGTACCTGCTCGCGCGCTGGGGCAGGACGCGAACCGCAGCCCGCACGAGTTCCACCACCGATACCCACACCACCACGGAGGAGAATCATGGCAACCACTGACCGCACCCCGGACTCGGACGACGAGATGACCAGCGAAGAGAAGCGGCACGATCAGCTGACCGCCGCGCCGGAGGCGACCGAGGCCGATGCCGCGCCACGCATCGAGGTGTCGGAGCACGACGGCACCACACGCATCGACATCGCGCCGGATGCCGCCGTGCGACCGGGTCCTGGGCCCGGCGTCGACACCGACGACTGAGACCGGGTCGCGCGCGCACCGCGCCGGATTCCCTGTCCTCTCGACGCCCCGCATCAGCCTCTCGTCGACGAACCTGTGCTGAGATGGGCACGTGATGACGCCCTACGACTCCGGCAACGCGCCCCGGAGCTTCGTGTACCACCCCGTGTTCCAGACGATCGTGATCGTCGCCGTCCTCCTCGTCGGCCCCGTGCTGCTGGTGGTCGGATCGTCGATGAACGCCGCCGACCGAGAGCTCGTCGCGAGCGGCTCGCGCACGACGGGAACGGTGGTCGAAGTGAACGACGGGGCCGAGGCCTCCACGCACAACTTCAGAGTCGAGTACTTCGCCGGCGACACGTCATCGCATTCGGTCTGGGCCGACTGGGCGCCCGATGAGAAGCCTGCCCTCGGCAGCAGCGTCACGGTCATCTACAGCACTGCCGAACCGAGCACGGCCGTGGTCGAGGGCCACGGGACCCCGGGCCGCACGGTCACCGGACTGGGCGGACTGCTCACCGTCGTGTCCGTCGTGCTCATCGTCGTCATGGCCTCCGGCTTCGCGAAGGGGAGAGCCCGGCGCCGACGGGCCGACTGACGCGGCGTCGAGTACGCTCAGCCTCACCTCTCGGCGGTCACAGCCAGCCCTTGCGCTTGAACGCCCAGTAGAGGCCGACGCCCATCGCCAGCATGAGTCCGATGGCCATCGGGTAGCCGAGCACCCAGTGCAGCTCGGGCATGTGATCGAAGTTCATCCCGTAGACCGTGCCGACGAGGGTCGGCGCGAAGAGGATCGCGGCCCATCCCGAGATCTTCTTCACCTCGTCGTTCTGACGGATGCTCAGCTCCGTCATCCGCCGCATCTCCTCGTTCTGCCGACGCGCCACGATGGTCGACTCGACGGTCAGGGCGTTGTCGAGCACGGTGCGGAACGTGTTCGCCCGCTCGGAGATGCGCAGGGTGTGGTCGAGCACATCGCGCAGGTAGCGCTGCAGCTCCTCGTCGGCCTCGTGCTCGGGCGAGCCGCGCAGCAGAGAATCGAGCATCCCGGCGAGAGGCTGCACCGCACGTTGGAAGTCGATGACCTCGCGACCCAGCTCGTAGATGCGCTGCGTCGCGTCGATGCCGTCCTCGAACAGCTGACCCTCGATCTCGTCGATGTCGTTCTCGAGACCCGCCAGCACCGGGGCGTACTCGTCGACGACCTCGTCGAGGATCGCATAGAGCACCGCCCCGGCGCCGAGACGGAGCAGCGCGGGGTCGTCTTCGAGGCGGTGGCGCACGCGGCCGAGATCGGGCGACTCGGCGTGCCGGATCGTGACGACGAAGTCCGGCCCCACGAGCAGATGGATCTCGCCGAACTCCACCTCCTCCGTCTCATCGAGGTAGCGCGCCGAGCGCAGCACCATGAAGAGGACGTCACCGTACCGTTCGAGCTTCGAGCGCTGATGCCCCGACAGGGCGTCCTCGACCACGAGCGCATGGATGCCGAACTCGTCGGCGACCTCGCGGATCTCCGCCTCGCTCGGACGATAGAGACCGATCCAGCTCATCCCGCCGCGTTCGCGCATGGCCTCGAACGTCTCGCTCAGGCTCCGCGGATTCTCGGTGCGGACGCCGTCGACGTAGATCGCGTTGTCGATGATGGCCATGGCCGACCTCTCTCCCGACCCGGTCGCGCAGCGGCCGGGTGCGTCCGAATCAGCCCTCAGGCGGTGCGACGCAGGGAAGCGCGGAGTCCGCGATCGCCTGGTGGTACTGCTCCGCCGTGAAGGGCAGACCGAAGTCCGGTGCCGTCTGGCCCTCGGCCGCCGGCGCCTTGGAGGCGAGGGCCGCCAGCTCCCACGCGAGGAACATCGCCGTGGTGCCGCCGGTGGTCGAGTCGTTCAGCGAGACCGCCACGGTGAACCCGGTCGCGGGGTCGGAGAATGCCGACGTCTGATAACCGGGCGTCCACCCGGACTGACCGATCATCGAGCCGACGAGGAGTGCGCCTCCGGTCGCCTGGAACCAGGACGGGGCGTCGGGGGCCTGCGGCAGCGGTGATCCGAAGCGGTTCGGCTCCTTCTTCGTGCGCAGCACCTGTGCGGCCTCGGCCTGCATGTAGCGGCCGAGGTCGTCGATCGTGGAGACCACCCCGGAGTCGGTGAAGCCGGTGCTCGACGACAGCGTCGTGATGTCGACCGGGGCGGCGCAGTTGTACCCGCCTTCGACGGGGGCGAGGTAGTGCCCGTTCATCACCGGACCGGTAGAGGGCGCCGCCGGCGCGGGCGAGGGCAGCGAGGTGTTCGAGAGCCCGAGCGGCCGGGTGACGTACGCGGAGATGAGCTCGGATGCCGTCATACCCGACGCGCGCTCGAGAGCGAGTCCGAGCAGCAGGTATCCGGCATCGGAGTTCGTGTACGTGGTGTGGGCGGTGGCACGCGGCGCACCGAGCCCGTACGACGCCAGCTCGAGCGGCGCCCACACCCGCTCGGGGGTGGTCATCCAGGCGGTCTGCGCGATGCCCTCGGAGGAGCCGATCCCGCTCGTGCTGTTGCAGAGGTCGAGCAGGGTGGTGTCCGTCATGTCCGGAACGCCGGACACATGGTCGGGCACGGGGTCGTCGAGACCGACGATGCCCTCGTCCGCGAGGCCGTAGAGCACGTCGCACGTCATGAGCCTCGTCATGTCGGAGACGCGGAAGGCCATGTCGGTCGTGATCTCGGCGCCCGCTCCGGGGTCCTGTGTGCCCACGCCGGTCACCCAGCGTCCACTCCACGGCGCCCAGACACCCACCACGGCACCCGAGGCGCCGGAGGCGGCGAGCGCGTTCGCGACCGCATCCTGCATCGCCGTGACCGTGTCGGCGGGGAAGTCGCCGTCGACCTGCGACGGGGGCTGATAGCTGAACTCCGGCTCGGACGACGTGCATCCGGTGAGGAAGAGTCCGAGCACGGCGACGCCGGCCGCTACGGCGCGGAACCTGCGTGACGAGAGAAGCTGCATGAAAGGGGACCCCCGGAAGACGTGTCTCCCGAGTCTAGAACGCGGATCCTGAAAGATCGCATCGCGGGGGCCGGATTAGGGTGAGGACCATGCCGCACATCTTCGATGCCGACGTCGTCTCGGCGATCCTCCGCCACATGAACGGCGACCACCGCGACGACAACCTGCTCATCACCCGCGCCTTCACCGGGGCCGGCGAGGGCGAGATCACAGATGCCGTGATGACCGGTCTCGACGGCGACGGCGGCGTCTGGGAGGTCACCGACGCGGGTGCCGTCTCGGAACTCCGCATCGCCTGGCCGTCCGGGCCGATCACCGAACGCTCGGCCGTCCGCCGGGAGGTCGTCGCTCTGTACGACCTCGCGTGCGCGAAAGTCGGCGTCGAGCCGCGTCCGCACGCATGACGCGGTGAGATCGAGGGTTCCGCTGGAGGTTAGGCAACCCTTACACTGAGGTCATGTCCGAGATCCTCTCCTTCTCCGCCGCCCTCCGGGAACGCTCCTCCGGTTCGCACTCGCGCAGCGAGGGAGCGGGCTTCATGTCCGATCTGCTCAAGGGCGAGGGCTCCCGCGAGGACTACATCGCCCTCGTCGCCCAGCACTACTTCATCTACGAGGCGCTCGAGGGAGCGGGCGAGCGCATGTGCAAGGACCCCGTGGCATCCGTGTTCCTCAGCGACAAGCTGACCCGCCTGCCCGCGCTGGAGGCCGACCTCGGGTTCCTGCTCGGCGCCGACTGGCGAGACCTGATCGTCGCCCTGCCCACCACGCAGCGCTACGTCGAGCGCATCCGTCAGGTCGGCGCCACCTGGGCGGGCGGCTTCGTGGCCCACCATTACACCCGCTACCTCGGCGACCTGTCGGGCGGGGTCTTCATCGGCCGCGTCATGGCCCGCCACTTCGGCTTCGAGACCAACGGCATCGGGTTCTACCTCTTCGACGACATCGCAGATCCCGCCGCCTTCAAGGACGTCTACCGCGAGCAGCTCGACGCCGCCCCGTGGGACGACGCGGAGCGCGAGCGGGTGATCGACGAGGTCCTGCTCGCCTACCGCTTCAACACCGAGCTCTTCGAGGACCTCGACCGCGCGCGCGTCGCCGCCTGAGTCCTGACTCCCGCGCGCGCATCGCCGCCTGAGTCCTGACTCCCGCTCGTTGAGCGAGGGAGCGGACCGACCGAGACCCCGCCCGTTGAGCGAGGGAGCGGAGCGACCGAGACCCCGCCCGTTGAGCGAGGGAGCGGAGCGACCGAGACGAAACGCCTCAGCCCTTCCCGAGCTCGGGGGTGGATGCCGCGAGCCAGGCGTCGCGCATGAAACGACGCACGTCCTCGTCGACCCGGATGTCGCTCGGCCGCAGCGCCCGCGACAGGTAGAGGCCGTCGAGCGCGGTGAGCCGCGAGAGCGCCACGTAGGTCTGCCCCGGCGCGAACGCGCCCGACCCCAGGTCGATGATCGCGCGGTCGTAGGTCTTGCCCTGGGACTTGTGGATCGTCACCGCCCACGCCAGTCGCAGCGGGAACTGCGTGAACTCCGCGATCACGTCGCGCGACAGCTTCTTCGTGCTGGCCTCGTACGAGTAGCGGAAGCGCTCCCAGACGGCCGGCTCGACATCGACCTCGTCGCCGTCGATCTCGACGCGCACGGTCTCGCCGAGGATGCGCACCACGGTGCCGATCGTGCCGTTGACCCACCGCGGCGGCTCCCCCGACATCGACGTGTCGTTGCGCAGGAACATCACCTGGGCACCGATCTTGAGCTTCAGCTCGGATTCGGCGGGCAGGGACGCCTCGCCCCGCCCGAACTCGCCGTTCACCTCCGCCTTCGCGGTCTGCTCCTTGCCCGGCAAAGCGGCGAGGTGACGGCTGTTGATCGTGTTCACGATGTCGTTGCGGGTGGCGAGGGTGATCATCGGCACCTCCCCCGGCTCGGGGTCGGGGGGCGTGCGCGCACCCTGGGCGTTCAGCACTCCCGCGATCTCGGCGGTCACCCGGCCGTAGCGCACCGCGTTCAGCATCGCCTTGAATCCGTCATCCGACTGCCGGTGGATCTGCACCAGCTCGCGCACGTGCAGCTCGGCGCGCGTGTCGACGGCGAAGAGGCCGCCGTCGTCGTCCTGCGCGTCTCCCCCGCCCGATCCCGCCCAGACCTTGGCATCGAAGAACCAGAACGACCGGTAGTGGTCCTTCACGTAGCGCAGCTCGTCGCCCCGCGGCGGCACCGGCGCGAGCTGGTACGGGTCGCCGAACATGACGATCTGCACGCCGCCGAAGGGGATGCCGCGTTTGCCGCGGGCCTGCCTCAGCGAGCGGTCCATGGCATCCATCAGGTCGGCGTTGACCATCGAGATCTCGTCGATGACGAGGGTCTCGATCGCGTTGAGGATGCGGCGGGTGTTGTCGTTCTGCTCGATGTCGGAATCGCCGATCAGACCGATCGGCAGCCGGAACAGCGAATGGATCGTCTGTCCCTCGACGTTCAGGGCGGCGACGCCGGTGGGGGCGCAGATCGCGATCTGCTTCTTCGTGTTCCACGAGAAGTACTGCAGCAGTGTGGATTTGCCGGTGCCCGCACGGCCGGTGATGAAGACGTGCTCGCCGGTGTCCTCGATCAGTCGGAACAGCTCTTGCTGCTCTTCGGACAGGGCGGGAAGCGACACGGTTCTCTCACACGGGAAGACGACGGGAAACGCGCACGACGGCGCGCTCTCCATGCTACGGGGGGTCGCGGCGCGGCATCCGTCTGACACAGCCGATCGGCCCGTCACACAGCGACGCGGCGCACGGCTCCATCCCAGGGCGTCCTCCTAGACTGACGCCATGCAGCAGGTCGAGACGAAGGCGCCCCGGCGTTCCCGTCTTGCCGCCGATCTCGCGCTCCTCGCGGTGATCGGCCTCGTCCTCGTCGCCGCCCTCGGCGCCGGCGGGGCCACGCTGTACCGCCAGTTCTACGGTCCCTCCGCGTTCGTCGTGCGCTACCTCGACCTCCTCTCGGAGGGACGAGCCGCCGACGCCCTCCGCGTGCCCGGTGTCGCGATCGACCGCGAGACCCTGCAGAACGCGGGCATCGGCGCGACCGCCTCCGAGGCGCTGCTGCGGCACTCCGCTCTCGCGCCGCTGACCGACGTCGAGGTCGTCTCCGAAGAGCCCGACGGCGACGCGACCGCCGTGACCGTCTCGTACCGCGCGGCCGATCATGAGGGCACCACGACGTTCACGGTCGCGCAGGACGGATGGGCCGGGGTGACCCCGAACTGGCGCTTCACGACGAGCCCCCTCGCCGTGGTCGATCTCACGCTGCGCGGCGCCGATCAGTTCGCGGTGAACGGCTTCGAGATGGACCGCCGTCAGGTGTCTCCCGCGGGCGCGGACGCCGCGCCGCTCGACCCCCTGCCGCTGCTGGTGTTCACCCCCGGGCTGTACGCCGTGACCGTCGACACCGCGATCGCGAAGTCCGACGGCGTCGGCGTCCTCGCAGACAGCCCGCTCGCGACGACCCCCCTCGACCTGCAGACCGACCCGACCGACGAGTTCGTCTCGGTCGTGCAGCAGCGGGTCGAGGAGTTCCTCACCGGCTGCACGGCGCAGGAGGTGCTGCAGCCCACGGCCTGCCCGTTCGGACTCGAGGTCTCGAACCGCATCGCGTCGCTGCCGACGTGGTCGATCGCCGATCAGCCGCAGGTGACCGTGGTGCCGGACGGCGGCCACTGGAAGATCCCGCCGACGGATGCCGTCGCACACGTCGAGGTCAAGATCCGCTCGCTCTTCGACGGCTCGATCCAGGAGGTGTCGGAGGACGTCCCCTTCCAGGTGGACGGCTCGATCACCATCCTCCCCGACGGCTCGGCGTCGATCCGCATCGGCTCCCCCGGCGAGGACGAGCCCGAGGGCTGACACCGCGCCGGCGCGGCGGGTCGGCGCGTCGGGCCGTATCAGCGCGTCGGGCGCTCGGCCTCGCGGCGGTCGCGCTCGGCGAGGGCGGCGAGCTTCGCGTTGTACTCCTCGAGCTCGGCCTCGCCCGTGCGGTCGGCGTGCCGATCCTGGCGCTTCTGCAGTTTGCTGTCGCTGCGGCTCCACTGGATCGCGACCGTGATCGCGAGGATCAGCGTCGGGATCTCCCCGATCGACCAGGCGATGCCGCCGCCGATGTACTGATCCTCCATCGGCGAGGGACCCCAGGTGCGCCCCATCGAGCCGAACCAGTCCGCGACCATCAGCCCCTCCTGCATCATGATCGCGACGCCGAAGAACGCGTGCATGGCCATGATCGCGATGAGCGTGATGAGCCGCCCGGGGTAGGGCAGCCGGTAGGGGACGGGGTCTGCGCCGACCAGGCTCATCACGAACAGGTAGCCGGAGATCAGGAAGTGCGCGACCATCCACTCGTGACCGAGGTGCTCGTACATCGACCAGCGCACCAGATCGGTGAAGTAGAAGGCCCACAGCGACAGGATGAAGATGCCCGCCGCGACGAACGGATGCGTGACCACCCGCGAGAACGGGGAATGCACCGCCCACATGATCCACTCGCGCCCGCCGCGCGTGCCGTCGTCGCGCTTGTGGATCGCGCGGAGCGCCAGGGTGATCGGCGCGCCCGACACCAGCAGCAGAGGGATCGCCATCGACAGCATCATGTGCCCGAGCATGTGCACGCTGAACAGGTACTCCTGGTAGGCGTTGATCGGCCCGCCCGTCACCCAGAGCAGCAGCAGCATCCCCAGCACCCAGAACACCGTGCGATGGATCGGCCAGCGGTCGCCGCGGCGACGCAGCCGACGCACACCCGCCAGGTAGAGGAACAGCCCGAAGCCGACGGCGACCAGCCAGAGCACGTCGATGTCCCAGGCGGTGAACCAGCGGTCGATCGTGAACTCGGGCGGCAGCGGCGAGCGCGTGAGATTCTCGGCGGGAGTCTGCACGAAGGCCTGCTCCTCGCCGGTCGGCGGGGGTGTGCGCGCGAGGGCGGCGGCCGCCCCCGAGGCGAGGCCCATCAGCGTGATCTCGCCCAGCACCAGCATCCAGAACCAGCGCGTCGCGTTCTCGCCGTCGAGGCGGGGGATCAGACGGATGCGGTACCAGGCGCCGAACAGGCCCATGGCTGTCAGCAGCACGACCTTGATGAGCAGGATCGTGCCGTACGGCGTCCACAGCTGCGAGATGTCTCCGAGCGCGACGAACGAGCGGGCCACCCCCGAGACCGCGACGACCACGAAGGCCGCGATCGCGAGGCTCGAGTAGCGACGGACCAGGTCGGCGGTGCGGATGCCCGAGCGATCGCGCAGGATCACGACGAGCAGCAGGCCGCCGAGCCAGACCGCCGCGCCGATCGTGTGGAGCAGGATCGAGTTCACCGCGATGTTGTGGCCCGCGAGATCACCCGAGTGTCCCTGGGTCGCCAGGGGCAGGAAGGATGCGGCGGCGAGCAGGGCCGTGATGAGCGTGGGGGTCCAGGTGCGCCAGGCGAAGGCCAGCACCGTGATGACCGATCCCATGATCGTCGTGATCAGCCAGGACTGGCCCAGGGGCAGCTCGAGCAGGAACCGGCCGAGCTGCTCGCCGAACTCGCGCTCGGCGCTGAGCTGCGGGTTGAACGCGGCCATGAAGGTGAAGAATCCACCGATGCCGGCGGAGACCGTGAAGACGGCCGCCCCGGCAGACGCGATGTTGAGGGCGGTGTCGAACGACTTCTCCTCGCTGCGCAGCGCGAACAGCGCGAGCACGAGGGATCCGAGCATCGCCGCCGACGCGATGTTCATGACCAGCTTGGCGATCGGAGTCGCCCAGCGCACGAACGGACCAGGGTCCTGCAGCAGCAGCGGTGCGGCTCCGCCGCCGATCACGAGTGCGGCGACGACGGCGACCAGACCGCCCGCGAGCAGCAGGCCGACGCCCGCCGCGCGATACGCGGAGCGGGTCGGGGTCTGCGCGACGCGGGCACTCACACGTCAAGCCTAAGCCGCGCCGTCGTCGCGGGAGCACGAAGGCCGCCCCCGACGGATCGGGAGCGGCCTTCGAACAGGAGCAGTCTTACTTGACGGCAGCCTTGAGCTTGGAACCAGCGGTCACCTTGACGCGGTGGCCGGCCGGGATCTTGATCTCGGCACCGGTCTGCGGGTTGCGGCCCGTGCGAGCCGCGGTCGCGACCTGCTCGAACGAGATCCAGCCCGGGATCGAGACCTTGCTGCCCTTGGCAACAGCGTCGGAGACCGAGGAGAACAGCGCGTCGAGGACACCCGAGACGGTGGCCTGGCTCTGGCCGGTGGCGGAAGCGATGCTCGCGACGAGCTCGGTCTTGGTGATGGACTTGTCAGCCATGTCATCCTCCAGCGACGAGTGTTCCGTCGCATCGTTGTGTGTATCGGGGCGGATGCCCCTGGTCGAGTGACCGCCTTGAATGTATCAACGACCACCCACATTTCCGCGTCATTTCGCGGGTTTTGAGGTTTTGGGCGGCGTGTCGTGGTGCAGAAGTGACGAATGTGACTCGTGAGACGTCGATTCCGCTCTCCGCGTGCCTCGCCGCGTCCCCTCGCCGCGTGCTCTCGCCGCGTCGGGCAGAGAACTCCCCGACGGCCTCCCCGCCGGGCGGAGAACTCGGCGTGAGGCGGAACAACAGCGCGACAGCGTCCTCCCGACGGCGAGAAGTCCGCCACACGCGGAGAACTCTCCGACGGCTTGGAGAACTCCCCGACGGGCGGAGAACTCCCCTACGGGCGGAGTGCTCGGGCCAGGAGGTCAGCCCACTGTGGAGAAGTCCGCCCGAGACGGTGCCCCTCACGCCGCGAGATGACGCCGCTGCGCGACAGCGGCGAGAATCAGGCTCTGCACCTCAGGCCATCCGTGCATCAGCTGCTCGTAGCCGATGCGGATCACGTGATACCCCCGGAGCATCAGTTCGGCGTCGTGGGCGATATCGCTCGATCGCTGCGGCCCGACGTGGTGTCCGCCGTCGATCTGGATGACGAGTCTCTCACCGATGAGAAAGTCCACCCGGTGGCCGAGTATCCACACCTGCGGGACGATCGGCACGTCCAGCCATCCGAGCCTCGTCCGGAAGATCGTCTCGGTGCCGGCATCCGCGAACGGCGTCGCCTCGCTCAGCATCCGACGCGCCTGCGGTGTCAACGACGCCTCCGCAAGCACATCCGGGTCCACGACGTGCTGCCGCAGCGCCGACTCCCAGGTCGCGAGCGCGTCTTCGTGCGACTGGCATCGCGACACCAGGATCAGCGCGTTCTCGAGCGAGTCCTCGAGCAGATCCGGGTCTCGCGGAAAGGTCGGCCGACTCCAATGGACGACTCCTCGCGCCGAGTTCGCGTGCCCCGAGTTCGCCGGAGCGGCGACGTGGACCGCGGATGCCGACGTCACCCAGAGCCCTTTCCGAGCGCAGAGGGTGACGCAGCTGATCACCACGCCTCGCCTGGCTGCGGCGACCAGCATCGGATCCGCACCGCGAACCGCCACCCACCCCCGGCAGACCGAGAACACGCGGCCCTCGCGGACCGCGCGTCGCAGTGCGTGCTCGGTCACCCCGTCTCTCCGCAGGGTCCGAACGCGGGCGACCCCTCCTCTTCCGCCGAGTGCCGCTTCCACATCCATCCGTCGATGATGCCGTTCAGGCAGCATCCGCCCGGTCGTGCATCTCAGCATCTGTGGAGGACATCGCGGTCGCCCTCCTCGTGCAGGAGCTCTCGTGGACATAGCCCCGCCCCGACCGGCGGAGAACTCCCCGACCGGCGGAGAGCTCGAGCTAGGAAGTCCGCCCACCGGGGAGAAGTCCGCCCAATGACGAGGGGCGACCACCCCGGCGGAGAACTCCCCGACCGGCGGAGAGCTCGAGCCAGGGAGTCCGCCCACCGGGGAGAAGTCCGCCCGATGACGCATCGGGGACAGCCCGGCGGAAACCGACGCCCGGGGCGGACGATCCCATAGCGTCAGGGGGCGGCAGGCGTCCCGGAGAGGGCGCCGTCGTCGCGGCGGGCTGTCGCCGCTGCTCGACGCTTGGCCCGGCGGGTGCGCGTCTCCTTCGAGAGCGGATACCGGGCATCGAGACGGGGTTCCAGGACGATGCGGCGCAGCGCCGTGAGGATCGCGTACCCGCCCACCCAGTACGAGAGGAAGAGCACGAGCCCGTATGAGAACGTGAAGCTGAGCAGTGTGCAGACGATCCCCACCCCGACGTACAGCCACGTCCAGGCGTGCGCGATCCGGTCACGCGACGCCTGCTGCTCGTCCGCGCGCTGCTGCAGCGAGTCGACGCGACTGCTGAGCATCTCGTCGTCGATCTCGGCGAAGAGGTCTCGCACGGGCACCTGCAGTGCATCCGCGACCAGCGACAGCGTCTCGAGACTCGCGTCCTGCCCGGCCTCCAGCCGCTGCACCGTTCTGAGCCCGACGCCGCTCTCGTTCGCGAGTCGTTCCTGTGTCCATCCCTGCGCCTGGCGCAGTGCGGTGATCCGTGTCGTGTTCATGTTCTCCATGCTCCTCAGCGCCCGCGATCGGCCGCCACGCCACCGGGCCGCCAGTCGGCCGCCACCTGGCCGCCATCCGCCCGCCATCACCCTGCCGCAGCCGTGATCGTCCCACCCACCGCATCCAGGCGTGTCAGATCACCTTCGCACGGCGACGGCGCTGCTTGCCCGTCCGGCGACGGAGCTGCCCGCCCGTCCGGCGGCGAACTCCCCGTCTGGCGGATGACTTCGGGCCGACGGATCCGCCGACCGGGGAGAAGTCCGCCCATCAGCGCGACAGTCGACCGACCGGGACAGCCGACCCAGCGCGACAGTCGCCCGGCCGGGGGGACGGCGAAAGGGGCGAGGATCCGAAGATCCTCGCCCCTCTCGGCTCGTCTGCTGAGACTTACCAGCTCGACTTGGTGACACCGGGCAGCTCGCCACGGTGTGCCATGTCACGGAAGCGGACACGCGAGATGCCGAACTTCGTGAGGACACCGCGGGGGCGGCCGTCGATGACGTCGCGCGAACGCACGCGAGCCGGCGACGCGTTGCGCGGCAGCTTCTGCAGTCCGACGCGTGCGGCCTCGCGGGCCTCGTCGGTGGCGTTCGGGTCGACCAGGGTCTTCTTCAGCTCGGCGCGACGCTCTGCGTAACGCTCGACGATGACCTTGCGCTGCTCGTTGCGAGCGATCTTGCTCTTCTTAGCCATTGATCAACGCTCCTCTCGGAATTCGACGTGCTGACGGATGACCGGGTCGTACTTCTTCAGCACGAGGCGGTCGGGGGTGTTGCGGCGGTTCTTCTTCGTCACGTACGTGTACCCCGTACCTGCCGTCGAGCGCAGCTTGATGATCGGACGTACGTCCTGAGCCTTCTTGGCCATTAGAGCTTCACACCCTTCGCCTGGAGGTCCTTGACCACGTTCTCGATGCCGCGGACGTCGATCACCTTAATGCCCTTGGCGGACACGTTGAGGGTGATCTTACGACCGAGCGAAGCGACGAAATAGGTCTTCTTCTGCACGTTCGGGTCGAAGCGACGCTTCGTCCGGCGGTGCGAGTGCGAGACGTTGTGACCGAAGCCGGGAACAGCTCCTGTCACCTGGCACACTGCTGCCATGATGTGACTCCTTCTATACCGTGAGGCCGGACGGCCCCACCCAAGATCCCTTGTCTGCGCGCCACCCCGCATCGCCCGCCCTGAGACACACTCAGGGATCGGAACAGAGGGGGGGAGCACACGAACTACGCACAGGAGTGTGCGCAGACAAAGAACGATTCTAGCACGGCGGATGCTCAGAGCCGGACGGCCTCGAGCAGCAGCGCCGACCCCGGTGCCAGCAGCGGCAGCGGCACGCCCACGGTCTCGAGGAACGCACCGGTGGCCTCGATCCCGGCGTCGAGCCACGCGGGGTCCGCGACCTGGTGCCGAGTGACCGCCCCGAGGTCCTCGCGCACCCGAAGCCGATACCGCTTCCCCGCCTGCAGGCCCGGGATGCGCGTGCGCGGCGTGAACCCGTCGACCGACGTGCCCAGCCGCACCCAGGCGAACACCCCGCGCGAACCGTCGGGGGCGACGACCCCGTGCAGAAGGGTCTCGTCGTCGACCTCGTCGCTGCGCACCGTGATGCCCGAGTGCAGCAGCGGTCGCAGCTCGCGGTAGAGCGCCGTCCAGCGGGTGAGCGCCGCACGCTCGTCCTGCGTGCACCGGGTGATGTCCCACTCGATGCCGGCGTGACCGAACAGCGCGGTCGTCATGCGGAACGGCAGCGATGCGGCACGATGCGTCGTCTCGGCGATCGCGGGTCCGACATGCGAGCCCACCACCTCGGGCGGCACGAGGGTTCCCGTCCAGCGCTGGATGCGCTGACGTTCGACGGGGTCGTTCGAGTCGGAGGCCCACACCCGCTGCGTGCGCTGCAGGACACCGAGATCGACGCGGGCACCTCCGCTCGCGCACGACTCGATCTCGAGCGCCGGATGCCGCTCGCGCAGCGCATCGAGCAGCGCGTAGAACGCCGTCGTCTGGGCGTGCACCGAGGCGCGTCCGGTGTGCGGGGAGACCGCGGCGTGCAGGTCGCGGTTGTGGTCCCACTTGATGAAGTCGACACCGATCTCCGCCACGAGCGCGCTCAGGCGCTCGAGCAGGTGGGCGGCGGCATCCGGGTTCGCGAGGTCGAGCACCTTCTGGTGCCGCCAGGTGGGCGAGTCGGGCGAGGCCTGCAGGACCCAGTCCGGATGCCGCGCAGCGAGCTCCGAGACCGGATTGACCATCTCGGGCTCGAACCAGAGCCCGAACTGCATCCCGAGTCCGTGCACGTGATCGGCGAGGGGACTGAGGCCGTCGGGCCACTTGGCGTCATCGATGTACCAGTCGCCCAACCCGGAGCGATCGTCCGGCCTGCCGCGGAACCAGCCGTCGTCGAGCACGAATCGCTCGACGCCGACGGATGCGGCGGCCTCGGCGAGAGCCGTGATCTTCGCCGGGTCGTGGTCGAAGTAGACCGCCTCCCAGGTGTTGAGCACGAGGGGGCGCGGCGTCTCGGGGTGCCCGGGCAGCGCCCGAGCGGTCCGATGCAGGCGCGCGGACACCGAGTCGAGGCCCGCCTCTCCGTAGGTGAGGAACACGCGCGGCGAGACGTAGGTCTCACCGGCAGCGAGCCGGATCTCGCCCGGCAGCAGCAGCTCTCCGCCGCCGAGTACCGCGCCATGCACGCCCGCACCCTCGGGGAGCCTCTCGACCCCCACTTCGAGGTCGCCGCTCCACGCGACGTGGGCTGCCCACAGCTCGCCACGGCGGAAGCCGAACCCGTCGGTGCCGAGCACGGTGAGGTAGGGAGCGTCGTGACCGCCGCGTCCGCGACGCACCTGACGCAGGTGCGCGCCATGACGCAGGGCCCCTCGCTGCGGGTGCCGCTCGCCGGTCCAGCGGCCGGTGTGGTCGAGCACCTCGGTCGCGTGGGCGGGGATCGGCAGCAGGATGCGGGCGGCGAGCAGGTCGAGCGGGGCGGCGTCGCGGTCGGCCGTGCTGGTGACCGTCACCTGCGCGGTGAGCACTCCGGCGGCGTCGAGGTCGAGGTCGAGGACCACGGAGGCGGCGGCCCCGGCATCCGCGAAGCGTCCGCGCAGCGAGGACGACGTGGACTCCCACTCCCCCGCGCGCAGGAGCGGGGCGCTGTGCAGGCCGTCCCGGTGCCAGGCGAGCGCGGGGGCGCCGGACCAGCCGTCGGCCTCGACGGGCAGCAGCGGGAGCGTGCGCGGCGCGTCGAAGGAGCTGAAGGTCACCGACCCGGTCGAGGTCTCCGCGAGCACGTCGAGGTCGGCGGGATGCAGCGCCGCGCCCCAGTGCAGCAGGCGCGCGGTGGCGGTGTCGACGACCACGCTCACGCCGGCCGAGGTCAGGTGGACGAGTGCGCTCATTGCCGCTCCAGACGAAGAAAGGGAGGCCCGCCCGTGAGCATACGGGCGGGCCTCCGTGGGGTGTTACTCCGTGACGGGGATCGACGCCGCCTTGAGCGCGTCGACGGTCGCCGTCTGACCCTTCTCGATCGCATCGAGCAGCGTGCCGCTGCCCGAGACCGCGGCCTTGAAACCGTCGGAGACGTCGGAGTAGGTCTGGGTCATGGTCGGACCCCAGGCGAAGTCCGGCGACACCTGGGTCGCGGCGTCGGCGAAGACGTCGTAGATCTTCTGTCCGCCGTAGAAGTCGACGCCGTCGGCGAAGACCGGCAGCGTCAGCCCGTCGGTGGTGGCCGGGTAGAGGTTCGCGGCCTCGGCGAGCGCGGTCAGAGCCTCATCCGAGGTGTTGAGCCACAGCGCGAACTTCGTCGCCTCGTACACGTGCTCGCTGCCCTTGAGGACGGCGGTCGACGATCCGCCCCAGTTGCCTGCGGCGGTGCCGCCGGCCTGCCACTGCGGCAGCGGTGCGACAGACCAGTTGCCTGCCGTGTCGGGTGCACCGCTGGAGATGGAGTTGGCGCCCCAGACGGCGGAGTTCCAGGTCCAGACCTGTCCGGAGTTGTAGGCGTTGTTCCACTCGTCCGTCCACGCGGGCACGGTGGCCACGAGGTCGTCGTCGAGCATGCCCTGCCAGAACTCGGCGACCGTCGTGGTGGCGTCATCGGCCAGCGAGACCGTCCACCCCTTGTCGTCGCTCGAGAACCACTGCGCGCCGTCCTGCCAGGCGAAGCCGGCGAACTGGTTGATGTCGGACTGCGAGAAGTTCGTGATGTAGCCGCCCAGGTCGCGGATCTTCACGGCGGCTTCGCGGTACTCGTCCCACGTGGTCGGGATCGCGATGCCGTTCTGCTCGAACAGGTCGGCACGGTAGAACAGCGCCATGGGACCGGTGTCCTGCGGGATGCCGTAGACGCTGTCGGTGCCGAGCGTGACCTGACCCCAGGCCCAGTCGACGAACTGGTCCTCGGCGGCGACGACGTCCTCGCACGCGCTGAGGTCCTCGACGCCGTCCTGCACGAGGAAGTTCGGCAGGGCGTCGTACTCGATCTGGCCGAGATCGGGGGCGTCGCCCGCCTTGATCTGGTTGAAGAAGTTCTGGTACGTGCCGCCGTTGCCGTTCGGCCCGGTCTGCACATCGACCTGGATCTCGGGGTTGGCGTCGTTCCAGATCTTCACGACGTCTTCGATGCCGGGGATCCAGGAGGTGAACTCCAGCGTGACGTCGCCGTCCGCCGGGGTGCAGGCGACGGCCGCGTCGCCTCCGGTGCTGTCTCCGCCGCCGGCGGAGCAGCCTGCGAGCGCGAACGCCGAGATGGCGATGACGGCCGCTGCCTTCTTCTTCGAATGCTGCATTTCGATCCCTTTCGTGGATGCGATGTGTGGTGATGCGGTGTTGCGAGGGTGGTGCGGTGGTGAGGGTGGTGCGGTGGTGCGGGTCGCCCGGGAGTGGCCGGACGACCGCCTGCTCACTTCAGGGCGCCGGCGCCCAGTCCGTTGCGCCAGAAGCGCTGGAGCAGGAGGAAGGTCACGATCAGCGGGATGACCGACAGCAGAGCGCCGATCAGGACGAGACCGCGGAGTTCTGGCAGCTGGTTCAGCTGGTTGTTCCAGTTGTAGAGACCGAAGACGACCGGGAAGAGGTCCTCGGACCGGAGCATGATCATCGGCAGGAAGAAGTTGTTCCAGATGGCCACGAACTGGAAGAGGAACATCGTCACCAGCGCGGGGGTCATCAGACGGACGCTGACGGTGAAGAACGTGCGGATCTCGCCCGCGCCGTCGAGCCGGCTCGCCTCGAGCAGCTCGTCGGGCACCGAGGAGGCGGCGAAGATCCGTGCCAGGTACACGCCGAACGGACTGACGATCGAGGGGAGGAAGACCGACCAGAAGGTGTTGGTGAGCTGCGCCTGGCTGAAGAGGAGGAACAGCGGCAGCGCGAGCGCGGTCGCCGGCACGAGGACGCCGCCGAGGACGATGTCGAACAGCAGGTCGCGACCGGGGAAGCGGTACTTCGCCAGGGCGTAGCCGGCCATCGCGGCGAGCAGTGTGGCGATCGCGCCGCCGAGGGCCGCGTAGAGCACCGAGTTCATCAGCCAGCGCAGGTAGACGCCGTCGCGGTAGGCGAAGAGCTCCGCGATGTTGTCGAACAGGTGGAAGTCGGCGAACCACAGCGGTGCGGTGGTGAGGATGTCGCCGGTCTCCTTGCTCGATGCGACGAGCAGCCACCACAGCGGCAGCAGGAAGTAGACCGTGAAGACGGCCATGATCAGCATGGCGCCGGTGCGCGAGATGCCCGATTCCCGAGCGGACCGCGGTCGCGAGCCGCTGCCGCGCGACGAGCGGGAGGGGGCGACGATCGACATGGTGCTCATGCGTTCTGCTCCTTGCGCTGCATGTACTTCATGAACCCGAACGACAGCAGGAACGTCGTCACGGCGAGCACGACCGAGAACGCGGCCGCCAGGTTGGTGTTGGGGATGGATGCCGTCGCGTAGACGGTCATGTTCGGCGTGAACGTGCTCGTCACGGCCGAGCTGAACGACCGGAAGACCTGCGGCTCGGCGAGCAGCTGCAGAGTGCCGATGATCGAGAAGATCGCCGTCATCACGATCGCGGGGCGCACCAGCGGGATCTTGATCGACCAGGCGATGCGCCACTGGCTGGCGCCGTCCAGGCGCGCGGCCTCGTACAGCTCCTGCGGGATCGACAGCAGCGCCGAGTAGATGATCAGCATGTTGTAGCCGACGTAGACCCAGGTGACCACGTTCGCGATCGACCACAGCACGAGGTCGGCGCCGAGGAAGTCGATGTTCTTGGTGATGGCGGTGAACGGCGACAGGTTGGGCGAGAACAGGGAGCCCCACATGATCGCGGCGATCACGCCGGGCACCGCGTACGGCACGAAGAACGCGAGACGGAAGAAGCGCTTGCCGCGCACGAGCGGCGAGTCCAGCAGCAGGGCGAACAGCAGCGCGAGCCCGAGCATGACCGGCACCTGCACGACGCCGAACATGAGCATCCGGCCCATCGAGCTCCAGAACGCCTCGTTCTGGAAGACGAGCGCGTACTGGGCGAATCCGCCGAACACCTGCTCGGCCTTGCCGAACGTCCCCTCGCGCTTCACGACGAGCAGCGACTGCCAGAAGGCGTACGCGATGGGCACGACGTAGAAGAGGACGAAAAGGACGCCGAAGGGCACGATCAGGAACGCGATGGCGCCCTTGTGCGGGATCCGTCGGCGGCGGCCCGGCGCCTGAGGCGCCGAGGCGACCGCCGGAGCGGTGAGCGTGGTGGTCATACATCCTCCTTGATGATGCGGACGGCCCCGGCGGGCACGAAGCCCGTCGCAGGGGCGTCGGTGACGAGGTCGTGGCCGGTGGCGGAGATCTCGGCTCCGGAGTCGCCGTGGTTGATGACGAACAGGAAGCTCCCCGCATCACCCGAGCGTCGGACGATCTCGACGTCGCGGTTCGCGCCGGGATGCGCGACGACGCCCGCGGTGTCGGCGAGGCGGGCGACGAGGTCGCGGTAGGCGATGCGGTCGGGCTGCGTGGCGACGAACCACGCCTCGCCGTCGCCGGCGGTGCGGCGGGTCAGGGCGGGGCCGCCGGCCGACGGCCCGTCGGCGAACGAGGCCACGACCTCGGCATCCGTCGCCCGCAGCCTCTCGGACCACACCGAGCCGCTCGTGCCGTCGGTGAGGAACACGGTCTCGTCGGGGCGCAGCGGGGCGAACTCCTCCGAGCGGATGCCGAGCAGGTCGCGGAACGCGCCGGGGTAGCCGCCGGTGCGCACGCGGTCCTGCTCGTCGACGATGCCGCTGAAGAACGTGATGAGCGCGGTGGCGCCGTTCTCGACCGCGCGGGTGAGGGCGGCCGCATCCGCGTCGCTGAGCAGGTGCAGGGCGGGGACGATCAGCAGACGGTACCCGTCGAGGGAGCCGCCGGGGCGTACGACGTCGGTGGTGACGCCGGCATCCGCCAGCGCCGCGTGCGCGGCGTGCACCTGACCGAGGTAGGTGAGCCCCTCGCTCGGTCGCCCCTCGTTCTCGCTGGCCCACCAGCTCTCCCAGGAGAAGAGCAGTGCGGCGTCGGCGGTGACCCGAGTGCCCGCGACCTCGCCGAGACGCTCGAGCAGGCCGCCGAGCGCGACGGCCTCGCGCCACTGGTCGGAGTCCTCGCCCGCGTGCGGCACGAGCGCGGTGTGGTACTTCTCGGCGCCCTGGGTCGAGGCGCGCCACTGGAAGAAGCAGATGCCGTCGGCACCGCGCGCAACGTGCGCGGCGACATTGCGCTGCAGCTCGCCGGGGGCCTTGGCGAAGTTGTAGGGCTGCCAGTTCACGGCGCCGGTGGAGGTCTCCATCAGCAGCCACGGAGCACCCTGGGCGAGCCCGCGGGTGAGGTCGGCGGCGAACGAGAGCTCGCCGCGCGGGTCGTCGAGGCGACGGTCGAGATAGTGGTCGTTGGCGATCAGATCCATCTCGCCCGCCCACGTCCAGTAGTCGAGATTGCGGATGTGAGCGGTGACCATGAAGTTCGTCGTGACCGGCACGTCGCTGCGCTCGCGCAGGATGGCGGCCTCGGCGCGGTAGAGCGCGAGCTGCTCGTCGGAGCTGAAGCGCTGGAAGTCGAGGATCTGACCGGGGTTGCGCAGCGACAGCGCCTGCGCGGGTACGCGCACGTCGTCGAAGTCGCTGTACCGCTGGCTCCAGAACGTCGTCCCCCACGCCCGGTTGAGCGCGTCGATGTCGTCGTAGCGGTCGCGCAGCCATCCGCGGAACGCCTCGGCGCTCGTGTCGCAGTAGCAGAGCGCGTTGTGGCAGCCCAGCTCGTTCGACACGTGCCAGAGCGACACGGCGGGGTGGTCGCCGTAGCGCTCGACCACCCGGGTGACGACCTCGGCGGCGTAGGCGCGGAAGACAGGTGAGCTCGGGCAGTAGCCCTGACGTCCGCCCTGCTGGAAGACCGTGCCGTCTTCGCCGACCGGAAGGATCTCCGGATGCCGGGCGGTGACCCACGGTGCGGGCGACGCCGTGCCGGTGCCGAGGTTGATGCGGATGCCGCCCTCGTGCAGGAGGCCGATGATCTCATCGAGCGCCTCGAAGTCCCACACGCCCTCGGCCGGGTTGATCGACGACCAGCCGAAGATGTTGATCGCCACCAGTCCGACGCCGGCCTGCTGCATGAGCCGCACGTCGTCGGGCCACACGCTGCGATCCCACTGCTCGGGGTTGTAGTCGCATCCGAAGACGAGGCCGCTCGCTGCGGAGAGGGAGGCGATGCGGTCGGACACTGCGGCGGCCATGCGGTGACGCTCCTTTGCGGTTCATGTGTGCACGTGCACAGTAGACGCGGCGAAAGAAGCGGGTCAGATTTCTGTGAACGTGCACACATCGTCGCATGGCGAGACGAATCGCGTCAAGTCGGGGTCGCTAGGCTGTCGATCATGAGTACTTCCGCGCGCCGCCGCAGCACTGTGCACGACGTGGCGCGCGTGGCCGGGGTGTCGCGGGGAACCGTGAGTCGCGTGATCAACGGCGGCTACGTCTCGGACTCCGCCCGCAACGCGATCGAAGAGGCGATCCGCGAGGTCGGCTACGTGCCGAACACGGCCGCCCAGAGCCTCGTCCGCCAGCGCACGCAGGCCATCGCCTTCATCGTGCACGAGCCGCACGCGCTGTTCCTGGAAGACCCCAACATCGGCGCGATCATGCTCGGCACGAACGAGACGCTGTCCGAGGCCGACTACCAGATGGTGTGCCTGGTCGTGGACTCGGTGCGCGACACCGAGCGCGTCGCGCGGTATCTCAACGGCGGCTTCGTCGACGGGGCCGTCATCGTCTCCGCCCGCGCGCAGGACCCGATCACCAAGGCCGTCATGCGCCTCGACCTTCCGGTGGCCTACGTCGGACACCCACCCGATGTGGATGCCGCCTGGGTCGGCGTCGACAACCGCGGCGCCGCCCGGGCCGTCACCTCACGACTGCTCGAGACCGGACGCACGCGGGTCGCGATGATCGCCGCCGCCCTCGACCGCGACTCGGGCACCGATCGTCTCGCCGGCTTCACCGACGCGCTGGGCGCGCGCTTCGATCCGTTCCTCGTCGAGGAGGTGCCGCTGTACTCCTATGCCGACGGCGCGGCCGCGATGGCCAGGCTGCTCGAGCGGGCGCCCGACATCGACGGCGTGTTCGCGGCGTCGGATGCGGTCGCCGCCGGCGCCATGGGCGCCCTGCGCGACGCCGGGCGACGGGTGCCGGAGGACGTGGGCGTGATCGGCTTCGACAACAGCTCGTGGGCGACGCGCACCACCCCGCAGCTCTCGACGGTCGACCAGCCGGCCGAGGGGCTCGGCGCGGCTGCGGCGGCATCCGTCCTCGCGCAGCTGCGCGACGATCAGCGACCGCGCGAGGGCATCCTGCTGCCGACGCCCGTGGTGTGGAGGGACTCGGCCTGAGCGCCCCTCCCCCAGCGGAACGGCGAGACCGTCGGATCGCCGGCGATCCAGAAGCGCCAGGGGAACGCCTCAGTCCCCGCGACCCCCGCGACGCCGACGCGCGGCCCGGTCGCGACGTCGGTGATCGGCTCGTCGCGCAGCCACAGCTCGGCACGCGCACCCTCGAACTCCGCACCGGTGATCGCGTCGATGCCGTCGTGGATCGGATGCCGCAGCCCCACCGCCTGGCCGAATCGACCGGGTCCGCGCGCGAGGTCGCGCAGTGCCGTCTTCGAGAGCGGCGTCGCCACGCGGCGGCGCACCGCGACGGCATCCGCCCCGTCGACGACCTCGCCCGCGCGCATCAGGATTCCGCCCGCCTGCCCCTCGGGCCCGCACACGACGTTCACGCACGAGTGGATGCCGTGGCTCAGGTAGACGTACAGGTGGCCTGGCTCCCCCCACATCGTGGCGTTGCGTGCGGTGCGGCCCATGCGCGCGTGCGATCCGGGATCGGCCTGCGGGCCGGTGCCCTGCCCGTGGTACGCCTCCACCTCCGTCAGTCGCACACGCACCTCCGCGCCGGCGACGAGTGTGCGCAGCTCCCCGCCGAGCAGCCGCGGGGCGACCTCGACGGCCAGCCCGCTCAGCTCGGCGCGGGTGGCTCGATGCAGGGCATCCGAGGACATGAGGATCAGAACTGGGGAGCGGTCTGGCACCACGAGGCGTCGAAGCCGGTGAGGGGCACGATCTCGTCTCCGGTGCGCAGATCGAGCAGGTGCGTCTCGAGCTTCTGCGGCAGCGGCAGCAGCATCTGGTCGTAGGGGTTGTCGGTCAGATCCGGGGCGATCACGACGGCGGCGTACTGCCCGCTGGGCGAGGCGCAGGCCTGGAGGATCGAGTCCGACGAGTCGACCTCGGCGAGCTTGGTGGCCGTGCCGTCGTCGTCCACGCGCACCACCGCCTGGCCGTTGGGGATCCCGTTCTCGTCGCGCGCGACCACGTGGCGCAGCGTGCCGCCGGGGAACGGCGTGATCGTGGTCGCCGTTCCGTAGTCCGGGTCGGACGGCTCGAGCGGCACCTCCGTGCCGTCGGCGAGGTTCAGCTCGACGACCGTTCCGTCGAGTCGTTCGACGATGGCCGTGTAGGTGCCTCGGGAGATGCCCTGAATCGTCGTCGCGAGTCCGAGCGACTGCACCCCCGCGTCGGTCGACCGGTCGACCAGCGACAGAGCCCCGTCGAAGTCGATGAACAGCACCGCGGCACTGTCCGGCACGAACTGCCAGACGAAGACGTTCGCCTCCTTGTCGCCGACCTCGGTCACCACGGGTTCGTCGTCGCCGCTGAGCGACTGAGTGACGAGCACGCTCGCGCGCCCCTCGGTGTCGGTGAGCTTCTTGTCGGAGTAGCTGTACCCCACGTAGCCGCCGCGGTCGGAGACCTGGATCGCCCCGACGTTGCCGACGCCGGGCAGATCGAGCTCACGTGAGTTCTTGCCGTCGCGGTCCATGACGAGGAGCTTCGAGCCGTCCTCTTCCTCGACCGAGACGACGAGCTGCGTCGAGGTCGCACGGAAATCGTTGATCTTGTCGGCGGTGAACACCTTGACGCCCTCGCCGGCGAGATCGGTGCGGAAGATCGAGTCGTCTCCGTCGAAGTCACGTTGCAGCAGGAACAGCGCGGATGCCGGTGTCGAGAAGCTGGTGGTCAGCGTCGACGAGGGTCCGCCGCCCGCCCCCACGGCGTCGGCGACGCTCACGGTGTAGTCGGTGTCGTCGTCGAGCGGCACGGTGAAGCGGATGCCGATGCCCCGGCCCGCCGCATCGAGGGTGAACGGCACCGCGGGTTCGACCGTCACCTGGGATTCGTCGATCGCCGCGAGCGACTGGTTGGCCGTGAGGATGACGCGACTGCCCGACGACTCGATCGCCTCTTTCGGATTCACCTGCACCTCGGTGATGCGCGGCCCCTGCGTCAGGCTGACGAACCCGAGCGTGCCGCCGACGAGGACGAGGACACCCAGCACCGCGGCGAGGGCGAACAGGAATCGTCGGTCGCGCGGAGCGGCCGGGCTCGGCTGCGCCACTCCGGGGGCCGACACGCCAGATGTCGGACCCGTCTGCGGCCTACGTCCGACATGTGGCGTGTCGGCCCCCGATACCGGAAGGGTGTCGGGTGCGGAAACGGCGGTGGGAGGGGAGGCGGCGGGAAGGGAGGTGGCGGGAGGGGAGGCGGCGGCGGGCGTCTCGGCCTCGGCGGCAGGCACCCCGACCTTGACAGCAGACGTCCCGGCCCCAGGCGCCCCGGCCTCGGCGGCAGGCGTCCCGGCCTTGGCGACAGACGCCTCGGCGGCGGGCGTCCCGGCCTCGGCGGCGGGGGCCGACACGCCAGATGTCGGACCCGTCTGCGGCCTACGTCCGACATGTGGCGTGTCGGCCCCCGAAATGGGGAGGGTCGCGTCGTCCGCTGCCGCCGCCGCCGCCGCCGCAGCAGCCGCGGCGGCGGCTGCTGCGGCCTCAGCCTCGCGGGCGGCCCGCATCTCGGCCCTCGTGCGCGGCACGTCGGGAACGTCAGGAACGGCGGGCGCGTCGGGTCGCTGGTCGTCAGTACTCATACGGATCCTGCGGTTCGTCGATCGCCGTCACCGTGGCCGGTTCGACGTGCAGCGAGCCATCGACGTCGGCCTTCACCGTGCCCTCGACCTGCACCCACTGACCGGTGGAGTACTCGCCCGCATCGATCGTCACGGGCAGCGTCGCGGGCTGCGCGTCGATCACACAGTGCGTGATGACCAGGCGGGTGAGGTTGACGCCGTCGGCATCCGTCGGCGTGACGAAGCCCGTGAGGGTGACGGTCTTGCCGTCGTATGCCGCGGTGTTGGTGGCCGTCGCGAACACGCTCGCCCAATCGCCCACACCGAACGTGGAGGTGTCGGCCACGCCGAGGGCCACGTCGTCCGCACCCGCGAACAGTGCCGTCTGCTCTCCGACCCGCGACATCGCGAGCTCGACCGACAGAGACGCGGGAGGCAGCACGAGCGCGGCGATCACGACGCCGGACGCGACCACCCCGCCGGTCACCGTGCCGGCCAGCCCGAGGGTGCGGCGGGGCGCGGAGGCGGCATCCGGGTGCTCCGATGAATCCGCGGCCGCGTGGCCGTGATCATGCCCGTGATCGCCCTCCTCGCCGAGCGGCAGTGCGAACGACCAGATCGCGCCGGCGATGGTCACGACGGCAGCGGCGCACGCGAACCAGATCGACTCGGGGCTGATGTAGAGATTCAGTCGACCGGTGAGCCCGAGCCCGAGCGTCACGACGGCGACGAGCGTGGCCAGGCCGATGCCCAGCCAGCGGCTGCCGAGTGCCCGGCGTCGGTCGGCGCGGTCGTGGGTGCGTTCGTGCGTGCGGTCAGACAAAGACGTTCACCCCGATCCCGATCGCGAAGGCGGCGAACACGACGACGCCGACGATGCCGACGAGCGTGCGGGTGGTGAAGGTGGTGCGCATCAGCGCGAGCATCTTCACGTCGACGAGGGGGCCGACGAGCAGGAACGCCACCAGGGCACCCGACGAGAAGGTCGAGGCGAAGGAGAGCGCGAAGAAGGCGTCGACGTTCGAGCAGATGGCGACCGTCATAGCGAGGGCCATCATCGCGAGGATCGACAGCACCGGGTTCGAGCCGATGGCCAGCAGCACGTCGCGCGGGATCAGCACCTGCACGGCTCCGGCGAGTGCCGATCCGATGATGAGCGCGGGCATCACGGCGCGCAGTTCGACGAGGAACTGCGTGAGGCTGCGGCGAACGGGCGTGCCGTGCTCGTGGGTGACGCGGTCGCACGTGTCGACGAATCGCTGGGTGAGCATGGCGTTCGGGTCGGGGTGACGGCTGTAGATCCAGCCGATGAGGTTGGCGATCAGGTAGCCGCCGATCAGACGGGCCACCAGGATGCCGTCGTCGAAGCCGAACGCCGCGTGCGTGGTGAGGATGACGATCGGGTTCACGATCGGCGCGGCGATGAGGAAGGTCATGGCCTCGGCCGGCGCGAGTCCGCGCATCATGAGCCCGCGCGCGAACGGCACGTTGCCGCATTCGCACACCGGGATGAGCATGCCCAGCAGCGACAGCACCGCACGACGGGCCCAGGCGCGCTTCGGCAGCCAGCGGTGGATGACGTCGGCGGGCAGCCACACCTGCACCACGATCGAGAGCAGCACGCCGAGGACCACGAACGGCAGCGCCTCGATCAGCACGCTCATCGCGAGCGTCAGGCCGTCCTGGGCCCTGGCGGGAAGGCTGGCGGTGAACAGGTCGGGCAGGAACCGGTCGATGAGGAACAGCGCGACCACCAGGGCCGCACCGAGTGCGACGCCGACCCACGGCGAGCGCGGCGACCGAGAGAGTCGTTGCGGGTGCGGGGTGTGGGTGGCGGTCGGGGCGCTCACGCGGTCGCTACCTCTTCGGCGTCGCGCTTGTTGGTGCAGGAGGCGCACAGGCCGAAGATGTCGACGACGTGCGCGGCATCCGTGAACCCGTGCAGTGCCGCGGTGCGATGCGCCCACTGCTCGACGTCGGTCGCCTCGATCTCGACGGTGAGCCCGCAGTTGCGGCAGATCAGATGGTGGTGGTGGCCCTGCGTGGTGCAGGCGCGATACAGCGCCTCGCCCTCGGGGCTCTGCAGCGAGTCGGCGTCGCCGGCAGCCGCGAGTCCGGCGAGCGCACGATAGACCGTCGCGAGGCCGATGCCGGTGTTCTCGTCGCGCAGCCCGGCGTGCAGATTCTGCGCGCTGACGAAGCCGCGCGCATCGGCGAGAGCTTCGCGCACGCGCTCGCGCTGCCAGGTGTTCCGCTGAGCCATACCCACGATTCTAGGCGCGCCGCCCTTGCCGGGCCCTGGGAGTGTCAGGCGCGCACGCGGCGCACACCGCCGCGAGCGCGCTGGATGATCCAGCACACGACGTAGATCGTGAACGACAGGGTGGTGATGTACGGGCTCACCGGCAGTGTGCCGGCGAGAGCGAGCAGGATGCCGCCGACCGCCGACACGAATCCGAACAGGGCCGCGAGCAGGGGCACGGCCACCGGTCCCGCGGTGAGGCGCATCGCGGCGGCGGCCGGGGTCACCAGCAGCGCCATCACGAGGAGCGCGCCGATGATGTGCACGCTCACGGCCACGATGAGTCCGAGCAGCACCATGAACAGCAGGCTGACGGCACGCGTGGGCACTCCGCGCGCGGCGGCGGATTCGGGATCGAGCGAGTCGAAGCGCAGCGGGTTCCACATCAGCAGCAGCCCCAGCAGCACCACGATGCTGATGCCGAGCAGCCAGCCGAGGTCGGGGCTCGACACCGAGACGATCTGTCCGGTGAGCAGGCTGAACCGGTTGGCGCTGCGCCCGTCGTAGAGCGAGAGGAAGAGGATGCCGAGGCCGAGGCCGAACGGCATCAGCACGCCGACGATCGAGTTGCGGTCCCTGGCCTTCGCACCGAGCACGCCGATCAGGACGGCAGCCACGAGCGCCCCGCCGAGCGACCCCGCGACCACACTGCCGCCGAACAGCAGCGCTGCGGCGGCTCCGGCGAACGACAGCTCGCTGACCCCGTGCACCGCGAACGCGAGGTCGCGCTGCATCACGAAGACGCCGATGAGTCCGCCGACGATGCCGAGCACCGCACCCGCGATGATCGAGTTCGCGAGCAGGGCGACGAGCTCGCCGTAGTCCTGGAAGGAGAAGACGTCGCTCCAGTCGACCGCCGCGACGATGCCGGTCATGACAGTCATGCGGCACCTCCGTGGTCGTGGGCGTGGTCGTGGTGGGGCTCGGCGTCGGGCACGCCGACCACGACGAGACGGTCGCCTGCCCGCAGCACGAACACCGGGGTGCCGTAGAGGGCGGTGAGCACACGCGTCTGCAGCACCTCTTCGGGGGTGCCGAGAACGAACCGCCCGCCGGCGATGTACAGGATCCGGTCGACCCTGCCGAGGATCGGGTTGATGTCGTGCGTGACGAAGAGCACGGCCGCGCCGCGCTCCCGGCGCTGCCGATCGATGATGTCGGTGACGGCGACCTGGTTCGCGAGGTCGAGGTTCGACAGCGGCTCGTCGCACAGCAGCAGCGTCGGCTCGTCGGCGAGCGCCTGCCCTACGCGCAGCCGCTGCTGCTCTCCGCCGGAGAGGAGTCCGACGCGCCTGTCGGCGTAGTGCGAGGCGCCGACGGATTCGAGCAGCCGGTCGACCTTCTCCCGGTCGCCCCGATGCGGCACGGGGAAGCCGAATCGACTGCCCTGCACCCCCAGCGCCACGAGGTCGCGGGCCCGCATGCTCGTGTCGGGGGCGAGCGAGCGCTGCTGCGGGATGTACCCGATGCGCGGATTCCCCTTGCGCACCGGCCCGCCGGCCACCGTGATCACCCCGGACGAGAGGGGCTGCAGGCCCAGGATCGCCCGCAGCAGTGTGGTCTTGCCCGACCCGGACGGACCGAGCACGGCGATGAACTCGCCCGCCTGCACCGTCAGATCGAGACCCGACCACAGCTCCCGGTCGCCGCGCTGCAGAGCGGCTCCCCGCACGTCGAGAACGGGGTCCTGCGTCTCGGCTCCTGCTCGCGCGTCGGCGGCGGCGCTCACGACTGGAGCGCGTCGGCGAGGCTCGTGATCGCGTCACTCATCCACTCAGAGTACGACGATCCGTCGGGGAGCAGCTCCGTGAAGGCCACGACGGGGATCCCGGCGGCGGTCGCGGCGTCCTCGACGCGCTGCGTCTCGGCTCCCCCGGTCTGCGCGTTGGTGAGCAGCGCACGCACGTCTCCGCTCTCGATCACGTTCAGTGTCTCGAGCAGGGTCGCGGGGGCGACGTCGCTGCCCTCCTCGACCGATTCCGCGAAGCCCTCAGGGGTGACGTCGGTGAGTCCGGCGGCCTCGGCGAGGTATCCGGGAACGGGCTCGGTGATGATGACGTTCGCGCCGCCGTCCTCGGTCTTCAGCGTCTCGAGGTCGGTCTCGAAGCCTTCGAGGTCGGCGACGATCTTCTTCGCGTTCGCGGTGAAGTCCGCCTCGCCGTCGGGGTCGATCTCGCTCAGCTCGTCGGCGATCGCCTCGACGACGTGGATCATCGTGTGCGGGTCGAACCAGACGTGCTCGTTGAAGCCCTCGATGTGGTCGTGGCCTTCGTGACCCTCTTCGCCGTCGGCGTGGTCATGCGCGTCCTCGCCCTCCTCGTCGGAGTGCTCGTGCCCCTCGTTTCCGGGGTAGTCGTGCGAGAACTCGACCGCGGTGACCAGATGCGGGTCGCCGGCATCCTGCAGCAGCGTGTCGATGAAGGCGTCGTAGCCGCCGCCGTTCTCGATGACGAGGTCGGCCTTCTGCACCGTGAGGCGGTCGCGCGCCGAGGCCTCGTACGAGTGCGGATCCTGCGTGACGGACTCGATGATCGAGGTGACGTCGACGCGGTCTCCGCCGATCTGTGCGGCGAGGGAGCCGTAGACGTTGGTGCTCGCCGCCACGGTGACGGTGCCGCCGTCCGCACCGGCCCCCGCGGGGGCGGAGGAGCATCCGGCCAGCGTCAGGGCGGCGACGGATGCGAGGGCGAGGGCGACGAACGGCTTCTTCATGTCGCCCACTCTAGACGCTAATGAGAACCATTATCAAATTGATGGTGGGCGCATTTCGTCTCGCTGCGCTCGCTCAATGACCAGAGTCACACAGCCACCCCACCCAACTCAGCGACCGGGCCCCTGTCGTCAAGTGGGAGCCCGGCCGTTGAGCGAGGAGCGCAGCGACGAGACGAAACGCGTCAGCCGATCAGACCGGGCCCCTGTCGTCAAGTGGGAGCCCGCTCGTTGAGCGAGGAGCGCAGCGACGAGACGAAACGCGTCAGCCAATCAACCCGGGCCCCCGTCGTCGAGTGAGGGCCCGGCCGTTGAGCGAGGAGCGCAGCGACGAGACGAAACGCCTCAGCCGATCAGACCGGACGCGATCCACACCGTCGAATCCGCCGGTACAGCCCCGTCGACGACGGTGCCGAGCACGACATCCGCGGCATCCGTCCCGAGCTCGAACGGCTCCGCCCCGAAGTTCGTCACGACCTGCCAGCCGTTCGGGCGGGCGAAGCGCAGCACGTCGGCGCGACCGGTCTCGATCCACTCGAGGCTCTCGTCGGTCTGCAGCTCGCGACGCAACCGCAGAGCCTCGCGGTACAGGGTCAGGGTCGACGACGGGTCGCCGTCCTCGACGTCCACCGCGTACCGCCCGAACCAGTCGGGCTGGGGCAGATGCGCCTCGCCGGATCCGAATCCGAACGAGGGGCCGGATGCCGTCCACGGCAGCGGCACACGGCATCCGTCACGTCCGAGACCGTCGAAGTCGGCTCCGCGGAAGAACGAGGGGTCCTGTCGCTCGTCCGGACCGATCTCGGCGACCTCCTGCAGACCGAGCTCCTCGCCCTGGTAGAGGTATGTGCTGCCGGGCAGGCCGAGCAGCAGCAGCGTCGCGGCGTGCGCGCGGCGAAGACCCCCCTCGCGGTCGAGCTGATCGGCGGGGCCTCCGGCGGCGACCCACTCCACGCCCTGCTTCACCCCGGTGCGACCGGCGAGCGGCGCCAGACCGTAGCGGGTCGCGTGACGCGTGACGTCGTGGTTCGACAGCACCCAGGTGGTCGACGAGCCGGTCTCGCGAGCCTGCGCGAGGTTGTCGGCGATGATCGTGCGGAACTGCGTCGCGTCGAAGTCCGCGACGAGCAGGTCGAAGTTGAACGCCTGTCCGAGCCCCTCGGCCGAGGCGTACTTGGCCCGGCGCTCGGGTGTGCTCACCCACGCCTCGGCGACGGCCGTGCGGGGCGGGTCGTACTCGTTGAAGACCCGGCGCCACTCGGCGTACACCTCGTGCACGTCATCGCGGTCGTACAGCGGGTGGCTGCCGTCGTGCGGCAGGAGCTCGAGCTCGGCTGTGCTCGGCAGCGGTTCGCTGAGGTCCTTCGTGAGCATGTGCGCCACGTCGATGCGGAATCCGTCGACGCCCCGGTCCGACCAGAACCGCAGGGTCGTCAGGAAGTCCTCCCGCACCTCCGGGTGATCCCAGTTGAGGTCGGGCTGCTCGGGCGCGAAGCTGTGCAGGAACCACTGTCCGTCCTCGACGCGCTCCCAGGCCGATCCTCCGAAGGCCGCGGTCCAGTCCGTCGGGGGCTCGGAGCCGTCGGGCCCGGAGCCCTCACGGAAGATGTACCGCTCGCGCGCCGCCGAGCCGCGCCCTGCGGCGAGCGCCTCCCGGAACCATTCGTGCAGATCCGACGAGTGGTTCGGCACGATGTCGACGATCACGCGGATGCCGCGCTCGTGCAGCGCCGCGACCATGTCGTCGAAGTCGTCGAGCGTGCCGAGACGCGGGTCGACGTCACGGTAGTCCGCCACGTCGTATCCGCCGTCGGCGAGGGCCGAGGGGTAGAACGGGCTGAGCCACACGGCGTCGATGCCGAGATCGCGCAGGTAGTCGGCGCGCGAGACGATGCCCGGGATGTCACCGAGTCCGTCGCCGTTCGCGTCCGCGAAGCTGCGGGGGTAGATCTGATACACGGCGGCCTGTCGCCACCATGCTGCCGTCGTGTCGTCGCGGGTCTCGGTGAGAAGCGCATCGGTCATGAGGGGTACTGCTCCTTCGTGTTGCGGTCTGCGGTCTGGTGTGGGTCCTTCGTCTCGTCGCTTCGCTCCTCGCTCAGGAACCGGAGTCAGCATGCTCGCTCAGGAACCAGGGTCGTTGAGCGCCCTTCGTCTCGCTCCGCTCGCTCAGGAACCGCGAAGCGACGAGACGAGGGGGCTAGCCCTTGACGGCGCCCTGCGTGACGCCCTCCATGACGAAGCGCTGCGTGAACAGGTACGCCAGGATCGCCGGGGCCATCGCCATCAGGTACGAGGCGAACGACACGTTGTAGTTGTTGCTGAACTGGGTCTGGAACAGGTTCTGCCGCACGGGCAGGGTCTGCATCGCGGGATCGGAGATGATCAGCGACGGCATCATGAAGTCGTTCCAGGCGTACAGGAACGCGAAGATCCCGACGGTCGCGCTCATCGGTGCGAGCAGCGGGAAGATCAGCTGCCAGAACGTCTGCCACGTCGTCGCGCCGTCGATGCGCGCGCTCTCCTCGAGCTCGAGCGGGATCGACCGCAGGAACGCAGTGAACAGCAGCACGCTGAAGCTCAGCTGGAACATCGTCGCGAGGATGATCACGCCGAACGGGTTGTCGAGTCCGACCCATCCGGTGAGCTGGATCTGCGGCAGCGCGACCACGGGGAACGGGATGAACATCGCGGCCAGCAGGTAGAAGAACGACCAGCGGAACAGGCGGTGGTCCCAGTTGCGGACGATCGCGTACGAGGCGAATGCGGCGAGCACGATGGTCGCGATGACCGTTCCTGCGGTGACCAGCAGCGAGATGCCGGCGCCGACCGGGAACTTCGTGAGGTTCCATGCCTCGACGAAGCCGTCGATGCTGAACGGAGCCGGCAGCGAGAAGGCGTTGCCGTCGACCGCCTGGCCGGTGGTCTTGAAGGCCATCGAGATGGTCACGTACAGCGGCAGCAGCACGGTGACCGCGCACAGGATCAGGATGATCGTGCCCGACCAGTTGACGCGCTCCATACGGATGCGCGGCTTCTTGCCCGAGGTGGGGATGGTGGTGAGTGTCTGCGTCGACATCAGAGTGCGTTCCTTCCGCGGGTCAGCGACAGCTGCAGCAGGGAGATGAGCACGGCGACGATGAAGAAGATCGTCGCGTTCGCCATCTGGTAGGCGTAGTCGCCGCCGTTGAAGCCCGCGATGATCGTCATCGCGACGCTGCGGGTGGAGGTGCCGGGTCCGCCGTTGGTGAGGCCGACGATGATGTCGTAGGCGTTGAGGAAGCCCTTGAAGCCGAGGATCACGTTGATCACCACGTAGCCGGCCACGAGCGGCAGTGTGATGCGGAGCAGCTGCTGCGTCTTGCTCGCGCCGTCGATGCTCGCGGCCTCGTACACCTCGCCCGGCACCGAGAGGAGCCCCGCGATGTAGATCAGCAGCGTGCCCGGTACGGCCTGCCAGGCGGTCACGATGACGATCGCGACCCAGGCGAGATCCGGATTGGCGAGCAGGCTGGTCGACAGCCACGGGATGCCGGTGGCGGCGCCCGCGGCCGGGATGGAGTTGGAGAAGAGGAAGTTGAAGACGTAGGCGATGATGATGCCCGAGATCACCATGGGGATCACGAAGATCGTGCGAAGACCCGTCTTGAAGCGGATGCGGGAGGTCAGCCCGACCGCCAGCAGGAACGCGATCACGTTGACGACGATCACCGTCGCGATCGAGAAGCCGAACGTGAACAGGTAGCTCTGCAGGATGGCCGGGTCGCTGAACATCGCGATGTAGTTGGTCAGCCCGTTGAAGCTCCACTCTCCGATGCCGATCGAGTCGGTGAAGCTGAAGAAGATCCCCATGACGCCGGGCACCGTGATCGCAAGCGTGAAGAGCACCAGCGTCGGCAGCAGGAACAGGTAGTAGATCGGCTCGACCTTGCGAGTGCGGCGCCCGAGCTTGCGGGTGCCGCCCGTGACGATCGCCGTGGTGTCGGTCGTCGCGCTGTTCGGCCTGGTGAGGTTCGACGCGGCGGGAGTCGCCGCGGGATTCGGGAGAGCGGGATTCGGGAGAGCGGTGTTCGTCATGGCGTGGACTCCTCTGTCTCGCCGGATGCGGAGTCCTCACCGGAGGCGTTGTCCTGGGTCGACGGGATCGGAGCGCGGAACGCGATCCTCGCCCAGTCGGCATCCATGGTGCGCAACGTGGAGGTCGGGGACGCGCCGAGCACCATGGCCTGCGCGTAGTTGAAGACCGGCAGGGTCTTCGGCACGAGCACCGAGGGTCCCTGGTAGATCTGGCCGTTCTGGTAGTACTCGACCATGCCCGCGACACGCGGGTCGTCGGGAGCCGGAGCATCCTTCGTCGGGGTGAACCCGAGCTGCGAGGCGTTGTACTCCTCGATGTGCTCGGGCAGGAACAGGTACTCGAGGAAGTCGCGGGCGGCCTCCTGGTGGCGCGATCCCTCGGGGATCATCGCGGCGAGGTCCATGTTGACGCGCACGCCGAGGTCGGCGGGGTCGTCGGTCATCGGCAGCGGGAACGTGCCGAGGTCGAGGTCGGGTGCGGTCTTCTCGATCTCGCTGAACGCCCACGGCCCCTGCAGATACATCGCGGCCTCGCCCTTGCCGAAGGCGAGGTTGCCGTCGCCGTAGCCTCGGCTCGCGGCATCCGCGTTCGTGTAGTCCTTCACCAGCGTCATCATGCGGTCCATGGGCTCGGCGAAGTCCTTCTCGAACGAGGCCGGGGAGTCGGGGCCGACCTCGGCGCCCTCCTGCGCGAGCGTGTCGAAGAAGTCGATCACGTCGACCGAGCCGCCGGCGGTGTAGTCGTACCAGCCCTGGGCGACCGTCCAGTCGTCCTTGAAGGTGGCGTAGAACGGATCGATGCCCGCCTCCTTCAACCGGTCGCAGACCGCGACGAGCTCGTCCCACGTCTGCGGGACCTCGAGGCCCTGCTGCGCGAAGATCTCCTTGTTGTAGATCACGGAGGCGCCCATCACCGAGTAGGGCAGGGCGCTCGTGCGCCCCTCGCACGACCCGTACTGCTCCATCAGGGGCTGCAGGTCGTCGCGGATGGTCGAGGCGGCGTCGGTGCCCGACAGATCGGTGAGCGCGCAGCGCTGCACGAAGCGGGCGATCTCGTAGTTGTAGTTGGCGAGCATGATGTCGGGCGGGTTGCCCCGCACGAAGCTGGCCGAGACGACGTCGACACCCGAGGTGTCGATCTCGACGTGGACGTCGTCCTGCGAGGAGTTGTACTGCGCCACGAGCTCGGTCATGAACTCGATCGCCTCCCGCTTGCTGAACGTGAAGCGGATTGTCTCGGTTCCGCCGGCCGTCGAGCAGCCGGTGAGGGCGGCCCCGACCAGGGCGAGAGCGGCCGCACCGGCGACGATCTGCGCCGGGCGTGGTGGTTTCACAGACACCGTTGTCCTTTCGTGCTGTAGATACGCGGACTAAATCTAGTGAGCGAATTTACTTCGATGAACGGTACTGTCTCATGTGAACGAGAGTGAGGTCAAGACCCGTGACAGAAGTATCCGCAGGTCTGGGCACCGGACGAGCCAGTGTCGGCGCGATCCTCGACTTCGCGTGGACCGCCGGCGAGTTCACCGCGAGTGAGGCGATGGCGACCACCTCGCTGACCCGCTCGACCGCGATCGACGCGATCGACACCCTCGTCGACGCCGCCGTGCTGCGGGAACTCCCCAACGCACGGGTGGCCGGGAGCTACCGCGCGGGGCGCCCCGCGCGGCGCTTCGTGCTGGCATCCGACCTCGGCGTCGTCATCGGGGTGGATGCCGGAGACACCCACCTCGCGGTCACGATCTCGGATCCGCTCGAGCGCACCCTCGTGCACCACCGCACCGACCTCGATCCGACGCAGTCGGCGGCTGCGCGGCGCGCGACGATCCTGGATCAGATGGCGCACGCGCTCGCCGAGGCCGACGTCTCGCGCGAGGCGGTGCTCGCGATCTGCGTCGGCGTCGCCGCGCCGGTGAACAGGGCCGGCATCTCACCGCCGCACCCCGAGGGCTTCTGGGAGCGCACCAACCCGGGGCTCGCCGAAGCTCTCGACGAGTGGGCTCCCGTCGTCGAGATCAAGAACGACGCCCAGCTCGCCGCGATCGCCGAGGGGTCCGCGGGGGCCGCGGTCGGATGCCGCGACTACGTCGCCCTGCTCGCGAGCGAACGGTTCGGCGGGGGCGTGGTCGTGGACGGCCACGTGCTGCACGGCGCCCACGGCGGCGTCGGCGAGGGCGTCGTGTTCGACCACATCATCGGAGTCGGGTCGGCCTTCGGTCTGCGATACGCCCTGCAGGACGAGGTGCGTGCGGGGGTCGAGAGCGGCGAGATCTCGTCGGAATCGGCGATTGGTCGGCTCGCGGGCGCGGAGCGCATCGATCCGCGGACCGTGTTGACCGCGGCATCCGCCGGTGATGCCGATGCGCTGCTCGCGACGTCGCGGGTCGGCGCGACCCTCGCCCGCGTCGTCGGCGTGCTCGGCAGCATGTACGACCCGGCGCGCGTGATCATCTGCGGAGGGGTCGCCGAGAGCATCGAGCCCGTGCTCGCCGCCGCACGCGAGGTGCTGCCGGCCCAGCTGCACCTGCCGGCCCCCGAGATCCTCGCCTCCACGCTCGGCGCCGAGGTCGTGTCGATCGGCGCCGTCGCGACCGCGCGGATGGCCGCCCGCGAGGTGGCCGTGCCCCTGCTGGCGGAACGACGCCTCAGCGCGGCGAGCTGAGCCGTGCACGAACCAGAGCCTCAGCGCTCTCCCTCGTCGATCGAGCTGCTGTTCGACACGGAGGCCGACGCCGCGATCCGGGCCGAATGGGATGCTCTCGCCGCGGCCGGGATGTCGAGTCTCGCGGCGCACACCTCGGCGAGCAACCGCCCTCACCTCACGCTGGTCGCGCGCGTCGGTCTGCCCGCCCTGGGGGCGGAGGTCTTCGACGGCATCCCGCGATTCCCTCTCACGCTGGGTGCTCCGCTGCTCTTCGGTTCCGGGGATCGGCGCGTCCTGGCGCGGAGCATCGTTCCCACCGGCGAACTGCTCGCGCTTCGGTCACTGGTGCGCGATGCCGTCGGTCCTGGCGCGGATGCCCCGCACACCGCACCGGGTGAATGGATGCCGCACGTCGCGCTCGCCCGCAGGCTGCGCGTCGCCGATCTGCCGGCCGCCCTGGATCTCCTCGGCGGGGACATCGCTGCGCACGCCCGCGTCGTACGACTCTGGGACCCCGCCGCCTCGTCGATCACGACGCTCGCGGAGCTGCCCCCGAGACGCGCGTCAGCACGGTGACATGCGCGCGTCAGCGCGGTGACGTGCGCGCGTCAGCGCGGTGAGCTGAGCGGGTCGCTCTGCAGACGGGCGGCGACATCCTGCAGAGTTCGCAGCACCCGCCTGACCGAGGTGTAGGCCAGGGCATCCGGCCGAGCCAGCACGTCGACGTGGCGGACCAGATCCACGTCCGACAGCGGTCTGAGAACCAGGCCGTCCACCGCCAGAGGCGTGGCCGTCGCGCGAGGCATGACGGCGATCGCCGCCCCGGCACGCACGACCTCCGCCGTCACCGAGAACTCGTTGATGCGATGCGCGATCCGCAGGGGTGACCCCGACAGTGCCGCGAGATGCTCGAGCACGCCCGCGAGAGGGAATCCCTCGTGCACCGACACCCACTCCTCGTCGCGGAGGTCGGCGAGGCGGATGTCCGTCCGACCGGCGAGAGGATGATCTGCGGGGAGGGCGATGTCGAGCGGCTCCTCGACGAGCGGGATCGCGACGACCCGATCGGCCGGCCAGGGGGCATCGTGCGCGAGCCGGTGAGCGATGACGAGATCGTGGTCGGCGGTGAGCCCGGGGAAGTCCCGATGCGGGACGTCGGCATCGGCGAGACGGACGGCGGGACTCCCGTCGAGTTCGCGCAGAAGCGGTCCGAAGAGGGCGAGCCCTGCGCTGTTGAAGGACGACACCCGGACCGGCCTGTCGCCCGCGTCGAGGAGTTCGCCGATCGCGTCGCGGGCCGCGGTCAATGCCTCGTCGACACGAATGCTCGCCGCGGCGAGCGCCTCCCCCGCCGTGGTCAGGATCAGGACTCGACCTCGGCGCACGGTGAGCGGCAGAGCCACCGCCGACTGCAGGGTCGCGAGCTGCTGCGACACCGCTGACGCCGAGATTCCGAGAGCGGCCGCGACGGCCGCGACGCTGCCTCGGTCGCGAAGCTCCCGGAGCAGTCGGAGATGGTGCGGATCCATAAGGCCAACCTTACGAGATTCTTAAGAAGATTCCCCTTGGTCTTCACCTTCGGCAGCGTCAGAGTGAGGACGTGCCTCGTCATCCCTCTCGTGATGTGCTCGTCGACGTCCTGCTCGTCGCCGTGGCGGCGGTGTGGGGTGCGAGCTTCGTCGCGGCCAAGAGTCTCGCGCTCGAGGCCGGCGTCGCCTCGGCTGTGGCACTCCGGTTCCTCGTCGCGGCTGTGGCTCTCGGCGTGATCTGCGCGGTGCGCCGGGAGCGGATGCCGCGTGGTCGCGGGCTCGCCGTCGCCATCGCCCTCGGCTTCTCTCAGGCCGCCATCATCGGACTCGAGACCTGGGGCGTCCATCTCACGTCGGCGACCAATGCCGGCCTGCTCATCAGCCTCGCGCTCATCCTCACCCCCGTGCTCGAGAGTGTCGCTGCGCGCTCGTGGCTTCCGCGCTCGTACTTCGTCGCCGCGGTCGCCGCCGTGGTGGGGGTGGCCCTTCTCGTATCCGACGGCGGCCTGCGGATGCCGACGGCGGGCGACGCCCTGGTGATCGCGGCGGCGGTCGTGCGCGCGCTGCACGTGACAGCGAGCGCCCGGCTCACCCGCAACCGCCGAGACAGCACGCTCGCCGTCGTCCTGGTGCAGCTCGTCGTCTGCGCGGCGACGGCCTCGCTGGTCGCAGGAGCGGAGCTGCCCGCGGCGGTCGCGCGACTCGACAGATCGGGGTGGGCGAACGTCCTGTTCCTCGGGCTGATGTGCTCGGTGTTCGCGTTCGTCGTTCAGCTCTGGGCGGTGCGGCGCACCTCGGCGACGCGCGCCAGCATCCTCATGGGCACCGAGCCGGTCTGGGCGCTCCTGGTCGGAATGCTGCTCGGCGGCGAGAGCGTGGGCACCGTCGGCCTGCTCGGTGCCGCGCTCATCGTCGCCGCGTCCTACGCCGGTCAGGCGATCGAGCGCCGCCACCGGCACCGCGCGCTCGAAGCCGCGATCACCTGATTCCGCGTTCCGTGCGACGATGGGCCGATGACTGCGGCTCGCTGGGTTCCTCTCCACGACGATGACGATGGCCACGTGATCCTCAGCGTCACCGTGTTCGGCCAAGACGACGTGCCTGGTCTCGAGGCCCTCACGGAGCATCGAGAAGCCGATGGGATCCGTTACGACATCACGACGTTCTCGTTCGATGAGACGGATGCGGATACTCGTGCGGACATGCTCAATGACGCGATCCTCGACCGCGTCGCGTTGCTCACCCCCGCCGCCGAAGCACTCCACCGCACTGACGTCTGGGTGCGGTTCTTCCTGACCTTGCCACACGGCGCTGAGACGATACGTGCGGAGACGGTGCGCGCGCTTGCGGCGGTCAACGCGACCCTCTGGATCGACGCCTGAGCCGCATCCGTCAGCCCCGGACGTGAACCACGTTCCATCGGCGCAGCCTTCGGGTCATCTGCTCCATCACTTATGACCCGTCGACTACACCTGATCCGGATCTGTCGTTGTTGATCCAGGTGAACACTGGAGACAGGGAAACAGCCCTGGTCACGAGATCGTCAAACTATATGATCTGGTGCAGCAGCCCCGGAAACACGGTCACCGAACCGCACTCCATTGAAGGACGAGTCTCTGGGCTGTGACAGACGGTTGGCGCGCCCAGCTTTTCTGCCAACGACAGAGAGGCCTACTAGCCCGCTCTACGGTGATCTGCTCGAACGTCCGCCTCAGCGGACCGGGCCTTATCTTGCTGACGCTGCTTCAACGCAGCTAGGCGACGACCCAAAGCTGTCGACAGCGTGTCCGCTTCATCACGAGTCATTCGCATCGTCACGATGGTGGCGAGTCCGTCTGCGCCCATGAGCTTGTGGCCGGAGAATTCGTTCTGCAATCCGGAATGGAATCTCTGCCCTGACGAGCGAGTCATGTCCGAGGAGCGGCTACCGACGTTGATGACGTCGAAACTGTCGGCGTGCACAACAATCTCACCTGTGGTGGTTGCTACGTCGCTCATTAGTTCGCCCTCTCGTTGATGGTTGAAGCGTACCTTGCGTTTCTGACAATGAAGAGCCACAGACACACCAGCAGGTTGAAACCTGTTAGGAACATCGCGAGCGCCCAGGTCGGGTGGTGAAGGTGGATGTTCCACAGGGAGAAGCCGCCCAGACTGATCCCCGTCGTCTTCAATGCTGCGAGCGTCACGACAAATGCCGCGTTCAGGGACACCCACGCCACGCACAGGAACGTGGCTATGGAGATCACCCGCAGGACCTCCTTCGTGAGCTTCGACAACAACCACCCTGCGACAAGTGCGGGGACACCAAAGATCACCGCTGGCCATGCCGAACCGGGAGTGGTCACAGTCGGGAAGACAACCTCGTAGTTCACGCCGACGACCCATGTGACCGCGGCGATCCAGAATGACAACACGAACGTCGGGCCGAGAATCCCCGGTGGCCGCTCGCGCAGCTCCACCACGAACTGTGGCTTCACGGCTACCTTTCGCTTCGAGCTCGGGTCTGCGACGACGACGGGCGAACCATCCATATCACGCGCGTAGAGGTGGATCCCAGAGTCACCGCGCGGGGAGCGGATGAACACCAGCTCAGCTCGCTCGCGCGGCGTCGACGCCCCGACGGCAGTAGGGCGCACGGTCTGCCCGTCGTGCGGGAGGATCACGTGAGAGTTCTGGACGAACATGCCATCGGGGCCTGCGATGTCGAGGTGGTACGACGGGCTCTCCGACGCAGTATGCAGGTCAGTGAGATAGTCCCGACGTCCCAGCCCCAGCGTGCGTCGGATCCACGCTCCGGCCGTGCGAACTCGTGCGCCGTGGGGCTCCTGATAGGAGATGGAGACCTTCGTCGGCTTGTCGCACCCTTCTGGCGCCACGACGAACACGAAGTCGCAGGTGGTGACCAGCCGCGTGAGAACGCGCAGTGCCCGCGTCGCGTCGGTTTCGCCGGAAGTTCGTTCGACGTCATCGATGTGGCTGAGCAAATGAGCGAGCTCGTCGTCGGTGATGGGCTTGTCCGCGAGGACCGCCGGGATTGCCTTCGTCATGAACGGCGACGACGAGGGAAGCACCTCATCGTGAAGGATGTAAAGGCACACAATCATGAGCCCCCGCGCCTGCCCATGAGTGAGCGTCCGAGACGCCTTCCCATCGACCGCAACAGACAGTGAGCCGATGAGCGTCCCCTTCTCCACACGAAGAGCGGGCACCGCCCGTAGGTCCTTCGCTCCGGAGAATGTGCGGACCATCGTCACGGAGATGCGCTCGTCACCAAGTTCGCGCCGCTCGGTGATCCGTTCCGTGAATGTTGCCGGCGAGGTGAGCGCGGTGGTCGCGGGAATCACACATGAGTAGAGGTCGGTGAGGACCACGGTCGAGACATACTGGTCGCCGAGAACGAGCGCGTCGCCTGTGCTTTCCCACTTGTCGTAGATGTGACGCTCACCGAGCGCCTTACCTCCAAGCCGAAGGCTCTTGTCGCTGACGAACAACCGTCCTATCAGGAAGATAAGGGCCACGAGGACGAGGATGACCCAGTTCTCCCCGTGCGAAGTCACCTTCGCCGCGGGCGTCGCCCACCACATGAACACGGCGGCCATCGCGCAGAAGATGACGACGCCCATCAAGAGCGTCCGCACCCAATGCACGTTACGTCGAAACCACCGGACGAAGCGGATCTTCTTCGGATCCTTGTCCCCGGGCACCCCAGCCATCCCAGACCCTCTTTCCCCTACTCGTGCACAGCCCCCAGACCGGGCTAGGTCAGAATGTAGCGAAAGATGAGCGCTTTCACTTAGTTATGACGCTTCAGTTTGGCGGAATGGTGCGAGCCTTTGCCCGTCAGCGGAAGTCCTGACAGATCTCCATTCGCCGTCTCGGATTCGCACGCCTACGCAGTCCTCATCCTCGATATCGGCCCAGTTCGCCGAGCGCCCCCATCACCCGGATCGCTACGGTGTCGGGCCACGTGGAGCTGTGACCTGGCCCGCGTTCGGTGATCCTTCGGTCGCGGTGCGCCACCACAGACAGCTGAACGAGAGTCCCTAGCGAACGATCCCCGTCAGCGAGAGAGAATGTCATTCTCACCACAGAGCGGTCTTTTTGATTGCGCCACAGGCACGGGTTCCCGTGAGACAACACGGAACGTTTGCCTGCAACCGGACACCATCGCATGCTGAGGTGATGCCGGGGATTCCCGGTGCGGGCGCACCCGAACGACCGCTTGCAGGTCCAGGCGTGTCCGCCGGCGCGATTTCGGCCCCACGGACAGTTTCGTTCGGGTGGACAGCGTCGACCGACCCCCAGAGGCCCCTCGGGCGTTGCCCCGGCTCGCGAAGCGTGCCTAGGCAAGGTCGCTGTGCACGTGAGCGCGTCCTGCCAGGTCAGTGCGATGTTCTGTCGCGGCGTGCACGGACTCGTTCGGCACCCGGCCTGGCTTCATCTGTGTAGTTGTTGTGTGAACTCCGGCCCCGGCGCGAGGGCGCCCCCTCCTGCATTGGTCGCGGCCGCTCGGAAGTCCTGGAACTTCTTCGACCGGGGATGAGTTCTCCGCGACTCTCTCTCACGGACTACCCTGCGGCAGATCCGGGGCCCCAGGGGGGCCAAATCCAGAGAATTGTGAAGATCTGGCAGGTTGGCAGGCAGATCGCGGTTGCTGCCAAGCTCGATAACCGCAGAAACCCCAGTTCACTAAGCATAAATCGAACCTCCGCCAAGTCTGGCAAGTGCGGGGGTGTCTATGTAGAGGGATCCAGAGAGAAGTTTGCCCTTTCTCTATATCTCTCTCTTGAGATCTCTTACATGAACTATCTACTACTTGCCTGCCTTGCCAGCACCCCTCGAACCCAGCAGAGACACCAAGATCGGCAGAATATTTCGCCGCGTTCGGTGAATGCCACCTGCGCTGGGGCGGTGTCCTCCACTGCATTCGAAGCCGTCCGCGTTGCTCGCGGTCTCACACAGGCCGCACTGGCTTCCAGCGCTGGCGTCTCTCAGACAGCCATATCCCTCGTTGAGGCGGGACGCGGGACCGTGTCGAAGACCGCCACCAACGCCATAGCCGCCGCCCTCGACGTGTCCGCCGCGTTCCTGCAACTCCCAGCCCCATAAGTGCGACTGCTGCGTACGATGATGGACTCGGTCGCAGCGACAACCGTCAACCGTGTGATGGCGGAGTTCGCTCTTGCCTTCCTCCGCACCGAACTACTCGCTCCGGGGACCCGTCACACGCTCCGTCCGCCGGGGACCGACGATGCGCGCGCGTCGGACCGGGCTGAGCGTCTTCGACGGGAATGGGACATGTCGCCGAGCCCGGTCCGACAGTTGGTTCGCCTACTCGAGACACACGGCATCATTTAGTCCCGGGCCAGTTGGAGCTGCGACCCCGGGCAGCCGACGGTCGCCGGCGACCGCACCTCTTGCGCTCGAGCCGCAACGTCTCAGGAACCGCTCGCGAACAGCACGATCACCACTACCCCTTTGCCCGAAAAGCGAACTCCTTACAGACAATCTCACGCGCCGAGGTCCGGTCCACTGCTTCTCCTCGGGAGGGCCGGCCACCGCGACCGTCGATAGTCGCCACGGTCGCCCCAGTTGAGAAGCCCCGAAAGCCCAGAAAGACGCGGATCCGCAACATCTGTCAGGTCTTTCCTGTAGCGGCCAAAGGGGGTTAACGGTGTCCACCGAACGGGGGACAGACACCTGAAACGCCGCATCTCACACTCAGAGGGAACCGAGGTGAACCTGATCAATAATGATCCAGGCCTCGCATCCCTTGAGGAGAGAAAATGAAGTTGAGCACGAAGAAGCGCTGGGCGAAGTTCGCCGCCGCAACGGCCGTTTCGGCCGCTCTTATTGTCGCGCCGTCAGTGGCAGCGATGGCGGACGCGCAAGCGACCTACTCGTCCGGTGGGCAGCCGCGCGCGACCGGCTACTGGAACGCGTCCACGGACACGATCTCCAGCACAGACCGTTACAACGACGGGTGGGGCTCTCGCACGTGGTGGAACCTCCGCGGAAACACCTCCAGCAACAACATCGACAACACCAAGGGCGCCGGACAGACCGAGTCGCGACCTGTGTGGGTGCTGCCCGGCTGGGAGTTCCGCGTCCAGGCCTGCTCCATCAACAACGGCACGTCGTTGGGCTGCTCGTCCTGGTCGGGCTACTCCGGAGTTTGACCCCACGTGGGACCGGACATGCGCTATGCCCGGTCCCACGTTCATCATCATCATCACCAGAACAGGACCGCACCGTACCCATGAAACGCCTCGCACCCGCAACGCCCATCGTCCTCACCGCCCTCCTCCTCACCGGTTGCTCAGGAGGGTCTTCGGCAGAGCAAGGGTGGAAGACGCCTGAGGTCCCCTCGGAGCTGTCCGCGACGCAGGCTCTGGGCGCTTTGCCCTTCGATTCGTTCGCGATGGGGAACTCTGAGCGGGAGCAATTGCAACGGGGTACTGCCGAGCTGCTGAACCGTTGCCTCGCTGATTACAACTTGTCCGCGTCATTCAGCGGCGACTACATCCAGCAGGTGAGCGAGGACCCGAAAGACCCCTTCATCTACCAGTGGGGCGGGAGGCTGGGAACCTTGCCGCGGGATCAAGCCGAGGAGTACGGATATGCGGCCCCTCCCGGCGGCGACTGGTCCAATGGTGCCGGCATCTATCTGGCCAGCGCAGAGAATCTGAACCCCGTGATGCCCGATGACCCGACTGAGGCCGCACAGCTTTCAGCCGCGATGTACGGGCCAGAACAGGGCATGATCCTCGGCGAAGGAGGAGCTGACGAAGCACTCTCCGAGGACCTTATTCCCACCGACAGCTCGGGGAATCCGCCTCCGGAGAAGGGGTGTTACGGTGCGGTGGAAGACCAGGTAGGAGTGTCATTCGTAGATCTGCGCGACGTGACCTCCGACATCTACGGCCTGGCGTTCAGCCACGACGCCGTGAAAGAGAAAGCACGCACGTGGTCAGCGTGCATGAAGGACGCCGGGTTCGACTACGCACGGTTCGAAGAGGCTCCCACCGCCAATGCAGGAGCTATCACCGCCGACACCATCGCGGCCGCCACGGCCGACGTGGAATGCACGAATGCCAGCCGTTGGACCGACACGTTCTACTTCGTCCTCGGCGACTACGAACAGCAGGCCATCGACAAGCAACCTGAGAGGTTCCAGTCCGCGCTCGACGCGGAACGTGAGCGCCTCGACGCGGTCAACACACTCTTGGGTGAATAGATGGCGACGAACGGAAGACCAGCGGCACGGATGACACCCACTCGCCGTGTGGGAGTCCTCCTGCTGGCGACCGCTCTCGTGTCGGCAGCCATCGGGGGCGCAGCCGGCTTCTTTGTGAGATCGCCCGCGCAAGTCGCTGCCGATGCGGCACCCCCGTCGCCCAGTGAGCTGACTGTTGCGGTCGAGGAGGGCACCATTGCGGATCCGATCCTGCTGCCTGGCGTCGTTGCTCTCGGTAGCGTCACAGAACTCACTCCGGCCGGCGCTGGCGTCGTGACAGAGCTCCCCGTCGCCATTGGTGCGCAATTCAGCGCAGGCACGGTCATCGCAGAGGTGAACGACAGGCCCGTCATCTACCTGCAGGGAGCGATTCCGCTGCTGCGCGACCTGCGCCCGGGCGACAAGGGGCAGGATGTTCGCCGCCTCCAGGAAGCACTGCGTCCTTGGCTGAAAGGCGAGCCCGACGGGACGTGGGGTGCAGGTACGACCAACGCGCTACGCGCTCTCTACAAGGCCGTGGGGTACGAGGTTCCTGCGGAGAGCGCCGCTCTCCAGTCCGAGCTCGTCTTCGGTCCGGTCGCCACCGCGACGGCGCTCAGCATCAAATCCCCGCTCGGCGGTGGTGTCGAGAGCCCACTGATTCGAGCGACGACGTCTGATCCGACGGTGACCGCGGAAGTCACGGATGCGATGTCGCAGCTTCTCGCCGTCGGCGACCGCGTGTCTGTGACCGGGAGTGCCATTGGAGGCGCACAGGAGGGCACCATCACAGCGGTCGGCGGGCTGGTGTCAGGAGAGGATGGGATCAGCCGCGCCACGGTCGTCATCCAACCGGACGCCGCGCTGTCAGCGGGGGCAATCGACGGCAAGGTAGAGATCACCGTTCAGGCCAGCGCGGAGGCCGAGACTGGCCTGCTCGTCCCGCTCTCCGCCGTTCGTTCGAATGCGACCGGTGGAACTTACGTGCTCGTCAGGGACGGAGACGACACCCACAGGGTGACGGTGACCGTCGACGACACGGGTGGCGGACAAGCCCGAGTGACCGCCAGCGAAGGGGACCTCGACGTCGGTGATCTGGTCGTCGTGGGCGTGAAATGACGGCTGTTGTCGAGTTGCGTGAGGTGTCTCGTGTCTACGCCGGACCGCCCGAGGTGCACGCTCTAGCAACGTCCTCGGTCACCATCGACGAGGGCGACTTCGTGACCATCGTGGGCCCATCCGGGTCAGGGAAGTCCACGCTTCTGAACATCCTGGGACTGCTCGACAAACCCACGGCGGGAACCTACACACTGAGAGGTCAGGACGTCACGCTTCTTTCGGAGAACGACAGGGCGCGTGTACGAGGCACCGACATCGGATTCGTCTTCCAGTCTTTTCACCTGCTCGAGCAGCGCACATGCCTGGAGAACGTGATGCTCAGCGACCTGTACAACGGAACGTCTGAACGTGAATCTCGCAGTCGGGCGTTGGAGGCTCTGGAAGCGGTGGGTCTCGGTTCGTTCGAACGTCGGCTACCCACAGAGCTATCCGGCGGACAACAACAGCGAGTCGCCATCGCCAGAGCGTTGGCCGCCAATCCCGCGGTGCTTCTGTGCGACGAGCCAACAGGAAACCTCGACAGCGTCACGGCTAACGCCATTCTCGCGTTGTTCGATGAGCTCAACGATGCGGGGCGAACCGTCGTGCTGATCACTCACGACGCTGAGGTCGCGCGTCACGGGAACCGAACGCTACACATGCTCGACGGCACGCTAGGTGAGAAGTCGTGAGCGGCCGCCCCGTGCGTCGAAGGCTGCTGAACGAGGCGATGGCCGGCGTCGTGCAGCGCTCGTCTCGGTCCGGGATGACGATTGTCGGAATCGCCATCGGTGTCGCATCCTTCGTTGCAGTTCTCGGCGTCACCGCCAGCGCGAACGGTCAGATCAGTGACGAGTTCCTGAAGGTGGAAGCCACACAGATCACTGTGACACCGCGCAGCGGCGGAACAGGCACTGAGCTTCTTTTCGCTGCAGACGCGGACAGCCGCGTGTCCCAGATCGACGGTGTCACCGCGACCGGACGCTGGTGGAACGTCCCGGGCGTCACCATCAGCGCGAACCCGCCCTCCATCGACCCAGGGTCATCGCAACCTCCCCTGTTGGCGGTAACGCCCGGCTACTTCGATCTCGTGGGCGCTGAGGTCTCGAGCGGTCGCACTTTCGATGACTTCCACCAAGACCAACCCGTCGCCGTCATCGGAGAGAAGCTCGCCGGTGACCTCGGCATCGACAACGTCGCCGACCAACCCGTGGTCGTGCTCAACAACCTTCGAGTCACCGTCATCGGAGTTGTTGACAACACGACTGGTTCTAGTGCCGCCCTGACGAGCGTCATCATCCCGGAGGGGTTCGCCCGCGAGCACTTCACCGCCCCAGGGCAGCGGGAGACGATGGTCGTTGCCACCGAGGTGGGAGCATCGACGGTGGTCGCCGACCAACTCGCTGTGGCCTTGAACCCTGCGGAACTCACCGCGTACCAGATCGTTCCGCCGCCGAAGCCGACGGTCGTCAAGGACAGGGTCAACGGATCGACCCAGGCGCTTTTCTTCGCGCTAGCGGGAATCTGCGTACTCGTCAGTGGCGTCGGAATCGCGAATGTCTCCCTACTGGGGGTCATCGCTCGCACCCGCGAGATCGCCCTTCGACGCTCACTCGGCGCCCTACCGAGACACATCGCGATCCAGTTCTTGGGCGAGTCGGCCGTGCGCGGGCTACTCGGTGGCTTGGTCGGAACGGCCCTGGCGATGGCCGCAGTGACTGTCATCGCGTTGAGCCAACAGTGGACAGCGGTCATAGAGCCATGGTCACTCGTCGCTGGGCCAGTGATGGGCGTGGCTATCGGGTCTATCGCCGGGTTGTATCCAGCGATCCGCGCTACGAAGATCGAACCCGTTGAAGCGTTCCGCCGGTGAGTCCCGCTGCATAAGAACCAGCGACCAGCAGAGTGGGGTCCGCGTTCTCAAACGGTCACCGAGAGTAAAGCGGCGTGTCCAAGGTCGGCTCAAGGCTCCAAATCGTGTGGAAGTCGGCCCACGACTGCCCCGACAGGATCTTGCGGATCGTCCCCTCATCGACACCTGCGTCTCGAGCGACGGACCTGACCGAACGCTGCCCGATGGCTTCACGTAACTTCAGAGCGAATCGGCGTGCAGCTTCACCCGCGGGGCTGGAGGAGGGTCCGTCCGGCCACTCCGACGAGAGCATCGCCGGCGTAGCTCGACGCTCCTTAGGTTCCATCTCACAGCCTCCCATCCCGCGATCCCTGTGAACACCGGGATCAACTACCTCGATCTAGGTCACCTTCGTCAAAGTGGTTCAACTTCGATTGAAGAGAAAGCACCTTCAGGGACGTCTCATATCACTCCACGAGCAGTGCGGGCTCCTCGAGCACCGATGCCACGTCGGCGATGAAGCGGCTCATGCCGTCGCCGTCGATCACGCGGTGGTCAAAGGATCCGGCGACCGTGGTGACCCAGCGGGGACGCACCTCGCCGTCGACGACCCACGGCTTCTGGCTGATCGTGCCCATGGCCACGATGCCGGCCTCGCCGGGGTTGATGATGGGCGTGCCGGCATCCATCCCGAACACACCGATGTTGGTGATCGTGATCGTGCCGCCCTGCTGGTCGGCGGGGCTGGTCTTGCCCTCGCGCGCCGTCAGGGTGAGGCGGTTCAGGGCCCGGGCGAGGTCCTTCATGCTGAGGTCCTGCGCGTCCTTGATGTTCGGCACGAGCAGGCCGCGGGGCGTGGCCGCCGCGATGCCGAGGTTCACGTAGTGGCGCACCGAGATCTCGGCCCCGCCCTCGGTCTCCACCCAGGCCGCGTTCACCATCGGGGTGCGGCGGGCCGCCCAGATGACCGCGCGAGCCATGATGAGCAGCGGCGAGACGCGGATGTCGGTGTAGTCCGGCGAGGCCTTGAGGCGCTTGACGAGCTCCATCGTGCGGCTCGCGTCGATCTCCTTCCACACGGTCACGTGCGGGGCGGAGTAGGCGCTCTGCACCATCGCCGACGAGGTGGCCTTGCGCACACCCTTGACCGGGATCGACTCGGTGCGGTCGTCGGACGCGGTCGCTGCCGGAGCGGCCGGCGACAGACCCCGGGCGAGGCCCGAGGGTGCGCTCTGCGGCGCGGGCACCGTCTCCTCGCGCACGGCACCCCACTCGGGCGTCTCGATGTTGCGGAACACACTGGCCTGCTGGGCGTGGGTGACCACGTCGTCGCGGGTGACCTCGCCGTCGGCGCCGGTCGGGGTCACCGTCGTGAGATCGACGCCGAGGTCGCGGGCGAGCTTGCGGATCGGAGGCTTCGCGATGACGCCGACGGACGAGCGCACCGGACGCTCCGCCGGACGCTTGCGACGAGAGGTCGCGCCGCCGCCGGTGCCGTAGCCGACGAGGACCGACCCGCCGCCCTCTTCGGGCGCGGGCGCCTCGGCGGTCGCGACCACGCCGGGACCGGCGTCGTCACGGGCATCCGTCACGAAGGTGATGATCGGGGCGCCGACCTCGACCGTCTCGCCCTCGGCCGCGAGCAGCTCGCCGACGACACCGGCATGCGGTGAGGGCAGCTCGACGAGCGACTTGGCCGTCTCGATCTCGCAGATGACGTCGTTGATGGCGACCGTGTCACCGGGTGCGACCTTCCACGTCACGATCTCGGCCTCGGTCAGCCCCTCGCCGACATCGGGAAGGGTGAAGTTCTGCGTGCTCATGGTTGGTCCTTACTCGTTCGCGGTCGTTGAGCGAGCAGAGCGAGACGAAACGCGTTGAGGCATTTCGTCTCGTCGCGGCGCTCCTCGCTCAATGACCGGGGGAAAGGCGACTGCGGCGGGCATCAGTAGGCCAGCGAGCGGTCGACGGCCTCGAGGATGCGGTCGGCATCCGGGAGGTAGGTGCCCTCGAGCTTCGCGGGTGGGAACGGGGTGTCGTACCCCGAGACGCGCAGCACCGGTGCCTCGAGGGCGTAGAAGGCGCGCTCCATGACGGTCGCCGCCACCTCGCTGCCGATGCTGGTGAAGCCCTGCGCCTCCTGCGCGTAGACCATGCGACCGGTCTTGCGCACCGAGTTGAGGATGGGCTCGTAGTCGATGGGCGACAGCGAGCGGACGTCGACGACCTCGCAGCTGGTGCCCTCGGACTCGGCGAGCGCCGCCGCCTGCAGCAGGGTCGTGACCATGGCGCCATGACCGACGAGGGTCACGTCGGAGCCGGTGCGCACCACGCGCGACGAGTGCAGCGGCGCCGCGGACCCGGCGAGGTCGACCTCGCCCTTGGGCCAGTAGCGGCTCTTGGGCTCCATGAAGATCACCGGATCGTTCGACGCGATGGCCTCCTGGATCATCCAGTACGCGTCGTTCGGGGTCGACGGCGACACCACGCGCAGACCCGGGGTGTGCGCGAAGTAGGCCTCGGGGCTCTCCTGGTGGTGCTCGACGGCACCGATGTGCCCGCCGTACGGGATGCGGATCACGATGGGCAGGCTGAGGTTTCCCTCGTGACGGTTGGTGAGCTTCGCGAGCTGCGTCGTGATCTGGTCGAACGCCGGGAACACGAATCCGTCGAACTGGATCTCGATCACCGGACGGAACCCGACCATCGCGAGTCCGATCGCGGTGCCCACGATCCCGGACTCGGCGAGGGGAGTGTCGAGCACGCGCTGCTCGCCGAAGTCGCGCTGCAGGTGCTCGGTGACGCGGAACACGCCGCCGAGCTTGCCGATGTCCTCACCCATGAGCAGGACCTTGGGGTCATCCTCCATCGCCTTGCGCAGCCCGGCGTTGAGCGCCTTGCTGAACGGCATCGTCTCGAGGGTCACTTGCCGTCTCCTTCGAACGATGCCTCGTACCTCTTGTGCCAGGCCTTCTGCTCCGCGATGAGCGGATGCGGATCGCTGTACACGTGGTCGAAGATCTTGTCGGCCGTCGGGGCGCCGAGCTCGACGCTCCGGGCGCGCAGGTCCTCCGCCGCATCGGCCGCCTCGGCCTCGACGTCGGCGAAGAACTGCGCCGATGCTCCCCGGTTCTCGAGGAAGGCGCGCATCCGGTCGATCGGGTCGCGCAGGGCCCAGGACTGCTCCTCGTCCGAGCCGCGGTACTTGGTGGGGTCGTCGCTGGTGGTGTGCGCACCGAGCCGGTAGGTGACGGCTTCGATCGCCCGGGGTCCGGCCCCGCCCCGCGCCTCGTCGAGGGCGATGCGGGAGACCGCGTAGCTGGCGAGCACGTCATTGCCGTCGACCCGGATGCTGGGGATGCCGTAGCCGGCGCTGCGCTCGACGAGCGGCACGCGCGACTGCGTCGACACCGGCACCGAGATCGCCCAGTGGTTGTTCTGCAGGAAGAAGACGGTGGGCGCCTGGTAGCTGGCGGCGAAGACCATGGCTTCGTGCACATCGCCCTGGCTCGATGCCCCATCGCCGTAGTAGACGATGACGGCCTCGTCTCGCTCGGGGTCCCCGGTGCCGGAGCGACCGTCGAAGTTCAGTCCCATCGCGTACCCGGTCGCATGCAGCACCTGCGAGCCGAGCACGAGCGTGTACAGCCGGGTGTTGCCGTTCTTGGGATCCGTGGGGTCCCATCCGCCGTGCGAGACACCGCGCATGAGCTTGATGATGTCGACGGGGTCGACGCCGCGGATGCGGGTGACCGCGTGCTCCCGGTACGACGGGAAGATCGTGTCCTGCGCACGCGCGGCGCGGGCGGATCCGACCTGTGCGGCCTCCTGCCCCCGGCTCGGCGGCCACAGGGCGAGCTGACCCTGACGCTGCAGGTTCGTCGCCTGGGTGTCGATCGCGCGGATGGCGACCATGTCGCTGTAGAACTGCTCGAGCTCGGCGTCGCTGATCGCCTCGATCAATGGCAGATAGCGCTCGGCGGCCGGGCTGGGCGTGAAGCGACCGTCCTGATCGAGGACGCGGACGAGTTCAGTCTCTGGCGAGGTCACGGTCCCACGCTACCGGCGTGCGCATGCGTGGTCACGCATACCTAGGACGTCCTCGCATCTGCCGGGAAACCGGAGAACAGGCGGTCTCGGCGCGCCGCTCCGGTCCCGAGGCGAGGTCAGCGGAGGCGGGCGGCGACCTCGAGAACGCGGTCGACCGAGGCCTCCTCGCCCACGGAGATGCGGATGCCGTCGCCGGGGAACGGACGCACGATCAGGTCGGCCGCGACGAACGCGGCCGCCACCGACTCGGTGCGCTCCCCGGTGGGGAGCCAGATGAAGTTCGCCTGGGTGTCCGGGACGTCCCAGCCCTGCGCGCGCAGCCCCTCGAGCAGGCGGGTGCGTCGCTCGACGATCACGGCGACCCGTTCGAAGAGCTCGGCCTCGGCATCGAGGCTCGCGATCGCTGCGTTCTCCGCCGCCGACGTGACCGAGAGCGGGATGCCCGTCGTCCGGGCCGCGTCGAGGACCTTCTCGTTGCCGATCGCGTACCCGATGCGCAGACCCGCGAGCCCGTACGCCTTCGAGAAGGTGCGCAGCACGACCACGTTCGGATGCCGCTCGAACACCCGCTCCTCGAGCCCGTCGACCGCATCCGGTGCCGTCACGAACTCGGCGTAGGCCTCGTCGAGGACGATCAGCACGTCGGTCGGCACGCGCTCGACGAAGGTCGCGAACTCGTCGCTGGTGATGATCGGCCCGGTCGGGTTGTTCGGCGTGCAGAGGATGATCGCCCTGGTGCGGTCGGTGACGGCATCCGCCATCGCGTCGAGATCGTGACGCGACTCCGCGGTCAGCGGCACCGGCACCCCGGTCGCCCCGGCGACCAGCGGCAGGCTCGGGTAGGCCTCGAAGGAGCGCCACGCGTAGACGACCTCGTCGTCCACGGAGGCGGTGGCGAGGATGAGCTGGTGGAGGATCGACACGCTCCCGGCCGCGACGTGCACCTGGTCGGGCTCGACCGCGTACCGCGCGCCGAGCCGCTCACGCAGCCGCGTGGCCGTGGCATCGGGGTAGCGGTTGATTGGCGTGGTGTGCTGCAGCGCGGCGGCGACCGAGGGGAGCGGCTCGAACGGGTTCTCGTTGCTCGACAGCTTGTACGCGTCGGGGCCTGCCTGCTTGCCCTGTCTATACGGCGCGAGGGCGGCGATGGCGGGACGGATGCGCGGCAGGATCGGGTCGGTCACAAGGATGAGTCTAAGGATCCCGCAGGCCCTGGCGACCACTTTCCCGAGGTAGTACCATTTTGGTATGGCGATGACGGTGAGACTTCCCGAGGAACTCGATGCCCAGCTGAACGCGCTCGCCGAGCGCCGACACACGTCCAAGCACGCGCTGCTCATCGAGGCCGCAGATCGTTTTCTCCGCGAGGAGGTCACCACCGAACAGGCCGTGACTATCGCACGTGATGTCGCCGATCGGTACTCGGAGCTGATGAAGAAGCTGGAAGACGCGTGACCCGTTACCTCGAGCTTCCGCAGGCGGTCGGGATTCTCGAGGCACTCGGCTTCCATGTCCGGGACATCGGCCTGCTGTCGTCGGCGCTCTCGCGCCCGGGGAGCTCGATGTTCGGTGTGGAGGCGTACGCGGGACTCGAGCTCAAGGCGGCGTCGCTGCTTTCATCGCTGAGCCAGAATCACCCCCTCTTCGACGGCAACAAGCGGTTCGCCTGGATCATGACCATGACCTTCTTGGAGCTCAACGGGATGATCATCGACATGGATCTCGAGACGGCGTTCGATCTGATCCTGCGAACCGCCCAGAGCTCCGCGTCACTCGAGGAGATCGCGGACTCACTTCGGGCACACATCCGCTGACTTCTCGCGCCGCGCATGGAAGACTGGCCTCACCATGCGCTTCATCATCCGAGTCGTCGTCAACGCGTTCGCCCTCTGGGTCGTCACGCTGATCCCCGCCCTGCAGGTGCAGATCCGAGCGTTCGCGCCCGGCGAGACCCTGCAGCTCGTGCTGACCCTTCTCGCGGTCGCCGCCATCTTCGCGCTGGTCAACACGATCATCGGCACCGTCGTCAAGATCGTCGCGTTCCCGCTGTACATCCTGACCCTGGGGCTCATCGGCTTCGTCATCAACGGCTTCCTGCTGTGGCTCACCGCCTGGATCACGAGCGGCTTCGGCTGGGGCCTGACGGTCGGCAGCTTCTGGTGGGGTGTGCTCGCCGCGCTGATCATCTCGCTGATCAACGGAGTGTTCGGCTTCATCCTGCGCCCGCAGAGCAAGAAGCAGCGCCGCGACTGAGCGGCGGACAGCGACTGAGCGACGGACATCGACTGAGCGGCGACCGCGACCGGCCGGTCACTGCACCCGCTCCGCGTGGTACTCGGTGCGTTCGATGATCTCGGCGTCGGAGAGCTCGTCCCAGAAGCCGTCGAGGGCCTCCACCCTCGGGTCTCCCGAGGCATCCGCCATCTCCGCGGTCTCGGTGTAGGAGTGCAGCAGATGGGTGTCGACCCAGATGTCCTCGATCGTGTCCAGCGGATCCCCCTCCCGCGAGAGGATGACGCTGTCGGGTGACCCCGTGCCCTCGAGCGAACCGCCGCCGGCCAGCGCCGACACCGGGTCGTCGGTGTGCCGCAGCTGCACGAGGGTCTGGTCGGGGTCGAGCGTGGGTTCGACCGGGCTCCCCGCCGTGATCTGCACCTGCACGTCGAACTCGCTCTCCATGGACAGATGCCCGGTGACCATGCCGGACTGAGAGTGGGCGACGACGTCGACCTCGTCGCCGGCCTCCGCGCCCGCGGCGGCGAGGGCGTCGAGGGTCGCCTGATACGACGCGGAGCGCTTGTTCGTGTACAGCTCGGCGTTGGACTTGAGGTCCCAGGGCTCGCGGCCGCCCCAGCCGACGCTCTGCGTGCCCTTCAGGTAGGCGACGTAGCGGGTGCGTCCGTCGGCATAGGAGTACTTCTCCACAGCCACCTGCGCTCCCTCGGCGGTGGGCATGCGGCGGAAGGCCGCGGCCAGACCCGTGGGGCCGTTCGACGGCGACGAGGTCTTCACGGGGGCGACGGTCACCCGATCGGCCGTACCGGAGAGCGTCTCGCCCGGCAGCACCTTGCCGAACCCCGAGAACACGCCCACCAGCGCCGCCAGTCCGAAGACGTCGCCGTACAGCGCCGGCAGCACCGGGTTGCCCACCAGCCCGTCGAACCGTCGCGTGCGCCAGGCGGCCTCGAGCTGAACGGCCATCGTGCGGATGCGGTCGTCCGACGCGCCGAGCCGTTCGGCCCGGAGGCTCAGCCGATCGGCCGCCGCGGGATCCGTCCGTGCGAGCATCTCGGCCTCGGCCCGCAGCTCGACGTACTCGTAGACATCCGCCATGAGCAGCGTGCTCGACACGACCTCGCGGCATTCCTCTGTCAGCGACGACACGTGCTGGACGGCGCCCCACAGCGCGATCGTGTCGACGTACGCGCTGAACCCCGGTGTGTCGACGATGATCCGCTGCGCACTGTCGAGCGCGACCCGCGCAGCGTCGATGCGCGAGGCGACCCGGTCGAGGCGACCAGCGGCCTCGCGCAGCACCTCGGGATCGACGGAGATCACCCCGCCGTGATCGATCGTCAGCCCGCTCATGCCGCATCGATCCGGGCGACCTCGGCCTCGCGATCGCGGGCGCCCGCCGCCTCTGCGCCCACGCGCCGGGCGATGTCGGCCAGCGTCTCGCGCAACGCCGTCACCCCGCCGGAGTGCCATCGGGTGTCGACGGCGAGACCGCGCAGGGCCGCCGCGGCGTCGTCGAGCGCGTCGATCACGGCGCGGATCTCGCGGGCGGCCCGCGCCTTGGCCCATGCGGCATCTGCCGAGCTCGTCGGTGCGAGTGCGTAGGAGGAATGCATGCGGCCAGCATCCGCGATCCGGGGGTGCCCGCAGGCCGCGGAATCCCCGATTTCCCGGCCGCGGTGAGCAGTCGGGCGGCGAACGAGAACGGTGCAGAGGGCGTCGAGACCGCCGGAGTGGCACGCGGGCGTCGCGCGGATCGACGACGAGCGGCAGAATAGGACGGTGACATCCCCGGATCCCTTCCGCGTGATCTTCGTGTGCACGGGGAACATCTGCCGCTCTCCGATGGCCGAGGTGGTCTTCCGCGATCTCGCGGAACGCCAGGGCCTCGGCTCGCGGATCATCTCGCGCAGCGCGGGTACGGGAGACTGGCACCTCGGCGAGCGGGCAGACCACCGCACGCTCGACGCCCTCGCCCGACGGGGGTACGACGGCTCGCAGCATCGGGCGAAGCAGTTCACCTTCGCCTCGTTCGCGGACAACGATCTGGTGGTCGCGCTCGACCGCACCCACGAACGGAACCTGCGCGAATGGGCGCGGGACGAAGACGAAGAGGGCAAGGTCACGCTGCTGCTCGGCTTCGACCCCGGCGCCGTCACCCATGACGTGCCCGATCCGTACTACGCGGGCCCCGAGATGTTCGATTCCGTGCTCGGTATGATTGAGACGGCGACCCGCGGCCTGTTCCGCCAGCTCGAGCCGGCCATCCGTCGGCCCCGCACGCCCCCCTCGCCAGGGGCCCTATCAGGAGGACTCCCCTGACTTTCCAGCCTTCGCTCCCGCCCCAGCCCCTGAGCCCCCTCGACGGTCGCTATCGCGGCGCCGTCACCGGACTCGCCGACTTCCTCTCGGAGGCGGGCCTGAACCGCGCCAGGGTCGAGGTCGAGGTCGAGTGGCTGATCGCTCTCACCGACCGCTCGCTGTTCGAGACGAGCCCGCTGTCCGATACCGACAAGGAGCGCCTGCGCGCCCTGTACCGCGACTTCGGCCAGGCCGAGATCGACTGGCTCGCGGAGAAGGAGGCCGTCACGCAGCACGATGTGAAGGCCATCGAGTACCTCGTGCGCGACCGCCTGAGCACACTCGGACTCGACCGGATCGCCGAGCTCACGCACTTCGCCTGCACCAGCGAGGACATCAACTCCGCCTCGTACGCCCTGACCGTCAAGCGCGCGGTCGAGGAGGTCTGGCTGCCCGGCCTCGACGTCGTGATCGCGAAGCTGCGCGAGCTGGCGGCCGAGCACGCCGACGCCCCGATGCTGTCCCGCACGCACGGGCAGCCGGCCACGCCGTCGACGATGGGCAAGGAGATCGCCGTCTTCGCGTGGCGCCTCGAGCGCGTGCGCGCGCAGATCGCGGCATCCGACTACCTCGCCAAGTTCTCGGGGGCGACGGGCACCTGGTCCGCCCACCTGTCGGCCGACCCCGACGCGGATTGGCCCACGATCTCCCGCGAGTACATCGAGGGCCTCGGGCTCGGCTTCAACCTGCTCACCACGCAGATCGAATCCCACGACTGGCAGGTCGAGCTGTACGACCGGATCCGTCATGCCGGCGGCATCCTGCACAACCTCGCGACCGACATCTGGACGTACATCTCGCTCGGCTACTTCGCGCAGATCCCCGTCGCCGGCGCGACCGGATCGTCGACCATGCCGCACAAGATCAACCCGATCCGCTTCGAGAACGCCGAGGCGAACCTCGAGATCTCGGGCGCCCTGCTCGCGTCCCTCGGGCAGACGCTGGTGACCAGCCGCCTGCAGCGCGACCTCACGGACTCGACCACCCAGCGCAACATCGGTGTGGCCTTCGGGCACTCGCTGCTCGCGATCGACAACCTGCGCCGGGGCCTGAACGCGATCTCGCTGTCGCGCGATGTCCTGCTCGCCGACCTCGACGTGAACTGGGAGGTCCTCGCCGAGGCGATCCAGACCGTCATCCGCGCCGAGGTCGTCGCCGGTCGCTCGTCGATCACCGACCCCTACGCCCTGCTCAAGGAGCTGACCCGCGGCCACCGCGTCGGTGCGGCGGATCTCGCGGAGTTCGTCGAGAAGCTCGAGATCGGGGATGCCGCGAAGCAGCGTCTGCTCGCGCTCACCCCCGCGACCTACACGGGGATCGCCGAGCAGCTCGCCACGTAGTCTGCGCGCTCGGTGCGGGTGGATCAGCGCATCCCTCCGCGCCTTCCGCGCGGGCGACAGCGCGTCGCGCGCTCTGTGCGGGATCAGTTACGCACCGCGCGATCTGTGCGGGGTCAATTGCGCACCGCGCGATCTGTGCGGGGTCGATAACGCACCGCAACAGGCCAAATCGGATGCACAAGTGACCCCGCACCGATCAGGGATGCACAAGTGACCCCGCACCGATCCTGACGGGACGTGAGCGGGTCGCATCCGACCGCACCAGGCGGGGTCAATAACGCACCGCACGATCTGTGCGGGGTCAATTACGCTCCGCAACGGGCCGAATCGGATGCACAAGTGACCCCGCACCGATCCTGACGGGCGTGAGCGTGTCGCATCCGACCGCACCAGGCGGGGTCAATAACGCACCGCGCGATCTGTGCGGGGTCAATTACGCTCCGCAACGGGCCGAATCGGATGCACAAGTGACCCCGCACCGATCAGGCATGCACAAGTGACCCCGCACCGATCAGGCATGCACAAGTGACCCCGCACCGATCAGGGATGCACAAGTGACCCCGCACCGGGAAAGCCCGCACCTGATCGACGACGCCGCGGATGCGGTCGCTAACGGTTACGAGCGCGGCTCGCCGGGGCGCGGCTCGCCGGAATGCGCCCCGGCGGAGTCGCGCGGCATGAACGCCGCGGCGACCAACGTCAAGACCGCCACGATCGCGGCGGCGATGAACACCCAGACGGATGCCGAGATGATGGTCGCCGGATGCTCGGGGCCGGCGCCCCGGGCGATGACCGAGTTCGAGATCGCGCCGAACACGGCCACCCCGAGCGCGCTTCCTGCCGATCGGGCGAAGGCGTTCATGCCGGTGACGGCTCCGCGCTCTCCCCAGCCGACCGAGGCCTGGGCGGCGATGAGCGTGGGTGCCGCGGTCCACCCCAGACCGAACCCGAGCACGAACGCGACGGCTGCGATCGAGAACGGGTTCGGCCAGGGCGACACCACCGCGAGAGCGATCGCCGCGACGGCTGTGATCGACATGCCCGTGAGCGCGGTGCGGCGGAACCCGATGCGCAGATACAGGCGTCCGGAGTTCGCCGCAGCCAGCGGCCACCCGAGGGTCAGCGCCGCCACCGCGAGCCCCGACAGCAGCGGGGCGATGCCGGTCGACCCTTCGAGATAGGCGGGTGCGAAGCTCGTGACGCCCGTCATGAGCGCACCGACGCCGAGCGACACGATCGTGGTCGTGAGGATGAGCGGACGAGCAGCCAGCCGCAGGTCGACGATCGGCTCTGCGGCCCGCCGTTCGACGACCCCGAACGCGACCAGCGCCATCACTCCGAGTCCGAAGCAGATCGCGCTGGGCACGGAGATCCAGGCCCAGGCGTTGCCGCCCTCGAGCATCCCGAGGATCAGGCCGGTGAGTCCGATGGTGAGCAGCACGGCTCCGGCGTAGTCGATGCGGTGCCGCTGCGGCTGCTTCTCTTCGTGGTACCTGCGCAGCAGCATCCACCCCGCGATCAGGCACAGCGGGATGTTGACCCAGAAGATCCACCGCCACGCGTCGAGCTGGGCGAAGATCCCGCCGAGCGCGGGGCCGACCACCGAGGAGATCGCCCAGACCGAGGCGATGTAGCCCTGCACCTTGGCCCGCTCGGCGACCGTGTAGATGTCGCCGACGATCGTCATCGACATCGGCGCGACGGCCCCGGCACCGAGGCCCTGGATGATCCGGAAGACGATCAGTGCGGTCATGCTCCAGGCGAACCCCGACAGCACCGAGCCGAGCAGGAAGAGTCCGATGCCGAGCAGGATGATCGGCTTGCGTCCCACGGTGTCCGCGAAGCGCGAGTAGATCGGCACGCTGACCGCCTGCGCGAGGAGATACACCGAGAAGAGCCACGGGAACTGCTGGTAGCTGCCGAGATCGCGGACGATGCTGGGCACCGCCGTCGCGAGGATCGTCGCGTCGATCGCGATGAGTCCGGTGGCGAGCATGAGCGCACCGAGCACCGGGCCACGCGTCGAGCGGAGTCCGACGGAGGCGCGATCGATCGAGGCAGTCACTACAGGCACAAGCGGCGGCGCCCCGCGACTATTCCGGATCGATGCCGGAGATCCCGCTCCCTGCGGGGTCAATAGTGCAGCGCACGCTCCCTGTGGGGTCGATAACGCGTCAGAAACTGCGGAATCAGGTGCGAAAGTGACCCCGCACCGCAGCGAGTCAGAAAGGGGCAGAGCGGATCAGGCGGAGTCAGCGCGACCGGGCTTGTCGGCGTCGGGCTCGTCGGGGGTCTCGGCGTCGTAGAGCACCGGACGGTCGACGGTCTTGGTGACCTCAGCCGGATCGACGACGAGGATCAGCATCGCGAGGAACAGCAGCGTCACGATGAACGCCCCGCCGCCGACCACGAGCCCGAGGGCGATCGGAGTCAGGCCGTCGTAGGTGCCGTTCGCGATGGCGCTGTTCACCCGCGCCGTGAAGGCGCCGGTCGACACGAGCGTCACGACCGCCGCGAACACACCGCAGGCGAGCGCGATCCCCAGCAGGTGCAGCGGGCGCAGAATGTCGCGCCGCGTGGGCTTCTCGTCGCTCATCGCTCTCCTCCGTGCCCGGTGGGGGCGGGGTCGTTCTCGATCGTCTGCGGATCGGCGACCGCGTCGTCGCCCTTCGGGCTGAGCCCCGCGATGGCGAGGAAGACCGCGACGATCGCCGCATATCCGCCGAACATGCCGACGCCGAGGATGATGCCGGTGAGTTCGAACTCGCCGGCCCCCTCGATCGCGTAGGGCTGCACGAAGCCCGCGGGGATCGCGAGCAGCAGCACGGCGAGCAGCAGTCCGAACGCACCGAGGGTGAGGGAGTCGCGCGCCGCGACGTCGCCCGTCCGTCGACCGCGCAGGCCCACGACGAGCTCGAGGATGCCGGTGGCCGCGGCCCAGGCGATCACGACGACGAAGAAGACGTCTTCGGTGCGCCAGGCCGGCACCCCCGCCGTCATTCCGGCGACGAAGCCGAGCAGCGCCCAGACGATGGCGGGCCAGCGCTGCCCTGCCGGGTACACGAGCCATGCGGCGAGCAGCATCACGAGACCTGTCGTCAGCACGAAGCCGCTGAACACCGAGAGCCCGACGGCCGCGGAGTGGTCAGGAGAGAACGTGATCATCACCGCGGCGGCCGCGGCGAAGAGCGCGCGCAGCAACTGGACGTGACGCACGGTGAACGCGCGGGCAGGGGCAGACATGACGATGCAGGGTCCTCCGAGGTGTTCCCCCCAGTCTACGCGGGGGTGCGGAGTGGGTCGGACCCGGAGGAGAGGTGTTCGCGGGGCCCGATGGATCTCCCCAGATCGATCATCGGACCCCGCGACAGAACGCAGCGACGGGGGCGACACTGCGTCGAGGCTCGGATTCGTCGTGAGTTCGGGCACCCTACCCACGACTGTCCGCACCAAAGACCCCAGAAATAGCACCTCGTACCCCTACGCGATGCTGGTGTGGTCGTAAGCTCACTTTAGAGCTCGATTCTTCACATACCGGAGGGGGTGCTGTGATGGGTTTGGAAACGGGGATCCGCCGGTACGCCGATGCCTTCGCAGGCTCGCTCCGTGATGCGATCAATGCGCGTGGATTGACTTTGGCGAAGCTGCACGAGCTGCTGCGCGCCCGGGGCAACAGTGTGTCGATGGCGACGCTCAGCTACTGGCGGTCGGGGGCGCGTCGCCCCGAGGGCGCGCAATCGATGGCGGCGCTGGGCGACATCGAGCAGCTCCTGCATCTCGCCCCGGGATCGCTCACCGGCCTGCTGGGCTCGACCAACCGCACCGGCCCGCTCGGACCCAGTCAGTTCCCCCTCGACGAGGAGGAACTCGAACAGGCCGTGAAGGACGCGTACGCCGCCCTCGGCGCGGAATACCCCGACACGACCCGCGAGCTCACCACGCATTCCGTGACGGACGTCGACGCGGCGGGCAACGTCGCGTACTCGATCACCCGCAGCATCCTGCAGGCGACGGTCGGCACCGTCACATCCACGCCGTTCCTCGAGATCAGTCCCGGCATCAGCACGCCTGCCCCGATCATCAGAGCGGTGTCGGGAGGACGCATCTCGGCGCACTACTCGCACCCGAACGGCGAGGTGCACGGCGTGCTGTTCGAGTTCGACGCGCCGCTGACCGCGCCGGCGACCGCGATGGTCGAATGGTCGGTCGAGTACCCCGCAGGCTATCCGCCGCAGCGCGAGACGGGGCATGCCATGGCGCGTCAGTGCCGGGAACTGCTCGTCTGGACGCGATTCCACCCCGATGCCCTGCCCGACCGCATCGAAGAGCGCGTCGAGACTCCCACCGGGGTGACGACGACCGAGCTGTCGCTCGAAGGTCGCGGGTCTGTGCACCAGGTGCGCCGCGCGTTCGGTCCGGGGGCGCTCGGCGTCAGCTGGAGCTACGCCGACGGTCGCTGACGGCAGCCGGGCCTGAGCGCGGTCGACACCCCGACTACGCAACTCTCGACTACGCAACTCTCGACTACGCGACGCCCGACTACGCGACTGCCCGCGTGATGCCGCCGCCTCAGGCGGGCCGGTCGCCGGTCGCGACCGGGCGGCCCGGCGTGTTCGACCACTGGCTCCAGGAGCCGGGGAACACCTTCGCCGCGATGCCGACCTCGTCGAGCACCAGCGCGGTGTGCGCGGCGGTGATCCCCGATCCGCAGTACGCCGCCACCGGCGTGCCCTCGGTCACCCCGACCTTCGCGAAGGTGGCCTGCAGCGTGTGCATGTCGAGGATCCGTCCCTCGGGATCCAGGTGCGCCGCCATCGGCAGGTTCACCGCACCCGGGATGTGGCCGGCGACCGGGTCGAGCGGCTCGTGCTCCCCGCGATACCTCTCGGGGGCACGCACGTCGAGCAGGATGCCGTCCTCGGGAAAAGCCTCGGCCTCGTCGATCGAGATCGCATCGCCCCCGATCTCGGCCAGCACCACGTCTCCGGCGTCGACCCGTACGTCGTCCGTCGCGAGGGGAAGGCCGGCCGCGATCCACGCACGGAGGCCGCCGTCGAGCACTCGGACCTCGACACCCGCCTGACGCAGCAGCCACCAGGCGCGGGAAGCGCTCAGGCCTTTCGCGTCGTCGTATGCGATCACGAGGTCGCCCCGGCGCACGCCCCAGCGGCGCGCGGCATCCTGCAGGGTCAGCGTGGAGGGAAGCGGATGCCGTCCCTCCGACGCCTCCCCGTGCGTGGCGAGCTCGGTGGCGAGCGGCACGTAGACCGCCCCGGGGATGTGTCCGCCGAGGTACTCCGCGTGACCGTCCGGTCGGTCGAGGCGCCAGCGCACATCGATCACCCGGACGGGTGCCCCCGAGGACTGCAGTGCGCTCAGCTGCTCGGCGCTCACGAAGTTGCTCATGCTGCGAGGGTACCGAGGGCGGCGCCGGATGCCGCATCCGCCGGGCACTAGGCTCGATCCGGCCGCGTCGAGAAAGGACCCGCATGTCCACTCGATTCCGCTGGATGGAGCTGCGTCGGCAGGAGGTCGCGCTCATCGCCGTGACGGCGGTCTGGGGCGGCACCTTCCTGCTCGTGCACTGGGCGATGCAGCACTCAGGGCCCTGGTTCTTCGTCGGCCTCCGGTTCCTCGTCGCCGGGGTGATCAGCATCGTCATCTTCCGGAGCGCGCTCCGCGGCATCCGCTGGCGCGACATCGGGGCGGGAGTCGCGATCGGCGTGATGATCTACCTGGGCTACGGACTGCAGACCGTCGGGCTGCAGACCATCGACTCGAGCACGTCGGCCTTCATCACCGCGATGTACATCCCGCTCGTGCCGCTCGCGCAGTGGGCGGTGTTCCGCAAGCGCCCGCCGGCCATGGCGTTCGTGGGCGCGGGACTTGCTTTCCTCGGCCTGCTGCTCATCGCCGGCCCCGACGCGTTCGCGCTGACGCTGGGATCGGGCGAGGTCCTCACGATGATCAGCACTCTGCCGATCGCGGCCGAGATCATCCTGATCAGCGTGTTCGCCGGCAGGATCGACCTCGGCCGGATCACGATCATCCAGCTCCTCACCGCCGGTGCGCTCGGCATCCTGACCATGCCCGTCGTCGGGGAGGGGCTTCCCGAGTTCTCCTGGATCTGGGTCGGATGCGCGGTCGGGCTCGGGGCGGCGAGCTGCATCATCCAGCTCACGATGAACTGGGCGCAGAAGTCGGTCTCGCCGACCCGCGCGACGATCATCTACGCGGGCGAGCCGGTGTGGGCGGCCGCGATCGGGCGTATCGCCGGCGAGCGCCTGCCCGCCACGGCGCTCATCGGCGGCGCACTCGTCGTGCTCGGCATCCTGGCCAGCGAGCTCCGACTCGTGCGCCGCCGTGATCGGGCCGTCGAGGGTCGGCTCAGACCGTGAGCAGCACCTTGGTGGCGCGGCGCTCGTCCATGGCGCGATAGCCCTCGGCGGCGTCCTCGAGCGGCAGCGTGAGGTCGAACACCTTGCCGGGGTCGATCCTGCGATCCCAGATGAGCTGGATCAGCTCGGGGAGGAAGCGACGGACCGGAGCCGGGCCGCCGTGCAGGTGCACGCCCGAGAAGAAGAGCTCCTCGCCGGGCAGCGCGACGTCGTGCGAGACGCCGACGTACCCGACATGACCGCCGGGGCGGGTCGCGCGGATCGCCTGCATCATCGACTCCTGCGTGCCGACCGCCTCGATCACCGAGTGCGCGCCGAGCCCGTTCGTGAGCTCCTTGATGCGGGCCACGCCCTCGTCTCCGCGCTCCTCCACGATGTCGGTCGCGCCGAACTCGCGCGCCAGCGCCTGGCGGTCGGCATGACGGCTCATCGCGATGATCCGCTCGGCGCCGAGCTCACGCGCGGCGAGGATGCCGAGCAGCCCCACCGCGCCGTCGCCCACGACGGCGACGGTCTTGCCCGGGCCGACCTCTGCGGCGACGGCGGCGAACCAGCCGGTGCCCAGCACGTCGGATGCCGCAAGCAGCGACGGGATCAGATCGGCGTCGGGCTGTCCCGGCGTCGCGACGAGCGTGCCGTCGGCGTGCGGGATCAGCGAGTACTCGGCCTGTGTGCCGAATCGGCCCATCGGCACCACGTGCACGCAGCGGGACTGGTACCCGGCCCGGCAGATCTCACAGGTGTTGTCCGAGGCCATGAACGACCCGACGACGAAGTCGCCGATCTTCACGGTCTTCACGTCGGCACCGACCTCTTCGACGACGCCGACGTACTCGTGGCCCATCGGGTCGTGATCGACCTCGTTGGCGCCCCGATAGGGCCACAGGTCGGATCCGCAGATGCAGGTCGCGGCGATCCGGATCACGGCATCGGTCGGACGGGTGATGGTCGGCTTCTCGCGGTCCTCGACGCGAACGTCGCCGGGTGCGTACATGACTACTCCACGCATGAGTGGTGCTCCTTCGGTGTTGTGCGTCCAGTCAACTCCTTCCGTCGCGTCCGCGGGAGGCTCTGACAAGACACCCTCCGCGGGAATAGACGAGCGCACATCGCGTTTCATCCCACATGATTGAAACTTCAACCGTCGTTCCGGTCGCCACGGAGCGCACCCGGGTGCGCGTGCCGATGCGCTTCGCCGACGGATTCTCCACCGCCGCAGACGTCGTGACGTTCGACGGGCTGGTCGACGACCGCGAGCACCTGCTCCTGGGCCTCGGCGATTGGAAGGGCGCGCTCGATCGCGCGGCGGACGGCGGAGATGCACCGCTCGTGCGCCCGCACAGCGAATGCCTGACCGGTGATGTCTTCGGATCCGAGCGCTGCGACTGCGGTCCGCAGCTGCGAGAGGCCGTCGAGCGCATCGCCGAGGAGGGCGGATTCCTGCTCTACCTGCGCCAGGAGGGCCGAGGCATCGGCCTGTACGCCAAGCTCGACGCCTACGCGCTGCAGGACGCAGGGCTCGACACCTACGAGGCGAACGTGGCCCTCGGCCGCGGTGAGGACGAGCGCGACTACACGGTCGCTGCGCAGATGCTGCACGCGGTGGGCGCCGACCGCATTCGCCTGCTGAGCAACAACCCCGACAAGGCGGCGCAGCTGGAATCCCTCGGCATCCGTGTGACCGAGCACGTGCGCACCGGTGTGCACCTGTCGGACGCGAACCACCGCTACCTCGAGGCCAAGCGCGACCACACCGCGCACACGCTCGATCTCTCCGCCGCGTGATGATCGACAGCGTCGTGAGCGAGCGCCCTGCGAGCGACCGACGGCTCGACGACATCGAGATGCAGACGTGGCTGCCGACCATCCGGTTCGTCCAGCTGCTGCCGCAGGTGCTCGATCGCGCGCTGAAGGCGGAGACCGGACTCAAGCACGCCCACTACGCGATCCTCGTGACGCTGGCAGGCCAGGACGACCGCGCGATCCCGATGACCGAGCTCGCGCAGATCGCCGGACTCAGCCGCTCGCGACTCAGCCATGCCATCGACTCGCTCGAAGAGCTCGGCTGGGTGACGCGCACCTCGTGCAGCACGGACAAGCGCACGCTGACCGCCGCTCTGACGGATGCCGGTCGCGAACTGCTCCGGGGCGCAGCCCCCGTGCACGTGGCGCAGATCCGTGAGCTGATCTTCGACCCGCTCACGGACGCAGAGCGGGAGCAGCTCGGCGCGATCGCGGCCAAGCTGCTCCCGGGTGTGACTGCGGCGCTCTGACTCAGGCCTCGGGGATCTCCCGGCCGAAGGTCTCGAGCGTGACGTCCTCGGGCTCGGGGCCGCGGCGCACCCCCGTGTCGAGGGCGTCGATCGCGCCGAGCTGGGCGGCGGTGAGCTCGAAGTCGAACACGTCGAAGTTCTCGGCGATGCGGGCGGGGCGCACCGACTTCGGCAGCGCCGAGCGGCCCTGCTGCAGGTGCCAGCGCAGCATCACCTGTGCGGGAGACTTGCCGTGCTCGGCGGCGATGGCCGTGAGGGTCTCGTCATCGAACACGGATGCGCCGTTGGGGCGGTAGGCCGTGATGCCGCCGATGGGCGACCAGGCCTGCGTGACGATGCCGGCGGCGGCATCCGCCTGCTGCACCTCGCGCTGCTGGAAGTAGGGGTGCACCTCGATCTGGTTGATCGAGGGGACGACGCTCGTCTCGGCTGCCAGCTTCTCGAGGTGCTCCACCATGAAATTGCTGACGCCGATGGCGCGCACCCGACCGTCGGCGAGCAGGGTCTCGAGCGCCTTGTAGGCGCCGAGCGTGAGGTCGAATCGGGTGGGAAGAGCCTGGTGCAGGATCAGCAGGTCGAGCCGGTCGACGCCCAGCTTGCCGGTCGACTTCTCGAACGCGTGCAGTGTCTCGTCGTAGCCGAAGTCGCTGATCCAGACCTTGGTCTCGATGAAGATCTCGTCGCGCGCGATGCCGGTGCGACGGATCGCCTCGCCCACCTCGCGCTCGTTGCCGTACGCGGCGGCGGTGTCGATCAGTCGGTAGCCGGTCTCGAGTGCGGTGCTGACGGCATCGACGGTCTCGTCCGGTGCGGCCTGGAAGACTCCGAAGCCGAGGGCGGGCATCTCGATGCCGTTGTTGAGCGTGATGTTCATGGTCATACCTCCAGTGTGCGCGTGGTCTCGACGACGAGGGAGAGTCTGGTGGAACCTCCCTCGATCCTTTGCGGGGGCGTACCGTCGATCACATGGACACCCGTACCGAGGTCCGCGAATTCCTCTCGTCGAGGCGCGACCGCATCACCCCCGATCAGGCGGGCCTGCCCGCATACGGCGGCAATCGTCGCGTACCGGGGCTCCGCCGCGAAGAGGTGTCGCTGCTCGCCGGCGTCAGCGTCGACTACTACACCCGCCTCGAGCGCGGCGATCTGTCCGGTGTCTCCGACACCGTGCTCGACGCGCTCGCCCGCGCCCTGCAGCTCGACGAGGCCGAGACGGCGCACCTGTTCGACCTCGCCCGCACGGCCAACGTCTCACCGGTCGCCCGCACGCCGCGCAAGAAAGCCGCGACGCTGCGGCCCAGCATCCTGCGCCTGCTCGACGCGATGACGGAAGCGCCCGCGATCGTGCGCAACAACTACTTCGACTACCTCGCGGCGAACGCGCTGGGCCGCGCGCTCTACGCCCCGCTCTTCACGACCCCGGTTCCCAACAGCGCCCGCTTCGCCTTCCTCGACCCGGCGGCGCAGAAGTTCTACCCCGAGTGGGAGCGCAACACCCAGGAGCTCGTGGCCGCGATGCGCGGCGAAGCCGGACGCAACCCGTTCGACCGCACGCTCACCGATCTCGTGGGCGAGCTGTCGACCCGCAGCGAGCGGTTCCGCACCCTGTGGGCCGCGCACAACGTGCGCTTCCATCGCAGCGGCGTCAAGAGGATCAACCACCCCGTCGTCGGCGAGATGGAACTCACCTACGAGGCCTTCGAGCTGCCGGCCGATCCCGGCCTGCAGATGTCGACCTACACGGCGGAGCCGGGCTCAGCATCCGAGGAGAAGCTGCGGATGCTCGCCAGCTGGGCGGCGACGGATGCCGCGGCATCTTCTGAGACCGCGTCGGCGGAGCGCACCGACGCGTGAGCAGAGCTTTCTGCTCTGAGCAGAACGACTCGAATCACCCGCTGCCGGCGGTTTATCGTGAGGCATGGCCGACCTCGTCCCGTTCTCCCGCGCACCTCGTCCTGCCCGCCCTCGCCCCAGCGAGCCCGAACCCCTGTGGCGCCGGATGGTCGGCGAGCAGCTGCGGCGGCGACGACATGACCGAGACGAGACCCTGATCGAGACGGCCGAGAACGCCGGTGTCTCGCCCCAGTACCTCTCGGAGGTCGAAAGAGGACTCAAGGAGCCCTCGAGCGAGATGATCGCCGCGATCGCGGGTGCGCTCGACACGTCACTGATCGAGCTGACGAGCGCCGTCGCCGACGAGCTGCGCCAGACGACGGCGACTCCGGCATCCGCCGCGGTCTCGGCCTCTCGCGGGGCTCTCGCCCTCGCCGCCTGACCCGTTACGCGCCCTCAGCGCCCTCACCCAGTGCCTTGCGGTGCGGGGTCGATGGTACGGGGTCGATCGTGCACCGGTTTTGGTCGTTTGGGATGCGTTATCGACCCCGCACCGCGGGCGGGATGCGTTATCGACCCCGCACCGCGGGCGGGATGCGTTATCGACCCCGCACCGCCCATCAGACGGCCCGCTCCCCCAGCACGGTGTCGATCAGCCCGTAGTCGAGGGCGGCGGATGCCGTGAAGACGCGGTCCCGATCGGTGTCGGCGCGCAGCTCGTTCAGCGACCGTCCGCTGTGCCTGGCGAGGACCGCCTCCATGTCCGAGCGCACCCGCACGACCTCGTCGGCGGCGAGGATCAGGTCGGGAATCGCCCCGCGCGACTGTCCGGCCGGCTGATGCAGCACGATCCGGGCATGGGCGAGTGCGGCGCGCTGCCCCGGTGCTCCGGCGGCGACGAGCAGCGCGGCGGGTCCGATCGCCTGCCCGACGCAGGTCGTCGCGACGGCGGGGCGGATGTGCTGCATCGTGTCGTAGATCGCGAGCGCCGCCCCCGGGTCGCCTCCTTCGCTGTTGATGTAGAACTGGATGCCGGAATCCTGATTGTCGGCATCCAGATGCAGCAGCTGCGCGATGAGGGCGTTCGCCACGCCCGCATCGATCCCCGTGCCGAGATAGATGACCCGCTCCGCGAGCAGGTGCGAGTAGACGTCCATGACCCGATCGCCCCGCGGATGCTGCGCGATGACGTTCGGGATCGTGTAGCCGCTCATGCGCTCGCCCCCAGTCCGACCCTGGCACGGCGACGCGGCATGAGATCCCCGAGGGACGCGGCGATCTCGTCGATGAAGCCGTAGTCCTTCGCCTGGGCCGCCGTGTACCAGCGGTCGTGCAGCGAGTCCTCGAAGATCCGCTCTCGGGTCTGCCCCGTGTCGTCGGCGATCAGCCCGAGCACCGTGTCGCGCATGTGCCGCAGGTCGTCGGCCTGCGTCTCGATCTCGCCCGCCGAGCCGCCGATGCCCGCCGACCCCTGATGCATGAGGATGCGCGCATGCGGCAGCGCGCGGCGCTTGCCCCTCGCGCCGGCCGACAGCAGGAACTGTCCGGCACTGCAGGCGAGCCCGAGGGCGAGGGTCGACACGTCGTTCGGCACCATCGTCATCAGGTCGCGGATCGCGAGCATCGACGGAACGGAACCGCCCGGCGAGTGTATCCAGAGCGCGATGTCGGTGGTCGGATCTTCGGCCGAGAGGGTCAGCAGCTGCGTCATCAGCAGCGTGCCGTTGTCGTCGTCGAGGGCGCCGTCGAGCACCAGGACGCGTTCGTGGAACAGCCCTCGGCGAGCCTCGGGCCCGAAGTGCGGGAGGGGGTTTTCTTCGCTCATGACCTCAGCATCCGTCGCCTCGCTCCGCCGTGGGCGGGTATCCGCCCCGAGCGGATCCGCCCGGAGCGGATCCGCTCGGCGTGCTCGCGTAACACCCCCGACTCATGAGGCTCCTACCCTCGGAGCATGGCGACGAACAAGGCTCCCGAGTGGCAGTGGTCCGAGGACGGCATCAACTTCCGCACCCGCAAATGGGTCAAGCCGGAGGACCTGAACGCGAACGGCTCGCTGTTCGGGGGGAGCCTGCTGAAGTGGATCGACGAGGAGGCGGCGATCTACGCGATCGTGCAGCTCGGCAACTACCGGGCGGTGACCAAGCACATCTCGGAGATCAACTTCGAGGCGTCGGCTGTGCAGGGCGACCTGATCGAGATCGGCCTGCAGGCGACGCACTTCGGCACCACGTCGCTGATCATGCGGGCCGTCGCCCGCAACATGATCACCCGCAAGCGCATCCTCACGATCGAGAAGATCGTGTTCGTGAGCCTGGACGACGACGGCCTGCCCACCCCGCACGGCTACAGCGAGATCACGTACAACCGCGACCGGATGCCGACCGAGCGCCTGGCCACGGGGACCATCCGCCTGCCGTAGGCCCGGCACCCGCGGTCGACCTGCCACAAGGTCCGCCGTCAGGGCCTCCGCACACTCCGCACACATGCAGGGCCGGAGCACGGATGCAGGGCCGGATCGGCCGGATCATCCTGCATCCGTGCATCGATCCTGCAGACGACCCGGTCTTTCAGTCGACGCCGACGCCGACGAGTGTGCGCGCCGCGGGCAGTTCCGCGAACGTCTGCGCGAGGTCGGCGATCAGATCGTCGACGTTCTCCAGACCGATCGACAGACGCAGGACGTCGGCGTCGGGTCGCGCCTCCTCCGGGACCGGTCGGTGCGTGAGGGCGGCGGGATGCTGGATCAGAGAGTCGACGCCGCCCAGCGACACGGCGTGCGTGAACAGGGTGGTCGACGAGGTCACTGCGGATGCCGCGGCGAAGCCACCCCGCATCCGCATCGCGATCATCGCCCCGGTGCCCCGCATCTGTCTCTCGAGGATGCCGGCGGGGTCGCCGTCGAGCCCCGGGTAGAAGACCTCGGCGACCTCGGGCCGATCCCCCAACCACTGCACGATGCGTCGCGCGTTCTCCTGCTGCGCGCGCATCCGCACCGGCAGAGTGGTGAGTCCGCGGTGCAGCAGGTAGGCGCCCAGCGGATGCAGCAGGCCGCCCGTCACCGCCCGCACCCGGCGCAGGGCCTCGGCCGTCGTCTCGCTGCAGGCCACGACGCCGGCGATCACGTCGCCGTGGCCGCCCAGATACTTGGTCGCGCTGTGCAGCGACATGGCCGCGCCGTGATCGATCGGGTTCTGCAGCACCGGCGTCGCGAAGGTGTTGTCGACGACGACCGGCACGTCTCCCGCGCGAGCGACGACGGCGGCGATATCGGCGAGGTCGAGGGTCGGGTTCGCCGGAGTCTCGAGCACCACCAGACCCGTGTCCTGGCGGATCGCCGCGGCGACGTCGGCCGCCTCGCAGTAGGTCGTCTCGACGCCGAGGAGCCCCGACCCGAGCAGGTGATCGGTGCCCCCGTAGAGCGGACGCACCGCCACCACGTGGTGCTTACCCGCCGCCGGACCGTGGGCGAGGATCACGGCGGTCATCGCCGCCATCCCCGACGCGAACGCGACCGACGCCTCGGCGTGCTCCAGTTCGGCGAGCGCGTCTTCGAACCGGGCGACGGTCGGATTCCAGAGGCGCGCATAGACGAGGCTGCCGTCGGCAGGTGGACGGCCCCCCGTCGCCATCGCCTCGTACGAATCGCCGCCCCGTTCGATGTCGGGAAGCGGATTGGTCGTCGAGAGGTCGATCGGCAGGGCGTGCACGCCGAGTCCGTCGAGGTCGGCGCGCCCGCTGTGCACGGCGAGGGTGTCTGGATGCAACGGTGCAGTCATGCTTCCACGTTGCCGGAAATGCGCTTTTGCCGCCGTGGTTCGACAGAATCACTCGCTCCAGGCGGCGATCTCGCTATTCTGAGCGGAACGGAGCTGCAGGGAGATGGTCACGTTGGCGAAAGCGCAACTCGACGAGGTCGATCTCGAGATCCTCGCCGTGCTCACCCGAGACGCCGAGGTCACCAACAAGGCGCTCGCCCGCGGCCTGGGTCTCGCCGAATCGACCTGCGCTCACCGGGTGCGCTCTCTGCGCGAACGAGGGATCATCCGCGACACCCGCATCAGGGTCGACGAGGCCGCCCTCGGATCTCCGCTGCAGGCGATCATCAAAGTGCGGCTGGCGAACCACACCGGCCCGAAGGTCACCGCACTGTTCGACGCGCTCGCCGGCATCCCCCGGGTGCTGCAGGTGTTCCACGTCGCGGGCGTCGACGACTTCCTGGTGCACGTCGCGGTGCAGGATGCCACGGCGCTGCGCGACATCGTGCTCGAACACATCACGGTGCACCCCGTGGTGCGCGGTACCGAGACCCAACTGGTGTTCGAGCTGCGCGACGGCGCGGGTCTGCTCGCGCGCTGAGAGGATCGTGGGCGAGGATGGACACGTCGTCCGTCGAGCAAGGGAGCCCCTCATGAGCCGCAGCGCCACCGCAGCCACGACATCGGTCCGAGAGATGCGCGACTTCCTCTTCGCGAACGCGACCGACTACGCCGCGGCCCGCGACGGATTCTCGTGGCCGACACCCGCGACGTTCAACTTCGCACTGGAGTGGTTCGACGTCATCGCCGGCGAGAGGCCCGAGCGCCCGGCCGTGCAGATCGTCTCGGCCGACCTCACCCGCAGGTCGTGGACGTACGGCGAGCTGTCGGCGCGTTCCGACCAGGTCGCCGCGTGGCTCACCGGCATCGGCATCCGCCGGGGCGACCACGTCATCGTGATGCTCGGCAACACGATCGAGCTGTGGGAGGTGATGCTCGCGATCACCAAGATCGGGGCCGTGTCGATCCCCACCTCGACGCTGCTCTCGGCATCCGACCTCGCCTACCGCGTCGAGCACGGCCGCGCCCGCGCGATCGTGACGACGGGCGGACTCGCCGAGCGCATCGCCGACATCGACGCGCAGGTGCTGCGCATCGGGGTGGGCGACGGCATCCCCGAGGGGTGGACGCGCTTCGACGACTCGACCACCGCGCCGACGACGTTCGAGCCGGATGCACCGACCCCCGCCGACGCCACGGCCCTGCTCTACTTCACGAGCGGCACCACCAGCCGTCCGAAGCTCGTGCAGCACACGCACGTCTCGTACCCGATCGGGCACCTGTCGACGATGTGGTGGCTGGGCGTGCGTCCCGACGACGTGCACCTCAACATCTCGTCACCCGGGTGGGCCAAGCACGCCTGGTCGAGCTTCTACTCGCCGTTCCTCGCCGAGGCCACGGTGTTCGTGTACAACTACGACCGCTTCGACGCGAACACTCTCATGCAGGTCATGGACACCCACCACGTCTCGACGTTCTGCGCCCCGCCGACGGTCTGGCGCATGCTGATCCAGGCGGATCTCGGGCGCCTCACCCACCCGCCGCGCGAACTCGTCGGCGCCGGCGAACCGCTGAATCCCGAGGTCATCGACCGCGTGCGCGACGCCTGGGGCGGCACGATCCGCGACGGATTCGGGCAGACCGAGATGACGGCCTGCGTCGGCAACTCCCCCGGTCAGGTCGTGAAGGTCGGCTCGATGGGCCGCCCCCTTCCCGGTTACCCGGTCGTGCTGCTTGACCCCGCGACCGGCGAGCTCGCCGACGCCGAGGGCGAGATCGCGCTGGACCTCGCGCATCCGCCCACAGGGCTCATGGCCGGGTACTACGACGACCCCGAGAAGACGGCCGAGTCACGGGTGGGCGGCTACCACCACACCGGCGACATCGCCCAGCGCGATGCCGACGGGTACCTCACCTACATCGGTCGCGCCGACGACGTCTTCAAGGCATCGGACTACAAGATCTCGCCGTTCGAGCTCGAGTCGGTGCTGCTGGAGCACGACCTCGTGATCGAGGCCGCGGTGATCCCCAGCCCCGATCCCACGCGGCTGGCGGTGCCGAAGGCCTACGTCTGTCTGCGGGCGGATGCCGTGGGCGACGACGCCGACGCCGCGCGGTCGATCTTCGCGTACGCCCATGACCGGCTCTCGGCGCACCTCCGGGTGCGCATCATCGAGTTCGTGCCCGAGCTGCCCAAGACGATCTCGGGCAAGATCCGCCGTGTCGAGCTGAGGGCGCGCGAGAGCGAGCGCGTCGCCGCGGGAGACGAGGCGGCGCAGCATCGCGACCGCGACTACCGCTGAGCGCCTATTGCTGAGCGCCTACTGCTGAGAGCCTCCGTGACGGGGCGCCGACGTGACGGGCGCGGCGTCAGCCGGCGAGCGCCGGCTGAGCACCCGTCGTGGTGGCCGGCTTCGTGGTGCGGGGAGCGGCGGGCGCCGCGCCGTCGGCGAGCGTGACGGCGTCGACGATCGCGGCGGCCCGAGCCTCGCGTGCCGCCTGCCGTGCGGGTTCGCCGGCGTTCACGACCCCGCGCGCCACCGCTCCGATCACGAGCATCGCGACGAGCGCGACGCCCGAGACGAGCAGCGGCGTCCACTGACTCGCGAACGACGCCGTGGAGCTGAGCAGGGCTCCCGGTATCCACAGACCCACTGCTCCGCCGGCGAGTCCTGCCGCGCCGCGCATGATGGCCACGGCTGCGACGATCGCGCACAGTGCCGCGAACACCGCCCCGGCCATACCGAGCGGCACCAGAATCGATGCCAGTTCGCTTGCCACCCTCGATGACGTCATCTCGACCCCCCGGTCAACGGAACCTCCGTACAACCAACACTACGAAGTGTCGGCATTGCGGGCATCCGTCTCAAGGATGATGTTCTGCGATCGTGACGCCCCGCGTCAGCCCGTGACGCGCCGCGTCAGCCCCGCGTCAGCGGCGCGTCAACCAGGCGAACCGCGAGCCGCGCACCACCCGCACGGGCTGGGTGAGGACCGCGTCGACGACCATGGACCCGTCCGTAGGGCCGACGATCGCGATGGCGGACGTCTCGGTCGACTCGACGGGATCCACCGGCATGCGCGCGAGCGACCGGTGCGCGCGCACGTACGCGGGAACCAGCAGCGTGATCGCGCCGAGCCAGGCCAGCGGGTTGCTGAGCGCCACGCCCTCGAAGGCGATCAGTGCGCCCAGCACGACGGCCGCGCCCACCCGCATCACGAGCTCGATCACCCCGGTGACCGTGGGGATCAGCGTGTGGCCGAGCCCCTGCAGCGCGCCGCGGAGCACGAACAGCACCCCGAGCGCCCAGTAGCCGCATCCGTTGATGACGAGCATGAGGTGCGCGAGCCGCACGACCTCGTCGGACCCCTCCCCCACGAAAAGCCGCACCATGGCGGTGCCGAACGCGATGATGAGCGCGCCGAGCAGGGCGCCGGTGATCACCGCCATCCAGGTGCCCTCGATGACTCCTCGGCGGATGCGGTCGGGCCGCCGACCGCCCAGGTTCTGCGCCGCGTACATCGAGGACGCGAGTCCCAGCGACGACAGGAACGCCACCGCCAGGCCGTCGACGCGGGAGGCCGTGGTGTACGCGGCGACCGCGTCGGAGCCGAGAGTGTTCAACGCGACCTGCACGGCGAGAGTGCCGATCGCGATGATCGACGCCTGGAATCCCATCGGCAGACCGAGCCGCAGGTGCTCGCGGACGTCGTCGTGGGAGACGCGCCAGTCCGCACGACGCAGGTGCAGCATGGGCAGACGGCGGCGGACGAACTCGAGGCAGAGCACCACCGAGACCGCCTGCGCGATGACCGTGGCGAGCGCCGCGCCGCCGACGCCCCAGGCGAGCGGGCCCACCATCAGCACGACCAGTGCGACGTTGAGGACGCACGAGACGGTGAGGAAGATCAGCGGGGTGCGGGAGTCGCCGATCGCGCGGATGATCGCGGAGAGGTAGTTGAAGAACATCGTCGCGCTCGCGCCGATGAAGCTGATCTGCGTGAAGGTCGTGGCCTCGGGCATGAGCTCGGACGGCGTCTGGAGCAGGTCGAGAAGGGGCGCCGCGATCAACGGCGCGACGACGGTGAGGACGACACTCGTCGCACCCGTGAGGATCACGCCGGTCGCGACGGATCGACGCACCGCGGCCCCGTCGCCCGCGCCGAACGCCTGGGCGATGGGGATCGCGAAGCCGCTGGTGAGACCCCAGGCGAATCCGATCAGCAGGAACAGCAGACTGCCCGTCGCACCGACGGCGGCGAGCGACTGCACGCCGAGGTGCCTGCCGACGACGACGGCGTCGGCGAACTGGTACATCTGCTGCACGACGTTGCCGAGCAGGAGGGGGATCGAGAACGAGAGGATGACACGCCACGGACGACCCGTGGTGAGAGAGGTGGCCATGAGGGAGCGGCTCGCAGGACTGGGGATGATCGGGGGGAGCGTTCAGGATATCGAATCGATTCGGGGCCACGGAAGACCCGATCTTCTCGCGCCCGCGACGACCACCTTGACTTCGAATCTCGAACCGAACGAATTCACACCGCGCATGGGTTGACGTCAACAGCATCCTGATCCCCCGAGCTATCCGGGAAGTCACGAAATGATCACAGCCCCTTGACTTCGAGACTCGAACTCAAGGAAAGTGTCTCCCGAGCGAGTCCCGAATGGCAGGGATTCCGATCTCGGGCGATGGCGCCCACCACGCATGCACAGCGAAGGAGCTCGTGATGAAGAAGAAGTACGCACTGGCCGCACTCGGCCTGGTCGGGGCCCTCGCCCTCGCCGGTTGTGGCGGAGGCGGAGCAGGCTCGACCGGCGGACCCGCAGGAGCCGAGGGGGCCGACAAGGGCGACATGCTCATCGGCGTCTCGATGCCGACCGAGACCTCGGAGCGCTGGATCGCCGACGGCGACGCCGTGCAGGCCGGCCTCGAGGATGCCGGATACCAGGTCGAGCTGCAGTACGCCGGCGACGACATCCCCACCCAGGGTCAGCAGATCGACCAGATGATCACCAAGGGTGCCGACCTGCTCATCATCGCGGCCATCGACGGCACCGCGCTGTCGTCGCAGCTCGACGCCGCGGCGGCTGCCAACATCCCGGTGATCTCGTACGACCGTCTGATCCGCGACAGCGAGCACGTCGACTTCTACGTGACGTTCGACAACTACAAGGTCGGCGTGCAGCAGGCCACCTCGCTCCTCGTCGGCCTCGGCGTCCTCGACGCGGACGGCAAGGAGACCGGCCAGAAGGGACCGTTCAACATCGAGCTGTTCGCCGGCTCGCTCGACGACAACAACGCGCACTTCTTCTGGAAGGGCGCGATGGACACCCTGCAGCCGTTCATCGACGACGGCGTGCTCGCGGTTCCGTCCGGCCAGGTCGAGATCGAGCAGGCCGCGACCCTGCGCTGGCAGCAGGAGACCGCGCAGAAGCGCATGGAGGACCTGCTGACCTCGACCTACGGCAACGGCACGAAGCTCGACGGAGTGCTGTCGCCGTACGACGGGCTCTCCCGCGGCATCATCACGGCCCTGCAGGGCACCGGCGGATTCGGAGCCACCATCGCCGACGGCCTGCCCGTCGTCACGGGCCAGGACGCGGAGATCGCCTCCATCACCCTGATCGACAAGGGCGTACAGTTCTCGTCGATCTTCAAGGACACCCGCAAGCTCGCCGAACAGTCGGTCGTCGCCGCAGAGGCGATGCTCGAGGGCGACGAGCCCGAGGCGAACGACACCGAGACCTATGACAACGGGGTGAAGGTCGTGCCCTCGTACCTGCTGCAGTCCGACATCGTCTACAAGGACAACATCACGTCCCTGCTGATCGACTCCGGCTACTGGACGCAGGCCGAAGTCGACTCGGGCGTCGCCGAGTAGATCTCCCTCGGGGCGTGCTGCCGGACCGGCAGCACGCCCCTCTCTCACGAAAGGACATCGGGTCATGACGACACCGGTTCTGCAGATGCGGGAGATCGAGAAGAGCTTCCCGGGTGTGAAGGCGCTCCAGGGCGTCAGCCTCGACGTGAACCGCGGCGAGATCCTCGCGATCTGCGGCGAGAACGGCGCAGGCAAGTCCACCCTGATGAAAGTGCTCTCGGGCGTCTATCCGCACGGCACATACGACGGCGAGATCATCTACGAGGGCGAGGTGGCCGCCTTCGGCGCGATCACCGACTCCGAGCAGAAGGGGATCGTGATCATCCATCAGGAGCTCGCGCTGATCCCCTATCTGAGCGTCGCCGAGAACATCTTCCTCGGCAACGAGCGACGCGCGAAGAACGGCCTCATCGACTGGGACAGGGCGAACGCCGAGGCATCGGCGCTCCTCGCCCAGGTGGGGCTCGACGAGAACCCGGCCACGCCCGTCGCGCAGCTCGGGGTGGGCAAGCAGCAGCTCGTCGAGATCGCCAAGGCGCTGTCGAAGAACGTGCGCCTGCTGATCCTCGACGAGCCGACCGCCGCGCTCAACGACACCGATTCCGCGCACCTGCTCGATCTGCTGCGCCGGCTGCGCGACGAGGGCATGACGTCGATCATCATCTCGCACAAGCTCAACGAGATCGCCGAGATCGCCGACCGCACCACGATCATCCGCGACGGCAAGACGATCGAGACCCTCGACATGAAGGATCCCGCCTCGACGCAGGAGCGGATCATCCGGGGAATGGTCGGCCGCGATCTGGCCCACCGCTACCCCGAGCGCGTCTCGGATCCGGGCGAGGAGGTGCTGCGCATCGAGAACTGGTCGGTGAGCCACCCCACCCAACCGGGGCGCGTCATGGTCGACGACGCCTCTCTGTCCGTCCGCGCCGGAGAGGTCGTCGGCATCGCCGGTCTCATGGGTGCCGGACGCACGGAACTCGCGATGAGCGTGTTCGGGCGCACCTACGGACGCCACGCACGCGGCAAGGTCTTCGTCCGCGGCAAAGAGGTGAACACCTCGACGACGAGCGCCGCCATCCGTGCGGGCATCGCCTACGCCACCGAGGACCGCAAGCGATTCGGGCTCAACCTCATCGACGACATCCGACACAACATCACCATGGCGTCGCTGCGCCTGATCAGCCCGGGCGGATGGATCAACGCGAACCGCGAACTGCAGGTGGCGGAGCAGTACCGGGCCGAGCTGAACATCAAGACCCCCAGCGTGCTCCAGCTCGTCGGCAACCTCTCCGGAGGCAACCAGCAGAAGGTCGTGCTGAGCAAGTGGATCCAGACCGCACCCGACGTCCTGATCCTCGACGAGCCGACCCGCGGAATCGACGTCGGCGCGAAGTACGAGATCTACACGATCATCAATCGCCTGGTCGCGGCCGGCAAGGGAGTGCTGGTGATCTCCTCGGAGCTCCCCGAGCTCCTCGGCATCTGCGACCGCATCTACACCCTGGCCTTCGGCAGGATCACCGGTGAACTCCCCGCCGCAGAAGCCACACAGGAGAACCTCATGCAGCTCATGACCCTCGAAAGGACGGCCGCGCGATGACCGGCGTCAGCAACCTCTTCAGCCTCGCCACGCGGAACCTCCGCCAGAGCGGCATCCTCGTCGCCTTCATCGCGATCGTCGCGTTCTTCGCGATCCTGAACCCGACGTTCCTCTCGCCGGGCAACCTCACGAACATCGTCCTCCAGTACTCCTACATCCTGATCCTCGCGATCGGCATGGTGATCGTCATCATCGCGGGCCACATCGATCTCTCCGTCGGCTCGGTGGTCGCACTCACCGGTGCGACGGCCGCGGTCATCGTGATCCGCGGGCAGCAGCCGTGGTGGGTCGGCGTTCTCGCGGCGATCGCCGTCGGGCTGCTCGTCGGGGCATGGCAGGGCTTCTGGGTGGCGTACGTCGGCATTCCCGCCTTCATCGTGACGCTGGCCGGCATGCTCCTGTTCCGCGGACTCACCTTCATCGTGCTGAGCAACGTCTCACTGTCGCCGTTCGGCGGCACCTACTACTCGATCGCCAACGGGTTCATAAACGGGTTGTTCGGCGGCTACGGGGTCGACGTCTTCACACTCGTGATCTTCGCGATCGGCGTCGTCGGCTACGCCGTCTGGCAGGTTCGCAGCCGCCGGTCGAAGCTCGCACACCAGCAGTCGGTCGAGGCGCTGGGCTGGTTCGTCGCCAAGATCGCGATCGTCGCGGCCGTCGTGATGTGGTTCGGCTACCAGCTGTCCACGAGCCGCGGCCTCCCGTTCGTCCTGATCATCCTCGCGGTGCTGATCATCGCGTACTCCGTGATCACGCAGAAGAGCGTCTTCGGCCGCCACGTCTACGCGATCGGCGGCAACCTGCACGCGGCCCTGCTCAGCGGCGTGAACGTGCAGAGGGTCAACTTCTGGATCTTCGTGAACATGGGCATGCTCGCCGGCATCGCCGGGGTCGTGTTCTCCTCGCGCACGAACGGGGCTCAGCCCGGAGCGGGCAACATGTTCGAGCTCGACGCCATCGCCGCCTGCTTCATCGGCGGTGCGGCCGTCACCGGAGGCGTCGGCCGAGTGGGCGGCGCGATCGTCGGCGGCCTGATCATGGCGGTGATGAGCAACGGCATGCAGCTCATGGGCCTCGACCAGGCGACCCAGCAGGTGGTCAAGGGTCTCGTGCTGCTGATCGCCGTCGCCTTCGACGTCTGGAACAAGCGTCGGGCCGGTGCCGCCCGCTGACCGCGGTGACGGCATCGACGCGCGATAAGCTCCCGCTATGAGCAGATGGCCCGCGGGATCCCAGTCGGGGTTGCGCGAGGCCAACACGGCGAAGATCGTCGACGCGGTCAAGCGCTTCGGCGGGCTCACCCAGGTCGAGCTCGCCGAAGCGACCAGCCTCTCGACGGCCACCGTCTCGGCCATCGTGAAGGAGCTCAGCCTCTCGGGTCTCATCGAGACGCACCCGACCTCGCGCAGCGGTCGGCGCGCGCAGCTCGTGACGATCGCGCGTCGAGCGGGCCTGGTCGCCGCCGTGCAGATCGGCAATCGCAGCATGCGCGTACGGCTCTCCGACGTCGGACAGGACGTCCTGGCCGATCGGTCGATGCCGCTGCCGCTGGACCATGCCGAAGACACCGTACTCGATCGCATCACGCTCCTCATCATCGACATGCTCGGCATGATCGCCGCGGATGCCGCTGACCTGATCGGCGTCTGCATCGCCCTGCCGGCGCCGGTCGACCCGGAGACGGGGCTGATCGCCTACAGCGGGGTGATGCGCCGATGGGAGACCCGGCCGGTCGCCGAGGTCGTCGAACAGCGGATCGGCTGCCCGGTGCTCGTCGAGAAGGATGCGAACCTCGCCGCTCTCGCCGAGGCCACACTGGGCACGGCGCGCGATGTGAAGGACAGCCTGTTCGTGCATGCCTCGTACACGGCGAGCGCGGGCGTGGTCCTGAACTCGCAGATCTACCGCGGACGCTCCGGCACGGCGGGCGAGATCGGCCATGTGCAGGTCGACCCCGCAGGGTCGGTCTGCGCCTGCGGCCAGCGCGGCTGTCTCGAGACGGTGGCCGGCGCCGAGGCCGTCACCGCCCCCCTGCGCGCCACCTTCGGACAGGTGACCTTCAAGGATGTGATCGCCCGCGCCGCCGCGGGCGACCCCGGGTGTGCGCGGGTCGTCGCCGACGCCGCGACGGCACTCGGACGCGTCGTGGCGGCCGCCCATCAATCGCTCGCGCCCGAGGTGATCACGGTCGGCGGCGAGCTCGTCGACGCGGGGCCCATCTTCCTGCTGCCGTTCGCCGCCGCCGTCCGCGACAACGCGCCGCAGGGGCGGACTCCGCGGCGCGACCCGGTGCCCTCATCGTTCGGCAAGGATGCCGTGCTCATCGGCGCGATCATCCACATCCTGCAGTCGACGGATCCGTCGCAGCTGCTCGAGGACCGCGCGTGAACATCACCGCCGCACAGGCAGAGCCCCTGCTCACCCTGCGTGGGATCTCGATGCGCTTCGGGGCCGTCGAGGCGCTCACCGACGTGGACTTCACCGTGCACGCTCGAGAGGTCGTCGGTCTCATCGGAGACAACGCCGCCGGCAAATCGACTCTGGCCAAGATCATCGCCGGAGCCTTGGCGCCGACCTCGGGCGAGATCCGCATCGACGGCGAGCGCGTCGAGATCTCGAGGCCGGCGGAAGCCCATCGTCTCGGGATCGCCACCGTCTTCCAGGATCTCGCGGTCTGCGAGAACCTCGACGTCACGGCGAACGTGTTCCTCGGCCGCGAGCTGCGCACCCCGAGCGGGATGCTGCGCGAGGGCGAGATGGAGCAGTCGACCAGACAGGCGCTCAGCGACCTCGCCGCGAACATCCCCTCGATCCGCTCCGCCTTGAACACCCTCTCGGGCGGGCAGCGACAGGCGGTCGCGATCGCCCGCACGCTCATCAGCCAACCTCGCATCGTGATCCTCGACGAGCCGACGGCGTCGCTCAGCGTCGCGCAGACCGCCGACGTCCTCACGCACATCGAGCGGCTCCGCGAACTCGGTCTCGGCGTCGTCTTCATCAGCCACAACATCGCCGATGTGCAGGCCGTGTCGGATCGCGTCGAGGTGCTTCGTCACGGACGCAACAACGGCTCGTTCGCGAGCCAGGACGCCGCGTACTCCGACCTCATCGCGGCGATCATCGGCACCTACCGCGCCCCCTCCTCCGCGTCGTCGGGCTGAGCCGGGCACCCGCGCGACGACGCGGTGCGGCATGTCGACGCGATTCGCTCCGCCGACACGCCCGATCGCGAAGTACGGTCGGAAGGATGCCGCAGCGGGAGGCGGCACAGAACCACCGGAGGCTCGAACGATGACGACAGAGAACACAGGCGCGACCGTCGGCGTGGACGGAGCGAAGGGCGGTGCGACGGGCGGATCCACGGGCGGTGACGAGCAGCACCTGAAGCGGGCGCTGAGCAACCGCCACATCCAGCTGCTCGCGATCGGCGGTGCGATCGGCACGGGCCTGTTCATGGGCAGCGGCAAGACCATCTCGGTCGCCGGCCCCTCGGTGATCTTCGTCTACATGATCATCGGGTTCATGCTCTTCTTCGTCATGCGCGCGATGGGCGAGCTGCTGCTGTCGAACCTCAAGTACAAGTCGTTCAGCGACTTCGCCAGCGACCTGCTCGGCCCCTGGGCCGGATTCTTCACCGGCTGGACGTACTGGTTCTGCTGGGTGGTGACGGGAGTCGCCGACGTGATCGCGATCGCCGGCTACTCCGACGCGCTGTTCCCCGGCATCCCGCTGTGGATCCCCGGCGTGCTCGTGGTCGTGATCCTGCTCGCGCTGAACCTGCCCACCGTCGCCGCGTTCGGCGAGATGGAGTTCTGGTTCGCACTCATCAAGATCATCGCGATCGTCGCCCTCATCATCACCGGTCTGGTGATGATCTTCACCGGCTTCCGGCACGACGCGGGAACCGCGAGCTTCGCCAATCTGTGGGAACACGGCGGGATGTTCCCGCACGGCTTCCTGGGCTTCGTCGCCGGATTCCAGATCGCGGTCTTCGCGTTCGTCGGCGTCGAGCTCGTCGGTACGGCGGCAGCCGAGACCAAGGACCCCGAGCGCAATCTGCCCAAGGCGATCAACGCGATCCCGATCCGCATCCTGCTGTTCTACGTCGGCGCGCTCGTGATCCTGATGGCCGTCACCCCGTGGACGGAGTACGTCGCGAACGAGAGCCCGTTCATCGCGATGTTCGCCCTCGCGGGCCTCGGCATCGCCGCCACGGTCGTCAACCTCGTCGTGCTGACCTCGGCGATGTCCAGCGCGAACTCGGGCATCTACTCGACCTCGCGCATGGTGTTCGGCCTCGCACAGGACGGCGATGCGCCGCGACTCTTCGGCCGCCTGTCGACGCGGCGCGTGCCGCAGAACGCGCTGTTCCTCTCGTGCATCCTGCTGCTCTCCGGCGTGGTGCTGCTGTACGCGGGCGAGGACATCGGCACCGCGTTCTCGATGGTGACCACCGTGTCGGCGGTGTGCTTCATGTTCGTGTGGACGATCTTCCTCTGCAGCTACCTGGCGTACCGGCGCCGGCGTACCGAGAAGGTCGCGACATCGACGTTCCGGATGCCCGGCGGCATCTTCATGGTCTACGTCGTGCTGGCGTTCTTCGTGTTCATCCTGTGGGCGCTCACGACGCAGCCCGACACTCTGACCGCTCTGCTGGTGACGCCGATCTGGTTCGTGCTGCTGCTCGTCGCCTGGTTGTTCGTGCGCAGATCGCAGAACCACCTGACGCGGCACGCGGCGCACATCGCGTACCTGCGCGACGACTCCGCGGAGTAGTCGCCCCTCTCGCGTCCACGACTCAGCATCCCGGTGGGAGGTTCCGGCAGGGCCTCCCGCCGCGTCGAGCGCGGGCGTAGCGTCGTCCTCGACGAAAGGACACGACATGCACACTCGCACACTCGGACAGGGACTCGAGGTCTCGGCCATCGGTCTCGGCTGCATGGGGATGTCGCAGAGCTACGGCCCCAACCCGGGCAGCCGCGACGAGATGATCGCCGTTCTCCGTTCCGCACTCGACCACGGAGTGACGTTCTTCGACACGGCGGAGGTCTACGGGCCTTACGTCAACGAAGAGCTCGTGGGCGAGGCGCTGCAGCCGATCCGCGACCGGGTCGTCATCGCGACGAAGTTCGGCTGGCGCATCGAAGACGGCACGAGCGTCGGACTCGACAGCCGGCCCGAGCAGATCCGCCGCGTCGCCGAGGAGTCGCTGCGACGGCTGCGCACGGACGTGCTCGACCTCTTCTACCAGCACCGCGTCGACCCCGACGTGCCGATCGAGGACGTCGCCGGCACGGTGGGCGAGCTGATCGCCGAGGGCAAGGTGCGCCACTTCGGCCTCTCCGAAGCATCCGCCTCGACGATCCGTCGCGCGCACGCCGTGCAGCCTGTCACCGCCCTGCAGAGCGAGTACTCGCTGTGGACCCGCGATCCCGAGGACGAGGTGCTGCCCACCCTCGCCGAGCTCGGCATCGGCTTCGTGCCCTTCAGCCCGCTGGGAAAGGGATTCCTCACCGGCACGGTCGATCAGAGCACCTCGTTCTCGGACGGCGACATCCGCGGCACGATCCCGCGCTTCAGCGAAGAGAACCGGGCCGCGAACCAGGCCCTCGTCAGTCACGTCACCGCCCTCGCGGAGGCGAAGGAGGCATCCTCCGGCCAGGTCGCGCTGGCCTGGCTGCTCGCCCGGCACCCGTTCATCGTCCCGATCCCCGGCACCAGACGCACCTCGCGCATCGCCGAGAACGCGGGGGCGACGACCGTCGCCCTCTCAGCCGATGAGATGGCCGATCTCGACCAGCTCGCGGCACGGGTGGGAGTGCATGGCGACCGCTACAACCCGCAGCAGATGTCGTTCGTCGACCGTTGAGCAGGCGGCGCTGAGCAGGCACCGTTGAGCAGGCGGCGGGGCTGGGTAGTCTGAGGCGGATGACTCCGCCCCGCAGCCACCCGGCGACCATCGCCGCGCCTGTGGAGCACGAGCTGGTCATCAAGAAGTCCCGATTCATCGCGACCGTCACTCCGGTCGCCTCGGTCGAGGACGCGGATGCCGTGATCGCGCGCCTCCGCAGGCAGTGGTGGGATGCCCGGCACAACTGCACCGCGATGGTGACCGGTCTGCTCGGCGACCAGGCGCGGTCCTCCGACGACGGCGAGCCCTCGGGGACAGCCGGCGTGCCGATGCTCGAGGTGCTGCGCCGCCGCGAGCTGACGGACGTCGTCGCGGTGGTCACCCGCTACTTCGGCGGAGTGAAGCTCGGCGCCGGCGGGCTGGTGCGGGCCTACTCCTCGGCCGTCTCGGACGCCCTCGACCTCGCCGCGCTCGTGCGGCGGCAGTCGCTCACCCGGATCACGATGGAGGTGTCGCACGCGGATGCCGGACGCATCGACAACCTGCTGCGCGACTGGGTTCTGCATCACGGGGCGACGCTCGGCGAACCTCGCTACGGGGCACGGGCGACGCTGGAGGCCTGGGTTCCGGCGCCGGAGCTCGACCGACTCGCGGATGACATCGCGGCGGCCTCCTCCGGGGCCGTCGTGCCGGTGATCGGCGGCGAGCGCATCGTCGACGTGCCCGACTGACACCGACGGCCACGGCCGATCCACAACAGCAGCCGGATATTCTGGATGCCGCGATCTCGGAAGGAGAGCGATGTTCGACAGCCCGCTCTCGGCGTCCGCCTACGAGATCCTCGGTGTGGACCCGTCGGTCGACGACGTCGAGCTGCGGCGCGCCTACCGGCTGCGCCTGCGCGAGTCGCACCCGGACACCGGCGGCGACGCCGCCGTGTTCATCCAGGTGCAGCGGGCGTGGGAGCTCGTCGGCACCGCCGAGAGTCGCGCCGCCTACGACCGCCGCAGCGGCACGCACCCCGGCATCCCGTCGGAGCCGGAGTGGAGCGGATGGCGTCCGCAGACCGCGACGCGCACCGACACCCGCCCCAGGGCGCGCTCGTACGGCCACCCCGGCGGCTGGCGTCGCGAGCGCTATCTGTCGCTGATCCGCGAATGGGCGGGCCGCGGTGTCGAGGTGCCGGACCCCTACGACCCCGCGCTCGTGCGCTCGGCTCCGCGAGACCTGCGACGACTGCTCGCCGATGCTCTGGCCGAGGAGGCGACCGCCCGCACGGTGAGCGCCCTCGGCATGGGCTTCACCGTCTGGCACGACGTCGCCACGGGCGCGGATGCCGACGACAAGCTCGACCACGTGGTGCTCAGCCCGTCGGGTCTGTACGGCGTGATGTCGGAGGACTTCGGCGGCGTCGTCGGCTTCCGGCGCGGTGAGATCACCGGGCCGAGCCTCGGCACCCGCGCGCCGGTGACCGCCGCCCTCGCCCGCATGCGCACAGTGGCCAAGGCCGCCAGGGTGAAGTTCGGCGGAGCGATCATGGTCCTCCCCGACGACGATCTGTCGCAGGCCGTCACACCGCTCGGCAGCAGCCGCGGCATGCCGGTAGTGGTCGTTCGGCGCAGCGCGCTGTCGATGGTGCTGCGCCAGGGTGTCCCGGGCGCCCGCGCGATCGGGGGCAACGAGCTGTTCGACGTGCGCACCCGTCTGCAGCAGACCATCACGTTCGTCTGAGTCCGTGCGGGGCTGTCCCCCCACGACGCGTGCGGACTACGGTTGCGGTGTGCCTGCGCTCCCCGAATACGACCCGCTGCCCGACCGTCCCGCGCCCGACAATCCTTCGGGCAAGCTCGTGCTCCTGCGCCACGGCGAGACCGAATGGTCGAAGGCCGGTCTGCACACCGGCCTCACCGACATCCCGCTCACCGCCCGGGGAGAGGATCTCGCGCGCGGGGCGGGCGAGCTGGTCGCGGACTACGACTTCTCCCTCGTGCTCACCTCGCCGCTGCAGCGAGCCCGGCGCACTGCCGAGCTCGCCGGTCTGCACGCGGAGGTCGATCCGCTGCTGGTCGAATGGGACTACGGCGGATACGAGGGACGCACGACGAAGGACATCCGCGAGGAGCTCGGCTACAACTGGAGCGCCTTCACGCACGGGGTGATCCGCGGCGCGACGCCGGGCGAGACCGTCGAAGAGGTCGCCGCCCGGGCATCGCGGGTGCTGACCCGCATCCTGCCCGCCCTGGCGGACGGAGACGTCGCCCTCGTCGCGCACGGCCACTTCCTGCGCATCCTGACCGCCGTCTACCTGCGGCTGGCCCCACGCTTCGGAGCGCAGATCAGCCTGGACGCCGGATCCGTCTCCGTGCTGAGCTTCTATCGCGAGCAGCCGGCGATCCTGTCATGGAACTACGGACTCGAGCTGCCTCTCGCGCCTTCGGAGTCCTGACGCCGATCGGGACCGCGGCTCAGCCCATCCGCTGCAGCGACAGCGCATAGATCGTGGGAGCGCCCTCGAGGTCCATCACGATCTGCATCCCGGTGGCGGCGGTGGTGACGTCGAACGCGATCGTCTCGTTCTCGCAGACGATCGGCTCGGCAGACGGCTCGTCGTCGACCTCGCCGGCCGTCAGCGTGATGGTGCCGTCGCCCCGGCAGGCGAGCTGCGCCTGATAGGCACCGGCCTCTTGGGCCTGCAGGAGCGTCTTCTGGTGCGGGGAGGTGTTCTCGCTCAACCACCCGGAGAGGATCGGGGTGGATCCCTCGGCACCGGTGCTCGGCACGGCCGTCTCGGCCCAGTCCCTGATCTCGTCGGCGGGGATCGGGAGCAGCGCTTCGTCGGCGTCCGCCGCATCCCCGGTGGAGGTGGGCGCGGGTGTCGATGCCGACGGGGAGGGCGAGCCGGAGGCCGGCCCGCTCGGTGACGCGCTGGGCTCACCCGTGCATCCGGCGAGCGCGATGCCCGCCACCAGGATCAGTCCGATCGTCGCCGCTCGTCTCATGGCCATCACTCCACGCTACGCATCTGCACGGAGCGCGCAACCGCCGACGCCGACACGCCGGTCTTTTGAACAACTCAAAACAGCAGGTACAGTCGAGGCATGGACACCGACCTCGACTCCGCGCTTCGCGATGCGGGACTGCGGGCGACCGCGGGCCGTGTCGCTGTGCTCGAGGTGATGGAATCCATGGCCCACACGGATGCAGAGCGGGTCTACCGTTCCGTGTCCGCGGTGCTCCCGACGACGTCGATCCAGTCGGTGCACAACATCCTCGCGGACCTGACGGCGGCGGGCCTGCTCCGTCGGATCGAACCGGCAGGTTCCGCAGCGCTCTACGAGCGGCGCATCGGCGACAACCACCACCACGTCGTCTGCACCGAATGCGGTGCGGTCGGCGATGTGGACTGCGTCGTCGGCGACGCGCCGTGTCTCACCCCGTCTTCGGCGGGGGGATTCACCGTCCGAACAGCCGAAGTCACCTTCTGGGGCCTGTGTCCCAGTTGCCAGAACGCCGCATAGGCGTGAACACCGAGAGCACCCGGACCCACGGATGCCCTCGTCTCGCCTCGCGCAGAAGGAGAAGCACATGACGAAACCGAACACCACGACCCAGACCGGCACCCCGGCACCGAGCGACGCGCACTCGCTCACCGTCGGCGCCGACGGCCCCACGGTCCTGCACGACCGCTACCTGGTCGAGAAGCTCGCCTCGTTCAACCGCGAGCGTGTGCCGGAGCGCAACCCGCACGCCAAGGGCGGCGGCGCCTTCGGCGAGTTCGTCGTCACGGAGGACGTCTCGGCGTACACCCGTGCCGCGGTGTTCCAGCCCGGCGCCACCAGCGAGACGCTGCTCCGCTTCTCGTCGGTCGCCGGCGAGCAGGGCTCCCCCGACACCTGGCGCGACGTGCGCGGCTTCTCGCTGCGCTTCTACACCTCCGAGGGCAACCTCGACATCGTCGGCAACAACACCCCGACGTTCTTCATCCGCGATGCGATGAAGTTCCCGGACTTCATCCACTCGCAGAAGCGCCTCGGCGACTCCGGCCTGCGCGACGCCGACATGCAGTGGGACTTCTGGACCCTGTCGCCCGAGTCCGCCCACCAGGTGACCTACCTCATGGGCGACCGCGGCCTACCCCGCAGCTGGCGCCACATGAACGGCTACGGCTCGCACACCTACCAGTGGGTGAACGCCCAGGGCGAGCGCTTCTGGGTGCAGTACCACTTCATGTCCAACCAGGGCGTCGAGGCGATGGGTGCGGCCGAGGCCGAGCAGCTGGCGGGCTCGGATGCCGACCACTACCGCCGCGACCTGTTCGACGCGATCACCCGCGGCGAGCACCCCTCGTGGGACGTCTACGTGCAGGTCATGCCGTACGAGGAGGCGAAGGAGTACCGCTTCAACCCGTTCGACCTCACCAAGACGTGGTCGAAGAAGGACTACCCGCGCATCAAGGTCGGCACGTTCACGCTGAACCGCAACCCGCAGAACTTCTTCGCCGAGATCGAGCAGGCGGCGTTCTCGCCCGGCAACCAGGTGCCCGGCACGGGCATCTCGCCGGACAAGATGCTGATGGCCCGCGTCTTCGCCTACCCCGACGCCCAGCGTCACCGCGTCGGCACGAACTACAACCAGCTGCCGGTCAACCAGCCGCATGCCGCCGAGGTGCGCAACTACATGCACGAGGGGCACATGCAGTACCGGTTCAACCCGGCCGAGCACCGCGTGTACACCCCGAACTCGTACGGCGCCGAGGGCGGCCCCGAGGCCGACCCGCTGGCCGGCGTCGAGGCGAGCTGGGAGTCGGATGGCGAGCTGATCCGCTCGGCGGCGACCCTGCGCCGCGACGACGACGACTTCGGTCAGGCGGGAACCCTGTACCGCACGGTCTTCGACGACGAGCAGCGCGCCCGATTCCTCGACACCCTCACCGGTCAGGGTCAGGGCATCACAATCGACGCGATCCGCGAGCGCTTCTTCCAGTACTGGACGAACGTCGACGCCTCGCTCGGCGACGCGCTGCGCGCCCGCTTCTGAGCGTCGGGCCCGCTCGGCATCCGGTGACCGGCATCCGGTGACCGGCATCCGCTGGCCGGCATCCGCTGACCGGCATCCGGTGGCCGGCATCCGCTGACCGGCATCCGGTGACCGGGCCGCTCCACTTCGGGGGCCGACACGCCACGTGCAGGATGGTTTTGTACCAACCGTCCTGTAGGTGGCGTGTCGGCCCCCGTCGCGTTCGCGGCCATGGTCTCTTTTCGGAAGGGCCAGAATGGATGCCGTGGCAGTCCCTCTCTCCGACCTGAACAACATGCCTGAGCCCCAGCAGGTGTACGCGGCTGACGGCACGCGCCTCGCGACGTACACGTGGGGCGACCTCGACGCACCCGTGGTGGTGATCGTGCACGGCTTCGCCTCCAGCGCCCGCGACACGTGGGTGCTCACGGGGTGGGTGCGGGAGCTCACCAAGGCCGGCTATCGCGTTCTGGCGCTCGACCAGCGCGGCCACGGGCTCAGCGAAAAGCCGCATCAGGCCGATGCCTACGGGATCCGCACCCTCGCGACGGATGTCGAGACGGTCATGGACGCCTATCTCGTCGATGACGCGTTCTACCTCGGGTACTCGCTGGGTGCGCGCGTCGGCTGGGAGGTCGTCCGCGACCTGCCCCAGCGCATCGGCCGTGCGGTGCTCGGCGGGGTGCCGGACGGCATCCCGCTCGCCCGGCTGGATCTCGATCAGGTGCGCGCGTATCTGGCGGACGGCACCCCGGTGTCGGACCCGACGACGCAGAACTACATCACGCTGACCGAACGCGTGCCCGGCAACGACCTCGCCGCGCTGGTCGCCCTGGCCGAGGGGATGCGCTCGTCACGGACGATCGACCCGGATCCGTCGAACGCTCCGGCGAGTCCGATCCTGTTCGCGACCGGATCGAAGGATGCCATCCTCGAGGGCTCCCGGGCCCTCGCCTCCGCCGCCCCGCAGGGTCGGTTCTTCGAGATCCCCGACCGCAATCATTTCAACGCTCCGGGATCCCGTTCCTTCAAGGAGGCGGCCCTGGCCTTCCTGTCCGGGAGCTGACGCGGCCCTTCGTCTCGCTGCGCTCGCTCAGGGACCAGAGTCACACGGGCACGACGAGAGCCCTTCGTCTCGGTGTGCTCGCTCAGGGAGCGGAGTCACACGGGTGGCACGACGAGAGCCCTTCGTCTCGCTGCGCTCGCTCAGGGGACGGAGTCACACGGGCACGACGAGAGCCCTTCGTCTCGCTGCGCTCGCTCAGGGAGCGGAGTCACACGGGCCCGACGAAGGGCTCTCGGTGCGGCGATCAGACCGCGGCGCTCTGCTCCCGCTTCGGCAGCACCCATCCGGCGCGCGGGAAGTGGCAGGTGTACCCGTTCGGGTACTTGATCAGGTAGTCCTGGTGCTCTTCCTCGGCCTGCCAGAAGGGTCCGGCGGGCTCGATCGCGGTGACGGCCTTGCCCGGCCACAGGCCCGACGCGTCGACGTCGGCGATGGTGTCACGGGCGACGGTCTCCTGTTCGGGAGAGAGCGGGAAGATCGCCGAGCGGTAGCTGGACCCTCGGTCGTTGCCCTGCCGATCGAGCGTCGACGGGTCATGGATCTGGAAGAAGAACGCGAGGATGTCGCGGTACGTCGTCTTCGTCGGGTCGAACACGATCTCCACGGCCTCGGCGTGGCCGGGGTGGTTGCGGTAGGTCGCGTGGTCGTTCGACCCGCCGGTGTAACCGACCCGGGTGTCGAGCACTCCGGGCTGGCGACGGATGAGGTCTTCCATGCCCCAGAAGCAGCCGCCTGCGAGCACGGCGGTCTCGGTGCCTGGGGTGCGGGTGATGGTTCCGGTGTCTGTCATGACTGCTCCTCAGAGGTGGGGATGGCGGTGGGGGTGTCGGCTTCGGCGCCGGCGAAGAGGTGACGGTAGCGACCGTACCCCTCATCATCCAGGCTGTCAGCAGGGATGAAGCGCAGGGCGGCGGAGTTCATGCAGTAGCGGAGGCCACCGGCGGCACGGGGTCCGTCGTCGAACACGTGTCCGAGATGGCTGTCGGCTCCGGTGGAGCGGGCTTCGGTGCGCTTCATCCACAGCTTCCGGTCGGTGCGCGTGGTGACCGCGTCCTCGTCGATCGGGCGGGTGAAGCTCGGCCAGCCGGTGCCGCTGTCGAACTTGTCGGTCGACGAGAACAGGGGCTGGCCCGACACCACGTCGACGTAGATGCCGTCGTCGTGGGTGTTCCAGTAGGCGTTGCGGAAGGGCGGTTCGGTGGCATCCTCCTGCGTCACCTCGTACTGCAGGTGGGTGAGGTCGCTGACGGCCTCCGGAGTCCTGCCGTAGTCATTCGACATGATGCGTCTCCTTTTCCGACGCGGCTGGCTGCGGCGTCATAGAGCACAACCGGCGGATGCCCGGTTTTGGTCCCGCAGGACTGTGAGCGGGCTGTGAGTTTCGTCGCAGTCGGTAGAGTTGCTCCGCTACACACACCACAGGGGAGACACACATGTCGGTTGGACTGCTCGCGGTCGTCGATGACATTCTGAGCGCGGCGATGAAGGCATCCGCCAAGGCCGCGGGCGTCGTGATCGACGATGCCGCCGTGACACCCCAGTACGTGCAGGGCATCACGCCTGCGCGTGAGCTGCCGGTGGTCGCGAAGATCGCTGTGGGATCTCTCGCCAACAAGTTCCTGATCATCATCCCGGTGGCGCTGCTGCTGACCGCCTTCGCGCCGTGGGTGCTGCCCTATCTGCTGATCCTCGGCGGAGCCTATCTGTGCTTCGAGGGGGCCGAGAAGGTGCTGGAGTGGTTCGGCGTGCAGCACGGGCACGCTGACGAGAGCGCGCGCGACGAGCGGAAGCTGGTGCTCGGCGCCGTGCGCACGGATCTGATCCTCTCGACGGAGATCATGCTGATCTCGCTCGCGAATCTCGAGGCCGGTCTCGATATCTGGACCACCCTCGCGATCCTCGCCGTGATCGCCCTGATCATGACCGGTGTGGTGTACGGCGCGGTCGCGCTCCTGGTGAAGATCGACGACATCGGCCTGAAGATGGCGAAGAGCCCTGTACAGCGCGTGCGCCACACGGGCACCAGGATCGTGCGCTCGATGCCGGGAGTCTTCCGCTTCATCAGCATCCTCGGCACCGTCGCGATGCTGTGGGTCGGGGGCCACCTGCTGCTCGTCAATCTCGGCGAGGTCGGCGTGCACTTCGGAGCCGACATCCTGCATGGCATCGAGCACCTCCTCGAGCCCGCGGGCGGTGTGATCGTCTGGATCGGCGACACCCTGTTCTCTGCCATCGCCGGACTGGTCGCGGGCCTGATCATCGTGGCCATCGTGCTGGGCATCGCGAAGCTCTTCGGCAAGAAGCCGAACTTCCACGAGGGCGGGGAATCCCCCGTCGACGTGCACGCCTAACGCGTCCCTCGGCGCATCGCTCGTCGCGTCCGTCAACGGATCCGTCTACGCGTCTGGAGGCCGTGATGCGCCCTCCTCACGCGGCGTCAGCGAGGACGAATCCCCATGCCCCCGTCCCCTCGGTCGAGAGACGGAGCAGATGCGTCGCGGATGCCTCGTCCGTGTAATTCGTTCTCCTGCTGGGGACCTCGTCGCAGGTGACGTCCCATTCGGAGACGACGTACTCCTCGCCGTTGCGCACTCCGATCGCCTCGACAGAAAGCCCCTCCGTTGAGGAGCACATCGCGTACATGACGTACGTCTTGCCCGCTCCGTCCATAGGAATGTCGATTCCGCTCGGCTCGGATCCGCTTCGAGCCTGAAGAACGGTCTCGCCTGGCACGAGCTCCCATGACTCGGGAGTGAGGATCGACTCGGAAGGAGCGGCCGAGGACGGCCCAGCCCCTTCCGCCGGAACGGGCGATGGAGTCGGCGACGGAGGAGACATCAACGGCGTGCATCCTGTGATGAGCAGCCCCCCGATCGGCAGAGTGAGCGCGATCCGCACCCGTGGCGCGAGCCACAGGGCCCCGCACTGCGCATGCGTCGTCATAGTTTCTCTTCTCCGTCGATCGAGATGCCCGTGCGCCTCGTGGGAAACGTAGCGGGTTGTCGGCACCTCGTCTGTAGGCCGATTGGGGGACAGACGAATGCCCGCCCGCGCTCACGGGTATCGTCACGCGGCGATGTCATAACGAGCCCGTCCTCCGAGGCGAGGAGTCCGCGCCGGATCGACGTGCGGCGGAGGAATGAGCCAGACCCGCGCGGCGACGCCGACACCGTCGACGCTGATGTCCCATCCGTTGTCGTGGATGCGGTGATGACACGACTCGCACAGCAGTACGCCGTTGTTCAGATCGGTCGGACCGGTGTCGCGCTGCCACCACCTGATGTGGTGTGCTTTGGTCATCTGGGGCGGGAGGCCGCACATCGCGCATCCGCCGTCTCTCTCGACGAGGGCGAGACGTTGCGCCCGCGTGAACAGTCGCTTCTCGCGGCCCCAGTCGAGGATCTCTCCGGCAGAGCCGAGCACCACCGGGATGATCCCGCCACCCGCTGCCATCCGTCGGCAGGTGCTGATGCTCACGGGCTGGTCGCTGCCGTCGATCGTCGCGGCTCCCCGCCCCGAGGTGAGGTCGTCGAGGTTCACACGCACCACCACTGTCGCGCCGGTCGCCGGCATCCCGCCGTTGTCACAGGCGATCGCATGCTCGCACAGGGCGGTGACGGCGTCGGCCTGGATCATCACCACGGTGCGGTGATCGGCGTCGGCCGCACCGGGCTCGGGTGCCGTGATCCGCGCCTGGAACGTCGCGGACACGTAGGCCTGGATCGCTGCCCTGATGGGCGCGCTCGACGCGATGTCGGTCTGCAGGTTCAGGTGGAAGGAGCCGTCGCGCTCGAACATGGTGAGAGAGCGACGATCACGCGACTGCTGTTCTTTGGGAGCCACCCCGTCGGGGTCGAGCCAGGCTTCGGTGCGGGCGACGAGCGTGCGCACGTCGTCGAGCGTCATCCCCGCGGCGCGAGCGACGAGCAGCCCCTCGGCCTCGTCGACCCGCGCCGACCCCACACGGAGATGAAGCCGTTCGAGCAGTGCGACGATGACCGCGGCGGCGGCCACGGAGATCTCACCCGCGGCGAGCGCTGCCGCCAGCGCGGGGTACTTCGCGGGCAGCACCTCGCCCAGCAGGTTGCTGCGCGGTGCAGCGGCCTGACCGACCGTGATGAGGCGCTTCGCGTCTCCCGGCGAACCGCCCGTCGTGGTCGCGATCAGTGCTCCGGCGTTACGGAATCCCTGCTCCTTGGCCAACCCCTCGGGGCCGAGTTCCGGCCGCGATTCGTGCGCGATCGTCGCCGCGAGTTCTGCGTGGATCCCGTCGAGACAGCGTTGCACCTCGCCGACCGCACGATGCGCGTCGAGCAGTTCGGCCCGCGAGAGATCGGCGCTCCTCTCCGCATCGGCCCACGCATCGCCGAGGCGCTCGATGGCCTCGAGAAGCGGCGTCAGACGGGTCGTGGTCATGATCTCAGTTTAGAACATATGTTCTAAGCTGTGGTCGGAATGCCGGCATGCGATGCGGCTTCACTCGCCGCGCAATCGCGGCCTCCGCACACTGTGCAACACCGCCTCCACACCGGGCGCACACGCGTCCCACCACAGCGCACTGCGGCCTCACCCGCCGCGCACGTGGTCCTCACTGCGCAGCCACTCGTCGAACGTGATGCGCCCCTGCCGGGCATCGGCGCCGCCGCGCAGCGCCCCCGACGCGAGCCCCGCGCCGTATGCGCCGGGCAGGCGCACCCCCACCACGCGCCGGCGCCGACCGTCGTACGCGAGCTGCCGCCGGGCGACGTCGAGCAGGATCTCGTCGCGCGGACCGACCAGGTCGCTCGCCCGACCGGTCGCCGCACCCTCCGCGAGCCGCACCAGATGCGCACCGACCTCCCGGGCGGCCACCGGCCGCATGAGCAGCGTCGGCAGGAGTGCCACGGGCCCGCGCATCCCCGAGAGCACCTGCCCGGCGAACTCGTGGAACTGCGCCGCTCTCGCGATCGTGAACGGCACCGGCCCCGTCGCCACCGCGCGCTCCTGCGCGAGCTTGCCCGCATAGTAGGAGGAGTCGATCCCATCGATCCCCACGATCGACAGCGCGACGTGATGCCCGACGCCCGCAGCCTCTTCCGCGGCGAGCAGGGTGCGGGTCGCCGTCTCGAAGAAGGCGATGGCCTTCGCCGCCGAGAGCGTGGTCGTGTTCGTGACGTCGATCACGGCATCCGCGCCCTGCAGCGCCTCGACGAGACCGGCGCCCGTGATCACGTCGACACCGCCCACGTCGACACCGCCCACGTCGACACCGCCCACGCGCGACAGCACGACGACATCATGCCCCGCGGCCCGCGCCCGCGCGACGGCATGCCGACCCACGACACCCGTTCCTCCTGCGACGGCGATTCTCATCGGCATCCTCTCCTCTCCGCTCCGGGAACACGCCTGCGCGCGGTGCGTGCACCCGCCGCGCACCCTCCCGCTGTGATGACGAGACGGCCGTCGAGAATGTGAGGCCTCACACGTGCGCACGCCACGTCGTCATATCCTGCGAAAGCACGCGCGACAGGAAGCACGCGAAAAGAACACCCGCGAACACGACCCACGAGCGCGACCCAGGACGAGAACACGGCGGATGCCACACCGGAGGAGACACCCATGGACGACGACCTCGACGACGTCTTCCGTGAACGCCGCCGTCTGCTCGCCCTCGGATACCGGATGACAGGCACACTGGCGGATGCCGAGGACATCGTGCAGGAGACGTACCTGCGCTGGTACCGGCTCACCGATGTCGAGCGCGAGGGCATCGCGAACCCGGCGGGCTGGCTGACGACCGTCGCCGGCCGCGTCGCGCTCGACCTCCTCGGGTCCGCACGTCGTCGACGCGAGCAGTACGTCGGGCCGTGGCTGCCCGAGCCCGTTCCGGCCGATGTGTTCGCCGGGGCGATCGGAGCGCGCACGGCCTCGCCCGCGGATCCCCTCGACCGCATCACCCTCGACGACGACGTCTCGACCGCACTGCTCGTGGTGCTCGAGGCGATGACACCCGCCGAACGCGTGGCGTTCGTGATGCACGACGTCTTCGCCGTGCCGTTCGACGAGATCGCCGCGGCGGTCGGCAGATCCTCCGCAGCCGTGCGGCAGCTGGCGGCATCCGCTCGTCGCCACGTGCGCGAGAGCCGAGCGGTCGCGGTTCCTCGCGATGAGCACGATCGCGTCGTCCGCGCCTTCCAGGACGCCACGCGAACCGGTGAGATCGGCGCGCTTCTGCGGTTCCTCGCTCCCGATGTCGAACTCCGCAGCGACGGCGGCGGTGTCGTCAGCGCCGCGCGCAACGTCGTGAGCGGAGCCGACCACGTCGCCCGCTTCCTGCTCGGGATCGCAGCAAAGAGCCCACGTCTGACGGTGGAGGAACAGCGGTTCGGCGACGGGATCGGACTGGTGTTCCGCAACGAGGGCGCCGTGCACTCGGTCATGAACCTCCACGTCGAACACGGCGTGATCACCCAGCTGTGGATCGTCCTCAACCCCGCCAAGCTCACCCACTGGCGGCCCTCCCCCTGACCCGCCGGGCTCGTGCACGGACGGCACGTCTGCAGGATCGATGCACGGATGCAGGATGGTCGACGAGCCTCGGTCGTGCAGGCGTGCGTCGGCCCTGCAGACGGTGCACGCCGATCCTGTCCACCGGCCTCCTGCTAGCGTCGTCCCGTGCGCACCCCCGCGCAGATGCAGGAGACCCGATGAGCGACCACCAGATCCGGGATGCCGAGACCGCCGACCTCGAGGCGATCCTGGCCATCTACAACGATGCGGTGCTGCGCACGACGGCCATCTGGAACGATGACGCCGTCGACCTCGCCGACCGCACGGCGTGGATGGCCGAGCGCACCGCGCGGGGATATCCGGTGCTCGTCGCGGTCGACGACACCGGAGTGCTGGGGTACGCGACGTTCGGCGACTTCCGTCCGCACCACGGCTTCCGGCACACGGTCGAGCACTCCGTCTATGTGCGCGACGGCGAGCGCGGGCGGGGCATCGGCAAGGCGCTGATGATCGAGCTGATCGATCGTGCGCGCAGGCTCGGCGTGCACGTGATGGTCGCGGCGGTCGAGAGCGGCAATACCGGCTCGATCGTCATGCACAAGCGCCTCGATTTCCTGCAGGTCGGACGGATGCCGCAGGTCGGCGCCAAGTTCGACCGCTGGCTCGATCTCACCCTGCTGCAGCTCGTGCTCGACGAGCGCCCCTTCCCGGACCAGCTCACGTGAACGCCCTGCTCTGGCTCGCCGATGCGTTCAACTCGCAGTGGGTGCTGCCCGGCGGCCAGGTGCTGCTGATCCGCGAGGTGGTGGGCAACGCCTTCGGTCTCGCGAGCGCCCTTGGCGGCATGCAGCGCAAGATCTGGGCGTGGCCGGTGGGCATCGTCGGCAACCTGCTGCTGCTCACGGTGTTCCTCGGGTCGATCCTCAACCCCGACCACGAACTCCCGCACCTGCTCGGTCAGGCAGGACGCCAGGTCATGTTCATCATCGTGGCGATCTACGGATGGGTGCGCTGGCGCCAGGCCGCATCGGACGGCGGTCGCGTCACGCCGAGGTGGGCGCCGAACAGCGCCCGGATCGGCCTCGTGCTGGTCATGGTGATCGGCACGATCGCCCTCACCCCGCTCTTCCGCGCGCTCGGGTCGTGGGAGCCCGTCTGGGCCGACGCCTGGACGTTCGTCGGATCCCTGCTCGCCACATACGGCATGGCCAAAGGCTGGACGGAGTTCTGGCTCATCTGGATCGCCGTCGACGTGGTCGGCGTGCCGCTGCTGTTCAGCTCGGGGTTCTACGCGACCGGGTTCATGTACGTGTTCTACGGCGTCTTCACCGCGGTCGGCTTCGTCGTCTGGTGCCGCGCGCAGGCGAACGCGAAACCTCAGGTCGAGACGATCATGCCCGACCCCCGACCGATCACCTCGACGGTGAAGACGATCGACCCCGACCGGGACTGACCAGGCCCCGATTCGCATCGAAGGATCCGCCGGGGGGCTCCCCGCGAATGTGTCGGCGCGTGTCGCGAGACTGGCCGCGCGGCCGATCGGCGGGTTTGCTAGACGCCATGACCCGTCAGATCCGCTTCAACGCCTTCGACATGAACTGCGTCGCCCACCAGTCGTCCGGCCTGTGGCGGCATCCCGACGACCGCTCCCGCCAGTACAACACCCTCTCGTACTGGACGGATCTGGCGAAGCTGCTCGAGAGCGCGACCTTCGACGGCATCTTCATCGCCGACGTCCTGGGCACCTACGACGTCTACGGCGGCACGAACGAGGCGGCGATCCGCAACGGCGCCCAGGTGCCCGTGAACGATCCGATCCTGCTCGTGAGCGCCATGGCTGCGGTCACCGAGCATCTCGGATTCGGCGTCACCGCGGGCACCGCGTTCGAGCATCCCTATCCGTTCGCGCGTCGCCTGAGCACGCTCGATCACCTGACGAACGGCCGCGTCGGCTGGAACGTCGTCACCGGGTACCTGCCCAGCGCCGCGCGCAACATGGGCCAGACCGACCAGCTCGCCCACGACGACCGCTACGACCACGCCGACGAGTACGTCGAGGTGCTCTACAAGCTGTGGGAAGGGTCGTGGGAAGACGACGCCGTGGTCGAGGACCGCGAACGCGGCATCTTCACCGACCCGGCGAAGGTGCATCCGATCGGCCACGAGGGAAAGCACTTCAGCGTGCCCGGCATCCACATCTCCGAGCCGTCGCCGCAGCGCACCCCGGTGATCTACCAGGCCGGTGCCAGTCCCCGCGGGGTGAAGTTCGCGTCGGAGAACGCCGAGGCGATCTTCGTGGCCGCGCCCTCGAAGGAGGTGCTCGCGGGCACCGTGAAGCGCATCCGCGACGCGCTCGAGGATGCCGGTCGCGACCGCTACGACGCGAAGATCTACACGCTGCTCACGGTGATCACCGGGGCGACGAGCGCGGATGCCGCGGCGAAGCACGCCGAGTACCTCTCGTACGCGAGCCCCGAAGGCGCACTGACGTTCATGTCGGGCTGGATGGGCGTCGACCTGTCGCAGTACGCCGAGGACGAGCCGGTGGGGAACGTCGAGTCGAACGCCATCCGATCGGTGCTGCAGCACCTCAAGGAGGAAGCCGACCTCGGACGCGAGTGGACCGTCGGCGACTTCGGCCGCCACAACGCGATCGGCGGCCTCGGCCCGACCGTCGTGGGCTCGGGCGTCGAGATCGCCGACGAACTGCAGTCGTGGGTCGAGGAGACCGACATCGACGGCTTCAACCTCGCGTACGCGGTCACTCCCGGCACCTGGCAGGACGTGATCGAGCACGTCATCCCGGTGCTGCGCGAGCGCGGCGTCTACCCGAACGAGTACACGCCGGGCACGCTGCGTCACAAGCTGCAGGGCAAGGGCGACCGGGTGCAGGACACGCATCGCGCCGCGCGCTACCGGGTGGGGGTGAAGACTCCGGTCGCCTGATCAACTGGTCGTGCGAGCGGTCACTCGGCCTTCGAGCTGAAGAGTCCCCGCAGGACGAGGAACACCACGCCCGCGACGACGAGCACGATCGCGAGCTTCGCGATGAACCACAGGATCGAGAACAGCGCGCTGACGATCCACCAGGCGATCACCACGGCGAGGACGACTCCGATGACGGTCCACAGCGAGTTCTTGTTCATGGTTCCAGCCTAGGCGGCAGGGCGGACGTCACAGATCCGGATGCTGCGTCGTCAGTACCGGTGAGGCGCATCGGGCGCCTCCCCAGTGAAGGAGACGACGTGTCGCACGTGAACATCGGCAAGATCTACGCAGCCCCGTACCAGGCGATGCTCGAGTTCGCCGCGAAGGCCGCAGAGGCGGGGGCGGATGCCGGGCTCTCGCCGCTGCTCGTCGAGCTGGTCAAGGTTCGCGCCTCGCAGCTCAACGGCTGCGCGTTCTGCCTCAGGATGCACTGCGCCGACGCCGTCAAGGCCGGGGAGACGGCCGACCGCCTCGCCGTGCTCGCGGGATGGTGGGAGTCGCAGTATTTCTCCGCCGAGGAGCAGGCGGCCCTGCAGATCGCCGAGAACGTCACGATGATCGGCGACCCCGGACGCCTCGTCGACCGCGGAGTCGAGATCGACGGCGTGCTGACCGATAAGCAGATCGCGGCCGTGACCTGGCTCGTCGTCGTGATCAACAGCTGGAACCGCATCGCGATCAGCAGCCACTACCCCGTGCACGCCTGACGCAGCCTGATAGGTGGGACGGGCGGGGCGGATGCCGAGGCATCCGCCCTTCCGCATCCGATGCGCGCCGTCAAGTCCCTTCTCGGTCGATCGAGCGAGGGTGAGACTGCGATCATGTCTGCACCGACCCTCGTTCCGTCCGCGCTCCACGGTTGCACCGCTCGCGGCCCGTTGAGCGACGCCGTCATCCGCCGACTGACCGGAGACGATGTCGACGATCTCGGCGCGCGGGCAGAGCTCGCCCTCGCCGCGAGCGCCGACATCATGCGCGATGACGACATCCAGCTCGCCCTCTTCGTGCTCTACGCGTCGTCGTACGGCTCGCTGCCCGAGCTCGATCCTGCTCTGGAGTGGGATCCGGCGCTGATCGCCACCCGAGCGATCCTCGAGCACGCGTTCGAGCGGGCGCTGCGGGCCACGGTGCCAGCTCCCGAACTGCCCGAGCCGACCGTCGACGCCGTCGGCCGCGCGCTCTTCGCCCTCGCCGACGCCGACACCGGGCCGAGCCTGTCGCGCTACGTCGCGAAGAAGGCGACCGAGGAGCAGATGCGCGAGTTCTTCATGCAGCGTTCGATCTACACGCTGCGGGAAGCCGATCCGCACTCCTGGGCGATCCCGCGACTGCACGGTCGGGCGAAGGCCGCGCTCGTCGAGATCCAGTCGGACGAGTACGGCGGAGGACGGCCGGACCGCGTGCATGCGACGATCTTCGCGCGCGCGATGCGGGGCGCCGGCCTCGACGACACCTACGGCGGATACGTCGACGACGTCCCGGCGATCACGCTCGCGTCGCTCAACACGATGTCGATGTTCGGCGTCAATCGCCGGCTCGTCGGCGCGATCGTCGGACACCTCGCCGCGTTCGAGATCACCTCGTCGATCCCCAACCGCATGTACGGCGACGGTCTGCGCCGGCTCGGTTTCGCCGAGGACGTGACCGAGTACTTCGACGAGCATGTCGAAGCGGATGCCGTGCACGAGCAGATCGCGGCGCGCGACCTCGCAGGCGCTCTGGCCGAGGACCACCCCGAGCTGCTCGAGGACATCATGTTCGGCGCTGCGGCCTGCCTGACCGTCGACGGGTGGGCGGCCGGGCACATGCTCGAGTCCTGGACGCGCGGCGAATCCTCGCTGCGGGACCGGTCGTCGCGATGAGCGAGCGCGAGGAGGCCGTCACGATCACCGCGTACCCCGACGGGCCGCTGCTGGTCAGAGGGGCGGCGGTGCTCGAGACGTCCGACGGCGAGCCGATCCCCGTCAGCCGTCGCACCGTCGCACTGTGCCGGTGCGGTCTGTCGACGATCAAGCCGTTCTGCGACGGCACGCACAAGGCGTCGGGATTCCGCACCGACGCGTGATCTCGGTGCTGCAGGTCGGTGCTGCAGGTCGGCGACGCCGGTCGGTGACGCCGGTCGGTGCTGCAGGTCGGTGACGCCGTGGGAGGAGATCCGCCTGTCGGGAGGAGAATCCGCGGGATCGGGTCCTCCTGAGACCGAGTTTTCCTCCCAGAGGAGTGCTCCCACAGGAGCGCTCCCGACGGAGTGGGCGCCGGTCAGTGCCCGACCGCCGGCAGGCAGCCGCCGTCCATGATGATGCCGCCGACCTCGACGGAGAGGACATCCGCCGACACCTCTCCGAAGATGCATCCGCCCTCCGGTGCGGCGACACCGAACGCGACGGCGCGCTCGTCGCCGATGATCTGGATGTCGCTCAGCCCGGCATCCGAGATCGCGTCCTCCACGGCGTCGACCGACAGGTCTCCCGAGGTGCGCAGGGCCTCGAGCGCCGTGCGGATGTCGGTCGCCGGCCGCTCGGCCGCCGCTCGGCTCGCCTCCGACAGATCCACGCGATCGCGGTAGCGGTCGTTCTGCGCCATCGCGTTGTCGGGATCGTACGGCGCGCAGTCCGGGGGCAGCTCGACGCCCTCGACCTGCGGGCACGCCGCAGTGGGAGTGGGGCTCGGGGATGCGGTCGAGGATGCGGATGCCGTCGGCGATGCCGTCGACAGCCCGGTGGTCGCCGTCGCGCATCCTGCGAGCAGCATGGTCGTCGCGATGACGAGAAGCAGACGCGTGCCTCTCGACCTGTCCCCCCGGATGCTGGTCATCCCCTCATGGAACCACACGCGATCCACGCTGCCAACCTCCTCCCTCCGGGCTCCCCGTGCCACCGCTGACCGCACCTCCTCCCGCCCCGCTTCAGCGCGGATTCAGCGCGCGCCCGCCACACTGGGATCATGCGGATCCTGGTGGTGGACGACGAGGCGCGTCTCGCCGACGCCGTACGCCGAGGACTCGAGGCCGAGGGCTTCGCGGTCGACGTCGCCCACAACGGGGTCGACGGGCTCTGGCGGGCGCGCGAGACGCGCTACGACGCGATCGTCCTCGACCTGATGATGCCCGGCATGAGCGGCTGGAAGGTGTGCGAGGCGCTGCGCGCCGAAGAGAACTGGACGCCCGTGCTCATGCTCACCGCGAAGGACGGTGAATGGGACCAGGTCGAAGCGCTCGAGACCGGCGCCGACGACTACGTGACGAAGCCGTTCTCATTCGCGATCCTCGTCGCCCGCATCCGCGCCCTGGTGCGCCGCGGCGCGGTCGCCCGCCCCGCCGTCCTCGAAGCCGGCGACCTGAGACTCGATCCCTCGTCGCACCACGTGTGGCGCGGCGAGACGCCCGTCACCCTGACCGCCCGCGAGTTCGCGGTGTTGGAGTACCTGATGCGCCATCGCGGTCAGGTGCTCTCGAAGCGCACGCTGATCGAGGGCGTCTGGGACGACGACTTCGACGGCGACCCGAACATCGTCGAGGTCTACGTCGGGCACCTGCGCCGCAAGCTCGACAAGCCGTTCGGTCGCGAGGCGATCGAGACGATCCGCGGCGCCGGCTACCGACTGGCGGCCGACGGTGGCTAGCCGCGCGTGGCGATCGGTGCGGGCGCGGACCACGCTCGGCGCCACCCTCGTGGTCGCCGTCGCGCTGCTGATCGGAGCGTTCTCGTTCTACGGAATTCTGAGCTCCAGCATCCATGCGAGTGCCGAACGGGCGGCGGAGCAGCGGCTCGACGAGCTGACGGAGCGACTCGACGGGCCCGGAGGCCGGGGGATCGACACCCTCGACGACGAGATCGTGCAGATCATCGCACCGGACGGATCGGTGCGCGCGGCGAGCGAGGACGCCCTCGACGATCTGGGGTCCACCGCCCTGCCGATCGCCGACGGGGCGAGCACCCGCACGATCGACCGCACACCGATGCTGATCGTCTCGGATGATCTGCACGGCGACGAGACCCTCGTCCTCGCCGTGCCGATCGAGGACGCCGTCGAGACCCTGTCGACCGTCGCGATCCTGCTCGCCGTCGCCGTGCCCCTGCTGCTCGTGCTCGTCGCCGTCACGACCTGGCTCGTCGTCGGCCGTGCGCTGAGACCCGTGACGCGGATCCGGCGGGAGGTCGACGGGATCACCGCCGAGCATCTGCACCGACGGGTCGAGGTGCCGCCCTCGTCCGACGAGATCGCGGCGCTCGCGACCACCATGAACCGCATGCTCGATCGGCTCGACGCCTCGGCCACCGCTCAGCGCCGCTTCGTGTCGGATGCCTCGCACGAACTGCGGTCGCCGCTGGCCACGATCCGCCAGCACGCCGAACTCGCCCAGGCGCACCCCGCCACGACCAGCATCGACGAGCTGGCCGAGGTCGTCTCCGACGAGGGGCTGCGCCTGCAGGGGATCGTCGAGTCGCTGCTGCTGCTCGCCCGCCTCGACGAGGGAGCGGGCACTCACGACGAGGCGGTCGATCTCGACGATGTGGCGCTCGCAGAGGTGCGCCGACTGCGCTCGCGCGGGGTCGACGTCGACGGGACAGGCATCGCCGCCGCGCGCGTCGTCGGCGACCCACGGCTGCTCGGCCAGCTGCTGCGCAATCTCGCGGACAACGCGGCGAGGCACAGCGCCGGACGCGTCGCGATCAGCGTGATCCCGCAGGGCTCGTGGGTGTTCGTGACGATCGAGGATGACGGCGCCGGCGTGCCCGAACCCGAGCGGGAGCGCATCTTCGAGCGCTTCGTGCGGCTCGATGAGGCGCGCAGCCGCGATGCGGGCGGGAGCGGACTCGGGTTGGCGATCGTCCGGGGCATCGCGACGGCCGGCGGGGGCACCGTCTCCGTCGACGCGTCACGCTGGGACGGGGCGCGATTCGTCGTCGCCCTCCCTCTCTCCGACTGAACGCCCGTGGGAGCATGGAGCACATGCAGACCCCGATGATCGACTACCTCCAGCTGCTGCTCGACTCCTGCGGGGAGGATGCCGGCGAGGTCGCCTCGTACATCCCGGAGCTCGCGGACGCCGACCCGGATCGCCTGGCCATCGCGGTCGCCACGCTCGACGGCGAGGTCTACGTCGCGGGGGATGCCGACGTCGAGTTCACGATCCAGTCGATCTCGAAGCCGTTCACCTACGCTCTCGCGATCGCGGACCGAGGTCTCGATGCCGTGCTAGAACGGATCGACGTCGAGCCGTCCGGCGACGCGTTCAACGAGATCTCGCTGGAGCCCGGGAGCGGTCGCCCTCGCAATCCGATGATCAATGCGGGAGCGATCGCCGCCCACGCCCTGGTCGACGGCACGGACGCCGATGGTCGCGCCGAGCGCATCCTCGACCTGTACAGCCGCCTCGCGGGCCGCGAGCTCTCGATCGCGGAGGACGTGTTCGAGTCCGAGCTGTCGACCGCAGACCGCAACATGGCGCTCGCGTACATGCTGCGCACCGTGGGCGTGCTCGACGCCGACCCGGCCGACATCGTGCGCGGGTACACGCGCCAGTGCTCGGTGTCGGTCTCGGTGCGCGATCTCGCCCGCATGGGTTCGGTGCTCGCCGCCGGCGGGCTGTCGCCGGAGGGCGAGCAGCTGATCGACCCCGTCGTGAACCGGCAGGTGCTGAGCGTCATGACCACCTGCGGCATGTACGACTCCGCCGGCGACTGGCTCACCTCGGTCGGCATCCCCGCCAAGAGCGGCGTCGCCGGGGGTCTGATGGGCGTGCTGCCCGGTCAGGTCGGCATCGCGGTGTTCTCGCCCCGGCTCGACGAGCACGGCAACAGCACGCGTGGGGTGCGGATGTTCGAGCGCATGAACCACGATCTGGGCCTGCACCTGATGACCTCGACCGAGCGGGCGCGGTCGGTGTCGCGCCGCGTCGAGCACGACGGGATCGCGGTGCACGAGATCGCGGGCGACCTGCACTTCATGGAGGCCGAGCGGGTGCTGCGGGGCTTCGCCGAGGAGCAGGCCGGCGACGACCCGGTGGTCATCGACCTCGACCGCGTGCAGCGCGCCAACGACATCGCGAAGCGGATGCTGCTCGAGGGCGTCCGCCGGCTGCACCTCGACGGTCACGACGTGAGGATCGTCGACCCGTGGGGCGTGCTCGGCAGCGCGGAGACCGGGTCGGGTGAGCTCGTGCACGGCGATCAGGCGCACGGCGGGTTCGTGCCGGCATCCTTCGCCGATGTGGCGAGTGCGGTGCGCGGCTGACCCGTTCCTGAAGAGGTCTTCAGGGGGCTTCAGGGTGGCTTCAGCACCTCCGCGGGACCATCGACTCATGAACGACAAGAACCCGACACCCGACCAGACCCCCGAGAACCTCCCCGCGAACACGCCTCCGGCTCCCCCCGCGCCCCCCGCTCCCCCGGCCGCGGATGCCGAGACCGTGCCCGTCGCGCCGATCGCCGTCGAGTCCGCTCCCCAGACCCCGGCATCCGCCCCGGCGAAGCCCCGCCGCACGCGTGCGCTGCTCATCGGCGGCGGGATCGCCGCGGCCGTCGTGCTCGTCGGCGGCGGGGTGGCCCTGGGCGCAGCCGTCGGCGATGAGTTCGGCGACGACCACGACCGCCCCTCGGTCTCCGACGGTCCTCGCGGCGCCGACGACCGCGGCGGACGCCCCGGAGACGACCGCGACGACGCCGAGCAGGGCGCACCCGCCGAGGGTGGGCCCGGCACGGGCGGACCCGCGGGTGAGATCGGCACCGATTCGGCCGACGAGATCGTCGCGATCGCGGATGCCGCACGCGGCGCCGCCGACGGCGAGGTCACCTCGATCGACGCGAAGCGCGACGGCACCTGGGAGGTGCAGCTGACCGCGTCGGACGGCAGCGAGAGCGAGGTCCGCGTCACCGCCGATCTCGCGACGACCGTCGTCTCCACCGAGCAGGACGACGACGATTCCGCGCCGACCCGCACGCTCGATGAGGCGACCATCCGTGCCCTCGTCGACGCGGCGCTGACCGAGGCCGAGGGCCTGATCACCGATCTCGACGCCGACAACGACGACGTGAGCCCCTACGACGTGTCGGTGCTCACGGGCGATCGACGGTCGGTCGACATCGACTTCAGCGCCGACTTCGCCGTCGTCGGCACGGACATCGACGACTGATCCGCCGGGGTCGTTCCCGAGCCGCCGTCCGATCCGGACGGCGGCTCGCACCGTATCGGGCGATTAGCATTCAGACATGACGAATTCCGGCCGAATCGACGATGTCTCCATCGGCGGCGACATGATCCGCCTCGGGCAGTTCCTCAAGTTCTCGGGACTCCTCGACTCCGGTGGCGACGCCAAGGAGGTCATCATCGACGGCTACGTACGGGTGAACGACGAGGTCGATCGCCGCCGTGGACGCCAGCTGCACGACGGCGACCTCGTCACCTTCGAGGGCCGCACCGTCCGCGTCCGCCCCTGACCCCCATCCGGGGCGGCTCGTATAGCGAGCGGATGCAGGACGCGCAAGGCGGTAGGCGGTATCTCTCCCCCGGCCGCACGATGGACCCATGCCCCGCTCCGCTCGTCCTCTCGCGTCGTACGCGCCGATCGGCGACGGCAGGACGGTCGCGCTGATCGGTCTCGACGGGCGCATCGACTGGCTGCCGCTCCCGGGGCTCACGGATCTTCCCGTGTTCGCGAGCCTGCTCGACGAGCAGACCGGCGGATGCGTGGAGCTGCGTCCCACCGCAGAGTTCCGCACCGAGCGACGCTACGTTCCCGAGACGAACGTGCTCGAGACGACGTTCCACACGGATGCCGGTGCGGTGCGGATCACCGACGCCCTCATCTTCGGCGTCGCCGGACGACTGCCCTGGGCCGAGCTCGCCCGGCGCATCGACGGCGTCGAGGGCGAGGTCGCGATGCACTGGCGCGTGCAGCCCGGATCCTCCCTGCAGACCGCCGCGCCGTGGGTGGAGCGCACCGCGCACGCCGACATCATCCGCAGCGGCGCCACCGCCCTGGTGGTGGTCGGCTTCGCGCACGGCCCCATGGCCACGACCTCGGAGTCCTCCGTCGGCCCCGAGCAGACAGGGTCGTTCACGACCTCACCGGGATCCCGGCACCTGATCGCGCTGGCGGCGACGCACGGGGAGCCGCTGCACATCCCCGATCCGCACAACATCGACCTCGGGGTCGACCGCACGGTGCAGCACTGGCAGCACTGGTCGTCGGTGTTCTCGTACGACGGCCCGTGGCGCTCGCACGTGCAGCGCAACGCCCTCGCGCTCAAGCTCCTGATCTACAGCCCGTCCGGTGCCATCGCCGCAGCGGCGACGACATCTCTTCCCGAGAACCCCCGTGGCGGGAAGAACTGGGACTACCGCTTCGCGTGGGTGCGCGACCTCGCGTACACCGCGCACGCCCTGGTGCGCTTCGGGCTGCGGGAGGAGACCCACGCCGCCCTGTCGTGGCTGCTCCGCACGATCCGCGAGCAGGGATCCGACCTTCACGTCATGTACGCGCTCGACGGCTCTGCGGTTCCCGAGCCGCGCGAGCACGACGTGTCGGGGTGGCGCAGCATCGGCCCCGTCGTCACGGGCAACCCCGCCGGAGCCCAGCTGCAGCTCGGGGTCTACGGCGACCTGATGGCCATCTGCCGCACGTACGTCGATGCGGGCAACGTGCTCGACGTCGAGACCTCACGGCTGCTCGCGGACATCGCGGACCGCACCTGCGACGTCTGGCGCAATCCGGATTCCGGGATGTGGGAGCTCCCCGAGGAGCGTCACTACACCTCGTCGAAGATGGGGTGCTGGAAGGCGCTGGAAGATGCGATCGCCCTCGCCGACTCGGGGGCGATCCCGGGCAGCGCCGACCGGTGGCGGGCGGAGCGCGACCGCATCCGCGCGTGGATCGATGCGCACTGCTGGTCGGAGAGCCGCGGCGCGTACGTCTTCTTCGCCGGCTCCGATCAGCTCGACGCCTCGGTGCTGCTGCACGCCCCGAGCGGATTCGACCGCGGCGAGCGCATGGCGTCGACGATCGACGCCCTCAGCCTCGAGCTGGGCGCCGGGGCTCTGATGTACCGCTACAGCGGCGTCGCGGCGGAGGAGAAGACCTTCGTCGCCTGCGCCTTCTGGCGGGTCGAGGCGCTCGCCTGCGTCGGACGCCACGACGAGGCCCTCGCGCACATGGAGACGCTGATCGGGCACGCCAACGACGTCGGCATCTACGCCGAGATGATCGATGCCGACGACGGGGCCGCGTGGGGCAACACCCCGCAGGCGCTCAGCCATCTGGCCTTCCTCACCGCGGCGATGACGATCCGCGAGGTCGTTCCCGCAGACAAGCTCCGCGATCGCTGAGCCGGATCCCGATCCGGCTCCGTCGACCGCGCCCCGACCCCAGACCGAACGAACGAAAACAAGGAGAGGACACACCATGTCTCGTGACCAGTACACCTTCGTCAACCCCGCTGAGCTCTACTCCGACATCGAGCCCCAGAAGCAGCACATGCCCGAGCCCGGTCTCGACGCCGACCTCGCCCCGAAGGCCGACCTCGGAGAGGACAGCTACCGTGGCAGCGGGCGCCTGAGCGGCCGCAAGGCTCTCATCACCGGCGGCGACTCCGGCATCGGTGCGGCCACCGCGATCGCGTTCGCCCGAGAGGGCGCCGACGTGGCGCTCTCGTACCTGCCGGAAGAGGAGGAGGACGCGGCTCGCATCGCCGGTATCCTCCGCGAGGCCGGCGCGAACGTGGCCACCCTGCCGGGCGACCTCCGGGACGCGGAGTACTGCCGCACGCTCGTGGCCGAAGCCGTGGGCGCTCTCGGCGGCCTCGACATCCTGGTCAACAACGGCGGCAAGCAGATCTACCAGGAGTCGCTCGGCGACATCACCGACGAGCAGTTCGACGACACCTTCAAGACGAACGTCTACGCGATGTTCTGGATCACCAAGGCGGCGCTTCCGCACCTGCCTGCCGGGTCGTCGATCATCAACACCACCTCGATCCAGGCGTACTCGCCGTCGGGCATGCTCGTCGACTACGCCTCGACGAAGGCGACGATCAACGCCTTCACGAAGGGCCTCGCCGACCAGCTCGCGCCGAAGGGCATCCGCGTGAACGCGGTCGCCCCCGGCCCGATCTGGACGCCGCTGCAGCCGAGCGACGGTCAGCCGCAGGAGAAGCTCGACCAGTTCGGCGAGGAGACCCCGCTCGGACGCATGGGGCAGCCCGCGGAGCTGGCTCCCGCCTACGTGTTCCTGGCGTCGGCCGAATCCAGCTACGTGATCGGCGAGACCCTGAACGTGAACGGCGGCATGCCCACCCCGTGACGCTCGGCTGAGGTGATCCGGAGCCCCGCCGTGCGCGATAGCCCTTGCGCGGCGGGCGCTCCGGTGTCACTCTTGCGATACAGCTCTGTCGCGCCTGTCGCGGCAGCTGGGGTGCCGTCCAGATGGCGGCATCGGATGGGGCGCCCTTTCTGCCGCCTCCCCCGTGGTGGGGGCGTCCCGTCCTCCCCTCAGCCTCGCGGCAGCCGCAGCGTCACGAGCTGGAACGGTCGGAGCGACAGACGGAAGCCGTCGGCATCCTGACCCGACAGCGCGGCCGGCTCGATCTCACGCTCGAGCAGGTCGACCTCGCCGGCGTCACCGCTCGGGAATCCCACGGCGACCATGGCATCGGCGCGACGCCCGAGAGCCTCGTACAGGCGCACGATGACGTCGCCGCTGCCGTCCTGGGCGAGCTTGACCGCCTCGACCACCACACCCGGGTGATCGATCGCGACGAGAGGGTGCACATCGTCGGCGCCCACGACGCGACGCTCCGCGAGGTTCGTGCGGTACCCCTCGGCGATCGCATCGACGAGCTCGCCGCCGACGACGATGCCGACCTCCAGATGGTGCCGGCCCTGATCCTGCTGCGGGTCGGGGAACAGCGCCGCCCTCACGAGCGAGAGCCGCACGGTCGAATACGTGCCGCCGCTCTCGCGCGGGTGCCGGGTGATGTCGTGGCCGTAGGTGGAGTCGTTGGTGACCGCGACGCCGAAGTCGCTCTCCCCCACTCGGACCCATCGATGCGCCACGGTCTCGAAGCGCGCAGCGTCCCACGAGGTGTTGGTGTGGGTCGGACGCACGATGTGCCCGAACTGGATCTCCGAGGCGGCATGATCGGTGTGCACGTCGACGGGGACACTGAGCTTGAGCAGCTTCTGCCGCTCGCGCCAGTCGACGTCGACAGCCAGCTTCAGCGTGCGCGATCCCTCATCGAGACGGATGCTGTGCACCAGCGTCGATGCACCGAACGTGCGCGAGATCACCACGGCGCCGTCGACGATCTCGATGCCGTCCACGTCGAGGAGGTCGGTCACGTTGCGGCGGTAGTGCTCGTCGATGTCCCAGGCGTCCCACTGCGTCGGGGTGTCCCGGTGCAGCTGGAAGACGCCGGCGCTCTGACCGGCAGGCACGACCTCGCGCCCGCTCGTCAGGTCGATGATCGAGGTCAGCACACCGCGCGCGTCGATCGTCGCCCGCACGAGGCCGTTGTCGAGCACGAACCCGCCCTCCGCGGCGACCGGTGCGACGGGTGCGACCGCATCCGCCTCGCCGATAGCCAGCGCTCCGACCGAGGCGTTCCCGTGCGGCGCCGCGTTGGCGACGAGGCTGCGCGTGCCTTCGCCGACCAGTGCCCGCAGGGAGTCGGCGATGATCTGCTCGAGCTCGACGGCGATCGCCGCGTAGTTGCGCTCGGCATCCTGATGCACCCAGGCGATCGATGTGCCGGGAAGGATGTCGTGGAACTGCTGGAGGAGCACGAGCTGCCAGAGACGGGTGAGCTGCTCGGCCGGGTAGGGGCGACCGGTGCGGACGGACGCCGTCGCCGCCCAGAGCTCGGCCTCGCGCAGCAGGTGCTCGCTGCGACGGTTGCCCTGCTTGGTGCGCAGCTGACTCGTGTACGTGCCGCGGTGGAACTCGAGATACAGCTCACCGCTCCACACCTCGGGCGACGGGTATTCGGACTCGGCCTGCTCGAAGAACGCCCGCGGCGTGGAATGCCGGGCGACCGGGGACCCTTCCAGCGACCCCGCGCGCTCGACCTGCGCGGCCATCTCCCGGGTCGGACCGCCTCCGCCGTCGCCGTACCCGTAGGGCAGCAGCGAGACCCGCGCCCTGCCCTTGTCCTGGAAATTCCGCTGCGCATGCGCGAGATCGGCCTGCGAGGCATCCGAGTTGTACTTGTCCACCGGGGGGAAGTGCGTGAACACGCGGGTGCCGTCGAGGCCCTCCCAGAGGAACGTGTGATGCGGCATCCGGTTCGTCTCGTTCCACGAGATCTTCTGCGTCAGGAACCACTTGGATCCCGAGGCCTTGATGATCTGCGGAAGGGCGCCGCTGTAGCCGAAGGAGTCGGGCAGCCAGACCTCGGGGGTGTCGATCCCGAACTCCCGGAGGAAGAACCCCTTGCCCTCGACGAGCTGACGGGCGAGGGCCTCGGAGCCGACCATGTTCGTGTCCGACTCGACCCACATGCCGCCGACAGGCACGAAGCGGCCTTCGCGCACGCGCTCGACCAGACGCTCCCAGATCTCGGGGTAGCGCTCCTTGATCCACGCGAACTGCTGCGCCGACGAACTGGCGAAGACGACGTCGGGGTTCTCGTCCATCAGCGCGAGCACGTTCGAGAAGGTCCGCGACACCTTGCGCGCCGTCTCGCGCACGGGCCACAACCACGCCGAGTCGATGTGCGCGTGCCCGACGGCATGCAGCACGTGCGCGCTGGCATGCGCGGGACTCGCCAGCACCGCGCGCAGCGCCTCCCGGCCCTCCGCCGCCGTGCCCGCGACATCATGCGGGTCGACGAGGTCGATCATCCGATCCAGTGCCTGCACGATCTCCGCCCGTCGCGGCGAAGAGGCATCGAGCTCGCCGAGGAGCCCGCGCAGGATCACGGTGTCGTCGAGCAGCGACTCGACGGTCAGGTCGCGCAGGGCCACGTCCACGACCCGGAGCACGTAGATCGGATCGACGCCGGCGGTGTCGGGGTCGCCGAGTCGCGTCGGGTCGAACGTGAAGATGCTGCCCACGTCGGGGTTGGATGCCGCCTCGAGCAGCACGTCGATGCGTCCGTCCGGCTGCACCGCTGCGGCGACCGCGTTGTTGAACGGCGAGATGCCTTTGATCGGACTCCCGTCGAGACCCCAGACGAGAGCCTCGGCCTGGAAGCCGCTCTGTCCGGCCGTGAAGCCGAGGTCCACGACCAGCTCTGCCCTGGTGCCGTCGGGGAGGTCGCCGGATGCCGTGCGCCACTCGGCCGGGACCTGCCCGCTCACCCGGAACCACGTCGTGCCCCACGGGCGCCCCCACGCGGTGCCGACCGCGGTGGGCGTGTAGTCCGCCTGCGCAGCATCCGCGAAGGGCACCGGCTCACCCGGCACCTCCCAGGCGCGGACCTCGAGCGGGTGGCTCAGCCGGTGACGAGCCGGGCGCAGACGCTCGCGGAGGAATCGGTCGATGCGCATCTCGATGAGCGCGGTGCGGTCGTGCATGAGTGGTGCTTTCTGGATCGTGGGGTGTGCGAGGAGGCGGGGATCAGCCCTTGACGCCGCCGGCCAGCGCGAAGCTGCTGCCGGACAGACGCTGCACGAGCAGGTACAGGACGAGGATCGGCACGGAGTACAACGTGGCGAACGCGGCGAGCTGTCCGTAGGCGACCGCGCCGTGGTTGCCGAAGAACGTGAAGATCGCGACGGCCGCCGGCATCTTCTCCGAGCTGAACAGCAGGACGAACGGGACGAAGAAGTTCCCCCACGCCTGCGTGAACACGAAGATGAAGACGACGCTGATGCCGGGGCGCATGAGCGGCAGGACGATGGTCCACAGCGCCCGCATGGCGGAGGCGCCGTCGACCCACGCGGCCTCCTCGAGGGAGACCGGCACCGAGTCCATGAAGTTCTTCAGCATCCAGATCGCCATGGGCAGCGATGTGGCGGCCATGAACAGGATCACGCTGACCTGGGAATCGAGCATCTTCAACTGCACGAAGAGCGCGTAGACCGGCACCATCATCGCCGTGATCGGCAGGCAGGAACCGAACAGGACCGAGTACATGAAGCCGCGCTGGAAACGGGAGTTGTGCCGCGAGAGCGGATACGCGGCGAGCACGCCGACGACGACGGTGATGAGGGCGGTGCCGAACGAGATCAGCGCCGAGTTCCACAGCGGCAGCAGCGTCATCGACCAGTCGAACACCGCGACGAAGTTGTCGAGCGTGAGGCTCTCCGGCACCGAGATCGACACCGTGGCCGACGGAGACACCGCCGAGAACGCGATCCACGCGATGGGCACGAGGAACACGACCCCGATCACGATCAGGACGGCGTTGGCGAGCCCCGTGGAGCGGCGCTTCGCGGGCGACGCGACCGAGATGCGCGGGCCGCGCCGGACGGTGGGGCGGACGAGTGCTTCGGTGGCAGTCATCAATCGACCTCCGGCTTGAGGATGCGGATGTAGAAGATCGCGAAGATCGCACCGAGCACGAGCGTCACCGCAGCGATCGCCGTGCCGTAGCCGATCTGGGAGTACTGGAAGGCCTCCTGATAGGCGAGGACGGGGAGGGTGGAACTCGAGACGCCCGGCCCTCCCTTGGTCATCACCCAGATGAGCCCGAACGTGCCGAGAGTCTGCAGGGTGGTGAGCATGAGGTTCGTCGAGATCGAGCGGCGGATCATCGGGATGGTGATGAGGAAGAAGCGCTGGGCGGCGTTCGCGCCGTCGATCTGCGCGGCCTCCATCACCTCCGGCGGCACCTCGTTGAGGGCGGCTCCGTAGACGAGCATCGAGAAGGCCGTGCCGCGCCAGACGTTGGCGAGGATGACGGCGAACATCGGGTACTCGATGAGCCAGCTCACCGCGGGGATGCCGATGCCCTCCAGCAGCGCGTTGAGCGTGCCGTCCTTCGAGAAGTAGGCGTACAGGGCGAACGCGGCGACGATCTCGGGCATCACCCAGGCCACGACGACGAGCGCGCCGACGACGCTGTTGACCGACTTCGAGCCGATGCGCATGAGTGCGGCGACACCGAGTCCCAGCACGTTCTGACCGATGATCGCGGAGAACAGCACGAAGACGACCGTGAGAACCAGCGCCGTCCAGAAGTTCGGGTCGGTGAACAGCGAGATGTAGTTGTCGAATCCGACGAACTCGGGCTTCGCCGCCCGGTAGCCGGTGAGGGCGCGGTTGGTCAGCGATCCCCAGATGGCGTAGAGGATCGGCCCGAGCAGGAACACGACCAGCAGCACCACGGCGGGCAGCAGCGGGACGGAGCGCAGCAGGTCGCGGAGCGGGGCGCGCCGCCCGGCCCCGGTGTGCACCGGGGCCGGGCTGCGCGTTGCGGTTGCAGAGGTCACTGCGGGAGTCCTACTCGACCTTGTCCGGGCCGACGATCTGGGTGAGCGCGTCGTCGTAGGTCTTCGCGGCATCCTCCGGGGTCGCTTCTCCGGTGATCACCGATTCGGTGGCCTGCTGGAGAGCGCTGGTGATCTGCGAGTAGTCCGGCGTGGTCGGACGGAAGTGCGTGTACTGCACGAGGTCGGAGAAGAACGCGAAGGTCGGGTTGTACGCGAGGTACGCGTCGTCGGTCGCGACGTCCTCACGGACGGCGATCTGACTGTTCTCGGTGTCGTACTTGAGCGAGTTCTCCTGGTTCAGCGCCATCGCGATGAAGTCGAACGACGTCTGCGGGTGCGTGGTCTGGGATCCGACCGCGAGGGTCCAGCCCCCGGACATCGAGGTGAAGCCGGGCTTGCCGCCGTCCTGCGTCGGCATCTTCGCGAGACCGATCTTGTCCGCCCAGCCGTCCCAGGCGCCGTCGCCGCTGATCCAGCCACCGGGGAGCCACGATCCGTCGATGGCCATGGCGAGCTTGCCCTCGGGAAGCAGCTCCGTCGAGACGCGGCTGCCGATGGTCGAGTCGAGGGCGAGATCGAGCGGAGTGGCGAGATCGTTCTTGTAGAGCGTGTCGTAGAAGCCGAAGGAGTCGGTGAGACCCTGGGAGCCCACCGCCCACTTGTCGGAGTCGGCGTCGTAGAGAGTGGACTCGGTGCCGTAGAGGAGCATCTCGAGACCCTGCATCGACGTCTGCTCACCCGCGCTCTTGCTGCCGTAGATGTTCAGGGGGATCAGGTCGGCGTCGTACGCCTTCACGGCTTCAGCGGCATCGAGGATGTCCTGCCACGACTCGGGCTGCCAGTCGGTGGGGAGTCCCGCGGCCGCGAAGATCTCCTTGTTGTAGTAGATCGCACGGGTGTCGGTGCCCATCGAGACGCCGTAGGTGCTGCCGTCTCCTCCGAGACCCGCCTCCTTGGCCGCGTCGTAGAACTGGTCCCAGTCATCCCAGTCCGCGAGGTAGTCGTCGATCGGCAGCAGGTAACCGGCCGCGGCGTCGGAGCGCAGCTGGAAGGTGTCCTCGTAGATCACGTCGGGTGCCGTGTCGGGCGAGCCGTTCATCAGAGCCAGCTTCGTGAAGTACTCGTCTTCGGACTCGATCGGCTGGAGCTTGACCGTCACCCCGGGGTTCGCGGCCTCGAACTCGGGCTTGACCTTCTGGAAGAGGTCATCGAGCTGGTGGAACGCGGACGTCATCTGATACGCGACGGTGATGGTGCGGTCGCCGCTGTCGGACGTCTCTGCGTCCCCGGACGCACCGCATCCCGAGAGGACGATCGCGCCGACCGCGATCGCGCCGATGGCGGCGAGGGGCTTCGTTCGCATCTGCTTTGCTCCTTTGCATGCGGACCTCGCTGTTGAGGCCCTCAGACGGATAATCCTATCAAATGGGATAAATAGGTCGAGAGGGCGGAGTAACAGTTCCGTCACGGAACGCTATGGAGATCCGTCAGCGGTCAGCGGCTGATCATGAGTCGCGACGCCCGCGCGGTGAGCGCATCGTCGAGCACGAGGCACGCGGCTCCCACGGCGGCGGAGTCCGCTCCGATCTGCGAGGGGCGCAGATGCACGGGTTCGGTGGAGGTGCTGACGGCGGTGGTGTGCACCCAGTGGTCCAGCACCGGCAGAAGCCGCTCGCCGAGCCTCGACCACGCAGGCCCGCCCAGGACGACGATGCCGAGATCGAGAAGGTTGTTCACTTCGACGATGGCCGTCGCGAGGTGCCTCCCGGCGCTTTCGAGGGCTGCGAGCACTCCCTCGTCTCCGGCGGCGGCCAACGACGACAGCCGCTCGAGCTGCATCCGCGCATCTCCTGTGCCGCTCGGCGGTGTCGCGTGCCCGGCCTGGGCGAGGAGCATCCGCGGCTCCATGATCACTCCGATGCAGCCACGGGATCCGCAGGTGCAGATCGGCCCCTCGGTGTCGACGACGATGTGCGCGATGTTGCCGGCGTTGCCCGTCCTGCCGTGCACCGGCGCCCCCGAGACCGAGAGCCCGAGGCCGAGGCCCGCGCCGTAGTAGAGGAACATCGCGTCGGCGAGCTCCTGCCCCGCGTCGAACCACTGCTCGCCGACGACGGTCGCGACGACATCCTTCTCGAGCAGCGTCGGCAACCCGCTGACCCGTTCGAGCTCCGTGCGCACGGGCACGTTGTGCCAGGCGGGCAGGAGCGGCGGATTCAGCAGTCGACCCGCATCGCGGTCGAAGGGCCCGGGAGCGGCCACGCCGATCCCGAGCACGCGCTCGGCAGGAAGCCGCGCCTCGGCGATGAGCGACCGGACGCTGTCTCCGAGACGTCCCACGAGTTCATCCGGCGACGCGTCAGCGCCTCCGGGGGTCTGCTCGGTCCTGGCGACGACCGCGCCGGCGGCATCGACGACCACGACGGTGTCGACGGCCGGGTCGAGGTGCACACCGACCGCGTAGCGCGAATCCGATCGCAGCGCGAGGAGCGTGCGGGGCTTTCCCGGGCCCGAGATGACCTTTCCGGTCTCCTCGATCAGCCCCTCGTTGGCCAGCCGGCGAGTGACATTGCTGAGCGTCTGCGTCGACAGCCCCGTGCGTTCGGCGAGCTCGCTGCGGCTGAGCCCTTCTTCGGACCGGCGGATGAGGTCGAAGACGAGCGCCTGGTTGTAGACGCCCACAGCAGGGAGGTTCGACCCACGCTGCATATTCCGCTCCTCATCCGTGCGCACCCGTCAGCGCGTGAACCTCATGATCGCCGCGCAGCACCGCAACGGTCAAACCCGGGCCCGCATGTTCAAGCCTAGGGCGGGGAGCGGCGGGCTGGATCATCCGACGACCACCCCCGGATTCAGGCGAAGAGCGCACACACCGCACACGAGGTCGACGGGGCCAGTTCCGTCACTCGTCGGCTGCGCCTCCCGCGCGTCGCTGATGTCACTGAGGGCGAACAGCAGACGATGGCTTCATGAACGATCCGGTGGACCAGGTTGGCGAGGTGTACCAGAAGCGTGCGGCGGAATGGGTGAGAGCGAGAAGTACCGCCCTCGTCGAACATGGGTGGTTGTCGTTGTTCACCACCCTGCTCGAACCTCATGCATCCGTCCTCGACGTCGGGTGCGGTTCTGGAGTACCGATCGCGCAATGGCTCGACGACAACGGCTTCGCTGTCACCGGCATCGACAGTTCATCGGAGATGATCCGACTCTTCCGCACGAACGTGCCTGCCGCGCGGGCCGAAGTGCTCGATATGCGCCGTCTGGACCTCGCCATCCGATTCGAGGGGATCGTGGCCTGGGATAGCTTCTTCCATCTCTCCCCTGTCGACCAGCGAGCGATGTTCCCCCTCTTCGAGCATCACGCGACGACCGGAGCCCCACTCCTCCTCACAACCGGTCCGGAAGCCGGCGAGGTTGTCGGAAACCTACACGGCGACCCGCTCTACCACGCCAGCCTCGACCCCGGTGAGTATCGTGCACTGTTCGATCAGCACGGATTCGACGTCGTCGCGCACACCAGCAGAGATCCGAGCATCGGCGATCACACCGTCTGGTTGGTACGAAAGCGCGAGGGCGTGACTCCGAGCTTCGGCAGGACCGGGCCGAACCCACACCCCGAGTGACGTCCGAGTCGTCGTCGACACGTTCTGAGAACCGACGTCGGATTCAGCGGTATCGGGATCTCCCAGACGCTCGGCTCAGTTGAAGTCGCCGCCCGGCGCCATGTCGTGGAAGCGCGAGTAGTGACCCTGGAACGCCACGGTGATCGTCGCCGTCGGGCCGTTACGGTGCTTGGCGACGATCAGGTCGGCCTCACCCGGGCGGACGTCCTTGTCGTACACCGAGTCGCGGTGCAGCAGGATGACCATGTCGGCGTCCTGCTCGATCGAGCCGGACTCACGCAGGTCGCTGATCGCGGGCTTCTTGTCGGTGCGCTGCTCGGGACCACGGTTCAGCTGCGAGAGGGCGATGACCGGGACCTGCAGCTCCTTGGCGATCAGCTTGAGGCTTCGCGAGAACTCCGAGACCTCCTGCTGACGCGACTCGACGCGCTTTCCCGACGTCATCAGCTGCAGGTAGTCGATGATGACCATGCGCAGTCCTTCGCGCTGCTTGAGGCGACGGCACTTCGCACGGATCTCGACGAGGGTCATGTTGGGGCTGTCGTCGATGTAGAGCGGCGCGTCGTTGATGCGACCTCGCGTCGCGGCGACCGTCGTCCAGTCGCGCGGGTCGAGGTTTCCCTTGCGCATGTTCTGCAGCGGGATCTGGCCCTCGGCGCTGAGCAGACGCATCGCGATCTCGCTCTTGCCCATCTCGAGCGAGAAGAAGACGGAGGGGATGTTGTGCCCGATCGAGGCCGAGCGCGCGAAGTCGAGCGCGAGCGTCGACTTACCCATCGCGGGACGCGCCGCGACGACGATCATCTGGCCGCCGTGAAGGCCGTTGGTGAGCTCGTCGAGCTCCTTGAAGCCGGTCGGCACGCCGGTCATCGATCCGTCGCGCCCGCTGGCCGCCTCGATCTCCTCGAGCGCCGCGTCGACGGCGATCTGCAGGGGGACGTAGTCCTCGGCCGTCTCGGACCCGGTGATGGAGTAGATCTCCGCCTGGGCGTTGTTCACGATGTCGGTGGCATCGCCCTGCCCGTCGTACCCGAGCTGCACGATGCGCGTGCCCGCGTCGACGAGGCGGCGCAGGATGGCGCGCTCCGAGACGATCCCGCCGTAGTAGCCGGCGTTTGCGGCCGTGGGGACGATCGAGGTGAGGGTGTGCAGGTAGTCGGCGCCGCCGGCGCGACTCAGCTCGCCCGTCTTGATGAGCTCGTCGGTGACGGCGACGACGTCGGTCGGCTCACCGTGCGAGTACAGCGACAGGATCGCCTCGAAGATCAGCTCGTGCTTGGGGATGTAGAAGTCTGCACCCTTGAGCGTCTCGATGACGTCGGCGACCGCATCCTTCGAGAGGAGCATTCCGCCGAGGGCGCTCTGCTCGGCGAGGAGGTCGTGCGGCGGTGTGCGCTCGTGCGACCGCTTGCTGCCCATGCGGTCCTCTGAGATGTCGGCGATCGACACGCTGCTCCCTTCGCTGCGACGTTCCTCCGGCGGAGCCGAGGAGTCGGCAACGCGCGGGGCTCTCGGTCGAGAATGCCTGTCTGCGCAGCAAACCAGGCACTTCCGACATCGGGTCGCTGGACCACGCTACGAGCGGCGGTTTCCGGTCGCAACACAGCCTGTGGATAACTCTGTGGAAAGCGTGCGAACAAGTCCGGAGTGTCTGTGCAGAACGGCTGTGGATAACCCGGTGGAGTACCCGATCTTGCAACCCGTAACATGCCCTTGACCTGCGTTTTATCGTCTCCCCAGGCTGTGGATGAGAATGCGCTTCAACCGCACATTGAAGGTTGAGGGAATCCCGGACGAGATGTGTACAACCTGGGGAAAGTCAAGCTGGATTTTCACCGGGCGCGTCACACTCGGCGGCCCCGAGAACAGGCCTCGGAACACGCAGAACACCCCCTGTCCCGAGGGACAGGGGGTGTTCGAGACGTCGTGCCTTACTTGGCGGCGACGACCTGCAGCGTGATGACTGCGGTCACGTCGTCGTGCAGACGAACCGTGGCCTCGTGCTCGCCCGTGACCTTGATGGGCGACGGGATGTGCACCTTGCGCTTGTCGATCGAGCCGAGACCCGCGGCTGCGACAGCATCCGCGATGTGATCGGTCTTGACCGAGCCGAAGAGGCGACCCTCGTTGCCGGCCTTGACGGCCAGGCGCACCTTGGTGCTCTCGAGGGAGTTCTTCAGGGCCACGGCCTCGTCGCGGTCGTGGATCGCACGCGCCTGACGAGCAGCCTGGATCGAAGCGACCTGCTTTTCGCCACCGCGGGTCCACGCCGTAGCGAAGCCCTGGGGGATGAGGTAGTTACGGGCGAACCCGTTCTTGACCTCGACCACGTCACCGGCACTGCCCAGCCCGGCGACCTCGTTCGTGAGAATCAGCTTTGCCATCTCGATACCCCTTACCGGCCGGCGCCAGCGTAGGGCAGGAGCGCCATCTCGCGTGCGTTCTTGATCGCCGTGGCGATCAGACGCTGCTCCTGCACCGAGACACCGGTGATACGACGGGCGCGGATCTTGCCGCGCTCCGAGACGAACTTACGGAGGGTGGAGACATCCTTGTAATCGATGACTCCGACCCGGATCGACTTCGCGGGAGCGGCGTTCTTCGCGCCCTTCCGCGGCTTGCGGCGGTCGCCGCTCGACTTTCCAGCCATTGTTTTTCCTTAGTTTTGAGACAGATGCCGAAGCATCCGGAGATCCTGTTTCAGAAGGGGGTGTCGTCGCCGAAGCTGCCCGGAGTGCTCCAGGCATCGGCGCTGGTCGACGAGCCGGGGGTTGACCACGGCTCCTCCGACACCTGCTGCTGCTGAGCGGGACGCGACTGTCCGCCGCCACCGCCGCCGCCACCGTTCGAGGCCGCACGGGTGACCTGTGCAGTCGCGTACCGGAGCGAGGGGCCGATCTCGTCGACCTCCAGCTCGATAGCGGTGCGCTGGTTGCCCTCGCGGTCCTGGTAGGAGCGCTGACGCAGACGGCCCTGCGCCATGACGCGCATGCCCTTGGTCAGCGAACCCGCCACGTGCTCGGCGAATTCACGCCAGACCGACGCACGGAGGAACAGCGCTTCGCCGTCCTTCCACTCGTTGGCGGCGCGATCGAAGTTCCGAGGCGTCGAAGCGATGGTGAAGTTCGCCACCGGCAGTCCGTTCTGCGTGTACCGCAGCTCGGGGTCGGCCGTGAGGTTGCCCACCACGGTGATGACTGTTTCGCCGGCCATCGGACTCAGGCCTTCGCAGCCTTGGCGGCCTTGCGGGCAGCCTTCTCTTCGGTGCGCTTGGCTTCGGTCGCGACCATCGCCTGAGCTTCCTCGGAGCGGAGGACCTTGGTGCGCATGATCTGCTCGTTCAGCTTCAGCTGACGATCGAGCTCCTGCGTGGCCTCGCTGGTCGCGGTGAAGTTGACGACGGCGTAGATGCCCTCGTTCTTCTTCTGGATCTCGTACGCGAGACGGCGCTTGCCCCAGATGTCGACCTTGTCGATCGAACCGCCATCGTTGGTGATGACCTTGAGGAACTTGTCGAGCGTAGGAGCGACCTGGCGCTCATCGATCTCGGGGGTCAGAATGACCATGAGTTCGTACTGGTGCGTCACTTACCCACCTCCTTCGGACTAGAACGGTTTCCGAGGATTTCCCGGAAACAGGAGGGTGTGTGCACGTCATCCGCCGTGGCATCCCGAATGGATGCCGGAAGGCAGACAACCTTGACAGTGTAGCGGAGAAACCTCCGCGTCGCCTCCACCGTGGTCGCCGAGGACTTGGCAAGCTGGTTCCCGTGCATGCCGACAGGCATCGCACGCACACGACCGAAGGGGGAACGCCATGCGCGTCAACAAATGGGGGGTCGGCCTCGTGCTGGCCGCCAGTGTCCTGCTCACCGGCTGCACCGCAGGTGCCGAGGAGCCCGCGGATCCGAAGCCCTCCGCGGCTGCGGAGGAGACCACCGCACCCGCATCCGACTGCCCCGAGCTCTCCGAGGGTGCCACCGTCGACGGTGCTGCCCTGGGATCCTGCATCACCGAGGCGATGCAGGACACGGCCGGATACGTCGCGAAGACGAACATCCTGGGCATGGAGACCACCGCCCGGTACGACCCGACGGACAAGGCGATCGAGACCACGACGCCGATGGGCTCGCTGATCGTGATCGGCGACGACGCGTGGGTGAAGTCGTCCACGAGCGAGTGGCAGGTCGCCGACCCGAATTCCAGCGACCCCATCGTCGCGGCGCTCAGCAGCGGCGCGGTCACGGCGGCGAGCACCGACCCGGCTGAAGCCGCCGGCGCCCTGACCGGCGACTTCACCGTCACGGGCACCGGCACGCGCCTCGGCCAGGAGGTCTACCTGGTCAGCGGCACCTCCCAGGCTCAGGGCGTGGATGTCGACGTGACCTTCGAGGTCACGAAGGACTACGTGGTGCTCGCCACGAGCGGCACCACCGAGGCCGCAGGGCAGAGCATCGAGACCTCGCTGGAGATCACCGAGTGGGACGCGGCGCAGGACATCGTCGCGCCCCTCTGATCGACTCACGCACTGCGGGCCGGGGCGATGTCGTCCCGGCCCGCAGTGCGTGGTGCGCTCGTGAGGGTCACACCCGGCGACGAGCCGTGCGCACGACGAGGTAGATCAGATACGCGCCGCCCAGCACGAGCGTGACCACGCCGACCGGCAGCGCGTGCTTCGGCACGGCGTTCTGCGCGATGATGTCGGCGACCGAGAGCAGGGTCGCGCCCGTCAGCGCGGTGGCGACCAGATGGGCCGGACCGTTCCTGACGATCAGTCGCGCCAGGTGGGGAGCCGCGAGCGCGATGAATGCGACCGGACCGATCACCGCGGTGACCACACCGGTCAGGCCGACCGCGATCGCGACGAGACCGGCCTTGGTCCCTCCCATGCGCCCGCCGAGGCTCGTGCCGATGTCGTCGCCGAGCTCGACCAGCCACAGCCCGCGCTGCACGCACGCCAGCACCACGATCAGCACGCTGTATCCCAGCGCCCCTCGACCGGCGATGAGCAGTGCCACGAGCACGGCGGTGCCGAAGCCGCCGAGGATCGCACCGATCGCGACGGCGAGGCCTGACCCGCTGCCGCTCGTCATCACGATCAGGGCGCCCGTGTAGGCGCCGGTCGTCAGTCCGATCACGTCGGGGCTGCCCAGCGGATTGCGGGTGATGGTCTGGAAGACGGTTCCCGAGAGCGCGAGCGCGGCCCCGAAGAACACCGCGGCGAGCGCCCGCGTGCCGTGCATCGGTGTGACGTTCGGGAGGAGAACTCGCCCTCGGGAGGAGGCTCGAGCCACAGGGACCCTCCCGAGGGCGAGTTCTCCTCCCGACAGCGTGAGCGAGCGACCGGCAGAGCGAAGGCGTGACCGAGCGCGGCGTCAGTCGATGACGGGGGCGATCTCCGACCACACGGTGCGCTCGTTCGTCGACGGGGCCACCGGGATGCGGCCGGCACCGTCGGGCTCGGGGATCGCGGCGAGCAGCGCCTGGGTGTACGGATGCTGCGGCGCAGACCACACGCGGTCGGTGGCCCCGGCTTCGAGCACCCGACCGGCGAACATCACGAAGGTGCGGTCGGCGATGCGACGGACCACCGCGAGGTCGTGCGAGATGAACAGCATCCCGGCGCCGGATTCGGCGACGAGGTCGCGCATGAGACCCGCGACGCTGGTCTGGGTCGAGGCGTCGAGAGCCGAGATCGGCTCGTCGGCGACGAGCAGTGAGGGCCGGGCGGCGAGGGCCCTCGCGATGGCGAGGCGCTGCTTCTGACCGCCCGAGAACTGGTGCGGGAATCGCGTGGCGACCTCGGTCGGCAGCCCGACCCGTTCGAGCCACTCCGCGACGGTCGAACCCTCGGCGCCGCGAGCGCGCGCCGTAGCGATGCCGTCGGCGATCTGATCGCCCACACGACGGCGCGGGTTCAGCGACGTCGACGGATCCTGGAACACCATCTGGATGCCGGTGAGGGCCACGTTGCGACGGCGGATGCCGAGCGGCGTGACGGGCGCATCACGGAAGCGCACCTCTCCCCCGGCGAGCTTCTCGATGCCCACGACCGCGCGGGCGAGGCTCGACTTGCCGCTGCCGGATTCTCCGACCAGCGCCACGGTCTCCCCCGGCGCGACGGTCAGCGAGACGCCGTCGACGGCCACGACCGGCGGGCTGCCGGGGTACCGGACGACCACGTCTTTCGCATCGAGGACGGCGATCTCACTCATCTCGGGCCTCCCCCGCAGCATCCGACAGCTCAGCATCCGACAGCACGGGATCCAGCAGCTCGGGATCCCGCACTGCGGCATCGGCATCCGCGATCTCGAGCTTCGACCCCGGCAATGCGGCGAGCAGCGTGCGGGTGTACTCGTGCTGCGGGTCGCGGAACAGCGTCTCGCGGTCGGCCCGCTCGACGATCCGTCCGTTCTTCATGACGGCGACCTCGTCGGCGATCGCACTCATGACACCGAGGTCGTGCGTGACGAGCAGCACCGCGAGGTCGCGCTCGGTCGCGAGATCGCGCAGCAGCCGAAGGATGCCGGCCTGCACCGTGACGTCGAGCGCGGTGGTCGGCTCGTCGGCCAGCAGCACCTCGGGGTCGCACGCGAGAGCGCAGGCGATCGCGATGCGCTGGCGCTGACCGCCGGAGAACTGGTGCGGGTAGCGCTTCAGCGCGGCATCCGGATTCGGCACCTGCACCGTCTCGAGCAGCTCGACGGCCCTCACCTTCGCCGCCTCGCCGCGCAGCCCGAGGTGCACGCGCATGTGGTCGGTGAGCTGGCGACCGATCGGCAGCTGGGGGTGCAGCGACGCCGACGGGTCCTGGAAGATCATCGCGATGCGACGGCCGCGGATGCGGTTGAGCGCCCGGCGGCGCATGCCGACCAGCTCCTCCCCCGCGAGCGTGATGGATCCTCCGGTGCGCGCCTGCCGGGGCAGCAGTCCGAGCACGGCGAGGGAGGTGAGCGTCTTGCCCGACCCGGATTCGCCGGCGAGCCCATGGATGCGGCCGGCCTCGAGGTCGAGAGAGATGCCGTGCACGAGGGGACGCCCGATGTCGATCGTCAAGTCACGGATGCTCAGCGCGGGTGTCGTCGAGACGGTCATGCTGCCACCCCCTTCGCGGATGCCGCGTGCTCGGCCTGCTTCTCGTGGGCGACCTCGGCCGTCGGGTCGAGGATGTCGCGCATCGCGTCGCCCAGGAAGTTGAAGGCGAGCACCACCGTGAGGATCGCGAGGCCCGGGAAGACCCCCAGCCACCAGGCGTCGAAGTTCTGCATGGCGGCCGAGATCATGGATCCCCACTCGGCGGTCGGCGGCTGCGCGCCGAGGCCGAGGAACGAGAGGCCGGAGAGCAGCAGGATCGCCGCGCCGATGTCGAGCGTCGCGAGCACCAGCACGGGTCCGGCGATGTTCGGCAGGATGTCGACGAACAGCGTCCGCAGCGGGGAGTGGCCGAGCAGGCGTCCGGCGATCACGTAGTTCTGCCCGCGGAGTCCGAGCACGATGCTGCGGGTGACGCGCGAGTACTGCGGCCAGGAGACGACGATCGCCGCGATCACCGCGTTGAACAGCGACGGCCCGAGCGACGCCGCCACGACCATCGCGAGGATGACCGTCGGGAACGCCATGAACAGGTCGGTGATGCGCATGAGCGTCTCATCGACCCAGCCGCCGAAGTAGCCGGCGACCGCGCCGATCACGGTGCCGATGACCATCGCGGCGATCACGAGCATCAGCGCGAGCGGCAGGCTCACGGTGGCGCCCGTCATCAGACGGGAGAAGATGTCGCGGCCGTTGCCGTCGGTGCCGAGCAGGGTGTCGATGCCGGGGGCCTGCAGGCGAGGGAGCACCTGCGCGTTCGGACCGAACGGCACCCACCACTGGGCGGTGAAGGCGACGATGATCCACGCTCCCGCGACCACGGTGCCGATCACGCCCAGGGGTGTACGCCACGCGCGCGGCCAGCGGAACCGGAACCGCCAGGGGCCGGATGCCGAGTCGATGCGGCTCATGCGATCCTCACTCTCGGGTCGAGGACGCCGTAGAGCAGGTCGACGACGAAGTTGATGAGGAGGTAGATGACCCCGACGACCAGACCCACGCCCATGATGCCGGGGAGGTCGAGGTTCGCCGCGGAGTTGTAGGCGTAGGTGCCCAGGCCCGGCCACGCGAACACCGACTCGACGAGCACGGTGCCCGACAGCAGTGAGCCGAACGCGACGCCGACCACGGTGAGGATCGGCAGGGAGGCGCCCCGCAGGACGTAGTCGAGGATCACGCGCATCGCGGGAAGGCCCTTGGCCCTGGCCGCGCGGACGTAGTCGCTGCCGAGCACTTCGAGCACCGAGGTGCGGATGAAGCGGGTGAGCAGTCCGATCGTGACGAGCGAGAGCACCATCACGGGAAGAGCGAGGTGGGCCAGCGCGTCGGCGAACCCGACACCGTCGCCGTTGAGCAGGTAGTCGACGGTGTAGAGCCCGGTGATGCGCGGCGGCGGGGTGATCGAGGGCGAGATGCGGCCGGATCCCGGGGCGATCCGCAGCTCGAGGAAGAACACGTAGAAGCTGACGAGAGCGAGCCAGAACGTCGGAACGCTCAGTCCGACCAGCGTGACGATGCGGATGACCTGGTCGGTGACGAGCCCGCGGCGGTACGCGGCGAGGGTGCCGAGCACCACGCTGACGGCGAGGCTGAGGATGATGGCGCCGATCGCGATCTCGATCGTGGCGGGCACGGCCGTTGCCAGGTCGCTGGTGACCGGTCGCCCGGTCACCAGCGATCGTCCGAGGTCGCCGCGCAGCAGGTTCCCCATGTAGATGAAGTACTGCACGAAGAGCGGCTGATCCAGGCCCTGCGCCTTGATGAACGCCTCGCGCGTCGCCGGGTTCTGCGACGCGCCTTCACCCAGCGCCGCCGACACGGGGTCGCCGGGCACGAGGTTCGTCAGCGCGAAGGTCACGATCGTGACCCCCACCAGAAGCAGCAGGGAGGTGCCGATCCTGCGCAGCAGGTATCCGACGAGCGGAGACCTGCGACGCTGTGCCTGCCGTCGCACGGCCACCGTCGTCATGTGCGCGCTCCGCTCAGCCGGCAGGCGTGATCTCGGCGATGTCCATCTCCCACACCGAGTTGTACACGGCGCCGGTGACGGCGTCAGCCGTGGCGATGTTGCGACCGGGGACGATCAGCGGAACGAAGGGGCCCTCGGCCTGCATCGCCTCGGCGAACGAGGTGAAGGCATCGCTGCGCTGGGCCTCGTCGGTCGCCGCGGCGGCTCCGGCCGCGATGCCCGCGATCTCGGGGTTCGCCTCGGCGGCCCATCCTGCGCGGAGTCCGACCTTCAGGCCCGGAGCGAAGGGGAGGAAGTTCGCGGAGTCGGCGTAGTCGGGGCCCCAGAACCAGAGGCCGAAGCCCTCGGTCCCGTTGACGTAGGCGTCGAGCTCGGTGGCGAACGGCGCCGGAGCGAGCTCGACGGTGATGCCGGCATCCTCCAGCTGCGCCTGGACGCGCTCGGCGAGCGGGGTGAACTCCACACCGCCGACGGGGTAGTCGTTCGGGAACTGCAGCTTCAGGGTCTGGCCGGTGTAGCCGGCCTCTGCCAGAGCAGCCTTGGACTTGTCGAGGTCCTGCTCCACACCGCTGTCGAGCGCGCCTTCGAATCCGGGAGGGATGACTCCGGTCGCCTGCACGGCGCCCGCACCCGCGAGCTCGAGCAGCGCGTCGTAGTCGAGGGCGTAGCGGATCGCCTCGGCGATCTTGACGTTGGCGAGGTCGCCCGCGACGGCCTCGGACTGGTTCAGCAGCAGGAAGATGGTCTGACCCGACGGCACCGACTCGACGTTCAGTCCGTCGCCGAGGCCCGAGACCTGGTCGCCGTTGAGGTCCATCGCGACCATGGAGTCGCCGCCCTTGAGGTTCGCGAGCTGCGTCGCACTTTCGGAGACGTTGCGCACGACGACGCGGCCGTATGCGGCCTTCTCGTCACCGTTGTACTCGTCGCTCTTGGTCAGCACGACCTGCGACGAGAGGTCGAGGGTGTCGAGCACGAACGGACCGGAACCGGCCGAGGTGCCGTCGAGGAACTCCTGCGCGGTGTCGGAACCGTCGGTCGTTCCGCCGTTCTCGATCACGACGTCGGAGTTCACGATGCCCAGGGCCGGGTTCGCGAGGATCGCCGGCAGCTGCAGCAGGGGCGTCTCGGAGGTGATCGAGATCGTCTTGTCGTCGACCTCGGTGATCGTCAGTCCGCCGAGGAGGAAGTTGGGCTTGGCATCGGTCATGCCCTGGATGCGCTGCAGGGTGAAGACGACGTCCTTCGCCTCGATCGGCGAGCCGTCGGAGAAGACCCGGTCGCCCTCGAGCGTGAACGTGAACTCGGTGGCCTCGTCGTTCTGCTCCCACGAGGCGAGCCCGGGAACAGGGGTCGACACGTCGGAGCCCTCGAAGTCGACGAGGGTCTCGTAGAGCGCCTTCGCGATCATGTTGCCGGTCGGGTCGTAGGTGTGCCCGGGGTCGGTCGTCTCGATCGAGAACGCGGTGTCGATGACGAGCGAGTCGGAGCCTGCGGAGTCGCCCCCGGTGTTCGCCGAGTTGCCACCGGAGCAACCTGCGAGAGCGAGGAGCGCGACAGCTCCGATCGCGATGACGGACGTGCTGCGACGTGACGACATGGGGGCCTCCAAGGGCGAGGAGTTCAACGGGTTCGGTCGACGCCGGGTGGACGACCGGTGATCAGATTCGCATTGTATGGGACTATGTGTCCAGCAAGAATGCAGACCGCATCACAGTCTGTCCAAGACCCCTTCCGTGAGGAGCATTGTGTCCACCAAGAGCGACGAAGCTGCGAGGCAATCTGGACGAAGTGGCGCCCCACTGGACGACATCGGATACAGAATCCTCGAGACGCTGCGCGATAACGGTCGCATCTCGATCGCCGCGCTGGCCGAGACGGTCGGCATCTCGCGGGCCAACGCCTACACGCGCGTCGAGTCGCTCATGCAGGACGGGGTGATCACGGGCTTCAGCGCGAGGGTCGATCAGTCGAAGGCCGGGCTGTCGATCGGCGCGCTCGTCTTCGTCACGGTGCACCCGCAGGCGTGGGCGTCGTTCCGCGAGAGCGTGCTCGAGATGCCCGACATCGAATGGTGCGCGATCACGACCGGCGAGCACGACGCGATGCTGCTGATCAGGGCCGTCGACGTCAGCGGCGTGCACGAGTTCACGACCGGCGTCATCGCGCAGCTGCCCGAGGTGCGCACGGTCGTCAGCGTCGTCGTCCTCGACGAGGTCATCCGCCGGTCGTATCTGCTGCCGAGCGATCTGCCCGAGCGCGATCTGGCGACACCCCTGGGCATGACGCGGTGGACGCCGGCGACTCCGGGTCGCGACGCGCTTCCCCCGCGCTGAGCGCCCCGCCCCCGCACCCTGAGCGCCCTTCGTCTCGTCGCTGCGCTCCGGTTCCTGAGCGCCCTTCGTCTCGTCGCTGCGCTCCGGTTCCTGAGCGCCGCGAGACGAAGGGCGCACGCCGCGCGCATTCCCCGCACCCTGAGCGCCCTTCGTCTCGTCGCTGCGCTCCTCGCTCAGGAACCGCGAAGCGAGACGAAGGGCGCTCAGGGACCGCGCAGCGAGACGAAGGGCGCTCAGGAACCGCGCAGCGAGACGAAGGGCGCTCAGGAATCGCGAAGCCGAACGCAGGAGATCAGGCCGCCGCGGCCTCTTCGCAGACGCTGAGCTGAGGCAGGTCGTGCATCTCGTAGTGCTCGACGAGCCGGATGCGGCCGTCGTCGGTGAGCTCGAGTTCGCTCTCGCCGTTGCCGGTGACGACGGTGCCGTCGGCGGCGAGGACGTGCACGAACGAGACCCAGATGGTGTCGCCGGTGCGGGTGCCGACGAAACGGCCGAAGGTCACCGTGTCACCCGAGTAGTCGCCCCAGATGGCGCCGTCCTTCTCGCGGTAGACGAACTCGCTGGGGGCGTCGGCGTCGACGACCGAGGTGGTCGAAGAGACCATCGTGAAGCGGCGGCCGTCGAGCGAGGGGATGGATGCGGAGGACGTCATGATCCGATTATGGAGGGCGTCCCGGCAGCGCTCAGAACCGCCTGTGAACCGTCTGGCCCGGTCGCTCGCGCGGTGAAGGTCGTGAGACGAAACGGCGGCGGCGCTCATCGTCGGCACCGTTTCGTCTGACCCTCATTCGAGGTCGAGCCGAAGCATCTCGGGGTGCTGAGCGGTCTCGGCCCGCAGCGCGAGCAAGAGGGCCGTGTACTCCGGAGTCATCTGCACGCGCGGCGAACCCAGCACGTGCACGGTCGCTCGGCCCGCCACCCGTTCGAACCGGATGCGCCTGACGGGATACCCCGGCGGCGTCAGCCAGATGCGGGTCAGCTGCGAGAACGGCAGATCGACGTCGTCGAGACGGAGGCCGTGGTGACTCACCGTGATGTGCGCAGGGATCGCCTTCAGCACGCGTCGTCGCTGCAGCGCCCCGATCGCGAGCACGATGCCGGCGAGCCCCGCGAACGGCACCAGCAGCACCAGCGCAGAGAGCTCCCCGTCGAGGAAGCCGGGCTGCAGGGCGAGCACGACGACGGCCGCGGCGACGACGAGCAGCACGACCGCGCCGATCGCCAGCCCGTTCGCGAGCCGGCGTTCGCCCGACGCATCGACCGTGAACGACGAGGGCAGCTGGGCTCTCTCCCTGGCTGCGGCGACGGGGTCCGTCGCCGGCGGCGGCGCGATCGGGTTGAGCGTCGCCATCAGGTCGTTGAACGTCGCACGCGTGAATCCGGGGAGCTCCACCGTGATCTCCCGGCCGGCGTTCTCGATGATGAGTGCACGGGTGATGCCACTGCGCAGTCCGTTCGTGCGGTGCTCGGTGATCTTCGATCGGAAGGCGGTGGTGGCGCGGTCGTACACCTCACGGTTCCCCGCGCGACCGACCTCGACCTGGTCTGGACGCACGACGATGCGGGTGTTGCGCAGCCAGAGGATCGACACGAAGACCACGAGGGTCAGGGCGATCGCCACCGCCAGCACGATCATCCCCCGCGTCGAGAGGTCCATCCGGCGCGGCAGGAACTGCGGGAGGATGAACAGCGTCGCCGCCGACAGCACCGCCGAGAGCAGGATCGCGCTCACCACGGCCCGAGCCGGATGCCGACGGAAGGCCCGCTCGCCCGACACCACTGAGACACCATCGATCATCGGACGCCCTCCCGAACCGTCTCGTTCCCCGCGCCCGTCTGCGACGGACAGCGCACTCCTCCGCATATTCTGGCCCCTCCGCCGCGCCCTCGGGTGAAGAGTTTCCTCGCCGGTACCGTGGGTCGCATGCACTGGATGTCTGACACCTCGGCCGGGGACTGGCTGCGTGAGCACCTCGACGACCCGTGGAACGCGACCATGCACGCCGTGGTCCCGCACGGATTCGCGGCGTACGCGCGCATCCTGCATCCAGGGACCGTGCGTGCGCTCCCCGACCGTCCTGTGCCCTCGCAGGAGGAGTACGAGCGGATGTCGGAGGAGGAGCGTCTGAGCCTGCTCGACCAGTACATCGACGAGCCCGTGACGTGGGCCGAGACGGCATCCGCGTTCGACACGACCCTGCATCCGCTCGCCCAGTGGCAGCGCATCGTGCGCACGCCGACCGACGGCGACTGGAATCTGCGGCTCTCGCCCGACGGCCGCGAGTTCACGGGGCCGATGGAGGGCGAGATCGCGCCGGAGACCCTGTCGATCATCGCCTCGCACCTCGTCTCCCACACCACGACCCCGGATGCTGGCCTCGCGGCGCTCTGGGCGGGGCGGGGAGATCTGGTCGGATTCCTCGGCCACTCCCCGTCCCGGGGCTTCCTCACGTTCAGTGACGATCCCAATCACCAGGCGATGCTCGATCGCAGCATCCACGACCCGCTGAACAACTCGTTCCGCAAGCCGACCTGGCAGGAGGGCATCCTGTCGCGCGAGATCTCGGAAGGGCCGCGGTTCCACCTCCCCGGGCGCGATCACGTGCTGTTCCGCGGGGCGATCAGCGACTTCACCCGTCCGGACTGGGTGCTGCACGTTCCGTGGCGCGACCTGCCGGGCGAGGAGCACGGGTTCCCTCCCGCTGCGCAGACCCCCTCGATCCTCTGGCCCGACGACCGTGCGTGGATTCTCGTGAGCGAGATCGACTATGACTCGACGATCGTCGCGGGATCCGGCGCCCTCATCGCCGCGATCTGCGCCGATGAGCGCCTCGAGGCCTTCCCGATCCCCGAGAACGCCGACCTGACCTGGGACGCCGATGAGGTGAACCGATGACCGCACCGCAGCCGGCTCCGTCGTTCGATGCGCGCCCGCTCACCGATCCCGTGGATGCGCGGGCCGTGAGCGCGTTCAGCGCCGAGCTCCGTGCCCGGGGCTCATCCGGCTTCTCGGCCGCCTCGGTCATCGCCGTCGTGATCTTCGGTCTCGTGTTCGTCGTGGCCCTCATCGTCGTCGGCGCGACGATGTTCTCGCTCCTCACCGACCGGGGGACCTCGTCGTTCGCCGGTCTCGGCGTGATCGCGGCGGCCGCCGTCGCGATCACGATCGGGGTCGTGAGCTGGCGCCGCGCCCGGGTCGCGCGGTATCGCCTCGATGCGTTCGCCCGGGCGAACGGCATGTCGTATGAGGCGCGGGTGTCCGATCCGCGCCTGCCGGGCATGCTGTTCGGCCTCGGACGCTCGCGGGAGGCCACGGATCTCGTGCGCGGCACCGTGCCCCGTTTCGTCGAGTTCGGCAATTACCGGTATACGACGGGGTCGGGAAAGAACTCGACCACACACCACTGGGGCTATGTCGCCGTCAAGCTCGACGTGCCGCTCCCGAACATCGTGCTCGATGCGAAGGGCAACAACGGCTTCGGGACGAATCTGCCCGCGTCGTTCCAGCGCGAGCAGCGCCTGTCGCTCGAGGGCGATTTCGATCGGTACTTCACGCTGTACTGCCCGGAGGGCTACGAGCAGGACGCTCTCTACCTCTTCACGCCCGACATCATGGCCCGGTTCATCGACAACGCGGCGGAACTCGATGTCGAGATCGTCGACGACTGGCTGTTCCTCTACACGCAGCGCAAGGCGTCGACGCTGGACCCGGCCACGTGGGGCTGGCTGTTCGGCGCGGTGGGCGCCGTGATCACGAAGCTCGATCAGTGGGAGCGCTGGCGAGACGAGCGACTGCTGCAGGAGAATCCGACGGCCGCCGCATCCTCTCGCGGTTATGCCGCCTCGTCGGCCGCGAATCCGCGACTGCCGTTCGCACCGCCGGCCGGCATGCTCTCGCCGCCGCCGGGGGTGGCGCATGAGGGACGCAGGCTCAAGCGGAGCTTCCGCTGGCTGCCGATCGTCGTCGTGATCGGCTTCGCCGCGTTCTGGATCTGGTTCAGATCCTTCTGAGAAGGGAGCCCGAGGTGGGGTTGTGGGGGTGGGGCTGTCTGGGGAACAGCGACCCACCCCATCCCCCCTCGGGATCAGAGGAAGATCTGACTCTCCCTCCGCAGGACGGTCGAACCGTCCACGCGCGGGTCAGCTGGGGACTGACGACTCTGCGCGTATACGAGTAATGGTATACCGATGTACGTTGCATTCCATTGCGTCGGGAATAGTCAACCGAACACGTTGAATCCCGTGCGCCGATGCACGAATTACTCGCCATATCGTCATTATCAGGGCGACATTCGTGCATGAGAGAAAAGACTCTCGTGCATGCGCCGGATGTCGATGGCGCGGAATTCGCTGTCATTACCCCGGGTGACGGCGGCGGCCCTGGGCCCTTCTGCATGCAAGAGAATGGAAGACGATGTCCGAACTCTCAGAACACACCCAGTGGCAGGCCGACCGCCGTGCCTCCGTCACCTCGGCGACCGGCAACCTGGCGCTGACAGAGACCCGGTGGACCGGTGATCTGCCCGATCTCGAGGCCGAGCGACGGTCCGCACGCGAGACCGTCACCGTGACCCCGCTCCAGCGCACGAACATCGAGACCGGTGCGCCCGAGCACGGGCTGCGGGTGTGGGATGCCGACGCACCCGCGATCCGCGCGTTCGACCGCATCGACACCTACGAGTACGACCCCGCCTGGGTGCTCGAGGGCCACTTCACGCCCGTGTCGGGTGAGCGTCGCGTCTCGTTCGAGCACATCCGCGACAACGGAGGCACCCGCGATCTCGTCGTGCCGGGCGACATCCGCGTCGAGCTCGACGGTCGGGAGTACGACCTCGCCGCGTTCGACGACGGCGGCACGCTGCTGCTCGTGTTCGGCGACGAGACCAACGGATCCGAGACGTACGGCTCCGGGCGCTTCCTGTTCGTGCAGCTGCGCGACGACGAGGGCACCGTCGTGCTGGACTTCAACCGTGCTTTCGTGCCCCCGTGCGGATTCAGCGCCCAGTACAACTGCCCGCTGCCGCCGGCATCCAATCGCTTCCCCCTGCCTATCCGAGCAGGCGAGAAGAACGTCGTCTTCCGCGACGGCTTCGACATCTACGCGGCGTGACGCCGCACACTCTCACCCTGGAGTACTCATGAGAAGAACCCGCATCCTCGGCGCGCTCGGCGCCGTCGCCACGCTCGCCCTCGTGGCCGGCTGCGCGTCGGGCGCCACCGACGACGCCGCGAGCGAAGACGCCACCATCTTCATCGGGTCGCTGTACGAGCCCACCAACCTGAGCAACACGCAGGGCGGCGGCCAGGGTGTGACCGAGGCGCTGACCGGCAACGTCTACGAGGGTCTCTACCGTCTGACCGACGACGGCGACGTCGAGCCGCTGCTCGCCGAAGACGCCCAGGTGTCCGACGACGGCCTCACCTACACGATCACGCTGCGCGACGACGTGACGTTCCACTCCGGCGACCCGCTCACCTCCGCCGACGTGAAGTCGAGCGTCGAGGCCGTCACCGCCGAGGACTCCGTGTCGGCGCGCAAGTCGAGCTTCACCACCATCGCCGACATCGCGACGCCCGACGACCGGACCGTCGTCTTCACGCTGTCGCAGCGGTCGATCTCGTTCCTCTACAACCTCAGCTACGTCTGGATCGTGAACGACGAGGCGGGCGACATCACCGGCAAGGAAGACGGCACCGGTCCCTACACGCTCGACGAGTGGAAGAAGGGCTCGACCCTCACCCTCGAGCGCTGGGACGACTACTGGGGCGAGCCCGCCACGAACGCCGAGGTCGTCTACACCTACTTCACCGACGCCACCGCCGAGAACAACGCCCTGCTCACAGGCGAGATCGACGTGATCACGAGCGTGCAGAGCCCCGACTCGCTCGCCCAGTTCGACAATGACGACTACGTCATCAGCGAGGGCACGTCGACGACGAAGGAGCTGCTCGCGTTCAACGACCGCGTCGCCCCCTTCGACAACGCACTCGTGCGCAAGGCGATCTACTCCGCCATCGACACGAAGAAGCTCCTCGAGTCCATCTGGGGCGACTACGGCACGCTCATCGGCTCGATGGTCCCGCCGACCGACCCCTGGTACGAGGACCTCACCGCGGTGAACCCGTACGACGTCGACCTCTCGAAGGACCTGCTCGCGCAGGCCGGCTACGCCGACGGCTTCACGTTCACGCTCGACACCCCGAGCTACGACCCGCATCCCGCCGTGGCGGAGTTCCTGCAGTCGCAGCTCGCCGAGGTCGGCATCACCGTCGAGATCAACACGATCAGCGCCGACGAGTGGTACACCAAGGTGTTCAAGGAGCAGGACTTCGAAGCCACCCTGCAGGAGCACGTGAACGACCGCGATGTGGTCTGGTACGGCAATCCCGACTTCTACTGGGGCTACGACGACGCCGAGGTGCAGCAGTGGGTCTCGGCGGCCGAGCAGGCCGCCACGACCGACGAGCAGACGGCTCTGCTGAAGCAGGTCAACGAGAAGATCGCCGAGGATGCGGCGAGCGTATGGTTGTACCTCTACCCGCAGATCGTGGTCGCCTCCAGCGACCTCAGCGGATACCCGGTCAACGGCCTGAACTCGCAGTTCTTCGCCTACGACATCGTCAAGTCCTGATGTCGGAGGGGATGCCGCGGGTCGGCATCCCCTCCGCACCGTCGTCCTGAGAAGCCATGCTCGCCTACCTGCTCCGTCGCCTCGCCTTCCTGGTGGTGTCGCTCATCGTCGCGATGATCGCCATCTTCGTGCTGCTGCGGCTGCTGCCCGGCGACCCGGCGAACGCCCTGCTCTCGGTCGATGCGACCCCCGAGCAGATCGCCGCGGCGCGGGCGCAGGTCGGCTCCGACCAGCCCGTGCTGCAGCAGTTCGCGACCTGGGCGGGACAGCTGCTGCGTCTGGATCTCGGAGAGTCGTTCCTCAGCTCCCGCCCGGTCGGCCCCGACATCGCGGCACGTCTCGCCGTGACCGTCCCGCTCACCCTCATCGCGTTCGCGGTCGCTCTTCTCGTCTCCCTCGTCATCGGCATCGTCGCGGCCGTGAAGTCCGACCGCTGGTACGGCCTCGTTCTCTCGGGGTTCGCGCAGCTGGGAGTCGCCGTGCCCGTGTTCTGGGTCGGGGTCGTCCTGGTCTGGATCTTCGCGCTCGGTCTCGGTGTCCTGCCCTCCGGAGGGTTCCCCCGCGACGACTGGAAGGATCCCGGCGACGCGCTGCGCTCGCTCACTCTCCCGGTGATCACCATCGTGATCGTCATGAGCGCGTCGCTCAGCCGCTACGTCCGCTCGGCGACGCTCGACGTGCTCGGCAGCGACTACCTCCGCACCGCCCGCGCCGGCGGATCCGCCATGTCCGAGGCGCTGCTGCGCCACGGTGTGCGCAACGGCGCCGTGCCCGTCGTCGCGATCCTCGGCATCGAGCTGTCGACGACGCTGCTCGGAGCGGTGGTCGTCGAGAGCGTGTTCACCCTCCCCGGTCTCGGGAGCCTGCTGCTCTCGGCCATCCAGCAACACGACTTCCAGGTCATCCAGGGCGTACTGGTTGTGAGCACGCTCTTCGTGCTGCTGGTCGGGTTCGCCGCCGACATCGTGCAGCGTCTGATCGATCCGCGTCTGCGCACGAGCGTCTCGGGCAATCGATGAGCGGCGTCGTCGAACAGCTGGTCACCGACTCCGTCGCCGTGCGGAGGCGGCCGAAGGCGACCCTGATCCTGGGCCTCGTCCTCACCGGGACGATCGTGCTCATCGCCCTGGTGTCGCTGTTCTGGTTGCCCTACCCGCTCGCCGACACCAGCGGCAGCCGCCTCGAGGGGCCCAGCGGTCTGCACCTGCTCGGTACCGACCGCCTCGGTCGCGACCTGCTGTCGCAGCTCATGTGGGGCGCCAGGATCGCGCTCATCGTCGGCGCCTGCGCGGTCGCGATCGCCGCTGTGCTCGGCACGATCATCGGCCTTCTCGCCGCGTTCTCTCGTCCGTGGGTCGACGACACCCTCTCGGCCGGGCTCGACGTCGTGATCGCATTCCCGGTGCTGCTGCTGGCGATGCTGGTCGTCGCGATCCAGGGCGCCTCGCTGTGGTCGGCGGTGCTGGCGATCGGCCTGGCGATGTCCGCCGTGGTGGCGCGCCTCACCCGCATCCTCGCTCGGCGGGTGTTGCAGGAGCAGTACGTCACCGCCGCACGCACCAGTGGCACGGGCGTGCTCGGAATCGTCTTCCAGCACGTCCTCCCCAACATCGCCCCGACCCTCGCCGTCAGCCTCGCCCTGCAGTTCGGCGCGGCCGTGCTCGCGGAGGCGAGCCTGTCGTACCTCGGACTCGGCGCCCCTCCCCCCAACGCCTCGTGGGGGCGGATGCTGCAGGAGGCCCAGGGCACCGTGCTCACCGCGCCCGTCGGAGCCATCGCCCCCGGCATCGCGATCATCGCGCTCGTGCTCGGAGTGAACTTCCTCGCCGACGGTCTGCGTGACCTCGCCGACCCGACCCGCCGGAGGAGCCGATGAGCATTCTCGACGTCTCCGCCCTCACCGTGAGATCCGGCTCGGCAGCACCGGTGCGCGATGTCTCATTCTCGGTCGCACCCGGCGAGAGGCTGGGCCTGATCGGGGAGTCGGGGTCGGGCAAATCGCTCACCTCGCTCGCCGTGACCGGTCTGCTCCCCGAGGCGCTGAGGTCGTCGGGGTCGGTCCTGCTCGGCGGGCACCAGGTCGTCGGCGCTCCGGATGCCGACCTGCGCCGCCTGCGCGGTCCGGTCGTGCAGATCGTGTTCCAAGAGCCGCTCACCGCGCTCGACCCGCTGATGCGCGTCGGACGGCAGCTCGCCGAGCCGCTGCGGCGCCACCTGGGCCTGCGCGGCGCGGAGCTGAAGAGCGCCGTCGCCGCCGCACTCGACGAGGTCGCACTGCCCGATCCCCGTATCGCCCGCGCGTACCCGCACGAGCTCTCGGGCGGTCAACGTCAGCGCGTCGCGATCGCGATCGCCCTCGCCGCCAGGCCGCAGCTGCTCATCGCGGATGAGCCGACGACCGCGCTCGATGTGACGGTGCAGGATGCCGTGCTGAGCCTGCTCGAGCGCCTCGTCGCCGAGCGGGGCATGGCGCTGCTGTTCATCAGCCACGACCTCGCCGTCGTGTCACGGATGGTCGACCGCATCGTCGTGCTGCGCGACGGCCTCGTCGTCGAGGCGGGCACGGTCTCGCAGGTGCTGCAGGAGCCGGCAGAGCCGTACACGCGGATGCTGGTCGACAGCGCCCGTGCGCTCGATGCGTTCCTCGACGACCCCATCGGCGAGCGGGAGGCCGGAGCATGAGCCTTCTCGAACTGCGGGGGGCCGGCTTCGCCTACGGTTCCCGACGGGTGCTCGACGACGTCTCGCTGCACCTCGACGAGGGAGATTCCCTCGGTCTCGTCGGCGAGTCCGGCGCGGGCAAGTCGACGATCCTCCGTCTGCTGCTCGGGCTGTCGGCACCCCGCGACGGACAGGTGCTGTTCGAGGGCGAGCCCCTGAACTCCGGGTCGCTGAGCCTGTCGGCGCGCCGCGCGCAGATGCGCCGCTTCCGCACGGCCGTGCAGCCGGTGTTCCAGGATCCGTACTCCTCGCTCGACCCCCGGCAGCGCATCGACCGCATCATCGGCGAGCCCCTCCGCTCGCTGGGCCTCGCATCGGGCGCCGACGCGCAGCGCCGCATCGCCGAGGCTCTCGAGTCGGTCGGCCTGCCCGCCGACACCGCCCGCCGCTATCCGCACGAGTTCTCCGGCGGTCAGCGTCAGCGCATCGCGATCGCGCGGGCCGTGGTCTCGCGTCCCCGGGTGCTGCTCGCGGACGAGCCGGTCAGCGCCCTCGACGTGACGACGCGGGTGCAGGTGCTGGAGCTGCTCGACCGGCTGCGTCGTGAGAACGGGCTGTCGCTCGTGATGGTGTCGCACGACCTCAGCGCGATCGCCTCGGCCTGCGACCGCACGGTCGTGCTGCAGCACGGTCGTGTGGTGGAGCAGGGCTCGACGTCCGCAGTCCTGCACTCCCCGAGCGACCCGTACACCCGGGCGCTGGTGGCGGCGGTCCCCCGCCTGCCGCGCTGAGCGTCAATCCGCGGCGCGGGCGATGCCGATGCTGCCGATCCCGTGCAGTGCGCGCGCCAGTCGCTCGGCCTCGACGTGGTCGCCGTCGAGGATCGCGCGACCGAGGTCCGCGTATGCGCGCGTGACCTCGCCGAGGTTCTCTACGGACGGCACCAGATCACGCAGGGTGCGTTCGAAGACGTACTCCATGTCGATCATGTGGGCGTGCCGGAGCTCGTTGCCCGCACGCTCCGAGAAGTAGGCGTACAGGTCTCGCCGGGCCTTCGAGGCCCGAGCGGGCTCGTCCAGCGCATCCACCACGGCGCGCACCAGCGCCTCGGCCTCGATCCGCTCGTCAGGACTGCATCGCGGAAGTCCGGCGTGCACGGCGACACCGGCCTCGTAGCCCGCGTAGGAGAGAGCCTCTCGGATCGACTGCTCGGTGACGACGGTGACGACGGTGCGCCTGCTCGGCATGATCTGCACGAGGCCTAGCCTGTCCAGCCGCTGCAAGGCCTCCCGCACCGGCATGCGCGAGACCTGGAAGTGCCGGGCGATGCTCTCGTCGTTGATCCGCTCCCCCTCGGCGAGTTCGCCCGAGACGATCGCCCCGGCCAGCACGTGAAAGAGCTGCTCCCCCAGGGGGCGCCCCGCGACGAGCTTCGCGACCGAGAATGTGTCCACGGGGCACATCATCCTCCCTCCGCCTTTGCGCACTCTCCACGACACGGCCCCGCCATGCGCTCACGGCGTCGATCCCGGGGCCGTCAGGTCGATGACGACGTGAGCCCGAAGTACTCGAGCTCTGCGTCATTCAACATTCGCGAACGGATCAGGAACCGCATCCCCGTCGGCCCCTCGACGCTGAATCCGGCTCCTCGCCCCGGAACGACGTCAATCGTGAGATGCGTGTACTTCCAGTACTCGAACTGGGACTCCGACATGAAGACCTCCACCGGTGCGTCGAGGCCGACGTCGAGCGCGCCGAGGAGCACATCGCTCGGCCCGGTGAGGAACATCCCCACCGGTAAGCACATGGGCGACGAGCCGTCGCAGCATCCGCCCGACTGGTGGAACATCAGGGGGCCATGCTGCACCGTCAGGTCGCGGACGAGGGATGCCGCGGCATCCGTCACGTCCACACGCTGGTAGCTGCCTATCTTCACCATGGTCCTGTCCCGTCCTTCGTCTCGCTTCGCTCGCTCAGGAGGCGGCCGCCCCGCTCCGCCCCCGCCCCGCCCCCTGAGCGAGGAGCGCAGCGACGAGACGAAGGGCGGCCGCCTCGCCTCGCCCCGCCCGCCGCCCCGCCCCCTGAGCGAGGAGCGCAGCGACGAGACGAAGGGCGCCGCCGAGCTCAGAAGAACCCCATCGGGCCTTCTGCGTACGAGACCAGGAGGTTCTTGGTCTGCTGGTAGTGGTCGAGCATCATCTTGTGGTTCTCGCGCCCGACGCCCGACTGCTTGTATCCGCCGAACGCGGCGTGCGCGGGGTACTGGTGGTACGTGTTCGTCCAGACCCGGCCGGCCTCGATCGCACGCCCCGCGCGGTAGGCGGTGTCGCCGCTGCGACTCCACACGCCGGCTCCCAGCCCGTAGAGGGTGTCGTTCGCGATCGAGATCCCCTCGTCGAAGTCCTCGAACGAGGTGACCGAGAGCACGGGCCCGAAGATCTCCTCCTGGAAGATGCGCATGTCGTTCGTGCCCTCGAAGACGGTCGGTGCGACATAGAAGCCCTCGCTGAGGTCGCCGCCGAGATCGACGCGATCACCGCCGATCAGCAGCTTCGCACCGCCCTTCGTGCCGATGTCGATGTAGCTGAGGATCTTCTCGAGCTGGTCGTTGGATGCCTGCGCTCCGATCATCGTGGCCGGGTCCAGCGGATTCCCCTGCACGACCTTCTTCACCCGCTCGAGGCCGTCGGCGAGGAACCCGTCGTAGATCGAGCGCTGGATGAGAGCGCGCGACGGACACGTGCACACCTCGCCCTGGTTCAGCGCGAACATCGTGAAGCCCTCGAGAGCCTTGTCGTAGAAAGGGTCGGCGGTGTCACGCGCGACGTCCTCGAAGAACACGTTGGGGCTCTTGCCCCCGAGCTCCAGCGTCACGGGAATGAGGTTCTGCGAGGCGTACTGCATGATCAGACGCCCGGTCGTGGTCTCTCCGGTGAAGGCGACCTTGCGGATGCGCTTGTGCTGGGCGAGCGGTGCGCCCGCCTCGATCCCGAAGCCGTTGACGATGTTGACGACGCCGGCCGGAAGAAGGTCGCCGATGATGTCGAACAGGAAGAGCAGGGATGCCGGCGTCTGCTCGGCCGGCTTGATGACCACGCAGTTGCCCGCGGCGAGCGCCGGCGCGAGCTTCCACACGGCCATGAGGATCGGGAAGTTCCAGGGGATGATCTGGCCCACCACGCCGAGCGGCTCGTGGAAGTGGTACGCCACGGTGTTCTCGTCGAGCTGGCTGATGCCGCCCTCCTGAGCGCGCAGGACGCCGGCGAAGTAGCGAAAGTGATCGACGGCGAGCGGGATGTCGGCGGCCAGTGTCTCCCGCACCGGCTTGCCGTTCTCCCACGTCTCGGCGACCGCGATCTCCTCGAGGTGCTGCTCGATGCGGTCGGCGATCCGGTTGAGGATCACCGAGCGCTCGGCCGGGCTCGTCTTCCCCCAGCTCGCGAAGGCCTTCCAGGCGACGTCCACGGCGCGGTCGATGTCCTCGACGGTTCCTCGGCCCACCTCCGTGAAGGTCTTGCCGTTCACCGGACTCACGTTCTCGAAGAACTGTCCCTTGACCGGGTCGACGAACTCTCCGCCGATGTAGTGCCCGTAGCGCGGACGATAGCTCGCGACGGCTCCGGGCTGGCCGGGGGCGGCATACGCGGTGGATGCCGGGGCAGTGGTGACGTCTTCTTCGACGATGGTCATCGGTGACTCCTTCGACGGGCCGCGCGTCGGTGCTGCGGCTGATGACTCGAAGGTAGGTCGACCGACGTTGCACCCCGATGCGCAACGTTGCACCGGGTTGCGGGCGTCAGCGCTCCTCGAGGCGCTCGATGCGCGCGACGAGTCCTCCCCGTCTGGGCGACCGGGCCGGGAGCATCTCGAGGGCGAGGCGCAGAGCTGCGGCATCCGCCTGCCCTTCGGGGATGTCGGCGTAGGCGAGCAGCACGTCGAGGCTCGCCTCTGACAGCATGGCCTCGCGCAACGCGGCTCTGACCGTCTCGCGGACCTCCTCGACTCCCGGCGAGGTCGACTCCGGCAACACGGGTCCGCGGTAGGCGGTGAGCGCCACACGGTGCGCGCCGCGGTCGAGCAGCGAAAGCACGTCCTGCGCATCGGTCTCGAGGGCCACCCGCAGCCGGTACGGCCGAGAATCCGGCACCAGGCCGGGGGCATGCTTCTCGAGCACCTTGCGCAGGCGGACCATCTCGGGGCGCAGGGTGTCGGCGGAGGCACCGGGGCCGTAGACCAGCTCGCTCAGCCGTTCGGCCGACAGTCCCTGACGGTGCATGGCGAGCATCAGCAGGATCTCGGCGTGCCGGGCGCTGAGATCAATCACCGATTCCTCGAGCTCGGTCTCGGTCTCGAGCCGCGCCTTGTCTCGACCCAGGACGTGCAGGGTGGCGCGTCTGGTGGGCTTGGCGCGTGATGCGATCATGGTCGGCCGCGGGGTGTTGGCGCGTGCCCGCAGGCGGGCCACCATGAGCTCGGACTCGACCGCGCGAGCGGTGGCATCGACGAGCATCCGCGCCTGTGGTGAGATCACATCGTCACCGCCGGTGATGTCGATCACCCCCAGCACCCGCTGCGTCTCGGGGTCGCGCACCGGTGCCGCGGAACAGGACCACGGACGCACGAGCCGGTTGTAGTGCTCGGCGCCGCGGATCTGCACCGAGTGTCCGAGCTCCAGCGCTGTGCCGGGGGCCGAGGTGCCGACGGCATCCTCCGCCCAGTTCGCCCCGGCGACGAAACCCATGGCCTCGGTCAGGGTTCGCAGCTCGCGATCGCCCTCGATCCACAGCAGGCGACCGGCCTGGTCGCCGACCGCGATGACGACGCCGGTGTCCTCCGCACACCCGGGAAGCAGCAGGGCGCGGATCATGTCCATCGCAGAGGCGAGCGGATGCGCGAGCCGGTATGCCTCGAGCTCCTCGGTCTCGAGTTCTATCCCCGGCATGCTCTCGGGCCCCACGCGTCCCCGCCAGGATCGGACCCACGACTCCCTCACCAGCGGGCGCACCTGCTGCAGTCGGTGGTCGTCGAGATTGCCGGCGATCAGCTCCTCATGCGCACGCTCGACCAGCAGACGAGAGGTCTCGAGCGGACCCTCACGTGACGTCTCCCACCGGGCCACCATGGCATCTCCGATCGTCGTCGGCGGAGCTTTTCCTCAGTGTAGGAGCCGGATGTCGTGCGCGGAAGGAGCGATATTCCGGCGCCATGGATACGTGACCGGGTGCGCCTTGCGCACTACTGTGCAGTGCGTGGTAGCGTGCACTGCAGTGAAGGAGGTCCGATGGACACCACTCAGCTCCTCAAGGGAGTGCTCGACGTCGCCGTGCTCGCGGTGCTGCGCACCGAGGACGGCTACGGCTACGACATCGTGCGCAGACTGCGCGACGCCGGCCTCGGCGATGTCGGCGATGCGTCGGTCTACGGCACACTGCGTCGCCTCTATGCCGCGGGGAGCCTCGCGAGCTACGTCGTCCCCTCCGAAGGCGGGCCCCATCGCAAGTACTACGCGATCAACCCCCAGGGCCGCGCGGCTCTCGACACCCAGACCGTCACCTGGCTGGACTTCGCGGGCGCGATGTCCGCCCTCCTCACCGCCGACTCAGGCACCGGGCCATCCACGATCGGAGAGAACCGATGAACGACACCGCCGTCACGATCGACGAGCAGATCCGGGCGTTCGCCTCGGCCGTGCGCGCGCATCTCGATGACCTCCCCGCCGACGAACTCGACGAGATCATGAGCGGACTCGCCGCCGACCTCGCCGACCAGGCCGCCGACAACGACGACGTCCTGGAACTGGGCGATCCCGCGGCCTACGCCGAGGAGCTGCGGTCGGCCGCAGGGCTCCCCCCGCGGTCGGAGGACGGTCAGCGAATCCGGATGCGGGAACGCGTGGGCGCCTGGCGCAGCGGATTCGTCGACGGCATCCGCCGCACCCCTTTCGGCGCGTGGCTGGTCGATCTGCTGCTCGCGCTGCGCCCCGTGTGGTGGGTGCTGCGCGGATACGGGGTGTACGTGGTCGCTCTCCACCTGATGTTGCTCGATCGTGGCCGCCTCGACCACTGGATGGTTCCCGACTCCCCGCTGGAGTGGGCCGCGCTGACAGTGCTGGTCGTCGTCAGCGCGCAGTGGGGCCGTGGTCTCTGGCTACCCACGAACCCCCTCAGGCACATTCGAACGGTTGCGAGCATCGTCGCCGTGATCGCTCTCCCATTCGCGCTGGGTGCCGTACTCTCGCCGCAGATCGAATATGTGGGTGACGAGTATCTGCCGCAAGGTCTGCGGCTCGACGGCGTACAGATCAACAACATCTTCGCGTACGACGAGGACGGCAACCCGATCGAACGCGTCCAGCTCTTCACCGGTAAAGGAACCCCGCTCAATCTGTACGGAGAGAACGGCGGACAAGTCCTCTTCTCCGAAAATGAGGGCGAGACTGAGGTCGGAGTCCAGGACGACGGAACGCGCGTGACCATCCCGGCCGAGGACTACCGCGGCAGGTCGGTGTGGAACATCTACCCTCTCGACGAGACCGACCTCGACGTCGTCTCCTATGAGCCGAACCTGTCGACGGTCGAACGCCCGGCGCCGCCGTTCCAGAAAGCACCGAGCATCGACGCGACGAACCCGACGGCCCCGCCGACTCCCGACCTCAATGCGACGCCGCAGCCGACCGAGTCCCCCGTTCCCTGAGACCGGATCATGACCGAGCGGATCATCTCGATCGACATCTCCCACCTCGTGCGGGAGGCACTGGGCCTCACGGCCGAGACCGAGGAACCGGAGGAGTGAGGGCCTTCTCCTGAGCGATCGGGCTCAGGCCCGCGCGGCCCACCACTCGCGGAGGCGCTGTTCGGCGGCATCCGCACCGATCACGCCTTCGTCGAGTCGCACCTCGAGCAGGAACCGGTAGGCCTCGCCGACCTCGCGGCCGGGCGCGATCCCCAGGATGCTCTGGATCCGGTTGCCGTCGAGCTCGGGGCGGATGGAGTCCAGCTCCTCCTGCTCGCGCAGCGCGGCGATACGAGACTCGATGTCGTCGTAGGCCGAGGCGAGGCGTCCGGCCTTGCGCTTGTTGCGGGTGGTGACGTCGGCGCGGGTGAGGATGTGCAGGCGCTCGAGCTCGTCTCCGGCGTCGCGCACATAGCGGCGCACGGCGGCATCCGTCCATGCGCCTTCGGCGTATCCGAAGAAGCGGAGGTGCAGCTCGATGAGCGTGGCGACGCTCGTCGTGGTCGCGGTGTCGAAGCGCAGCGACTGCAGTCGCTTGCGGGCCATGCGCGAGCCGACGACGTCGTGGTGATGGAAGGTGACCGCGCCGCCGTCTTCGAGCTTGCGCGTGCGCGGCTTGCCGATGTCGTGCAGCAGCGCGGCGATCCGCAGGGGCACGTCGGGGGCCGAGCCCGGGTGGCGCGACCGTTCGAGCGCGATCGCCTGGCTGAGCACCGTCAGCGAGTGCTCGTAGACGTCCTTGTGGTGATGGTGCTCATCGACCTCGAGGCGCAGCGCGCTCACCTCGGGCAGGAACTCCTCGATCAGGCCGGTGTCGACGAGCACACGGATGCCGCGCACGGGGTCGTCCGTCTGCATCAGCCGCACGAGCTCCGACTGGATGCGCTCGGGGCTCACGATCCCGAGGGTCGTGCGCAGCTGCGTGATGGCCTCGTCCGTGCCGTCGTCGATCCGGAATCCGAGCTGTGCGCTGAATCGTGCAGCCCGCAGCATGCGCAGCGGGTCGTCGCCGAACGAGATCTGGGGATCGGCGGGCGTGCGCAGGACGCCGCCGACGAGGTCCTCGACTCCCCCGGTCGGGTCGACGAGCTTCACCTCGGGCACGAGCAGCGCCATGGCGTTAACGGTGAAGTCACGGCGGTGCAGGTCGGCGTCGATCGTGTCGCCGAACTCGACGGTCGGCTTGCGCGTCACCCCGTCGTAGCTGTCGGCGCGGTACGTGGTGACCTCGACCTGCTCGCCCTGCACCCGCGCGCCGATGGTGCCGAATGCACGGCCGATGTCCCACTGGGCGGTCGAGATCGGCGTGACGATGCGCAGGATGTCGTCGGGCCGTGCGTTCGTGGTGAAGTCGAGATCGTGCGTGGGGCGACCGAGCAGTGCATCGCGCACGGGGCCGCCAACGACGGCGAGATCGTAGCCCGCAGCCGAGAACGCCTCTGCGAGGGTGCGGACGACCGGATTCTCGGCGAGCGCACCGAGACGGGCGAGGCCGTCAGCCATGTTGAGCATGGGTTCCAGCGTACCGGGGAGCGCGCACCGCGCGTCGGCGCGAAGGGTCAGCGGTCAGAACAGCGGGTTGTCGCCTCGTGCCTGCGCGACGGCGCGTGCGCGCGCCTGGATGAGGCGCAGCAGGAGGGCGCTCAGCAGGAAGCCGCCGATAAGGGCCACGGCGAGCAGGAACCACACCCCGACCTGCGGGTCGATGAGCTCGAAGCCGTAGATGGCGACGGCCAGGAGCAGCAGCACCGGCCCCTCGATCAGCGCGAACGTGAGGAACAGCCGCGTCTGGCGTCGGGTGAAGTCGGTGTGGACCGCCTGGACGCGCGCCGCGATGGAGGTCTCGTCTGCAGAGGTCATGCCCCCACCGTAGCCAACACGATGCGCGCGACGCGGCCCGAGCCTAGGATCGGCTCCATGACTGCAGACGAGCCGCAGGGCACGAAGGACCCGTCACGGCGCGGATTCCTCAAGATGGGCGGGGCGGCCCTCGCCGGTGCCGTGATCGGCGGGGCCGGCGGGGCAGCCATCGGCGCCGGCGTCGCCGCCGGAGACCGGCGTGGTTTCGCGGCGGATCCCGATCCGTTCGCCGCGCTCACCCCCCGCAGCGAGCCGGGCTTCGACCACCTCGTCGTAGTCATGGGCGAGAACCGCTCCTTCGACAACCTGCTCGGCTACCTCTACTCGACCGAGAACCTGCCCGCGAGCGAGCGGTTCGAGGGGCTCGCGTTCGGCACGCACAGCAACACGGCCCGTGACGGCACGGTCGTCGACGCGCATGTGTACACGGGCGACACCGACCGGATCATGAGCCTGCCCGACCCGGATCCCGGCGAGGAGTACCCGCACGTCAACACGCAGATCTTCGGCACCGTCGACCCGCCGGGCAACGCCGACCTGTTCGTCGACCAGATGACCGCCCCGTTCAACGCCCCGACGCATGGCGAGAAGGCCACGATGTCGGGGTTCCTCGAGGACTACATCATCAACTTCCGTCGGCTGCGCAAGGGCGCCGACCCCGCCCCGCAGGAGGCGGCGCACATCATGGGCTCCTTCTCGCCCGAGATGCTCCCGGTGCTCTCGACGCTCGCGGCGGAGTTCGCGGTGTTCGATCACTGGTTCGCCGGAGTGCCGTCGCAGACCTTCTGCAACCGGTCGTTCTTCCACGCCTCCACATCGCACGGATTCGTCACCAACCAGGCGGGCGGCGGGTACCGCAAATGGATCGACGCACCCGCGGCGCCGACAGTCTTCAATCGCCTCGAAGACGAGAAGGTCAGCTGGAAGATCTACATCGACAAGCTGCAGCTGGTGTCCTTCACGGGGATGCTGCACGCGGCGGTGCTCGAGAAGTACTGGCGCACCGAGCACTTCGGCACCATGGAGGACTTCTACGACGACGCGAAGAACGGCACGCTTCCCGCATACGCGTTCATCGAACCGCGCATGGTCTACGACCACAACGACTTCCATCCGCCGTTCGGAGCCCCACGCGAGAGCGAGGCCGACGGCGAGCCCGTCTACGACAGCGCGATCTCTGACGTGCGCGCGGGCGACCGGCTCATCCACGACATCTACGAGGCGGTGCGCACAAGCGCCTCCCCGAAGGGGTCGAACGCGGTCAACACCCTGCTGCTCATCACGTTCGACGAGCACGGCGGATGCTACGACCACGTGCCACCTCCGGCCGCGACAAAACCGACGCCCGACACCGGGCCCGGCGAGATGGGCTTCACCTTCGACCGCCTCGGATGCCGTGTGCCGGCCATCGCGGTGTCGGCGTACACGAGGCGCGGCACCATCGTGCACGAGGAGATGCACCACGGTTCGGTCACCGCGACCCTGTCGCGCCTGCATGGCCTGACGCCTCTCAACGACAGGGATCAGTCGGCGAACACGCTCTTCGAGGTCGTGAATCTCGACAAGCCGCGGCATCCCGCCGACTGGCCGATCACCACGCCCGCCTACACGCCGCCGAACCCCGAGGCGCGGGAGCCGACACCGGGTGACCCCTCCGAGCTGAAACCGCTGACTCCTCCCGCCCGCGGGCTGCTCGGTCTGCTCATCGCGAAGTACGGCGCGTCCGGTGAGCCCGAGCCCGAGACGTTCGCCGATGCCTACCGGCTGCTGCACGAGCACGGCGAGGAGCTCTTCGGACCCGCCTGACCCCACGGGCGACGACGGTGCTGCGCGCGAGGCCTGCAGGTCGACCTCCGCCTCAGAGGTACCCCGTCGCCGGATCCACCGCCGCAAGGAAGTCGCGGATCTCTGCCACGTGCCGGTCGCGGCTGCGCGGCGACGACCCACCGCCGACCGTGAAGCCGTACCCCGGGTTGGGCCCGGACACCCAGTCGTAGTGATGTGCGCCGTCGTCGCTCCCGCGGATCGCGAACGTCTCGCCGTCGACCTCGAGTGTCCCGAGGTCGGTGTAGGTGCGTGCGTCGTAGAGCCGCATATCGGCGGGAAGGGGAGAGTAGTCCCACTCCTCTTCCGGTCCGCGCTCGCTCGTCATGACTGCACCCTAGCGACGAATAGGCTGACCGGATGAACGACCCCCTCGACATCGACGAGTTCTGGCGAGAGTGCCGCGCCGCCGTGCCGGCGCTGCCTGAGGCCGTCCCCGACGCCTGGGCGTTCGGGGCGACCCCGGCGCAGGCCGACGATCTCCTGGCCCTCGTGCTCGACGGCACGAAGACCGCGACGGCATCCTCCCTCTGGGACTACGAGTACGCGCACGACCCCGTTCCCGAACCCGGCCTGCTGAACATCGTTCTCGACGGACGCGGAGCACCGCGTGCTCTCGTGGAGACCGCATCCGTCGACGTCATCCCCTTCGGCGACGTCTCCGAGGCCCACGCCTTCGCCGAAGGAGAGGGCGACCGGAGTCTGGCGCACTGGCGCGAGACGCATGAGCGGTTCTGGCGTGCGCACTCGGAGGATCCGCGCGGCTTCCACCCGTCCATGCCGGTCGTGTGCGAGCGGCTCAGGGTGATCCACACCACGAACGGATCGCGCTAGATCGCGTCTCCCTGCACCGGGCCCTCCGTGTTGGGCTTCCACCCGAGTGCGGGAGCGACATGCGTCGCGAACGCCTCGAGAACATGCAGGTTGTACTCCGGCCCGAGCTGGTTCGGGATGGTCAGCAGCAGGGTGTCCGCCGACATCACCGCCTCGTCGGCGAGGAGCTGCCGGATCAGCACATCCGGCTCCGCCGCGTGGGTCTTGCCGAAGGTCGACCGGAACCCGTCGATGATGCCGATCTGGTCGGCGTTCTCCTCGCTGCGCAGACCGAAGTAGGCCCGATCCATGTCGGAGACCAGCGGGAAGACGCTGCGGCTGACCGAGACGCGCGGAGCGCCGGTGTGACCGGCCTCCTTGTAGGCGGCGCGGAAGAGATCGATCTGCTCGCGCTGGAGCTGGTGGAACGGCACGCCGGTCGCCTCGGTGAGAAGCGTCGAGCTCATCATGTTGAGGCCCTTGCGTCCGGTCTCCTCGGCCGTGGCACGCGATCCCGATCCCCACCAGATGTGGTCGCGCAGCGTCGGCGACTGCGGTTCGATCGCCAGGTAGCGTCCGGCGCCGACCATGCGGGGATCTCCCGGGGCGAGGCCTTCACCGTCGATGGCCCGCAGGAAGAGGTCGAACTTCTCGCGTGCGATCACGCTGCCGCGCTCGGGGTCCTCTTCATCGTGGAAACCGAAGGTCTCGTACCCGCGCAGTGCGGTCTCGGGTGACCCACGGCTCACGCCGAGCGCGATGCGCCCGTCGGCGATGAGATCGAGGGCGGCCGCCTCCTCGGCGAACTGGAACGGGTTCTCGTAGCGCATGTCGATCACGCCCGTGCCCACCTCGATGCGCTTCGTGCGCGCGGCCATGGCCGACAGCAGCGGCATCGGCGAGGCGGCCTGGCGGGCCCAGTGGTGCACACGGACCGATGCGCCGTTGACGCCGATCTCGTCAGCACCCTCCGCGATCTCGATGGTCTGCTTCAGCATGTCGCCGGCCGTGCGGGTCGCTGAACCCGGCACATCGGCGTAATGCCCGAAAGAGAGGAATCCGAAAGCCTTCATGGTGTATTCGAACGCATGGATGTCGGCGGGTATTCCCTACCGAACACCCGCCACGAGAAGGCCGTCGAGGATGAGCTGCCGGATGCGCGGTTCGAGGTCTGCCCAGAGGTCGGCGAGCGGCACCTCGAACAGGTCGGCGAGCGCCGCGACGATCTGCATGACCGTGAGGTCGCCGTCGCACGCGCCCACGAACGCGGCGAGCGCAGGATCCACCGTGAGGGTCCGGGCGAAGCCCCCTCCCTGGCGCAGCTCGATGATGCTGGGGTCGTCGTTGCCCGGCAGCAGGTGGCGGGCTTCGGTGACGTCCGCCGCGGTCAGCAGCATCGGCGGGACGCCCCCTGCCAGCAGGTCGTGTGCGGCGAGGCCGTCGCGCAGCGCGCTCCCGACGTTCGACACCGGCTGCGGCAGACGCTCGAGCCTGCGCAGCGGAGCACCGGCGTGCGCAGGACGTCGGATCAGGATGTACCCGAAGCCGACCGCGGTCACCCCGCGTGCGGCGAAGTCGTCGAGCCAGGCGCGCAGCAGCGGGGTGAAGGCGGCATCCCGTGGCGTCGTTCCGCCGTCGCGGATCCAGAGCTCGGCGTACGCGAGAGGGGTCAGCTCCTCACGCTGCACGACCCACAGGTCGAGCTCGCCGGGAACCCAGGACGAGACGCGATCGAGTCCCGCTCGACCGGTCAGCGACCGCTGCCCTCCGCGAGACTCCCAGTTGCCGAGCAGCTGCGCCGACCCGCCGGGCGTGAGGTGCTGCGGAGCGGTGGCGATGAACTGCTCCACCAGAGCGTCGCCGACGAGGCCGCCGTCACGGTACTCGTACTCCGGCACACCCTCGGCGCGAGGGGTGATGACGAACGGCGGGTTCGACACGATCAGGTCGAAGGTCTCTCCGGCGACCGGCTCGAACATGCTGCCGAGGCGGAACTCGATGGTCGACACGCCGTTCAGCTGCGCGTTCAGCTCCGCGAAGGCGAGAGCCCTCGCCGAGATGTCGGTGGCGACGACCGAGCGGGCGTGCCGGGCGACCAGGAGGGCCTGGATGCCGCATCCGGTGCCGAGGTCGAGCGCGCGGTCGACCTCGACCGGCATCACGATCTCGGCGAGCGTGCGGGAGGCCCCGCCGACGCCGAGCACATGGTCGGCGGGGAGGGCGCCGTCCAGCGCCGTCTCGTCGAGATCGCTGGCGATCCACCATTCGCCGAAGCCGTCGGCGTCGACGAAGGACTGCGGCCGCAGCAGGGCGGTCGGGATCACGGATGCCGCGTCCACGCGCGCCAGCCCGAGAGCCACCAGGCCCTCCACTCCGAGGGTCGGCAGGGCCGTGGCCACTGCCGTGAGGGGCTGCGGCATTCCCAGCACGAGCAGGCGTCCGAGGGTCGCGAGCGGTCCGTCATCGTGCGCGATCGCGCGCAGGATCGGCTCCCTCATGCCGCGAGCGAGCGCGTCGTCCTCTTCTTCTCCCCACAGTCGGCGCAGCGGCTCGGAGCGCAGGTCGGCGGCGTCGAGGTCGGCCGCGAGCGCGGTGCTGCGGATCGGATCTGGCACGGGGAACGGGGTGTCGGACACGGCCGTCACTCTACGCGTCTTCAGGGTTCTCCTCGCGCGTGCCACCTAGAATCACAAGGTCAGCACTCACGAGCAGCCTGAGATCCCCGGCGTTCGAGGAAGACTTCCATGACCGCGACCACCCCCGAGAACGGCCACCGCACGCGCCTGCAGCGCGTCGCGTGCGGATCCGTCATCTCGGCGATCGCTCTCGGCCTGTGTGCGACGGGAACGGGGAGCGCGGTCGCCGCGACCGATTCCGACGCGGACGACGCACCCGCGATCGAGCTGATCCTCTCTGCGGGCGTGCGTGGCGCGATCGCCCCCGGCAGCGGCACCACCGCCTCGCTGACCGTGCAGAACGACGAGTCGTCATCGCTCTCCGCGGGTCGCGTCACCGTCGAGATCAACCGCACCGCTCTGTCGAGCCCCACCGCAGTGACCTCCTGGCTCGACGACGCCGAGGTCACGGGCGATTTCGACGAGCTCGGCACCGACGCGACGGGAACAGTGGACGCCGAGTCGGCAGCGACCACGAACATCGCCGTTCCCCCCGAAGCGCTGGCCGACCTCGCGCCGGGCGTCTACCCGCTGCGCGCCACGCTCAGCGGCGCGCAGACGCAGGGGCAGAACGACTCGGATGCCGTGACGTCGACCTCTGTGCTGGTGGTCACCGCGACGCCGAATCCTCCGATCGCGGTGATCGTGCCGATCACGGCCACCCCCGCCCGCGGCGCCCTCCTGACGTCGGAGGAGCTGACGGTGCTCACCGCACCCGACGGTGCGCTCACCGCGGCGATCGACGGGGTCAGAGGCACAGGCGCCATCCTCGCGATCGACCCCGCGATCACCGCCGCCGTCAACGTGCTCGGCTCGTCGGCGCCGCAGAGCGCCCGGGACTGGCTGCGCCAGCTCGACGAACTGCCCAATGACCGCTTCGCCCTGCAGTTCGGCGACGCGGATGCGACGACCCAGGCGCAGGCCGGGCTCACCGCGCTGCTGCAGCCGACCTCGCTCCTGCCGTTCGTGACCCCGAGCGACTTCGCCACCCCTGCGGGCGCGACGCCCTCCGACGCCCCGACGCCCTCGCCCTCGTCGTCGGGCACGCCCAGCCCGTCGCCCGGCAGCCCGAGCATCCCCAGCGATGCCGATCTGCGTGCGGTCGACGGAGCGACCGCGGGCGTGCTGTGGCCGCGCAGCGACGTCACCGCGACCGATCTCGACGCCTTCGCCGGCTACGTCGGAGACGGTGGCGTCACGATCCTCTCCTCCGCCAGTCTCGGCGGCGCTGCCGGAGCTCGAGCCACCGCAGGCACCAGCGACATCCTCGTCTCGGACACCGCCGCGTCTGACGCCCTCTCCGAGGCCGCGAGCGAGAACGATGCCGCGTCCCGCCAGCGACTGCTCTCCGAGGCCACCGCGCAGGTGTACCTCTCGGCGCTCCCCAACCCCGCCACGCCCCTCCTCGTGGGGCTCGATCGCGACGACACCCGCTCGGCCGACGCCCTGCGCGAGGCGATCGCCGCCGTCGACTCCCCCGGTTTCGGGCTCACCGAGGTCCTCGCGACGCCCAGCGTCCCCGTCTCTCTCGTGGCGGAACCGGACACCTCGCGTGGCGCCGCCCTGCAGCGGATGCTCGCCGACGAGGTCGTCCTCGACGATTTCGCCTCGATCCTCGACGATCGGCAGCTGCTGCTGAGCCCCAAGCGCATCCAGATCCTCCGTGCGACCGCCGTGGGCCTGACCGCGAAGAAGTTCGACGAAGCGACCGCCGCGGTGCACATCGCGACGACCGCCACGCTCGACGCCGTGGACATCCCGCCGTCCAGCACCATCCAGCTGCTCACGGCCAACGCCGATCTGCCGTTCTCGGTGCGCAACGATCTGCCGTGGCCGGTGAACGTGATGCTCTCGGTGCGTCCGAGCGATCCGCGTCTCGACGTGCAGAAGGTCACGGCGGCGACCATCCAGCCCAATTCGAACGGCAGAGTGAAGGTGCCCGTATCGGCGCGAGTGGGCAGCGGTGAGGTCACGCTGACCCTTGAACTGTCGAGCCCGACGGGCGTGCAGATCAGCCAGCCCGAGCGGGTCCGCGTCTCGGTGCGGGCCGAATGGGAGACCATCGGCCTCGCCCTGTTCGGCGGGCTGATCGTGCTTCTGCTCAGCGTCGGCGTGATCCGCACGGTGCGCCGCCGTCGTCGCGAGAGCGACGCAGAGGCGGGCGTCGAGGCGGATGCCGCCGCCGGTTCCCACGGGACCGACGAGACCGTCGACGCGAGCGAGACCGTCGACACCGTCGAGGAGCGCGATGAGTAGCCTCGGCCGTGCCAGCGCCGTGATCGCCGCCGGCACGATGGTGTCGCGAGTGACCGGTCTTCTGCGCAGCATCGTCCTGGTCGGGGTGCTGGGTTCGATCTCGCAGGCGGCCGACGCGTTCACGGTGGCCAACCAGCTCCCCAACAGCGTCTTCCAGCTGATCTCGGTCGGCGTGCTGACCGCAGTCATCGTCCCGCAGATCGTCAAGGCCACTGCGAAGCCCGACGGCGGCGGGCCGTTCATCTCCAAGATGTTCACCCTCGGCGTCGTGGTGCTGCTCGTCTGCACCGCGATCGCCATGATCGCCGCCCCGGGCCTGGTGTGGCTCGCCACATCCGAGAAGCAGCAGGAGCTGCGCGCGCTGGCCATCGCCTTCGCCTACTGGTGTCTGCCGCAGATCCTCTTCTACGGCGTCTACGCACTCCTCGGTGAGACTCTGAACGCCCGCCGCGTCTTCGGTCCCTTCACCTGGGCACCTGTCATCAACAACATCGTGTCGATCGCCGGCTTCCTCGCCCTCGGCGCCGTGTTCCACGAGGTGCCCCGGAGCGCCGCGTCCTGGACCCCCCAGATGGTCGCGATACTCGGAGGCACAGCGACGCTCGGCATCGCTCTCCAGGCCCTCGTGCTCCTGGTGTTCTGGCGACGTACGGGACTGTCCCTCCGTCCCGACTTCCACTGGCGTGGCGCGGGTCTCGGCACGGTGGGTCGGCTCGCCGGGTGGACGATGCTGATGGCGCTCGCAGGGATCGCCGCCGGCTTCTTCCAGAGCAGTGTCGCCACCACCGCCTCCGGTGCCGGGGCGTCCTCCACCGTCCTGGCGAACGCCTGGCTGGTCTTCATGCTCCCGTACTCGGTCATCGTGCTGTCCATCGGCACCCCGTACTTCACGCAGATCAGCGAGCATGCGGCGGCCGGCCGCCACGACGAGGTTCGCGCCGACATCACCCGCAGCATCCGCACTCTGGTGTTCTTCATCATGGCGGCCATCGCCGCGGTCGCCGCCGCCACCTTCCCGGCGTCTCGCGTCTTCTCGAGCAATCTGAACGAGGCCTTCGGCGCCGCACCGGTGCTCGTCGCCTATCTCATCGGCCTGCTCCCGCTCACGGTGCTCTTCATCGTCCAGAGGACGTTCTACGCCTACGACGACACGCGTACCCCGTTCTGGTTCACGATCTTCCAGTGCGCCCTCGTCGTCGGCACCGCGCTGCTGGCCTCGCTGCTCTACTCTCTTGACGTGATCCCCGTGACGCTGCTCGCCGCCGGGGTCGCACTCGGGCAGTCGATCGCGAGCACACTGCAGACGGTGATCGCCATCTGGCTGCTGCACCGCAAGATCGGCGGTCTGCAGATCGGGTCGTGGATGAGCGCGATCGGCCGGTTCGCGGTCGCCGCCGTGCCCGCAGGGCTGGCCGGATGGGGAGTCTTCCTGCTGCTCGGCGGCACCGAAGGCTGGACCATGAGCGGCCAGCTCCTCGGCGCGATCGGCACCTGCATCATCGGTGCCGTGGTCGTGGTCGTCTACATCGGCATCCTGGCGCTCATGCGCGCCCCGGAGCTCACGGTCGCGGGCTCGATGCTGCGCCGCTTCCTGCCCGGCCGCTGACCGCCCACGCGCGGGAATGTCGCGCGGTTACCATTGGTTGAAGCAGTCGAACGTCTTTCGGCGTCTCAGCATCTACGACGGAGAGCACATGCGTCAGGTCATCATCATCGGTTCCGGTCCCGCCGGATTCACCGCCGCCATCTACGCGGCGCGCGCGAACCTCAAGCCGCTGCTCATCGCGAGCACCGTCGAGGTCGGCGGAGAGCTGATGAACACCACCGAGGTCGAGAACTACCCGGGCTTCCCCGAGGGGATCCAGGGCCCCGAGCTCATGGCCAAGTTCCAGGAGCAGGCCGAGAAGTTCGGCACCGAGGTCGTCTACGACGACGTCACCGAACTCGACCTCGACGGCACCGTCAAGAAGGTCACGCTCGGCAGCGGAACGGTGCACGAGGCCCAGACGCTCATCTACGCGACCGGCTCGGCGTACCGCAAGCTCGGCATCGAGGGCGAAGAGCGTCTGTCCGGATACGGCGTCTCGTGGTGCGCCACGTGCGACGGGTTCTTCTTCCGTGAGAAGACGATCGCCGTGGTCGGCGGCGGAGACTCGGCGATGGAGGAGGCGACGTTCCTCACCCGCTTCGCCGACAAGGTCTACGTCATCCACCGCAAGGACACGCTGCGGGCATCGAAGATCATGCAGGAGCGCGCCTTCGCGAACGAGAAGATCGAGTTCGTCTGGAACAGCGAGGTCGCCGAGATCCTCGGCGGTGACTCCGTCTCGGGAGTGCAGCTGCGCAACACGGTCGACGGCACACTCAGCGATCTGGCCCTCGACGGTCTGTTCATCGCGATCGGCAACGACCCGCGCACCCACCTCGTGCACGACAAGCTCGAGCTGACCGCCGAGGGGACCATCTGGGTCGACGGCCGCTCGTCGAAGACCTCGGTTCCCGGGGTGTTCGCCGCCGGCGACGTGATCGACCCGACCTACCGTCAGGCGATCACCGCTGCCGGGTCGGGCACGGTCGCCGCTCTCGACGCCGAGCACTTCCTCGCCGATCTCGAAGACGCCTCCGTGGAGGTCCCGGCCGCGGAAGCCGCCGAGATCCTCACGGCCTGAGCGGTCGGGAACAGTTTCACGACGCCTGCTGTTGTAGTAGGCGAACCTCGAACAAGGAGAACTCTGATGAGTGCAAAGGCTACGAGCCAGGCGACCTGGGAGCAGGACGTTCTGCAGGCCGAAGGTCCCGTCCTCGTGGACTTCTGGGCCGAGTGGTGCGGACCGTGTCGTATGGTCGCCCCCGTTCTGGACCAGATCCAGGCGGACAACCCCGACAAGATCACCATCCTCAAGCTGAACGTGGACGAGAACCCGCAGCTGGCGATGAAGTACCAGATCACCTCGATCCCCGCGATGAAGGTGTTCCAGGGCGGTGAGGTCAAGACGACCATCATCGGCGCCAAGCCGAAGCCCGCTCTCGAGAAGGACCTCGCCGACTTCATCGGCTGATCAGGATCTTTCATGGCCGTCACCCCTTTCGGGGGTGGCGGCCTTTTCCGTGTCCGGATCCGCATCCGTCCGCGCTCCTGCCCGTCCGGAGCATTCTCCGGACGCGCCGCCGCGGCTACTTGTCGGAGACCGGGACGGAGGGCATTCCTCGTGCCGCCCGCGCGCGATCGACGATCTCCTGGATGACCGGCGTCTTCGCGGCGTTGTAGGCCGATGTCCCGCGTGCGGCGGCGGCCACGGCGTCGCACTTCGCGTGCACGTAGAGGTCGGCGTCGTCCGGATGCGACCGGAGCCAGTCACGCAGGATGCGCTGATGCACGGCATCCCACTCCCCGGCCGTGAAGAAGTGCGCGATCGCGACACGAGCGCCCTCACGCTCGAGGATCATGACCGGATGCGAGCGCACCGCGCTGCCACGCCGCCACCCTCCGCTCTCGAGCGCGGAAAGGTGAGCCCCGAAGTCCTCGAGATCCCGGATCCTGACGGCGAGGTCGATGATCGGCTTCGCGCGCATGCCCGGGATCGCCGTGGATCCGATGTGCTCGATGGCCCAGTCCGCACGGGCGAGTTCACGCAGCTCCGTGGCGAACGACGCGAAACGCGCCGGCCACGACGGATCGTACGGGACGAGTATGCGCGGCATCCGACGGATCAGGACGCGTCGGCGACCGTCGGATCCCACCGGCGATGACGCTGCGTCTCGTCGAGCAGGCGCCAGACCGCCGGGGTGAGTTCCGGATACTCCAACGCGATCTGTCGCAGCACTCGATAGTGACGAGCCGCGTTGGGCCGCACGCCGTCGTTCGCGGTGATGTTGTCGGCCCGCAGGAGGAAGACCACGAGCTCATCGACGCTGGGGAGCTCCTCCATGAAGTCCCAGGGATCCTCGCCCCCGAGAAGGCGCTCCTGGATCAACACGGCGAGCTCGTCCGAGGCTTCGGCTCTCAGCACCTCGAGGCTGGCGCGACGGGGAACGGACTCGGTCATACTTCCAGCCTACGTGGCCTTTCGCGTGCCCCGGCGCTCCACCTTCAACTCGTCTGTCATCTCCTCGAGCTCCTTGCCCTTGGTCTCCGGAACCTTGAAGTAGACGAAGAAGAACGACAGCAGAGCGAAGAACGCGTAGAAGCCGTAGGCGAACGTGAGGCCGATGTCGGCGAAGATCGGGAACGTCGTCGAGATGAAGAAGTTCGCCGCCCACTGCGCCGCCGCGGCGACCGCGAGGGCCCCCGCGCGGATCGAGTTCGGGAAGATCTCTCCCAGAAGCACCCAGACCAGCGGGCCCCAGGTGGCTCCGAAGAACACCACGAACCCGTTGGCGCAGATCAGGGCCACCGTGGCCCAGGGGTCGGGCAGCGTCGCCGTGCCCTCGGCATCCAGCGTGCCGAACGAGAACGCGAGTGCCATCAGACCCAGCGTCACGGTCATTCCGACGGAGCCGACGAGCAGCATGATGCGGCGGCCCACCTTGTCGACGAGCAGGATCGCCACGATCGTCACCACGATGTTCGTCACCGACGTGATGACGGAGGTCAGCAGCGCGCTCGACTCGTCGAATCCGACGGACTGCCACAGCGTGGTCGAGTAGTAGAAGATGACGTTGATGCCGACGAACTGCTGGAAGACCGAGAGCAGGATGCCGACCCACACGATCGGCTTCAGGCCCAGGCGGCTGCCGCGCAGATCGCGCAGGGACTCCTTGCGCTCCGTGTCGATCGTGCTGGTGATCTCCTTGATCTTCGCCTCGACGTCGACGGCGCCGGTCACCGTATGCAGGACCTCCCCCGCCCGTTTCAGGTCGCCCTTGCGCACGAGGTACCTCGGCGACTCGGGAAGCCTCAGGGACATGAGCCCGTAGACGAGCGCGGGGATCGCCGCGACCATGAACATCCATCGCCAGGCGGTGAGCCCCCACAGCGGCTGGTCCGCCGCGCCGGCGAGGTTCGCGAGCAGGGCATCCGACAGCAGGGCTGCGAAGATGCCCGTGACGATGGCGAGCTGTTGGAGTGATCCCAGCCGGCCACGGATGGCCGCGGGAGAGACCTCGGCGATGTAGGCCGGCGCGATGACGGATGCCGCTCCGACACCGAGTCCGCCGATCACCCGCCAGATGATGAGGTCGACCACGCTGAAGGCGAGACCGGAGCCGATGGCGGAGACGAAGAACATCGCCGCCGCGACCACCATCACGGGGATGCGTCCGCGTTTGTTCGCGATCGGCCCCGCGAACCACGCCCCGACCGCGCAGCCGATCAGCGCGGACGAGACGGCGAAGCCCTTGAGCCCGACGCCGAGGTCGAAGCCCGACGTCGTGCCCGCAAGAGCGTCGACCGCACCGTTGATCACGGCCGTGTCGAAACCGAACAGGAAACCGCCGAGGGCGGCGGCGATGCTGACCGCGATGACGCGGCGCCGGACGCCTTCCGGATTCAATGCAGTGGCCATGGCATCCCTCTCATCATCGCGATGTCGGGAGTCTACGTCCCGTCAGCTCCTGCAGGGGCGTGTCACGCCGAACCGTAGCCCGATTCGCCGAGCTCGGTGAGAATGCGGTTCAGGTCCTGAATCGATGCGAAATCGATGATGACCTGCCCCTTTCGCGCACCCAACGAGACCTTGACGCGGGTGTTGAGGCGATCTCCGAGGTTGCCTGCGACCTCGTCGAGGTAGGCACGACGGGCCCCGGGCGTCGGCTTCGCGGTGCGCGTCGCTGTGGTCGGCTCCGTCTTGGCGGCGACCTCGGTGGCACGGACCGAGAGGTCCTCGTTCACGACCTTGTCGGCGAGGCGTTGCATCGCCTCCGGGGTGTCGAGGCTGAGGATCGCGCGTGCGTGCCCAGCCGTCAGCACCCCGGCCGCCACGCGCTGCTGCACCGGAACCGGCAGCTTGAGCAGGCGGATCGTGTTGCTGATCTGGGGGCGCGATCGACCGATGCGCGTCGCCAGCTCCTCCTGGGTGATGCCGAAGTCCTCCAGCAGCTGCTGGTAGGCGGAGGCTTCTTCCAGAGGGTTCAGCTCCGACCTGTGCAGGTTCTCGAGAAGGGCGTCACGCAGCAGATCCTCGTCCGCCGTCTCGCGCACCACTGCGGGGATGGCGTCCAGACCGGCCTCGCGCGCGGCGCGTGTGCGCCTCTCCCCCATGATCAGCTCGTACTCGCCATCCACGTTCTTGCGAACCACGACCGGCTGCAGGACGCCGAATTCGCGCACACTGTGCACGAGCTCCGCGAGGTCGCTCGGGTCGAAGTGCGTACGCGGCTGCCGCGGGTTCGGCACGATCTTCTGAGGGTCGATCTGGATGAGATGGATGCCGGGCACCGCCTCGAGGTCCGCGGCAGGCTCGACCGGCGCGGTCGCCTGGTTCGACCGCAGACTCGCTCCGGGGAAGAAGACGTCCACGGGGCGTTCCGACTGATCCGCCGTCGGAATGAGGGCACCGATGCCCCGACCCAGTCCAGTGCGCTTCGCCATCATTTCTCCTTGCTCTGCGTCGCCGTGCGCGACGCGATCTCGACAGCGGCCTCGCGGTAGGCGACGGCGCCGGCGGATTGCCCGTCATAGGCGATCACGGTCTGTCCGAAGCTCGGTGCCTCCGACACCCGCACGGAGCGCGGGATGACGGTGTCCAGAACCTGCTGCGGGAAGTGGGTGCGGACCTCGTCGGCGACCTGCTGTGCGAGACGGGTGCGCCCGTCGAACATCGTGAGGAGGATCGTCGACAGGTGAAGGTCCGGATTGAGGTGCTTCTGGATCATCTGGATGCTGCCCAGCAGCTGGCTCAGTCCCTCGAGTGCGTAGTACTCGCACTGGATGGGGATGAAGACCTCACGCGCTGCCGTGAAGGCGTTGATGGTGAGGAGTCCGAGCGACGGCGGGCAGTCGATGATGACGAAGTCCATGGGGCTGTCGATGAGATAGACATCGAGCGCCCTGCGGAGACGGTGTTCGCGTGCGACCTGGGCCACGAGCTCGATCTCGGCGCCGGCGAGGTGGATGGTGCTGGGGGCGCAGAAGAGGTTCTCATCCTCAGGGCTCTGCTGCACGATGTCGGCGAGTGCGGTGTCCTCGATCAGCACGTCGTACACACTCGGGGTCTCCGCGTTGTGCGGTACGCCGAGCGCGGTGGACGCGTTTCCCTGAGGATCCAGGTCGATGACGAGGACCTTCGCTCCGAGGCCCGAGAGAGCGGCTGCGACGTTGACCGCGCTGGTCGTCTTACCGACCCCGCCCTTCTGGTTCGAGACCGTGAGGATGCGAGTCTCTCCGCCGAAGTGGAGTTGCACACCTTCGAGAGCGCGTCGACGTGCGGACAGGTCGGCGATCTCCCGCGCGAGGGGTGTGTCCATCCCGAAATCGCTCTTCGGTGATGCCTTTTCGGGCTGTTTCACGTGAAACATCCACTCCTTTCGGGGCCGCCTTCCACTCTAATCGTTGCGGCAGACAGTGACTGTGAGCGCCCGGGTGCATCCCGGCGTTCGCGGCCTTCGACTCCTGAAGATCGTGTGTCCGATGCAGGATGGGGCGGAAGTAGGAAACCACCCGTGATCGGGGGTTGAGGGTTCTGGGACACGAGCAGAAGCCAACTCCGGCGGTGCGATTCGGGGTCGATACGAGTCCGGCTTCAACGGCCCCGTCGGGAGAGAGGTCCGGCATGTCGTGGCGCACCTGTGCAGCAGCAGAGGAGTTTCCGTGCATGTCACGGCTCTGCGCCTGGGGCAGAGAGACGGCCGCGCGCGCAGTTCCCTGTTCCGGAGAGACGACCGCTCGCGTTCCGGCTGTTTCACGTGAAACACCTACTCTCGAAGAAGCCGCTCGATACGATCGGCGAGGTGATCCAGGGCATCGGTCCGTGCCGTCGAACTGCTCTGTCGCAGTCGTGCGTAGCCGAGGTTCGACATCCTGCAGATGCGTGCGCATCTCCCGCCGCTCGCTCTCGGTACGGCCGTAGTGATTGTTCGCGCGGCAAGCGACCCGGGCGAGGATCACCTCCTCGGTTCTCGAGGGAAGCACCACGTGGTCGAATAGGTCGCAGCACCTCCCCCGGTTCTCCCGCCCCGCTCCTGTGACGACGACGGAAGACGCCGAACTCAGCAACGCAGACAGTCGCATTTCATCCCACAGTCCGTCTGCGGTCTTCCGCGCTCCGTAGTCCGTATCGATCACCCGATGACCGCGATCCCCCAGAACCGAGAGGAGCGTGGACGTCCCTACTCCCGACATTCCTGTGATCGGTCTCCGCGGCACACCATGAGGCCGTCTCGGCTGCACGGCACGAAGCATGATCAACGACACACGCAGTCCCGGCCATCTCGACATCGGTCGACCGACCTACGGCGGCCGCTGAGAACTGCCTAGGCGCATCCCTCCCCCTCTGGGCGGAACGGATGGTGGCCTGCGCGCCGATCTCCGAAGCGGCACCCGCGTGTTTCACGTGAAACGTGGGCCCGGAAGGTACAGCTGGGGAGAGTCAGGGCAACCGCTCAGGAGCGCCAGGATGCCGTCGAACCACAGTACCCGCTCGTCTCCGTCGAGCTCCCGATGCGACGGGGCGAGGGTCTGCTACCGTGCCACGTCGCGAGATGCACCGTCCTCTCGCGGCTGACGCCGTCAGAGCAGGGAGGAGAGATCCAAGGATCGGAGGGAACCGTCCCGCTCCTCTCCGCCGCTCAACGCGGCAATCTCGTCGAGTGGGGGTGCCTGACGCGCTCGACGACGGCGAAGGCCACATGTGCGACGCAGTTCTCGCGTCGCGGTGGCCGTGCGCTCGTCCCCACAAAGCCGGGTCACACGCCAAGAGGACGGTGCCTCACGACGATGGACTTCCAGGCGGCGTGTGTCGCGGAGATAGTCCCACCACGATGACACGGCGCCGGCTGGGCTCCTCGCCCCTGTCTCCGCCCCTCCCCCCACGGGCCTGGGCCACAGACGACGATCCCCCCTGACTCGTCCTCGCGTCTTCAGCGCCACTGGAGGTTCATCACCACCGGAGCCTCATCGCCACTGGAGCCTCATCACCACCGGAGCCTCATCACCACCGGAGGTTCATCACCGCCGGAGCCTCATGACCGCCGGAGCCTCATCACCACTGCAACTCGACCACCCTCACGCTGCGCGCGCCCGTTCGTGTTCGTACGACAGCGCCGGTGCCCTCGAAGCCCCCGCCGGCTACCCTCATCGACCCAAGAGCCCGTCGTCTCGGCTCCCGGCTCAACGAGAATCATCCACCTTTGATGCGTGACGTCCGCCGGATGTGATCGCGAATACTCGCCCGCCTCTCCGCCTGGACCGGAACCACCCGCAGCTCCGCCGTGAGAGGGAGGAGGTAGCCGCCGTAGCTCCCACCCACCTCCGCGGGCACCCCGCCGGACTGGTAGACAAGCGCTGACAGGCCAGCCCTGATGTGGGATGGGTCCGCGAGCAACCGAGGCCGTGCGCAGCAAACTGGCGGCTCTGTATGCACACATATCTTGCGGGATTACCCAGGCGGAAACACCAGGACGCATCCAATCCACGGCCACGGTGCTCTGCCGATCCGGCGGGCGGCTCCCGCGAACCTTATGTTCCACGTGAAACATCACCCTCGAATGGAGTGACCTTGTTCCGCGACGAACACCCGCTCCATCACACCCCACATGTTTCACGTGGAACATCGAGTCGTTGACCTCCGCGGCGTTTCACGTGAAACACTGCAGCTTCGTCGGCGGCCCCGGCGCAACGATAGGCACAGCTAGCAAACGAGCGAGCTCGGCAGGCACAGCAGCGAGTGGTCTCTCGGAGCGCGCTGCTCCGCAGAACCGCATATCGTGGGGCCCGAGGCGACGCGTGACAACGACTCGACCCGGCCTGCGCCAGTCCGGCAGCACTCGGAACCCGGCGACTATGTTGCCCACATCATTCACCGGGATCCCGCTGGAGACCAGCACCCACCGTCGGGCGCAACACGAAACGCAGAACCAGCGAACACCCAAAAAGTCGAACAATCGACGAACGATCACGCCACCACAAGGACATCATCCCGACGGAAGGGGGGAACACCTCACCGAACGGTCGCGCGCACCACTCTGGTGATCTCGGGCAGTACGCCTTCTCCCAGCACTTCGACACGTACCTCGGACAGCCGGTACTTCTTGATCTGCTTCTGCGCCGCGTCGATCTCGTTCGCAGCGTTCATGCCCTTGAGTACTGCGAGTTCACCGCCATCACGCACAAGAGGTGCGGTCAGCGGCAACAGGGTTCGCAGCGCGCTGACAGCACGAGCGGTGACCACATCGAACCCGCCGGGGCGATCGACGTCTTCGGCGCGCGCGCGCAGTACTTCGACGTTGTCGAGTGACAGTGCCTCCACCTGCTCATTGAGCCAGGTGATCCGTCGCTCCATCGGTTCGATGAGAGTCCAGTGCACGTCAGGACGCGCGATCGCGAGAACCAGTCCGGGCAATCCTGCGCCCGACCCGATATCGGCAACCGATCCATGGAAGAGCGGGGCGGCGATCACGCTGTTGAGGATGTGTCGCGTCCACAGTCGTGGGAGCTCGAGAGGACCGATGAGCCCTCGCTCCTCACCCTGATCCGCGAGCGCCGCGGTGAACTGACGGGCCACGTCGATCCTGTCGCCGAACAGCTCGGCTGCTACGACCGGTTCCGGCTCGAGCATGCTCACCGGCGGAGTCCGACGTGATGTTTCACGTGGAACATCACCGACGACGGAGAACCGTGTGACGGTCGGCACCCTCGCCGTAGGACTCGGACACGAGACCCTGATCGGCAGCGATGTCGTGCACCAGCTTGCGCTCGTAGCTCGACATCGCGGGAAGGGATGCCTGACTCGCGCCCTCGTCCAGCTTGGCAGCGGCCGCGTTCACGAGGGTCTCGAGCTGAGCCCGGCGCGCGTCGCGCGAGCCGCCGATGTCGAGGATGAGACGCGAGAACGAGCCTGTCCGGTTCTGAACCGCCAGACGAGTGAGCTCCTGCAGAGCCTGCACCGTGTCAGGTGCCGACAGAAGAGAGAGGCCATTCCCCTCGGCTTCGACGGACACGTATGCCCGACCCTGACGGACATCCAGGTTCAGATCGCCATCGATGTCGGCGATGTCGAGGAGCTCTTCGAGGTAGTCAGCCGCGATGTCGCCCTCGTTCTCGAGCTGTGCGACTGTCGGCTCCTCGATGGCCGTGATGTTCTCCGTCATGCACCGCTCCCCTTCTTCTTCGAACGCTTCTTACCGACCGGCTGCTGACGCTTGGGAGCCTCGGCCTTGGCCTTCTCCACCTCGTCGAGCATGCGCTGCTGCTCAGCCTCGTACACCGCCATCGGCACGACCTTGCCCGAGGAATCGATGGCCTTGCCTTTGCGCGCCAGGCGCTCCTCACGGGCCTTCGCGGCCTCCGAGCCGGGAGTCGGCATCTCGCGGATGACGAGGAACTGCTGACCCATGGTCCACAGGTTCGAGATGAACCAGTAGACGACGACACCGAGCGGGAAGAAGATTCCCGAGAAGATGAACCCGAGCGGCAGCACGTAGAGCATGATCTTCTGCATCTGGTACGCCTGGCCGGTCTTGGCCTCGGGCGACAGGTTCTTCGAGATGATCTGCAGCTGCGTGAAGAACTGCGATCCGATCATCAGGACGACGAGCGTGACCAGGATGACGATCGCGGTGGTGTTCCCCGCCTCCACGGCGTTGCCGAGAGTCTCGTGCAGCGAGGCCACACCGAACAGCTTCGCGTCGTAGAACTGCTCGGTGAGCTCGGCGCTGAGGAAGCCGACTCCACCGATACCGGCATTGTGATGCTTGGTCACATCGCTCAGCACGCTGAACAGCGAGAAGAAGATCGGCATCTGCACCAGCAGTGGCAGACAGCTCGACATCGGTGTCGTGCCGTGCTTCTTGTACAGCGCCATGGTCTCGCGGCTCATGGCCTCGCGAGAGAGCTGATCTTTCTTGCCCCGATACTTCTCTTGAACTTTTCGCAGTTCAGGAGCAATTTCCATCATCTTTCGCTGGCTCTTGATCTGCTTCACGAAGAGCGGGATCAGGGCAGCACGCACGACGATGACGAGGCCGACGATCGACAGCACCCAGGTCAGACCGGATGCGGCCGGGAGGCCGACCGCGGTCAGAAGCCAGTGCCAGGCGACGAGAACGAGCTCGACGACCCACTTGAGCGGCCAGAGGATGGTGCCGATCAGGTCGAAGCCGCCGGAGGCAGGCGCCGGCGACGGTGTTGCGCTGGCGAACAGAAGGTCAAGACCCACCGATCAGTCCTTTCGGGAAGGGACGACGAAACCGCGAGCGGTCAGGTCATAGCGGAAGTGTTCATGCGGACGGACGTCATCGACGCCGCCGTGACTCCAGGGATTGCAACGGAGAATGCGCCACGCCGAGAACAGTGTTCCCCGCACGGCACCGTGCTGTTGCACCGCCCCTACAGCGTAAGCCGAACAGGATGGGTAGTACGCACACACGTCTCCGTACATCGGGGAGATCACCTTGCGGTACCCGGTGAGGAACCCCAGCACGAGATTCCTGGGGATCAGGGGGATGCTGCGCAGCAGGTCACTCGCCTGCATCCGTCCCGTGCCGATCGACGACGCCGGTAGAGCGGTCATGATCGTGTCTTCACGAGTCGGTCGAGGCAGCGATTCACATCGGCACTCAGTTCGGAGAAGCTCGCAGTCGCGGATGCAGGAAGGGCACGGATGACGACATCCGTGCCCTCGGGTACCCGTGACAGCGCCTCCGCACAGACGGCTTTGAGTCGCCGACGGACGGTGTTGCGCACCACTGCGGTGCCCACCTGCTTGCTGATGATGAATCCGAACCTCGCGGCTCTGCTCTCACCCGTCGTCAGCATCGATGTGACGACGCGGGCTCCGCCACAACGTGAACCGCGTCGAACGACCAGTCGATAGTCGCTCCCGCGGGTCACACGATACGGGCGGGCGAGCACAGCGTTCTACGCGGAGAGCTCGGTGCGGCCCTTCGCGCGGCGAGCCGACAGGATGGCGCGGCCGGCGCGGGTGCGCATGCGAAGACGGAAGCCGTGCTTCTTGGCGCGACGACGGTTGTTGGGCTGGAAGGTGCGCTTGCTCATGGAATCACTCCGGGAATGCTGCCACCGGGATCATTTTGACCGGAGACATAGGGATCTGCCGTTCAGGCATAAGTCAACCGATTAAGGGTACGTCTTGACGGCGCGCAGAGCAAATCTGCGCGCTTCGGCAGTGGATGACCTGCGAGATCCGCACAGCTATTATCCACAACCCCTCGCCTGCACGTATGCGCAACACGCGCGCGGATTCCTCAGGGCAGGTTGCCGTTCACAGCCGCTGTGACTACCGTGGCATCCGGAGTTATCCACAGGGTCCTGACGTCTCGGGAGCCCTCCGCACATCTGCAGCCCGGAGCGTCATGTCATCACCTGCCCAGCCCGACGTTCCGATCTGGACCACGGTGCAGGAGCTGCTCGAAGCGGATGACCGGGTCACCCCCCAGCTGCAGGGATTCCTCAGTCTCGCCGTGCCGGCCGGCGTGATGGCCGCGACCCTGTACCTCGAGGTGCCCAACGACCTCACCGCGGCACAGATCAACAAACGTCTGCGGCTCCCGATCATGGAGGCGCTGTCGCACATCGGCGAAGAGGTCACCTCGTACCGTGTCGTGGTCAACCATGAGCTCGCCGAGCAGCCCACGGCACCGATCGCCGTCGCCGACTACGGCCGTCAGGAGCAGTCGCGCGTCGAGTCGCCGATGGAGCAGCCCACGCAGCTGCGGCACGAGTCGCGACTCAATCCGAAGTACACCTTCGACAACTTCGTCATCGGACAGTCCAACCGATTCGCCCATGCAGCGGCCGTCGCCGTCGCGGAGGCTCCCGCCAAGGCATACAACCCGCTCTTCATCTACGGCGACTCCGGACTCGGCAAGACCCATCTCCTGCACGCGATCGGCGACTACGCCCAATCCCTCTATGCAGGGGTGAAGGTCAGGTACGTCTCGAGCGAGGAGTTCACGAACGACTTCATCAACTCGATCGCCAACAACCGCGGCGCCGCGTTCCAGGCGCGCTACCGCGAGGTGGACATCCTCCTCATCGACGACATCCAGTTCCTGCAGGGTCGCGCCGAGACCCAGGAGGCGTTCTTCCACACCTTCAACACGCTGCACGATCACAACAAGCAGGTCGTGATCACCAGCGACGTGGCGCCGAAGCACCTGACCGGGTTCGAGGACAGGATGCGCAGCCGCTTCGAGTGGGGTCTCATCACCGACGTCCAGGCCCCCGACCTCGAGACCCGCATCGCGATCCTCCGCAAGAAGGCCCAGAGCGAGGCGCTGCACATTCCCGACGAGGTGCTCGAGTACATCGCCACCGTCGTGTCCTCGAACATCCGCGAGCTCGAAGGTGCACTCATCCGCGTCTCCGCGTTCGCGAGCCTCAACCGCTCCGCGCTCGACATCTCGCTGGCCCAGACCGTCCTGCGCGACATCATCGACACGGCGGAGGACAACATCATCTCGCCGACCGACATCATCACGGCCACGGCGCAGTACTTCAAGCTCACCGTCGACGACCTGTACGGCTCGAGCCGATCGCAGCAGATCGCGACGTCACGACAGATCGCCATGTACCTCTGCAGAGAGCGCACCAGTCTCTCGCTGCCGAAGATCGGACAGCTGTTCGGCAATCGCGATCACACCACGGTCATGTACGCCTACAAGAAGATCAGCGAGCTCATGAAGGAGCGCCGCTCGATCTACAACCAGGTGACCGAGATCACCACGCAGCTCGGACGCCGCTGAGCGTCGTCCGACGGCTCCGAAGGGGGTCACGACAGCCGCGAGGCCGTCGTGACCCCCTTCTGGTCTCCCGATGGGGCATATGAGACGACGGATCGATGCCAGTTTGCACATGTGGATAACTTGTGGATGGATGCCGCTGAGATCGGGACGGATGTGTGGGAAACGGCCCAACCTGTGGATAACCGCGGATGACACTTCCGGTCGGCTCACCCCGTCCACCCGCGGATTCCTCAGGGATTCCACAACTGACATCCGTGTAGTTCCTTACTCGCGTCTGCTATCCACCGAGTTATCCACAGAATCCACAGGCGTTAACACCGTTAAGGAGTTAATTCATTTCAGGGGCGATCCGATCACCAGACGGTGGGGAGAGTTCGGACAGGTCGGGCTTCACGTCCGTCGTAGGAGTACGCCCGACTGTGGGGCTAGCATGGGAAGCCCTGCACCGGCAGGACCGATGACGACACGTCTCAGAACGACGACAAGGGAGCACCCGTGAGGTTTCAGGTCAATCGCGATGTGTTCAGCGAGGCTGTGTCGTTCGTCGTCAAGCTTCTTCCGCAGCGCAACCCGCAGCCGATCCTCGCCGGCGTGCTGATCGAGGCCGACGGCTCGGGACTGACCCTCTCGGCTTTCGACTACGAAGCATCCGCCCGTACGACGATCGAGGCCACGGTCGAGACGCCCGGCACGATCCTCGTCCACGGACGACTCCTGTCCGACATCGCCAGCCGGCTTCCGAACGCACCGATCGAGATCGCCGTCGAGGACGACGGCGGGATCACGGTGACCTGCGGGTCGGCTCGGTTCACGCTCGCAGCCATGCCCGTCGAGGAATATCCCTCGATCCCCGAGGTCTCGGGCTCGTCGGGAGTCGTTCCCGCCGACGAGTTCGGCACGGCGATCGCACAGGTCGGCTTCGCTGCATCCCGCGACGACGTGACCCCCGTGCTCACCGGTGTCCAGCTCGAGGTGTCGGGTCACACCCTCAGCCTCGTCGCCACGGACCGTTACCGCGTCTCGCTCCGCGACGTCCCGTGGGACGGCGAATCGGTCGAGGCCACCGCACTGGTCCCCGCGCGCACTCTGCTCGAGGTCGGTAAGACCTTCGGACATGCCGGCACGATCCAGATCGCCTTCTCCGGCGCGGGGGACCGAGAGATCATCGCGTTCACCGCCGGGAACAAGACGGTGACGTCGCTGCTCATCAAGGGCAACTTCCCCCCGGTCCGCCGCCTGTTCCCCGAGCAGACCGAGCACTACGCGGTCGTCAACACCGCCGACCTCGTCGAGGCGGTCCGCCGCGTGTCGCTCGTGCTGGACCGCGCCGCCCCGCTGCGCTTCACCTTCGCAGCCGACGGAGTGACCATGGATGCGTCCGGCAGCGAGCACGCCCGTGCATCGGAGTCGGTGGACGCGATCCTGTCGGGGGGCGACGAAGTGACCCTCGGACTCAACCCGCAGTACCTGATCGAGGCGCTCGGCGCCGTCAAGAGCGAGTTCGTGCGCGTCACGTTCACCTCGAGCGACAACGCCAACAAGCTCAGCCCGGTGCTCATCACGAGCCAGACCTCGGTCGACCAGGCAGGGCTCGACTCGTTCAAGTACCTGCTCCAGCCCAACCTGCTGCTGCGCTGATCCCGCGACGAGCACGTCCGGTTCCGCGTCGTCCGGCACGACCTGGGCAGTGTCAGACCCCGAAGGTAGGCTGACAGCGTGATTGTGGAGCACCTGAGTCTGGTCGATTTCCGCAATTACGCGACCGCCGATCTCGCTCTCCACCGCGGTCCCAACGTGCTGGTGGGCAGAAACGGCCAAGGCAAGACGAATCTCGCCGAGGCCGTGGTGTTCCTGGCGACGCTCGGATCCCATCGGGTCTCCTCCGACGCGCCGATGGTGCGGGAAGGACAGGATTTCGCCGTCATCCGCGCTCGTCTCTCGCACGGTGAGCGCAAGGTCCTCGTCGAGGTCCAGCTGAACAAGCAAGGATCCAACAAGGCGCGCATCAACGGGTCTCCGTCCAAGACGAACGAGCTCCCGCGTTACGCCCACGTCGTGCTCTTCGCGCCGGAGGACCTGCAGATCGTGCGCGGAGACCCCTCCGCGCGACGTCGATTCGTGGACCAGCTGCTGATCCAGCGCACTCCGCGCCTCTCATCGGTGCTCGCCGACTACGACCGCGTGCTCAAACAGCGCAACGCGCTGCTGAAATCGGCACGGGCGCGGGGGATCAAGGGCGAGGGGCTCAGCACTCTCGACGTCTGGGACGACAAGCTCGTGTCACTCGGCGCCGAGATCATCTCCGCGCGACAGCGCCTGGCCATCGACCTCCAGCAGCCGGTCGCCGAGGCCTACGCGGCGATCGCCGGAGAGGATCACCGGCCGCGGCTGGAGTGGGCGCTCTCGGTCCGCGGCGCGGATCCCGAGGAGCCCGAAGTCGGAGTGCCCGCCACCGCCGAGACCTCCGGCGACATCGCCGAGATGTTCCACGCCGCGCTGCTCGCGAAACGCTCGAACGAGCTCGATCGCGGCCTCACCCTCACCGGTCCGCATCGCGACGACCTGGTGCTCAGCGTGCGCGGTCTCCCCGTCAAGGGCTACGCCTCGCACGGGGAATCCTGGTCCGTGGCCCTCGCCCTGCGTCTCGCGTCGGCCGAGCTGCTGCGCGCCGAGTCGCCGGCCGGAGATCCGGTGCTCATCCTCGACGACGTGTTCGCCGAGCTCGACGCCGATCGCCGTCAGCGCCTCGCCGCCCTCACCGCCGGGTACGAGCAGGTGGTGGTGACCGCCGCCGTCGAGGAGGACATCCCCGAGGTCCTGCACGCGCACGTCGTGAGGATCTCCGCAGGGACCATCAGCGATGAGAGGGAGGCGTCGGATGACTGATCCCGCCGCCGTGCCGGCATCCGAGGCCCCCGAGACGGTCGCCACCTATCTCCGGTTGCGTGGACTGAAGCCGAGTTCGAAGAACTGGAAGCGCAAGCGCCGGGTGGTCACCGACGACGACAACGCTCCGTTCACGCCCGGTCGCGACCCCGGACCCCTCGGAGCGGTGCTCGACAAGCTGGCTCACGACTCGGGGTGGCAGAAGACCCTGGCGCGCGAGGATCTGGTGCGTCAGTGGGCCGATCTGGCCGGCGCCGACACCGCGAAGCACTCCGAGCCGGTCTCTCTCGAGCGCGGCGTCCTCACGGTGAAGTGCGATTCGACGGCCTGGGCGAAGAACCTGCAGTTCATGCGCGGGACGATCCTCACAGAGATCGGACGGCGGTATCCCGACGCCGGGGTCGAGAACCTCCGCTTCATCGGACCGGACGTACCGTCATGGAAATGGGGTCCCAGAGTCGTTCCAGGACGGGGCCCGCGCGATACCTACGGGTAGGACACCACGAAGGGGGTCCGGACGGCTCAGAGGGCCACACGAGGCCGCTGAGCCGCATATCGGCACGAAAGACCGCTAGACTGGGAGTTCGTGATATCGATGTGGAGAATGCCCTCTGATGACGCCTGAATCCCCCGCTGACGAGACGGAATCCACCACCGGGGAGACCCCCGCCACCGAGAACAACAAGATCTCGCCCAAGGTGAAGCAGCCCGGTGAGTACGGTGCCGACTCCATCCAGATCCTCGAGGGTCTCGAAGCGGTCCGCAAGCGCCCGGGAATGTACATCGGCTCCACGGGACCGCGCGGTCTGCATCACCTCGTCTACGAGATCGTCGACAACTCCGTCGACGAGGCGCTGGCCGGCTACGCCGACACGATCTTCGTGACGCTGCTCGAGGACGGCGGCGTGCGGGTGATCGACAACGGCCGCGGCATCCCCGTCGACCCGCACTCCTCCGACCCGACGAAGTCCACCGTCGAGGTCGTCCTGACGATCCTGCACGCCGGCGGAAAGTTCGGCGGCGGCGCGTACGCGGTCTCCGGCGGTCTGCACGGCGTCGGCTCGTCCGTCGTGAACGCGCTCTCGACCCGATTCGACGTCGAGGTGAAGCAGAAGGGCTTCGTCTGGCGCCACAGCTTCGCCGACGGCGGCGTTCCGCAGCAGAAGCTCGAGAAGGGCGAGGCGTCCGACGAGACCGGAACCAGCATCACGTTCTGGCCCGACGCCGAGATCTTCACCGAGACCACGGACTTCGAGTACGACACGCTGCGTACGCGATTCCAGCAGATGGCGTTCCTGAACAAGGGACTCCGCATCGAGTTGTCCGATGAGCGACCGAAGTCGGCATACGAGGTCGAGGTCGACGGTCAAGCGACGCTCACCCAGCCGAACGACGTGTTCCTGTACGAGCGTGGCCTCGTCGACTACGTGGAGTACCTGAACAAGGCCCGTCACGCCGAGGTCGTCAACGACGAGATCATCGCGTTCGAGTCCGAGGACACCTCGCGCAAGATCTCGCTCGAGGTCGCGATGCAGTGGACCACCTCCTACACCGAGAACGTCTTCACCTACGCGAACACGATCAACACCCACGAGGGCGGGACGCACGAAGAGGGCTTCCGCGCGGCACTGACCACGCTCGTGAACAAGTACGCGCGTGCGAACAACCTTCTCAAGGAGAAGGACGACAACCTCTCCGGCGACGACGTGCGCGAGGGACTGACCGCGGTCATCTCGATCAAGCTGGGCGAGCCGCAGTTCGAGGGCCAGACCAAGACGAAGCTCGGCAACACCGAGGCCAAGGCATTCGTGCAGAAGGTCGTCGGCGATCAGCTCGGCGACTGGTTCGGCCGCAACCCGATCCAGGCCAAGAACATCATCCGCAAGGCGATCGACGCCGCGACCGCACGTCTGGCGGCCCGCAAGGCCCGCGAGACCGCACGCCGCAAGAGCGTCTTCGAATCGGCCGCGATGCCCGACAAGCTCAAGGACTGCACGAGCAAGGACCCGTCGATCAGCGAGATCTTCCTCGTCGAGGGTGACTCCGCCGGCGGCTCGGCCGTGCAGGGTCGCGACCCGCACACGCAGGCGATCCTCGCTCTCCGCGGAAAGATCCTCAACGTCGAGCGCGCGCGCCTCGACAAGGCTCTGGCCAACAAAGAGGTCCAGGCGATGATCCAGGCCTTCGGCACGGGCATCGGCGAGGAGTTCGACATCGAGAAGGCGCGGTATCACAAGATCGTGCTGATGGCGGATGCCGACGTCGACGGTCAGCACATCACCACCCTGCTGCTGACGCTGCTCTTCCGCTACATGCGCGGGCTCATCGAGGCCGGCTTCGTGTACCTCGCAATGCCGCCGCTGTATCGCCTCAAGTGGACGAACCAGCCGCACGAATACGTGTTCAGCGACGCCGAGCGCGATGCTCTGCTCAAGCACGGCCTCGAGAACGGCAAGCGGATCCCCAAGGATGCCGGCATCCAGCGCTACAAGGGTCTCGGTGAGATGAACCCGAAGGAGCTGTGGGAGACGACGATGGACCACGCGACCCGCACTCTGCAGCAGATCACGATCGAGGATGCCGCGGCAGCCGACGAGATCTTCAGCGTGCTGATGGGCGAGGACGTCGAGTCCCGCCGCGGATTCATCCAGCGCAACGCCAAGGACGTCCGCTTCCTCGACATCTGACGCGCTGAGGCGCGCCCGCATTCGTTCGACACCGACCGGAATCGACAACACACATGACTGACGAAGAACGCCCCGAGCTGGCACACGATCACGGCAAGATCGACCAGGTCGACCTGCAGTCCGAGATGCAGCGCAGCTACCTCGACTACGCGATGGCCGTCATCGTCGGTCGTGCGCTGCCCGACGTGCGCGACGGACTCAAGCCCGTGCACCGACGGGTGATCTACGGCATGTACGACGGTGGCTTCCGCCCCGACAAGTCCTTCTCGAAGTGCGCCCGTGTCGTGGGCGAGGTCATGGGTCAGTACCACCCGCATGGCGACTCGGCGATCTACGACGCCCTCGTCCGTCTCGTGCAGCCGTGGTCGTTGCGCTATCCCCTGGCGATGGGCCAGGGCAACTTCGGCTCGCCCGGCAACATGGGCGCCGCGGCTCCGCGATACACCGAGACCAAGATGGCCCCGCTCGCGCTCGAGATGGTGCGCGACATCGAAGAGGACACGGTCGACTTCACCGACAACTACGACGGTCAGACGCAGGAGCCCACGGTCCTCCCGGCGCGCTTCCCCAATCTGCTCGTCAACGGGTCGGTCGGCATCGCGGTCGGCATGGCGACCAACATCCCCCCGCACAACCTGCGCGAGGTGTCGGCGGCCGCGCTCTGGGCGCTCGACAACCCCGGTCTGCCCCGCGAGGAGCTGCTCGAGGGACTGATCCAGCGCATCCCCGGCCCGGACTTCCCCACCGGTGCGCAGATTCTCGGAACCAAGGGCGTGCAGGAGGCCTACCGCACCGGGCGTGGATCGATCACGATGCGCGCGGTCGTCAACGTCGAGGAGATCCAGGGTCGCACGTGCCTCGTGATCACTGAGCTGCCGTACCAGGTCAACCCCGACAACGTGGCAGTGAAGATCGGCGACCTCGCCCGTGACGGCAAGATCACCGGCATCGCCGACATCCGTGACGAGTCCTCGGACCGTACGGGTCAGCGCCTCGTCGTGGTGCTCAAGCGCGACGCGGTCGCGAAGGTCGTCCTGAACAACCTGTACAAGCACACGCAGCTGCAGGAGAACTTCGGCGCGAACATGCTGGCGATCGTCGACGGCGTTCCCCGCACGCTGGCGATCGACGGCTTCGTGACCAACTGGATCACCCACCAGCTCGAGGTCATCGTCCGTCGCACCCGCTTCCGCCTGGCGAAGGCGGAGGCGCGCATGCACATCCTGCGCGCATACCTGAAGGCGCTCGATGCGCTCGACGAGGTCATCGCGCTCATCCGCCGCTCCCCCACGGTCGACGAGGCTCGCACCGGCCTGAAGGCCCTGCTCGACATCGACGACGACCAGGCCGACGCGATCCTGTCGATGCAGCTGCGTCGACTGGCCGCGCTCGAGCGGCAGAAGATCCTCGACGAGGCGGCGGAGCTCGAATCCCTCATCGCCGAGTACAAGGCGATCCTGGCCGACGAGTCCCTGCAGCGCGACATCATCCGGGCGGAGCTCACCGGCATCGTCGACCGTTTCGGCGACGACCGCCGCACGCACATCCTGCACGGATTCGACGGCGACGTGTCGATGGAGGACCTCATCGCCGAAGAGGAGATGGTGGTCACCATCACCCGCGCCGGGTACATCAAGCGAACGCGCAGCGACAACTACCGGTCGCAGCACCGTGGCGGCAAGGGCATCAAGGGCGCACAGCTGCGCGCGGATGACATCGTCGAGCACTTCTTCGTGACGACCACGCACCACTGGCTGCTGTTCTTCACCGACAAGGGTCGCGTGTACCGCTCGAAGACCTACGAGGTCCCCGAGGCCGGTCGCGATGCGAAGGGCACGCACGTCGCGAACCTGCTCGCCCTGCAGCCGGACGAGAACATCGCGCAGGTGCTCGACATCCGCGATTACGCGGTGGCGGACTACCTCGTGCTCGCGACGCGCGACGGTCTGGTCAAGAAGACACGACTCGACAGCTATGACACCAACCGCCAGGGCGGCGTGATCGCCATCCGCCTGAACGAGGAGGACGAGCTCGTCTCGGCCCTCATGGTCAACGCCGAGGACGACATCCTGCTCATCAGTCGTCGAGGGATGTCGGTGCGGTTCAGTGCGACGGACGAGGCGCTTCGCCCCATGGGTCGTGCGACGGCCGGCGTGAAGGGCATGAAGTTCCGCGAGGGCGACAGCCTGCTCTCCGCATCCGTCGCCGCACCGGGGCACTTCGTGTTCGTGGTCACCGACGGCGGGTACGCGAAGCGCACCGCGATCGAGGAGTACCGCGTCCAGGGACGCGGTGGATTCGGCATCAAGGTCGCCAAACTCAACGACGATCGGGGCACCCTCGCGGGTGGTCTGATGGTGGCGGAGGACGACGAGGTCTTGGTGGTTCTCTCCAGCGGCAAGGTGGTACGCTCTGCCGTGGCCGAGGTGCCGGCGAAGGGCCGAGACACCATGGGAGTGGTGTTCGCCCGTACGACGGAAGCGGACCGGATCCTCGCCATCGCCCGCAACAGCGAGCGCGGCCTCACCGACGACGCCGAAGCGGACGAGGCGGAATCGGACCCCGGTGCCGCCGCCCCCGAGACGACCGAGAACCCTGAGGAAGCAGACGCATGAGCACAGTAGCCGACAAGCTGGCGAAGAAGTCCACGCGCAAGACCGGAGGCAAGCAGGTCCGCCTGCGTCTGGTGTACGTCGATTTCTGGTCGGCTGTGAAGCTCTCGTTCCTGGGAGCCGTCGCGCTCGCGATCGTCACGATGGTGTCGTTCTTCCTGATCTACCTCGTGCTCCAGGCCACCGGGATCCTCGCTCAGGCGGATGACTTCGTCGGCGTCGTCACCGACGAGTCCGTGCGCATCTCCGAGATCGCCGGTCTGCCGCAGGTGATGGCGTTCGCGGCCGTGGTCTCGATCCTGAACCTGATCGTCTTCACCGTCCTCGGCGCTGTCGTGGCCGGTATCTACAACGTTGCCGTGAAGGTGACCGGCGGGCTGCTCGTCGGCTTCATGTCGAACTGACCCCCGGGTTTCTCTGAGGGGCGGATGCGCACAGCATCCGCCCCTCAGTCGTTCCCGGGTGGCGAAGGTAGGGAAAACCCGACATCGGGTGTCCGGCTGCCTCGGTGTCGGCCTCGTCAGCCCCGCCGTACCTTGGAACCATGACGACACAGACTGCCACGCCGCACGTGGCGACGGCCACGAAGCCGCCGCTTCGCCTCTTCCTCACGATCCTTCATCTGGCAGGGATCGGGGTCATCGGCGGCTTCATCTTCGCGACCCTCTCGGGACTGCTCGGCACGGGCCTCGGTCTGCTCTTCGCGGCCGGAATCGGAGCTGTGCTCCTCGTCGGCCTCGTCTACGCGCTGTTCGGCGTCGGCTGGTTCGAGGTCGCCCGGGTGGGAGCACTGTATCGGACTCCGATCGCACCGCTGCGGTGGCGCCCACGGGACCGTCCCGGTTTCGTCGGGTGGCTGCGTTCCCTGGGACGGCAGTCGATCGACGGCCGGATGTGGCGGGCGCTCGCGAACTTCGCGATCACCGCGGTCCTGGGCTGGATCGTGCTGCGCCTGGCGTGGGGCGTCGTGTGGTCGGTGATCATCTGCTTCGCTCCCCTGACCGCCACCGACGCCGTCATCGGGCCGTTCGGAGGCGGGGGCATCCCCGTCGCGTGGGCGCCGGTCGTCGGCATCCTCGGACTGGCCGCCTCACTCGCCGGCATGATCGGTCTGGCCCTGCTGCACCGCGTGCTCGCGCTCTCGATCGTCGTCCGCAGCCGTGAGGCCGAGCTGACCGAAAGGGTGCGAGCCAGCTCCGCGCAGCGCGAGGGAGCGGTGCGTGCGGCCGATGTCGAGCGCACCCGCATCGAGCGTGACCTGCATGACGGCGTCCAGCCCCGACTCGTGTCGGTGGGGATGACTCTCGGCCTCGCCCAGCAGAAGATCGATCACGACCCGGATGCGGCCAAGGAGCTCATCGCCGAGGCGCACACGTCGACCAAGGCGGCCATCACCGAGCTGCGACAGCTCGCCCGAGGCATCCACGCCTCGGTTCTCGACGACCGGGGTCTCGACGCCGCGCTGTCCGCGCTCGCGGGACGCTCGCACATCCCGGTGAGCCTCGACGTGCGGATGGACGGGCGGTGCAGCCGTGAGGCCGAGGCCGCGGTGTACTTCTCGATCGCCGAATCGCTCACCAACGCCGCGAAGCACTCCCGCGCCAGCGAGGCCAGGGTCACCGTGCGGCGGCGCGAGGGCGGCATCCTCTGGGCCCGCGTCGAAGACAACGGCATGGGCGGCGCCCAGGTGCAGCCAGGCGGCGGCCTCGACGGCATCGCGAACCGCGTGCTCGCCGCCGGCGGCACCTTCCGCCTGGAGAGTCCCGTCGGCGGCCCGACCAGCCTGGAGGTGAACGTGCCATGCGCATCCTGATCTGCGAGGACTCGGTCCTGCTGCGTGAGGGACTCGTGCGACTGCTCGAGGACGCCGGGCACACCGTGGTCGCCGCCCTGCCCGATGTCGAAGGACTGCAGGAGGCGGTGTCCGCGAGCGACCCCGAGCTCTGCATCCTCGACGTGCGCCTTCCTCCCACGTTCACCGATGAGGGCATCAGAGCCGCTCTCGGGCTGCGCGCGACGAATCCCGCGCTCCCGCTCCTCGTCTTGTCGCAGTATGTGGAGGAGCGCTACGCCTCCGACCTCATCGCCGCACAGGGCGGTCCGCTCGGCTACCTGCTCAAGGATCGCGTCGCGGACGTCTCGGAGTTCCTCGCCTCCGTCCAGCGGATCTCCGAGGGTGCGACCGTGCTCGACCCCGAGGTCGTGGCCCAACTGCTCACCCGTCGCAATCGGGACGACCGGATGCAGCGGCTCACCGAACGCGAGCGCACCGTGCTGGCGCTGATCGCGGAGGGCAAGTCGAACCAGGCGATCGCCGGTCTGCTCTTCCTCTCCGAGGCCAGCGTCGAGAAGCACATCACCGCGATCTTCCAGAAACTGGGCTTCGAGCAGGGCGAGTCGGGCAACCGACGCGTGCTGGCGGCGCTCGCGCACATCGAGAACACCGGCGGTACGACGCCGACCGGACAGACAGGAGCGGGACGATGACGACCAACGACGACCACCGGGGCGGTCACACGCCCCTGACGCCGCCGCCGGCGGCCGCCGAGACGACCACAGCCGCCCCCGCTTCGTCGGAGCAGGAGTCCCCGGCGCCACGCACGGATCGCGGCCGCACTCCGGGGGCGACAGCGGTCCTGGTCGTCACGGCCGTGGTCGGCGGCATCGCGCTGCTCGTCTCGGGTGGCACGGCGGCCGTCGCCGGCACCCGGGGTCTGCTCTCGTCGTCGTCGACGGACGCGGGAGACGCGGTGCAGACCGCGGAGGTGACCGGGCTGCAGGGGATCGATCTGGATGTGGACGCGGGGAACATGCGCGTCGAGTTCGGCGATGTCGATGAGGCACGGCTCTCGATCACCAACAGCCGTGGACCGGCGTGGTCCCTCGAGCGCGAGGGAGACGAACTGGTCGTGCACTCGCCGGACTTCGAGTTCGGATGGTGGTTCGGCAGCTGGTTCGGTGACGACCAGTCGGCGGTGCTGACGCTGCCGGACAGTCTGCGCGACGCCGCCCTGGATGCGGACATGACCCTCGATGCCGGCAGTCTCGACGTGGTCGGGGACTTCGGGGAACTCGACATCACCGTGAACGCGGGGGCGCTCGATGTCGAGGGGTCTGTGAGCGCTCTGAGCATCGACATGAGCGCCGGCCGCGCCGACGCCCTGCTCGACGGTGTCGACAGCGCGACGCTCAGCGTCTCGGCGGGGGACCTCAACATCGACCTGACCGGACGGGCGCCCGCCACGACGACGATCGACGTGAGCGCAGGCTCGGTCGATCTCACCGTGCCGGACGAGGCGTACGCGATCACGCAGGAGGTCAGCGCGGGGTCCCTCGACGCCAAGGTCGAGCAGTCCGCCGCCGCCCGGCGATCGATCGATGTGTCTCTGGCGGCGGGAAGCGTCACGATCCGTCCCGGTCGATGATCCTCGTCGAGGGCGGGGGTTCGACGGTCCCCCGCCCTCGATTGGGTAAATCCGGAAATCTCCGGTAAAGTTTCGGAGGTTGACGGGCCCATAGCTCAGGCGGTTAGAGCGCTTCACTGATAATGAAGAGGTCCCAGGTTCAAGTCCTGGTGGGCCCACTCATCAACTCAAGAAATCCCTCACGGGGCCTTAGCTCAGTTGGTAGAGCGCCTGCTTTGCAAGCAGGATGTCAGGAGTTCGAATCTCCTAGGCTCCACACTGTGTTGAGACAGTTCGAGAAGGCCCCGCCATGTGCGGGGCCTTCTCGTTTCCCGCCCTCCACAGGTGTTAACAACCCTGTTAACAACTACGGCCGCGCCACAGCTCACGACCCGACGGACCCTTCTTCCATGTCTTCGCAAGGATCGCAACCCCCCTTCTCAGCTCCGCGACTCGGGCGTAACGTGCCGGTCATGGGTGAGGAGAAGTCCACTATGGTCCAGACCGAGATCACGTTCGACGGGACGAGCTTCCTGCTGTCCCAAGACCAGGACGTGGGAGAGCTTCGTCACCGCATCGAGGAGGCGACACGAGGCACCGGCACTTTCGTCGACCTCGTCGTGGTCGGCAACAGGTCGGTGAGCGTGCTGATCACCCCACGGAGCCATGTCACCATCAGCGTCGCGACGGTCGCGTACGACTCGCGCGACACCGGCGACCTCGACTATCCCTACGGCGGGTACTACGACGTCATCTGAGACCGTCCGACGGTTCAGAGTCGCGGCCCGCGGATCATCCGCACCGGACCTCTCGCCTGGCGGATGTCGACGGTCTCGCCCTTCTGCGTGACCACGATCTCGTCGCCGTCCGCGAGGGTGCTCGCGATGCGCCGCACCTCCGGCATCAGCGCTCGCCAGGATTCTCCGCCGATCGCGCGGGCCACATCGCTCGGGCAGATCGACGAGCCGTCGCGTCTGCGCGTGAGAGCACGGATGGTCGCCGCGATCCTCTCGTCGAACGCCTCCCCTGCACGCTCGTCCCACCAGGGCGCTCCGCGCTCTCCCAGAGCGGTCTTCGCATCCTGCACGCGTCGTCGGGCATCGGACTCCGCACCTCTGACCGCGCGCCGCGCCGCCATGAGCTCATCCACCAGCTCCTGCCGGAAGGAGTCGGGGATCGACGGATCCGTCGCCCGCCAGCGGCGTCCGCCGATGATCACATGGTGACCGTCGGGAGTGCGCTCGGGTCCGCCGTCGCCGGTGTCGTCCTTCGTCGCGGAATGCGCGCCGCCGTCAGATGCCATGTCCGGCAGTCTGCCCTCGCGGTGCGACACGCGACAGGGGCTTGACCGCCCCGGGACGGGTCCGTCGGGCGATCCCGTGTCAGCCGACCGGAGTGAGCCCGTGAGGGGCGACGTTCAGGCGCTCGCATCCGTCTGCCGTCACCACGACGATGTCCTCGATGCGTGCGCCCCAGTGCCCGGCGAAGTAGATGCCGGGTTCGATGCTGAAGGCCATGCTCTCGCGAAGGACGAGGTCGTTGCCGGGCGCGATGTAGGGCTCTTCGTGCACCGAGACGCCGATTCCGTGACCCGTGCGATGCAGGAACGCCTCGGCGAGACCCGCGTCGGCCAGCACGCTGCGCGCCGCGGCATCCACGTCGTGCGCGGTCGCCCCGGGGCGCACGGCGTCGACGGCGGCCTGCTGGGCGCGCACCAGCGCGTCGATCCGTTCCGCCGCGTCGGGGGCGGGAGTTCCGACGACGTACGTGCGCGTGCTGTCGGAGTTGTAGCCGCTGGGCACCGCTCCCCCGATGTCGACGACGACGACGTCTCCGTCCTGGATGACGCGGTCCGAGACCTCATGGTGCGGGTCGGCGCCGTTCGGACCGGATCCCACGATGACGAACTCGACCGTCCGGTGCCCTTCGGCGACGATGGCGTCGGCGATGTCCGCCGCCACCTCGCGCTCGGTGCGGCCGGCACGCAGCCACTCGTGCACACGTCGGTGCACGGCGTCGATCGCCGCCCCGGCTCTGCGCAGCTCGGTCACCTCGTCGGCGTCCTTGATCATGCGGCCCTCGCGCAGCACCGGCGTCGCGAGCTCGATGTCCACGCCGAGTCTCCGTGCCAGGGGCACCGCGTGCAGTGCCGGAAGCGCGTCGGAGACGCCGACCCTGGACACCTCCCCGAGGGCGGCGGCGACGAGTTCGTACGGATCCTCGCCATCGACCCAGTCGGCGATCGCGAGACCGAGATCACCCACGGCAGTACTGCGCACCTTGGCCAGTTCCATCCGAGGGACGACGACCGTCGTAGCCGTGCCGGGGCCGAGGATCAGCGCGGTGAGGCGCTCGATCGTGTCGCCCTCGACACCCACGAGGTACTCGAGGTCTGGGCCCGGGCCCACGACGATCCCGTCGAGACCCGCCTCGGCGGCCAGGGCCGACGCCCGATCGAGTCGGGCGGCGTAGACGGATGCGGGGAAGAACGGCAGTGTGCTCACGGCATACACGCTACTGCGCGCACACCCCGCCACGCCTGCGGACTCAGCTGACGGCGAGACGGATGCGTTCGCTCAACACCTTGCGGTTGCCCGCCGACAGGTCGAGCAGCGCATATGCCGTGGGCCACATGGTGCCGTCGTCGAGGTTCGAGATCGGCTCGAAGCCGAAGGTGCCGTAGCGGGCCTTGAACTTGCTCGCGGGCTGGAAGAAGCACAGCACCTTGCCGTCCTTCCCCCACGCGGGCATGCCGTAGTAGGTGCGAGGCACCAGCTCGGGCGCGACCTCGCTGACGAGATCGTGCAACGCCGCAGACAGCGTGCGGTCATCCGCGTCGGGCAGCTTGGCGATGGCGGCCTCGAGATCGGCCAGTCCCTCTGCCCGCACGTCCTCCGGGGTCTTCTTGGAGCGCGAGCGGGACCTGCGCTTGTCGGCTGCCGCCTCCTTCATGGCCTCGCGCTCCTCCGCGCTGAAGTTCTTCTCGTCGTCCGCCATGGTCGATCCTCTCCTCGGGTGTCGCGTGATGGCTTCAGACTACGGATCGGGTAGGCGCGGTGCTTCTCGATTCCTGATCGATGTGCCGCGGCATCCGTGCATCGGACACATACGGAGACCTCTGCGTCGGCGCGAACTAGGGTGTTCTCATGGACATGCGGGTCGCGGCATACGCGGTCGTCACCGATGACGACGGGCGCATACTCCTGGCGCGCTGGATCGAGGGACGGCGGGTCGCGTGGACCATGCCGGGTGGCGGACTGGAGCCCGGTGAGGCTCCGGAAGACGCGGTGCGCCGAGAGCTGCGGGAGGAGACGGGGTACACCGTCAAGGTCGGGGAACTGCTCGGGATCCACTCGCGGGTGATTCCGGCGACTCAGCGCGTGACGCCGTCGGATCAGCCCCTGCACACCCTGCGCATCGTGTACCGGGCGACGGTGCGCGGCGGACGGCTGCGGTTCGAGACCGAGGGGTCCACCGACATGGCGGAATGGTTCCCTCGCAGAGCGGTGGCGGAGCTGCAGCGCGTCAAACTGGTCGACATCGCCCTGCGGATGGCGGGCATCCTCTGAGTCAGGCGCGCGGTTCCTCGGGGACCGAGATGTCTGCGACCGTGGCGTCGTATGCCGCGATCAGGTCGTCGGCGTCGACGAAGAGGCTGTACCCGTGGGCGCCGGCACCCATCGCGATGCGCTGACCCACGATGGACTCGTCGGCGAAGACCGGCCACGCGGTCGTGCTGCCGATCGGCACGATGGTGCCTCGTTCATAGCCCGTCGCCGCCAGAGCGAGATCCGGTTCCGGCAGACGGAGCTTGTTGACGCCGACCACGGCACGCAGCTTCGGCCACGAGATCGAGCGCCCGCCCGGCACGAGGGCGAAGAGGTAGGTGTCGTCGGACCGCTTGACGACCAGTGTCTTCACGATGCCGGAGGCGGGGATGCCGAGGAGCTCCGCTGCTTCGTAGAGGCTCCCGGCGGCGGGACGTTCGAGGATCTCGATATCGAGGCCCCGCGACGCGGCGGCCTCCCGCACCCGCGCATGAAGATCCGCCGGCTCGGAAGCCGGCGGATCCGATGGTGATGTCACGCGTCGGGCGCGGAGAGCGGGTCGTCGGCGACCCAGAGCTCGTCGTCCGCGCGGAGTGCCTGCCAGGCGGCGTACAGCACGCCGGCCGCGGCTGCGGCACCGAGGATGATCGCGATGATCGACCCGGCGCTGGGGCCCTTCGGCTCGGGCTTCGTCGCCTTGCGGACCTTCTTCACGACGCCTTCGCGCTTGGAGTTCGCGACGTCCCACGCGGTGAGCGCCGTGCCCACGACGCCACCGACGATCGGGACGACCTTGTCGTCGACGACGTGATGACCGAAACGGACTCCGCGATCGACGACCGGCGCCACGCGACGGTTGTAGGTGTCCTGCACGACGGGTCCGACCTGCTCGCGGCCGAAGTGGCCGAGCTGGCGTCCGGCCTCACGCGCGACGTCGGCCGCATGGCCGACCAGGACCTGCTGGTTCTCCCAGAGCTGGTTCGCGTCGGACTGAAGACGACGCAGCTCCTTCTTCCGCTTGCGGCTGATGCTCACGATGCTCTCCTGTCGATTGGAGTACGGGTTCCCCATCTTGCCACGCGACCCTGGACGGGGGGAGGGAATCGCCGAACCCTTGCATCTGGCGTCGATCAGCGCTAGCGCACGGCCCGCGCACCGGAAGCTCTGAGAGAATGAACGCATGGTCAACGCTTCTCATGTCGCAACCCTGCACACCAACCACGGTGACATCGTCATCAACCTCTTCGGAGATCACGCCCCGAAGACGGTCAAGAACTTCGTCGGTCTCGCCGACGGCACCCAGGACTGGACGCACCCCGCCACCGGCAAGCCGGGCGAGGGCCCCCTGTACAAGGACGTCGTCTTCCACCGCATCATCCCGAACTTCATGATCCAGGGCGGCGACCCGCTCGGACAGGGCGTCGGCGGCCCCGGCTACAACTTCGACGACGAGATCAACATGGAGCTCACCTTCGCCGAGCCCTACATCCTCGCCATGGCCAACGCCGGCCTGCGTCGCAACGCCATCACCGGCAAGGCCGAGGGCACCAACGGCTCGCAGTTCTTCATCACCACCGACCCGACCCCCTGGCTGCAGGGCAAGCACACGATCTTCGGCGAGGTCGCCGATGACGCCTCCAAGGCCGTCGTCGACAAGATCGCCGCTGTCCCGACCGCTGCGGGCGACCGCCCGATCGAGCCGGTCGTGCTGCAGTCGATCGACATCGTCGCAGCCTGACGACGCGGGCCGATCCGGATGACGACGCCTGAGTTCGCGGGCAATCGCGACAACTTCTGCTACCGGCATCCGGATCGGCAGAGCTTCGTGCTCTGTCAGCGGTGCCTGCGCACGATCTGCCCCGAGTGCCAGACGCAGGCCGCCGTCGGCGTGATCTGCCCCGAGTGCATGGCTGAGCAGCGCAAGAGCCGCACTCCCGCGCAGAAGCGGGCCGAGCGCCGATGGGGCGGTCGCAACACCGCCACGGCGACCGTGCGCAGCGGCAAGCCGATGGTGACGTACGCGCTGCTCGCTATCACCTCGTTCATCGGTCTCGTGCAGCTGATCCCCGGCCTCGGCGACGCCGTCACGGCGCAGCTGCTGTTCGCGCCGAGGTACCTGTACCCCGATCTCTCGCTCCTGCCCTTCGAGCCGTGGCGACTGCTCACCGCGGTCTTCGCGCACGGCGGGTTCCTTCATCTCGCTCTGAACATGCTCGCCCTGTGGATGCTGGGGCAGAACCTCGAGCCGATGCTGGGCCGGGCGCGCTATCTCTCGCTCTACCTGATCAGCGGACTCGGCGGCTCCGTCGCTGTCGCGCTGCTCGATCCCTTCGGTGCGACCGTCGGTGCGTCCGGCGCGATCTTCGGCCTGATGGCCGCCCTCCTCATCATCGGACGGCACATCGGCGCGAACGTCACCGGCATCCTCGTGATCCTCGGCATCAACTTCATCATCGGGTTCGTGATCGGCGGGATCGCCTGGCAGGCGCACCTCGGCGGTGCGATCGTCGGAGCGCTCGTCGCGTTCATCCTCACCCGTACCCGGCGTCGAGAGCAGCGGATCGCGCAGATCCTGCTGCTCGCAGCGGTCGTCGTCGCGCTGGTGCTGCTCGTCTTCGTGCTCGCCCCCTTCCTGATCACGACCGTTTACTCCTGATCAGAAATTGTTAACAGGGTTCTCAACCGGTGTGAATAACATCCGTGTAATTCTCCCCAGGGTGGGGATAACCTGTGGATAACTCGGACGTCCGATCGACGCAGTACACAGAAGAAGGCCCCTTCCGCAGATGCGGGAGGGGCCTTCTTCGAAGCGACGGCGGCGGGTCAGCGCCAGCGGGTGGTCATCAGGAAGCCGATCAGGGCGATGCCGAGGCCGATGGCCAGGTTCCAGTTGTCGAGGCCCGGAATCGGGAACTGCATGCCCGAGATGTAGAACACGAGGATCCACGCCAGGCCGAGCAGCATGAAGCCGACCATCACCGGCTTGAACCACACGGCGTTGGGCGCGGCTTCGCCTTCGCTGCGCGGAACTTCGGGTTCTTCGGTGTTACGGTCGCGTGCCATTCCGCCAGTGTACCGAAGTCTCGTATATCGCACGGAATCCCGCGGTGTGGGCGGGACTCCAGGTCTGGGCGATAAGATCACGCCATGACTGCATCCGTCGTCTCGGGGGAGCGACGCCTTCGCCGTCGCCGCCGTCGCCCGCGCGCGACCTTCACGGGAGTCCTCGGCGAGCTGCTGCTCACCGCCGGCGTGCTCGTGCTGCTGTTCGTCGCGTGGCAGATGTGGATCGGCGACATCATCATCAGCGCCCAGAAGAACGACGAGGGCGCGGCGGTCTCGCAGGAGTGGGCCGAAGGACCGCCGCCCGAGCTGCCACCCGTCATCGAGACCGACGACGGCACCACGGTCTACGAGCCGGTGATCCCTGCCCCGCCCGCCGACACCGAGCGCCTCGGCAACATGCACGTGCCGCGCTTCGGCACCGCGTACAACGTCGGCATCTACGGCGGCACGAGCCGCGCCCGCACACTCGACGACCTGGGAATCGGCGTCTACACCGACTCGAAGATGCCCGGCGAGGTCGGCAACTTCTCGATGGCCGGACACCGCACCACCTGGGGAAAGCCCTTCAACCAGCTCGACAAGCTGCAGCTCGGCGACGCGATCGTCGTCGAGACGCCCGACGGCTGGTTCACCTACCGCTTCCGCACGCTCGAGTACGTCAAGCCCAGCCAGACAGAGGTGCTGCTCGACGTGCCGCAGATGCCCGGCGCTGAGACGGGGGAGCGGTACATCACCCTCACCGCATGCTCCCCGCTGTACTCGCTCGCTGAGCGCATCGTGGCCTACGGCGTGTTCGAGAGCTTCCAGCCGCGCGCCGAGGGCCCGCCCCCAGCCCTGACCGATCCGCCCCCGCCGCCGGCCGGCCCGTCGATCTAGCCCGAAGGAACGAGACGACACATGTATGCAGCCCTCTGGCGCCTGCTGCCCGGTCCGTGGTGGCTCAAGCTCTTCCTCCTCCTCGTCCTGATCGCGGCCGTGCTCTACGGTCTGTTCTGGTTCGTGTTCCCCTGGATCAGCCCGATCGTCGCCCCCGGGGAGGTCGACCTCGAATGACGCGAGTGCTCGTCGTGGACAATCACGACAGCTTCGTGCACACCCTGGTCGGATATCTGCGAGAGCTCGGCGCCGAGGTGACGCTCGTCGAGGCCGATGCGGTGGACGCCACCGCGCTCGAGCGACTGCTCGCCGACGTCGACGGCGTGATGGTCTCACCCGGGCCCGGATCGCCTGACGAAGCAGGCTCCTCGCTCGACGCCGTGCGCATCGCGGCGCGCACGCGCAGGCCGCTGCTCGGCGTCTGCCTCGGACACCAGGTCATCGGCGCCGCGTTCGGCGCGCCGGTCACCGAGGCGCCCGAACTGATGCACGGGATGGTGTCGCACGTCGTGCACGACGGGTCCGCGCTGTTCGCCGGCATCCCGTCGCCCTTCACCGCCGGGCGGTACCACTCACTGGCGTTGGCGGAGTCGACGCTGCCCGATGACGTCGTCGTCACCGCGCGTGCCGGCAGCGGCACCGTGATGGCACTGCAGCACACGACGCTGCCCGTCGTCGGAGTGCAGTTCCACCCGGAGAGCGTGCTCACCGAGGGCGGGTACCGACTCCTCGCGAACTGGCTGCGGATGTGCGGCGACGACGCCGCCGTCGCACGATCGGAACGGCTGCATCCGCTGGCGGCATCCGGCGGGGGTCGGAGTCAGCCCGCCGCCGCCGCTGCGCAGTAGCGCAGTTCGACCGTCGACCCGATCTCGACATCGCCCGGCGCGGCCGACATCGAGGCGACCGTCGGTGGCGTCGCTCCGGGGCAGTCGGTGAGCTCGACCGGGCTCGGCGTGAGGCCGATGCGCTCGAGCTCCGCCTGCGCCGCCTCCAGCGTCCAGCCGGTGACGTCGGTGAGGGTCACGCGACCGCTCGCGACCACGAGGTTCACGACCGTCTTCGGTGCGACCTCCGTCTCGGCCGTCTCGCTCGCCTCCATCACGGTGTCCGCTGCCAGACCGTTGTCGTTCTGCTGTCTCACCGTGCCGAGTTCGAGGCCGGCGGCCGCGAGGGCGTCCTTCGCCGCCGAGAGAGACAGGCCCTCCAGGATCGGCACCACCACGGTCTCCTTGCCGGATGACACGTAGACGGTCACCGAGTCGCCTTCCCGCACCGCTGTCCCCGCCTCGGGGTCGGTGCGGATGACATTGCCCTCGGTGATGTCGCTGCTCGATTCGAGGATGAGCTTCGCCGTGAGATCGAGTTCGCTCAGGTCGTCCTGTGCGCGTTCTGACGACACGTTCACGAGGTCGGGCACCTGCCGTGACGTCGACGGCACCTCGTCGGGACGCATGCTGAGCGTCCACACCCAGAACAGCACGGACGCCAGCAGCACGGCGAGGAGTGCGACGCCAGCCCAGATCCAGGCGACGGGCGGACCGGACTGCGTCCGCGCCATCGTCGTGTCGGTGCTCAGCTGCCTGAGCGAGCGGGCGGTCTCCTGTGCGGCGCGGGGACTCGGACCGTAGAGCTCGCTGGTCAGGGCCCCGAGCTCCTTGCGGGTCGGAGCATGACCGGACACCGCGGAATCCAGCGCGGAACGGAAGTGCGCGGCATCCGGGTACCGCTGGTACGGGTCCTTCGCGAGAGCGCGCAGCACGATCGGATCGAGGGCTCCGGGGGAGTCCTCGTTGACCTCGGTCGGCGGCACGGGAGTCTCGCTCACGTGCTGGTACGCGACGGCGACGGGCGACTCGCCGCGGAACGGCTGGCGCCCGGTGAGCAGCTCGTACAGCACGACACCGGTGGAGTAGAGGTCGGCACGCGCGTCGACCGGCTCGCCCTTGGCCTGCTCGGGCGAGAAGTAGGCGGCGGTGCCGATGATCTGCGTGGTCTCGGCGACCGTCGAGGAGGAGTCCGACACGGCTCGGGCGATGCCGAAGTCCATGACCTTGACCTGGCCCTTGTCGGTGACCATGACGTTGCCCGGCTTGATGTCGCGGTGCACGACGCCCGCGCGGTGCGAGTAGTCGAGCGCCTCGAGGATGCCGTCGACGTAGCGCACCGCGTCGTCGACGGGCACGGGGCCCTTGGCGATGATGTCCTTCAGCAGCGTGCCGCTGATCAGCTCCATGACGATGTACGGCGGCTCATCCGTTCCGCTGTCGGCCGTCGAGGGATCGCCGGCGTCGTAGACGCGGACGATGGACGGGTGCGACATGCGTGAGGCCGACTGCGCCTCGAGGCGGAACCGCGTGCGGAACGCCGTGTCACGAGCGAGCTCGGGGTCGAGGATCTTGATGGCCACCGCACGACCGAGCGTCAGGTCCTGGCCGCGGTAGACCTTCGCCATCCCGCCGTGCCCGATGAGCTCGTCGACGCGGTAGCGTCCCGCGAGAACGCGTGGCTCTGTCGACACGTACTGACCCCCTGATACCAGCTGATGAATTCTTTCAGACTACGGTGCGATCGTCCGATCAGCCCTTGTCGTCGCCACCCTCTGTCACAGCGGGGATGATCACGACGCCCTTCATGGCATCCGACTGCTCGGACGGCATGTCGCTTCCGCAGAAGACGCGGAAGGTCGCGGTGATGCTCTGTCCCGCGGTTCCGGGGATGATCTGGGTCGACAGGATGCTCGGTCCGAAGCTGCGGATCGACTCACCCGGGTTCCCGCCCGAGAACGTGGCGTTCGTGAGCGTCACCTCGAAGGCGGATCGTGCCGGCGTGCCGGAGGGGCACTCGAACGACGGCCAGTTGAGCGTGACGGGCTCACCCTCGGTGGGCGTCCCGGCGAGCGTCGGGGTTCCCGTGGGCTTGCCGACCTGGACCTGCGCCTTGTAGGTGGTCAGAGTGAGGACGGTGCCCGGGGGCACGTTGCCGCCGGGCTGGACGGACTCAACCGTCCCCTCCTGCTCGGCGCTCGACGCCACGGAGTTGCCTTCGATGCACTCGGCCTGCAGGCCGGCGTTGGTCGCCGCGGCGCGCGCGGCCTCGCACTGCATGCCCTCGAGGCCGAGAGCATCGACGTCGACCAGCTCGGGCTCCGGCGTCGGCGTGTCCGACGGCGTCGGCGTGTTCGAGGGCGTGGGCGGCGGAGTGGTGGCGGTCGTCTCGACCGGGGCGGGGTCGGCGTCACCCTGATTCGTCAGCGCGAAGACGGTTCCGCCGAGCACGATGACCAGCAGGGCGATGAGGGCGATGAGCGGCCAGGTCCACGGACTGCGCTTCTTCTTCGGCGTCCCGGCATTGTCCTCCGCGGCGACTCCGGTGGGGAGCTGTGCGGTGGTGGGGAGGATGCGGGTCGCTCCCTCGGCGCCGGACGACGTGAGAAGCCGGGTCGCGTCGTCGGACGCGATACCGCCCGTGGCGATGGCGGGCACCGCGATGGCCGCGGAGTTCAGGTCGCCGCGACGCAGCGCCTGGGCGGCGCGAGCGACGGTGGCCGACGACGACGGGCGATCGGACGGCTTCTTGGCGATCATCGCCATGACGAGGTTCTGCACCGGGATCGGCACCGTGGGCGGCAGCGGCGGGGGCTGCTCGTTGATCTGCGCCATCGCGATCGCGACCTGCGACTCACCCGTGAACGGACGCTTGCCCGCGAGGGACTCGTAGGCCACGATGCCGAGCGAGTAGGTGTCGGTCGCCGGCGATGCCGGGTGTCCCGACGCCTGCTCCGGCGACAGGTACTGCACGGTTCCCATCACCTGACCGGTGGCCGTCAGCGGCACCTGGTCGGCGATGCGGGCGATTCCGAAGTCGGTGATCTTGACGCGGCCGTCGGGCGTGATCAGCAGGTTCCCCGGCTTGATGTCACGGTGCACGAGTCCGGCGGCGTGCGCTGCCTGCAGAGCGGATGCCGTCTGGGCGACGATGTCGAGCGTCTTGTCGGCGCTCAGCGCACCGTCGCGCTCGAGAAGGGTCGACAGTGCCTCGCCGGGCACGAGCTCCATGACGAGGTAGGCGCTGCCGTTCTCCTCGCCGTAGTCGAAGACGCTCGCGATCCCCTCGTGGTTGACGAGCGCGGCGTGCCGCGCCTCCGCGCGGAACCGCTCGAGGAACCCGGGGTCCCCCATGTACTCGTCCTTGAGGATCTTGATGGCCACGGTGCGTCCGATGACGTGATCCGTCGCCTCCCACACCTCGCCCATGCCGCCGATCGCAATACGCGACTGCAGCTCGTAGCGACCACCGAACGACACACCCTGCGTCGGTCTCATCTGCCCAGCACCGCCTCTATGACCTTCTTCGCAATCGGAGCGGCGATGGTGTCGCCGGATCCTGACTGCCCCTGTCCGCCGCCGTCTTCGACGAGGACCGCTACTGCCACCTCGGGGTCGTTCGCCGGTGCGAAACCGGTGAACCACAACGTGTAAGGCTTGTTTCCGTTCTCGGTCGTACCGGTCTTCCCGGCGACATCGACCCCATCTATTCTTGCACCCTGGGCAGCGCCGTTCGAGACACTGGCGACCATCGACGCCGTCACCTGATCGGCGACCGTGGCGTCGAGTGCACGCCCGAACTCGGTGTCATCGAACGCCCGCACCACCGAGAGATCGTTGCCGATCACCGTGTCGACGAGTCGGGGGTTCATGATCACGCCGTCGTTCGCGATCCCCGCCGACAGCATGGCGATCTGCAGGGGTGTCGCGGTGACCTGGCCCTGGCCGAATCCCGACAGCGCGGTCTGCGCGTCGTCGAGACCCTGGGGGTAGCTCGACGGCGTCGACTCCAGGGGTGTGGAGAAGCTCTTGTTGAAGCCGAACTTCTCGGCCATCTCGCGGATCTTGTCGTCGCCGAGCTGCACGGCGAGCTCCGCCATCGGGATGTTGCAGCTGAGCCTGATCGCCTCGGAGATCGTGACCGTGTCGCCGTCGCCGCAGGTGCCACCCCAGGCGTTGGCCACGGTGTTGTTCGACCCCGGCAGCTGGAAGCGCGCGGGGTTGGGCAGTGTGGAGTCCGGCGTCCAGTCTCCCGACTCGTACGCGGCAGCCGCGACGATGAGCTTGAAGGTCGAGCCCGGCGGGTTGAGGTCGCCGGCGATGGCCCGGTTCGACAGCGGCTTGTTCGCATCGGCGACGAGCTGGTCGTAGGTCGCGTTCGCGGCATCCGCATCGTGGGTCGCCAGCAGATTGGTGTCGAACCCCGGGGTCGAGGCCATCGCGAGGATGCGTCCGGTCTTCGGCTCGATCGCGACCACAGCGCCGTTGAGGCCCTGCAGAGCCTGGTATGCGGCGGTCTGCGCCGCGGTGTCGAGGCTGAGCTCGACGCTGAAGCCGGTCTGCGGCTGGCCGGAGAGGATGCGCTCGATCTCCGAGAAGAACGCGCTGGATCCGGTACCCGAGAGGTCGGCGTTCATCGCGCGCTCGATGCCGGTCGCCGACTGCAGAGCGGGGTTGAAGTACCCGGTGACCGGCTCCCACATCGCCCCGTCGGTGTAGACGCGCTGGAACTGGTAGCGGTCGTCCGCCGGGTTCGACGAGGCGATCGCGACGTCGTCGACGATGATCGATCCGCGCTGGATCTCGTAGCTGTCGAGCAGAGTCCGGCGGTTGTTGGGGTCCTGGGCGAGGGTGTCGGCCTCGACGACCTGGATCCAGCTGGTCGCGGCGAACAGCGAGATGAACATGAACAGCATCACGATGCTGAGACGGCGGAGTTCTTTGGTCATGCGACGCCCCCTTGGGCGGAGTGCGCGCCGGTCACTGAGCGCTCCAGGACTCGTCGCTGCGCCCCGGTTCCTGAGCGCTCTTGGGCTCGTCGCTGCGCCCCGGTTCCTGAGCGAGCGAAGCGAGACGAAGGGCGCTCAGCGGCCGAACCTACGAAAGCTTGGGTCATGTCAGCCGATCACCGCCCGGGGTTGGCTACGGACACCGTCGGAGATGCGCAGCAGAACGGCCACGATCAGCCAGTTGGCGACGAGGGAGGATCCACCGGCGGCGAGGAACGGCGTGGTGAGACCGGTGAGCGGGATGACGCGGGTCACGCCGCCGACCATGATGAAGACCTGCAGCGCGATCGTGAACGAGAGGCCTGTCGCGAGGAGTTTGCCGAAGTCGTCCTGACCGGCGAGGCCGATGCGGATGCCGCGGCTGACGAACACCATGTAGAGGCAGAGGATCGCGAACAGCCCGACGAGGCCGATCTCCTCGCCGAGGCTCGTGATGATGTAGTCGCTGTGCGCGAGGGGAGTGACCTCGGGGCGCCCCTGACCCCAGCCCGTGCCGAGCAGCCCGCCGTGTGCGAGGCCGAAGAGACCCTGCATGGGCTGGAACCCGGCGCCGTCGGGGTCGACCTTCTCGGGATCGAACAGGAACAGCCAGTTGACGAAGCGCCCCTGTACGTAGCTGAGGATCTGCGTCGCCACGGCGACACCTGCAGCGACCAGGGCGAGGCCGATGAGCACCCAGCTGGTCTTGCCGGTGGCGACGTAGAGCATCGCCACGAACATGCCGAAGATCAGGGTTCCCGTGCCCAGGTCGCGTTGGATGACGATGATGCCGAGTGAGACCGCCCACACCACCAGCACCGGACCGAGCTCCCGCATCCGCGGCCAGGTGATGCCGAGGAACTTGGTTCCCACCGATGTGAGGCTCTCTCGGGTGCGCACCAGGTAGCCGGCGAAGAAGATGGCGAGGCAGATCTTCGCGAGCTCGCCGGGCTGGAAGGCGAACATGCCGCCGAGCGACACCCACACGGCGGCGTTGGCGTCGGGGATGCGCAGGCCGGGCACGAACGGCAGCAGCAGCAGCAGGATGCCGGAGAGTCCGAAGATGTAGGTGTAGCGGAACAGCACGCGGTAGTTGCGCAGCAGGATGACGCAGGCGATCGCGCCGGCGAGCGAGATCGCCGACCAGGCGAGCTGCTTCGTCGAGTAGGCGTTCCAGCCGGTGAGCGACTTGGCGATGTCGATGCGGTAGATCATCGCGATGCCGAGGCCGGTGAGCAGGGTCGCGATCGGCAGCACGAACGGGTCGGCGTCGGAGGCGACGGCGCGCAGCACGAAATGCACGGCGAAGGCGAGCACAGCCAGGCCGCCGCCGATCGCGAGGATCATCGGGTCGATCAGGCCGAGCGCGCCGAGCTGCACCAGGGTGAGCGATGCGCCGCTGATCGCGACCGCGAAGAGCAGCAGCCAGAACTCGCGGTTGCGCTGCGTCTGCGGCATCCGCATGCGCCGGAGCGCCGTGATGACGCTCGTGTCCGCCGTGACGTCGGTGGTCATCCCGCATCCTCCGTCGGCGTGGGCAGGGGAGTGGGCAGCGGCGTCTCGCCGGTGACGCGATCGGCGCCGGCCTGCAGACGTGCGACGATCGCCTCGGCGTCGGAGAACGACCGGGCGGTGATCGTGCGCTCCACGGAGTCGCGCTGGTACGGCGGCAGGTTCGCGAGCAGGATGTCGGTGTCGCGCAGGGGAGTCGAGAGTGTGATCGGCCCGATGTTCTGCTGCACGCCCTGATAGATCACGACGCTGTCGTCATCGGCGCCGACGAAGTAGCGCGTCTGGGTCCAGCTGTAGGCGGCGAACGCGGCGAACGCGAGCATCGCGAGTACGACCAGCATCCCGGCGATCCAGCCCCAGCGGCGGCGCTTGGCGCGACGGCGGTCCTCTTCGATGAGCTCCTCGAGGTACTCGGGTGCCGGCTCGAAGTGGCTGGGTTCGTTGGCGGCCTGGCGCACAGGGTGCAGCCAGTTGCCGCGGGGGGCGCGCACCGGCGGGACCGTGACGTTCGAGGGGTTCGACGCGGACCCGACGATCGTGGGCGTGCCCGAGTGCATGGCGTGCTGCCCGCCGACCTCGACGAGCACGATCGTGACGTTGTCGGGGGCACCGCCGTCGAGCGCCTGCTTGAGCAGGTTGTCGGAGGTGCGCCCAGGGGCCATGCCCATGCGCATCGCCTTGAGGATGTGGTCCTCGTCGACGACCCCGGAGAGACCGTCGGAGCAGAGCAGCCAGCGGTCGCCCGGCTGGGTGTGCATGACGAACATGTCGAGCTCGGGATCGGCGTCCATGTCGCTCAGCACGCGCATGAGCACCGAGCGCCGAGGGTGGTAGCGGGCTTCCTCGGGGGTGATGCGTCCCGAGTCCACCAACCGCTGCACGAATGTGTGGTCCGCCGTGATCTGGGTCACCGCGTCGTCGCGGTACAGGTAGATGCGCGAGTCGCCGATGTGGCCGATGACCGCGTAGTCGTCGACCATGATGATGGCGCTGAGCGTGGTGCCGAGACCGGCGAGCTCGGGGCGATCCTTCGCGGCGCGGATCAGGTCGCCCGCAGCCGTCGTGGCGGCCGCCTGCAGTGAGGCCTGGGCGTCTTCGACCGACGCGTAGGGCTGATCGAGCGGCTCCAGCCGGTGGATCGCGATGCTCGAGGCGACGTCCCCGCCCGCGTGGCCACCCATGCCGTCGGCCACGACGAAGAGGTTCGCCCCGGAGTACCCGGAATCCTGGTTGTTGGAGCGGACCTTCCCGGTATGGGAGATCGCGGCGCTCGAGCCTTCGAAGACCATGCCCGGTTCAGGCTCGCAGCTCGAAGGTCGTGGCGCCCACCTTGATCGGGGTGCCGAGCGAGAGACCGACCGGACCACCGGTGACGCGCTGACCGGCGACGAAGGTGCCGTTCGTCGAGTCGAGGTCCTGGATCGCCCAGCTGTCGCCGCGCAGCATCAGGCGCGCGTGATGGCTGGAGGTGTAGTCGTCGCGGATCACCAGCGCCGACTCGCTCGAGCGTCCGATGGTCAGGGTGTCGGTGCCCAGCGGCAGCTCCAGACCGGCCTTGGGTCCTGAGGTGATCACGAGCCGCTTGGCGGTCGCGATGGTCGCGGGACCGGTGCTGGCCTTGGCCGATGCGGGGCGCGATGCGACGGGTGCCGCGGCCGGTGCCGGAGCGGGCGCGCCCGCGGTGGCCTCGGCCGGGAGCTTGCGCACCTTCATGCCGAACAGATCGGCACGCAGCGAGTAGATGACGCCGAAGACGAAGAACCACAGCAGCAGCAGGAAGCCGATGCGCAGCAGCAGGAGGACGAGCTCACTGGGTGTGCTCACGAGAAGGCTCCGAACGCACGGGTCGCATCGTCGTCACGCGGCCGAGAAGGGCGTGACGGGGTGGCGACGGGAACGATGCGGAACACCAGGTCGGTGCGTCCGATGGTCATGGTGGTGTCGGTGGGGAGTGCGGCCTCGCGCACCTTCTGACCGTTCACCTTGGTGCCGTTAGTCGAGCCGAGGTCGCGCATCATGGCGCGCTCGCCGTCCCAGAGGACCTCGATGTGCTTGCGGCTGGATCCGGCATCCCCGATCGTGATGTCGGCATCCGAGCCACGTCCGATGACCGTGCGAGCGCGGGTGAGGGGGTGGCGCCGACCGTCGACGTCGATCACCGCCTGCCAGTTGACGCGGCCCTCGACGGTTCCCGAGCTGACGTTGACGGTGCCAGTGGCGACCTTGTCGTCTGCCTCGAGGTCGATCGAGAGCGGCCCCGAGAAGCTGTAGCCCTGGGACTTCGCGTGCTTCGAGAGAAGAGCGTGCAGCTCGTCGGTCAGGGCTGCGCCCAGCGTCCGCATGCGCTCGGCGTCGTCGGTGCTCAGGCGCACGACGAAGCTGTTGGGCGCGATGATGCGGTCACGGCTCACCACGGCCGCCTTGGTGTCGGCTTCACGCCGCAGGGCCGAAGCGATCTCCACAGGCTGGATGCCGCTGCGGAAGGTCTTCGCGAACGCGCTGTTCACAGCGCGCTCGAGACCCTTCTCAAAGCTGTCAAGTAGTCCCACTGGGCTCCTCTGGCATACCGACCGGTAGGGACATCGTAGCCAGGTGGCCTGGGTGAACGCCCTCGCGAGGCGGGAGAACGCCGAGAATCCGGGGGAGAGGGGGAGTGTGGAGGCATCCCGTGGTGGTGTCTCGAGCTCGTCGATCGGTGCCGGATGCCGGACCTCGGCACGTCTGCAGGACCAGAACGGCCGTCTCGTCCTGCATCCGTGCCCGGGTCCTGCCGATGGTCGCGACCCCGGTTTCTTCGCAGGGCGGATCGCGTGATATCTTTGGGAAGTTGAGTTCTTCGGAGCCCGACAGACTCGCGCGAGTGGCGGAATGGTAGACGCGCTGGCTTCAGGTGCCAGTGTCCTTATGGACGTGGGGGTTCAAGTCCCCCCTCGCGCACAGCGGGGCCTGTTCGTTGATTCAGGGCCATCTGTTCGTACAGGAAGAGCCGGTTAGAAGTTATTTCTGACCGGCTCTTCACGTTTCTGCTTGGTCGCAGCGGTCTGCATGAGTCGGCGCCTCGCGTGTTGCGTTGCCGCTCCATCACTACGGATCCAGCTTCTCGTGAACAGGGTCAGGGCTTGCCTCTGATGGTGCTCGGGCCTGGAAGCGGTGTGCGAAGGAGTTTCCAACAGAGCCACCACGCGTACATCGTCATCAGCGAGCTCTCCTCGTCGTCGCGGAGTCCGTGCGCGTAATCGTTGCGGAGGTTCGGTCCGAACGGCGAACAGAAGAGAGCGCGGATCTCGAACGCGATATCGGTGCCGAGGAGATCATCGACCCGTCCCGGCTTCATCAGCGACGAGAGACTGTTCTCGATCACTCCCTTGTTCGCGTTCATCCGGCTTGTCGGAACGCCGTGCCGCCGCAACAGCATCCGCACCATATGCTCCAGCTGTGGCCCCAGCCGCTCGACGGCGTCAACGGAATCACCCTCGTAACCGCTGAACAGCGCTCGTCCGACACTTCTCTCACGACCGTCCGGAACCAGGGCGCTGTCGCTTGCCATAGCGACGAAGTCGTCGAGCCTGAGCGTATGATCCTCCCTGAGAACATGGAGAGCCGGAGCGATAGCTGCGGCGGCAATTAGGTATGCCCGAGACTGGTGGGCGTGAATCATCTGTCTCCACACCTTCGTCGGCACTCCGTATCCGTGTGACGTCTCGTCCCGTCGGGGATCCACCCGCGCCACGATCTGTCCTGTTGGGCCGATGTGGTTCACCGCGAATTTGCTCAGCAGGCTCGTCGTCGCATACCGGGCGGCGTCGTCCGCAGCCGGACCGGACCGGGCGAACGGCATCCGGGAGAGGAATGAGGTGACGGCTGCGCTCGTGCTCTTCCCGCGGACCGCTGCGACGGCTTCCGCCATCACCTCTGGGGGGATGGAGAGTGGCGTCACTGTCTTGTGCATACTGTCCCGAAGCCAGATGGAGGCGTCCTGACGAACCCCAGCCAGACGGTCGCGAAGTGTCTGGGCCTCAGCGCTCGTGTCGCGCTGCAAGACGTCTAGCGCCTCGTCGACGTCGGTTATGGCCTGGGGTGGGGAGCTGGTCACCAGCGTCGCCGCACGCTCTAAAAGCAGTGCGGACACCTGGCGAGCAATGGCGCGCTTGTCTCCGTGATGGCTCCAGTGCAGCGCCTCGCGGAGGATGGTGAGACGGCTGGGGTCGGACTCTTCGCGATCTGCGGCTGCGGTAAGGAGCGGTGCGATTCGAGCCGTGTGCCGCGACGCCTTCGAAACGCGCCCGCGGGCAAGAGAAAGGTTCACGGCCGCCAGATAGTCGGAGCTGTGTTGCATCCGGTCCACCAGCGCCGCATCTATGCGTTCAAGCTCTTCAGGCGATGACTCAACCACGAGGGCCACGGCCCGCGTGCACACGTGAAGCTCTGCCGGCTTGAGAGCCGAGGGAGCCGTCTCAAGGAGCTCGATGACTCCCGCGTATACGCGCGCCTCGTGATGGGTTCGGGTGTCGTCTGCGGAGCTCAGCATCAGGACATCGTGCACGCGGATGCGTGTCAGCAGGTCGGGGATGTCGTCGACGGCGGACGTCAACGTGGCCAGCTCGTCAGCCGTCAGATCGGATGGACCGCGGAGACGTCCGTCTGCGTCGCGAAGGTAGCCGGCATAAGGCTTGTCGATGTTCTGCGGACGTAAGGCGAAGTCACGAACCAACCCCACCAGGTTTACCCACGTGGCATCGCTGTCATCCATAGTTTGACACTAGCGAGGTGCAGAGATCTAACGCGTGAATCGTCACGTGCCGCGCTATCGCCGTCGTTGAGACGCTGATGCGGACGGCGGCGCGTGGAGTGGCGTGGCGACCGCTCCCGCTATTCCCGGTCGTGGATGAGCCCCGCGGCCCACAGGATCAGCAGTAAGGGGGCCCACAACAAACCCCACAGGAGGTTGGTCACTGTCCAGCCACATGCGGGCCAGAACGGTGCTGTGCCTTTCGGGCGCTCTGCCAGTCCACGGAATACGACGCCCACGATAAGTGCGCCGACGACAGCTCCCACCGGGACGCTGTAGGACGCGAGCGCAGCTACGACCCAGACAGAAGCGGTTGCCCGGCTCTCTGCCAGGGCCTCGTCGTGCTGATGCGAGAAAAGCGCCAAGAGCAAGATGCACACGAGGAGAACGAAGCCGAGCGCCGGCGGGTGAAGGTGCGTTGTGGCCCAGCTGTCGATGTCGCCGAGGACTTCCTTCAGCCAAGCCCAGGAGAGCCATGCAGCGGCGAACTGCAACGTTCCCAGTACGGACGTGCCGGAGAAGAGCGACGCTACGAGGGTGATTCCGAGGATCGACGCAAGGATCCGGAACGGTGCGTCCCAGCGGGCCTCGGTGAATGAGCGGAGGGTGTCCATCGCTAGTTGCCGCATAGGAGGGTCATCGAACCCTCGAACGGAGGCTGAGTTATGGGCGTACTGCTGTATGCGGCGGCATTAATCGTGCTGGGCATCTGGAATGCGGTCCTGTCCTCGTATCTGGTTCGACGCCGCGATGCCGCGAACGACTTTGGAGTCGTGGATATCATCGCTATGCGGCGCGACGTGATGCAGGCGACCGCGTGGACGGTGGGCGTGCGGGTGGTGCTCTTCATTCAATCGGTGTTCTTCCCGATGTAGGGAGCCACGCGACGGGCGCCGTCTCGAAGTCTGCAGCTGATGGGGCACGGTGCCCCGGCTGGCGTCATGCAGGTGGAGATCGAGCTTCCGTGGATCGCGTTCGGGCGCTTAGTCTTCCCAGAGCGTGAGTCGGCGCGCATCGGTGCGGACGAGGCGGAGATCCTGGTCACCGTCGAGGTACCCGATGATGACATCTTCGACGTCGTCGTCGAGATCGTTCGCCGGTGGCGTGGAGGGCGCTAGCTCCATGACGATGGCAGGGGAAAGGTAGGCCGGGTACGGCCGATTCCGCATGAACGTCTTCCACTGCACGATATCGCCGGGAGCGAGCGGCTCAGCGTCCTTCTCATAGAACGAGGCGAACGCCTGATGCAAGTCCGTGAGGTACTCGTCCCGCTGGACGTACTCACGGTAGCGGGAGCGTTTACGCTCTTCCTCGCGCCGGAACATCGTATAGAGCTCGGAGACTTCCGCGGGAGGTCCGCCGCCGTCGGCGTTCAAGGTGTTCTCGTCACTGTTCACGTCGGCCTGTTGCTCACTCATGCGGGGACGTCGCTTTCAATGGACGGGATGGGATGCGCGGTGTTGTCGACAGTCCATGTTTGCAGTGACCGCATCGATTTCAGGAGCCAGAGTGCCGAGTCAGAGGTGCTGTTCACGACGGAGTGTGACACGAACTGACTGATGTAGTTCAGCATTTCGGACGGTGGCAGGAGAGGCCGTGACGTCGGGAGCGGATCAGCGTACGCCGCCGCACGCTCGCCCAGCCGGCTGGTCTCGAGTTCGTCGCGTCGTCGGTTGAGGGCCCGGGTGAACGCGTCTTCGGAGTCCACGAGGCCGAAGACGTACACCGTCTCGCTGCGGACGTGGTCTACGGAGTAGGTATCTCGACGTGCGTCAAAGTACAGTGCGCGGGTGAGTTGATACTCCAGGTCGGGCTCCAGCGGCAGCGCGGAATACAAGTCGTGGAGCAGTGGCGCGTCGCCGAGGAAAATCTCGGCGTGGTCGAAGAGCGCGACGTGGAGGCTTCGTTCCAGGCCAATGCGCAGGCGGTACACGAGGTCTGCAAAATCGCGTCGATGGCCGAGCCCGGTGCGAAAGCCCCGACGGCCCGTAGGCCATGCCCCGATGCGAAGTGAATCGCTTCCGACCCAGCTGCAGTCCTTGACGCCGGTGACGAAGCCCGCTCCAGCGACCCAGACGGTGGCGCCGACGTTGATGGAACGGTGGCCAGGCACCGTGTGAATCACCGCATGCGGGCTTTCGACGACGGGGACGAGGTCATCGAGCGTCCAGTCAAGGCCCGGCGCGACGAAGTCTTCGCCGTCGCGACGGACTACCGGTGCGGCTTCGAACAGTTGCCCGGCGGACCCTGTGAGGTCTCCGACGAAACCTACTAACGCGAGTGTCATGACCCTCCCATCCGTTCACACAGAACATCTTGAGCTGCTTTCACAGGGCTGACGTCCTCCTGAATCAGGCTGCCCGCCCATCTCATGTACGCGGCGCGCTCGTCGGCGCGGAGGATGCTGTTCTGCCGGAGGTACTCGAAGTACTGGCGGCGGCGACCGCTGCTCAACAGCACGCGGAATGGGTGAATCTCCCCGTCGGTGTAACGAGTGGCGGGGAATCGCCCCTCCCAGGTCCAGGAGAAGTCCGTGTTCTGGGAAAGGTCGATCTCCTCGACGAGATGCATGGTGGGAACTCCGGCGCGGACATACTCCTCAGCGGCGCCGAACGATGCGTCGACCCAGCGGTCGTAGTCCGCGAGGTAGCCGTCGTCATGCCACGACCATTTCTCGATGAGTTCTACACGCTGCGCCGCATCCAGTTCGGGGGCGGTGACCACTTTGCCGTGGATGAGGCCGCCCGTGTCGAACGGCGTCACGAACCAGGCCACGTCCTCCGGGTGGGGGTGTTCGAACAGCGTGATGGACGACGAGTAATAGGGGTGCGGGCGCCCGACGAAGAAGTACGCCTGATGACCCCAACGCATCGCGTCCTCCGCCACGGCGGTGTTGGGCTGCGCAGGGATGCGGTCGAATTGCGATGTCAGCCGGTAATGCAACACAAGCTGCCAGTCCATCGGGGATTCATCCGAGGACAACAGCATGCCCTGCACCCACGCTCCCTGCACCATACTGCCTCCTTCTCTCACCATAGCGGCGTGCAGCCCATAGACTGCGAGCGAGGAGGAGGTCCGCATGCCTGCAGGAACATTCCAGCGTTACGACTTGGGCACGGTCAACGCAGGGTCCGAGGTGTCCGTCACCCTCTCCACGGGCGCGAACGTGCGTCTCATGACCAGTACCGAGTTCCAGAACTACCGCGCCGGCAGAGCCCACCGGTACTACGGCGGCCTCGCCCGGCGGAGCCCGCTCAAGATAGCGGTTCCGCACACAGACCACTGGTACGTGACCGTCGACTTGAACGGGCTGGCCGCCCGCACGGTGACAACCAGCGTCCAGGTGAATCGGGCCTCCTGACGGTGGCGTCGCCGTGACTCCCTGCGTGAGGCGTCTACGGGGCGAGGGCGTGTTGGATCGGGTTGCCGTCAATGTCCACGCGCCGGCGTGCTCGCAACGTGGGTCGGTCGACGACCACGCTGACTTCAGCCTCCAGGTGGCTGACGATGCGTCGCATGTTCGATACCGCCAGCAGTACGATTGTCACACCGTCTACGCCGCAGGCAAGAACCCCTGGAACCTCGAGCGGTGGCGTGGAACCAACGACTGGTGGGGTATCAACCCCCAGCTATGTAACTGGTGATTCACATGAAGAGAAACAATCGATTCGTGATCTGGGGACTGCTCGCGGTCGGCATAGTCTTGTTGATCGCCTGGGTTTTCGGTGTGATTGCGTACGGATATGAGGTTGACGCCTCCGCTGGTATCGGGACGCTTCGAACCCAGGACATCGCGCTCGGTGCGGGAAGCGCTCTGTGCCTCGTCGTGGCCATCATCCTCGCCGTGACGTCGCGGCGCCGAGCCCGTCGACACCACGTCTGACTCAGGAGTGACGGAGGTCGTGCCCGAATGTCGGGCACGACCTCCATCCTCGGTAGCACTGCGGAAGACAGAGGTCATGTTGCTGGGCGTCAGTGCCCCGCGGTGACGACGCGACCGCTGCGGCTAGCTCTCGAACGGATGAAGCCTGAGCACCGAGCATTCGATGACCCCCGGCACGACCGCGGCCTCGCCATCGTCGGTGACGCACGTCGTGAACTCTTCGGGCGCAACTCCAGGTACTGGGGTCGCCGACAGCGGGTCGTTGTCTTCGAAGGCACCGCCCTCCCACATCTGGATGCACATCGCTTCCGCATCCGCGATCGCGACGACGCCGTCCGGGGTGGCAACGCTCGCCGATGCACCCGACAGCGTCCCGTCGGAGTTTCGGTACGGGCCTTCGAGGCAATGAACGATGGTCGTCTCAGTCACGGGGCGCTCGTCGAGCAGTACGACGCCGGCAACGCCGGCGCCGGCGACCGCCAGGACGCCGCCCGCGATGGACAGACGACCCCAGATGGTCGTCCACCACTTCGGGCGCGACAGATCGCGGCGCATCTGCTCGACGAGGAGGTCCTGCACTTCCCGGTGGTGAGGCATCCGCTCACTCATGCGTTCGCCTCCTCTGCCGTCGGCGAATACTCATGGAGTTCCCCGCGCACCCGATTCTTCACTCGAGACAGCCGAGACGTGACGGCCCCCTCGGGCATTCCCAGAACGACCGCGGCTTCGGCGACCGGGAGCTCATGGATGACGCAGAGGACGAGGACGCTTGCTTCGCGCGGGTTAAGACGAAGAAGCTCTTGACGGACACTCTCTGAGATCCCCATGGAGTCCATCGCCCGGGCGACCTCATCCGCGTGATCTGCAACGTCGCCGTCGTGCAGAACGCGCCGAAGTAGACGGTGATATCGCCGCCGGGCCCGCAAGCCGTTCTTGGCGATGACGGATGTGGTGGCCAGCAACCAGGGCAGCACGGAGCCGTCGATGACCCGAACCTTGTCGCGCTTGCGCCACAGTTCGAAGAAGGCCGTCGCCGCGACCTCCTCCGCATCCCGGCTGGTGGGCATGAGCACGAGCGACAGGCGGAAGACCGGCATCTGGTGCCGGTCGTGCAGCCAACGGTAAGCCGGTTCGTCGCCGCGGGACAGCCGGTAGAGGAGCTCGCCGTCAGTGGGCGGGTCGAGCGTGAGCCCCTCCGACACGATTTCACCTCACACGTCACGGTCGATGTCCAGACCTCCGTCAAGTCTAGGCGTCGGTTTTCGGGTGCAGGTCGCTACCGCCACCGCCGCTGGCACCGCTGAACCCGCCTCGGAAAACCCCGCACAGGACCTGTGAATGCGGCGGGCCGCTTTGAGATCCGGCCCCGGTCATGATGGTGTGATCCAGTGCGACCGCCTGCTTCCTCCCAGAACGATCCCCGGAACGACCCCTCGCAGGGCGATCTCCCGACCGACACCGCCGCCGTTCCGGCAGCTCGACCGCGTCGGCGTCGCGGACGTCTGATCGGCGCCATCAGTGCGCTGGTCGTCGTGGCCGTGGTCGCTGTGGGGGCCGTCGTCTACGCCCAGCTGCAGGGGAACATCACGACCGCCCCGCTGCGCTCCGACCCCGACACGTCGACGGGTGAGCCGCAGCTGGCAGAGGGCGACCTCAACATCCTGCTGCTCGGATCCGACTCCCGGGCGCTCGCGTCCGACGGGTTCGGTGAAGACGACGGCAGCGAACGCAGCGACGCCATGGTGCTGGCTCACGTCTCGAACGACAGCACCCGGATCGATGCGGTGCAGCTCCCTCGCGACACCGTCGTCGACCTGCCCGCATGCGACGACACCGGACGTGGCTCGTACGAGGGTGGATACGGGATGCTGAACTCCGCGCTGGAGTACGGACCGGCGTGCTCGGTCGCGGCGGTCGAGCAGCTCACCGGCGTCACGATCGATCACTTCGTGCAGATGGACTTCGAAGGGTTCATCGGCGTGGTCGACGCGATGGGCGGCATCGACGTGTGCCTCCCCGAGCCGCTGCAGGATGGTCACGCACGCCTCGACCTGCCCGCCGGTGCGCAGTCGGTCAACGGCGAACAGGCGCTCGCGTTGGCCCGCACGCGGCACGCGCTCGCCGAGGAGAGCGATATCGCCCGCCTCGGTCACCAGCAGATGGTCCTCTCGGCGATCGTGCAGAAGGCGACCAAGTCCGACGTGCTCGTGCGCCCCGACCGCCTCTACGCCTTCCTCGACGCGGTGACCTCTTCGATGACGGTCGACCCAGGGCTCGGTGGGTTGACCGATCTCGCGGGTCTTGCGGCCAGGGTGGCGAATGTGCCGATGAGCAGCGTCACCTTCGTGACGATGCCCACGGTCCCGGCGCCCGAGGATCCGAATCGCGTCGTGCCGACGGCGGATGCCGATGTGATCTTCCGCGCGCTCGTCGATGATGCGCCGCTTGTGCTCACCACCGACGAGGTCGCGCCCGACACGACGGTGCGCACCGCCCCGGTGCAGATCCTCAACGGTGCCGGCGTCGCGGGTCTCGCGTCTCGTGTGTCGGAGGATGCCACGGCCTACGGCTACGCGGTGTCAGGGCTCGCGAACGCCGACGCCACGGACCTCACGGTGATCACGGCCGCAGACACCCCCGACGCACAGCAGACCGCTGTGGCGCTGGCCGCGGAGCTCGGACTCGCCGTGACAGTGCAGACGGGGGACGTCGACGGCGTGCAGCTGTTACTGGGAGCCGACTACACCGAGCTGACCTCCCAGCCCCGGGCGACACCGCCCCCGTCGCGGCCCGTCGACGCGGTGAGTCGCAGCGCCGACACCGATCTGTGCGTCGGATAGCGCAGGCGCTCGAACTCGCGTCGTCTTCTCAGCGAGGCAGGTCGTCTTCTCAGCGACCCAGGTCATCGACGGTCGCGACGACGGTGGCGTAGAGATCGGCGATGCCCGCGAGGGCCGCGCGGTGCAGCTGCTCGGCGGGCACGTCGCCGGCGACCGACGGAAGGCTTCGGGTGGCGGTCGCCGCGGCGACGACCGTGGGCCGGTTGCCGCGCAGGAACGCGCCTTCGGTGGTGTAGTTCACGCACATGTGGGTCATGAATCCGGCGATCACGACATCCTCGTGACCCGCGGCGTCTACGAGGTCGCCGAGCTCGGTGCCGACGAAGGAGTTCGGCGCCTTCTTGACGACGACGGCCTCGCCGTCGATGGGGGCGACGCGCTCATGGATCGCCCCGATGTCGTCGCGGATGTCGTACGCCGAGCCCGCGCCGCCGTCGTGCTGCACATGGATGACCGTCGCACCTGCCGTGCGGGCACGGGCGAGCAGGTCGGCCGCGGCGTCGAGCGCGGCATCCCACCCCTCGAGCTCCATCTCGCCGCGGGTGTATGTGTTCTGGAAGTCGACGAGGACGACGGTCGATGCCGCGAGAGCCGCGGGCCGATCGACGGTGCCGCCGAGGGCGCGCAGAGTGGCAGAGGTGGTCATCCTCGAAGTATGCGCGGGGTGTCCGACACCGTCAACATGGCCCCGCCACCGCGGGGAGAGGGCAGACTTAGGGGAGCCTTAGTTTCATGATCCAGGAGATGCCATGCCGGAACAGCCCCGACGTACGCCCAGCCAGGCGGTCCTCGCCGTCGAGAAGGTCGAGCAGGTCAGCCCTGAACTGGTGAGGATCACGGCCGGGGGCGACGGGTACGCGGACTTCACCGACAACGTCTACACCGACAAGTACGTCAAGATCCTGTTCGCCGATCCGCGACACGGGCTCACCCCGCCGTACGACCTCGCGCAGCTGCGCGCGCAAAGTCCGGAGAAGCTGCCCACGCCCCGCACGTACACGATCCGCTCGTCCGACCCCGAGCAGCGACGTCTCGTCATCGACTTCGTCGTGCACGGCGACGAGGGGATCGCGGGTCCGTGGGCTCGGCAGGCGAAGCCGGGCGACACGATCGTCGTCAGTGGCGCCGGTGGCGGCTACCGGCCCGACCCCGAGTCGCCCTGGCACCTGCTCGTCGGCGACCACACGGCACTTCCGGCGATCTCGTCGGCGATCGAGGCGATGCCGGCGGATGCGGGCGGGCACGTCGTCCTGACGGTGGCGGATCCCGCGGACCGCATCCTTCCCGACGTCCCGTCCGGTGTGACTCTGCGGTGGACCGAGACCGACGACGAGCTGCTTGCGGTGCTCGCCGACCTGCCCTGGGCCGAGGGGCACCCGGGTGTCTTCGCGCACGGTGAGCGCGGCACGATCAAGCAGGTCAGGGCTCTGCTGAAGCAGCACGACGTGCCGCGAGAGCGGCTGTCGATCTCGGCGTACTGGGCCCGAGGCCGCGCAGAAGACCAGTTCCAGGCAGAGAAGCGCGAGCCCATCGGCCAGATCGAGTAGGCGGTCTGGACGCGCCTCACGTGTGACTCCGTCGATCTTGTACTCCAAGTGTGGTACAAGTTGTGTTAGGCATATGACACAAAGACGAGGTGGGGACGATGCTTCCGAGAAATCCTGGGTGGACCGTCGGTGATGCATTGGCGGTGTTCTTCTCCATTCCGGTCACCTCGCTCGTGATCGCCCTCTTCCTGGCGCTGGTCTGCGAGGTGTGGGCGTCCAGGGCCGCGTACGGGCGAGACACCGTCGTTCCGATCTCTGCGCAGAGCATCCGGTCGTTGCGAGCGAAGTACCGTTCCGCCCATGCATTGCTCGCGGCGGTCGGAATCATGATCATTGTCTGGTTCGTGGGGGAGGTCGTGGTCCGCGGGTACCTCGTGGTCGTCCCGGAAGAGCTCTCCTGGGTGAGGTTCGTGGCCCCGATCACCGGCGCCACTCTCGGGCTCGGTATCGTCCTTCTGCAGATCGTCGTCAGCGGCTCGGAGGCGCCGGAGGAACCGGGGACCCTCGTGCCGCGGCGCACGTGGGCGAGCTTCAGCCATCCGCGCGATCTCATCGGCGCGGTGTGCGTCGCGCTCGTCCTTCTGACGACGACCATCGCCGCCGGGATGGCCGCATCCGCGGATCGGTGGGGGGTCTCCAACAGCGTCGAGCTGCCCGTTCCGAACCTCGCGATGGTCGATCCGATCAGGCTCCCGTTCTTCGGCTGGGTCTATGGCATTCCCGTTCTCGTCAGTGCGGGCATCCTGCTCCTCGTCGTGGCGGCGCTGCTGCAGAAGAACGCCAGCCGGTCCTTCATTCGTCCTGAGACCGTCATGGCCGAACGGATCGCCCGTCGACAGGTGGCTACGGGAGGCGTACGCATCGCGACGGCGGCACTCCTCCTGGCGCTCGCCGCATCGTGGAGGGTGATCGCCGGAGCGGGCTCGGTGTCGAGTCTCGAGATCAGCGGCGAGAACGACGGCAGACCGTACGAGGTGATCTGGCGATTTGCAGAGTTCGCCACGGCGGCCGGATGGGGTGCACCGATCGCGGAGGTCGTGGCCTTGACGCTGCTTCTTCTCGTCGTCATCCGGTACTCCCGCGACGTCGCGTGGCGTCGGCTCTCCCACGATCGAGCACTGCAGTACGAGGCTGCCCGATGAAGAAGGAGGCCGTGGTGCTGACGACGACGGACAGCAACCCGGCGTCCGACATCCATCGACAGCTTCGCGGCCTCATCGTCTCGGGCCAGCTGGGCGCGAACGAGCGCTTGCCGACCGTTCGACAGGCAGCGAGTGACCTGGGGGTGGCCCCGGGAACGGTGGCGAAGGCGTACAAGCTCCTCGAGCAGGAGGGCCTCGTGGTCAGTCGGACGGCGGCAGGCACGAGGGTCGCCGAGTCGGCTGCCCTGCTGCCTGCGGCGGTCATGCGGCGTATCCGCGACCTCGTCGACGAGGCTGCCTCGACGGGATCGAGTGTCGACGATGTGGTGAATGTGCTGCGCGTGGTCTGGCCGGAGACCTCCGGATCTCCGCAGGGCGGCGCCTGACCTGCAGGGGTCCGGTCTGGCCGCGGCTCAGAACCCTTCGGGTTCGCGCGGCGTGTACGCGGACTGGAGAACCTCGAGTTCGGAGTCTTCGAGCCGGATGCCGGCGGAGGCGACGGCGTCGTCGATGTGCGACGCCTTCGTCGCACCGACGATGGGTGCGGTCACCGCGGACTGCTGCGCGACCCACGCGAGCGCGATCTGCGCACGGGAGACCCCTCGCTCCTCGGCGACGTGAGCGACGGCCTCGACGATGGCTCGATTCGACTCCTCTTCACGGCGGTAGAGCGTCGCACCGAAGGCATCCGTCGCCGTGCGCGCCGTCTTCTCGTCCCAGTCGCGCGTGAGCCTGCCTCGCGCCAGGGGTGACCACGGCAGTACACCGACCCCGGAGTCGAGGCAGAACGGATGCATCTCCCGCTCCTCCTCGCGCTGCAGCAGGTTGTACTGGTCCTGCATCGAGACGAATCGCGTCCAGCCGTTCTGCTGCGCGGTGTGCTGGGCCTTCGCGAACTGCCACGCCCACATCGACGACGCTCCGATGTATCGGGCCTTGCCCGAGCGGACGACGTCGTTCAGCGCCTCCATCGTCTCTTCGATCGGCGTCTGGGAATCCCAGCGATGGATCTGGTAGAGGTCGACGTGGTCGGTGCCGAGGCGTCTCAGACTCGCGTCGATGCCCGACAGGATGTGTGCCCTGCTGAGTCCGGCCTGGTTGGCACCGGGTCCCATGCGGCCATGCACCTTGGTGGCGATGACGATCTCGTCGCGGCGCGCGAAGTCGGCCAGCGCCCGTCCGACGAACTCCTCGCTCGTGCCGTCGGAATACACGTCGGCGGTGTCGAACGTGGTGATCCCGGCCTCCAGCGCCTGCTGGATCAGGGGCCTGCTGGTCTCCTCATCGAGCGACCACCCGTGTGCGCCCCGATCCGGTGCGCCGAAGCTCATGCATCCGAGCACCACTTTCGAGATCCGCAGGCCGGAGCCGCCGAGCCTCACGCTGTCTGCCGTGTCGAGCATCTGAGATCTCCCTCGAGTTCGTGGTGTCGGATCGATGCTCTCACGGTGTGCAGCGGTCGGGCGCGAAACGAGGGGCGGAGCCCGGGGGTCGCGTGTGTCAGAGGAAGACCCGGAGGTACTCGCCGATCTTCTCGCCGCTCTGCTCGGGGCTGACCTCGACGCTGAGCCGAGCTCGGACGCCGTCGGTGCCGACCTCGATCGGCATCGCCCCGCATCCCATCATCGGCCCATGGTCGATGCCGTCGATCACCAGGCAGATGCTGCCGAGACCCGTCTGCTCGCGCGCCTCGACCACGTAATAGGTGTGCCCTTCGGAGTCCCTGCCGAGCAGGCGCGCCGTATCCGGGACCACGCTGTCGCGCTGGTCGGCGCCGACGGAGGCGGGCAGGGGCGCGGACTCGCCGCTGGCGAGCACGTCGACGGTCGGGGCGTTCATGCAGCCCGAGAGAAGCGTGATCGCGCCGAGGGCGAGAACGCCGCACATCGACGGGCGGAGAGGAGAACGGTTCATGCGCACACGGTAGACGACCGGTGCGACTCCCGCAGTGCCGACAGGCGGGTCAGCGCGAGAGAGGAGTCTCGGAGGCCACGACCTCAGCCGTCATGGGCACTGCGCCGAGGATGCGCGGGAATCCGTCGACCCACTCGACGGCGATCCCCTCGGCGGCCAGCCCCTCGGGGCGGATCGCGATGTCGAGGAGCGGGAGCGCGAGGTCGCTGAAGCGGGCGGCGATCACCTCGTCGAGCCGATCTGCGGTGGCGGCGTGGATGAATCCGGCGTCGTCGAGATGCACGCCCCGGGTCGACACGACGTACTCGCCGAACCCTCGGCTCATCTCCCAGTCGTCCTGGATGGCGATGTGGTGGATCAGATCGGACATGACAGCTCCTTAATGAAACGGCTTCGTAGCATTAATGGTAGAGTATGCCCATGACGGGAAAGCGCGGGCGGCCCTCCGCGGCAGAGGCGGGTGCCAGGGATGAGCGCGTCATCGACGTCGTCGTCGCCGTGTTGACCGGGGAGGGGCTCGAGGCGTTGACCCTCGACCGCGTCTCCGCCGACGCTCACGTCGCCAAGCGCACGCTGTACACGGTGTTCGGCGACCGGGCAGGGCTCGTGCGCGCGGCGGTCCGCCGACAGCACGCCTACCTCGGGGATGCCGGAGACGGGGCGGCCGACCTGCGATCGGCAGCCCGCGGCATCCTTCGTCATCTGCTCGGGGACGAGGCGATCGGGGTGCACCGTGCGATCACCGGTGCCGCCGCCCTGCATCCGCTTCTCGCCCGCGAGTTCTACGAGGAAGGGCCGGCGCGGGCCCAGGGGTTCCTCGCCGCGCACCTCCCCGCAGACGCGCCGGTCTCGCCCGCGCTGCTCTTCACCGCTCTTCTCGGTGAGCCGCATCGACGTCGACTGCTGGGCCTCGCCGGGCCGTTCTCCGTCAGCGAGATCGACGCGCAGGTCGACGAGGTGCTCCGGGCGTTCGGCCTGGGCTCCTCCGATCCGGCGCGTCAAGGGCAGGAATCCTCCTCGTCCTGACCGCGCCTGTCAACCGCCCTGCGCTCGCCGCGGTCTCTCCCCGATCATGGAGATCCGACCACACGAGGAGGGCCACCATGTCGAACATCGATGCTTTCGCCAACAGCTTCCCGCCGGAGATGCCCGGGATTCCCCCCGTCGACGACTTCCGCGACGGCACGTTCCCGACGGACACCGCGCAGCCCCAGACCCAGGAAGACGATCCCCTCGACGCGGAGATCGGAGAGAACGGCCAGGGCGATCTCGCGCCCGAGGACGAGGGGGCTCCGCACAGCGGGGACGCCCCGACCGACCTGCGGGACGGCACCGAGTGAGCGACGGCCACGAAGGCACGGCCCCTGCCGGGGGAGCCGCGCCCTCGGAGGAGGGCATCGCCGCGCTCATCGAGGAGCGCGACGGCGACGACCCCGGACAGGTGACGGATACCCCCGCAGGAGGAGCAGGCGCGGACTCGGGCGGGTCCGGCGCGGTACGCGTCGATCCGTCGTCGAAGGCATCCGTGGCTGACGAGTCGGTGCACAATGACGAACCCGGCGTGGGTACCCGTCGCTCGGAGGACTGACGGCGGAGAGAACCGCGCGTCGGGAGGAGAACCGCGCGTCGGGAGGAGCGGAGGCGAGATCCCCTCCTCCCCACACGCAGTTCTCCTCCCGCAGCGCGCGCGCCCCGCGCGAGGCGGCCTTCCGCAGCGCGCGGAGCAGTCGTAGGCTTCTGCGGTGAGTGACGCACGGGACGACGGCCCCTTCTTCCACGGCACCAAGGCCGACCTGAGACCGGGAGACCTGTTGACGGCGGGATTCCACTCGAACTATCGCCCTGAGATCGTGATGAACCACATCTACTTCACGGCCGTGGCCGACGGCGCTGGCCTTGCTGCGGAGCTCGCGCCCGGCGACCGCGAGCCGCGTGTCTACGAGGTCGAGGTGACCGGGGAGTTCGAGAACGACCCGAACGTGACCGACAAGAAGTTCCCGGGCAACCCGACCCGGTCATACCGCAGCACGGCATCGCTGCGAGTGATCCGCGAGGTGCACGACTGGACGCGCCTGACACCGGAGGCTCTCGCCGCGTGGCGGGAGCGGCTCGCCGCCATCCGCGACGATGAGCGCGGCGAGATCATCAACTGAGTCAGCGGCGGGGAATGCGCCGTGCGAGGGCGGCGAGGGTGCGATCGATCACGACGAACACCAGGCCGACGACGATGAGCGCCAGGGTCAGTGCCACGATCCACTGGGCGACGCCGCCGACTCCGAGGACGTCGACGTCCATGAACGGGTAGGGGTACTTCTGGCCGGGTGTGAACTCCCCGCCGAGAGCTCCGTAGACGAAGGCCCAGACGAGGTAGGCGTAGGGGATGAGCGTCCACAGCAGCGGATCGACCCACCGGAACGCGCCCTTGGGGACGAAGATCAGCCAGTCCACGATCACCAGCAGCGGCGTGATGATGTGGATGAGGTTGTCGGTCAGCGAGAAGACGTCGGAGTCGCCGTCGGCGAATCTCGCCGGCACCAGGACGACCAGGTAGATGAGCATCGTGACGGTGATCGCCATCATCACCGCTCCGCTTGCTCGCGGACTCGGCGTCGAGGTGCCGGATGCCCCCGCCTCACGCAGATCGCGGGCCGTGCGCACGACGAGCAGAGCCACCCAGACGAGGCAGAGCAGGTTGCTGACCATCGTGTAGAACAGCAGCGTCGTCCCGTTCGGGGCTCCGGTCAGCACGTCGGAATGCCGGACCACGCCGGTGACGATGACCGCGAGCGCGATGATCCGATAGACGAGCGCGACCGGTCGGGAGTTCAGTGCGGCGTGAGCGAACAGCGGGGTGCGGGGGGATTCGGCGACCCGAGTTCCGGATGCCGCCGCGGGTGCGACGTTCAGCGTCGCACCGGGTCGGCGTCGCCGTCGAGGAAGCGCTCGAGGTCGCGCAGCGACGGCGCGGCCTCCCAGTCGCCGGGCACGAGGCAGGCCATCGCGCCGCACGCGTTCGCTCGCTGCAGAGTCTGCTCGACGTCGAGGCCGTCGAGCAGACCGCTCAGGTAGCCCGCGACGAAGGCATCTCCTGCACCGACCGTGTCGATCGGATCGATCGAGAAGCCGGGTGCATCGACCACCGAGCCGTCGGTGAGGACCGACGCGCCCTCCGCGCCGCGCTTGAGCACGACCGTCGCGCATCCCGCGGAACGGAGCCGCGCTGCCGCCCCGTCGGCCGACAGCCCCGGGTAGAGGATCGCGAACTCCTCGGCGCCTCCGAACACGATGTCGGCGCGCTCGGCGATCTCACGCAGCACCGGACCGGCCGTCTCGGCCGATGCCAGCGCAGAACGGTAGTTGATGTCGAACGTGACGGTGGCCCCCGCATCACGCGCATGATCGATGGCTGAGTGCAGCGCTGCACGCGCGGTGTCGGACAGCAGCGCGGTGATGCCGGTGAGGTGCAGCAGCGAGGCGGCGGCAATCCACCCGTCGGGCAGGTCGTCGGGGTGCAGTCGGGATCCGGCCGACCCCGCACGGTAGTACTGCACGGCCGTCGACGATGCAGACGGTCGCTCCTTCACCATCAGCCCGGTCGGGGCTCCGGCATCGGCGATGACGCGCGCGTCGACGCCCTCGGCCCTGATGTCCCGCGCGACGCGCTCACCGAGGGAGTCGTCGCCCACCCGTCCGAGCCACGACACGGCGACACCCAGGCGGGCGAGGCCGATCGCCACGTTGCTCTCCGCGCCTCCGATGCCGAGCGCCATCGCGTGAGCATGCCGCAGCGAACCGATCTCGGTCGTGCGCATGAGCGCCATGGTCTCGCCCAGAGTGACCACGGAGGGCGAGGTCATCGAGCGCACACCTCGACGAAGGCCTGGGTCCGGTCGCGCAGCGCGGTGAGGTCGCCGCCCGAGAAGGCGTCGCCGAGCAGGGGGCCGCCGACGCTCACCGCGACCGCACCGGCCGCGAGCCACGCGGAGGCGCCGTCGAGGTCGACGCCGCCCGACGGCACGGTCACCAGGTCGGGGAACGGGCCGCGAAGGTCCTTCAGGTATGCCGGACCGACCTGTCCTGCGGGGAAGATCTTGACCGCCGATGCACCGGCCGACCACGACGCGAACAGCTCGGTCGGGGTGAGGCCGCCGGGGACGATGGGCACACCCGCATCCGTGGCCTGCTGCACGAACGCTGTCGAGGTGATCGGAGTGACCAGGTAGTGGGCACCGGCGTCGACTGCGCGACCGAGGTCGGCCGACGACGTGACGGTGCCGATGCCGAGGTCTGCCACCTCGCCGAACTGCGCGAGCAGGCGGGGGAAGTGGTCGAACGTGCCGGGCGTGGTGAGCGTCAGCTCGACACTGCGGATGCCGGCATCGACCAGCACCTCGAGAACGGCGTCGTAGTCCTCCGCCCGCTTCGCACGGGCGACGACGATCAGACGGGAGTCGACCGAGCGGGGCGGGAGCGCGATGCGGGGGGTGTCACCAGTCATGTACGGTCCCGTCGAGAAGTCGGTTCACCGGCAGATACGCCTTGGTGTATTCGTGAGCGGCTGCGGCCTCTTCGTCGAGCTCCACACCCAGACCCGGAAGGTCACCGGGGTACAGGAATCCCTCGTCGAAGGTGAACGAGGTCTGGAAGACCTCGAGGGTCTTCTCATTGTGGGGCATGTACTCCTGGATGCCGAAATTGTGGATCGCCAGGTCGAGGTGCAGCGCGGCGGCCATGCCGACCGGGGAGATGTCGGTGGGTCCGTGGATGCCGGACTTGATGCCGTAGATCGCGGCGAAGTCGAGCAGCTTCTTCATGGCGGTGATGCCACCGGTGTGCGTGACGGCCGAGCGCACGTAGTCGATCAGTCGCTCGGTGATCAGCGTCTGGTAGTCGTACACCGAGTTGAAGACCTCGCCGATCGCGAGGGGTGTCGTGGAGTGCTGGCGCACCAGACGCAGCGCGGTCTGGTCCTCGCCGGGGGTGCAGTCCTCGAGCCAGAAGAGGTCGTAGGGTTCGATGTCCTTCGCGAAGCGCGCGGCCTCGATGGGCGACATCCGGTGATGTCCGTCGTGCAGGATGCGCAGATCGGTGCCGAACTCCTCGCGGATCTGGGCGAAGATCCCGGGCATGTGGCTGAGGTAGTTGCGGGTGTCCCAGGTCTCCTCGGCGGGGCGCGCACCCGAGCGCTTGGCCGGCTCGTAGTCGTAGCGCACGCCGGGTCCGGCGTTCGAGACGCCGTAGATCTGACCGAGACCCGGCACGCCGGTCTGCACGCGCACCGCGGTGTAGCCGAGCTCCTTGTAGCCGGTGATCGCGTTGGAGAGCGCCGCATAGTCGGTGCCCGAGGCGTGGGCGTACACCCGCACGCCCTCCCGGCTGGCGCCGCCGAGCAGCTGGTACAGCGGCATCCCGGCCTTCTTGGCCTTGATGTCCCACAGCGCCATGTCGACCGCGGCGATCGCCGCCATGGTCACAGGGCCGCGACGCCAGTACGGTCCGCGGTAGAGGTACTGCCAGGTGTCTTCGATCCTGTCCTCGTCGCGGCCGACGAGCATCGACGCGACGTGCTCCGACAGGTAGGCGGCGACCGCGAGCTCGCGGCCGTTCAGCGTGGCGTCACCGAGGCCGGTGATGCCGTCGGAGGTCGTGATCTTCAGCGTCACGAAGTTGCGGCCGGGGCTGGTGATGGTGACGTCGACGAGCTCGATGGTCATTGCGGGGGTTCCTCAGCAGTGGGGGTGGAGTGGGGTGCGGCCGCGTGTCGCGGCCGCACCCCGAGTGGGTGCGGGGCGATCAGATCGCGTCGCGGGGGTCCGTCAGGTCGCGGCCTGCGACCTCGGGCATCCAGATCGAGGCGATGAGCGCGCTCAGGGTGAAGATGAACAGCATGATGATGATCGGGATGAACGAGCCGGTGGCGGCCGACACCCATGCGGCGGCGATGACCGGGCCCGCGCCGGTCGCGACGATGGCGGCGATCTCGCGTGCCATGGCCGTGAACGTGTACCGGTTGCGCGCACCGAACAGCTCGGGGAGCGTCAGGTTCTCGAGCGAGGCGAAGCTCATCACCGCGAGGTTGTGCAGCACGACGTAGCCGATGAAGACCTGCAGCGTGACACCGCTGCTGATCATGAGCATCGTCGGGACGATGACGATGAGTGCGATGACCGCCCAGATCATGTACATGCGCTTGCGGCCGAACCTGTCGCCGAGCCAGCCCGAGAGCGGGACGGTGATGAAGGCGACGAGCGACGAGACGATCACGGCGTTGACGCCGATCGAGCGGTCGAGCAGCAGCACGACGGTGATGTAGCTGATCAGGTAGGTCTGGATCATGCCCGAGTTGCCGGCCTGGCCGAAACGCAGCAGGAGGGCGATCGAGAACGCCTTCCAGGGCTTGCGCTCCATCGCCTCGAGGGTGCGCACGTCACCGGTCTCGGTGGCGAGCTTGATCGTGTCCTCCTTGGAGAGGGCCTTGCCGTCGACGACGTCCTCGCGCTCCTCGAAGACCGGGGTCTCCTTGAGGTTGAAGCGCACCCAGATGGCGAAGAGCATGATGACCGCGCTGCCGATGAACGGGATGCGCCATGCCCAGTCGATGACTTCCTGCTCGCTGTAGGCGACGAGCAGGATCGCCCAGATGCCCGAGGCGAGCAGCGTGCCGCAGTTCGTGCCCAGTGCGACGAGCGAGGCGATGATGCCGCGGCGCTTCGCCGGTGCGTACTCGGCGAGCATGACGCCCGCGCCCGAGATCTCGGCACCCGCACCGAAGCCCTGCGCGATGCGCAGCAGCACGAGGAGGATCGGCGCGAGCACACCCACCTGGTTGTACGTGGGCAGGAAGCCGATCAGGGTGGTCGCGAGACCCATCAGCAGGATCGTGTAGAACAGCACCTTCGTGCGGCCGGTCTTGTCGCCGAGACGGGCGAAGAAGAACGCGCCGACGGGACGCGCGACGTAGCCGACACCGTAGGTGGCCATCGCGGCGACGACCGCGACCGCGGGGTTCTCGGACGAGAAGAACAGGTCGGCGAACACGAGCGCGGCGGCCAGCGAGTAGAGCTGGTAGTCCATGAACTCGAGGGCGGTGCCGAGCCATCCGGAGATGGCTGCGCGCACGAGGTCGCGCACCGACCTCTTCTCGGCGGGATCGACGGCCGGGGTCGTCGTCGGGGCTTCTGACATGGGAGGTACTCCTTCGGACCGGGAACAGGTGGGGTGCGCGGGGGCGCGGAGGGGTGTGGCTAGAGGGACAGCAGGACCTTCGCCGAGGCGGACGAGTCGCGAGCGAGCTGGAGGGCCTCGACGGCGTCGGATGCCGGGATGACGTGGGAGATGACGGAGTCGAGCGCGTCGGACTCGGCGAGCAGGGCGATCGCATCGTCGATCTCGGTGGAGAAGCGGAACGCACCGCGGATCGTGAGCTCCTTGGCGAGCATCGGGGCGAGGTTCACTCCGATGTCGGCGTTGGGCAGCATCCCGACCTGCACGATGGTGCCGGCGCGGCGGGCCGCGCGGACGGCCGAGGAGAGCGCGACTCCGACGCCGGAGCACTCGAAGACGACGTCGTACGACTCGTTCTCGATCGTGTCGCGGCCGACGAGCGAGACCTCGGTCGCGCCGAGTGCCTGCGCGCGGTCGAGGGGCTCGGCGCGCACATCGCTGGCGCCCACGACGGATGCTCCGGCGTTGACCGCGGCGGCCACGACGAGCAGGCCGATGGGGCCGGCCCCGATCACGAGCACGCGCATGCCGGTGATGTCACCGGCGAGGCTCACGGCGTGGATCGCGACGGCCAGCGGCTCGGCGAGGGCCGCACGCTCGAGCGGAAGGGAGGCCGGCAGCACGCGGATCATGTGGTCTTCGACGAGCAGGAGCTCGGATGCTCCGCCCTGACGGTGCGGGTCCGCCGCGGCGCTGCCGAGGTAGTCGCCCCCGGAGCGCAGGTGCGGACGGTTCTCGAGGCCCGGGACCTCGGGTCCGTAGCGGGCGGGGTGCACGGTCACCGGTGTGCCGGGTGCGAGGCGCCCGGACGGATCGAGGTCGACGACGCCGGAGAGCTCGTGACCGGGGGTCAGGGGCTCGCGGATCGTGTACTCGCCGTTGGCGCCGTGGAAGTAGTAGTGCAGGTCGGACCCGCAGATGCCGACGTAGTTCACGCGGAGGCGTACCTCGCCCTCACCGGGGGTCGGGACCTCGCGGTCCTCCCAGCGGATGTCTTCCTTGCCGTGGATGGCGAGAGACTTCATGGCTGCAGCTCCTCTGCGCTGATGAGTGATGATGCGGTGGTCCGGGATGCCGAGACGGCATCCGCGATCGCGACCTCGACGCCGCATCGCCGGATGATGTCGACGAGCTCGCCGACGCGGGCGATGAACGCATCCTGAGATCCGAGTCCATCACCGAACAGGTGCAGGTCGCCGATCACGCGCTGTGCGAGCTCACGACCGGTGCGGGCGCTTGCCGCGAATCCGGCGAGGCGCTCGCGGGCGCCGTCGGTCATCGCGGCGGCGTGCAGGCCGGGGTCGAACCCGGGCAGCGGAGCGATGCACGAGAGGTAGCCGGCGACCGTCAGAGCGATCAGGTGCGGCATCTCGCCCTTTCCGAGAGCGAGCAGTGCCGGCTCGGGGATGCGCTGGCGCAGCTTGACCGAGCCGTCGGTGCCGACCTGGCTGGTGCGGTGGCCCAGCGCGCTGTTGGCCCAGCGCTCGAACAGCTCGCTCTCGTACGCACGGATGTCGACGCCGGAGGGCACCTCGATCGAGGGCTCGTACTCGTCACGCAGCACGGCGCGCGCGGCGCTCTCGATGCCGTCGAGTCCGATCGCCTCGGGGATCGTGGCCGCTCCGCTCAGAGCACCGAGGTAGGCGATGAGGGAGTGCGTGCCGTTGAGCAGCCGCACCTTCATCTGCTCGTAGCGTCCGACCTCGTCGGTGAAGACGGCGCCGCCGGCCTCCCACGCGGGGCGGCCGCCGGCGAAGCGGTCTTCGATCGCCCACATCGTGAACGGCTCGGCGGGCACGGGGATCTCGTCGCGGGCGCCGAGCAGGGTGCTGACGCGGGTGCGCAGCTCGGCGGTGGTCGACGGCACGATGCGGTCGACCATGCTGGAGGGGAACGTCACGGCGCGGTCGAGGAACGCGAGTGCGTCGGAGCCCTCCGAGCCGGGCAGTTCGGTGAGGAACTCGCGGACGAGCTTCTCGGTGTGCGCGCCGTTGGCCGACAGGTTGTCGCAGCTGAGGATCGAGAGGGGGGCACCGCCTGCGGCGGCTCTCGCCTGCAGCCCGCGGGCGAGCTGGCCGATGGTCGAACGGGGGGCACCGCCGCGGAGGTCGGCGCGCACGGTGTCGTCGTCGAGGTCGAGCGCCTGCGACGCGGGGGAGTAGCTGTAGCCCTTCTCGGTCACCGTCAGCGTCACGATGCGGATGCCGTCGTCGGCGATCTGCGCGACGACGCGCTCGGGCTGCTCCGCGCCGACGAAGGCATCGGTGTGCACGCCGGGGATACTCAGGGAGGTGCTGCCGGGCGAGATGGTGGCGACCGAGTAGAGCATGTCCTGCGCGTGCATCGCGTCGACGATGGAGCGGGAACGCGAGGCGACGCCGATGATCCCCCAGTCGCCGCCGGCGGACTGCAGGGCGGCTGCCGTGTAGACGGCCTGGTGCGCACGGTGGAAGCTTCCGAGTCCGAGGTGCAGGATGCCGGCAGCCGAGGGGGCGGCTCCGGGGATGGCGCTCGCGGGGGTGGTGCGGCGCAGGACCGGTGTGTCGTCGCTCACGCGGTGGCTCCTTCGCTCGGGGCCGCGCACCGCTGAGGGTGATCGGCGTTGATCGTCATGAAAATCAGTGTGCATTGTTTGTACAAACTTGTCAACCGGTTTTACATCGGGAGGGGGGATCGTAGGATTGCCTGCGAGGGTGGGAGGTCGACATGGCGGCGACGCTGACGGATGTGGCACGGCGCGCAGGCGTGTCGATCGCCACCGCCTCCCGCGCCTTCGGAGAGCCGGATCGCCTCGCCCCGAACACGCTCGGCCGCGTTCTCGAGGCGGCGGGTGAACTCGGGTACGCCGCGTCGCAGCAGGCCACCGCGACCCGCACCTTCGGGGTCGTCGTTCCCGACGTCGCCAACCCTGTCTACGCCACTCTCCTCAAGGCCGTGCAGGGCCAGGCCTGGCACGGGCGTCACCGCATCGTGCTGTTCGACGCCGACGAGGACCTGCGTCGCGAGCGCGAGCAGATCGAGCAGGCGCGCAAGCTCGACGGCATGCTGCTGTGCAGTCCGCGTCTGCCCGACGCCGATGTGCTCGAGCTCGTCGGCGACACCCCGTGCGTCATCGTCAACCGCCAGATCGACGGCGCGCCCTGCGTGCTGATGGACACCGAGCACGGACCGGCTCAGGCCATCGAGCATCTCGCGGCCCTGGGGCACACGCACATCGCCTACGCCGCGGGACCCCGTGGTTCCTGGGCGGACGCGCGCCGTGCCGACACCGTGGCCCGTGCGTGCGAGCGACACGGGATCCTCCTCACCGGACTCAGCCATCACGCCGCGTCGATCCAGGGCGGCCGAGCCGCCGCTGCCCCGGCCGCCGCGAGCGGAGCCACGGCCGTGATCGCCTACAACGACCTCGTCGCTCTCGGACTCGAGGCGGGGCTGCTCGAACTCGGCAAGCGCTGCCCCGCCGACATCAGCATCGTCGGCATCGACGACATCGATCTCGCGGGTGCGGTCACCCCCGCGCTCACCACGGTGCGGATGCCGATCGAGCGCAGCGGCGCACTCGCGGTCGACCTGCTGCTGCAGGCCATGAGCGGCACCGCGATCGACGACGTCGTGACCCTCGGGTCTCAGCTGATCGTGCGCGCGTCGACGGCCGCTCCTGCCGCCTGAGGGGTGCGTCCTCGCGACGACGCCCGGAGAATACGAGTCGGCGACTATCGGGTTCTCTACGAGGTCATCGATGAGCAGGTGCTCGTGACGGTCGTCCGTGTCGCGCATCGACGCGCCGTCTAAGACATCTGAGGTCCGCGACACACCGGGTGTCAGCGGAGGATTCCCTTCTGGCGCGCCGCCGAGACCGCGGCGGTGCGTGAGCTGACATCGAGCTTCGAGAAGATGTGCGCGAGATGCGACTTCACGGTCCGCTCGCTGACGAAGAGCAGGTCAGCCACCTCGCTGTTCGAGCGCCCGGCGGCGACGAGTTCGAGCACCTCGATCTCACGGCTGCTGAGGCTGACACGGGGTGCGCGCATGCGATCCAGCAGACGGGAGGCGATCACCGGAGCGAGTGCGCTCTCTCCGGCGGCCGCTGCGCGCACGGCGGCGGTCAGCTCGTGCGGCGGCGCGTCCTTCAGCAGATAGCCGCTCGCGCCGGCCTCGACGGCGCCGAGGATGTCGGCATCCGAGTCGTAGTTCGTGAGCACGAGCACGTAGGGCGGAGCCTCGAGCGCACGGATGCGTCGGGTCGCGTCCACACCCGTGGTCGGGGACTGGGCGCCGAACTGCAGGTCCATCAGCACCACGTCGGGATTCTCGCGCTCGGCGCAGGTCACGGCCTCTTCGGGTGTGCCTGCCTCGGCGACCACCTCGAGATCCGCTTCGAGACTGAACAGGGCGGCGAGGCCCGCCCGCACGATGGGGTGATCGTCGGCGATGACGAGGCGGATCATGCGAACTCCGTCAGGGGCAGATCGACGGTGAGTGTCGTTCCTCGACCCGACGCGGTGTCGATATCGAGCCGTCCCCCCAGCTGATGCACTCGCTCGGCGGTGGCGCGCAGGCCGAAGGAGTCCGACTTCCCGGCGGTCCCTGGTTCAGGAAGCTCCGCGTCGAAACCGGTGCCGTCGTCCTCGACGGTGAAACGGAGGGTGTCGCCCTCGATGCCGATGGCGACCGACGCCGTGGTCGCGTGGGCGTGCTGGAGGACGTTGGCGATCGCACCCTGCGTGATGCGCAGCAGTGCCGTCTGCAGATGCATGGGTAGGACGACGGTATCGGAGACCCGCACCTGCACGTCGAGTCCCTGCGTCGCCCACTGCGTGCGCGCCAGCCGACGCAGCGCCCCACCGAGGGTCTGATCGTCGAGCTGGGGAGGTGTCAGCTCGCGGATGAATCGCCGCGCCTCGATGAGATTCGCGGCAGCGGTCTCGCGGGCGAGGCGAATGTGCTCGATCCCCGGGCGCGTATCGTCGGCGCGTTCCGCGGCGTGCAGCAGCATCTGGATGCTGGAGAGTCCTTGCGCGAGCGTGTCGTGGATCTCACGAGCGAGCCGCGCGCGTTCAGCGAGCACGCCTGATTCGTGTTCCTGTGCAGCCAACTGTCCACGGGTCGCGAGCAGTTCGGTGACCAGCGCTTCGCGCTGCTGGGCCTCCTTCGCCAGAGCCTGGTAGCCGAGGCCGATCAGCAGGGCGACGCCGGCGCCGACGAACGGACCGACGACGCCGCCGACGCTCCACCCGCCGTGGATGCCGAGTGCGCACACCGCGACGACCGTCGCCGCGAGGATGGCTGCGGATCCCATCCAACGCCCCAGCAGATGGAGGAACAGGAAGAACAGGGGGAAGACGAGGTAGGCGGCATCGGCGCTCATCCAGAGCAGGCAGAGCCACTCTGCGGAAAGGAGTGCCAACCAGATCAGTGTCACCGGCCGTCGGCCGCGCGAGAGGCGAGCGAGCAGCATGCCCGAGGCGTAAGTGACGCCGACGATCAGCGCCAACGCCGTCGCGGCGACGCTCGAATCCGACGGGTCGAGCACCGCGCGGGCGATGACGAGCCCCGTCAGGGCGAAGAAGAGAACGTGCAGACCCGTCCGCAGACCCACGAACACCGGGGTCAGAGCGGTATGCGCCATGGATCGAACTCTACGCCGCGGCGCCGAGCGGCCGCATCGTCCGAAAGGACGATCGAGGCGTCCTCATCCTGGGCGCGAAAGCTCGTCCCGGTGGCGGATGACCAGGATGACGCCCGCGGCGAAAGTGGAATGGTCGCCGCATCGGCGACAGGAAAGGCCACACCATGTTCGTCGCGTTACGCGATCTCCGCTTCGCCAAGGGGCGATTCATCCTCATCGGCTCGGCCGTCGCCCTCATCACCCTTCTCGTCGGGTTCCTCAGCGGACTGACGGGCGGCCTCGCCATCCAGAACGTCTCGGCCGTGCTCGCGCTGCCCGGAGACAGGATCGTGTTCTCCTCGCCCTCCGGCGGAGACGCTGCGGCCAGTTTCGCCGACTCCGCGATCACCGAGCAGCAGGCGATCGACTGGGCGGCGACGGCCGGGGTGACCGACGCACGCCCCCTCGGCATCAGCCAGACCCGTGCCGAGACCGCCGACACCCGTGCGGCGATCGCGGTGTTCGGTGTCGAGCCGGGGTTCGACGCCGATGCGCCCTCCGCAGACGGTCGGCTGCGACTGTCGGTGCCCGCCGCTGAGGCGCTCGCCGTGAAGGCCGGAGAGCAGATCGAGATCGCCGGCGTCTCCTACGACGTCGAGACGGTCGAGGGAGACGCGTGGTACAGCCACACCCCGGTCGTGCAGATGACCCTGCACGACTGGCAGGCGTACTCGGCATCCACCGGCAACCCCGATGCCTACGCCACGGTCCTCGTCGTCTCGGGCGCCCCCGATGGGGATGCTGCGGACGCGGCGAACGACACGATCTCCGAGACCACCCTGGGATCGCTGACAGCCCTGAGCGCCTTCCGCTCCGAGATCGGATCGCTCCTGCTCATGGTGGCCATGCTCTTCGGCATCTCGGGACTCGTCATCGGGGCGTTCTTCACCGTCTGGACCATGCAGCGCAAGGGCGACGTCGCCGTCCTCAAAGCGCTCGGGGCGAGCACGCGGTCCCTGATCCGCGACGCGCTGGGTCAGGCGCTGATCGTCCTTCTGGTGGGCATCGGAGTGGGGCTGGGGCTGGTCACCGTGCTGGGCCTGCTCGCCGGCACCGCTCTTCCGTTCCTGCTGAGCCCCGTCACGACCATCGTTCCCGGCGGGATCATGATCGCCCTCGGCCTCGCGGGCGCCGCGTTCGCCCTGCGATCCGTCACCTCCGCCGACCCCCTCACCGCACTCGGGAGCAACCGATGATCCGCCTGACCGACATCACCCTGACCTTCCCCGACGGGGACTCCCGCGTGACCGCCGTGGACGGCGTCTCCGTCACCGCCCACCCGGGAACGGTCACCGGCATCACGGGGCCCAGCGGCTCGGGCAAGTCGAGTCTGCTCGCCGTCGCCGGCACCCTCTTGCGTCCGGATTCCGGCGAGATCCTCATCGACGGGCATGACGTCACGGGGCTCAGCGCAGCCGAGGCGACGCGTCTGAGGCGGGACCGGATCGGAATCGTCTTCCAGCAGCCCAACCTCATCCCGTCCTTGACCGCCCGCGAGCAGCTGAGCGTCATGAACGAGCTCGGTGCTCCGCGCAGTCGACACGGTCGCGCCGAGACGACCGCTCGCGCGGAGGAGCTGCTCTTTGCGGTCGGCCTCTCCGCGCACGCGCACAAGAGGCCGCACCAGCTCTCCGGCGGACAGCGTCAGCGCGTCAACATCGCTCGAGCGCTCATGAACGATCCGAGCGTGCTCCTGGTCGACGAGCCCACCAGCGCTCTCGATCAGGAACGCGGGGCCAGGATCATCGATCTCATCCTGCGGCTCACGGACGAACGAAACACGTCCACGCTGCTGGTCACGCACGACCTCGTGCATCTCCCGCGCATGCACGGGGTGCTGCACCTCGTCGACGGTCAGGTCGTCGATGCGGCCGTTCCGACGCGCTGAGCCGGGCCGGCTCGTCTGAGTTCTGCGTGAACGCGCACTCCCGCCCCGCCGCTCACTGGGCCGCTCACTGGGCCCGCATGAACTCCTCGGCGGCCTGCACCTGCTCGGCAGAGGGACGGATGCCGGTGTAGAGCACGAACTGCTCGAGCGCCTGCAGCGTCGCGACCTCGGCACCGGTGATGACCGTCTTGCCGGCCGCCCGGGCCGCGGTGATCAGCGGGGTCTCCGCGGGGAGGGCGACCACATCGAAGACCACCGATGCGGCGGCGATCTGCGCGTCGGTGAACGACACGGCGTGCTCGTCCGCACCTCCGGCCATGCCGATCGGGGTGATGTTGACGATCACGTCCGCGGTCACCGCCTCGGCATCCGCCGTCCAGTCGAAGCCGTACAGATCGGCCAGCGCGCGGCCGCGGCCCTCGTTGCGCGCGGCGACCGTGACGCGGGTGAATTCGGCGTCGCGGAACGCGGCCGCGGTCGCCTTCGCCATCCCGCCGGACCCGCGCAGCAGGACGGATGCCGCGGGGTCGAGGCTGTTCTGCTCGATCAGCTGGGCGATCGCGCTGTAGTCGGTGTTGTACGCGGTGAGCACGCCCTCGTCGTTCACGATCGTGTTCACGGAGTCGATCGCGGTCGCGGAGGGATCCATCCGATCCACCAGTGCGATGACGTCCTCTTTATAGGGCATGGAGATCGCGCATCCCCGGATGCCGAGTCCGCGCACACCCGCGATCGCCTGGGCGAGGTCGGTGGGGGCGAAGGCCTTGTAGATCCAGTTGAGGCCGAGCTCCTCGTAGAGGCGGTTGTGGAACCGGGTGCCGTTGTTGCTCGGGCGCGCCGAGAGCGAGATGCACAGCGTCATGTCCTTGTTCAGCATGGTCACCGCACCAGGCTACTCGCCGACGCTCTCCTCGAAATGCCGGGATGCAACCCCATGGCGAAGCCGCATCCACTCCCTTATGGTGAAGATGCATGCACAGGGGATCGATCGCCTCCGTCTTCCCCAGAGACGGACCGCCTTCCCCAGAGGCAAGGCGATCCGTGCATGCGATTGGGCCCTCTCGAGCGGTTCTGTCCCCAACGGGCCGCTCGAGAGGGCCGCTATCGGCGATCCTCTGATGATTTTCGGTTTTGTCCCCCAAATGGGGGACAAAACGGTTCCGGAGGGGTTAGTCTGGAATCTGACGCACCCTCCGGTCGTCTTCGGCCCTCATCGCTCCCCCCGCGGTGAGGGCCACACCATTTTCCGGGCGGCTCCGCGCGCCCGACGGATGACCTTCCATTACCGCTCGTGCAACATTTGGGTTACGGGCTGATCTCGGGACTTCCGCTCAGCGCCTGCTCCACTAGCGTGGAGCACGTCGGGGCATCCTGCGTCGGCTTCTTTCCAGCAGAACAGGCAGTACATGAGCACCCAGGGCACGGTTAAGTGGTTCAACTCGGAGAAGGGCTTCGGCTTCATCTCCCCCGACGACGGCGGCGCTGACGTTTTCGCGCACTACTCCGCCATCGAGTCATCCGGCTACCGCTCTCTCGAAGAGAACCAGCGAGTCGAGTTCGACGTGGCGCAGGGCCCCAAGGGCCTGCAGGCTGAGAACATCCGTCCGCTCTGAGAGCGGACGTCCATAGAGCTCCCCGACCGGGGGTTGCGATCCGTCGCGGCCGCTCGGCGGGGAGCTCTGTGCTTTGTGGGCGGGATTCAGCTGTGTTCTCCCGCCCTCTCGGGAGGAGATCTGTCTGACGGGAGGATGCGTGCGGGCCGAGGATCCTCCCCAGGGAGAGTCCTCCTCCCGAGGCGGCGAGCCCGCGGTCAGTTCAGAAGCAGTGCGCGCAGTTCGTCGGCGGATGCTGCGCGGAAGGCCGCCTCATCGCCTTCATGCGTGTCGCTGAAACCCCACTCGACGAAGACCACGGGCACGCCGTTCGCGTTGCCGCCCTCGACGTCGTGGTGACGGTCGCCGATCAGCACCGGCCGTGACACGTCTGCGCCACGCTCGGCGAGACGACGCAGCGCCTCAGCCACGATGTCGGTCTTCGAGGCGAGGGTCGATTCGTCGGGGGTGGCTCCGACCGTGGTGAGGAAGTACGGCCGCAGCGCGAAGAAGTCGATGATCGCATCGACCTGGATCTCGGGCTTCGAGCTCGCCGTCGCCTGAGGAACACCGGCGGCGTGCAGATCACGGATGATCTCGGGCACGCCGGGGTAGGTCGCGACGTCGGTCGTGTACCCGTCCGCCTTGCCCAGGGTGCGGTAGAAGCTCACGGCCTCGGCGGACTCCTCGGGGGTCATGCCCGCCTGCGCCTGGAAGGACTGGAACATCGGCGGACCGATCCAGTGCACCAGCTCTTCCCTCGTCGGCGCCGGGTGTCCGAAGTGCGTGAGAGCGACATTCAGACGGCGCAGGATGCCGACCGATGCGTCGGCGATCGTGCCGTCGACGTCCCAGAGCACACACGAATAGGGGGAAGAAGCCATGCCTTCCAGCCTATGGGCAGCGGGAGATGCGACCGACCGCGGTGAACATCTGTGCAGACGGGGTCAGAACAGACGCGGGATGCCGGACTCGATGCCCTTCATGTCGTCGTAGTCGAGCACGAGGCAGCGGATGCCGCGGTCTTCGGCGAGCACGCGCGCCTGTGGCTTGATCTCCTGGGCCGCGAAGACCCCCTGCACGGGGGCGAGGTGCGGGTCGCGGCCGAGCAGCTCGAGATATCTGGTCAGCTGCTCGACGCCGTCGATGTCACCGCGGCGCTTGATCTCGACGGCGATCGCGGCACCGTCGGCATCCCGCACGAGAAGGTCGACCGGACCGATCGCCGTCGGATACTCGCGACGGACGAGCGTCGCGCCGTCGGAGATGCGGTCGACCTGCTCGGCCAGCAGACGCTGCAGGTCGGCTTCGACACCGTCCTTCTGCAGCCCGGGGTCGATCCCGAGGTCGTGCTGCGTGTCGTGCAGGATCTCGTAGATCTGCACACGCAGGGCATCGCCGGTCTTCTTGTGCGTGACACGCCAGACCTCGGTGACGCCGGCGATCGACTCCTCCTCGCCGGGCTCCTCGGAAGAGAGGGAGCACGGCGGGCTCATCCAGTTCAGCGGCTTGTAGCTGCCGCCGTCCGAGTGCACGAGCAGACTCCCGTCGCCCTTGTGCACGAGAAGACGTGTCGCGAGCGGGAGATGGGCATTGAGCCGCCCGGTGTAATCCACGGAGCAGCGGGCGATGACGAGACGCACCGTTCGAGCCTACTTCGTCGGACGCACTCCTCCTGCGGCGACGGTGTCGGTCGCCGGTGTTTCCCCATCTCCCGTGCCGCCGCCATCTTCCGCGATCGTGCCGCACTGGATCCTGACATTCTGGGCGAGCAGACCGAGGATGAGGAGATGACCGTGTCGATCGAACTGGTGACGATGATCGTGACCGTCGCATCGACGCTGCTGGGACTCGCCGCCGGGTTCGGGTGGATGATCACCCGCACGGACGCACGGTTCGAGAGTTTCGAACAGCGGATGGATGCCCGGTTCGAGCGGGCGGAACTGCAGACGGACGCGCGGTTCGAGAGTTTCGAGCAGCGGATGGATGCGCGGTTCGAGCGGGCGGAGCAGCGGATGGATGCGCGGTTCGCGAGGGCGGAGCAGCGTGCGGATGCACGGTTCGACCGACTGGAGATGGATATCGGCGAGGTGAAGATCGCGATCGCGCGGCTCGAAGGCCCGACGCCGCGCCTTCTGGTCACACGCTGACGTTCAGTCCTTCGTCGCGGACACAGGCTCTGCTGACATCTCGTCGTGGCGCAGCGGGCGCGCGGCGCCCGAGAACAGACCGGACATGACGACGAGGGCGACGAGGATGAACAGGGTGTTGAGCAGGCCGATGTGTTCGCTGATGAAGCCGAGGACCGGCGGGCCGCCCAGGAAGGAGATGTAGCCGATGGTCGCCGCGGCGCTGACCCGCGCGGCCGCCTTGGCCGGGTCGTCGGCGGCGGCGGACATGCCCAGGGGGAACCCGAGCGAGGCGCCCACGCCCCACAGGGCTGCTCCCACGAACACCAGCGGCAGACTCGGCGCGAGGATGAACAGCAGGATGCCGGATGCCGCGGCCACCGCGAGGATGCGCAGCACCGCCACGCGGCCGAAGCGGTCGACGAGAGGTCCGCCGAAGATGCGCACGACGGTCATCGCGACGGAGAAGGTGGCGAGGGCGGCCGCACCGAGGGCCGTTCCGCCGCCGTGATCTTCGGCGACGCCGAGCGCGAGCCAGTCATTGGCCCCGCCCTCGGCGAACGACATCCCGAGCATGACCACGCCGATCGCGTAGGTGCGCGGCTCTCGCCAGGCCGACATCGCGACGTGCATCCGCTCGCGCCAGCGCCGCTTCTCGCCGTCGCCCTCGCTCGGATCGAGCGCCTCCTGGCGTCGGGGAACGCTGGCGATGCTGACGACGCCGATCGCGGCGATCAGCACCGCGATGACGAGGGTGTGCGTGAAGACAGTGATCTGCAGCTGCGCGGCGAGTGCTCCGAGCCCGGCTCCGATGACCGTGCCGAAGCTGAAGAAGGCGTGGAACAGCGGGAGGATCGTCTTGCCCGAGTGCTGCTCGATCGCCGTGGCCTCGACGTTCATCATGACGTCGACGCATCCGTTGCCGAGGCCGAAGAGCACCAGGCCGATCAGCACCACCGAATACGAGCCGACGACGTTCGTGCCGATCCCGATCAGGGCGACGCCCGAGGCGAAGGTGAAGATCGAGACCATCATCCCGGTGCGCGCACCGGTGCGCGCCATGATCGCGGGGCTCGTCGAGATGCCGATGATGGACGCGATCCCGGCGCCGAGCAGCAGCATGCCGACCTGCGCCTTGTCGACCTCGAGGGCGAGCTTGATGTCGGGGACCCGCGACGCCCAGGTGGCGATCGACAGACCGCTGGCGAGGAAGATCGCGAAGATCGCCGTGCGCCAGCGCACATACTGCGACCGGGAGAGAGCCGTGTCCATCGGATCAGCATATCGAATCGATTCGATCGCGCGGAACCCGGGGGAGCTATCCTCGGAGTATGACCAGTCACGACACCCCGCGCCGCGCGACGATCGCCGACGTCGCCCGCGCGGCAGGGGTGGCCACGTCGACGGCATCCGTCGTCTTCAGCGGCAAGGCGAGCGTGGCCCCCGCCACTCGGGAGCGGGTGCTCGCGGTGGCGGCCGACCTCGGCTACGCGGGTCCCGACCCTCGTGCGGCCTCGCTGCGGCGCGGACGCAGCGGCATCGTCGCGGTCGTGCTCGAGGGGCACCTGCGCGCGGCGTTCCTCGATCCGGTGACCACTGCGATGATGGACGGCCTGACCGACGGACTCGCGGATATGAGCGCCGGCATCCTCCTCATGCGAGACGACCCGGGCGACGACGGCTCCCCTCTCTCGAATGCGCCGGTCGATGCGGTCGTTCTGATCGGCTGCTCGGGTCGCACCAAGGCATCGCTCGACATCGTCCGCAGCCGCGGGCTTCCGGTCGTGGTGATCGAAGGCGATGCGGGCGAGGGGATCCCGAGGATCACCCTCGACAACACCGCCGCGGCCGCCGATGTCGCGCGCCACCTGTACGACCTCGGACACCGCGAGGTCGCCCTGGTGACCCTGCCCCTCGACACCGAGGGAGAACGAGCACCGGTGACGCAGGAGCGCATCGCCGCGGCGACGGTCGACGTCACGGTCGATCGCCTCGCCGGTATGCGCGAGGTGTTCCCGACGGCTCCCGCGATCTCGGCGGGCGGCAGCCTGATCGACGAGGGACTGCTCGCCGGTCGGATGCTGCTCGCGGATCCCGCCACGCGACCGACGGCGATCCTCGCGCAGAGCGACCTGATCGCGGTCGGCGTCATCCGTGCGGCAGAGGAACTCGGACTGCGTGTGCCCGAGGATCTCTCGGTGGCCGGATTCGACGGGATCGCCGCAGACGGCCTCGGCGATCTCGTGCTCACGACGAGCGTGCAGCCGGCTGTCGAGAAGGGGCGTGCGGCCGGCGAGCAGGTCGCCCGGATGCTGCAGGGCGAGACCGGACTCACGCTGCACCTGACGTGCCGGTTCCGCGAGGGAACGACGACGGCACCGCCGGCGCGCTGACCCTGTCAGCTGTGGGCGGGACCGATCGGCAGCGTCGACGTCCCGAAGTCGCGGATCATATAGCGCCCGCAGTCGATGATGTCCGTGGGCACGACAGCCTGCGGAAGCTCCCATGGCACCGTCTGCGAGTCCTCGACGAGGAACGAGACCTCGCCGACATCGGCGTCGTGGCGGTTCACGAGCCAGGCGTAGGCGTCCAGCCGGTGATCCACCTGCACCAGCTGCGAGGGATCGTCGAGATGCAGCTTCGGCAGGCGGACGGTCCAGAACTGCCCGGCTCCGGTGCGACCGGACGCCTCGACCCAGTCGGTGACGCACGCGAGGTCGGCATCGGGGGCGGAGGCTGCGGCGGTGAGCCGCGGCACGCTGAGGCCGCCCCCGACCAGCAGGAGGACGCCGGCGACGGCGGCGGTGCGGCGGCGCAGATCGGCCGACACCCGGAGCGTCGTCGGCCAGGCCACGAGCGCGAGCACCGGCGCGAACGCGAGGGGTTGCAGGTAGCGCGAGGCATGGGTGCCGAGCACGACCGCTCCGACGACGACGACCGACGGCGTCGCCCACGCCACGGCCGCGATCAGGCGCGCGCCGACATCGGGTGACCGAGTGGTGCGCACGACGGCGAGGGCCAGCAGCGCGGCGGTGATCAGCAAGCCCACGAGCCCGAAGGGCGAGACGATCCGATCGCCGAGCAGCCCCAGGTAATACTCGGCGGAGTCCCGCCAATGGCTCGGCTGCGCGTATCCCGCGCCCGTGTTGGCGATCCATGCCGCGAACGGAATACGAGCGAGCATCCCCGCTGCCGCTGCTCCGAGGAGAAGCGCTGAGAGCATCAGGATGCGGGTGCGCTGCGGTGCGCGGACGGCTAGGACGACGAGCACGAGCACGAGAGGTGCGACGCCCCACGCGAGGAAGAGGGGATTCGAGAACGTCGACACCAGCGCGACCGCGGCGAGGACGATGACCATGGCCGGGCTGCGCGACTCGCGGTCGAGGATGCGGCGCACGAGCCCGACCGCGAGCACGACCGCGACGACGGTCGCCGAGTAGTACGTGGTGGTCGCCTGCAGCGAGGCGAGTTCGAGGGCCTCACGCGACGACGAGACCTCGGTCATCGCCGAGGCGCCGAAAGCGCCCAGGGCGAGCAGAGACCAGGCGATCGGGGCATGCCCCGGTCGGGAGCGTCCGGCGACCAGGCGGATCGCGCCGTACAGCGCAAGGAGGTTCCCCACCGCACTCGCCGCGAGGACTCCGTTCGTGCCGAGCGGCAGCACGACGTCCAGCGCGGTGAACGCGGCGGACTCGGGCACGAACAGCACGCTCGACATCGCCCAGTCGAGCGGCTGCCCGGAGAGCACGGCGCGGGCGAGCATCGCGACGACCAGTGAGTCGCCGTCGCGGAACAGCAGTTCGGCGCGAGGAGAGGCCGCGACCGCGGCGACGCTGATCAGCGAGATGGCTGCGGCGAGGATCCACCCCGACAGCTCCCGCATCCACACCCGTGTCACGGGGCTACTCTGTCACGCGTCCCGAGCGCCTACCTGCCCGGTACCAGGATGTCAGGAGACCTGTGTGCGCAGATCCCAGATCTCCTCGAGCGGCGCCGTCCCCTCTGCCCCCTCGGCGTCGCGGAACACCTCGACGAAACGGCCGATGTCGGCCTGCCAGGCGTGATCGGCCGGGTCGTCCTGCAGCGCGGCGACCGCGGTATCCCAGTCCTCGCAGTCGACGAGGTGGAAGAGACGGTGGCCGGAGCGCCAGATCGTCCAGTCGCGGATGCCGATGCGATCGAACGTCGCGGCGAGGGCGTCGGGGATGCGGACGTGAGCGGAGCGGTAGTGGTCGATCGCGCCGTCGCGGATCTCGGAGTGCAGGGCGATGCGCATGGGGGCCTCTCATCGGTGCGGGTGTCGCGGTCGGGGATGGAGGACGCCGGGAGGAGGTCACGGCGTCGGCCACCTCGACCAGGATCGCACCCCGCACGGATCTCGGACAGGGCAGATTGCCCGGGATGACGGTGCGAAGCGGCCATTTGTGTGACCTCTGCACCGAATCCGCGGACCGAAAGGGCCAAAACACCAGGTAAACTCGATATAGACACCCGCCCGCCTGTGCCGCATCCGGCCGACGAGCTTCGAGGAGCCGCGTATATGCTGACGCTCCTCGCCGTGTTTCTCCTCGGGTCCATCCTGATGCCCGTTCTGGTGCGCTGGCTGGGATCGCAGGCATTCGCCGTCGCGGCCATCATCCCCGCCGCGGCATTCGTGCACGCACTCGTGGTCACCCCCCAGGTGCTCGACGGCCCCGCCCCGTTCGTGTCGATCGCCTGGATCCCGCAGCTCGGACTCGATCTGTCGATGCACATGGACGTGCTCGGCTGGGTGCTCACGCTGATCGTGACGGGCGTCGGCGCGCTCGTGCTCCTCTACTGCCGCTGGTACTTCCACGACGACTCCGCGGGGATCGGCCAGTTCGCCGGCGTCCTGCTCGGATTCGCCGGAGCGATGTACGGACTCGTCCTCACCGACGACCTGGTCATGCTGGTCATGTTCTGGGAGGTGACCAGCATCCTCTCCTACCTCCTGATCGGTCACTACCGGCGTCGCGCGGCCAGTCGTCGAGCCGCGCTGCAGGCTCTCCTGGTCACCACGCTCGGCGGACTGGTGATGTTCGTCGGCGTCGTGCTGCTCGTGGTGGATGCCGGCACCTCCAGCATCCGAGAGATCCTCGAGCTCGCACCCACCGGGCCGATCGTCGACGCCGCCGTCGTGATGCTCCTCATCGGTGCGATCAGCAAGTCCGCGCTCTTCCCGTTCCACTTCTGGCTGCCCGGCGCCATGGCCGCGCCGACACCGGTCAGCGCCTATCTGCACGCCGCGGCGATGGTGAAGGCCGGCATCTACCTGATCGCGCGCTTCGCACCGATCTTCGCCTTCACGGGCCCATGGCGTCCCATCATCATCTCGCTGGGCGTGGTCACGATGCTGCTCGGCGGCATCCAGGCGCTGCGCGAGACCGACCTCAAGCGCATCCTCGCGTTCGGCACCGTCAGCCAGCTCGGGTTCTTCGCGATCGTCGTCGGCTACGGCACGCAGGCGAGCGCACTCGCCGGAGTCGCCCTCGTGATCGGCCATGCGCTGTTCAAGTCGGCGCTGTTCCTGATCGTCGGGGTGATCGACCGGCAGCTGTCCACGCGTGACATCGACGAGCTCAGCGGTGTGGGGCGACAGGCCCCGGTGATGGCCACCGCGGCGTTCATCTCGGTCGCCTCGATGGCGGGAGTCGCCCCCACGATCGGGTTCGTCGCGAAGGAGTCGACGCTCACCGCGCTGCTCGACGACGCCCTGCACGGATCCCCGTGGGGACTCGTGGCGATCATCGGCGTGAGCATCGGGTCCATGCTCACTGCGGCATACGGCATCCGCTTCCTGTGGGGGGCGTTCTGGACCAAACGCGACGGCGCCGGCGACCGTCGCCAGGACACGGCATGGCCCGACCCGCCCGTCGGCTTCCTCTCGGCACCGATCATCCTCGCCGGCGTGACGCTCGCGGCGGGGATCGGCGCCCCCGCACTCGATGTGGCGCTGCAAGGATACGCACTCACCGCGACGCCGGGCCTGGATGCCGCGGGCGAGGCGGTCGAAGGGCCGGGACACCTCGCTCTCTGGCACGGCCTCGAGCCCGCCCTGGGCATCTCGATCCTGTCGATCCTGCTCGGCGCCGGCCTCTTCCTGCTCAGCATCCGCACCGGCTGGGATCGCAAGCCGCGCCTGATCCCCTTCACCGCGGCAGACGTCTACTACCTGGTGATGCGCGGCGTCGACCGGCTCTCGGTGCTCAGCACCACCCTCACCCAGCGCGGATCGCTGCCGGTCTACGTCGGGACGATCTTCGTGGTGTTCGTCGCGGCCGAGATCACCGCCCTCGTGGCCACCGACATCGATCGCTTCCAGCTCTCGGCCTGGCACACCCCGGTCCAGCTCGTCGTCGCGCCGATGATGGCGGCCGCCGGTGTGATGGCGGTGCGTGCGCAGAAGCGGTACACGGGCGTCGTGCTCGTGTCGATCACCGGTCTCGGCATGGTCGTGCTGTTCGCGACCAGCGGTGCCCCCGACCTCGCGCTCACGCAGATCCTCGTCGAGACCGTGACGATGGTGACCTTCGCCCTCGTGCTGCGCCGCCTGCCGGCGCGGATGGGCGAGCACAACGCGTCCGTCGGGCGCATCCCCCGCGCCCTGCTGGGCGTCGGCGTGGGTCTGACGATGGCCCTGGTGGCGATCGTGGCGACGCAGTCGAGGATCGCGGATCCGATCTCCGAGATGTTCCCGCAGCTCGCGTACGACATCGGTCACGGCAAGAACGTCGTCAACGTGGCCCTCGTCGACCTGCGCGGCTGGGACACGATGGGCGAGCTGTCGGTGCTCGTGCTCGCGGCGACCGGCGTGGCGTCGCTCGTGTTCGTCACGCACCGCGCCGACATGCTCGCAGCGACCAAGACCCTTCCCAAGGCGCGACGCCGCCGGACTCTCAGCCGTCCGCTCGTCGAGACGACCGAGGGTGTGCGGTTCCAGACGTCCGAGAACGAGAGCAGCCCGCGCGCCTGGCTCGTCGGCGGCCAGAAGATGAGGCCCGAGAACAGGTCGATCCTGCTCGAGGTCATCGTCCGCGTCCTGTTCCACACGATCATCGTCGTGTCGATCTTCCTGCTGTTCTCCGGCCACAACCTGCCGGGCGGCGGTTTCGCCGGAGGGCTCGTCGCGGGCATGGCGCTCGTCATGCGCTACGTCGCGGGCGGTCGCTGGGAGCTCGGAGCCGCGGCGCCGACGGACGCAGGACGCCTGCTCGGCACCGGCCTGATCCTGGCCGTCGGAGCCGCGATCGTGCCGCTGTTCTTCGGCCTCGCCCCCCTCACCAGCAACTTCTGGGAGTGGGAGATCCCCGGCATCGGGCACATGGAGTTCGTGACCTCGACGATCTTCGACGTCGGCGTGTACCTGGTCGTCATCGGACTCGTACTCGACGTGCTGCGCAGCCTCGGGGCCGAGGTCGACCGCCAGGCGCAGGAGTTCCGCGAGCGGGGGGTGAGCGTCTGATGGATGTCTCGCTGACCCTGATCGTGATCATGGCCGTGCTGTTCGCCTGCGGTGTCTACGCGATGCTCGAGCGCAGCCTCACCCGCGTGCTGATCGGATTCCTGCTGCTCGGCAATGCCACGAACCTGCTGCTTCTCATCGTGATGGGCGTTCCTGGCAACGCCCCCTTCTTCGGCACCGAGGGCGAGCTCAGCGACCCCCTGCCGCAGGCGCTGACGCTCACCGCCATCGTGATCACCTTCGCCGTCTCGGCATTCCTGCTCGCCCTGATCTACCGCTCCTGGCAGCTCGGTCAGGCCGACACGGTCGAGGACGACGAGGCCGACATCGCTCTCCGCGAGCGCACCGATGCCGACGAAGACCTCATGGACGACGAGGCCGACGCCGACGACGACTCCGCGACCACCGACTTCGTCGGCGTGCAGACCGCGCCCATCACCGTGCTGCACATGCGCGACCACCCGGCGATCCACGACGATGCACCGGTCGATCGGGCCTACGTATCGAGGGCCCCCCGCGATGACGGGGGCACGTCCGAGGCCGAAGGCAGGGCCTCATCCGACGGCGACGGCGACGGCGAGTCCACGCCCGAGGGGGACGAGCGTCCCGGTTTCCGCGCGGATGCCGATACGCACGCGTCCGACGCCGACGAGACGGATGCGGCGGACGCCGCCCGAGACACGGCGGCCGACACGGCATCCGATGACTCCGCCCCCGAGCACACCGACGACACCGACAGGGAGGACCGCCCATGAGCGCACTCGTCCCCCTGCTGGTGGGTCTGCCGCTGCTCGGCGCCGCCGTCACCCTGATCTTCGGACGCAGACCCCGACTGCAGGTCTTCGTCACGGTCGCGACTCTCGCCGCGGTGTCGGTGATCGCGGCGGTGCTGCTGGTCGCCGTCGACGGCGGAAGCCCGATCGCCGTCTCGGTGGGAGGCTGGCCGGTGCCCTTCGGCATCGTGCTCTACGTCGACCGTCTCGCGGCTCTCCTCGTGCTCATCTCGAGCATCGTGCTGCTCGCCGTCCTCCTCTTCTCGATCGGCCAGGGTGCCGCTGACGGCACCGACGAGACGCCGATCTCGATCTTCAACCCGTCGTATCTGATCCTCGCCGCCGGCATTTTCAACGCCTTCATCGCGGGCGACCTCTTCAACCTCTACGTCGGATTCGAGATCCTCCTCGTCGCGTCGTACGTGCTCATCACACTCGGCAGCACCGAGTCCCGCATCCGCACCGGTGCCGTCTACATCGTGGTGTCGCTGGTGTCGTCGATTCTGTTCCTCGCCTCCATCGCGATGATCTACGGCGCGCTGGGCACCGTGAACATGGCGCAGATCGCCGAGCGGATGACCGAGCTCCCGCAGGAGACGCAGCTCGTGCTGCATCTCATGCTGGTCGTGGCCTTCGGCATCAAAGCCGCCATCTTCCCGGTCTCGTTCTGGCTGCCCGACTCATATCCGACAGCACCCGCACCCGTCACGGCCGTCTTCGCCGGACTGCTCACGAAGGTCGGCGTGTATGCGCTGATCCGCACCGAGACGCAGCTCTTCGCCGAGAACAGCATCGACACCGTGCTGCTGATCATCGCGCTCGCGACCATGATCGTCGGAGTGCTCGGCGCCGTCGCGCAGGCGGAGCTGAAGAGGATCCTGTCGTTCACCCTGGTCAGCCACGTCGGGTACATGATCTTCGGCCTGGCGATCGCGACGCCCGCGGCCATCGGCGCGACGGTGTACTACATCGTCCACCACATCGTCGTGCAGACCACCCTGTTCCTCGCCGTCGGACTCATCGAGCGCCGAGCCGGGAGCACGTCGATCCTGCGCGTGAAGGGGCTGTTGAAAGTCGCCCCCGTGATCGCCGTGCTCTATTTCATCCCCGCGATCAACCTCGGCGGCCTGCCCCCGTTCTCCGGTTTCATCGGCAAGTTCGCACTCTTCGAGGCGGCGGCATCGGTCGGAACGCCTCTGATGATCGTTCTGATCGGCGGCGGCATCGTCACGTCGCTGCTCACCCTGTACGCGCTGATGCGCGCCTGGAACCTCGCTTTCTGGCGCGAGGAGGAGGACTCCACCGAGACCGAGGGGCGCATCTCGTACCTCGGCAACGCGCCCGCCGCCGACGAGCAGCAGGAGCGCCGCCGCATCCCGCGGATCATGACCGTCGCGACGGCAGGGATGGTCGGGGTGACGCTTGCTCTCACCGTGTTCGCCGGCCCCCTCTACGCCCTGTGCGACCGGATCGGCGCGGTGCTCCTCGAGCCCGTGAGCCTGGTGCAGCTGGAAGGCGAGGTCGACGGATGAGTCCCTCCGAGACCGGCCGTCACTTCTGGCGGGACACGCGCGTGCAGCTGCCGTTCCTCGCGTGGCTCGTGGTGCTGTGGATGCTCCTGTGGAGCCAGTTCACGGTGCTCTCCTTCATCTCGGGCCTCGTGGTCGCGGTGTTCGTGACGCGGGTGTTCCGGTTGCCGACGGTGGAACTGTCAGGCCGCATCAACGTCTGGTACGCCCTGCTGCTGCTCGTGCAGTTCCTGTTCGCGATGCTGCGCGGAGCCCTCGCCGTGACGGTGCAGGTCTTCGACTTCCGCCGTCAGCCCGGGGCGGCCATCGTCGCCGTACCGCTGCGCTACGCCGACGATCTGATGATGACGCACGTGTCGGTCGTCTCCTCACTCGTCCCCGGTTCGCTGGTGGTCGAGGCCGACCGCGACCGTCAGGTGCTCTACCTGCACGTGATCGGGGTGCGCAGCATGGCCGACGTCGAGAAGCAGCGCGAGGGCGTGCTGCGCTGGGAGCGTCGGGTCGTCCGTGCGCTCGGCGCCCCCGACCAGTACCGTGCCCTCAAGGCCGATGAGCGCGCGGTGCGCTCGGGCGACTCGATGAAGGGCGGTGTGCGATGAACGTTCTCCTGCTGGCGATCATGGTCATCTTCGGCATCGCCGCGATCCTCACGATCGTCCGGATCGTGCGCGGTCCCTCGATCCTCGACCGTGCCGTGGCGTCGGACGTGCTCCTCACCGAGGTCATGTGCGTGCTCGGCGCCGAGATGGCGATCAACGGACACACGCGCAACATCCCGGTGCTGCTGATCATCGCCGCGGTGGGCGTCTTCGGGTCGATCTCGGTCGCCCGCTTCGTCGCGAGAAGGGACAACACGACACCATGAACGTGTTCGGCCTTGCCATCCCCGACGCCGTCATCGACGTCGCCGTCCTCGTGCTGATACTGCTCGGCGCCGTGCTCTGCCTGTCCGCCGCAGTCGGACTGCTGCGGTTCCGCGACGTGCCGTCGCGACTGCACGCCGCGACGAAGCCGCAGGTGCTGGGACTCGTGCTCATCTGCCTCGCGATCGCGCTGTCGCAGCGCACCCTCGGCAGCATCCTCGTTGGACTCGCCCTCGTGACCCCGATCGTGCTCATGCAGTTCGCCACCGCCCCGCTGTCTGCCCATATCGTCGGACGGCAGGCGTATCGCAACGGGACGACCGACGAGCGCAACCTGGTCGTCGACGAGCTCGCCGACTCCAAGCAGACCCCTCCCGCCGCCGGCTGACCGGCGCCGGGCCCGTCCGTCCGGTCCGGCCGGCGCCGCTCCGTCCGGCCGGCGCCGCTCCGTCCGGCCGGCGCCGCTCCGTCCGGCCGGTCCGGCGGTCCGGGCCTCGCCGGGTCGCGGTGCGCAATTCAGCATGAGATCTCTCAGACCGAGTATCCGGGCCCCCGGCCACCGATATATCGAGGATCGGTGCTGAAACCTGATCGGTGACCCGCGTCCACCCAAGGCGATGCCGGGGTGGTTTCTTCCTGCACCGAAACCCTCGAACGGCGACCCGCCCCGAAATCGTGGGAAAACGGCTCACGCACAACACCGCCCATCCGCACACTTCCCTCATGAGCGAGCACGGTGATGTCGACAAGCGGACTGTGGCGGAGCGAGCTGGAGATGCCTACGCGCCGACGGTGTTCTCCCGATCCCAGCTGATCCGGAAGGGACTGACCGGGCGCCGGATTGCAGCCGCGGTGGCGAGGAGCGACCTCCTGCACATCCGGCGTGACCGATATGCGCTGCCCACGGCCCCGAGCGACGTGGTCACTGCGGTGCGGATCGGCGGACGCGTGTCGTGTCTCTCCTTGCTCGTGGCGATGGGGGTCTTCGTTCACCGCAGCCGCGGGTTGCACGTCCTCGTGACTCCCGGATCGTCGCGCCTGCGTCTGTCGAAGAACAGCACGACCGTGTTGCACTGGCGGGTGCGGTCGAGTGTCGATGGCTGTCTTCATGCGGCCCCGATCGTCGATGCCGTCGCCCATTCGGTGTTTTGTCAGTCCCCGCGGGAGACGCTCGCGACCCTCGACAGCATCCTGCATCACGCACTCATGACCTTCGACGAACTCGCCCAACTGTTCGAGTCGCTGCCCACCAGGTTCCGTCCGTTGCTCGCCCTCGTGGATCCGTCGGCGGCCTCGGGCCCGGAGACCTACATGCGTTTGATTCTGAGGGCGATGGGCGTCTCGTATGAGATGCAGGTCTATCTGGAGGGTGTCGGCTACGTCGACTTCGTCGTCGACGGGTGGTTGATCATCGAGTGCGACAGCAAGGAGTTCCACGAGGGGTGGGAGAAGCAGGTGCAGGATCGGGCGCGCGATGTCGCTGCGGCCCGGCTGGGTTACGTCACTGTCCGGCCCCTGGCGGTGGACCTCCTCGGCGACCACACGGTCGTGCGGGAGGCACTGGAGCAGATCATCGAGGTGATGGGACCACGATTCACACGCGGTCGCCGTTCGTGATTCAGCAGGAGCGGCCGCCGATCGATATGACGCGGCGCGGTTCTGCGGCTGGGCGGACTTCTGTGCTGAATTGTGAACGGCGAGGGTCGGAACCGGGACGCCGGGAAGCCGCGACGCCGTGCGAGCGGTGCGCCAGACACGCGCGCCGGAGGCCGCGCCGTCGCCAGGGTCAGAGGTCGTCGGCGAAGCGCTGGATCAGCTCGGCGGCGGGCTCGGAGTCGGTGATCAACGTGCCGTGACCGTGGTCGGGGATCACCCGGAGGTCGGCACCGGGGATCTCATCGATGATCTCCTGGCACCAGCTCATCGGGGCGAGGGGATCGTCCTCGCCGCGCAGCACGAGCACCGGCTGCTCGATCCGCGCGAACGCCTTCTCGGGCTGATGCACGATGGTCGCGCGGATCTTGCGGATGAGGTGAGGGCCTCCGCGGAGGTATTCCCTCGCGCCGCGCCAGATCACCAGAGGGCGTTCGCCGATGAGGTCGCGCAGCAGGTAGCTCGCCTGCGCCGCGACGTTGCGGGCGGCCTTGTTCACGGTGGGGCCGGCGAGCACGACGCCCGCGACGAGCGACGGATGCCGTGCCGCGAGCTCCGCCGCGATCTGACTGCCCATCGAATGGCCGATCACCACGACCGGTCCCTCCTCGGCGTGCCGCAGGTAGGCGGCGACGAGGTCGGCGTGCCGCTCCATGGTCAGCGTGCGGGTGGGCTCCGGTGCTTCGCCGAAACCGGGCAGATCGAGGGCGATGACCCGTCCGTGCAACCTCTGCACCACGTCGAGGTAGACGCTGCGACCCATGCCGATGCCGTGCAGCAGCAGAAAGGTGCGGGGACCTTCGCCGAAGGTCTCGGAGATCAGCGTGGAACCGCCGTGCTCGTACTCGAGCAGGGTGACGGGCGTGCCTTTCGGGGCGAGATAGCTGGAGACCACCCGTCAACGCTAACCGAGCAGGACGGATGCGGCGAACCGCAGGCCTCTGCACGAGGGAGAGACCGCGGGCACCGCAGCTCGGACGATGGGCCGTGTCCGTCCCTCGTGCGAGGATGAAGTGGTGTCTTCCCCGCAACCCGATCCCGACCAGGTCCCGGCGGTGGAGGAGTCGACCGGCCGCACCCGCGGTCCTCTCGCGCGACTGACGGCGGGATTCGACGATCCGGTGCTGCGCGCCCTGGTCGCGGCGACCGCGGTCTCGCGCATCGGGCGCGGCGTCTTCTTCGCCGTCACCGTGCTCTTCTTCACCCAGATCATCGGTCTGTCTCCGGCGCAGGCCGCGGTGGTGCTGGCCGTGTCGAGCGGATGCGGTGTCGTGGCGTCGTTCCTCGGCGGCTGGCTCGCCGATCGCTGGAGCGCGCGACGCCTCGCGTTCGGATTCGAGCTCACCGGCGGCGCGCTGCTGGCGGGGTACGCCTTCGTGGGGGACTTCGCATCGGCCCTTCTGCTCGCCAGCCTCGCCGGCTTCTTCGACACCCTCGGCCACTCGGCGCGGTCGGCGATCATCGCGCGGGGATTCGCGTCGGAGCGACGTGTGCACGCGCGGGCCGTGCTGCGTACCGTCACCAACATCGCGATCGCGGCAGGGTCGGGACTCGGCGCGATCGCGCTGGCGCTGGGCACTCCCGAGGCATACCGCACCGTCATCGCCTGCGCGGGGGCCATCTGCGCGCTCGGTTCGCTGCCGCTGCTGCGCCTCACCCCTGCGGTCGATGCGCCGGCACGCGTGCGGATCAAGACGCTCCGCACCGAGACCGGGTCGATCGACACGAAGGCCGCGGCCGCCGCATCCGCCGAGCGCAGCGACTGGAACCGGCGTTCGCCGTGGCGCGACCCGAGGTATCTCGCGCTGAGCGGACTCTCGGCGATCTTCGGCATGCAGTTCGGGGTGGCCGAGTTCGGCGTTCCGCTGTGGATCACGCAGAACACGAACGCCCCCGAGGTCATGGTGGCCGTGCTCCTCATCGTCAACACGACTCTCGTGGTGCTCTTCCAGGTGCGGGCGTCGCGCGGCACGCACGACCTGCGCGTCGCCGGGCGCGTGACGATGATCGCCGGCTGGCTGATGGTCGCCGCATGCCTGGTCTACGCGTTCGCCGCAGGGATGCCGGCCTGGGCCGCCATCGTGATTCTCATCGTCGGGATGATCGCCCACACCTTCGCCGAGATCCTGTCGCAGGCGGGGGCGTGGGGACTCAGTTTCGAGCTGGCCGATCCGGTGCGAGCCGGCGCCTACCAGGGCGTGTTCGGCATGGGGTTCTCTGTCGGCGCGCTGGCCGCCCCGATCGTCGTGAATGCGACCGCGATCACGTTCGGACTGCCCGGCTGGGCGATGCTGGGCGCGATCTTCTTCGCGGCGGCCGTCGGCATCTGGATCATCGCGCGCCGCGCCGCCGCGGCATCCGTGAGCCCGGGGGCCGCACCCGGCCCCGCCTGACCGCGATACTGCCTGACCGCGAGGCCCGCTGACGCCGATGCCGGCTGACCCGAAGCCCGCTGACTCCGATGCCGGCTGACCCGAAGCCCGCGGATCCCGAGGCCCGCTAGCCCGCCGGGACGAGAACGAGGGTGTGCCGGGTGGCGGCATCGACCGCCGCCGGCGAGAACGCCCACGGCTTCTGCACACCCGACGCCCAGTCGGCGGTCTGGTCGATGTAGTGCTCGTCGAACGCGTGCCCGGAGGCGCCGGTGAGGTGGATCCACGTCGAGGCGTCGAGGTCCGCGAGGTCGACGATCATCCGCATCGACGGGACGGTCGTGGTCGCGTACGAGGTGCCGAGATCCCATCCCGTGGCGTTGACCACCGACGCGCCGCCGCCGACGGCGTAGGGTCCGCGATTGAAGAGCATCTCGATCGGGGCGATCCCCGACGAGCCGAGGGTGTCGCTGGTCAGGGTGATCGCGTGCAGGTCACCCCACCGCCACGCGTTGACGGCGTCGCCCTGCAGGCCCACGAGCTCATCGTAGGCCTCCTCAGCAGACACCGCGAGCATCTCGTTCATGCTGGTGACACCCAGGGTGGGGTTGGTCCAGAGCGGGTCCGCGGGGGAGTCGAGGAGATCTCCGACCACGGTGAACAGGCGGCCGTGACCCTCGATCGGCAGCGGATCCTCGCGCTCGGCGAAGATGTTGCGCACGAGATTCGACCAGAGCACGTTCGCGTAGGCCGCGGCGGGCGAGGATGCCGTGTTCTGGGCGTCCCAGGAGCGCAGCAGGTCGACCGCATCACGGGTGCCCGCGCCCGTCACTGTGACGTCATCCATCGCCGAGGCCAGCCGCTTGCCGATCCACATCTCGCTGTCCATCTGGATCTCGCGCATGTCCTGCGCGGTCAGAGGGCCCGCGGCGGCTCGACGCTCGATCAGGTGCTCGATGCGATCGGCGCGGTAGCCGTAGTCCCAGTCCCGGGAGAGGAAGTAGGGATAGTCGTCGGCGACGATCGCGTTGTTGGCCGTGACGATGTACCCGGACTGCGGGTTGTACGACACGGGGAGTTCTTCGAACGGGATGAACCCGGTCCAGTCGTAGCGGCTGTCCCAGCCGGGTTGCGGCATCCATCCGTCTCCGGCGCCGCGGATCGGGAGGCGCCCCGGCGCCTGGTAGCCGATGTTGCCCTCGACGTCGGCGTAGACGAGGTTCTGCGCCGGCACGTCGAAGAGCGATGCCGCGGCGCGGAAGTCGTCGAAGTTCCGCGCGGTCGAGAGCGCGAAGATCGCGGTCGCCGCGGTTCCGGGGTCCAGCGCCGTCCACCGCAGGCTCACGGCGTACTCGGCGTCCTCGGCGTCCTCGCCGGTGGGGGCGGTGGCGGTCGACCCGCCCGCCGCGAGTCCGGGCTCGGGATCGGCGGCGATCGCGGTGAAGTCGTCGGTGAGTCCCGAGATGAGGGGGCCGTGCGCGGTCGAGCGGATCGTGAGCTCGATGTCGTCGCCCCCGGCGACCTCGATCGTCTCGGTGCGCTGGTCGAGCGGCACGAGCACGCCGTCGCGCCAGTACTGGTCGCCCTCCAGACGCTCCACGTACAGGTCGGTGACGTCGGTGGTCAGGTTGGTGAACCCCCAGGCGACCTGCTGATTGTGTCCGATCACGATTCCGGGGAGGCCCGAGAACGAGAAGCCGCCGACATCGAACGGGCAGGCATCCGTGACCTCGCTGCACCGCAGCTGCACCTGGTACCAGACCGAGGGAAGCGATGCACCGAGGTGAGGGTCGTTGGCGAGCAGGGGAAGGCCGCTCTCGGTCAGGTCGCCCGAGACCACCCACGAGTTCGAGCCGATGCCCTCCCCGACATCCCCGACGAGCAGGCTCGCCGCCTCGATGACGTCGGAGGCCTCCTGCCATTCGATGGTGGTGGCCGCCTGCTGCATCTCACCGTCGTGCGCGTCGTCGGTGAACACGACCGGCTCGGTGCCCGTCTCGAGGGTGGAGATCTGGGGGACGATCACGGGATTCTCGTCGAACGGATACGGCGGGTAGAGCTGCTCGAGAGTGGCCTGCGCCGAGTCCGGATCGGCGCCGGTCGCGAGTTCTGAGGCGAGCAGCGAGCGTGCCGCCTCGTCGTCGACGTTGCCGCGGAGATCCCAGGCCATCGCTTTGAGCCAGGCGACGGAGTCCGCGGGCTCCCAGGGCTCCGGGGCGTAGTCCGGATTCTGTATGCCCAGAACGGCATATTCGAGCGACAGCTCGGGGCCAGATCGGGATCCGAGGTACGCGTTCACGCCGTCGGCGTACGCCTCGTAGTAGCCGATCGTCACCTCGTCCATCGCCTCGACCTCGGCTTCGGCGACCACGCGCCAGCCCAGGGTGCGCAGGAAGGCATCGGTCGCCACCTGCGACTCTCCGAACATCTCGGCGACCCTGCCCGCCGTGACATGGCGGCGGAAGTCCATCTCGAAGAATCGATCCTGCGCGTGCACAAACCCCTGGGCGTAGAAGAGGTCGTCCGTCGACTCGGCGGTGATCGTCGGGATGCCGCGATCATCCCGCTGCACCGTGACCTGCGCCTGCAGCCCGTCGAGGGGGAGGGTGCCCTCCGTCTGAGGGAAGGACCGCTGGATGGTCCAGGTGACGACGAACGCTGCGGCCACGGCGATCACGACGACCGCGGCCACGACGAGGAAGGCGATGCGGCCGATGCGACCGCGCAGAGAGGTGCGCGCGACCGGGGCAGGATCGGGCGAATCGGTTGTCATCATCGAGAACTCTTTCGGACGGCATGGTGGGACCCGGTCCCACTGAGCCCCAGAGCGCGTCTCATCGGACGCACTCTGGGAATCCTACTCACACCCACGGACGGCGTGGGACGCCGCCGGGTTCTCGGTCGCACCGAGCGGGGGATCAGCCGATCAGGCTCGGCTGCAGATCGCGCAGCGTTCTCCGATGCGTCATCCGCGTCACGCCGATCGCCGCGAGCAGCAGCGCGCCGACGAGCCAGATGCCGAGCACCACGATATCCCAGCCGGCCCGGCCCAGGTTGCCGCCGTACATCAGCTGCCGCATCGCATCGACGACGTAACCGAGCGGGAGCACATGATGAAGGGCGGCCAGAGGGGCGGGCAGCGTCTGCCACGGGAAGGTGCCGCCCGCGGTGACGAGCTGCAGCACCATGAGCACCAGACCGAGGAACTGCCCCACCGAGCCGAGCCACACGTTCAGCATCAGGATGATGGCGGCGAAGGTCGCGGAGGCGAAGACCATCACCCCGAGCGTGCCGATCGGGTTGTTGAACGTGAAGCCGAGCGTGATGGCCAGGATGCCCATGAGCCCCACCATCTGCAGGGCGCCGAGCATCGCCGGGGTGAGCCACCCCGCCAGGGTGACGCGCAGCGGCGAGTGCAGCGCGGTGACGGCGCGACGGGAGATCGGCTTGACGATGAGGAACAGTGCGTAGATGCCGATCCATGCCGAGAGCGCGGCGAAGAACGGCGCGAGGCCTGCACCGTAGTCCTCGGCGGAGGCGACCTTGTCGCTGGAGACCTTCACCGGGTCGGCGATGGTGTCGGCCTGCTGGGTGCGCAGCTCGGGGGTGGAGACGGGGATCTGCGCGACCCCGTCGGAGAGTCCGTCGCGCAGCTCGGCCGTGCCGGAGGCGAGCGTGCCGAGTCCGTCGCGCAGCTGTGCGGCACCGTCGTTCGCGGATGCCGCGCCCGTCGCGACGGTGCCGGCGCCGGAGGCGAGCGTGCCGGCGCCCGAGGCGAGCGTACCGGCGCCCGAGGCGAGGTCGGCGGCTCCGGAGGCGACGGATGCTGCGCCGGCGGCGAGCTGGTCGACCTTGCCGACGGCCCCCTGCACCTGCGCGTTGCCCTCCTGCAGGCGGGTGCCGAGCGGGTCGAGTTTCGCGAGGACCTGGTCGACCTCATCGGGGGTGAGCCCCTGCGCGGTCAGGGCGTTCGCGATGTCGGTGCGCACCTGGGGCAGCGCGTTCGCGGCCTGCTGGACCGCGTTGCCCGCGCGGTCGGCGACGTCGGCGAGCTGACGATTGCCGTCGCTGACCTGCTGTGCGCCGCTGGCTAGCGTCTGCGCACCGCTCGCGAGCGTCTGCGCCCCGCCGGCGAGCGTCTGTGCGCCGGTCGCGAGCTGCGCCGTGCCGTCTGCGAGCTGCGCCGTGCCGTCGGCGAGGGTCGCGCTGCCGGTCGCCGCGGTGTTGGCACCGTCCGTCAGCTGAGTCGCGCCGTCGACGGCTGTGACCAGCTTGTCGCGCACCTCGCTCAATCCGGTGAGCAGCCGCTCCGCGGCCTCGCTCCCGACCATCTCGGCGACCGAGCTGCGGATCTTCTCGACCGCCTGGGTGCCCATCGACGAGGCGAGGTAGTTGTTGGCATCGTTCGTCTCGAGCTCGATCCGCGCCTGATGGGGGTCGTCGCCGGATGCCGAGGTCAGCGCGGCGGAGAAGTCCGTGGGGATCGTCACCGCGAAGTCGACCGTGCCCTCGCGCAGGGCGCTCGCGGCCTCGTCGTCCGACATGCGCTGCCAGTCGAAGGCGTTGCCCTCGATGAGGTTGTCGGCGACATCCTCGCCGTAGTTGACGGTCTCGCCGGTCGGAGCATCCGTCCCCGTGGTGGGGGTCGCAGCGCCCTCGTCGTCGACGACGAGCGCGACGGGGACGTCGGGGAACTTGGCATACGGGTCCTGATTGGCCCAGAGGTAGAGCCCGCCGTAGAGGATCGGCACGCACACGAGCGCGATCAGCGCGATGATGCCCATCTTGCTCGCGGTGAGTCGCCGCAGCTCGGCGGCGATCATGGAGGGGACCTTCATCGCCCTGCTCCGTTCTGGTCTGTGTCTGTGTCGATATCGGTGTCGGTATCGGTGTCGATGGCGGGATCCGTGGCTGTGGCGTCTTCGTCTTCGTCCGCAGCCGTGTCGGTGTCGGGGTCGGGGTCGGGATCCGGGTCTGCGTCGTCGTCCGCAGCCGTGTCGGTGACGATGTCCGCGCCCGCCGTCGGTTCGTCGGCGGCGAGGGAGTCGAGGACGAGCGGCGGGATCGGACCCGAGGCGTTGATGGCCTCGAGCTCATGCATGCGTTCGAGGGCGACCGCGGCAGATCCGCCGACGATGACGAGCATGGCGTACCCGCGGTCGGCGAACTCCGACGCGATGCGCCACCAGCCGTCCGGGCTGCCGCCGTGGCGGTCGGGTGAGACGAGCACCACGCCCTCGGTGCCCTTGCGCAGCACCGCGAGCTCGCACAGGATGCGCACGCGGGCGGCCGGATCGACGTTGCCGATCGGCACGCCCGCCAGCTCTCCGAAGCCGAGCTGCGTGAGCCAGCGGCGCGAGTGCAGGGGTGTCGCTCCGACGCCGGCGAACATGAGCTCTTCGCCGACGACGCCCGCGAGGGTGATGTCGGCATGCGGGTCGCTGACGTCCGGGGCGTCGACGAGCGCGATCGTGCGGCGCAGCCGTCGGTTGTCGACGCTGCCGTCGATGGTGACGCGGCCGGTGTCCGGGCGCATCCGCCCGCTCGCGATCAGGCCGAGGACGCTCGGTCGCTGCTCGGTCTCGGCGATCGCGAAGCGCACGGCACCGGTGTGGAATTCGAGGCTGGTGGTGGGCAGAGCCTGGCCGCCCCGCCCCTTGCTCACCTCGTGGAGAGTGATCTTCATGCGTCGACCCGCTCGGATCCGATGATCTCGGGATGCGCGGTCAGCAGGTCGTCGGCATCGCGCCAGGACAGCCCCGCGATGCTGAGGAGCGTGCGCACGGCGAGGTTCTCGGCGCCGATGCTCGCGGCATCGGTGCGGGATACGACTGTGCGGGCGACCTCTTCGATAAGGCGTGCGAGCGTCGGTGCGGCGATGTCGGTGCGGAAGCTGCCGTCGTCCTGACCGCGTCGGGCGAGGGCCGAGACGGTGCGACGAAGCGGCGCGAGGGCGTCGGCGGTGTGCTGCACGTGCGCCTCGTCGAGGGCGAGGGCCGCAGCGACCTGCACGTGGGACGCCTCCTGCCAGAGCCTGGCTGCGAGCCGGGCGAGCGCGATGCGCGCGTCGGCGTCGGTCACGGACTCGGCGATCGCGTTGAAGCGCTGCGCGCCCACCGAGATGAGCTCGCGGATCAGCGCCTCGCGGTCGTCGAAGTGCCCGTACAGAGTGCGGCGGGAGAGGCCGGCGCTGCGGGCGATGACGTCGATCGAGGCGCGGGGATCGGCGGCGAGGGTCTCTCGGGCCGCATCGAGGATTCCGGCACGGTTCTCGACGGAATCGCGACGGGGAGCACGGGTGGTCATGCGTCCATGGTAGCTAATGTGCACAGAAGTGTGCAAGATAGTGCGGCGGACTCACGGGTGACGGGGGTCGCCCGTTCACGACTCAGCAGAGAACGGTCGTTCCATCGACGAACCGGCGGGTGTCGGTGCCGATCGGCACCCGTCCGTGTTGAATTGTGCACGCCATGACTCGGACAGACAGCAGAGGGGGGCGGATGCTGATCGCATCCGCCCCCCTCTCGTGACGCCTGTTCGGTCAGTCGGTGCCGGAGTCGAAGGCCGCACCCTCAGAGGCGGTGTCCACCGCGCCCGCGAGCGCCTGGTCGACGTCTTCGACCGCGCCGGTGATCTCCCCGGACTCACCCGCGGTGACGCGGCCGACGAGCTCGCCGGTGGCGCCGCCGATCAGGCCGAGGCCGGCGTACTGCTCGAGGCGGGACCGCGAGTCGGCGATGTCGAGGTTGCGCATGGTGAGCTGGCCGATGCGGTCGACCGGGCCGAAGGCTGCGTCGCCGACACGCTCCATCGACAGCTTCTCGGGGCCGTACGACAGGTTTGGCGAGGTGGTGTCGACGATCGTCCAGTCGTCGCCGCGGCGCAGACGCACGGTGACGGTTCCCGAGATCGTGAGACCGACCCACCGCTGGATCGACTCGCGCAGCATGAGGGACTGCGGCTCGAGCCAGCGTCCCTCGTACATCAGGCGACCCAGGCGACGACCCGACTCGTGATACGTGGCCAGGGTGTCTTCGTTCAGGATGCCGTTCACGAGGCGCTCGTACGCGATGAACAGCAGCGCCATGGCAGGTGCCTCGTAGATGCCGCGCGACTTCGCCTCGATGATGCGGTTCTCGATCTGGTCGCTCATGCCGAGGCCGTGGCGTCCGCCGATGGTGTTCGCCTCCATGACGAGGGCCACCGGATCGGTGTACTCGACGCCGTTGAGGGCGACGGGGCGTCCGGCGTCGAAGGTGACCGACACGTCTTCGGTCTCGATCGCGACCGACGGATCCCAGAACTTGACGCCCATGATCGGGTCGACCGTCTCGAGCGAGACGTTCAGGTGCTCGAGCGTCTTCGCCTCGTGTGTCGCCCCCCAGATGTTGGCGTCGGTCGAGTACGCCTTCTCCACCGAGTCGCGGTAGGGGAAGTCGTGGGCGACGAGCCACTCGCTCATCTCCTTGCGGCCGCCGAGCTCGGTCACGAAGTCGGCGTCGAGCCATGGCTTGTAGACGCGCAGGCGGGGGTTGGCCAGCAGGCCGTAGCGGTAGAACCGCTCGATGTCGTTGCCCTTGTAGGTGGAGCCGTCGCCCCAGATGTCGACGCCGTCCTCCTTCATGGCGCGCACCAGCATCGTGCCGGTCACGGCGCGACCGAGCGGCGTGGTGTTGAAGTAGGTCTTGCCGCCGGAGCGGATGTGGAATGCGCCGCACGACAGGGCGACGAGGCCCTCTTCGACCAGCGCGGTCTTGCAGTCGACCAGGCGGGACGCCTCGGCGCCGTACTCCAGCGCGCGGCCGGGGATCGACGCGATGTCGTCTTCGTCGTACTGGCCGAGATCACCGGTGTACGTGTAGGGGACGGCGCCCTTGTCGCGCATCCACGCGACGGCGACGGAGGTGTCGAGTCCTCCGGAGAAGGCGATGCCGACGCGCTCGCCGACGGGAAGTGACTGGAGGACCTTGGACATGGCTCCCAGTCTATCGGCGGCGTGTCGGCTGTTTCGGACGCACCCGATGTCCGCGAGGTGCGCGACGGCCGAAGATCTCTCGGGGCCGTTCGCGCGGGGTCAGCGAGCGAACGGAGCGCTCGCTCCCGGCAGCAGGCTCCGCTGGTGCTCGGCATAGCTCCCGCCCCACGACGTCAGCGCGTCGACGAGCGGCAGGGATCCACGGCCGAGCTCGCTCAACCGGTACTCGACCTTGGGCGGCACCTGTCGGTACACCGTGCGGATGACGAGGCCGTCGTCTTCGAGCTCGCGCAGCTGGCGGGTCAGAACGCGAGCCGTCGGCTCGTCAAGCAGGCGGCTCAGCTCGCCGAACCGCAGCACCTCGTGCTCGCGCAGCAGGCTGAGGATGCTGGGCTTCCATGCGCCGCCGAGCACCGCGATCGAGATCTCCGCATCGCAGGCGTCCGTCCACTCCTGCACGATGCGCGCCGTCTTCTCCCTCACCGGACCCGCCCTTCGTCGGTCCCATAGTATCCGAAACGTCAGTATGTGACCAGAATGACCGTACTTGCTCGTCTCGTACCGGTCCGCGACACTGGACACGTGACTTCCTCTGTGCCCGTGGCATCCACCCGTTCGCGCTCGCCGCGGCATCCGTGGCTGGCCATGATCCCCCTCCTCCTCGGCATCCTGATCGGCGCGCTCGCGATCAGCAGCGTGTCGACCGCGCTGCCTGCGATCCGCGGCGATCTGACGCTCAGCGACACGGGCGCGCTGTGGCTCGTCGACGTCTACTCCCTCTCTCTGGCGGCGACGCTGATCCTCGCCGCACGCATCGGAGATGCCGTCGGGCGCAAGCGGATCGTGCTCCTCGGCCTCGCCGGATTCGCGATCCTCAACCTCATCGGCGGCCTCGCGCAGGACGGCCTCGTGCTGATCGTCGTGCGCGCCCTCCTCGGTGTGGCCGAGGCCTTCGTCGTCGCGGGCGTCGTCGCCACGATCGGCGCGCACTATCAGGCTCGTCAGCGCGTGCTCGCCTACGGGCTGTGGACCGCGACGTTCGGCACCGGCAGCGCCCTCGGTCCCGTTCTCGGCGGTCTGGTGACCGAGGGGCCCGGATGGCGCTGGCTGCTGCTGGGGAGCGTGCCGCTGGCCCTGGTCGCCGCGGTGCTCGCCCTCTGGCTCGTGCCGGACTCGCGCAGCTCCCGGCCGGTGTCGTGGGACACCCTCAGCATCGTGTCGTCGATCGTGGCGCTGGGTGCCCTGGTGTTCGCGCTGCACGAGATTCTGGCCGCTCCCGTGCCCGCGGCCGCCGCCGGCCTGATCGCCGTGGTGACCCTCGCGTTCTTCATCCGACGGCAGCGCTCGCTGCGTGACCCCCTGATCGACCTTCGCCTGTTCCGCGTGTCCGGCTTCAGTCCTGCGGTGGTGCGCATCGTGGCGAGCAGCGGGGTGTCGTCGGCCTGCGTGCTCCTCGCCAGCCTGCACCTGCAGGATCTGCGCGGGTACTCCGCGGCGGAGGCGGGGATCGCGATCCTGCCGCAGGCGGTCGCGATCGCCCTCGGCGGCGTCGCCGCACCCCTGTTCCTGCGGTGGCTGACCTCACCCTCGCTCACGGTGCTCGCGCTCGTGATCCAGGGCGTCGGGCTGGTCTGGTTGGCGCTGGATCCCGAGATCGTGGCGCTGCCGCTCGTGCTCGTCGGCGCCGGATTCGGCGTCGCAGCGACCCTGGCGGCCACGACCCTGTTCGACGTCACGACCGAAGACGACGCCGGGCAGGTCGGCGCGATCCAGGAGGTCGCCTTCGCCCTCGGCGGCGGGCTCGGCATCGCCGTGCTCGGCACGATCTCCCAGGTCGTCGGGGCGAGCGGATTCGCGGTGGCTCTCGTGGTCGCCGCCGTCGCGGTGGCCGCCGCCGCGCTCGTGCCGTTGGTGCGACGCGCCCCACAGGGCGCCGAACGCTCCCCGCACGACGCCGCCGGCATCCGCTGACGCCCGCCGCCGCATCCCGCCATCATCATCCCCACGGAAGAGAGCCTCGCTTGTCCGCGCCCCGTAAGACCGTCCATTGGATCCTCGCCCACCCCCAGGAGAGCTCCGTCAACGCCCGTCTGTTCCGAGAGGGGGTGGAGATGCTGTCGCGCGATCATGACGTGCACGTCTCCGACCTGTACCGGCAGGGGTTCGATCCGGTGCTCGGCGCTGCCGACCTCGGTGCGCCCGGCGGACGGGAGGGAAACGTCGTCGACCTCATGGGTGCCGCGCACGCCGACGGCACGGTGCCGTCCGATGTGCGCGAGGAGCAGCGCAAGCTCGCGGCGGCCGATCTGGTCGTGCTCCAGTTCCCCCTGTGGTGGTACGGCCCGCCGGCGATTCTCAAAGGGTGGTTCGATCGCGTGCTCACGAACGGATTCGCCTACGGACCCACCGATCCCGAGACCGGGCTGCCGCTGCGGTACGGGGAGGGACTGCTCGCCGGCAGGCGCGCGCTCGTGATCGTGACCGCGGGGGAGGACGAGCGTTCGATCGGCACCCGCGGCATCAGCGGCGACATCGACGCGCTGATGTTCCCGCTCACCCACGGCACGCTCTGGTACACCGGCATCGAGCCGCTCGACCTGCACGTCGTGCACGACGTCGACGGCTTCGGCGCCGCTGACGTCGAGCGGGAATCCGCCCGCCTGCGCACACGACTCGCGGGGATCGACGACGAGACGCCGAGCAGTCCGTACCGCCGGCTGCGCGACGGCGAGTACCACGGCACCCGAGCGCTGCGGGCGGATCTGCTGCCGGGACGCACCGACCTCGGTATCCATCGCCGCGTACGCGACTGAACGGCGGAGGCGGCGACTCACCGGTTTCGGCGCCTCAGTGGCAGAGTGGCCCTGAAGGAGGCAGGACATGGGCGGAGCGATCCTCTGGGGCGTGGTGGCGGCGGCGCCCCTCTTCGTCGGCGCGGTGCTCGCACTGCTGCGCGCCTGGCCGCCGCGCTGGCTCGGCATCGTGCTCGGGTTCGGTGCGGGCGCGCTCATGGCGTCGATCGCATTCGAGCTGTGGGAGGAGGGGCTCGCGCTCGCCGGCCCCATCCCGCTCGTGCTCGGCGTCGCGCTGGGAGCGATCAGCTACTACATCGCCGCCCGCATCCTCGACGCCAGAGCCGCGAAGAAGAAGGGGCAGGCCGGCGGCGGCCAGCTCGCGGTGGGTGCGCTGCTCGACGGCATCCCTGAGCAGCTGGTGCTCGGCATCGGGCTGGCGTCCGGAGAGCCGGTGAGCGTGGCGCTCGTGGTCGCGATCCTCGTGTCGAACCTGCCGGAATCGATCGGCTCGGCGGCGGACCTGCTGCAGGGCGGGATGGCGAAGTCGCGGGTGCTGCTGCTGTGGGCCGGCGTCGCGGTCGTCTGCGCGGTGGCGACCGTCGCGGGCTTCGCTCTCACGAGTGTGACCGGTGACGGCTTCCGTGCCGGAGCGAGCGGTTTCGCGGCGGGAGCCCTGCTCGTGATGCTGGTCGACTCCATGATCCCGGAGGCGCAGTCGAAGGCGAAGGAATCGACGGGGCTCGCGACCGTGCTGGGCTTCGCGCTCGCCGCAGGTCTCGCCCTCGCCTCCTGACGACCGCGACGACCGTGCCGCCGCCCCCGATCACTGGAACCCGGGGTAGTCCTTCAGCTTCTCCTCGTACTCCGCCCGATCGTTCTCGCTGAGCACGGCGCTCGCGAGCACGACCATCTGCAGCCCCTCGAGCGGTTCGCCCGTGCGGGCGCTCTGCGCCTCGCGCGTGGTGCGGAAGTCGCCCGTCGGGTCATTCGACAGGTCGTAGATGTTGGCGTAGAGCCGCGTCGGATCGGGGTAGTTGTCGGTGTAGTACTCCCACGTGTGCTGCTCGCGCGGGTCTTCGCTGCCGTAGAGCTTCGCGATCATCGTCGGATCGATGCCCGAATACTCGCCGTTGAACGAGTAGAGCGGCGGCATCCCGTGCTCGGCGACGACCGCGTCGATGGTGGCCATGACGTCGAGCTTGGTGTTGTAATCCTGGATCGGCTGCGTGGTCGCCCAGCCCACCGACGTGTACTCGATCAGCATCGATTCTCCGCCGTACCCGTTGCGCTCGGGACGCAGGTCCTCGTCGCCGACCTGCACCCACTCGTACCCGTACTCGGCGGTGATGCGGGCGCGGATGTCGGCGAAGACGCTGTCGGCCTCCGCCCGCACCTCCTCGAGCGACTGCTGACGGAGGGCTGCCTGCGGGTCGGTGCCCTTGATGCCCGGGTAGGCCTCCTCGTGCTTCTGCTCCTCGGTCTTCATGCCGTCGTAGCTTCCGGATGCCGAGGTCTGCAGCGCACCGATGCCGCCGACGGTGGCGACGTTGAAGATCAGCGTGACCGCGAGCGCCGCGGCGGCCAGGGTGCGTCCGCGGGCGGTGAAGAGCGCGCCGACGATCACGGCCACCACGACGAGCTGCAGCGTCAGCATCGTGACGCCGTAGAGCACGTCGGTCGCTCCCACGGCCAGCGTGATCAGCAGGATCGCGGCGAACAGGATGCCGGCGACCAGCGCGATCCAGCCCAGGGTGTTCGCCGGTCTCTTCGGCGTGTCCGCGGTGCCGGATGCCGAGCCGGTCGCAGAGCCGGTCGCAGTGGCGGTGGCCGTGGCCCCCGGAACGCCGGGCTGCTGCACGAAGGGGCCGGATGCGCGGCGTGCGTTGCGGTACCCGCCGGGCGGCGGCACCGGCGGCGCGCCCTCGGTGCCGGCGACGTAGCGGGCGCGCTGCTTCTCGTGATCCATCACCATGGCTTGTCCGTCCCCGAGCCGCCGCCGTCTTCGCCCTGCTGCTGGTCCCGCTCCTGCGTGCCCTGCTCGAGCTTGTCCTTGAGCTCGTCGAGCTTGTCGTCCGACGGCTGCGGCTCCGACTCCTCCTGAGGCTGCTCCTCCTCGGGCGGCGTCTGCTGCTGCTTCTGCTTCAGCCGACCCTCGAGATCCTCCTTGCTCTGCTGCATGTCGCGGTCGGGGTCGGAGGACTGCTCCTCCGCCTCGTCGCTGTCGCACTCCGGCGGCATCTCGGACGTGACGGTGAGCGCCTCGCCGTAGAGCGCCGCGGCTCCCGTGCCGTCGCCGTCGGCCCTGGCCGCATCTCCCATGCGCTCGATCACGAGCCCGAGGTTGATGCGCACGCTGCAGACCTCGAGGCCGGTGGCCAGGTCGAGCGATTCCTCGAGCTTCGCGCGGGATGCCGACAGCTCCTCGGCGCCGGCGAGGGCGGTGCCCGCGTTGAAGGGAGCCTTGTACGGCTCGAACCAGTTGAGGAACTCCTGGCCGTGGGCGGCGGACTCCGATCCCGCGAAGTCGTCGGCGACGTAGGCCGTGATCGACTGGTGCGCGAAGGCGTACATGCTCAGCACCTTGCCGACGAAGAGCAGCGCGGCGAGAGTGAGGGGCAGGGTGCCGATCGCGATCCAGCGACGGATGCGGCGCCGCCTGCGGTTCGATGCCAGAAGAGCGGATGCCGCCCTCGCGCGGATGTCCTCGGGCGCCGTCGCCTCGGGTGCTGTCGCCTCGGTCATGCGGCACCTCCGTCGTCGGGTCGGGTCGCCGTCGCGTCGCGCGTCGACCGGGACGCGTCGCGCGTCGACCGGTCCCGGGAGCGCGGGGTGCGCAGCAGCCGCAGCCGGGCGACGAGCATGCTGGCCCGTGCGAGCTCGACGCCGAGCAGGGCGACGACGACGAGGGCGGCGATCCAATAGAGCTCGGTGACGTTGCCGACGGATCCGGACTCGGCGTAGTTCGTCGTCGTCGAGGGGGCCTCGGGCAGCGTGATCTCGGCATCCGCCGTGCGGTGCTGGTAGTCGACGCCGAGCTCACCGGCGATCGCCTCGAGGTTCGCCTCGTCGATCACCGACAGCGCGTTCGACCCCTGGTACTCGATGTACTCGCCCGATCCCGAATCGCCGAGACCGCCGGTGGTCAGCCGCATCGGCCCGCCCTCCGCGGTGCCGTAGCCGAACACGGCGCCGGCGTCGGTGAACTCCGCGCTGCCGTCGAACGGCTCGGGTGCCGAAGTGACCGTCTGCTCGCCGTCGCCGAAGTAGAACACCATGCGCGAGCGGTCCGGTGAGGACTCCGCCGCATTCGAGAGGGTCTCGGCGAGCAGCGGACTCGCGATGCCGATCGAGCTGCCGCGCGACTGACTCGTCACCTCGGGGCGCAGCACGTCGAGAGACGAGATGAGGGAGGTGGTGTCGGTGGTGAGCGGCATCCGCAGGTCGGCCGAGGCGTCGAAGGTGATCAGGGCGAACCGTGCGCCCGGATACTCGTCGACGATGCTCTGCACGTCGGCGCGCACTCCGTCGAGGCGCGGCTCGTCGCCGTTCCAGTCCTCGGCGACGATGCTCGCGGTGGTGTCGACGACCAGCACGACGTCGGTGTCGGTCGCGAGGGTCTGGGTGGCGCCGCCGGGGATGCCGGGGCGCAGGAACATGACGAAGCAGGCCAGCAGCAGCACGAGCCGCAGGACCCACAGCGCTTTGTCTCGGCCCTTCGCCTTCGCCAGCGCGATCACGGCGAGACCCCCGACCGGCGCGCACAGCAGCACGAGGAGGAAGACGTTCAGCACGGGCTGGAAGATCACAGTCGCACCCTCCACAGCACCACGAGGAACGAGAGCATCGAGATCAGCAGCACCACGATCCACAGGTTCGGGGTGTCGGTCCACACCACCTGCGCCTGTCCCTTCAGCTCCGTCGCCTCCTGCTCCTGCACCTGGGTGACGATGTCGCTGACGGTGGTCGTGTCGCGCAGGCCGTAGGCCGCGCCTCCCGTGGCTTCGGCCGCCTTCGCCAGCTCGGCGCTCACGGCGTCGTCCTTGCCGGCGACGGGGTTGAGTGCGAACACGCGCACACCGATCGAGTCGGCGTACGCGGCCGCCTCGTCGAGGGTCACGATCGAGGCGCCGTTGATCTCGTTGTCGGTGGCGAAGATGATCGAGCGGGAGCGCTCGTCGTCGGGGTGGTCGAACGCCATCGTGCAGGCGGCGAGCCCGTCGCCGATCAGCGAGGCGCCGTTGCCGTTCAGCGTGCCGACCCAGTGCTCCGGAACCTGATCGGTGTAGTCGAAGCTCTCCCGGATGCTCTGCAGATGACCGCGGATGAACTCGTAGTCGTCCGTGAGCGGGAAGATCTGCACGGGGGAGCTGTTGAAGATCGTCAGTCCGATGCGCTCCCCCTCGAAGTCGTCGAGCAGATCCTCGAAGACCGACAGCACCTCGACATCGACCTCGCTCATCGACCCCGAGACGTCGAGGCAGAGCATGATGTCGCGGCTCGTGTTGACCGGTTGGATGGTCTGCGACGACATCGGCCGCGCCGCGATGACTCCGGCCGACAGTGCGGCGACCACGCCGAGCAGCAGGACGGCGGAGAGGGCGAGCACGCGACGGTTCAACGCCTGGCGGAAGGTGGGCAGCGCCCGCAGGCGCTCGGCGCGGGCGACGCGGGCGCGCTCGTGCTCCTCGGTCCTGGCGCCGCTGCGCAGGCCGACGACCACCCCGATCGCGATCGCGGCGAGTACGACGCCGACAGCGACGAGGATCAGCCATCCGTGGGCTAGTGCCATGTGCGCACCACCGTTCGCGCGGCCTCGGCGCCCGCGGCCGGATCGATCGCGGGGCCCTGACGGAAGATGCTCGGATAGTAATGGCGTCCCATGGCGTCGATCAGCGCCGGGTGCACCCCGCGCGCGACGAGGTCGTCGAGGGCGAGCACCGGGGCTTCGAGTCCGCTGTACTCGTTGACGAACGTGCGCACCACGCGGCTGAACTCGAGGTTCGCATTGCGGGCCGAGAGCGTGCGGGCGCGGTAGTCGTCTTCGATGCGCTGGATGCGGTCGAGGTACTCCACCCGCAGCTGCGACAGCACGTCGACGGTCAGCAGCAACGGCCCCTGCGACTCGTCGGTGAGGGTGAGATCGCGACGCGGCCGGGTGAGGGCGGCCACCAGCCAGGCTCCCGCGATCAGGAGCGCGAGGACGCCGAACGCGAGCAGGATCCAGCCCCAGCCGTACTGGGCCGGAGGGTAGAGCTCGTCAGAGCCGGGCATTCGACCTCCGATTCAGCAGCTGGAGCAGCTGCGAGACGGCGTCGTCCTGACCGGCCAGCACACTGTGGCTGATCTCCATGCGCTTGAGCACCTCGGCGAGGCGGGCGGCGTCGGCCTCGGTCTGCGCGGTGAGCTCGCGGATGATGTCGAGGTCGCCCTGCACGAAGTCCGGGACCTCCCACAGGCTGTCCACGTCGCTGCGGATCGTTCCGGTCGCGTGGTCGAGCACGGGATCCGCGTCGCTCACGGTCAGCCACAGCACGTCGTGCTGCACGCGCAGGCGTCGCAGCATCCGCTCGGTCTCGTCGGTCACGGGAGCCTCGTCGGTGATCACCACGACGATCATCCGGCGCGAGATGGTGCGGGTGACGTACGAGAGCAGGGCGTCGCGGTCGCTGGACGCGGTGCTGGAGTCGATGGCTCCCTCGATCGTGCGCAGCGCGTGTTCGAGAGCACCCTCGCTGCGGCCCGGTGCCCGGCGACGGATGCGGTCGGAGTCGCCGTACACGAGCGAGAAATCGTCGCCGTGCCGCAGCGCCAGCACCCCGAGCACGCCGGTGGCGAGGATCGCGAGGTCTTTCTTCGACCTCTCGTCGTGGGCGAGGGCGGCCATCGAGCGTCCGGTGTCGACCACGAAGAGGATGGTGTGCATGCGCATCGCGCGGTGCCGCTTGACCAGCGGCGTGCCCAGTCGGGCGGTCGCGCGCCAGTCGATGTCGCGCACCTGATCACCGTACTCGTACTTGCGCAGATCCTCGAAGTCGAGGCTGCGCCCGTGCAGCAACGACGCGTAGGCGCCGTCGAGCGCGTGCAGCGACTTGCGCGACGAGTGGATGAAGAGCTTGCTCTTCACCTGGGTGATCAGGCTGGCCATGGGGGTGTCAGGGCGTGGGCACCGACGCGAAGATCTGGTCGATGATCTCCTCGCTGCGGATGCCCTCGGCGTCGGCCTCGAAGGTCAGCAGCACGCGGTGGCGCAGCACCAGGTGGCGGAGCGAGCGGATGTCCTCGGGCAGCACGTGCGCACGGCCGTTGAGCAGGGCGAGCGCGCGGGCGGCCTGCAGGAAGGCGATGCTCGCACGGGGGCTCGCGCCGTACTTGATGTACCGGGCACGCTCCTCGCCGATGTAGGGCGCGGGGTTTCGCGTGACGTAGGCGATCGAGACGATGTAGTTGCGGATCGCGGGGTCGACGTAGATCCGGCTCGCGACGTCCTGCAGCATGTCGACGTCGTCGAGGCTGATCGCGCTCGAGACGTGACGGTCGGGATCGAGCACGCCGGAGTCGATGCGGCCGAGGATCTCGAACTCCTCCGCGGGGCTGGGGTACTCGACGATCTCCTTGAGCAGGAAGCGGTCCATCTGCGCCTCGGGCAGCTCGTAGGTGCCCTCCTGCTCGATGGGGTTCTGGGTCGCGATCACCAGGAACGGCTTGGGCAGGTGATGCACCTCGCCGCCGATCGTGGTCTGGTGCTCCTGCATGGCCTCGAGCATCGCGCTCTGGGTCTTCGCGCTCGAGCGGTTGATCTCGTCGAGCAGCACGAAGTTGGCGTGCACCGGACCCAGCACCGTGCGGAAGGATCCGGTCGCCGCGTCGTAGATCTGGTTGCCGGTGATGTCGCTGGGCAGCAGGTCGGGTGTGCACTGGATGCGCTTGAACTGCGCCTTGACCGTGTCGGCGAGCGTGCTCGCGGCGGTCGTCTTCGCGAGCCCCGGAACGCTCTCCAGCAGGATGTGGCCGCCGGCGATCAGTGAGATCAGCAGGCTCATGCGCAGTCGCTCCTGGCCGACCATCTTGGCCGAGTACGCGTCGGAGACGGTCTTCAGCACCTCGCTCGCGCGACGCAGCTCGGCATCGGTCGGGGCCTCGGACTTCCTGCTCGCCGAGGGGGACGCGGGCGGCGCGACGGCCGCAGCCGCGGCGCGGGTGGCCGGAGCGGGCGGGGCCGGGGGCATCGACGAGCCGGAGGGCGCGGGGGGAGGCGGCGTCGCACCTGCAGAGGCGCCGGGCGCGTAGGGCTCGTTCATCGATGTGTCTCCTCGTTGCCACGGGGACGCGTCGACGATCCCCCGCGACCAGCGTAACCGCATCCGAACGCGCCGATCCGGCCCGCCCATGGGGACTTGTGCCCATGGGCGCGCCCGCCTGTGCCGCTGCCGGTCCCGGTGCGGATGCCGGTCAGGCGTCGACGGGCACTCTGGCACCGCGCCGGCGACCGACCCAGACGACGAGGGCGGCCACGCCGATGATCGCGACCGCGATGCCGATGATGTAGCCGGCGACGCCGAGGTAGCCGCCGACGAGGCGCGGGTCGAGGAACGGATACGGGTACCACCAGGTGTTCCCCGTGGCGGGCGAGGTGATGAAGTTCGCGCGGATCATCGTGTAGATCGCCCAGAGGATCGGGAAGATCGCGGCGATGAAGATCGTGCTCCAGGCGAGGGCGCGTCGACGCGGGGCGAAGAGCACGTCGAGCAGCAGGAACAGAGGGAACACGACGTGCAGCACCTCGTTCGACCAGGGGACCGTGACGCCCTGGGGCAGTTCGACGCCGCGGAGCAGCGTGTTGTAGACGATGCCGGTGACGATCATGTAGGTGCTCGCGCACGCGAGGGCGACGGCGAGCCCGTTCGGCTCCGGCCGACTGTCGCGGCGGTGGCGCAGTGCCCAGACCGCCGCGATGATCAGCACGATCGCTGCGAGCAGGTTCGACAGGATCGTGAAGAAGCTGAGGAAGTTCGCGGCGACCGTCGGCAGATGCTGCCCCCACTCGGTGGTGGCGTCGAGGGCGTTCTGGATGCTGCGGGACAGCTGGGCGATGATCGCGGCGAGTGAGAGCACTGCTGCAGCGAGTCGTGCGTAGGGCCACCAGGTCGTCATCTTCGCCTCCGCGCACACCTTATCGGGCGAGGAGGGGGAAGCGGGAGGGGAGGCCTCGGCATGCCGGGCGGAGCGCACGGGTCAGGTGCGGCGGCCCCATCGCATGCGGGTGACGAGGACGCCGAGCAGGCACAGCGCGCCGCCCACGAACATGAGCGGAGTCGGCACCTCGCCGAGGATCGCCCACGACATCAGGATCGCGATCGCCGGAACGACGTAGGTCGTGGCGGAGGTCTGGCCCGCCGTGCTGCGTTGCAGGACGTAGGCCCAGGTCGTGAAGGCGATCGCGGTCGGGAAGATGCCCAGGTAGACGACCCAGAGCGTCGCGTCGAGCGGAGCCGCCTGCAGGGCGCCGACGAGACTGCCCGTCCAGGGGAGCAGGGCGACCGTGCCGGCCACGGCCCCGAGGAAGGTCAGTGTCGTCGCGTCGGACCCGGCGCTGAGCAGCCGCTTCTGCAGCAGCGTGCACCCGGCGTACATGACGGCGGCGAGCAGCGCGAGCAGCAGCCCGGTGATGTCGGGTCCTTCGCTCGTCGACGAGTTCATTCCGATCAGCACCACGCCGAGGAACGCGATCGGAGCGCCGATGACGAGCGGCCGCGGGAAACCCTCACGCAGGAACAGTCCGCTGAAGATCACCACCATCAGCGGCGCGAGGTTCACGACCATCGCCGCCGTGCCCGCGTCGAGTGAGCGCTCCGCGGCGTTCAGGGCGAGGTTGTAGACGCAGAACCAGCCGACGCCCCACACGGCGACGAGCCACCGGTGGCGACGTTCGGGCAGACGGATGCCGTGGCGCACCGCGATGATCGCGAGTGCTGCGCTGCCCACGGCCATGCGCAGCAGCGCCAGCGCGCCCGGGTCGAAGTGAGTGCCCGCACCGCGGATGCCGATGAACGCCGACGCCCACAGCACCACCGTGACGAGGGCGGCGACGAGCACGAGCGGACCCTGTGAGCGGGGCTTCGCGGGAATCAGGGTGTCGTCGCGCTGCACGCGACCGGTCTTCGGCATCCTCCGATCCTGGCACCGGCCACCGACATCGGAGATGCGCCCGAGCGACAGCATCCGTTCCTTTTCCGCCATCCGTGCAGCGCCTCCGGTCGGAGGTGTGCGATTGCAGGACGCATGCACGGATGCAGGACGGAACGCCGGCTTTCGTCCGCCATCCGTGCATCGGTCCTGCATCTGTGCGGCGCCCCGACCGACCGACCGCCCGACCTCCCCGACACGGCGGTGAAACACCCCTTCGGTAGGATGGGACCGCCCGCAGAGGGCCAGCTCATCAGCCGGTGCAAACCCGGCGGAAGCAAGGGGGATACCCATGCCAGGAATCGTTATCGTCGGCGTCCAGTGGGGCGATGAGGGCAAGGGCAAGGCGACCGACCTGCTCGGCGAGCGCACCGACTGGGTCGTGAAGTTCAACGGCGGCAACAACGCCGGTCACACGGTCGTGGTCGGCAATGAGAAGTACGCGCTGCACCTGCTGCCCTCCGGCATCCTCTCGCCCGGGGTCACGCCCGTCATCGGCAACGGCGTCGTCATCGACCTCGAGGTGCTCTTCAGCGAGCTCGAGGCGCTCGGCGGCCGCGGCATCGATGTCTCGCGCCTCAAGGTCAGCGCCAACGCGCACATCATCACCCAGTACCACCGGACGCTCGACAAGGTCACCGAGCGCTTCCTCGGCAAGCGCATGATCGGCACCACCGGTCGCGGCATCGGGCCGGCGTATGCCGACAAGATCAACCGCGTCGGCATCCGCGTGCAGGATCTGTTCGACGAGAACATCCTGCGGCAGAAGGTCGAGGGCGCCCTCGACCAGAAGAACCACCTGCTGGTGAAGATCTTCAACCGCCGCTCGATCACCGCCGACGAGGTCGTCGAGGACCTGCTCTCGTACGCCGAGCGTCTGCGGCCCATGGTCGCCGACACCGGCCACCTTCTCGACGACGCGCTGCGCCGCGGCGAGGTCGTCGTGTTCGAGGGCGGCCAGGCCACCATGCTCGACGTCGATCACGGCACCTACCCGTTCGTCACCTCGTCGTCGGCCACGGCCGGTGGCGCCTCGACCGGATCGGGGGTCGGACCGGGCGCGCTCGACCGCATCGTCGGCATCGTCAAGGCGTACACGACCCGGGTGGGCTCGGGCCCCTTCCCGACCGAGCTCTTCGACGAGCAGGGCGAGTGGCTGCGTTCGCGCGGCTTCGAGTTCGGCACCACCACCGGTCGTCCGCGCCGGGTCGGCTGGTACGACGCCCCCATCACGCGCTACGCGACCCGGGTCAACGGCATCACCGACCTGGTGCTGACCAAGCTCGACATCCTCACCGGACTCGAGCAGATCCCGGTCTGCGTGGCGTACGACGTCGACGGCACGCGCTTCGACGAGGTGCCCGTCAACCAGACGGACTTCCATCACGCGACGCCCATCCTCGAGTACTTCCCGGGCTGGAGCGAGGACATCTCGACCGCTCGCACGTTCGAGGACCTGCCGCAGAACGCGCAGGACTACGTGCTCGCGCTCGAGGGGATGAGCAACACGCGCATCTCGGTCATCGGCGTCGGCCCCGAGCGCGACCAGGTGGTCGTCCGCCACGATCTGCTGGACTGAGCGCATCGTGACCCGGTTCTGGCTCGGCGGATACGGCTCCGCGATGGAGGGCTCCGCCGACGGCATCGGGCTGCTCGCGGGCGACGCCGACAGGCAGACCGCCCTCGAGTACCGCGGGGCGGTCACGCAGACGCCGTCGCCGTCGTGGCTCGCGCAGCATCCGACCCTCGACGTCGTCTACGCGGCGCTCGAGGGGGATGCCGCCGTGCAGGCGTTCTCCCGCAGCGGCGAGTCCGCGCTCCGACCCCTCGGCGAGCCGGTCGAGGCCGGAGAGAACGTCTGCCACGTCGCGGTGTCGCCGTCCGGCGGATACCTCGTCGCCAGCTGCTACGGCGACGGTCGGGTCGTGCGCATCGGCATAGCCCCCGACGGAGGTCTGGTCGCGGATGCCGCGAACAGGGCCGCGGAACTGCGGGCGGCGCTGCTCGGCGAGACCCTGGAGACGTCTGCGCCGGCGGGCGTCGCCGCCGCGGCATCCGACCCCTATCCCGGCGAGCACACGGCCTCGGGCGACGAGCGGGAGTCGCACGCGCACTCCGCCGTCTTCCTCGCCGACGGACGCATCGCCACGACCGATCTCGGCTTCGATCTCGTGCGCATCTGGCGACCGACGGCGGGCGGGCTGATCCTCGATCACGAGATCGTGCTGCCGCTGGGCACCGGACCGCGCCACATGGTCGCGCACCCCAGCGGCCACCTGCATGTGGTGACCGAGTACTCGTGCGAGGTGTTCACGCTCGCCGCGGGCCGCGACGGCACGTGGGCGGTCGTGTCCGCGGTGCTGTCGAGCCCGATCGCCGAGGTGGGGGTGGACTTCCCCGCCGAGCTGGTGCGCTCGCGCGACGGACAGTTCCTCTACACCGCGTTGCGCGGCAGCAACACGATCGCTGCGCTGCGTGTGCGGGGCGGGGGCGAGAGCCTCGAATCGATCGCGCTCGCCGACTCCGGCGTGGACTGGCCGCGGCATCATCTCGTGCACGAGGGCAAGCTGCTCGTGGCCGGGCAGCGGTCCGACAGCATCGCCCTGCTCGACCTCGACGAGCGCACGGGGGCGCCGCTCGGCATCCGCCACACCGCCCAGGTGCCGACGCCGACGCACTTCCTGCCCGTCCGGTAGCCTCAACGGGCTCGCTTGACCTCAACCTTTGTTGAGGTTCTACCGTCGTGCCTATGACCATCGACACGGATGGGGTGCCGACCGAGAAGGTCGCGGCCCCCGGAATCATGAGCGGCGCCTACCTCTGGGTCACGATCGGGGCGTGCGCGCTCGTGTTCCTCGGGGCGTTCGAATCCCTCGCCGTCACCACGGTGATGCCCGTCGTCAGCGCCGACCTCGACGGCGAGCGCCTGTACGCGCTGGCATTCGCCGGGCCGCTGGCCACCGGGGTGATCGGCATGGTCATCGCGGGCAACTGGGCGGACCGACGAGGACCGGTGGCACCGCTGTACACATCGGTCGCACTCTTCGTGGTCGGACTGCTGGTGGCGGGTTTCGCGCCCACCATGGAGGTTCTCGTCGCCGGGCGGTTCGCCCAGGGACTGGGGAACGGGGGCCTGATGGTCGCCCTCTACGTGGTCGTCGCCCGGGTGTACCCCCGCGCGCTGCATCCCGCGATCTTCGCCGGCTTCGCCGCCGCCTGGGTCGTCCCCTCCCTCGTCGGACCCACGGTGGCCGGAGCCGTCACCGAGCTGTGGAGCTGGCACTGGGTGTTCCTCGGCGTCGTGCTCCTCGTCGTGCCGGCCCTGCTCATGGTGGTCCCGGCGCTCCGCGGGCTGTCCGGCGCCGGCGACGCGACGACGCCGTGGGCGCTCGGACGACTCGGGTGGGCGGTGCTCGCCGCGGCCGCGGTGCTCGCCCTCAACCTGGTCGGCGATGTGCCGGGGGCGGGCCTGGTCCTCGCCGGGGCAGCGGTGGTGGTGGCGCTCGTCGCGGTGCGGGCCCTGCTGCCGAAGGGAACGCTCCGCGCCGTGCGCGGCCTCCCCTCCGTGATGCTCGTGCGAGGGCTGGCGGCCGCAGGGTTCTTGGGTGCGGAGGTGTACATCCCGTATCTGCTGACCGAGCGCTACGCGGTCTCGCCCACAGTGGCCGGACTCTCGCTCACCGGCGGGGCGCTCGCGTGGTCGGTCGCCGCGACCGTGCAGGGGCGTATGAGCACCCGCCTGCCCAGCGCCGTGGCCGTGCGCATCGGCACGATCCTCGTCGCCGCGGGCGTCGCTCTCACCCTCGTCGCCGCCGCGTTCGCCGCGCCGGTCGCCTCCATCGTCGTCGCGTGGATCGTCGCAGGCGCCGGGATGGGACTGATGAGCCCGCGGACCAGCGCTCTCACCCTCGAGATGTCGGCACCCGAGAACCAGGGATTCAACAGCTCGGCGATGTCGGTCGCGGACTCGTTCGGCAGTGCACTCGCCCTCGCGATCACGGGGGTCCTGTTCACGGGTGTCGCCGCGGTCGCCGACCCGTTCGTCACCGTGTTCGTCTTCACGGGGATCATCGCGCTCGCCGCTGCGGTGCTCGCCCCCCGGGTCTCGCCGCGGGTGGCTGGCTGAGGAGCGGCCGTTCACAACTCAGCACAGGTCTGTGACATCGGGCGGGGAGGGGCCGTTCCGGGCAGATGGAGAATTTCCCTGCTGAGTTGTGAACGGGGACCCGCTCAGCAACCCCCGACCGCCGACCCCCAGCCACCGCCGGCGACGCGCCCGGGCTCTCTTGCACAGTGCTCTGCGGAACACCACCCCGTGACTCGACGTTGGTCTTGAGCAAGACTGGGCGACGGAGAGGTGCACCCCATGACTGCTGAGAAGACCGACGAATACGACCTGATCGTGCTGGGCGGAGGTCCGGTGGGCGAGAACGTCGCCGACCGCGCCGTGCAGGACGGACTGACCGCGATCATCGTGGAGAGCGAGCTGGTGGGCGGTGAGTGCTCGTACTGGGCCTGCATGCCGTCGAAGGCGCTGCTGCGTTCGGGCCAGGCCCTGCGTGCGGCACAGAAGGTCAAGGGCGCGGCCGAAGCGGTCACCGGAAAGCTCGACGTGCGCGCGGTGTTCGACCGTCGCGACTCCTTCACGAGCAACTGGTCCGATGACGGTCAGGTGAAGTGGCTCGACTCCGCCGGCATCGATCTGGCTCGCGGTCACGGCCGCCTGTCGGGCGAGCGGGAGGTGACGGTGACCGACGCCGACGGCGGCACCCGCGTGATCCGCGCCCGCCACGCGGTCGCGATCAGCACGGGCTCGGATGCCGTGATCCCCCCGATCGACGGACTGCGCGAGGCGTCTCCGTGGACCAGCCGCGAGGCGACCAGCGCCGAGGAGCTGCCCGAGTCGCTCGCCGTGATCGGCGGCGGAGTCGTCGCGGTCGAGATGGCGACGGCGTATGCGGCTCTCGGCTCGACGGTCACGATCATCGCCCGCAGCGGTCTGCTCGGCTCGATGGAGCCCTTCGCGGGCGAGCGCGTCGCAGCGGGGTTGCGGGAGCTCGGCGTCGACGTGCGCACCGACACCGGCACGACACGCGTCACGCGCGGCGACGACGGCGTGACGATCGTGCTCGACGACGACTCGACGGTCACCGCGACAGAGGTCCTCGTCGCCACCGGGCGCTCGCCTCGCAGCGGAGATGTCGGACTCGACGTCGTCGGTCTCGAGCCCGGGCGCTGGATCGTGGTCGACGACACGATGCGCGTGCCCGGCTCCGACTGGCTCTACGCGGTCGGCGACGTGAACGGCCGCGTGCTGCTGACGCACCAGGGCAAGTACCAGGCGCGTGCGGCCGGCGACGTGATCGCGGCACGCGCTCAGGGGGCGGATGTCGATGACGCGCCCTGGGGAAAGCACGTCGCGACGGCCGATCACGCGGCCGCGCCGCAGGTGACGTTCTCGTTCCCGGAGGTCGCATCGGTCGGGCTCACCGAGGCGCAGGCCCGCGAGGCCGGCATCGACGTGGCGGCCGTCGACTACGACCTGGGCGGCATCGCGGGCGCGAGCCTGTACGAGGACGGCTTCGCGGGTCAGGCCCGCATCGTGATCGACACGGCGCGCGACGTCATCGTCGGGGCGACGTTCGTGGGCCCGGAGGTCGCGGAGCTCGTGCAGACGGCGACGGTGGCGATCGTCGGCGAGGTGCCGATCGCCCGGCTCTGGCACGCCGTACCCGCGTACCCGACGATCAGTGAGATCTGGCTGCGGCTGCTCGAGACCTACGGGCGGGACTCCGCATGAGCGGGGCGGGCGCGGATGCCGGTGGGCGATCCGTTCCCGCATCCGCTCCGAACAGACGTCGGAGACAGGGAGCGTTCCGCGCGCCCTGACCCGGGATTGTTACTCACATCGACAGCCCCCGGCGCAAGCCCGGGACGGATGTCGCAGACCTCTTATACGCTCGAACCCACATCCGAGGAGGCAGGACCATGAAGGCTGTACTCGCAGGAACCGTCATCGCCGAGGCAGACGAGAGCGATCTCGCACGCATCGAAGGCAACTGGTACTTCCCGCCCGCATCGATCACCGAGGGAGCGCTCGTCGAGAGCCCGACCCCGTACACCTGTCCGTGGAAGGGCGCTGCGCAGTACTTCTCGGTGCAGGCCGGCGGAGAGCTGCACACCGACTACGCGTGGTCGTACCCGACGCCGTTCCCCAGTGCGTTCGACCGCGTCGGCAAGGACTTCTCGGGCTTCGTCGCCTTCGATCCGCGGGTCGAGATCTCCGAATGACCTCCGTATGCCGTAGACGGGGCGCTGACGCCCGTCTCGTCGATCCACCGACTGGAGACCAGCCATGATCGAATTCCGCAACGTCACCAAACAGTTCCCCGACGGCACCACCGCCGTCAAGGACTTCAGCCTGGTGCTGCCGTCCCGCAAGACGACGGTCTTCGTCGGGTCCTCGGGCTGCGGCAAGACCACCCTGCTGCGCATGATCAATCGCATGGTCGAGCCGACGTCCGGCGACATCGAGATCGACGGCGAGAACGTCCTCGGGGGCGACCCCGTGCAGCTGCGGCGGAGCATCGGGTACGTCATGCAGAACTCCGGGCTCATGCCGCACTTCACCGTGATCGACAACGTCGCCACCGTGCTGCGCCTGACCGGCGTCAAGAAGGGGCCGGCCCACGACCGGGCGCGTGAGCTGCTCACGACCGTCGGCCTCGACCAGTCCCTGGCCGAGCGGTACCCGAGCCAGCTCTCGGGCGGGCAGCAGCAGCGCGTGGGCGTGGCCCGCGGGCTCGCGGCCGACCCCAACATCCTGCTCATGGACGAGCCGTTCGGCGCGGTCGACCCGATCGTGCGCGCCGATCTGCAGACCGAGACGCTGCGACTGCAGCGCGAGCTCGACAAGACGGTCGTCTTCGTCACGCACGACATCGACGAGGCGTTCCTGCTCGGCGACCAGGTCGTGATCCTCGACAAGGGCGCGCGCATCGTGCAGGTGGGCAGCCCGAGCGAGATCATCGAGAACCCGGCCGACGACTTCGTGTCGTCCTTCATCGGCGCCGACCGCGGACGCCGCGCTCTGCATCTGCGGGAGACGCCGCACGGCACCGTCGTGGTCGACTCCGAGGGTCGCACGCAGGGAGCCATCGTGGCCGACGTCGAGAGGTCCGACGGTCCTCTCGCAGGACCGGATGCCGCCGCCCTCGGGGTCGTCCAGGGCGACGATCGCACGTGAACTGGGTCACCGACAACCTGGGGCTGATCTTCGAACTGACCCTGGTGCATCTGCGGCAGAGCATCATCCCGATCGTGCTCGGCTTCGTGCTGTCGCTGCCGCTCGGCTGGGTCGCGTGGCGGTTCCGACTCGTTCGCGGGCCGATCATCGTGCTCACGGGTCTGCTCTACACGATCCCGTCGCTCGCCCTGCTGATCCTGCTGCCGGCCGCACTCGGCTACTCGGCCATCAGCGAGTCGAACCTCGTGATCGCCCTGACCATCTACGCGATCGCGATTCTCGTGCGCGCGGTGTCCGATGGCCTCGACTCGGTCGACGACGGGGTGCGGCAGGCCGCCACCGCAACGGGATTCGCGGCCTTCCGCCGCTTCTGGGCTGTGGAGTTCCCCCTGGCCGGGCCGGTCATCCTCGCGGGTCTGCGTGTCACTGCGGTGAGCACGATCTCGCTCGCCACGGTCGGCATCCTGATCGGCGTCACGAATCTCGGCTATCTCTTCACCAACGGCCTCGAACGACGCATCATCGCCGAGGTCTTCGCCGGCGTGATCGCTGTCGTCGTCATCGCGCTGGTGATCGACCTCATCCTGCTGGTGATCGGCCGCGCGCTGATGCCGTGGACCCGCGCCGCGTCCAAGCCGACCGCCGCCCGCGCTCTCGCCGTGGGGGCTCCCGCATGAACCTCTTCGCGGAGGCCATCGCCTGGATGCTCGCCCCCTCGCAGTGGACGGGCAGCTACGCGCTGCCCGTGCTGCTCGGTCAGCACCTCGTGCTCACGGCGATCTCGGTGCTGATCGCGGCCGTGATCGCCCTCCCGATCGGCTGGCTCATCGGTCACACCGGACGCGGTCGCGAGATCGCGGTGGCGGTGTCGGGAGCGGCTCGCGCGATCCCGGCGTTCGGCCTGATGGTGTTGCTCGTCCTGCTGCTCGGCGTCCTGCGCGTGCCGCAGGCCGCAGTGGTCACGTTCGTGCTGTTGGCGATCCCGTCGCTGCTCGCGGGCGCTTACACGGGACTCGAGGCCATCGACCGTCGGGTCATCGACGCCGCGAAGGCGATGGGCATGACGGGCTGGCAGGTCTTCTGGAAGGTCGAGGTGCCGCTCGGTCTGCCGCTGCTGGTCGGCGGCATCCGCTCGGCTCTCCTGCAGGTCATCGCCACCGTCACGATCGCCGCATACGTCAACCTCGGCGGCCTCGGATACCCGATCATCCAGGGCATCCCGCTGCGTCGGTTCGATCAGGTGCTCGCCGGCGCGATCATCGTCGCCGTGCTCGCCCTGATCGTCGATCTTCTCCTCGCGGCCGCTCAGCATGCCGCGGTCCCCGCAGGCCTGCGCACCGGCCGGCAGGCCGGACGCCGGTCCCGCGCCTCGGCGCGACCCGCAGCCGTGACGCCCGCGGCCGCCTGAACCGCCCCTCACCGTCCCATTCCCCACAGCAGTTCCAGAGAAGAGGAAGTCCATGTTCACAGCACGAGGCAAGCGCTCCGTCTTCGCCGTAGGCCTTGTCGCCGCGGCGGCACTCGCCCTGTCCGCCTGCAGCTCGAGCAACCCGCTCGACGAGCCGTCCGAATCCAGCTCCGGCTCGGGCGGTGGCGACACGATCGTCGTCGGATCGCAGGCGTACTACTCCAACGAGATCATCGCCGAGATCTACGCGCAGGCACTCGAGGGTGCCGGCTTCGACGTCGAGAAGAAGCTCAACATCGGTCAGCGCGACGCGTACATGCCCGACGTCGAGTCCGGCGCGATCAACGTCTTCCCCGAGTACACGGGCAGCCTGCTCGAGTACATCTCGGATGACGACGTGACCGTGACCAGCCCCGACGACGTCTACGCCGCCCTGCAGGATGCTCTGCCCGACAGTCTCACGGCCCTCGACTTCGCCGAGGCGACCGACCAGGACTCCTACACGGTGCTGAAGAGCTTCGCCGAGGAGAACGACCTGAAGACGATCGGCGACCTCAGCAAGGTCACCTCGCCGGTCACCATCGGCGCGTCGCCCGAGTTCGAGCAGCGTCCGTACAGCCCGGCGAAGGCCAAGGAGGTGTACGGCGTCGATCTGACGTTCTCGGCCACCGGCCCGACCACGCTCGAGTCGCTGCTCGCCGGCCAGATCCAGGTCGCAGACATCTACACCGCCGACCCGGCCTTCGAGACCGAGGACATCGTGGCCCTGGAAGACCCCGAGAACCTCATCATCTCGTCGAACGTCGTGCCGATCGTCTCGAGTGACATCGCCGACGACGTGTCCGATGTGCTCAACGCGATCAGCGCCAAGCTGACCGGCGAGGAGCTCGTCGCTCTCAACGTGCTGAGCACGGTCGACCAGCAGTCCTCCGCCGAGATCGCCAAGAAGTGGCTGGCTGACAACGACCTCAGCTGAGATCACTGTCGCCCCGTCGCAGAAGTGCCCGGTCCCGCACGGGGGCCGGGCACTTGTGCGTCCGCGGGCGAGTCGCGAGCGCTAGACCCGGGAGTCCTGCCGGGGGATCAGCACCTGCTTGATGATGATGAGGATGGATGCCGCGACCGGCACCGCGACCAGTGCACCCAGCAGGCCGAGCAGCGTGCCGCCGGCGAGGGCGCCGATCACGACGAGCGCCCCGGGCACGGCGACCGCACGGTTCATCACGCGCGGGGTGATCACGTACGCCTCGATCTGCATGTAGACGAGGTAGACGATCGCGAAGACGAGGGCAGCGATCGGATCGCTGAAGAGCGCGAGTCCGGTGCCGACGATCCAGAAGATCACCGAACCGACGAGCGGGATGAGCGTGATGCAGAACGCGACCGTCGCCATCAGCGGGGGGAACGGCAGACCGAGGAAGAAGTACAGCAGGAACGCGAGGATCGCGTTGCAGAGCGCGAGCACCACCATGCCCATGACGTAGGCGCCGACCGAATCGGTGATCTGATCGGTGATGTCGCTCGCACGAGCGCGGTCACGGGCGGGAGCGAGGCGCAGCATCCCCGCCTTCATCGTGGGCAGCGTCGCCACGAAGTAGAGCGTCAGCACCAGCACGACGATGATTCCCGAGATGGCGTTCGCGATCGAGGCGCCGACCTGCAGCGCCCCGCCCCCGATCGTGGCGATGTTGCCGGGATCGGTGAGGAACTTCTGCACGTCGGCGACGAGGCTCTGGAACTGATCGCCGAACTGGGCGTCGAGAGTCGCGTAGAGGTCGCTGCGCGTGAACTCCTGGATCATGCCCGGGACGGACTTCACGAAGCCGGCTATCTGATCGATGACGACCGGAAGCACCATCCAGAGGACCAGCGCGATCACCACGACCAGCCCGGCGATCGAGACGACGACGGAGAGCGCCCGCGAGAGCCCGCGTCGCTCGAGGAACCGCACGGTCGGGTCGAGGCCGAGGGCCGCGAAGAGCGCGAGGGCGATGTAGATGAGGACGGTGGAGAGGTTGGCGACCGCCAGGCCGAGGACGAGGGCGGCCAGGCCGCCGAGCGTCACCAGGAAGCCGAACACGAAGGGGCGGTCGATCCGGGTCCAGAACGAACGGCTGGGGGTCATCGGTTCGATGATCACCGGACGGGGGGAGGCGAGCGCATGTGCGACAGCGGTGTCGGCCGGGCCGGTGGTGTGCGGGTCGGTCGCGTGTGGCTCGGTGGCCCGCGGGTCCGCCGTGGTGGGATGCTCGGTCGCTGCTGCCGTGTCGACGGTGAGAGCCGGCAGCGAGGCCGCCGCGGGAGCCCCGGATGCCGCATCGGGCGCTGTCGAGGAGGGGTCCTGATCTTCACGGCTCATGTGCTCACGATACTGCCGACGCGGGTCTCGTCTGCAGGATGTGGAGCCCGCATCCGCGCACACGGAGGGTCGTGTGGCCCCGTGTTTCCGTAGAGTAGGGGCATGACCGCCGTCGAAGATCCTCGGGCTGAGCTCCTCCGCCTTCGTGCCAGTATCGACAACATCGATGCCGCCCTCATCTTCATGCTCGCCGAGCGTTTCCGGGCGACGCAGCAGGTCGGCCAGCTCAAGGCCATGCACGAGATGCCGGCATCCGACCCCGGCCGCGAGGAGCAGCAGGTCGCGAGGCTCAAGTCGCTCGCGGAGGAGGCGCATCTCGACCCCGAGTTCGCCGAGAAGTGGTTCAACTTCGTGGTGGCCGAGGTCATCCGCCATCACACCGAAGCCGCAGAAGGACGATGATCCGGTCGTCCGAGCGGATGACAGTGTGTGCAGCACTCACCCGCCCGGAGACCGAACTAAGTTTATTGAATAAACTATGACTGAGCGTACGCAGGGCACTCCAACCTGTCAACAGATCGCGTCGACGGGATCGGATCCATGCTGAACAGCGACGACACCCTCGACACCCAGGCGGCTCTGCGCCGAGCGAACCTGCGCCGTGCACTGCAGCTCGTCTTCAGCGAACCCGGCGTGCAGACCCGCGCGGGCATCGCGCGGGCCACCGGTCTCACCGCGGCGACCGCGTCGTCGCTCGTCGCCGAACTCATCGATCTCGACCTCATCGTCGACGGTGAACAGGCCGCCAGCACCGGCGGCAAGCGGGCGACGACGCTGACGATCGATGCGACCCGTCACCTCATCGTCGTCGTCGTGATCAGGCCCTCCGAGGCCGCGCTCGCTCTGGTGGCCCTCGACGGAACCGAGGTCGAGTCGCGCCGGATCTCGTATTCCCCGAGCTCGAGGGATGCGGTCCTCGACGAGGCCGTCGCGCGCATCGCCGCCGAGTACGCGGGTCGCCTTCTCGTGGTCGGCGTGCAGCTGCCCGGTACCACGGACGGCCGCCGTGTGCTCGAGAGCGTGCAGCTCGACTGGACCGACGTCGCGCTCGCCGACCGTCTCGAACGGGTGATCGACGTGCCGGTGCTGCTCGTCAACGACGTGGATGCCGAGGCCATCGCCGAGGCCGCCCGCGAGGACGAGGCCGCCGGCTACCGCCTCTTCATCCACCTCGGCACGGGCATCGGCGCCGCGGTCACCCTCGACGGCGAACTGGCCCCGGGGCCGCGCGACCGCGCGGGGGAGATCGGGCATGTGCAGGTGCAGTTCGGTGACGACGCTCCTGCGTGCCGCTGCGGGCGGCGGGGGTGCCTCGAAGCCGTGGCCTCGCTGACGGCAATGCTCGGCGACGACGTCGACGACGCGATGGATGAGGCGGTGATCGCCGAGGTCGCGGCCTCTGCCGACGAGCGGCGTCTGGTCGTCGGCGCGCGGGCGCTGGCCGGCGCGATCCGCCTCATCGCTGCGGTCCTCGACGCCCGGGAGGTCGTGATCGGCGGGCCGGCGCGGGCCCTCGGAGACCGGTTCCTGCGACTCGTGCAGAGCGAGATCGACTACCCGGCGATGGGCACCGTCGGTGTGTCCGTGCGGTACTCGGCCGCCGACGCCTCGATCTCGACGGGCGTCGCGCAGGTGGCGCTGTCCCGCGCGCTGGGGGTGCGCTGGAGTCCGGCGCAGCTGCGCCCGGCATCCGCCACGGCATCCTGATCGAGGAATCCGAACCGACGCCTCCACGGCGCCGGATCACGCTCAGCGCGTGGCGATCCCGACGAGCGCGGCGACGAGTCCGGCGATCACCAGCACGACGATCGCGAGGATGTGCACGATCTTGCCGGCGACGAGCATCGGCAGGTCGGGCCCGTCGTACGACGCGGGGTTGAAGAGCACGCCGCGCGCGTGGAAGCTCCAGCGCATGCTGAACCCGATGCGCCGCAGCGCGTGCGACGGCGCGCGAAACGTCTGCCCGTGCTCTTCGCGTGACGACTTCCATGCCGCCTGCACCGCGTACCAGGCGATCACGAAGAAGGGCATCGCGAGAGACACCGCCCAGGCGATGAGCGCGACGCCGATCAGGGTGCCCGCCCCGGGGTCGAGCTCTCGGAGGAAGAACATCCCGAGAGCGGCGAGCCCGACCGCCACGGGCACGAGGATCACGCCCCAGCCCCAGCCGGGGTGTGCATCGGTCGCCGGGCGTCTGTCGACGCGCCCCGCATCCTGCCACGTCATCTGATTCCCCCCCTGCCTCACCGCACCGGATGGCGGAGTCGACCGTGCCAGCGTAACCGGGCCGGCGGCAGACGGCCCGCCGCTCGGGCTCGCTGGGCGAATCCGGTGGACCGTCTGCAGGACCGGGGCACGTCTGCACGATCGAATCGGCCGGATGGCCCTGCATCCGTGCCGAAGTCCTGCAGACGGGACGAGGCGAGACCGCCCGGGCACCCCGACGATCTACTTGACGCTGCCGGCGGTCAGCCCGCCGACCAGACGCTTCTCGATGAGCATGAACAGGATGACGACCGGCAGGATCGCGACGATCGATACGCCGAACACGTACTGCCAGCTGGTCTCGTACTGACCGACGAACTTGGTCAGCGCGACCGACAGCGGCTGGTTCTTGTCGGTGGAGAGGATCACCAGCGATGCGGCGAACTCGTTCCAGCAGGCGACGAACGTGAAGACGATCGCGGTGACGATTCCCGGCCATACGAGCGGCAGGTTGATCTTGAAGAGCACCGTGAAGCGCCCTGCTCCGTCGATCTGGGCGGCCTCGTCGATCTCCTTGGGGATGCCGGCGAAGAACGAGTGCATGATCCAGACCGCGAACGACAGATTGAACGCCGCGTTGATGAAGATCATCGCCGCCCACGTGTCGCCGAGCCCCAGCACCGTGAATTGGCGGAACAGACCCGAGGTCAGCACCGCGGGCTGCAGCATCTGCGTCACGATCACCAGGAACAGGAACACCATGCGTCCGGGGAACTTGAAGCGGGCGGTGTAGTACGCGGCGGGCAGCGAGACCAGGAGCACGAGCAGGGTCGCGAACACGGCGATGATGATCGTCGAGATCAGGTTGTAGGGCAGCGGCGTCTCGGGGGTCGACCACATCGAGATGTAGTTCTCCCAGTGCCACTCGATCGGCAGGTAGGTCGGGTCGACCGACCGGATCTGCGGCTTGGTCTTCACACTGCCGAAGAACATGATCAGGTACGGCAGCACGAAGATCGCGAGCACGAGCACCCCGGCGGCCATGCGCAGGATGACGCGGGGCAGCGTCACCTGGTCTTCGGTGTACCGGCGCTTGCGTCCGGGGATGCGGGGCGCGGCGTCGTCTCCGGCGGTGGTGACGAGGGCGGTCTCGGTCAGGGTCACGATCAGACCTCCTTCATGGGCTTGACGGCCTTGACGTAGATCGCGACGATCACGATCACGATGAGGAAGGCCACGACCGACAGGGCGCTCGCGACGTCGACCTTCTTCTGCAGCTCGATGTACTTGAAGATCATCGTCATGATCGTGTCGGCGCCGTAGCCCGGGATCGATCCGGTCATCACCTTGAGGATCGGCAGCGAGTTGAACACGTTGATGATGTTGATCAGCACGGCGACCGCGAGTGCGCTGCGCAGCTGCGGCAGCACGATGGTCCAGTAGGTGCGGGTGGCGCCGGCGCCGTCCATCTTCGCGGCCTCGAGGGTGTCGGACGGAACCGTCTGGAGCCCGGCGAGGATCGTGTAGGTCGTGAACGGGAGGGACACGAAGATCGCGATCACGATCGACCAGGCGAATGCGGTCGCCGGGTTCTTCGTCCACCCGTAGCCCACCGCGTCGTCGGAGAGGCCGATGTCGTAGAGGAACTTGTTGAAGACACCGAAGTACGGCTCGAGGCTGTAGTAGAAGACCATGGTCGTCATCACGACGGATGCGGCCCACGGGACGATCACGGCCATGCGCACGATCTGTCGTCCGGGGAACGCCTTGTTGAGGATCTGGGCGAGCCCGAGCGAGATCATCACGGTGAAGCCGACCACCACGACGACCCAGATGACGGTGCGGAAGATGATCGGCCAGAACTCGGCGAACGCGAACACCGTCGCGAAGTTGTCGAAGCCGACCGACCCCTTGTCGAGGCCGGAGAGCGAGATGTCGCGGGTCGAGTTGAAGAACATCACGCCGGCGGGGAAGAGCACGACGCCGATGATGAGCAGCAGTGCCGGCGCGATCCACGGCAGCGCCTGCAGGAGGTCCTTACCGCGGGTGCCGCGGGTGCCGCCGGTACGGCGGCCGGGGGTGCGGGGGCGACCGGTGGCCGCCCCCGCGAGGTTCGAGGATTCTGTCGTCTGGCTCATGGGAATACCCGAACCTCTCCGTCGCTTGGTGTGGGGCAGGGTCTGCGGGACTCAGCCCGCGTCGACCTGCGCCTGGATCTCGGTCAGGACGTCCTGTGCGGACTTCGTCTGCAGCTGGCCGAAGAGCGACTTGAAGGCGCCGTCGGCGGCCGACCACTTCGCGTTCGTCGACGGGTAGAACTGCGCGTCCGGCAGCACGTCGAGGAACGGCTTGAGAGCCTCCTCGCCGGAGAGCTGCTCGGCACCCGACTTGGTGACGGGCAGGAAGCCCTCGGCCTGCACCCACGGCACGTACACGTCGGCCGAGTAGTAGTAGTCGAAGAACTTGGTGATCGCCTCCTGCTTGTCCCCGTCGTTCTCGAACGCCATCAGCTGGTCCATCACGCCGAGGGTGAACGGCGAGCCGTCCTCGGTCGGGATGGGGACGATCGAGTAGTCGAGCTCGGGGTTGCCCTCTTCGATCTGGCCGACCGTCGGGGGCAGTCCCACCTGCATGCCGATCTTGCCCTGGATGAAGATGTCCATCAGGGGGGAGCGCTGGGTGGAGCCGGGGTCGGCCTGCGTCGCGCCGGCGTCGATCATCTTCTTGATCTGCTCGGCACCGGCGAGGTTCGCCGGAGTGTCGACCGTGATCTCGGAGGCGTCGCCGAACGAGCCGCCGCCTCCCCAGAGCCACACGGCCGCCTCGGCCTGAGCTTCTTCCGAGCCGAGGGGCATGCCGTAGCCGGCCACTCCGCCGCCGAGCGCCGACACCTTGGTCGCGGCGTCGAGCAGCTCGTCCCAGGTCTTCGGCGCCTCGACGCCGGCCTGCTCGAGCAGCGCGTTGTTGACGAACAGCGCGCGAGCGGAGGCGATCAGGGGCAGGGCGTATGCGGTGCCGTCGACCTCGGCGTTCGCGAGGAACGCGTCCTGGAAGTCGGAGTAGGTGTCGTCCGAGACGACATCCTCCACCGGGTAGAGGAGCTCGTCGCCGACGAACCCGGCGAACGGGCCGCCGTTGTAGATGTCAGGAGCCTCGCCGGCCTGGATCTTGGTGGAGACGACCTTCTCGAGGTTGTCCCAGGACTGCACCTCGAGCTCGACCTTGATGTCGGGGTTCTCCTTCTCGAACCCGTCGATCACGTCTTCCCACAGGCCCTTCGTGGCGTCGGAGTAGCTCGGGACGAGGAGGTCGAGCGTGGTCTCGCCGTCGGCGTCTCCCCCGCCTCCGGTCGAGCCGCCGAACCCGCACGAAGCGAGCGTGAGAGTGGCGGTCGCCGCCAGGGCGACGGCGCCGAATCGCAGTGACTTCTTCATGTGTATTGCATTCCTCACTGTGTAGGTGGTGCACAGGCGCACGCACTGCACGCGACGGTGCGTGTGATCGCCCTTCCCGGTGGCGGGGCGATCGGTCAAGCCGGGTCGGCTCGGGGTCCTCCGAGACCGGGGCGGCGGAGGGGCGGTGGAACTTGTTCGATTATTTGTCAGGAGAATAAACAAATCAAGGGGAACCTTGCATCGATTCCTGATGTCGAAATACTATGATCGAATAAGCTATAAAACGATCACAAACCTGCAACATCTGGTCCGGAGGATCCGACATGCCTGAATATCAGCCCGGCGCCCACATGCGCGAAGAGCTCCACTCGCAGCCCGAGACCTGGTCGCGCGCGGCCGATCTGCGTGACGCGCAGGCTCTGCTGCCCGCATCCGGGGCACGTATCGCGGTCGTCGGATGCGGGACGTCGTGGTTCATGGCGCAGTCCTACGCGTTCCTTCGCGAGACCGCAGGGCACGGCGAGACCGATGCCTTCGCCGCCTCCGAGTCCTTCGTCGACCGTGGCTATGACGCCGTCGTCGCGCTGACGCGTTCGGGCACCACGACCGAGGTCCTCGAGCTCGTCGACCGCATCAAGGGGCGCGTGCGCACGATCGGTGTGATCGGCGACGAGACCTCGCCTCTCGTCTCGCTCGTCGATGACGCGGTGCTGCTGCCGTTCGCCGACGAGAAGTCGGTCGTGCAGACGCGATTCGCCACCACAGCGCTCGCGCTCTTCCGCGCGTCGCTCGGGGAGGACCTCACCGGGGCGATCGAGGATGCCGCAGCAGTCCTGGCCGACGACTACGACGACGAGCTGCGGGACGCCGAGCAGTACTCCTTCCTCGGACGCGGCTGGACCGTCGGTCTCGCGCACGAGGCCGCGCTCAAGATGCGCGAGTCCTCGCAGTCGTGGACCGAGTCGTACCCCTCGATGGAGTACCGCCACGGTCCGATCGCGATCGCGGCGCCCGGTCGCGTCACCTGGCAGTTCGGCGAGGCGCCCGAGGGGCTGGCCGCGCAGGTTCGCGCCACCGGTGCGCGCTTCGTGCAGCATCCGGTCGACCCTCTGGCCGACCTCGTCCGGCTGCACCGCGTCGCGCTCGACCGCGCCGTGGCCCGCGGCCTCGACCCCGACCTGCCGCGCAACCTCACGCGATCCGTCATCCTGGACGCATGACCCGAACCGAGTCCGGAGCTGTCCATGACCAGCGCTGAGGATGCCGCGCACATCGCCGATGTCGTGCGTGACCCGTCCGGCGAGACGCTCGCCGCGGCGCGCACGGTCGGCCCCGGAGTCCCCGTGCTGGCCTTCGACGTCGGGGGCACCGACATCAAGTCGGCGCTGTTCGACGCCGACGGCACGGCGCTGGGCCTTCGGCGCACGCCGACTCCCGCGGCCGACGGCGATCGCACGGCGGTGCTCATCGAGCGCCTCGGGGTGCTCGCCGCGGAGCTGCGGGCCGACCATCCCGATGTCGTGCCGGAGGCTGCAGGCCTCGTGGTGCCGGGGATCGTCGACGCGGATGCCGGGCTCGGCGTCTTCGCGAGCAATCTCGGCTGGAGGAACTCACCGCTGCGCGACCTCGCCTCGGCGAAGCTCGGTCTTCCGGTCGCTTTCGATCACGACGTGCGGGCGGCGAGCTGGGCGGAGCACCGCCTCGGCGGCGCGCGCGCGTACGCGAACTCGGTCGTGCTCGTGATCGGCACGGGCATCGCCGGCGCCCTCCTCGTGGGCGGTGAGCCGTACACGGCCGGGGGCTACGCCGGCGAGATCGGCCACTCCCCGATCGCCGACGGCCCCGTGTGCTCGTGCGGTGCCCGCGGGTGTCTCGAGACCGTCGCGTCGGCCGGGGCCATCGCCCGTCGATACCGTGAGGCGACCGGCGTCGACCCCGACGGTGCGAAGGACGTGATCGCCCGTGCCGCGGCCGGCGACCCCGTCGCCGCCGAGATCTGGGACTCCGCACTCGACGCGCTCACTCTCTCGCTGGCGCAGCTGACCGCGGTCGTCGCGCCCGAGGCCATCGTGATCGGCGGGGGACTCTCCCGCGCCGGTGGGGCGCTGTTCGACGAGCTGCGGGCGCGGCTCACCGCCCGGCTGAGCTTCCACCGCATCCCCGCCCTCGTCCCCGCCGAGCTGTCGGGCAACGCCGGCATCCTCGGCGCCGCACTGCGCGCGAGGGAGCTCGCATGATCCTCACCATCACCCCCAACCCGGCGCTCGATCTCACCTGGCACGTCGACCGGCTCACGCCGGGCGAGACGCATCGGGCGGATGCCGGCGCGGTTCGCGCCGGCGGCAAGGGCCTCAACGTCGCCAGGGTCGCTCATGCTCAGGGCGCCTCGGTGCTGGCCGTCTCGACGGCGGGCGGTCGCAGCGGAATCGAGCTCGCCTCCGAGCTCGGAGCCAGCGGCGTGCCGCACCGACTCGTTCCGGTGGCGGGTGCCACCCGGCAGAGCATCGCGCTGGTCGATCGCGAGCTCGGCGACACCACGGTCGTGAACGAGCGTGGTGTGAATCCGACCGATGCCGAGTGGGCCACGCTCGTCGGCGAGATCGTCGACGCTCTTCCCGGCGCGCGGGTGCTGGCGATCTCCGGCAGCCTGCCTCCTGGAGCGCCCGAGACGCTGCTTCCCCTGCTGATCGGCACGGCCCAGGACGCCGGTGTGCCCGTGATCGTCGACACGTCCGGATCCGCGATGCTGCTCGCCGCGGATGCCAAAGCATCCGTCCTCAAGCCCAATGCCGCCGAGCTCGTCGAGGCGACCGGCATCGCCGACCCCGTCGAGGGCGCCCGCTCGCTGATCGCGCGCGGCGTCGAGCTCGTGCTGCTGTCGCTCGGTGCCGATGGGATGCTCGCGGTGACGGCGTCCGACGTGCGGCACGCACGGCTCGAGACCCCGCTCGCGGGCAATCCGACCGGTGCGGGTGACGCCGCCGTCGCAGCCTGCGCCGTGCTCTACGCCGACGGTGTGCGTGACCCCGAGACGATCCTGCGCCGTGCGACCGCCTGGTCGGCCGCCGCGGTGCTGATGCCACTCGCCGGCGAGATCTCCGACGACTGGGAGGCTCTCGAAGCCCGCCTCACCGTCGGCCCCTTCACCCCCGTCTCTCGAGAGGACTCCCCGTGACTTTGGTCTCCGCCCGCGAGCTCGTGACGGATGCCGCAGCCCGCGGCACCGGCATCGGCGCGTTCAACGTGATCCATCTCGAGACCGCTGAAGGGCTGGTGCGGGCCTCCGAGGCAGCGCACCTGCCGGTGATCCTGCAGATCTCGCAGAACTGCGCCGACTATCACGGCGGCCTCGAACCGATCGCGCTGGCGACCCTCGCGGTCGCTCGACGCGCGGAGACACCGGTGGCGGTGCACCTCGACCACGCGGAGCGGCCCGAGCTCGTCGACGAGGCCATCGCCCTCGGATTCGGCTCGGTCATGTTCGACGGGGGTGCACTGCCCTACGACGAGAACGTCGCGATCACCGCCGCCGTCGCCGCGCGCGCGCACGCCGCCGGTGTCTACATCGAGGGTGAACTCGGCGAGGTCGGCGGCAAAGACGGAGCCCACGCGCCCGGAGTGCGCACCGATCCCGACGAGGCGCGGGCGTTCGTCGCGGCGACCGGCGTCGACGCGCTGGCCGTGGCGGTGGGGTCGTCGCACGCGATGACGGATCGCACGGCATCCCTCGATCTCGCGCTGATCGGCCGCCTTCGCGCGGCGCTGGACGTGCCCCTCGTGCTGCACGGCTCGTCGGGCGTCGCGGATGCCGTGATCGCCGACGCGGTGCGCGCGGGGATGACCAAGATCAACGTCTCGACGCACCTGAACGGGTTCTTCACTCGGGCGGTCCGCTCGACGCTCGACGCCGACCCGCGCCTGGTCGACTCGCGGAAGTACCTGAACCCTGCGCGGGAGGCGCTCGCCGGCGAGGCTGCCCGGATGCTGCGACTGTTCGCGCTCGAGGGCGCCGGAGTTGCGGGGTGACCCCGTGAACACGGGCAAGATGGTGACATGAAGCGCGCCGCCCGACTGAACGCGATCCTCGACCTGCTGGCCGCGGACGGTGAGGTGAACGTCGACGAGCTCGTCGCCCGATTCGGAGCATCCGCCGCGACCACCCGCCGCGATCTCGACTCGCTCGCCGAGCAGCGTCTGCTCACCCGCACCCACGGCGGGGCGGTCGCGCACTCGGTCGCCTACGAGCTGCCGATCCGCTACAAGAGCCACCAGCGCACGCAGCAGAAAGAGAGCATCGCCCAGGCCGCGGCGGCCCTGGTCGCCCCGGGCATGGTCGTCGGGCTCTCGGGAGGCACCACCACCACCGCGATCGCTGCCGCCCTCGCTGCGCGCGACGACCTCGCGGTCGGTCCGGGGATCACGGTCGTCACGAACGCCGTGAACATCGCGGCGCAGCTCGCGACCCGCCCTGACATCAAGGTCGTCGTCACGGGTGGCGTGATCCATTCGCGCAGCTACGAGCTGGTCGGACCGTTCGTCGAGCAGCTGCTGCGCGGGGTGCGACTCGACATCGCCTTCATCGGCGTCAACGGCATGGATGCCGCAGCCGGCGCCACCACGCAGGACGAACGCGAGGCCGCGGTGAACCGCATGATGGCCGAGCGTGCGCGTCGTGCCGTGGTGGTCACCGACAGCAGCAAGCTCGGCACGATCGCGTTCGCCGCCGTCGGCGGTGCGGAGCTGTTCCCCGTGCTCCTCACAGACGACGGCGCGGATGCCGCGACCCTCGCCGACCTGCGCGCGGCAGGCTACGAGGTCCTGACCTCATGAGCCCGGTGTCGGACCTCAGTCCTCAGACCTCACCAGCTCGATGGTCGGAGCGTCCGTGGGTCCGAAGAGCATGAGCGCTCCGCCGTCGACCATCGCGCCATCGGACGCTGCGAGCACGGGCACCACGCCCTCCGGGCAGCCTCTTTCGGTCTGCCCGGTGAACTCGAGATAGATGGTGCCGCCGTTCGGACCGCTCCAGGTCCCGGACTGCGTGTTGCAGCCGTCGAAGCCGACCATCGTCCCGTCCGCATTCAGCGTCAGCGACACATCCGGATCATCCGGCGAGGCCCATGCGCCCACCAGCGCGTCGCTCGGCGAGAGCGTCGAGGCTGACGGCGTGGGGGTCGGCATCACGGAGTTCTGCCCTTGGACCGTGCACCCCACCGTCGTCGCAGCGCAGGCGACCGCCACTGCGACGAGCAACATGCTTCTCGATCTCATCAGTACCAGCTCCCCGGCAGTTCACGCGGCCGTCCGCGCCGAATCTCTGCAATGCTCGCACCCGGAGCCGACCCCTGCAAGCATCCCGGTGCCGGACTCCATGCGGGGATGCCGCGACCCTTCTCGCGACATCCCCGGAGCAGATGGTGTCTGTCGGCCTCACACTCCCCAGTGCACGAGGTACCCCATACCGACTGCGCCTCCCTCGCACTCCGTCTCCGAAGCCCTTCGCGTGGCACCTTCTGGAGATAAGGAGTGACCGCTCGACGTCCTGATACATCGAGTGGAGAAATTTCCTCAGAGTCCGCTCCCGTGGCACTGGAACGGTGCGGCCAGGCCGGTGGACACGGATGCGGCGGCCAACGCGACGGCCGGAGCGACACCGGCCGCGAGCTGGTCATGCACGGCTCCGAGTAGCTCGCACGCGACGTCGTCGGCGACCACGACCGGGGCCGCGATGACGCAGCGCGTGCCCGCGTGCAGCCAGACCCTCGTCATTCCCAGCGCCTCCTCGCCCCAGCGCACCGATGAACGGCCGAGCTCGCAGGCCGAGAGCACCACGGTGTCGGGTGCGCGCGCGATGAGATCGACGTCGTAGCCGAACAGAGTGCCGTCGGCGAGCTCGAAGCCGGAGAACAGCGGGTTGTCGACCGCGTGACGTCCGTGCGCGGCGATGTGCAGGATGTCGACGTCTTCGGCGAGTGCGGTGACCGCGGAGACCCGGGCGTCGTCTCGCGTGAGCACCGTGGCGTCCTGCCACGCCGCCGCCGCTCGACGCACCTCCTCGTCGGCGCGAGCCACGCGCGGACCCGTCGCGAAGCCGGCGGTGGTTCGCGCGCCCGTCGAGGGGGCCGGAGCGATGTCGCCGAGCCAGCGCGAGATCGACGTCGCGAGGGTGAACGGTGTTCCCGACATCCCCGGGAGCATCGCCCAGGGGACTCCCGCCAGAATGCCGGGAACCGTCAGCACCAGCCTCCGCGCGTGCCCCGCGGCCGCGCGCACCGGGGCGAGGAGGGCGTCGTCGAGCATCCGCAGTCGCTCGTCGAGCGAGCGGGAGACGAGCGCCGCCATCGCGCCACCGCGGGTCAGCGCCGCGACATCGAGATCGGCGCGGAGCCCGTCGAGCGCGTCCTGGATCCGCGACCACGACAGCTCGACGATCGATGATCCCGATGCCGTCACCACCACGCACAGCAGCTCGGTGCGTGTGTAGATGTAGGCCAGGATCGCGGTGTCGCCGTCGAGGGCGGAACGGGTCTCTCGCAGTCCGAGGCGTTCGCGACTGCCACCGGCTCTGGTCGACGACCACTGCCGGTCGCGCACCCGGTCGCGCAGCTCGCGCACACGGGTGTCGGTCGTCCAGTCGGACCCGGCGAGGTCGGCGCGCAGCATCCGCAGCTCCGCCAGGTCGGCCGACAGCTCGGGGTCGTGCGGCGGCCGCACCGGAGCCACTTGCTGGCTCAGATGCCGGGCGCGCTCCGACCACTCGAACACCACTTCCGGGTCGTGGGAGCGAGCAGCCGCGGCGAGGCCGGTGAACATCAGCTCGGTGCCGTGCATCGCGACGGATGCCTGAAGGTCGAGCGCGCCGAAGGACTGCTGCCAGGTGGTGAGCAGGTCGAGCCCCTCCGCAGCGGTGCGGCGGGCGTCGGCATCCCTGCCCCGGTCGGCGGCCCGCACGGCGCGTACCTCGTGCGCCCGCAGACGCAGGGGCATCGGGGCGTCGGGGGCGAGCCGCGGCATCCGTCCCCCGTCGGCGAGCCGGGCCGTGAGCGACAGGGCGGCGGCTTCGGTGCGGAATCCGCCGCGGGTGAGAGCGGCGGCGGTGCGGGTGAAGTCGGCGGCGGCCGGCGGACGCGTCGGGTGGGCGCGCAGCCGGGCCTCGAGCCGCACGGCCTCGGCGCGCGCCGCCCATCCTTCACTGCCGAGGGTGGCGAACCGGCGGGATGCGGTCGCGGCAGCACGTTCGGCTGCTGCGGCGTCGTGCCGCAGCAGTGACCGGGCGAGGTGGAACTCGGCCTCCCCCCGGGCCTGCCGCATCCGCTGCGCTCCGAACTGCGCAGCGACCGCACCCAGCAGCTCTTCGGCCTCGGTCGTGAGGCCGGCATCGCGCAGCACCTCGGCCCGGTCGAGATCGCTGATGGCGGCGGCGAGGTCGCTGGTCGCCGCGAGGGTGGGGCGAGAGCGCGTCATGAGGGCGAGAGCGGTGACGAGGTCGCCGCCGAGCAGGGCCGCATAGCCGAGGTTGTGGCGGGCTTCGGCGAGGGGCTCCTGTGCGTCGTGCGCCTCATAGGTCGCGATGGCCCGCTGCAGGTCGTCGGCGCAGCGGTCGAGATGGTGCCGTTGCATATCGACCATGGCCCGGCTCATGCGCAGATTCGCGCCCTCGATCGAGTCGTCGTCGAGGCCGTCGATCGCGGTGGTCAGCGACAGCTCCGCCTCGTCGAGCCGCCCGCCGTGCATCAGCAGCGTGCCGAGCTGACCGTGCGAGAGCGCGACGGTCTCGGGGCTGAGCCCCGGTCGCGACAGCGCTTCGCGGCAGAGCTGCTCGGCCGCGGCGGGCTGGCCGGTCTGTGCGAGCACGTACGCCATGGTGCCGTCGATGCGGGCGCGCAGATCCTGGTCGTCGGTGCGCGACGATGCAGCGGTGAGGGCGCGACGTGCCTGCGCGAACCGTCGGGAGTTGGCCGCGTCGACGCCGCGCCGATGCAGCGCGTGCGCGGTCAGGGGCATCACACCAGAATGCCGGTCGGCGGGGTGTCAGGGAAGGCCCGCGGCGGCATCCGCGGCTTCGGATGGCCGGACGGTGCCCGGATGGCTGACGATTCCGTCCCCTTCGGTCAGCCGCCCGGGCGTTCGTCAGCCACCCGAGCGCGCCTACCCCCGCTCGACCGGAGTCGGAAGCGTCTTCAGCACCGCCGCGACCGCCTTCGCCGCGGCGGCAGGAGTCGCCCCCTGCGTCGGGACAGTGCCGAGCTGGGCCGCGACCCGCCCCGCGACGTAAGGCGCCGAGAACGAGGTGCCGCTCCAGATCGCGAAGCCGCCCCGGTAGTCGTCGGGATCGATCGTCTCGCGGCGCAGTCCCTCGACGTCTGCCCTCGTGCTCGCCTGCTCGCCGCCGACGAACGCCGGCGAGGTGCTGACCACAGCCGCACCCGGCGCGTACGTCTGCACCCACGGTCCGACGTTCGAGAACAGGGCGACCGAGCGGGTCGACGGGTTGAGGGCGCCCACCGACACATGCGGAGCATCGCGGTCACGGGGGATGCCGTTGTCAGCCCCCGGCCACGACCACAGCGAGGCCGGGAACGACGGCCGGTCGATCGCGTCGTTGCCGGCCGAGCACACGACCACGCATCCGAGCTGCCGTGCCGTGGTGAGCAGCGCATGCAGGGTGCGGCTGAACAGTCCGTCGACCGGCGTCTCGTGGTAGTACCCGAGCGACAGATTCAGCACGTCGATCGGATGCCCGGTCTTCGGATCCTCACGGTGGCGCCGCAGCAGCTCCACCACCTGCGCGACCGTGGTGAGGAACGTGCTCTCGTCGATGACGCCGAGCGCCCCCGCCATGCGGATCGACAGGATGTCGGCATCCGGTGCCGCCTGACGGATGATGCCGGCGATGAACGTGCCGTGACCGGCGACCGCATCGATCTCGCCGTCGAGCTGCCCGTACAGGTCGGGGTACCGCTCGGGGTCGGCGTCGTCGGTGAGGCCGACCGGAACACCGTCGAGCTCGATGTGTCGGGTCACCACGTCATCCGGCAGCCAGTCGTGCACACCGCATCCGGTGTCGAGCACGGCCACGACGGGGCGGCGTCCGCGCTTCGGGGCCGCCGCGCGCTGCGGCGCCGCTCCCACCCAGGCCACCGGCTGCCGCGCTCCACGTCCGGGCTCGAGGTAGTCATCGCTGCCGCCGGCACCCGCACCGCGCACCGGGTTGGTGCGGCTGAACGGGTTGGTGCGGCTGAAGGGATTCGTGCGACTGAACGGATTGAGCCCCACCGGGTCGATCGACAGCACGTGCTCGAGGCTCGTCCGCGGCATCGATGTGCGGGAGCTGCGCCGTGCACGCTGCAGAACGCGCCACGCGTCAGGAGGGACCGGCGACTCGCCACGGGTGGGCTCGTCGGGGGTGGACAGCCGTGCGCGCAGGAATCCGGGGACTCCCGGCACCAGCGGGCCGCGGACGACCCCATCGTCGTCGGGTTCGAGCTCGAGGGTCCACCCGAAGGTTCCTGCGGCCTCCTGCAGCTCCTTGATCTCCCGGTCGTAGCCCTCCTGATCGTCGTCCTGATCCTGCGTGATCAGCAGTCGATCCTGCAGATAGGCGGTCGGGAACGCTCTGACCCCGCCCACCGGTTCGATCGAGGGATCGAGCGCCGTGCCGCGCCTGATCGATCCTTCCGCTCTGTCCTGCCAGGTCCATCCCGCGGGCTGTTCCATCGTCGGTCCTCTCCTCGCGGGCGCACCCGCCTCCTATGCGGGCGGACCCGCGAGGTGCGGGAGCGGCCCTGCCGTATGTGCGGGCCTGCCCGCGGTGTGTGCGGGCGGACCCGCGGTCGATCACAGCTCGAACTGCGGGGTCGACAGCGTGCGTTCCTCATCGCCGACCATGGTGGAGAGGCGCACGAGCGTCAGGCCGTCCGGCACCTCGTCGAACACGAACCGTCCGGTCTCGCTGGCGGTCGTGGTGCGGACGTGCTCGCCCTGCACGAGCTCGATCGACCCGGCGACCGCGTCGACCCAGCCGTCGACGCGGTGCGCGCCGGTCGCGGTGCCGGTGACATGAAGCAGGATGTTCGTGGTGCCGTCGCTGAACTGCAGGGTCAGAGCGTCCGCATCTCCGCGCACCGCGCCGAGCGGCTCGTCGACGAGGGTGAGCAGCGCGTACTCCGCCGAGATGCCCTCAGCCGCCACCGAGGCGATCATGCGATCGATGAGGCTCGCCGGCATCGGGTCCACGCCGCGCCAGAGCGAGCGCAGGTGGGCGAACAGCTCGGCATCCTCGTGGTTGTCGCCGCCGTTGTTCCCATCGTTCTCGCTCATGAGCGTCCCTCCGTTCGTGGGGTCGTGTCGAGCAGGTCGCGCAGCTTCGCCAGGCATCGCTGTCGCGTGGGGCCGATGCTGCCCACCGGCATCGCCAGGTCAGCGGCGAGGCGGGCGTAGTCGGGGCGTTCTTCGAAGGCGATCACACGCAGCAGTCGCTGGCATCGCTCGGCGAGGCGCTGCACCGCCGCCCACAGCCGACGGCTCTCGTCGCCGATCGCCGCATGGTCTTCGGCCGACTGCTGCTCAGGAAGGAGCGCGTCGAGAGCATCCGCCTCTGTCGTGTCGAGACGGTTGTGCGCCTTGCCCGCGCGCCAGGCCTCCCGCCGGGCGGTGGTGGTGAGCCAGGCGGAGACGGCCTTCGGATCGGAGATCGAACGGTGTCCGCGCACCAGCTGCAGCCACGTCGTCTGGATGACGTCTTCGGCGAGCGTGCGCTCGAGCCCGTAGGCGCGCACGACATGCCAGAGCACAGGCGTCATCAGCCGCACGAGGTCGTCCATCGCGCGGCTGTCGCCGTCCCGCCATGCCTCGAAGAAGTCGGCAGCGCGCTTCCAGCGCGCCGCACCGTCGTCCGGTGCAGGATCGAGGCCGGCGCCATCGGGTGCGCCGTCGATCATGAGTCCCATTGTGATCACACCAGTAAGGAGCGCGGCAAGGGCTCGGTGATACATGGACTCGGTTGTTTTCCGGATCTGGGTCTGGTTGTCGGGAGAGAGGCCGGGACAATGCCGTATGCCGCGCGCGATACCGTGGAGGGGTGATCGCTCTCGCTGTCGTCCTGTTCCTCAATGCCGCCTTCAACGTGGTGGTGTGGCCCCGCTTCTACAAGCGCGTCGCGACCGACCCGCGGGCACGGGATGCCGACGGCAAGGCCACGACCTTCCTCAAGGTGCACGCCGTGCTGATCGCGATCGCCCTGGTGCTGGCTCTGGTCTCGGTGCTCGTCGGCGTCGCCGCACTCACCGGCGCACTCTGACGGTCACGCCCGACCGAGCGGCAGGGCCACCGTCCGGCGCACTCTGACGATCATGCCCGGGTGATGCTCAGCCCGCCGAGACCGGCTGCTGCAACTCGGTGATCCAGTCGGCCTGGTCTTCGGATTCGGACTGCAGGTAGACCTCTCGGCATGGTCCCACCGCCTCTGCGCCACGCTCGGTGATCGCGGCGTTGACGGCGCCCCAGCTCTCGTCGATCGTCGCCATGGACCCGTGATGGGTGGCGGTGAAGGCCGTAGCCACGGCGGGCAGCTCCACGATCACGAGGCCGTCGATCGGAGGGCCGTCGTAGGTGAAACCGACGGTGATGCGCACCCCGTGCCGGTCCATGTCGTACTCGGCGATCGGCAGCCCCGGCGTCGCCCCGGATGCCAGAAGCGCGTCGGCCACGCGGTCGAACAGCGGTCCGACGACCGCGGCGACCTCGGGCTGTGAGCCGACCGACTCGGTCAGGGTCGCAAGACGGACGGAGGGAAGAGGGTTCTGAGTGATCTCCAGGGCTGACATCGTCGTCTCCTCGGGTAGCGGTGGTCGGTGCCGCCGATCCTACGCACCGACACCGACATCCGATACGGGCCGGGGTCCCGGGTGTCAGGACTCGCGGCCGACTTCTCGGATGCCGGCGATGTGTCGAGGCTCGTCGACACCCTCGATGAGGTGGACATCCTCGTGAACGACGCTCGGTCGCTCCCCGCGGACGCGATGAGGGAGGCGATCATCGGCCGGAATCACACGACCCTGCTGCAGCGTTTCATCGATCCGAGCGAGATCGCGAGCCTGGTCGCCTACCTGGCGAGCCCGCTCTCATCTGCGACGAACGGCGCGGCCCTCCGTGCCGACGGAGGAGTGCTCACGGCGATGCTGTGACGGCGGCGCGGGCTTCGAAGCCGACTCAGGCGTTCTCGTACTGCTTCGCATGCTCGGCCCAGCGCGACTCGACGGGAAGTCCGCGGAGCGCGCGGTTGCCCAGCGCGAGTGCGACGGCGATCACGCAGAGCGCGGCGCACACGAGGATCGTCGATTCGCGGCCGATCCACGTGAGTCCGAAGCCCGCGATCATGGGCGCGAGCGGCATCGCGCCCATCCCCAGAACGGCGGCCGCGCTGTTCGCGCGCCCGAGCAGCTGGGTGGGCGTCGCGACCATGAAGTAGCCCATCATCCCCGCGTTGAGGGCCGGAAGCAGCAGGACCGATGCGCCCAGCACGACGACGATCGCCCAGGGCTCGGTGACCATCGAGAGCACGATCGCGCCGACGGCGACGACCGAGAGCCCGCTGATCGCGATGATTCCCGCCCGGAAGCGCGGCACCAGCATCGGCGCGACGACGGCCCCGACGAGCATGACGGCGCCCACGGCCGCGCTCAGCGAGCCGATGAGCAGCTCGGAGTAGCCGTCCTGCTGCAGTGCGTAGATCGTGGTCGTGATGGCGGCGTTGAAGCCGAGGTTGATGATGGTGATGATCAACAGCACACCGCCGAGGTCGGGGCGAGAGAGCAGCCAGCGGAATCCCTCGCGCAGCTCGGACCACGCGTCGGGCTTGGCGGGGGCGGCGACCACGGCGACCTCGGCGCTCAGCTCTGTCGGAGAACCGAGGCCATCGCGCGCATCGACGGCGGGCGCCGCAGCGACCGACCTCGAGGCATCCGCTCCCTCGCGATCGGCATCCGCTCCCGCATCGACGATCCCGGAGCGGCGGGCCTCTCTCTTCAGCATCCACGCGGTCAGGGCGGCGGCCGCGTGGCAGAGGGTCATCACGACGCCGACCAGCCATCCGCCGGCGCCCAGCAGAAGGCCGCCGAGCGGGCCGCCGGCGAGCTGCAGCGCGGCATCCCGTCCCTGGTTCGCCGCTTGGGCCCGGCCCATCGCGTCATCGGGGACGATCTCCTTGATCGCGCTCTCGCCGGCGACGTCGAACAGGCCGCCACGGGCGGCGAGCAGCACGTTGGCGGCGAGAAGCGTGCCGAAGGTGAGCGCATCGGCGAGGGCGAGCAGCGTGAAGGCGCCCGCGAACAGGATGCCGACGAGTGAGCCGATCAGCATCAGGACGATACGAGGATGCCGGTCGGCGAGGATGCCGCCGACGAGGGTCAGCAGGAGCCGCGCGACCATGCCGGCACCGCCGATGATGCCGGCCTGGGCGGGGTCGTTCGTGACGATCAGGGCGAGTAGAGGAATGGCGAAGGAGAACAGCGCGGCCGCGAGCCCCTTGCTCGTGTCGCTCACGAGCCAGGTCAGGTATCGGGTGTTGCGCCACAGGCGATGCGGTGCGGTCACGGTGGTCATGCTCATCACGATAGTTCCGCAAGAACAATTGCGCAATACTTATTGCGCAATTTAGCGTGCGGATAGACTGCGGGGATGACGGAGTCGCAGAGCGGAGAAGACCAGGTCTGGATGACCACGGCCATGCTCAAGGCCTACGCGCACCCGCTGCGCCGTCAGATGATCCGCCTCTTCGCCCGCCGCGAGCACCTCCGCGCGGCCGATGTGGCGGATGATCTCGGCGTCGCCCCCAACAGCGCGAGCTTCCACCTGCGCGTCCTCGCCGATGCCGGGCTGATCGAAGAGGCTCCGGAGCACGCGAGGGATCGCCGCGATCGGGTCTGGAAGTCCCGCAAAGGGTCGATCAATCTCGGCGGCCCCGAGCATCCGGTGCCCGACGAGGCGCTGGGGACCGCGATGGTGCGCTCGCTCGCCGAGGACCATCAGGAGATGATGGCGCGGGTCGTCGCCTGGACCCCCGAGTACCTCTCCGGACGTGCGACCGAGATTCACGCGGCGTTCTCGCAGCGCATGGTGCGGCTGACCGAGTCCGAGTTCGACGCGGTGATGGAGCGCGTCCAGGAGGTCATCACGGAGGCGGTCGACGCGCACGACCCGAACGATCCCGACGGGCGTCCCTGGCAGATCGACATCCTCGCCGCCGACGACACCATCTGACAGTCAGTCGCGGCCGGACCGCTCGCTGTCGGACTCCGGCGTCTCCTCCTCGGGCGTCTCCGGCGTCTCCTCCTCGGGCTCCCGGTGGCCGCTGACGATCAGGATGCGCCGAAGGTCCATCGCGGCGAGCACACCAGGACCCATGGAGCGTCCCTGCCGGATCGTGCGGTCGTCGACCGTCTCGAGCAGCAGCCGGATCGCACGCGCGGCCTCGCCGCGCGCCCGGTGGTCTGCGGGGTCGACCGGATCCTGCTGCGCGATCACCTCGGCCACGGCCTGGCATGCAGCCGACAGCGGCTCGGGCAGCGCGGGGTCGAGATCGAGGGATCCCGGGCGGTCCCAGATGGTGTCGGCGATCTCGTCGGAGATGTCGCGGATGAGGTGGGCGATCCGGTCGAGACGGGTCAGCTCCTCGTGGATGTGCCGGGTCTCGCCGCGGCGGCCCCAGGCCCGGGGATTGCCCCGTCGGCTGTCGTCGGCCTCCGCCAGCGCTGTACGCAGGGCGGCGGTGGTATCGGCGAGGGATGCCGCGTCGCTCGCCCACTGCTGCCGCTCGGGTGGCCAGTACTCCGACACGGCCACACCGATGTCCTGCAGGTGGGTGCTCAGCTGCGCGCGGAACTCGTCGACCCTCGCAGAGGCCGCGAGGGTGAGGGGAGCGGGGGCGATGACCACGTTCACGATGAGTCCGATCGCGACGCCGACGGCCATCTGCACGAGGTATCCGAGCGAGTAGTCGTCGGCGTTCTGCCCGCCCACGATCAGCACGAACAGCGCCGCGATCGGCACGTACTCCCGGCCCGCGCCGAACCATCCGGTGCCCGAGACCAGCACGCCGAGCCCGACGACGACGGGGATCGTCCACCAGTTCGGCCCGACGGTCATGACCACCAGGAACGCCAGGCCGATTCCGGTCGCGAGGCCGATCAGCGTTTGCAGTCCCGAGCGCAGCGATCCCATCAGCGTGGGGTACATGCTCACGAGGGCGCCGAGCGGGGCGTAGTACGGGTACTGCTCCGTGACGCCGGGCATGTGCGGCGCGATCATCCAGGCCAGTCCGACGGCGAGCGTCGTCTTGGCGACCAGGAGCAGGCGTGCGGGGTGCACCGCTTCGCGGATCGACCGGCCCGCGCCCGAACGGCGTGCGCGCAATCGCGTTCTGATGTCGGTCACTGCATCCTCCCGTCCGCCTCCCGGAGGGCGACGCTAGTCGGGAGCGTGCGCATCGCTCCAACGGGTTGCGCCATCGGCGTCGGGCGGGTACGCGCACGCGCGGCGGCGCCGGCCGAAGAGGGCCGGCGCCGCCGCGTGATCGGCGTCGAGAGTGCTGAGGCGTCGAGAGTGCTGAGGCGTCAGGGGGTCGCGCGGCGGAAGGCGAGGAACGACACCGCGCCGAGCACCACCACGGCCGCGAGGCCCCACAGCGCGAGCCCGAGTGCACCGAGATCGCCGATCGCGAGCCCGACCTGGACCCACAGCTCGAGGCGGGTGACGAGGAACACGAGACCCACCAGCACGAGGGAGAGGCCCACGCCGACGATCGTCACCACCGTGGGGCCCCAGCTCTTGTATATCGTGGCCCCGGTGAAGCCGAGGACGAAGAGGAAGAGCGCGAGGGCGAAGTACACGACGAACGCCCCGAGCGGACCCGCCTCCCACAGCCATGGCAGGTAGAACACGTAGCCGTTGACGCCGTAGCCGTTCGTCGCGACCTCGATGCCCCCGCCGAGCAGGAACAGAGCCGCGAGAAACGCGCTGCCCAGGATCGCGGTGAGCATCGTGCCGACGAAGAAGTCGCGGCGGGTGATGCTCATGGCCTGGGAGAACGGGAAGGTGAGGGTCATCGCCGAGATCCCGATGGCGAAGAAATACCAGAGCGGGGCCTGCCCGCCCCCGCCGTACTTGGGTCCGTCGCCGGGGATCATCGCGTAGATCAGCACCGAGAGAACCGTCGCCGACACGAGGATGATCAGCGGCACCCAGACGAACGTCTGACGGTTGATCAGCTGTAGGCGGATGACGTTGAGTGTGCGTCGCATCAGCGTGCTCCTTCCTTGGCGGTCGAGGCTCTGCCGGCGGCCTCGGCCTTCTGTGTGAGACGGACGACGAGCTGCTGCAGCGAGACGGGCGTCAGATCGAGGCCGGATGCCGCGACCTCGGCCCGCTCCGCGGCGGACAGCGCCCCGAGCACAGTGACCGAGGCCACTCGTCCGAGGGTCTCGCGGTGCAGGATCTCGCGGCCGGAGGCCCAGGCGTCGACCGCATCCGCATCGCCGACCACGGTGACGGCGCGGTCGCGCACGGCATCCGTGTCCTCGTTGAGGATGATGCGACCGCTGTCGATGACGATGACCTTCTCGATGAGGTTCGAGACCTCGTCGATCAGGTGCGAGGACAGCACGATGGTGCGCGGATGCTCGGCGTAGTCCGCGAGCAGCCGGTCGTAGAAGATCTGCCGAGCCACGGCGTCGAGGCCGAGGTAGGGCTCATCGAAGAAGGTCAGATCGGCGCGGGAGGCGAGTCCGATGATGACTCCGACGGCAGACAGCTGACCCCGCGAGAGCTTCTTGATCGTCTGCTTCATCGGCAGCTGGAACTCCGCGATCAGCTCGTCGGCCAGGTCCTGGTCCCAGTTCTCGAAGAACAGGCGCGCCGCGGCGAAGGCATGACGCGGATAGGCGTCATCCGGGTACTTCTGGCTCTCGCGTACGAAGCACACCCGGTTCAGCACGCGCGAGTTCTCGTAGGGATGCTCCCCGAAGACGCGCACGGTGCCGGAGGACTCGAAGTTCTGGGCGGTGAGGATCGACATGAGTGTCGTCTTGCCCGCGCCGTTGCGGCCGAGGAGGCCGTAGATGGCGCCCCCTTCGAGGCTGAGCGAGATGTTGTCGAGCGCGTGGGTGTCCTTGTAGCGCTTCGTGAGGTTCTGTACCTCGATGACGGCGGTCATGCTCCGGTCTTCCCTTCTGGTCGGGGTGCGGCGGGATCTGCGACTGTCTGTGCCGCGCGCTCGCGGAGGAGGGCGGCGAGGTCCTCGGCGCCGAGCCCGAGCGTGCGGGCCTCGGAGAGGAGGGGGTCGATGAAGCGGTCGGCGAAGGCCGCTCGACGCTCGCCGAGCACGAGATCTCGGGCCCCGGATGCGACGAACATGCCGATGCCGCGGCGCTTGTACAGCACTCCCTTGTCGGTGAGCATGGCGACTCCCTTCGCTGCGGTCGCGGGGTTGATCCGGTAGAAGCCGGCGAGCTCGTTGGTCGACGGAGCCTGCGCCTCCTCGTCCAGTGAGCCGTCGAGGATGGAGTCCTCGATCTGCTCGGCGATCTGGAGGAAGAGCGGCTTGCCTTCGTCGATCACGAGTCCTCCGCGGTGGTTAGTGGGTTAGTTACTCGACTAGGTAACCACCGAACCTTGGCCGTGTCAACCCTTTCGAGCGCGCGCCTCTGCATGCATCCGCATCCTGGAGTGGAGTGGAGTGGAGTCGAGCCGGTCGAGCCAAGTCGAGCCGAGTCCAGCCGACTCGGGCGGGGTCACTTTCGCATCCCTCGCTGCCGACCCGAGTCGGGCGGGGTCACTTTCGCATCCTTGCTGCCGACCCAAGTCGGGCGGGGTCACTTTCGCATCGGAAAGGCTCGATTCCGGTGCGAAAGTGGCCCCGCTGGGTGGGGCGGTGCGAAAGTGACCCCGCTGGGCGGGCGGTGCGGAAGTGGCCCCGCTGGGTGGGGCGGTGCGAAAGTGGCCCCACTGGGCGGGCGGTGCGGAAGTGACCCCGCTGGGTGGGGCGGTGCGGAAGCGGCCCCGCACGGTGGCGGGAGGGCGAGTGGAAGGGCGAGCGGGCGCGCGCGAGCGGGAGGGCGAGCGGGCGAGCGGGTGCGCGAAAGGGGCGGATGCGGCGGCATCCGCCACCCCGGGCGTCAGCCGCGCAGGTCGCGGGCGCGCAGCGCGACGACCGATGCCGCGACGAACAGCAGCGCGAGCCCCCAGGTCAGCGCGAGGCCGCCGGGATCGACGCCATCGGCGAGCGGCGACTGCCGGTAGACCCATGCGTACGGCGAGAGGGCGTTCAGCCCGTCGAGATCCGTCGACTGCTTGGCGAGCGCCTGCAGGATGTACCCGACCACCGCGATCCCTGCACCGACACCGGTCGCCCAGACCCGGCGCCCGGTCGCCGCCCCCGCGAGCAGGGCTGCGGATGCCGTGAGGAACGCGAGCCCGGTGAGCGCCGCACTGGCGCCGACGATCCGCCAGCCCTCGAGGCCGAGTTCGGCGGAGTCGTTCAGTGCCCAGACGACGAACCCCGAGAACGCCCCGAGCCAGAGCAGACGGACGAGCACGGCGACCGCCGACTCGAGCGCGTACTGACCGCGGCCGATCCCGTGCGCGAGGTCGAGCTCGGCGCGACCGCTCTCCTCCGCCCCGGCGATCGCGGCGGAACCCCAGAGCACCGCGGCGATCGTGAGCAGCAGAAAGCCCATCAGTCCGTAGAAGGTGCTCTGCGTGTACCCGGCGCCGCTGGAGATCTGGTCATATCCGATGGTCTCGACGAGCTGCTTCGGCAGCGCCGAGATGATGTCCTGCAGCTGCCCGTTGCCGCCGAGGCTCGGGTAGAGCGGAAGGTAGAGGAAGAGCACGGCGGCGAGGCCGACCGTCCACCCGAGCAGGCTCCGCCACGAGTCGCGCAGGCTGCGCCGGAACACCGGCAGGATGCCGTTCATCGCCGTCCCTCCCCGTCGCGCATCGAGCGTCTCGTCCGGCGCTCGGCACGGGTCTCGACACGCGCCTCGGCAGCGGCAGCGGCGTCGGGCTCGGCAGCACCCGTGCCGCGCTCGCCGCGTGTCCGAACCGACGCTGCGCTCGCCGCCGTGTCACCGTACAGCCGCAGCACGGACTCCTCGAGGTCGGGTTCCTCGACCGTCAGGTCTCGCACCTCGAACGGGGCGAGCGCCTTGATGAACGGATCGATGGTGCCGTCGATCGTTCCCGACAGCTGCAGGATGCCGTCGGCATCCGTCGCGTCGATCCCGCTCAGCCCCGGAACCCGGTCGAAGTCGGCGCGGGCTGCCGCGGCATCCGTCGTCGCAAGCTCGACGCGCACCCGGCGGATCGACCCCAGCCGCAGCGAGGCGACGTCGCCGTCGGCGACCACTCGGCCGTTCGCGAGCACGGCGACCTCGTCGGCGGTCTGCTGGATCTCGCTGAGCACGTGCGAGCTGAGCAGCACGGTCTGGCCCGCATCCCTCGCCTCGCGCACCATCTGCAGGAACTCACGCTGCACCAGCGGGTCGAGGCCACTGGTGGGTTCGTCGAGGATCAGCAGCTCCGGCCTGTGCATGAAGGCCTGGATGAGTCCGACCTTCTGCTTGTTGCCCTTCGACAGCGTGCGGACGGGACGCGAGAGGTCGACGCCGAGGCGGTCCGCGAGGTCTCGGCCCGTGCGCAGCGTGGCCGCGGCGTCGCGCGTTCCCGACACCTGCGCGTAGAACGACAGCATCCGGTGTCCGCTCGATCGCCCGTCGAGGTGCAGTTCTCCCGGCACGTAGCCGATGCGACGTCGCAGTGCCGCGCCGCCGTGACGCGGATCCTCCCCGAGCACGCGCACGGTGCCGGACGAGGGGCGGATGACATCGACCAGGGTGCGCAGAGTGGTCGTCTTGCCGGCGCCGTTCGGGCCGATGAGCCCGAAGACGGTGCCGGGTCGCACGTGCAGACCGAGCTCGTGCAGCGCGACACGGCTGCCGTAGCGCTTGTGCAGGCGGTCGATCTCGACGGTGTCGGTCATGATGCGTCTCCCTCCGAGGCGTCTGCGGGTTTCGAGGTCGTCATGGGGCCCGAGGCGTCTGCGGGTTCCGAGGCGTCTGCGGGGTCCGCGGCATCCGCGGATGGCGCGAGGGCGTCGCGGGCACTGTCGAGCAGCGTGGTCGTCGAGTAGATGCCGTGCGTGAGCAGTTCGAGCGTGGGCAGCGTCAGCCGCAGCAGCCCCGCGGGACTCAGCTGATCCGTGCCCAGTGCGCGCGCGATCTGACTGCGCATCACGACGGGGCCGAGGCCCATCAGAGTCACGAGCAGGGTCGTCAGCTCGGGGTCGCTCATGGGCTCGAGCATCCCTGCGTCGCGCTGCTCGGCGAGCACGCTGCGGGTGCTCGCCAGAAAGCTGTCGAACAGTCGATCGGCGGCGGGCGAGCCGTCGACGAGCATCCGCGAGAGGTAGTCGACGTACCTGCCGTAGCGGTCGAGATCGTGCAGGGCCGCGCGGATGCGGTCGCCGGTCGGCGCCTCGATGAGGTCGTGCTCCTCATCGATGAACACGCTGACCACGTACTCGTCGCACTGGGCGCGGAGGGTGTTCTTGTCGCCGAAATGGTGCACGATCAGCGCGGCGCTGACCCCGGCCTCCGCGGCGATCGCCCGCAGGCTCGTGGCGTCGAATCCGTCGCGGGCGAAGGCGGCGATCGCGGCGTCGCGGATGCGGGCGCGGGCGGTGAGGTCGTCAGAAGCTGAACGCATGTGCAGCAGACTAAACACTTGTTCAGTCTGCGTCAAGGGGTGCCGCTCGTAGTCTGGAGGCGTGGACTTCCCCTACAGCCGCCTGCGCCGCTGGCCCGATGTCGAGGCCGACAATCTGCAGGCCCACGACGCGACCGATCTGCTGCTCGTCGAGCGCGCCCTGTCGCTCGGGGTCGACGGAGGGGAGACCGTGGTCATCGGTGACGACTACGGTGCGATCACGCTCGCGCTGACCGCCGCCGGTCTCGACGGCATCCGCGTTCATCAGGACCTCGCGACCGGGCGACGCGCCCTCGCGCGCAACGCCGAAGAGCTCGGGCTCGCCGGGTTCTCCGGCCACGAACTCGACGTCGCACTGCTGGGCGGGGCGCGGCTCGTGCTGCTGCAGCTGCCGAAGGCCCTCGCCGAGCTCGACGAGATCGCCGACGCGGTCGCGCGGTGGGCCGCCCCGGACGTCGTGCTCGTCGCCGGCGGTCGCGTGAAGCACATGACGATCGCGCAGAACGAGGTGCTCGGACGCCGCTTCGCGCACGTGCAGGCGCAGCGCGCCGAGCGCAAGTCGCGCCTCGTCGTGGCATCCGAGCCCCGGCCGGTTCCCGCCGAGCCGCCGTTCCCGGTGACCGCGCAGCATGAGGGACTGGTCTTGGTCGCCCACGGCGGCGCGTTCGCGGGCGCGAAGCTCGACATCGGCACGCGGTTCCTGCTCGAGGTGCTCGGCCTCGGTGGTTCACAACTCAGCACAGACGCCACCCCGCCGGGTGAAGGCGCCCCGGAACCCGCCGATCCCGGCAATCCGTGCTGCGCTGTGAACGGCGACGGGTCGAGCCCGACACCGATCGTCGTCGATCTCGGCTGCGGAACAGGGGCGCTCGCCACCTCCTACGCCCTCGCACACCCGGATGCGCGGGTCATCGCCACCGACCGGTCGGCGGCGGCGGTGGCCTCCGCGCGCGCCACGGCGGCCGCGAACGGCGTCGCCGACCGCGTCGCCGTCATGCACGACGACGCCGGATCGCAGATCGCCGACGCGAGTGCCGATGTCGTCCTCCTCAACCCGCCGTTCCACCTCGGCACCAGCGTGCACACCGGCGCCGCGACGCGCCTGTTCGAGGCCGCCGCGCGCATGCTCCGCCCCGGCGGTGAGCTGTTCACGGTCTTCAACTCGTCGCTCGGATATCGGGGCGAACTCACCCGTCTCGTCGGCACCACCGAGCAGCTCCAGCGCACGCCGAAATTCACCGTGACGCGCAGCGTCCGTCGCTGACCGCGCGCCTCGAAACACCCGTGCGGCATCGCCTCGCCGCCCTGTCCGAAACCCGCACAATCCCCCGGTCAGCGGCGGGAACTGAACGACATCAGATATTGCGGATTTGCCCCTGACCGGCCGTTTCGTTACGTTGGTCGATGGGCCTGACGGCCCGAAGACCAGTCCGCGACCACGTCCTTCTTTCGAATGTGCTGTGCTGCGAAGAGGCGTGGACGTACGGTCGATGCTCTATCGCGGTGGATCCGAAATCCGCCGTCCGCGCCGCCACAGCACCACGTCGAAACGGCCGGGAGGATCACCCGGGCGTAACCGAAGCAGGCTCAGCCGCCCGAAGGCGAGCCGCAGGGGAAACGTGTCCGAAATCGCTCTAGAAGCGCGCAATCTGTACAAGGTGTTCGGGAAGAATCCGAGCAGTGCCGTCCGTCGACTCAAGGCCGGTGAGAGCAGATCCGCCGTCGGCGACGCAGGGACAGCCGCCGTCATCGACGCCAGCTTCACCGTCAACCGCGGCGAGATCTTCGTGATCATGGGCCTCTCCGGCTCCGGCAAGTCCACCATCATCCGCATGCTCAACGGGCTGCACGAGGCGACCGACGGATCCGTCGTCGTGAACGGCGATCCGATCACCGGCATCCCGGCGGGCCGCCTGCGCGAGATCCGCCGCGACCGCATCTCGATGGTGTTCCAGCATTTCGCGCTGCTGCCGCATCGCACGGTCGCCGCGAACGTCGCCTACCCCCTCGAGCTCAAGGGCATCGGCAAGGACGAGCGCCTGAAGAAGGCCGAAGAGATCCTCGCCCTCGTCGGTCTCGAGGGTCAGGCCGAGAAGCTGCCCTCCGAGCTGTCCGGCGGCATGCAGCAGCGGGTGGGCATCGCCCGCGCGCTCGCCGCCGACTCCGACATCCTGCTCATGGACGAGGCGTTCAGCGCGCTCGACCCGCTGATCCGGCGCGAGATGCAGGAGCAGCTGCTCGAACTGCAGGAGAAGCTGCAGAAGACGATCGTCTTCATCACCCACGACCTCAACGAGGCCATGTTCCTCGGTGACCGCATCGCCGTGATGCGCGACGGTCGCATCGTGCAGATCGGAACGCCGGAAGACATCCTCACCGACCCGGCGAACGACTACGTCGAGCAGTTCGTGCAGGACGTCGACCGTGCCCGCGTGCTCACCGCCGCGAACGTCATGGAGCGTCCACGCCCGGTCGTCGCCGAGACGGCGGGCCCGCGCACCGCGCTGCGCCAGATGCGCGACGCGTTCATGTCGGCGACCTACGTCACCGGTCGGGACCGCAAGCTGCTCGGCATCGTCACCGATCGGGATGCCGTCAAGCTCGTGCGCAAGGGCGTGTCGACCCTCGAATCGATCATCAAGCCGGTGCCGCAGAGCGTGAGCGAGGACGAGGTCCTGATGAATCTCTTCGTGCCGTCGGTGGAGTCGCCCCTGCCGCTGGCCGTGGTGGATGCCGCCGGACGACTGACCGGCGTGATCCCGCGCATCACCCTGCTCGCAGCGCTGGGCCCCGGCCCCGGTGCGACCGGCGAGATCACGGTGCCGCTTCTTCCGATGCCGCAGGCGGAGATCGACGCGGTGCTCGATGACGGATGGACGGCCGACCCGCAGCCGGCCGCAGCTACGACGGAGGAGGTGCGCTGATGGATGGTTTCCGCATTCCCCTCGGCAGCTGGGTCGCGACGGGCGTCGACTGGATCAAGACGAACCTCGACGGTCTGCTCGACGTCATCTCGTTCGTGGTCAGCTTCCTCGTCGACGGCCTCACCCGCGCGCTGCTCAGCCCGCACTTCATCGTCATCATCCTGATCGCCGCGTTCATCGCGTGGCTCGTGCGCTCCTGGCAGCTCGCGATCGGGACGATCGTCTCGTTCGGGCTGATCGTGGCCATGAACCTCTGGGTTCCGGCGATGCAGACGCTCGCCCTCGTGCTCGTCGCCGCGGTGATCGCGGTGCTGATCGCCGTGCCGCTCGGCATCTGGTCGGCCCGCAACGCCACCGTGCGCGCGGTGCTCAAGCCCGTGCTCGACTTCATGCAGACCATGCCGGCCTTCGTCTACCTGATCCCGGCGATCGTGTTCTTCAGCATCGGCGTCGTCCCCGGACTCGTCGCGACCGTGATCTTCGCGCTGCCCCCGGGCGTGCGCCTCACCGAGCTCGGCATCCGCGGAGTCGACTCCGAGACCGTCGAGGCAGGGCAGGCGTTCGGCGCCAAGCCGGGGCAAATCCTGCGCGGCATCCAGCTTCCGCTCGCGATGCCGACGATCCTCGCCGGCGTCAACCAGGTCATCATGCTCGCGCTGTCGATGGCGGTCATCGCCGGAATGGCGGGCGCGGACGGCCTCGGAAAGATCGTCGTCGAGGCGATCTCGACCATCAACATCGCCAAGGGCGTCGAGGCGGGTCTGGGCGTCGTGCTCATCGCCGTGTTCCTCGACCGCGTCACCGCGGCGCTGGGCGACCTCGGCAGCAACCGCTCGTCGCTGCTCGGCCTGCTCGCGCGTCGTCGGACGACCCAGCGCCTCGAGGCGGCCACCACTGAGGCGTCGTCGACCGCATCCGAGTCGGCCGAGGCGGCCGACTCGAAGAATGCCGCCGATGCGGCCGAGCGCGAGAAGGCCTCTCCGCGCCGCACCGCCGTCGGCGGCGGCGTGCACTGACTCATCCCTCCCACAAGAGAACAGCACCACCGCAGTACACAGCAACACAGCACCCATATATACGTAACGAGAGAGACACACATGAAGAAGAAGTTCCTGACGATCGCGGCCATCGGAGCCGCAGCGACCCTGACCCTCGCCGGATGCAGCGGAGACGGCATGGGCGGCACCGGTGGAGGCACCGGCGGCGGAGACACCGGATCGGGCGACAAGGGCACGATCACGCTGGGCTTCCTGCCCTCGTGGACCGACGGACTCAGCACCGCGTACCTGCTGCAGGACCAGCTCGAGAAGATCGGCTACACGGTCGAGATGAAGACGCTGACCGAGGCGGGCCCGCTGTACACCGGCCTCGCCCAGGGCGATGTCGACATGTACCCGTCGGCGTGGCCCGAGCTGACGCACAAGTCCTACATGGACCAGTACGGCGACGACATCGAAGACCTCGGCGCGTACTACGACAACGCGAAGCTGACCCTCGCGGTTCCGGAGTACTCCGACCTGAACTCCATCGAGGACCTCGTGGGCAAGGGTGCAGAGCTCGACGGCAAGATCTACGGCATCGAGCCGGGCGCCGGTCTGACCGCGCAGACGCAGAAGATGATGCCCGAGTACGGTCTCGACGGCGAGTACGAGCTCGTCACCTCGTCGACCGCGGCGATGCTCACCGAGCTGAAGTCCGCGACCGACAAGCAGGAGGACGTCGTCGTGACGCTGTGGCGTCCGTTCTGGGCCAATGACGCCTTCCCCGTGAAGGACCTCGAAGACCCCAAGGGCGCGATGGGCGAGGCTGAGGCCCTGCACTTCCTCGGCACGAAGGGCTTCGCCGAGGAGTTCCCCGAGGCCGCCGAGCTGATCGAGAAGATCAAGCTCGACGACGAGCAGTACGGCTCGCTCGAAGACAAGGTCGTGAACGAGTTCGGCGAGGGCAAGGAAGCGGATGCCGTCGACGCATGGCTCGAGGAGCACGGCGACGAGTTCGACTGGGTCGTCAGCTGACCTGAGTCGCTTTCGCGCTTCCGCGCTTCCGCCCCGGTGGGCGGAATTCTCCCCGATGGGCGGAGGATCTCTTGCAGATCTTCCGCCCATCGTGGCGTTCACCGCCCGACGCGGGAACGGAGAGGAGGGCCGGGTCAGAGGCGCGCCACCGCGACCTGCGCCGCGAGCAGGGGCAGGGTGCGGTCGACCTCGGGCTGCGGGCGGATGCCGAGGGCGTGGGTGAGTTCGAGCGCGAGTGCGGCATGACCCGCGGCGTTAGGGTGGAAGGGATCGTTCATCAGACCCCAGGGCACCGCACCGCCACCGAGGTCGGTGAAGCGCGCGTGCTGGTCGACGAGGATCACGTCGTCCGACGCGGCGACCTCGCGCACGGCATCCGCGAACTCCACGATCCGCTCGCGACCGGGTGCGTTGGGGACGTCGATCGACGGCGGGGTCTGCAGCACGGCGATCATGCCCGCAGCCCGCGCGCGCGTGACGAACTCGCGCAGCGACGCGGCGAAATCCGCCGGCGCGACGGTCGCCAGGCCGGGACCGGTCGCCATGTCGTTGGTGCCGATCATCAGGGTCAGGATGTCGGGGCGCCACGTCGCGACGCGACGATCCCAGTCGCCGAGGATGTCGGTGAGACGGTGCCCGCTGATCGCCGTGTTGATGACGGCATCGCGGGTTCGACCCAGCTCGCCGCGCACCAGCTCGTGCAGGTGCTCGGCGTAGGTGCGTGCACCCTGCGTGTGCACGAGTCCGTGGGTGATCGAGTCGCCGGTGATGACCCAGTTCAGCGGCTTGGAGCCCGCGAGCAGGTCGGCGAGGCGGCGGAGATCGGATGCGGATGCGGGGAATTCGGCGTTCGACACGCCCTAAAGACTAGCTGCGGCGTCAGTGGGAGACTGGTCTCATGGCTTCTCCACTGCTCGACGACCTCCTCGCCCGCATCGTCGAAAGCGGCATGCTCGATGACCCGGTCGCCGAGAACGGCCTCGTCTACGGCCGGGCGACGATCGACGCGGCCGGCGCGGTGGTCACGATCAACGTCGACCCCGAGCTCGAAGACGACGAGGAGAGCTTCGACGCCGATGTGCTGCTCGGGGCGATCAGCCGCATCCTGTCGGTGTCAGAGGGGCGGTGGCGTGCCGTGATCGACGAGGTCGCCGACGACATCGACGAGGCGGTCGACGACGAGCCGGTGATCGAGCAGACCGATCTGCGCGACGACCTCGAGGCCACCTCCGCGGTGGTGTTCGCCGATGCCGTGCTGGTCGCCTTCGATGCGCCGAAGCAGTTCCCGGACTCCCGGATCCTCGTGCAGCTCGACGACGAGCTCGAGGTCGCCAACATCGAGGTGCGCGATCGCTGAGTCGGCCCCCCTCACAACCACTTCTTGTACTTGAACACCCCGTAGAGCGCGACGGCGAACGCGGCCATCGCGCCGATCGCCATCGGGTAGCCGAACGCCCACTCGAGCTCGGGCATCGCCTCGAAGTTCATGCCGTACACCGTGCCGACCAGCGTGGGGGCGAAGATGATCGCGGCCCACGACGAGATCTTTTTGATCTCGTCGTTCTGCGCGAGTCCGGCCTCGGTCTGCCGCCGCGCGACGAGCGCGGAGTGCACGGTGAGCGCGTTCTCGAGGATCGCGCGGAACGAGTCGACCCGCTCGTTCACGCGGATGACGTGGTCGAGCACGTCGCGCAGCGACCGCTGCAGCTCCTCGTCGATGCGGTACTTCTCCGACCCGCGGCGCAGCCATTCCAGCATCCCGGAGAGCGGATGCACCGCCCGCTGAAAGTTGATCACCTCGCGCGAGAGCTCGTAGATGCGGCGGGAGAGCGCGTCGTCGTCGCTGTCGCCGAAGAGCTGGTCCTCGATCTCGTCGATGTCGTTCAGCAGGCCCGAGACGATGGGCTCATAGCCGTCGACCACCTCGTCGAGGATCGCGTAGAAGACGGCCTCCGGGCCCATCGCGAGCAGCTCGGGGTTCGCCTCCATGCGCCGACGGACGGCGGCGAGGTCGGGCGACTCCGCGTGCCGGATCGTCACGACGAAGTCGGGGCCGACGAAGAGGTGCAGCTCGCCGAATTCGATCGACTCCTGCTCGTCGCGGTAGCGGGCCGGGCGCAGCACCGCGAAGAGGGTGTCGCCGTAGCGCTCGACCTTCGACCGCTGGTGTCCCGAGAGGGCGTCCTCGACGGCCAGCGGATGCAGGTCGAACTCGCGCGCGACCGAGGCGACCTCCTCGGGGCTCGGACGGTACAGGCCGATCCAGGCGATGCCGCCGTGCGCGTCGAGCGACCGGTAGGTCTCGTCAAGGTTCTCGGGGGTCTCCACGCGACGTCCCTGGACGTACACGCCGTTGTCGATGAGGGCCATGGCTGGCTCCGTTCTCGCAGGCGCACGCCCGGACAGAGGGGTCGTGCGCAGATTTCGTCAGGGGGCGGATGACGCCGCCGACGGCTGCGGAGCGGGACGAGCGGATGCGGAGCCGGAGCTCAACGCACGGATGCCGTCAGACGCGACGCAACGAAGGCGGCGTCGCAACTATCACCGGACATCGCCATCACCGCCTCTCGCGCTCTGAAGGGGTCACATGACCCGACGTGCCAGCATACTCCTGCGCGCTGGACGTGGACTCCGCGGAGCGGACGCCTCAGGCGTCGATGCCGACGAGTTCGGCGCTCCTGCGCCACAGAGCCTCGGCGAGAGCGGCATCCTCGATCATCGGATTGACCCGTCGGGTCAGCACGCGCTCGTCGTAATACCGCCCCGAGATCCAGGTCTCGTCGGGTGTCCCCTCGGCGAACCAGGTCAGGGTGCGGCCGCCCTTGTCGCTGCTGATGAGAAGCAGGTGCTTGAGCGGCGTGCGATAGACGAGGCGCATGATGGTGCTCGAGTCGGACGCGAAGTTCGTCTGCACGGTGCCGGGGTGGAAGGCGACCGAGGTGAGGCCCTCGCCGTGGAACTTCGTGTGCAGGCTCTTCGTGAAGAGGACGTTCGCGAGCTTGGCATCGCCGTACGCCTTGTTCGCGCTGTACTTGGCGCGATTGTCGAGGTCGTCGACGTCGATGCGTCCGAACAGCCGGTGAGCGACGCTGGAAGTGTTGATGACCGCCGCGCGGCCGGTGCGCAGCTGCGGCAGCAGGAGGTTGGTGAGCAGGAAGGGCGCGAGGTGGTTGACCTGCAGGGTCTTCTCGTGGCCGTCGACCGTCGGGGTCTGATCGCCGAAGATGCCGCCCGCGTTGTTCGCGAGAACGTCGATGCCGCCGTCGCCGACCGCCTCCGCGATCTTCGCGGCGAGCTCGCGCACGTCATCGAGTCGCGCGAAGTCGGCGGTGAACCACTCCGCACCCGTGTCGGCGGCGACCGCGCGTGTCTTCTCGACCGAGCGTCCGACGAGGATCAGCCGATGGCCGTCCTCCGCGAGCTGGCGGGCCGATGCCGCCCCGATGCCGTCGGACGCCCCCGTGAGCACGATCGTCTTGGTCGTCATGATCCTGCCTTCGATGGGCGATCGGATGCCGGTTCCCCGGCGGTGCGGCTGCGCGCGACGTACACGGTGTTCGATGAGGTGCCGCCGGTGACGGCGTTCGCGAAGTCGACGACGTGAGCGACGACATCATCGAACACGGCGCGCATCGTCTCCAGGAAGTCTTCGTCGGGCGGGTCGTCCGACCACAGTGCGAACACTCCGCCGGTGGCGAGGTGTCGATCGAGCGATCGCAGGCCGTCGACCGTGTAGAGGTCGGCGTGCGAGGCGTCGAGCTGATGGCGCGGGGAGTGGTCGACATCGAGGAGGATCGCCGAGTAGCCGCCCTCGCCCTCGCGGGGTGCGGCGCGCACCAGCGCGAAGAAGTCGTCTTCGACCAGGCTCGTGCGGGGATCCTCGACGAGTTCGGCCGACACCGGGAGCAGCAGTCGCTGATGCCAGCCGATCACCGCGCCCAACCGATCGACCACGGTGAGTGAGGTCACCCGCGCGTCGCGCAGTGCCGCGACCGCCGTGTAGCCGAGCCCCAGTCCGCCGACCAGGACGGCGAGGTCGTCACCCGCGACGGCGGCGAGACCCAGATTCGACAGTTCCTCCTCCGCCACCGTGAACAGACTCGACATGAGGTACTCGTCGCCGAGCTTGACCTCGTAGATCTCCTGGCCGACTGAAGGATCCGTCCTCCGGCGCAGCATGAGCTCACCGATCGGGGTCTCCTGCCAGTCGAGCTCTTCGAACCGTGTGATCACTGCGCCGCTTCTCCGTCGTTCGTCGTCTTCGGGGGCAGGTGCAGCGGCTCGGGCATCGGCTGCGGGGGCGCGGCTGGAGCGGCGATCTCCCGCGCGACCTGCTTCTCGAGCACCTGCACGGCCTCGTCGCTCAGCAGGATCAGCCCTTCGAGCTCGTCGCGCACGCGACGGTAGGCGACGTTGCGCTCGGCCTGGGTCGCCGACTCGTCGACGGCGACCTTGAGCAGCTGCTGCGCACGATCCAGTCTCTTGCGCTCCGGTTCGGTGAACGACGAGTCGCGCAGACGGCGGGCATCCTTCTCGGCGATCTCGAACGCGACGGCGTAGGCGCCCACCGCGTCGAGGTACTCCGACACCTGCTTCTCGGTGACGGTCTGCTCGGCGGACGCCGGTCGCAGAGCATCCGCCGTCTTCTTGGCCCGCAGGAACGCCGCGACCAGAGGCTGGCGCCCGTCGCTCATGGCCGGGAAGGCGATCAGCTTCGCGACGTCGAGCTCGTAGTCGAGCCACCGTGCGGTGATCTCATCGTGCTCCGAGAACAGGCGCTCGAGCAGCGCGTTCGGGGCCACGGATGCCGTCGTGTCGATGACCGCCGGGCCGACCCGCCTGTCAGCGCCGCCGCGCGCCTCGAGCTGTGCCGTCTTGATCTCGGCCTTCAGGCGCAGCGTCTCGAGGCGTCGCTCATGGCGGCGCTTCGCGTTGCGCTCCCACGCCTTCGCCGCGCCGCCGGCGACACCCATGATGGGGAAGATGATCCACCAGGGCACGGTGCCGAGCCAGCTGAAGAAGGGTTCCATGATGCCCTCAGCCTACTTCTCGGGGTTCCCGCCGTCGCCGGCTCTCGGTGCGCCCGCCGGGGCGGGTTTCCGCTGCGGGCACACCGTCGGATGCCGGTGTGCCCGCGCCGACGCCGGTCCCCCGAGTGACGGGCGGGCACGGTTCCCGGCGGGCGCCGTTCACAATTCAGCACCGTTGGTCGACCGCCGGCGTCGCGCGCCGGACGATCCGCGGTTCGTCGGCGCTCGGCCTCGGGCGCGAGATTTTCCTTGCTGAATTGTGAACCACGTTCGCCGGAGCCCGCCCACTGGCGTCGCCGAAGGACGGCGCGGACCGAGTCTCAGCCGCGCTGAGCGCGCTCCAGGACGGCGCGGACCGAGCCTCAGCCGCGCTGAGCGCGCTCCACGAGCGCGACGAGCTCGGCGCGCGGCAGCGGGAATCCGTCGAGGCGACCGACCGGGAAGTTGCCGAGCATCTTGAGCATCTCGCCACCTTCGGATCCGAACTTCTCGGCGATGACTGCGGCGAACTCCGCCCCCACGACCGGGTCGACCAGCAGCTCTTCGAAGGACGAGCCGAGGCTGACCGGCAGCACGACCTCGTCACCGTCGACCGCGACCGTGGTGCGAGCGCGCAGATCACGGCTCGACGAGCCGAGGTCGATCACGTACTCGCCGCCCTCGACGATCCAGCGGTCGACGCGCACGTCCCAGTACGCCAGCTCGGCGCGGCGAAGTCGCAGCTCGACCTCGACGGTCTCGCCCTGCTCGATCAGCACCGACGCGAAGGCCTTGAGCTCGCGCGGCGGGCGCTGCACCGACGATCCGGGCAGGCTCGTGTACGCCTGCACGACCTCGCGGCCGGCGATCGCGCCGGTGTTCGTGACCGGTACCGTGACGACGACATCGCCCGAGCCGTCGACGGATGCCGTCGCGTCGCCGTACGAGAACGTCGTGTACGACAGGCCGTGTCCGAACGGGAAGGCGACCGGCAGGTGGCGCGCGTCGTACCAGCGATACCCGACCAGCAGGCCCTCGCCGTAGTACGAGTGGCCGTGCTCGCCGGGGAAGCTGCCGAAGGCGGGCGTGTCCTCGAGGCGCAGCGGGATCGTCTCGGCGAGCCGTCCCGACGGGTTCACGACCCCGAACAGCACATCGGCGGTGCCGCCGCCTCCCGCCTGTCCGAGCAGCCACGCCTCGACGATGGCGGGCACCCGGTCGGCGAACGGCAGGGCCACGACGCCGCCGTTCGAGAGTACGACGACGACGTTCGAGGTGACTCCGAGCACGGCATCCAGCAGATCGAGCTGCGCAGCAGGCAGGTCGATGTGCTCGCGGTCGAAGCCCTCGGACTCCTCGTGCGCGGGCACGCCCAGGAAGACGACGGCCACATCGGCGGCGGATGCGGCGGCGACGGCCTCATCGCGGAGGGCCGCGGAATCTGCATCCGCGTCGGCGCCGATCGTGAAGCCGGCGGCGAACGCGACCTCTCCGTCGCTGAACGCGCGGATCTCGTCGAGAGCCGTGTCGATGCGGGTCGGGTTGATCTGCGACGAACCGGCGCCCTGGAACCGCGGGGTGCGCGCGAACTCGCCGATCACGGCGAGTTTCGTCGACGGCTGCAGGGGCAGGATGCCGCCCTCGTTGCGCAGCAGCACGATCGAGCGGCCGGCGACCTCGCGGGCGAGCGCATGGTGTCCGTCGACGTCGAGCGGGCCCGACGCCGCCGGGCGCGACTGGGCCTTGCGGGTCAGGTCGAGCAGGCGGTCGACCACGGTGTCGACTGCGGCCTCGTCGAGGGTGCCGTCCTGCACGGCGGCGACGATCTCGGCATCCGTGCGTCCGCTGCTGCCCGGCATCTCGAGGTCCATTCCGGCGATGACGCCGGCGACGCGGCTGTTGACCGCGCCCCAGTCCGAGACGACGATGCCCTCGAAGCCCCACTCGTCGCGCAGGACCGTCGTCAGCAGCCACGGGTCCTCGGACGCGTAGACGCCGTTGATCCGGTTGTACGAGCACATGATCGTCCACGGCTGGGCGTCTTCGACGACCCGCTGGAATCCGCGCAGGTAGATCTCGCGCAGCGTGCGCGGGTCGACGTCGCTCGAGACCCGCAGGCGGTCGGTCTCCTGGTTGTTCGCGGCGAAGTGCTTGAGCGATGAGCCGACGCCCTGCGACTGGATGCCCCGCACGAGCCCTGCCCCCATCGCGCCCGACACGATCGGATCCTCCGACATGTACTCGAAGTTGCGGCCGCACAGGGGTGAGCGCTTGATGTTGATGCCCGGGCCGAGGATCACCGCGACGTCCTCGATCGCGGACTCGACGCCGAGAGCGACGCCGACGCGCTCGGCGAGGGCGGGGTCGAAGGTCGCCGAGAGTCCGACAGCGGGCGGGAAGCAGGTGGCGGGGATGCTGCCGGCAAGGCCCAGATGGTCGGTGTCGCCGCCCTGCTTGCGCAGGCCGTGGGGCCCGTCGGTGAGCATGAGGGAGGGGATGCCGAGGCGGTCGATGCTCTTGGTCGTCCAGAAGTCCGCGCCGCTGGTGAGCGCGGCCTTCTCTTCGAGGGTGAGGTCGTGGGCGCGCGCGCCGGTGGGCTCGGTCATGGGAATCCCTCTCGCCGTTGAGTCGGATCGGGCCGCGTCGAAGGTACGGCATCCGCTCGATTCTCAAAACTTTAGTCGTTATGGTTTTCTCCCACAAGGAAGGGTCGACATCTGCGGAAGAATCTCTTGCACGGAAAACCTGAACGGTCTAGGTTTTCATCCACGGGAGCGAATCTCCGGCATGTCGCAGCGTGGCGACGCCTTCGGACTCCCACCGGCCGAAGGAGGCAGGCATGAGCGGTTCCGCAGCGGGTACGCCGTCGGGGATGACGACGGCGACGGCGGTCGCACGGGAGCATCACTGGTTCGCAGAACCGACGGAGCCGGCGAAGAAGGGGTATGTCGCCTGGCTGATCATCGCGCAGTTCATCTTCTTCATCGCCCTGCTGGGGCCGGCCATCGTCGGCATCGGTCTGAAGATCACCGATCTGCAGAACGCCGGGGCGATCGCCGACGGCGCGGCGGGCTTCAACACGGCCTCCGCGATCCTCGGTGGAGTGGGAGCGTTCTTCGCGACCGTCGCGAATGTGGTGTTCGGCCGCGTCTCCGACCGCACGACGAGCCGGTGGGGACGCCGACGGATCTGGATCGTCCTGGGCACCGTCATCATGACGATCGGCTTCGTGTTCATGGCGCTCGGCCCGAGCCTGCTCGTCGCCACGATCGGCTGGGCGATCGCCCAGCTCGGCGCGAACATGACGCTCGCGCCGTTCGTCGCGACGATCGCCGACCAGGTGCCCAAGTTCCAGCGCGGATCGGTCGCCGCGGGTCTCGGCATCGCACAGAACCTCGGCATCGTCGGCGGCACGTATGTCGCGGGCTGGTTCTCGTTCAACCTCTTCATCGTGTTCGTGATCCCCGCGATCCTCGCGATCATCGCCATGGTCGTCTTCGCGATCGTGCTGCCAGACAGGGTGCTCCCGGCCCGGCCGCCGCGCATCAGCTTCCGCGAGGTCGTCCAGACGATCTGGGTCAGCCCGGTCGCGCACCCCGACTTCGCGCTCGCCTGGTGGTCGCGGTTCCTCATCACGTTCGCGAGCTTCGGGTTCACCACCTTCCGCTTCGCGTACATGGGCTTCCACTTGGGGGTTCCCGAAGAGGAGATCGGCCTGCTGATTGCGAACACGACGCTCGTGTACACCGCGGCCCTGGTGGTCACGGCGTGGATCGCGGGCAAGATCTCGGACAAGATCGGTCGACGCAAGGTGTTCGTCTGGACCTCGACGGTGCTCTTCGCCGCCGGCACGTTCGCGCTGATCTTCATCCAGGACGTCCCGTCGTACTACGTCCTGGAGATCCTGCTGGGGGCCGCCTTCGGAATCTACGTCGGCGTCGACCTCGCGCTGGTCGTCGACGTGCTGCCGAACCCGGACGACTCGGGCAAGGACCTGGGCGTCTTCAACATCGCCAACGCGCTGCCGCAGACGGTGGCCCCTCTCATCGGAGGTCTCGTGCTGGCGTCGACCGGTGGCGCCAGCGGTGCCGACTACACGGTCTGGTTCACGATCTGCGCGGTCGCGGCGCTGATAGGCGCCGCGGTGATCTTCCCGATCAAGAGCGTGAAATAGCGGGGACGGGGAGTGACGACCGGATGCCTCGGGGGGCGCATCCGGTCGTCACGGGTCTCCGCTCGAGCGTTCATCGGATTCTCCTAGACTGACGTCATGGTACGACGGGGGCAGTACGCGAAGGGTGCGGCGAAGCGCGCCGAGATCCTCGCCGTCGCGCTCGACGTGGTCGCCGAACTGGGCACCCGCAAGGCATCGAATCGGGAGATCGCGGCACGCGTCGGACTCACCCAGCCGGGACTCATGCACTACTTCAGCACCCGCGAAGAGCTCTTCCTCGAGGTGCTCCGTGCGCGCGACGAGCGCGATCATCGGCAGTACTACTCGCCCGACGGGGCATTCGAGGGCTTCCTCGATGTCATCTCGCACAACGCCACCGTGCCGGGACTCGTGAGGCTGTACGTGGAGTACTCGGCCGAGGCGACGATCGAAGGGCATCCCGCCCGGGCGTTCTTCGAGGAGCGCTTCGTGTGGGTGCGCACGCTGATGACCGACGCCGTGCGGCACGAGCAGGCCGTCGAGCTGATGGGGCCGGACGTCGACATCCCTTATGTCGTGGACCTGGTCATCGCGGCCGCCGACGGGCTGCAGGTGCAGTGGCTGCTGGATCCGTCGATCGACATGGCGGAGTCGCTGTCTCGGCTCTGGCGCGGCATCCGAGTGACGTCCTGGCCGGCCGTCGTCACCTGACCTCCGACGTTCCGTCGATCGCAGCCGTGCACCCCTGCGGCCACGTTCCGCGTGCACGGAGACGCGCTTAGATAGTATTTTCCGTAATTACGAACTTTTGATAGGTTCGAATCATGGAATCCGAGAACGAGCGCGCGATCGAGCGCCGCCTGGCCGACCTCGAGCACGAGGTCGCGCGGCTCTCCGCCCTCGCCCAGGGGCGTATCGACGTCGTGCCTTCGGATGCTCCGGACTCCCCGGATGCTCCGGGTTCCTCGGAGCCGGCGGATGTTCCCGATGCCCCGGATGCCGGTGCGGCGCCGGATGCCGCTGATACGCCCGCCGGCGCGGACGACCCGCTCTGGTTCGTGAACGAGCTCGGCCGACGCGTGCCGGGTGCGGTCATGATGGCCGGCTCGGTCGACACCGCCGCAGGGCCCGTCCGCTGGCAGTACGGCCTCATGGCCGACGCCCTGCTCTCGCAGGACTGGAGCGATCTCGCGCGCCCCCTCGAGGCGCTCGGCCACCCCGCTCGCATCGAGCTCGTCCGTCAGGTGCTGCGCGGCGCGCACACGACGGCCGAGCTGCTGCAGCTCGAGCACCTCGCCTCGTCCGGTCAGCTCTATCATCACCTGCGTCAGCTCGTCGCGGCGGGGTGGCTCGTCTCGCCCCGCCGCGGGTACTACGAAGTTCCTGCGGCGCGCGTCGTCCCCCTTCTCGTCCTGACCATGATCGCTTCGAGCTGAGGAGCCCCCCGTGACCACCCCCTCGACACCCCCGACACCCCCGACACCCCTCGACCCCGAGGCCCGCGCGAGCGGATCGGAGGCGCCTCGTCGCCGCCCGACCCGCGCGATCCTCGCCGTGATCGGCGCCGCCGCCGTGGTGGGCGTCGCGCTCGGCGCGGCGATCGGTCCGCAGCACCAGACCGTGAGCGCCTCGACGGCGGGCGATGCCGGTCTCGCCGACCGCATCCGCTCCCTTCCCGGCAGCCTCGACAGTTTCCGCTCGCTCTCGGTCGCCGAGATCGGGCCCGACGGGGCGGTCTTCGCCGGACTCGGCGACGCCGACCCGGCCGACCCGGGTGCGCCGACCGCCGACACCGTCTTCGAGCTCGGATCCATCACCAAGACCTTCACCGGAGCGCTGTTCGCCGAGGCGATCGAACGCGGCGAGGTGAGCGCCGACGACGCGCTCGCCGAGCACCTGCCCGAACTCGAGGGCACGCCCGCCGGCGACGTGACGCTCGCCTCGCTGTCGCAGCACACGTCGGGTCTGCCCGGCCTCGGGGCCACGGCCGCCGACGCCGCAGTCACCGGTGTGCTCCTCAACGAGAACCCTTACGCGACCACGACGACCGAGCAGCTGATCGCCGATGCCGCGGTGGCGCCCGTCGACCCGGATCAGGGATCCCTCTACTCGAACTTCGCCGTCTCGCTGCTCGGCACCGCGCTCGTCGAGGCAGCGGATGCCGGGGACTACGCGACCCTGCTCGAGGAGCGCATCACCGGCCCGCTCGGCATGGACGACACGGTCGTCGCGGCGACCGCCGACGAGGTTCCGGCCGATGCCGTGCCCGGATTCCTCATCAACGGCGTCCGTGCACCCCGCTGGTCGGGTGAGGGATACCTGCCGGCCGGATCGTCGACCTTCACGACCGCCGCAGACCTCGCGCTCTGGGCGCAGGCCAACCTCGATGGCACGGCCCCGGGCGCCGCAGCGCTCGAACCCACCGCGCCGATGGGCGAAGGCACCGAGATCGGGTGGGGCTGGATCACCTCCCCCTCCTTCTCGGGCGAGGGTCTGCAGACGTGGCACAACGGCGGCACCGCGGGCTTCCGCACGATGCTCACTCTCGATCGGGATGCCGGGACGGCGTTCCTCGCCCTGTCGAACACCGTGGCCCCCGCCGACTACATCGCGATGTCATACCTGTCGGGCGCCCCGATCCCGGAGGTCGACGCCCCGACGGCGACCGTGGCGTGGGGTGTCTTCGGACTCGCGCTGCTGTTCGGCCTGATCGCCCTGTTGCGTTCGTTCCGGGTGAAGGCGCTGCTCCCGTCGGTCAGCGACCTGATCTGGGCGACATTCGGACTGCTGCTGCTCTGGCACAGCGGACCCTGGTTCGCGGTCGGCGGGTGGTTGTGGGGACTCGCCCTCGCTCCCGCGCTCGCCGCGATCGGAGTGCTCGTGCTTCGCGCGTCGCGGACGCCGCTGCCGTTCCTCCCGCGTCGCCGCGCCTGGCTCTGGTGGCCGGTCGCCGTGATCGGTGCGGGGCTCGCGGTCGGCGTCACCTTCCTCTGGTGAGGTGACGGGGGCGGGCCGGGATCGGTCTGCTGCGGCGCCGGGGACGGCTTCGGATCCGGCCGCCGACTCGCCGTGCCGCGGGGACGGGCGCGCGGCGAGTCGGAATCCGGCTCCGACGTTGTGCTCGATGTCTCGGGCTCGCGGCCCGGGCTCGGGCTCGCGGCCGGGGCTCGGGCTCGCGGCCGGGGCTCGGGCTCGGGCTCGCGGCCGGGGCTCGGGCTCGGGCTCGCGGCCGGGCGCAGTCGCTCAGAGGCCGAGCTTCTCGGCACAGGCGACGCAGTGCGTGGCGAACGGGCGCACCTCGAGGCGCTCCGCCGGAATCGGTCGGCCGCAGTGCGCGCAGACGCCGTAGGTACCCGCATCCAGGCGGGCAATCGCGTCGTCGACCTGCCGCAGTTCGGATGCCGCCGCTTCGGCCAGCCCGGTCAATCGTGACCACTCCGACGAGAGCGTGACGCCCTCGGGGTCGTGCTCGTCGTCGTCGTTCGACCCCTCGCGGTCGTGCATCAGCTCGGCAAGGGTCGCCGCGGTCGCCGTGACCCGAGCCGCGGACTCGGCGCGCAGCACGGTGAGGCGAGAGCGGGCATCCGACGTCATCCGCACACTCTAAGCCGCTCCTCCGACATCCGCTGCCCGCGTGCCGCCCCCCTCTGGCACCCGCTGCTGCCGCACGCCCGAGTGGCGTCTTCCCCGTCAGGAGGCACCTCCGTGTCGGGCGGAGTCCTCTGCGTGGGGCGGTCTCCTAGCTGTCAGAGGTCCGCCGAACAGGGAGTTCTCCGCCCGACGGTGAGACCACCTGAACCGTGTCGGTCCGCACCCCGGGGTGGTCGCGCTCGAGGGCGGCGCCCTCCATGTCGACGTTCGGGAGGATGCGGTCGAGCCACCGCGGCAGCCACCAGGCCGAGCGTCCGAGCAGATGCATGAGCGCCGGCATGAGCAGCATCCGCACGACGAAGGCGTCGAGCAGCACACCGAAGGCGAGTCCGAAACCGATCGAGCGGATGATGGTCGACTCCGAGAAGATGAAGCCGCCGAACACCGACACCATGATCAGCGCCGCCGCGATGACGACCGAACGGCCGGCGCGGAAGCCCTGCGCCACGGCATCGCGTGCCGAGGCACCGTGCACGTACGCCTCGCGCATGCCGGATGCGAGGAACAGCTGATAGTCCATCGCGAGCCCGAACAGGATGCCGACGAGGATCACCGGCAGGAAGCTCAGGATCGGCCCCGGGCTGTCCAGGCCGATGAGGTCTGCGCCCCAGCCCCACTGGAACACGGCGACGATCAGGCCGTAGGTCGCGAACAGCGAGAGCACGAAGCCTCCGGTGGCGATGATCGGCACGAGCAGCGAGCGGAACACGACGATCATGATGAGCAGCGAGAGTCCGACCACGACCACGAGGTAGAGGGGTAGGACGCCGGCGAGTGCTTCGGAGATGTCGATGTTGGTCGCCGCCTGACCTGCGACGCCCAGGGTGGTGCCGCCGTCGAGCTGCGGCAGCGCGCGGATGTCCTGCACGAGCTTCTCGGTCGACGAGCTGTTCGGTCCCTCGGCGGGCAGCACCTGGAACGCGAGCAGCGTGTTGTCGTCGGAGGTCGCGATCGGGGCGACGGCGACGACGTCGTCCTGGTCGGCGATCTTCTGGGCGACCTCGACCTGCGTGGCGAGCAGGTCGTCATCGCTCACCGCCTCGTCGAGGGTCGCGGTGACGAGCAGCGGTCCGTTGGCTCCCTCGCCGAACTGCTCCTCGACGGCGTGGAAGGCGCGATAGCTGGTGGAGTCCGACGGCTCGCTGGCCCCGTCGGGGAGGCCGAGACGCATCGACATCGAGGGGATGGCGATGATCAACAGCGCGATCACACTGACGAGGGCGGTCACGACGGCGCGCAGCGTCGACATCCGCTTCACCGGCGTGCCCGCGGCATGCGGCTGGCCGATCGTGGCGCGGGCCTTGCCGCTGAGCAGGCGGGTGCCGACGAGACCCAGGATGGCGGGTGCGAGCGTGATCGCGACGAGCACGGCGACCGCGACGCAGACCGCGCCGACCGTGCCCATGAGCCCGAGGAACGGCACGCCCGTCACGTTGAGGGCGAGCAGGGCGACGATGACTGTGGTGCCGGCGAAGACGACGGCGGTGCCCGAGGTGCCGGTGGCGAGGCCGATCGACTCCCGCACCGACACGCCGTTGAGCAGCTGCTTGCGGTGTCGGTTCACGATGAACAGCGAGTAGTCGATGCCGACGGCGAGGCCCAGCATCACCCCCAGCACGGGGGTGACGGATGCCATGTCGACGACGCCCGAGAAGGCGAGGGATGCGGTCACGCCGACGCCCACGCCGACGATGGCCGTGACGATGGGCAGCGCGGCACCGATCAGCGTTCCCAGCATCACGATCAGCACGATCGCGGCGAAGGCGAGCCCGACGGCCTCGCCGACCCCGAAGATCTCGGGCACGCCTTGCGCGATGTCGGTGCCGAAGTCGACCTCGACGCCGTCGATCGGCGCGGAGTCGAAGTGATCGATCGTGCCCTGCTTGATCTCCTCCGAGAGCTCGAGCCGCGGGTCCTCGAACGACACGTTGACGATGGCGGTCGAGCCGTCGTCCGACACGACGCCGATGCCGTCGGAGAGATCGAGCAGGGTCGTGCCGAGGTCGACCTTCTCGGCGTTCTCGTCGAGATCGGCGCGGGAGTCGTCGATGGTCTTCTGCTGGGCCTCGACCTCGGTGAGCTGCGCGTTCAGTGCAGCGATCTGCCCATCGAGCGCCGAGAGCTGTGCGGCGGGGGCGCCACCGGCCTCGGCCTGCGCCCGGCCTGCGGTCAGCTGCTCCAGCCCGGACTCGAGCTGCGCGCGTCCCTCGTCGAGCTGCGTCTGTCCGGCATCCAGCTGCGCCCGTCCGCCCTCGACCTGGTCGCTGCCGTCGGCGAGCTGCTGGGCCTGCTCGGCCCGCTGCTGCTGGGTTTCGAACGGGTCGATGACCGAGGCCACGCCGTCGAGATCCTCGGCGCTCGACGCCAGCGTCGAGATCTCCTGCTTCTGCTGCTCCGTGAAGGCCGAGCCGTCGGTGGTCCGGTAGACCACGGTTCCCGTGCCCCCGGCCGTGTCGGGCAGCTTCTTCGCCAGCTGGTCGGTCACCGCGCCGGACGCGGTGCCGGGGATGTCGAAGCTGTTGCTGAGCGTGCCGCCGAGGGTCAGGAACGCGCCGACCCCGAGGCCGAGGATGAGGACCCACGAGATGATCACCGTCCATGCCTTGCGCGCAGCGAGGGAACCCAGACGGTAGAGCAGTGATGCCACGACGATCTCCTTCAGACATCAATGATCATACGGTGCGTCTCGTCTAGTGTTCTGTGGTTATCCTGAACTCGTGGTGAACGATCATCGGAGCGGGCCCGTGCGCAGCACAGCGGCGCGCGAGGCCATCCTCGATGCCACGGCCCGGCTGTTCCACAATCAGGGCTACGACCGACTCACGATCGAGGGGATCGCGAAGGAGGCCGGTGTCGGCAAGCAGACCATCTACCGGTGGTGGCCGTCGCGCGGTGCGTTGATCGGTGAATGCCTCGCCGAAGGACGGCTGATCCCCGTCGACTTCGATGTGCCCGACACGGGAGACCTCGCCGCCGACGTCGAGACCTGGCTGCGCAGCGTGCTCTCGATCCTCGAGGCGCCGGAGGGCGGGGTGCTGCTGCGGTCGCTGGTGGCCGCGGCGACCGAGGACGCCGGTGTCGGAGCGCACCTCGGCGAGAGCCTCGGCGTCGAGAAGTACCTGAGCGCGCGCATCCGCGGCGGCATCCGCGATGGCCAGCTCGCCGCCGACGCCCCCGTCGAACAGCTCGGACGAGCCATCCTCGGCGCGATCATCGTCGAATCTCTGGGGCGCGAACGCCACGACCCGGAGTCGATCGTGCAGCTGACCCGGTTCCTCTTCTCCCGCTAGGTCGTCACCGGGTCCTCAGCGCGAGCCCGAGTCAGACGATGAGGAGGCTCAGCACGGTCGCGCCGCCACCGCCGAGGATGAGCGCGACGATCACCGTCCAGGCGACGACGCGGATGCGGCGATTCCGACGCTCGCCCAGATCGCCGTAGTCCTCGCTCAACTCGGCAGGATCGCTCGCATCGGGCCGCGACCGGTCGGGACGACCTGACGGGTCGGGCCGCCGGCTGAGCTCGCTCATGCGCCGACCGGCTCGGCGACCGTCGGGCCGAAGGCGGCGGGAAGGGTGGCCTGCGAGCGCTCGCGGATCTCGGCGACCGGAACGGTGAAGACGCCCTGCACCTCGAGCTTGGCGCCCTCGGTGTCGGTCACGCCGATGCGCATGACCGGGTATCCCCGGCCTTCGCACAGTCCGCGGAACTTGACGTCGTCTTCGCGCGGCACGGTCACGATGACGCGGCCGGTCGACTCCGAGAACAGGGCGGATGCGGCATCCACGCCACAGCTCTCGAGGATCTCGTTCAGCCACACGCGGGCTCCGACTCCGAAGCGAGAGACGCCCTCGGCGAGTGCCTGCGCGAGTCCACCCTCGGACAGGTCGTGCGCCGACGAGATCAGCCATTCGTCGCGAGCCGCCGCGAGCAGGCCGGCGAGGCGCTTCTCGCCTGCGAGATCGACCTTGGGCGGCAGTCCGCCGAGGTGCTGGTGCACGGTCTCGGCCCACGCCGACCCCGACAGCTCGGTCGAGGTGGTGCCGAGCAGGTAGATGTTCTGACCCTCGTCCTGCCACCCCGAGGGGATGCGGCGCGAGACGTCGTCGATGATTCCGAGAACGCCGACGAGCGGAGTCGGGTGGATCGGCACGTCGCCGGTCTGGTTGTAGAACGAGACATTGCCGCCGGTGACCGGGGTGCCGAGCTCGTAGCATCCGTCGGCCAGGCCGTCGACAGTCTGCCCGAACTGCCACATGACCTCGGGGTTCTCGGGGGATCCGAAGTTCAGGCAGTCGGTGATCGCGGTGGGCACGGCGCCGGTCACGGCGACGTTGCGGTATGCCTCGGCGAGGGCCAGCTGCGCGCCCGCGTACGGGTCGAGCTGCGAGTAGCGGCCGTTCGCATCGGTCGAGATCGCGAAGCCCAGGCCCGACTCCTCGTCGACGCGGATCATGCCGGCGTCGTCGGGGAACGCGAGGGCCGTGTTGCCGAGCACGTAGTAGTCGTACTGGTTGGTGATCCAGCGGGTGTCGGCGAGGTTCGGCGAGGCGACGAGGTTCAGGAACTGCTCGCGCAGCACCTCGGGGTCGTTCGAACGGGGGAGGTTCTCGGCGGCATCCGCCTGCAGGGCGTCGATCCACGTCGGGTACGCGACCGGGCGGTCGTAGACGGGGCCGTCGACCGCGACGGTCGACGGGTCGACATCGACGATCCGCTCGCCCTGCCAGTCGATGATGAGGCGGCCGTCGCCGGTGACCTCGCCGAGCACGGAGGTCTCGACCTCCCACTTGTTCACGACGGCGAGGAACGCGTCGAGCTTCTCGGGCGCGACGATCGCCATCATGCGCTCCTGCGACTCCGACATCAGGATCTCTTCGGCCGTCAGCGACGGATCGCGCAGCAGCACGTTGTCGAGCGAGACCTTCATGCCGCTGTTGCCGTTGGCCGCGAGCTCGCTGGTGGCGCAGGAGATGCCGGCGGCGCCGAGATCCTGGATCGCCTCGACGAGCTCGTCGCGGTACAGCTCGAGGCAGCACTCGATGAGCACCTTCTCGGCGAACGGGTCGCCCACCTGCACGGCGGGGCGCTTGGTGGGGCCGCCGTCGGCGAAGGTGTCGGACGCCAGGATGCTGGCGCCGCCGATGCCGTCTCCGCCCGTGCGAGCGCCGAACAGCACGACCTTGTTGCCCACGCCGGTGGCGTTGGCGAGCTTGAGGTCTTCGTGGCGCAGCACGCCGACCGCGAGCGCGTTGACGAGCGGGTTGGCCTGGTAGACGGAGTCGAAGACCGTTTCGCCGCCGATGTTCGGCAGGCCGAGGCAGTTGCCGTAGAAGCTGATGCCGCTGGTGACGCCGTGCACGACGCGGGCGGTGTCGGGGTGGTCGATCGCGCCGAAGCGCAGGGCGTCCATGACCGCGACCGGGCGGGCGCCCATCGAGATGATGTCGCGGACGATGCCGCCGACGCCGGTGGCCGCACCCTGGAACGGCTCGATGAACGAGGGGTGGTTGTGCGACTCGGCCTTGAAGGTGACGGCCCAGCCCTCGCCGACGTCGATGACGCCCGCGTTCTGGCCCATGCCCACCATGAGGCGTTCCTTCATCTCGTCGGAGACCTTCTGGCCGAAGCGGCGCAGGTAGTTCTTCGACGACTTGTACGAGCAGTGCTCCGACCACATGACCGAGTACATGGCCAGCTCGCCGGAGGTGGGGCGACGGCCGAGGATCTCACGGATCCTCGCGTACTCGTCGTGCTTGAGGCCCAGCGCTGCGTAGGGCTGCTCCTTCTCGGGAGTAGCGGTCGCGTTCTCGACGGAGTCGGGGACGTGCTTGGGGGCAGGTGCAGGGGCGGTGGTCACGCGCACTCCTAGATGAGGGGCCGGCGGGGCATGGCCAGTCTACCGGGGGATGCCGACACCGACGGTCGGCGGGGATGCGGCGGCGAACCGGGCGATGAGCGTGTGCGCGGCGTCGGCCAGGGCAGGCGGTCCGACGATCGTGAACGGCGCATCGAAGCGGGTCAGCGAGGCGAGGATGCCGACCCACGACCACGATCCGATGGTGACACGGCACGAGGTGGCATCGATCGGATCGACCGTTCCATCCCGACCGATCCAGTGGGCGACCTCGGTCGCCGGGAGTCCGATGATCACCTCGCCGATGCAGGGCCAGCGGTCGACGGCATCCGCTCCTTTGGCCCGTGCCGCGAGATACGTCTGCGCGTCCGCGGCGGGCAGTTCGCGCGGGGTGAAGGGCAGACGCGTGGGCAGGCGCGGCGACATCCGGTCCAGCCGGAAGGTGCGCCAGTCCTCGGCGTCGAGATCCCAGGCGAGCAGGTACCAGCGACCTTCCCTGGCGACCACCGCGTGCGGCTCCGTGCGTCGGGCCGGGCGGTCGGCATCGCCGTAGTCGAAGCGCAGCACGTGGCGATCGCGCACGGCGGCGCTGACTGCCTCGAGCACGGCGGGGTCGACCCGCGTCTCGTTCCCGACGCCCGTGAAGCGGATGCCGTCGACACGATGCCGCAGCCGGGCGGGCATCACCTGCCGCACCGTCGCGAGTGCACGGGCGGCCCCCTCGTCGATGTCGATGCCCGTGGTCGGCACGCTCTGCAGCGCGACGGCGATCGCGACGGCCTGGTCGTCGTCGAACAGGAGGGGCGGCAGCTCGGAGCCGGCGTCCAATCGGTATCCGCCGTCGGGACCTTTGCTCGCGCGGATCCGATATCCGAGCTCGCGCAAGCGGTCGACATCACGACGCACCGTTCGGGACGTGACCTCGAGTCGGTCCGCGAGCACGTGCCCTGGCCAGTCGCGCGGGGTCTGCAGCAGCGAGAGCAGCGCGAGCATGCGGGAGGAGCTGCCGGTCATGTTCTCATTCTGCGTCAAGAAGAGGACCGAAACCGTCCTCTTCTGGCGAGAGTGTGGCTCTCGACGGCGGATACGCTGCCGCGACGATCGAGGAGATCCCATGTCCATCGCAACCACCACCCACCTCAACTTCCGCGGCACGGCGCGGGCTGCGCTCGAGTTCTACCGGTCTGTCTTCGGCGGGGAGGTGACACTCGCGACCTACGGAGACTTCGGGATGCCGGCCGACGTGCCCGGTGCTGACAAGGTCGTGTTCGGACAGGTCGAGAACGCCGACGGGTTCCGGCTCATGGCGTACGACATCCCCGGAGCGGCGGAGGACACGGCCGCGACCGCCGGCACGACCACACGGGAGAACGGCGCGACCCTCACCGATCGCACGTTCTTCCAGTCGGTGCGGGCCGATTCGCTGGACGAGCTGGCCGGATACTGGGATGCGCTGGCAGACGGGGCCTCGATCGTCGAGCCGCTCGCGGCATCGGCATGGTCGCCCGGCTTCGGCATGCTGACGGATCGCTTCGGCGTGACATGGGTGCTCGACGTGCGCGCGGCGTACGCGAGCTGAGCCGGATGCCGTTCACGATTCAGCATGAGATGCGGCGGAGCGGCTCGAGACTGGGTGTCGAGGGGGAGCGAGCCCGTCCATGCTGAATCGTGAACGCGCGACCCGGGTCAGTTCTTGCCGGAGTCGCCGTTCGACTTGTCCGGCTTGTCTGTTTTGTCCGGTCTGTCGGCCTTGTCGGGGTTGTCGAGCTTGTCGGCTTTGTCGGCCTTGCCCGAGTTTCCGGGGGTTCCGGAGTTTCCCGGGTTGCCCGAGTTCCCGGGGTTGCCCGAGTTCCCGGGGTTGCCCGAGTTCCCGGGGTTGCCCGAGTTGCCGGGGGTTCCGGAGTTCGCCGGCGTCTCCGCGTCGGTGACCGTCTCGACGGGCGTGCTCTGCGGCTCGGCCTCAGCGGATGTCGACGCCGTACGGACGACCGCCGTCGACGCCACGCGCCCGATGTCGGATGCCGGCGCGGTGAAAGCCACGAGACCGACGACGAGCGCCCCGGCCGCGGCAACACCGGCAGCGCCGGCGATCACGCGGGTGCGGGTGCCGGTGCGGGCGCCGCGCGGCGTGCGGGCGCGAAGGGGAGCGTCCGCGCCGTCCGTCGCGGGGAACACGGCCGTGGCACCGGTCCGAGTCGCCCCGGCCGCTCCCGGATCCCGCGCCGGGCCCACCGCATCCGGCTCATGCGCCGTATCTGCCGCAACTCGATCGTCTGCTGCGCCGGCTGCGCCTACTCCGCCTGCCGCGCCGACTACACCGACTGCGCGGGTTTCACCGGCTGCACCGGGCACTCCGACCCTGTCGACCCCGCCGACTGCGTCTGCCCCGCCGACTGCGTCTGCCCCGCCGACCACACCCCGCGCGGGGGTCGGACCGGCGGCCGCGACGATCGATGCGGAACCCGCGGCGATCGCGGTCTCGCTCGTGTCGGCAGCGTATCCCCGCACCAGGCCGCGCGCGACGCGGGCGACCTCGGTGGCGGTCGGGCGCTCCTGCGGGTCGAGGCGCGTCATCCGCGTGATCAGGTCGCGCCAGCCGTCCGGCACCGTCGCCGGGATGATCGGCGGGTGCGCGAGCCGGGCGATGGCCGCGGCGCGCCCCGACGCGAGCGAGGGGTATCCGGCCTCGCCGGTGAGGGCTTCGAGTGCGACCAGACCGAGAGAGAACACGTCGACCGGCGTGCCGGGCTCCTGATCGCGGAGCTGCTCCGGGGCCATGTAGGTGAGGGTGCCGAGCACGATGCCGGGAGTGGTGAGCCGGGTGTCGTCGATGGCGCACGCGATGCCGAAGTCGGCGAGCTTCGCGACCACCGGTCGACCCGTGCGATCGGAGGCGAGCAGCACGTTCGACGGCTTGACGTCGCGGTGGACGATCCCCGCCGCGTGCACGGCGGTCAGCCCCGCGGCGAGGTCGCGGGTGATCCGCGCGACGTCCGCGGGCGGCATCGGGCCGTCGGTCATGCGGTCGGCCAGCGTCGGCCCCTTCACGAACTCCATGACCAGGTACTGCGGGCGATTCGGGGTGAGCTGCGCGTCGTACAGCGTGACGAGAGAGGGATGGCTCAGCGAGGCGAGCAGCGTCTTCTCGGTGTGCGCGCGCTCGATCGAGGCGACGGGCCCCTGACCTTCGTGGATCATCTTGATCGCCACGGTGCGGCCGAGGTGGGTGTCTTCGGCGCGGTACACCGTCGCCATGCCGCCCTGTCCCACACGATCGTGCAGAATGTAGCGTCCATCGAGCAGTGCCGCCGTGGGCGACATCACTTCCAGCGTCATCACGTGCTCCTTGCAGCTGCATCCGGGTCATGCAACGTCACACGGTATCGACGGCGGCGGGTGCTCGTCACAGGGGTTGACGCGGACGTCGATCGATGGATGCGGTCGCCTGAGCGGCGGACGGAGAGCGTGCCCGAACGTGTCAAGGGTCTCGGCCCCGGTCGCACTCTGACGTAGAAAAGAGGGAGATCGAAAGGTAGGGGCATGGCCGCAGGCGACATCGAGACCTTCCAGCGTGACGGGATCTGGTTCAACCGGATCGAGGGCGAAGCCCGCACGCTGGGTTCCAGCTTCGAGACCGAGGAGGAGGCGGTCCGGGTCGGTCGGGGCGCGGCCGCCGCACGCCAGGTTCAGCACGCCGTGCGTTCGGAGGAGGGGCCGTCGGACACCCGCAACCTGCACGATTGGCATCCGCGCGACCTCATGAACTGAGCGCGATCTTCGGAGAGATGTCACCTCAGCGGAAGGCGCCCGGAACGCGCGGAACCGTGTCATGGGCCGACATCGGACTGGCCGCGAGCCCGCAGGCATCCGTAGCCTGGAGACTCCACCGTGAAGGAGTTCCGTGTCCGAGAGTCGCCGCACCGTCATGAAGACTCGTCGACCGCAGCGCGCGTGTGCGCCGCGATGTCGAGTCGAGGGCTGAGCGTCGAGCACCATGAGCGATTCCGTGAACACCGACCCGCATCCGTTCGACTCCCGCACGAGGTTCGATCTCGATCGACCTGAGAGCCGTAAGTGGAGTCTGCATCCCGGCCACATCGGCGCGTGGGTCGCGGAGATGGATTTCGGCGTCGCGCCGGTGATCGCGGAGTCGCTGCACCGGGCGATCGACGAGGAGAACCTCGGGTATCTCTCGCCGCCGCTGGCCGCCAGGCTCGGCGAGGCGACGGCGGCATGGATGCGCGACGAGTACGGCTGGAACATCGACCCCGACCGCGTGCATCCGGTCTCCGACGTCATGGCGGCCCTGCGCGTCGCCGTCGAGGAGTATGCGCCTGCCGGATCCGCGGTGATCGTGCCGACTCCGGCATATATGCCGTTTCTGACATATCTGCCGTCGATCGGGCATCCGGTGATCGAGGTGCCCGGGATCGAGACGGTCGACGCGCAGGGACGGGTGCGCTGGCACCATGATCTGCAGCGCATCGACGAGGCCTTCGCGGCCGGTGCCCGCACGCTCGTGCTCTGCAATCCGCACAATCCCACCGGGACCGTGGTCGAGCGTGCGGAGCTCGAAGCTCTCGCCCAGATCGTGGAGCGGCACGGCGCACGCGTGTTCGCTGACGAGATCCACGCGCCGCTGCGCTTCGACGGCCGGCCGTTCACCCCGTACGCCTCGCTGTCGGACTCGACGGCGGCGCACACGATCACCGGAACGAGCGCATCGAAGGCCTGGAACCTCCCCGGGCTCAAGACCGCGCAGCTGATCACCTCGAACGACGCCGACCAGCAGCTGTACAAGAGGTTCGGGTTCTCGGTGCAGCACGGTGCCGCGACGCTCGGAGTGGTGGCCTCCACCGCGGCATACCGCGAGGGCAAGCCGTGGCTCGACGGGGTGCTCGAGTACCTCTCGCAGTCGCGTCGCGAGCTCGGGTCGCTCGTCGCCGAGCAGCTGCCCGGGGCGGTGTACCGCGAACCGGAGGCGACCTACATCGGCTGGATCGACACACGCGCGCTCGAGATCGACGGCTCGCCCGCCGCGTTCTTCCGCGACCAGGCGGGCGTCGTGCTGACCGACGGCCGCCTGCTCGGTCGGGGATACGAGGACCACGTCCGCGTGGTGTTCGCCACCCCTCGGCCGATCCTTCGCGAGGCCATCGCCGCGATGGGGGATGCGGTGCGCGACCGCTGAACCGGCTGGTGCGGCGGGGCGGGCGGGCGCCGCGGGCGGGCGCGGCGCGGTGGTCGGGCGGGCGGGCGCGGTGCGGGGTCGATTTCGCATCCGGGAGCGCTGTTTCGGGTGCGGAACTGACCCCGTCCGAATCGGTGGGCGCGCGCGGTGCGGCGGTGGGGTGGGCGGGGCGCGGTGCAGGGTCGATTTCGCATCCGGGAGGGCTGTTTCCGGTGTGGAACTGGCCCCGCTCGAATCGGTGCGCGGCCCGGTGCGGGGTCGATTTCGCATCCGGGAGGCCTGTTTCGGGTGCGGAACTGACCCCGCTCGAATCGGTGGGCGGGCGGGCGCGGCGGGCGGGCGGAAAGGCGGCCAGGCGCCCGCGGCGGCTAGACGGAGACCGAGGCCCGCCCGGCCAGCGCCGCGGCGATGCGCTCGACGGCCTCGACCAGCAGGGGTCGGGGCAGCGCGAACACGAACCGCGTGTAGCCGATGGCCGCCTCGCCGCAGGCGGCTCCGTCGGTCATCGCGACGCCCGCGTGCTCGCGGAACCACTCGGCGAGATCGCCGGTCAGCCCCGTCTCGCGGAAGTCCAGCAGGGCGATGTAGCTGCCCTCGGGCACGATCATCCGCACGCCGGGGAGCTTCTCGTCGACGAGCTGCGCCAGCATCCGCCGGTTGCCGTCGAGGTACTCCACGACCTCGTCGAGCCACGGGGCGCCCGCCGTGTAGGCCGCGATGTTCGCCACGACGCCCAGCGTCGAGGTGCCGTGCCCGGGCCAGAACCCGAGGCGCTCCCAGAGCTCGGCGTCGGCGTCGTTCGAGATGATCACCTGGGCGCACTTGAGCCCGGCGAGATTCCAGGCCTTCGAGGCGGACGTCGCGGTGAAGGTGTGGGCGGCCGCGGCATCCGACACCGAGGCGTAGGGGATGTGCTGCGCCGGGGCGTAGACGATGGGGGCGTGGATCTCGTCGGCGAACACGCGTCCGCCCGCGGCCGTCACCGTCTCGGCGATGGCGAGCAGCTCGTCGCGGGTCGCGACGGTGCCGAGGGGGTTGTGCGGGTTGCAGAGCACGAGCATCTCGCCGCCGTCGCGGAACGCCTGGGCGACGGCATCCAGGTCCATGACCCAGCGTCCGTCGACCTCGATGCTCGGCACCTCGATCACCCGGCGATCATGCATCGGCGGCACGAAGAGGAACGGCATGTACGCGGGCGTCGGCACGATGACGGCCGACCCCGGGGAGGTGAAGTTCTCGATCGCCAGCTCGAACGCGGCGATCACGTCGGGCACATGGTGCACCCGGTCGGCCGGGATCTCCCACCCGTACGACTCCGCGTACCAGCGGGCGGTCGCGGCGGAGAGGTCTTTCGCGAGACGCTCGGGCAGATAGCCGGTCACGCCGACGTCGAGAGCATCCTTGACCGCGTCGGTGATGGCGGGGGCGAGACCGAAGTCCATCTCCGCGACGAACGCGCCGATCATGTCGGGAAAGGTCGTCCACTTCAGGCTGCCCGCGCTGTGCAGGTCGTCGCGAGTGATCTGGTCGAACGCGGGGGAGGTCATGGTCCAATCCTTCCACCCGCAGGCGACACCGGGCCCGGGTCGGCGACAGGCGCGGCATCTGCCCGCGGGTCGCCGTTGAGCGTCATAGCCTCGCGTGCCAGGATTGCCCCGACCCGGCTCGCGGTACCGCGAGTCGGCGGCGACGAAGGGAACCTCATGCAGCTCGCGATGATCGGACTCGGCCGGATGGGCGCCAACATCGTGCGCCGTCTCATGCGCGACGGCCACGACTGCGTGGTCTACGACGTGAATGCGGATGCCGTGCAGGCCCTCGTCGCGGAGGGAGCGACGGGCGCCGAGAGTATGGCCGACCTGGCGTCGAAGCTCGAAGCCCCCAGGGCCATCTGGATGATGGTGCCCGCCTCTCTCACCGGACAGGTCGCCGACGAGGTCGCGGCGGTGCTCGATGAGGGCGACATCCTCATCGACGGCGGCAACTCGAACTACCGCGACGACGTGCGGCGCGCTGCGGCACTGCGGGAGCGCGGCATCCACTACGTCGACGTCGGCACCAGCGGCGGAGTGTTCGGCCTCGACCGCGGATACTGCCTCATGGTCGGCGGGCCCGACGAGGCCGTGCAGCGCATCGAGCCGGTGCTGCGCACGATCGCCCCGGGTGTCGGCGAGATCGAGCGCACGCCCGGTCGCACCGGCGACCTCACTCCCGAGGAGCAGGGCTATCTGCACTGCGGCCCGTCGGGTGCGGGGCACTTCGTGAAGATGGTGCACAACGGCATCGAGTACGGCATCATGGCGTCGATCGCCGAGGGGCTCAACCTGCTGCACAACGCGGATGCCGGGGTGCGCGAGGCCGAGCACTCCGCCGAGATCGCCCCGCTCGAGGAGCCCGAGTTCTACCAGTTCCCCATCGACACGTCGAAGGTCGCCGAGCTGTGGCGCCGAGGATCCGTGATCTCGTCGTGGCTGCTCGACCTGACCGCGGCCGCGCTCGCCGAGAACCCGCAGCTCGACGGACTCGCCGGCCGGGTGTCGGACTCGGGCGAGGGGCGCTGGACCGTCAAGGCCGCCGTCGACGTCGGAGTTCCCGTGCCGGTGCTCGCCGCTTCGCTGTTCGAGCGCTTCGCGTCGCGCGGCGAAGACCACTTCGCGAACCAGGTGCTGTCGGCGATGCGTCTGCAGTTCGGCGGCCACCAGGAGCTGCCCGCCGGCGACGTGCTCGAGGCCGGTGCGCGCAAGGCGGAGTCCGACTGAGTCGAGTGGGCCTCGCTCGTCGTGCGAGGCCCCGCCCGTTGAGCGAGCGGAGAGAGACGAAACGCGCCCGCATCCGCACTCCTGGCGCATGTCCGTGCCCGACCCGCGAGCGCTATGGTGCAGGCATGGATGGCACACCGGATGCTGCGCGCGAGCGCACCGCGCAGGCTCGGACCGAGACGCGCGACGAACCCGCCCCGCCCCCGCTGAGCCGCAGGACGGTTCGCCGGCTGTCGTGGACGCTCGCCTGGAGCATCCCTCTGATCGCGTTGATCGTCGGCATCGCGCTGACGGTCACCGGGTCGATCGAGCAGCTGGAGCCGATGGGCGAGGGCAGCTACGAGGTCACGCTGCTCGCGGTCTGGCCCGCGGGTGCCGCGTTCCTCGCTTCGGGAGTGCTGGGGCTCACAGCCGCCGCCATCGCCACTGCGTTGGTGACCACGGTCCCCGCCCGTTGAGCGAGCGAAGCGAGACGAAACGCGCCCGCAGCATCTGACGCGCCGCTAGTCGCAGGCGATCCCGTCGCCGTCGCGGTCGAGGTCGTAGATGTCGTTGCCGACGACCTGCACCGGACCCTGCACGTATGACGGTCCGTTCCCGCTGCCGCCTGCGCAGTCGACGTCGCTGTCGATCGGCACGCAGGCTCCGGCATAGTTCGGATCGCATCCACCGCCTGCCTGCACGAGCGGCACCGGAGCCGCGGGTGCAACGGGCGCGGGCGCCTTGCTCCCGATCGCCGTGACCTCTGCGACGGGCGCCACGGAGATCGCTTCGCCGATGGCCTCGCGCGAGACCTCGACGCCGTCGACCAGAGTCACCCGATACGTGATGACCTTCACGCCGTTCGCGCCGGCGGTGACCAGAGCAGTCGTGCCCTGGTCGCGCTGCGGGTCGTCGACGGTCGTGGCCTCGAACGGCACGGCAACCTCTTCGGTCACCGTCTCGAACGTGGTCGGAATCGGGGTGGGCGTGGGCGTCGAGCTCGGCACCGCCGCAAAGCTCTGCGGCTCGGATGACGGGGAGCGGCCGCCCGCAGTCACGGTGCCGCCGCTGTTCGGGCTCGCGTTCGCGAGGCCGCCGCCGGTGAAGAGAAGTGCGGCCAGGCCGAGGGCCAGCAGGCCGGAAGGCCGCGATCGAAGTCCGAGGGCGGGCAGAGGGCGTGAGAACAGGACGACCAGACCCACCGCGATCACGGCGGTCGCGACGAGGAGGATCGCGATCGGCGACAGCCTGGCGAGGAGCCCGCCGACGACGAGTGCGCCCACGATGATCCCTGCCATGCGCCATCCGGTGCGACGCGTGCTCGGCGCGGATGCCTCGGGAGCTACGGGAGCTGCGGCCGTGCTGAACTGTGTCGTCGCGGCGGCGGCCGGTGACGGCGCCGTCGCGCCGGTCCACTTCTGGCCGTCCCACCAGCGCAGCTGATGCGGATTCTCCGGATCCGGATGCCAGGCGGCAGGAGGCTGTGACATGAGTGTTCCCCTCGACGATGAGGCGACGAGTCGCCGGCGTTCCCCAGAGCGCCACTGCCTGTATATCGGTACGACGGCGCACCCGACAACAGCCGAATCTGAAACGTGATGAATCGTGAATCAGCCCCCGCTGCTACCATCGGTGCCTCCTGCATCGCCGCATCGGAGGTCGGAAGTGAAGCGTTCTGTCGGTTGGTTCCTCGGATCCTTCATCCCCATGGTCGTGTCTGGGGCCGCGCTGATCCTGTTGGTGCCGAGCCTCACGGATCCGGATTCGGTGCTGCAACCGTGGATCCCGTCGGTGCTGGGCGCGGTCTTCGCGGCAAGCGCCTTCGTGGCCTGGAAGGTCCGCCCGGATTGGAAGCGCAGCCCTTCGACCTAGGCCCCGGGGCTGGTGGCGCGCCCGCTCAGCCACAGCAGTACTCTGATCCTCATCCCGCACCACCCGCGCACGCCCGCATCGAAGGAGATCGGCGAGATGAGACCACTGCGCTATTCGATCAACGTCACGCTCGACGGGTGCGTCCATCACGAGGCGGGGGTCGCCCCCGATGAGGAGCTCATGGGCTTCTGGGTCGCTGACATGCAGCGAGCGGATGCCGTCGTCTACGGCCGAACCACGTACGAGATGATGCAGTCGGCCTGGCGCCGCCCGGCATCCGGGGTGTGGCCCGACTGGATGGACGAGTGGGAGGTGCCGTTCGCCGACGCCCTCGATCGGATGCCGAAGCACGTCGTCTCGAGCACGCTGCCCTCCGTCGACTGGAACGCCGAACTCGTCACCGGTGATCTGGGCGAGGCCGTCCGGCGGTTGAAGGAGCAGCCGGGGCAGGGACTGTCCGTCGGTGGCGTGACGCTGCCGTTGGCTCTCGCCGAGCTCGGCCTGATCGACGAATACACCTTCGTCGTGCATCCGCTCGTCGCCGGGCACGGGCCGCGGCTGCTCGATGGGCTGAACGAGCGGCTGGCCCTGCGCCTGGTCGATCGGCGGGAGTTCGCGTCGGGTGCGGTCGCGCAGATCTATCGTCCCGCGTGAGTCCCCGGTCGTCGGGAGAGGTCCGCGAGGCGGCCCGACTCGTCGCGCGGGGAGTTCCACAGGCCGTCGTAGTATGCATTCTTCCGTGCTGTAAACCAGATATTGACAGGTAATGCCACGTGAAGGCATCCTTGACGTATGACTGATTCACGGGCTTCGTTCTCCATCGCCGCTGCCGCGCTCGCTCGTGCGCAGGCGGTGGCTGGGCTCCTGCACTCGCGGGAGAGCAGAGCGACGGCGATGCGCCTGGTCGGTGCGGCTGCCGGGTTGAAGGCAGAAGCGGATCGGCTCCTGGCGACGAGTGTCGAGGACGCGCGTCGTGCGGGCGCGACATGGCAGGAAGTGGGAGACACATTGAATATTTCTCGACAGGCCGCGTACCAGCGATTCGGGCAGGCGCTCGATCCGCGCACCGGCAAGGCTGTGGCGAAGGACGTGCCAGCTGCAGCGATCGATCGCGCCATCGCGGTCTTCGCGCAGTTGTCGGCCGGCGATCCGGCGGCGGTGGTCGCCGACTTCGACGACCAGATGACGTCGGCGATGACCTCGGAGGCGCTCGGCGACACATGGGCGAGCGTCCTGGCGGCGGTCGGGTCTCTCGAGAAGACCGGCGAGCCCGCCTCGCACCGGGTGAGCGGACTGGTCGTGATCGACGTCCCGCTGACCTTCGAGGCCGGGGAGATGATCGGCAAGGTCAGCATCCGCGATGACGGCCGGATCGCGGGTCTCTTCATCCTGAACGCGCCGGAATCGTCGGCAGGAGGGAGCGCCTGATGCGCTCGCAGGTCGGCGGGAGGAGTCTGATCCTCTTCCTCCTGGTGTCGTTCGTCGGCGCGTGGGTCATCGCGCTGCCGTTGTACTTCACCGGCGGTCTCGCGAGTCCGCTGGCGCCATTCCTGATCGTGGGAGTGATGTTCGCTCCCGCTCTCGGAGTGCTCGCGGCATGGGGTGCGCAGAAACCTCGCCCGGGGGAGCGGTGGCGTGCGCTGGGCGTGACATCGCCGCGTCCGGTGTCGCGTCCGATCTGGTTCAGTGTGCTCGGACTGTTCCTCGGGTCGGCGATCGTCATCGCGGGAGTCTTCCTGGCAGCTGCCCTCGGACTGATCGAACTCGACCTCGTCGAGTTCAGCGGATACGTGGAGTCGGTCCGTGCGCTGGGCGTCTCCGACCTCGCGATCCCCGGTGCCGTGGTGGTGCTCATGCAGCTCGCCGCAATCCCGGTCAACGCGGTGGTCAGCGCACCGTTCGCGTTCGCCGAAGAGGTCGGATGGCGAGGGTGGCTCCTCCCCCGCCTCCTCCCCCTGGGGGTGTGGCCCGCGCTCGTGCTCAGCGGCGCGATCTGGGGTCTCTGGCACGCTCCGCTCATACTCCTCGGGTACAACTTCGGCCGCCCCGATCTTCTCGGCCTCGGCATGATGGTGCTGGCGTGTGTGCTCTTCGGGATCATCCTCGGGTGGCTCCGTCTCCGATCGACATCGATCTGGCCCGCGGTCATCGCCCACTCCGCGTTCAACGCGACTGCGTCATTCGCGACTCTCGTCGCAGCGGCCGGTCAGCAGGTCGACCTTCTGGCCATCTCTCCGCTGGGATGGGTGACCTGTCTGATCATGATCGCCGTCATCGGAGTCCTCGTTCTGACAAAGCGACTGCGAAAGGAAAACTTGACAGCGCAAAACCCGCATGACAGGCTCGAAGAGCGCCAGGACCTGTCAGAGGTTCGCGACGACGCATCACGCACGGGGGGCCATACATGACGACGAACACGCAGGATCGCATCGACGCACGCACACGCTCGGGCGTCGACATGCGCGTCTGGTGGATGGTTCTTCTGCCGATCGCCGGTGCGCTGATCGGTGCCGTCGCGATCACCGCGCTCTGGGCTCCGCGCCTGCCGGCCGAGATCGCGAACCAGTGGGCCGCCGGACAGGTGACCACTGTGCGCAGCCTGATTGCGACGATCGCGATCGTCGCGGGTCCCGCGGCAGTGGGGTGGACGGTCCTCGCTGGCTACCTGGTCTTCGGCGAGACGAGGTCCGCGTGGACGCGTCGAACCACGACCGGCGCGATCAGCGCCATCACCGTCACCGTGTCGCTCGCGCTGCCGATCATCGTGGCACCGTCGTTGACCGTGGTCGATCCGTGGCTGGCGGCAGACCCCGGCATCCTGCCCTTCCTCGTCGCTGCGGGTGTCGGCCTGGCGGTGGGCATCAGCTCGGGGATCGCCGTCCGCGGTGACGTGACCCCTTCTGAGGCCGCCTCCCGGCCGACGCGACAGGAGGAGGATGCGCCCACGCGCTGGGAACGGAGATTCGTCTCTCCTGCGGCTTTGGCGCTGCTCGCATCCGGCATCGTGCTCGTCGTGCTCGCCGCGACCGGCCTGCTGTGGTGGGGCGCAGGGATCGCCGGCGGAGTGATCGGTCTCGTGGGACTCTGCGCGACGCGATGGCGGGTGACGATCGTCGGAGATGCCGTCGTGTCCACACCGGTGATGGGACCGGGCCGGATCCGCATCGATCGCGTCACGCGAGCCCACGCCGAGACCGCGCGTAGCCCTCTTGGACCGCTCGGGTGGGGAGTGCGTCTCGACGCGCCCGGCCGAGTCGCGCTCGCTCTCGGTGCCGCCAGCTCTCTGCACGTCTCGGACGACGTCGGTCGTTCCTTCGAGATCGCGATGCCCGACGCCGACCGCGCCGCCGCGATACTCAACGAGTCTCTATAGCGCTGAGGCTTCGATGACCGAAGTCTCAGCAGCCTCCTCCCGCCGCGCGGGATGACTTACGCCGCTCGTGCGGCTCTCGACCACTCGACCCCGCACGGGACAGTCGAGTGCGCCAAAAAACACAAATCGGAGGATGCTCTTGGCAATCACATTGAAGAAGCGCACGACCGCCGCGATCGGAGTGGCTGCGGCCGTCGCCCTGGGCGCGGCAGCTGTGACCCCGCCCGCCATCGCCGCTGAGATCGCACCGGCGTCGGAGGGCGTCACTGCGACCGACAGCGGACGCGACCTGTTCAGTGCCATGTACTTCGGTGTCGGCGACATGGCTGCGCAGTTCGACGCAGATCTCGGCGACCCGGCGTACTCGGCTTTCCGCGAGAGCGTCGGCGAGCTCGGGCCGGATCTCGCAAAGGTCGAGGGGGTGCTCGATGCCCTCGAGGCGAAGGATGCAGACGTCTTCGCGGACTTCCACACCGAGATGACGTCAGGTGATGTCCTCCGAGTCGAGGCGGAGTTCGTCGACGCGGCCGAGGCACTGAGCACCGTTTCGGACGAGCTGAACTTTGCGGACGAGTCAGAGGGCGCCCGCGTCGCGCCCGGTGACGTCACGCCCATGGCGGTCGTTCCGGTCTTCGTCGTCTGGGTCGCCGTCGCGGAAGCGGCCGGAGCCGTGCACGCTCTCACCCTCGCGGTGCAGATGAACCTGGCCTGGACGGAGAACGTCGCGTGGTCGGCGGCCGGCTCGACCGGACTCGAGACCGAGAAGGGCATCGTCGGACTCACCGAGACGCTCGACGCGTACTGATACACAGCAGATCGCTTGTGGGGCAGTCGTCAGGCTGCCCCACAAGCCGGCGCGAAAGAGTTCCGATGAATCACATGAAGGTGCGACACCTGGTCGTTCCCACCGCTGTCGTCGCGGTCGCAGCCGCATATTCCGGTCTGGCCTCCATCGGCGAGACTGTCCTCTCCCTTCCCGGCCTGGAGGCGAACCGGGCCAACATCATGGCGGTCGCCCCGCAGGGCTGGTCTTTCTTCACCAAGTCCCCGCGCGACCCGCAGGTCGAGCCGCATCAGGTGTCGGACGCGGGGCTGACATCCATCGCCGGTTTCCCGAACACGAGAGTGGAGAACGCCTTCGGGCTGAGCCGTGAGGGGCGCTCACAAGGAGTGGAGACGGCCCTCCTCATCGGCGACGAGAACGCCGACGCCTGGGTCGAATGCTCCTCGCCGGATCTCGCCGTCTGCTCGGACGAGCTGATCGCGGCGGAACCGGTGAAGCTCGACAACGCCGTCCCCTCCCCGACGATCTGCGGCGAGGTCGTCATCGTCCAGTCCATCCCCGTGTCGTGGGCGTATCGCAACCACACGGAGCAGACATCGATCGCGCAGAGCGGATTGCATGCGGAGGTCTCCTGTTGAGCGCGATCGACCGCATCCGCCTTCCGCAACCGGTCATATGGACGCCGCTGCTCGGACTCGTGCGCTCGCTCGTCGCACTCGGTGGTCTGATCACCGTCGCCTTCACTCGCGAGGACTTCCTCTTCCGCCCGGTGAGCGGCGTCGGCACCTACCCGCTCTGCACGCACGTCGACCAAGCGGGACTGTTCTGCCTCGTGCGCGACGACCTCGCGTTCGGACGCATCATCTGCATCGCCGTGCTGATCCTCGTCATCAGCGGCTTCCTGCCGCAGGTGACAAGCGTGCTGCACGCGTGGGTGGCGTTCAGTATCGCCTCCAGCATCTCGATTCCTGAGGGTGGCGACCAGATCGCCGCTATCCTCGCACTCCTGCTGGTACCGATCTGCCTCGGCGATCCCCGGGTGAACCACTGGATGCCCGGTCGCCGCGGAACGCGACTGATCGGAGTACGTACCGGAGCTGCTGTCGTCTTCCTGGTCGCGGCGAAGGTGCAGGTCGCCGTCCTGTACTTCTACTCCGGAGCGGGCAAGCTGTTCCAGACCGAATGGGCGGAAGGAACAGCGCTCTATTACATCGGCCAGGGGTTCTTCGGGTCGAGCGGACTGTTCCTGCAACTCATCGTCTTCGTCACCTCCATCCCACTCGCCCTTTTCGTGCTGACGTGGGGAACGATGGCGCTGGAGATCGCGCTCGCGGCCCTTCCGCTGCTTCGAGGACGACTCCGGGTCGCCGTCGCGCTGCTGGGTGCGGCCCTGCATCTGGGAATCATCGTCTTCATCGGACTCTGGAGCTTCCAGATCACGATGTTCGGGGCACTCATCCTGTTGGCAGTCCCGCTGGTCGCGCGGCCGTACAGCGAAGGAGCGACATTCGGATCGCTTCTTCCTGCGCGAGCGAAACGGATGCGGTCTCACACGCAGCCGCATGGCGAATCATCGCGCTCGGCGCCCGTGACCCATGCCCCGTCCCCCAGTGACACCGGGCGCCAGTCGGCCGCGAGTGCGCCTTCCGCGTCAGCGACGGACTCGCTGGCGATTCCCCCATCCGGCGACTCGATACACCGAAGCGCAGGCGCCGCCGAGGCGGTCAGCGGCCCGCCCCCTCGATAGCCTGTTCTCATGCCCCGTCCTCGTAGTGAAGCCGCACGCCGGTCCGTGCTCGAGGCGATGCGCGCTGCCGTCGTGGCCGGCACCTACGAGGTCGTGACGATCGAGGGGCTGGCCGAGACCGCCGGAGTCGCGAAGCAGACGATCTACCGCTGGTGGCCGTCGAAGGCGGCGATCCTCGGCGAGGCGCTTCTCGAGGGAGACCTGCCCGGCGCCGACCCCGCTGTCGCGATGAGCGATGACATCCGGGCCGACCTGCACGCGTGGTTCTCGGCGATGTCCGCCGGTATGGAGCGGCCCGAGGGTGTGGCGCTCGCCCGGGCGCTGATCGCGGTCACCGCGACCGATCACGAGCTCGGACTCGCGTTGAACGAGCGGCTTGCGGCGCCGATCCGCTCGTGGGTCGCGGAGCGGATCGCACGCGGGCAGTCGGCGGGCGAGATCCGCGCCGATGTGGATGCCGACGCCATCGCCGACCAGCTCATCGCCATGGCGTCGTATGCCGCGCTGATCGGTCAGCCGTTGAGCGCCGAGCGCGTCGACGAGACGGTCACGCGGCTGCTGCGGGGGATCGCGGCGTAACTGCGGTCGCTACGGCGTGCAGTAGGCGACGATCGCGTCGGTCGCCGTGCGCAGCTGGGTGGATGCGGCATCTACACCGCTGACGTCACCGGCGATCGCCTTCTCGCCCTCGGCGGCGAACGCGTCGATGCTCGTCGCCCACGAGTCGCGGAGGGTGACGAACTCCGCGGGACCATCGATGCCGCGGATCTTCTCGGCGACCGTCTTCACCTCGGCGAGAGCCGCCTGCGCGGCCTCGGGCGTCGGCGAACTGAAGCTCTCGATCACACCGCTCACCTGCACGGCCTGGGCCGCGACCTGACCGCACGCCGCGATGGTCGACGCCTGAGAGCATCCGGACAGCAGAAGGATGCCGACGGCCAGTGTCGCGAGCGCGGGGAGCTTCTTCATGCGTGTCACTGTAGGCGGGGGAGATGTGAGGACTATTGCCGGCCCCAGGCGGGGCCGACGAAGGTCACGGGCTTGCCCGCGGCTTCTGCATGGGCGATCTCACGGAGCGTCGATTCGCCGTAGTGTTCGCCCCGGTTCACCACTTCCACCCGATCGGCCAGGTCGATCCTCCGCAGGTGCAGCTCGCCGAGCACGGCCTTCTGCTCGTCGGTGATCGGGATGTCGATCTCGGTAGGCATGAGCACGATGATGCCCGCGAGAGTGAGCGACTGGCTTACCAACCGCATGTCCTCGGCGAACTGCATGGAACCGCAGAGGCAGACGATCTCTGGACGTTCGGGCATGGAGTCAGTCTGTCACCGATCACCCCGTCAATGCCGAGCGGGTCAAAGATCAGACGGAGGTGCGCCTGCGAGGGCTCGAACGCTGAGAAGGAACGGTGCCTTCCGTGCCTCAAGATGCGTACGGTCTTGCATGCGGGTTCAATTGTTCTTGGAACGCCCCGTCGCCGGGGCGAGCCACCTTGAGGCCCCTGCGCACGCTGGCGAGGCGAAGGGCTTGAGCGTACAGTTCCAGCTTTAGCTGGGCCAGATAGATGAGATAGGAGCTGGGGTCTCCCTCGATCATCTCTAGATAGTTGTTGCAAGCTCGGATCATCTCGACAAGAGGCCCCTGCACTTTCTCGTGCTTCCTGACCTTCGCGCGAGTTGCCTTTATCTCATCGCGCGCAGAAATGATGCTCGCGTTGGCGCGCTTGAATGATGCGCTCCAAGAAGCAAACCGCACCTTGGATCCTCGCCCGACTGCCAGTGCCCGTCGACCGTGTAGGTCGTTGATCAGAATCTGCAGTGCTCGATGCTCTTCGAGTCGGATCCTCCCCAAGTACGTTAGAAAAGCGATGGATACAGTCAAAGCTGCTCCAATGACCGCCACGAGGACGTCAGCGCCGAAGGTGTTCCACATCTCGCAAGGATGACACGGCACGCGAGTCATAGGGGTGCTTACTGCACCGACCATCCACCATCCGACGCCAGCACGGCACCGTTGATGTTCACGCCGTCGTCCGACAGCAGGAACGTGATCGACGCAGCCAACTGCTCGGCGGTCGCGACCGTCGGGATCGCCTGCTGGAACGGGGCGAGGCGACCGGAGCCGTACTCCGACATGTTCGGGGGCATCGGGATGCCGGTGGCGACGCCGCCCGGTGCGACGGAGTTCACGCGGATGCCCTTCGGTCCGTACATGAACGCCGCGGACTTCGTGACGCCGATGATGCCGTGCTTGCTGGCCGTGTAGGCGTTGCCCGACGCGTTGCCGCGCAGGCCCGCTTCGCTGGAGACGTTGAGGATCGACCCGCGGCCGGCTTTCTCCATGATCGGCAGCACCGCGCGCATGAGCTTGAACGGGGCGGTGAGGTTGATGGCGATGACGCGGTCCCAGACGGCATCCGTCGTCTCGCCCGCGGGGGAGAAGTCGTCGTTGATGCCGGCGACATTCGCGAGGGCGTCAATGCGGTCGCCCGCGGCGGCGATCACGGCGTCGATCGCGTCCTGCTTGGTGAGGTCTCCGGCGACGGTGGTGATGTCGGTATCCGGCAACTCGGCCTTCAGGGCGTCGAGCTTGTCGGTGGCGATGTCGGAGGCGATGACGCGTCCGCCTTCGCGGGCGATGCGGGATGCGGTGGCCTTGCCGATTCCGGATGCTGCGCCCGTGACGATCACGGTCTTGCCGGAGAAGCGTCCGGTGGTGGGCGTCTCGGTCCAGCCCTCGGACTCGTCGGCCTCGGGGATCTCGCCGTCATTGGCCGCGCGCATGAGGTCGTCGACGACTGGTTGCGGCAGTGCGCCCTGGCTCATGGCGACGAGCTGCTGCAGTGGCAGCCCGAGCACGGGGGTGAGGAGCTCGGGGTCGGCGCCCGTCTGCTCGAAGAGTGCGCGGATGAGTGGCCCGCCGGTGGGGTCGTTCAGCCAGTCGCCGATGGTGGAGTGTGCGGTGAGGGCCATGGGTGCTCCTTGAGGCTTGAGGGTTTCGCAACGGTGCGTCTACTAACTGAACAGCGTACGCCTTCCTTCGCTGTGTGGGCACAAAGAAACGGACCTCCCGAGCAACGTTCGTCGCTCGGGAGGCCCGGAGGAAGTGCTGCGCACGGCGGAGAGGGTCGCTGGCTGATTGCCTTCTCTGCCGATTGCTGCCCTTCCCCTCACCGATTCGAGGACGAACGGTGCTGACCGACGCGGAGTATGACAACTGACAGGAGGAAGCCGAGCAGGATCGCAAATCCGGCCGACGTCGCCCAAGACCCGGTGATGGTGACCGCGTTCATGCCACCCACGTCATGGAAGCCTTCGAATGTGGCGATGAAGGGGATGGTGAAGGTGCTGGCGGTTGTGAACGCAGCGGCTGCGAGCAGCATCCCTGCGGTCGCGATGAGCCCGATGGTGATTCCCAGAGAACATGCGATCACGAAGAGGCGTCCGGCGAGGTCGTCGGCGCGTCCCGAGGCGTCGACGACGAGCGCGCGGGGTTCGTTCATCGCACGCACCTGGCTGTGAAGCCGTTCTTGGTGGACAGCTCCGGATACTTTCCCTTCGCCTGGCACGTGTTCCACCAGCTGATGACGAGCCATGACGCGACCCCCAGGGCGAGGGCGGCAACCGCGACTAGGGCGAGCCCGGTGACGACGAATACGACCACGGGGAGCGGATCCGCCACGATCGGATAGGCGACGTCGGCCAGGCCTTTGTGCTCGACCACCTGGGTGAGAGTGTTGCCTTCGACGACGTAGTGCGTCGGCACGGCAGCCCCAGACGCGTCCTCGGCCCATGCCGCTTCGAACTCAACCTTGACAGTGCCCTGCTCGTCGACGATGCGGGCACCGCCGTCGGCGGTTGCCTCGAGCCGGTGGGCGGCCGGGATGGTCAGATCATAGGAGTAGCTCTCCGACGCCTCGCGGCTTTCGAGGATCGAGAGCAGCTGGACGCCACCCGCTGTCGGAATGACGGCATTGCTGCTCGCGCCGTCAGCCGGGTACACGGTCGTTCCGTCACCAAGAAGCTGCCCGCCGGCGGATGCCGCCGCGTTCGGCAAGGAGATGTTGAGGTCGAAGTCTTCCACCGAAAGCGAGACTCCCTCGGAAGCTGTCGCCGGCACCTGCACCTGGAGTGGGGCACTCGCGCTCGACTCGGTTGGTTCCACGGCAGTTTGCATGAGCTCGCTGCTGACGCCGTCGAGGGCGACCGCGACCTCTTGCACGGTGACTCCGGCGCTGTCTTCGGTCGCGTGCGCGGGCTGCCCCGACCACAGCAGGCTTCCCGCAATGATCGTGCCCGCCGTAGCGACGACGGCGATCGTGCGCTGGCCGATGCGTGAGAGCGCGCTTGCCCTGGGATCGTTGATGCGAGACGGCATGGGAGTCCTCTTCTCTGGAGTCGCGCTCATGGGTCCGTTGGATAACTCATGCGCGGCGGTGCTTTGACTCAACTAACACCACATATGAGGACGAAAGCAATATATTTGGGTGCGCGTGCTGGGTGAGTCTTGTGTCCGTCTGATCCTGCGACGGACCCAGGTGAAAGCTGTGGGCCGAAGGAGAGCGCGAGGGTCTCCGGTGATGTGATGTGCCTCGCAGCCGTCAAGGCAGCGATCGGGGCGATGGGCTCCCAGGCGTCGCCGATGGTTCGTGATCAGGGCACCATCGAAGAAGTGCAACGCGGCGAGGTGCACAAGTCGAGTTTGTGTGCGGCGATCACGCGTGCTCGATCGCGCGATGGCAGACGCGGGATGCAATGGCCTTGACGATTCCGGGCCCCGTGGCGATCGCGGTCTTGCCGGAGAAGCGGCCGGTGGTGGGCTTCTCGTCTAACCCTCGGACTCGTCGGCTTCGGGGATCTCGCCGCCATTGGCTATGCGCGCCAGGTCATAGACGACAGACTGAGGCAGCGCGCCCTGATTCATTCTGCGACGAGCTGCTGCAGCGGCCCGAAGATAGCGGGGATGGGCGGCCCGCAGGACGGGTCGTTCAGTCAGTTGCCGATAGTGGAGTGTGCAGTGAGGGCCATGCTGGAGTTTCTTGAGATTGAGTCCCGCAACGGTGCCTCGACTCATATCAAGTGCATGCCTCGGGGGAGGGGCAAGCGCGCCTCTACCTATTTAGGGCGTTGGTGTAGTAACGGGCCTAGATCGACCGAATCAACAACGGTCAAGGTCAGTACACCTAGCGTGGAGAAGGGCCGGTTTTTAACGCGAGCGAAGAGGTAGCGAGCAAATTGTCGGCATCTGAGCACGAAGTAGGTGGACCGCGGTGCGTCGCAATGCCACTACGAGATCTGAACGCCGTGTGAAAGCAGCCATCCGCGTAGGTAGGCGACGGCCCCATTGTCTTTTTGAACCCTCCCCAGGTAGTATTCGACGCCGCGCAGCGCCTCCTGCTGTTTAGGGACATCCCAGACAGAGACGCGTCGGGAAAGTTCGCGTATGTCTAGGACCGTTGCTGCGCTCGTGGCCACGGGCGCCTCTGTGGAATCTGTGGAATCTGACTCTTCAAAATAGGCGGAGATCATTGAGCGTGCCTCGTCGGTGATATCTCGGCAGAAAACGACCGCCGTCACATTTGGGGCGTTCTCGACATCCTCGAAAAAGCTTTGCAGTTGTTGGAACACATTCTCGGCAGTGAGGTGGATGTCCTTGACCTCGGCAGCGAGCTCCGGCTCCTGGCCCCTGAAGCCGTCGACATCCCCAAGCATTCCAGCGCGTGAACTCCCGGTGTTGACATTATGCGACTCGAGTATCAGATTCGGGGAGTCGGCGCGGAGATACCCATACGCGATCCCTTGGAGAATCGCACCGCCTCGGACGCCGGCCGTGCTAGTCGGCATCTCATTCAGCACTAGCTCGAACGGGCGAACTGTCCGGCTGGTCACGGACGAAATCTGCCGCACGGGCTCACTCAAGACACCAAGCTCCCAGACGCGTTCCGCGAATGTTCGTCGCTCTGCAGGTGTCATCTGCCCAATCATGGTGACTAGATCCCGGTACTCACGCCACGATTGAGTGGCGTGAGGAGCGTTGCTGGGGTGCGAGCGGAGCATCACGTGCTGGATTACGTGGAGGGCGTCATTGTAAAGCGGGCGTAGCTTGATTGAGGCACCCTGACTCACTTTTCGTTTGAAGTTTAGGGTGTTGACAGCTCTGCGCGCTGAAGGGTCCGCGGTCTCCGGAGGATTTGAAGTGAAAATGTTAGCGAAACTATCAAGACCTTCGGCCGCGGAAAGTGACTCGACTTGCGCGACGAACGCGAGGGTCAAAGCGGGCCAATGGTTTTGCGCGCTGGGTCTCGAATCGCTCAGCCATGAAAGTGCCATTTCAACGCTTTTGCTTGGCCCGGATAAAGGAATACGACTAGAAAATTCGTCAGAGAAGCCGAGGTCTCGGGCCACACTTTTCAGTGCACGGCTCTCGCCTCTTCTAAGTCGAATGCTATCTGGCACAAAATCTCTCAATCGGTCACATGGCTCGGCTTTGTGGCGGCAGGGGGCAACGTCACCTTGCGATTTGCTGCTACATCCACGTTCCCGGGTCGAGGAGTGCAGAGCCGAGCGCAGCGGCCAATGCCGGGGGGACAGCATTCGCCACCTGAAGTCTTTGGCTCGTAACACCTCCGATGAAATGGAAGCTATCTGGGAATGATTGGAGTCTGGCGCCCTCGCGAGTGGTCAGGCCGCGATTCTGCTTGGGGTGAATGCACCGCGACCCTGAGGGCTTACCCAAGTTTTGGGTAACAGCGACCGCAGGTAGCCATGACGCAAGTCGACTATACGAATTGTGAAATCCGGATCTTGGTTGTAGCTGTTCTGGGATGGATCGCCTGTTTCCCCCGTCGGGGATGTGGGAGATGGCTTCTACGAGATGATCGGGGTGTCTGCTGACGCTATGCCCCTGAATCGACGGGCTCTCCTGGCGCATGCTCCGCTGGTAATCCGTGTACGGTGCGAGGTCATATCGATCGCTCTGCTCTCCCGCGCGCAGATGCGGTAGATCGCCGATGGCATCATCTACTGTTACGAAAGTCTCGGAGGTTCGGGTCGGGGTGGGGCCCAGGAAGCGGCCCCGGTTCTTGTGACCGACAAAGATTACGCGTCTGCGGAGCTGCGGCACACCGTGCTCGGCCGCAGTTACGACCTTGAAGGTGACTTCGTAGCCGAGGTCGCTGAAGCTCGCAGCAACTTCCTTCTCGAAACTCATGTCCTTTAGGCCCAGGACATTCTCAATCACGAAACCTGAAGGCTGCACTCCTTCGACGAGGCGTCTAAACTCAAGAAAAAGAACGTTTCGCGGGTCATCCCTATTGCGCTTGCCAACGGTGCTATATCCCTGACAAGGAGGTCCGCCAACGATCCAGTCAGGCGTGCCGCCGGCTGCCTCGAGTAGCTCGTTAACTTTCAGCTCCCGAATGTCCCTAAGTAGCACTGGATGACTCGGCATGTTGTGGCGATGCGTCGCCACCGCGTCAGACCAGTGGTCGGACGCAAGCAGAGGTCGCATCCCAGCCTCCTTGAGACCCCAGGAGAGGCCGCCGGCTCCACTGAACAGATCGACGAACGTTTCGGGCATACTCGAATCTTATGCTTCAGTTCAGACATGAGGCTCGTCCCCGCCTGAACGGGTATCGGATGGTTCGTGATCTGCGACAGCTCCGGTCGGATTCGTGGGGGAGACCGCAAGGCCATGTCGGGTCGACAGCGGTTCGATAACTCTGGGCTCCACTCTTCACGTCGCTTGATCGAGCGTCAGGCGCTGGTGCGGAGACCCGGGATTTCCCAACCGACCTCGACACCCCCAACTGCGTGGGCGCCAAGCCCTTCCTCGTTCTCGATCTGCTGGACATCGACGAGACACTCATCAACGAGATCCAGAAGCTCAGTAAGGAGAGCTTCGACCTGGACTCGTTCATCAGCGCCGCGGACGAGCTGAGGGTACATCGGCGCGCTCAAGGGTGAGATCGCGGGGCAGTTCCGCGAGCCGACCGACGAGGGGATCAAGTTCTTCGCGACGCGGGTCTACGAAGCCTCCTGCACCCAGAAGGTTCGTCAGCAGGTCACAACGCTAGTGAGCAAGGCGGCGCGGCAATTCCTCAACGAGCGGGTCAACGATCGGCTGAAGACCGCGCTGGGGGTCAGTGGGATCACCCACACCCAAGCTCCTGCGGCGGCGACGAGCGCCGAGGTAGTCGAAGCCGACCTTGATCGGGATACAGAAATTGAGACGAGTTTGGAAGAGCTCGAGGGCTACCAGATCGTGAAAGCAATCGCGTGCGGCGAGGTCAAGCCGCAGCGCGTGACCCACCGTGATGCGAAGAGCTACTTCGCCGTGCTCCTCGACGACGACAATCGCAAGCCGGTCGCGCGCCTCCACTTCAAGGCAATCAGAAGTACCTCGGTCTGCTCGACAAGGCGAAGGTCGAGACGCGGCATCCGCTCGAGGAACTCGACGAGATCTACGCGCATACAGACGCGATGAGAGAAGCCGTGCCTTGTTGCTGCATCCGCAAGCGCAGACGGAGTGCCGCTGATCAGAATGGCGAGGGTCGCCTGGCTGAACACGCGCGGCCTTTTCGCTCTTCCGCCTCAGACCGCCTCCGTAGCCGGGGTGTTGCAGCGGTCTTTCGAGGAACTCGGCGGCGATGAACGCGAGCAATGTTCGAAGCATCTCCGCACGCTCCCAACGACCTCTTCCATACGGACTCGAACACCATGGTCGAGGTGGACGAGGTGCAGCCATTCACTTCTTTTCGCGCATTGACGATTCGAGAGTGCCTGAGCTGCCCGGGCGACCGGTCCGAGGAGTACCTCGCGCTGCGCAAGGAGTGGAGCTCAGCGGCCGACCGGTATCGCGCGACTAAGGAAGCCAAGGGATTTCCGGGCCCATGGGATACCGTTCCGTTGAGGTCACGTACGGGCAATACGGGCGACGCTTGAGCCGGGCCGAGCAAAGGTCGGTGCCGAGTCCCGGAGCGCGCGGGAACGATCGGCGTGCTGATTCAGCGGCTCGAAGGCGAGCTGCGATGCTGACACCTATGGACGCATATGCTCAGTACGCCCGATTCCGACGAAGCCGTCCTATGGGACTTAGCAACAGGCGGCTGGCCGCCCTACTGGGGGACTTCGTCTACGAGACATCAAGCGCAGAAGACGAGTCCCGACGGTACCTAGAGATACTGTACGACGATGGCAAGCGAGTTCTTGCCGGCCAAGACCTCAAACTCCTGGAGACTTTCACCAGCGAGCATAATAGAAACCAACTCAGAGCCGACGGTATCGAGGAGAAGTACGTCTCGTGGGGCCTTGTCGATCGGCTCTCGCAGAAGATTATTCACGCTCTCTCACAAACAGCGGGTCGCACAGGACCCGATTTCGCCGAGAACGCGGTCGCGTTGGATCGCATGTTCCTTACGACGAAGTCCCTGCGCGATTTCCGGAATGAGGTTGCGCACCGCACTCCGAGTGGTGGCGGCGGGCAACTGCACTTCTACCGTGAGAACGACCGTTCTGTCACCCCGCGTGACATCTGGGGCTGGACTGAGGTGGCCGCTAGTTACTGGTCCAACCTGGCGTCGATCACGAACGCAATTTCCCTAGCGACGGGAGTTGTCTCAGTCGTGTCGAGGGCGAACAAGGATTTCCGCCCGATGCAGTGGCCACCAGCCAGCATTTCTGTCCATGGTCTGCGCGTGATCCAACGAAGCGGCATTCCGGTGCCGGCCCAGAGACTCAGAGACGCCCAAGCGGAGTGGGTCGACCTGACGCGCCGGTGGAGGGGTCAACGTCCCTGACTCAGACCTCCCCCATTACGCGGCGATGTCCATCACCGCGCTGGTCCGACTCGTGCGCGACGGGGGAATCGTGGTGAGCACCACCGCCTGGATACCAGCACCGGATGATGTCATCCGGGGAGTGCGGTCTGTGGTCGTGTTCGTGCGGAGTGACGCCGAGAAGCTGGCCGAGCTGGTGTCTTTGGTCGATGAGGGCGTGCTTGCGCTCGAGGTCACGCGGCGCATTCCGCTGACCGAGCTTCCGGCGCTGCATGCGGAGGCTGCTGAAGGTCTGGTTGTGGGCAAGGTGATTGTGGTTCCGTGATGCCCGCGGCCAGGGTAAGACCACCTGGAGCGAGTGCGGTAGATCCCACGCACTCGCTCCAGGTCAACCAGGACTACGAACTCAACGGACCTGTGTCGCCACCGGGTCGAGCAGGAAGAGGGCCGTGTCTGGTTCGTAGGCACCCACGCGAGCGACCACATGCAGGTTATTCCCGACTCCGACGGAGTCAGGAATATTGCCGCTCAGATTCAGATCGTTCGTCACATTCACGTCGCGGAACTGGAAGCTTGGTCCGCCGAACGACTGCGTCTCGCTGTAATCCCCGACGCTAATGAGAATGTCGTACCGCGTCGTATAGCCGTCATGGGGATTCATTGCTCCGATAGCGCCATCGAACTCGATGGTCTGGCCGTCGTACTTCATTGCGAACGCTTCGACCGTCGGGCCATCCTGAGGTCCAGCGAGGAGCGCCGCGAGGTCCGCGTTGTTCTCGGTAGTCAGAATGACCGACTGCGGCACGGCCGTCGACTCTGGTGCCGCCGTCGGCTCAGGACGCGGCTCCTTCTCAGTGCTCGGCGTTGACATTGGCGAGGTCGACGCCACAGGCTTCGCGTCGTTGTCGTCAGATGACAGCGCGACATTGACACCAATGATGATGGCCACCACTGCGAGTGCTCCGCCAATCACGGCGAACGGCTTCCACGAGACGGGCGTCTTCGGCTTGCGAAAGGTCATCTGGGTGCGGAGCGTTCCCTGCTCCTGCGAGACGAACTCCCATCCATCGTTCTCCCACTTCGCGCGGGTTCGCGATTCTGTTCCGCGGATCGTGCGAACCGTATTGACGTCGTATTTTGTTCCGTCCGGGTTCGCGGAGGGAGGGGGAGGGCCCATGCTCATGTATTGATCATGGCGGACGGCGAGGCTTCAGCGAGTCGAAGCGACGAGGGCGCGCCCCAACACTGCGACCCGTTCGATCAGTTCCTCCGGTCCGCCGCTGACATCCACCGCATGCGCCACGACCACGGTCCCGGTGGCCGCGATCTCATATCTCCGCGGCTCGACGTCTCCTGACACATACAGCAGATGCACCTCCGGCACGCGTGCCGTCACCGCGTACGCCAGCCCCTGATACACATCGGCGTTCGGAGGAGAACCCGTGCTCTCGCCCCACACCTTGTACTTCGTGTCAGCCACAGTCACGACTCGGCCACCTCGCGAGATGACGATGTCCGGTCGCATCCGAACTTCACCACCAGTGTCCAAGCGCCAGTCCGACACTTGCAGATCGACCTCGAAGCCCTCGGGCTTCAGCGTCGCCCGGAGCACCGACCCGACGAAGTCCTCGTAGACTTTCGCGACGTTCAGGAGGAACGCGGAGCCGGAGCTCACGCCCTTTGCATGCGCCCACGATGTCGCTTCGATGATCCACTGTGCGAGGCGGAGCGCCGGCCCATAGTGCGCGTTCAATCTGGTCTCCGCAGGCAGCGTCACCCGACCGCCAGGCCGCAGATCCGAGACCTCGGAGAACATCCCGAGCAGGGGGCCGAGTTCGTCGACGATGTGACGGGGGAGCTGTTCGAGCCGCACCAGCGCGCGCAGCGCCACCTTGACGATCCGGTTCTCCGCGACGTCCTCGGTGTAGTCGTCGTAGGTCAGCTCGACGGGGACTGGAATGCCGGGTCGAGCCTTCAGCTGGCGCGCCACGTCCCATCGGCCGCGAATCACCGTGCCCGTCTCCTCGACGGATACGTAGCCCTTGAGGAGCCCTCGCCCTGTCGCCGACGAGACTGCTCGAATCAGCGCGGAGGCCAGGGTCGAGGGCAGATCTCGATCAGCCTCGAATGCGAACGTGGCGTGGCTCACATCGGTCTGGATGCCCGAATACGATGCCATGAAGATCAGGCTCCGCAGCGGCGTCTTCGGCCGCACGATCAGTCGAACTCCGTCTAGCCCCACCACACCCACACGAGTGACGTCGGTGATACGCCAGATTCCTGCATCCCCCGTCGGGGACACCCGACAGAACTTCAGCTCCTGCAGACGCACTGCCTGTGACGTGGTCAGCGCGACGAAAGACTCGCCCTTCTCGGCGATCTCCTCGACGCGTACGCCGAACGTGGTCACACTCACGACCCCGACGCAGCCGCCTCGGCATCAGAAGACCCGAGACCGTCGAGCAGCGTCTTCAGCCCATATTTCACGTGCACGTCGACGCCCGTTCCGATGTGGCGCTCGTCGAGCAACGGCAGGATGCTCTCCTCCCATACTGCGTGTAGGTCGTCCTCGCTGAGGTCGTCGGTTCGCAGCAGATGGCTCGGGCCCACACGGTCTTCACGGTCTCGGATGCTCGAGTTGAGGCGCTCGAACAACTCAGCGACAGGCAGAGACTGCGGATGGTGTGCGGCCCAGCGCACGAGGATGTCCTTCACCGGCGCGACGTCCGGGTGCAGCTCGAAGAATGAGAAGCGGCGGCGCATGGCTGAGTCGAGTAGCGCGATCGAACGGTCCGCCGTGTTCATCGTGCCGATGATGAGTACGTTCGCCGGGAGGGTGAAGGACTTGCCGCCGTCGTCACCCGAGCCCGCGTACAGCACGTCGATGGCGTCGTCACGGTACTCGAGCAAGTAGTACAGCTCGCCGAAGACCTTGCTGATGTTCGCGCGATTGATCTCGTCGATCATCAACACATGCGGCACATCCGGGTTCTTGCGTGCCTCGTCGGCGATCTCGCGGAGCGGACCCCGCGTGAGAGAGAACGACAGCTGGCCCGCGGCATCCGTCACCGGTCGATACCCGGCGAAGAAGTCCTCGTACGTATAGGACGGGTGGAACTGGATGCGCTTCACGACGCTGCCCGGCTTGCCGAGCTGCTCCGCCAGGGCGCGCGCGACGTAGGTCTTTCCTGTTCCTGGAGGGCCGTAGAGGATCACCTGTCCGCGGCGGTGAAGAGCACGCGCCACTTTGGTCAACCAGGTGGTGTCGAGGTGCGTTGCACCGGCGAGTTCATCGACGTCGATATCGTCCGCTGTAAACCCGCGTGGGTCCGCGATGGGATCATCGTGACGCTCGTCATCCTTGTTCGACGAGGGGACCGCAACTGCTTCGTCGCCTCGTTGCCACCGGCTGTAGAACGGTTCGTCGTACACATTCACCGGTTCCTGCTCTTTGACCTGCAGGGCGATCTGGATGCGTTGCAGATCGACATCGGGATCATCGGAGAACTCGCCTCCGATCTCGCCGATGAACGCCTGGCGAATGCGCTCGCGATGCTCAGCCGACACGATCGGCCCGAAGAAGCCCGGATGCACGAGGTAGAGCAGCGCGTAGCGCTGGGTGTGGAATCCAGATTCCTTTGCGAGAACCAGCTCGCGCCACTTCAGCGGGTCCTCAAGAGCAGCCTGCTGCTCTGCTTCAGAAAGCTCGCTCCAATCGCGAAGGAGATCGAGGATGATGGTGATGGCCTTGTTCACGTGCGTCTGCATCCCCTGACCGGGATTGAAAGCCCCACCCCCGAATGCTTCATCGAAGACGCGCGGGATCTCGACGGGATGGGCCATTGCGCTGAGGAGCGACTGCACTCTTTCGCGCTTCTTCGCGTGACCGATGATCCAGCCGATCGGCAGTACTTGAAGGGCGATCACTTCTGCCATCAGCAGACGCTGGTCGTCGGTCGCGTCCTTGAACTGCAGCGCGAGGTTGCCGGAGAAACTCTTACCCTCCGTCTTCTCGGCCGAGTTCCACAGCTGGTTCAGCGCGCGAATGTTATCCGGCGTCCAGACTTCCCTTCCGGGTGCGAAGCCAGACAAGCCCTTTCGGAACCCCTCTTCGATGATGACGTCTGCAGCGGCCAAGATCTTTCGTTTCGCAGAGTCACCGGAAACCCAGCGCTCCGACAAGGCGCGAGCGTCAGAGGCGCGCATGTTGGCTCGCGCTTCCCGGCTCGCCCGCTGTGCTTCTGCGAACAGCTCGTTGCCCGGATACTCGTTGACTGCGTCTACTCCTCTCGTGGTGATGGCCCATTCGCCGACGCCGGAGGGGTTCTTCACGAGCCAACCCGCGCCCACCAGTTCAGAACTCGCGAACCGCCAGTTGGTTTGACCGCGCGGCAGGTTCTTGGTGTTCAGTTCGGATTCAAAAGGGGTGAGCGGGGCTCGAGCGACGGACTGCGCCCAGATTTCGCTGATGGGTACGTAAGTCCCGTCGGCTCCCACCTGTTCGAGATGTTCCAGCGCTGCCCGGATGCGCTCGGCAGTCTTCAGCTCTTTGTCCAATGTGCCCTCCGAGGCCTGTCATATGAAGTGCGTCGAGCGACCCGCATGCGGCGCGATCCTAGACCGACGGGCGTCATCGCTTCATCCTGGCATGAGCGGCGAACGGGCTTCCCCGGCCAAGATGTATCAAGTGCGAGGGACCCGGCTCCTGGAACAAGAGGCACCAGAGAGTCTGGTGCCCTGATGCAAAGGAGCACCATGAAGGTTCCCGCCTACTACTCGATCAACCCCGACGACCCGGATGTTCACCACGTCTACGACGACTGTGTGAGCGGCAAGCAGATCCCGCCCGAGAACAAGCGTTCGGGCACCAACGGCTACCGGCTGTGCAAACACTGCGCTGACCGTTGATCCCGGCTGGCGGATCGCTTCAATCGATTGAAGCGGTCCGCCGGCCGTCTCTATCGCCGGGGACAGGCGCCCGAATCGAGGGGCCGCCGTGGCCGGAGTGTGTACCCCAGTTCGTCCTGATCGATAGGGTGAACCGATGCCTCCCATCCGCGCCGTTCTCTTCGACCTCGACGGAGTCGTCCGTCACTTCGACCCCGAGAACGTCGCGAGCATCGAGCGGACGCACGAACTCGAACCAGGTTCGATCGAGGCCATCGCCTTCGCTCCACACCATCTCGAAGAGGTGACGACGGGAAGGATCTCTCGCCGTGACTGGGTCGAGCGGATCGGCGTGGAGCTCGGCAACGCCGCAGCCGCCGAGGAGTGGGGCAGCCAGTCGTTTCATGTCGACAAGCAGGCCCTCGACCTCGCCGACGAACTGCGAGCGAACGGCATCCGCACCGCCATCCTCACGAACGGCACGGACACGATCCAGGCAGAAGCCGCCGCGATGAACCTCGACGCCCACTTCGAAGCTGTCTTCAACTCTGCAGAGATCGGCTGGACGAAACCCGACGCTCGGGCGTTCCAGCACGTCCTCGATGCGATGCGGCTCGCCCCGAACGAGGTGCTCTTCACCGATGACTCGGCCAGCAAGCTCGCCGGGGCTGAGCGGCTCGGGATGCCGACTCACCTTTTCGACGGTGTAGCTGGCCTTCGCTCGGCGTTGCGGGCGGCGAACGTTTTTGTTGACGAGGAGGTCTCCGGGTGAAGGCTCCAAGGACTCCGGGGCCGAGGGTGCTCCTGCTCGGCCTGGCGGCGTCGATCGCCATGCTGACCGCGACCACACTGACCGCCTGCGCGCCCGAACCCGACCGGTGTCTGCCTGCACTTTTGGATGTCTCGTCCGCAGATGTCGCTCCAGGCGAGTCTCTGACGGTCCGGAGCGCGGCGGCCGAGTGCGATCTCGGTTACGAGAATGGAGCTTCGTACTCGATCGCCGTGGTCTCGTCATCGGGCGAGCAGTCTGACGACGTCGACGTTCCGGTCCAGCGAGACGGGAGTTTCGCGACCGAGATCACCGTGCCCGAGTCTTTTCCTGACGGAGCAGCCTCCGTCGTGGTCAGCGGGAGCCCATACGACGAGTGCGACGAGGACTCCGGCTCGTGTGCCGCGTACGTCGTCGACATCACCGTCAGCCGCTGAGGCGTTTCGTCTCGCTCCGCTCGCTCAACAGGCGGGGTTAGCGCTCCGCGCTCAACGGGCGGGGTTAGTGCTCCTCGCTCATCGGGCGGAGTGCGGGGATGGCGCGTTTCGTCTCGCTTCGCTCCCTCAACGGGCGGGGTTAGCGCTCCGCGCTCAACGGGCGGGGAGCGGATCGCTCAACGGGCGGGGAGTGGATCGCCCAACGGGCGGTCCGTCGCCGGCCACGGCATGCTGGAGACATGGAGAGCTTTGTGCAACTCGGGGACGGCCTCGCGATCGTCGAGGAGGTGGGCCGCTTCCGGCGTGGAGAACGGCGCGGAGAAGACGGACGGATCCGTATCGACGTCGAGTGGCGCGAGATCAGTCCGTGGGCAGTGGAGAACGGCCTGCTGACCATCTTTCCGCTCGCGCGCTCCGACGGCTCCGCCGACGCGCAGGAGAAGATGACCGCGCTCCACCGATCACTCGAGATGGACTTCGTGCACTACTTCGGCGGCGGAGGATTCCACGCCGAATCACCTCTCGACCCCGACGACGGGTATGGCGCGAGGCTGAGCCGCGACCCGCTGATCTCCCTTCCGCGCGCTGTGTGGCGGGTCAGCGACTACGCCTTCACACTCGTGCGTGCCGCCGATCCGCACGCCGCGGGCGCGACGACGCTCTCCCTGCATATGTTCCCCGCCGACTGGCGATGGCCCGACCAGACCAACGCGAACACGAAGCGCGCCGCGTCACGACGGCGTCGTATGGCGAAGCAGGTGCAGGAGGTCGAGATCGACTGGACGTGGCCAGCGGGCGCGGACGGGAGCGGTGCATGATCGAACTCCGAGTCGACCGCGACAGCGTCGCCATGGGCGACGACGCCGTCTCGCACGCCGCGACGTTGTCCGTTCCCGACGGTACGAGGCTCAGCGCGGCCATCGAGACGAGCTCGCCCGAGATCAGAGCGCAAGGCTGGTCGTGGGTGGTCGTGGTCGATGGTGAGGTGGCCGCCGTGTGGTCTGTCGATCACGGCGTGCGGATGCTCGTAGCTGACCGGGAGCTCGATCACGGGCCCGCCGACATCTACTTCCGGTACTTCGTGCAGATCGATCCCGCATGGCTGTTCGACCGGCTCGCGCAGGGCGCCCCCGCGCACCGGTACGACCTCGAAGCGGAGTACGCACCGATCGCGCGCGAGAAGTACGCGACCGAGCTGCGGCGCCGCGAGCGTGAGATCGCGGCGAAGCTGCTGAGCTCCGAGTGCATCGAGGCCATCGAGAGCTACGGCGCCCAGGTCACCTTGCACGCCGACATCGCCTGCACTTTCACGTACCGCGGCGATACCTGGACGGTGCGCCGTGCAGACACAATGCTCCAGGTCTTCGTCGGCCCAGGCGGTCCGCGCGCGTCGATCCGTCCGCACGCGCTCGGCGAAGCATGGCTCGTCGGGATGCTGGGGACTGCCGCTCGCGTCGCTGCCGGCCGCATCGAGCTGCCGGATGCGGAAGTGCTTCCGGGGTTGGACCTCACGCAGCGCGGCGGGAGATGGACGTCTCAGGGGGCGACCGTCGTGCAGGTCACCTCCGACCTGGCGGCGCGCGTCGCCGAGCTCGTTTATGGGCGGTCGATCGCCGAAGTGCGCGCGGTGTTTGAACTTTGAGGGTGTTGTCGCGCAGGTAGGTGGGGGCGCGTTTCGTCTCGCTTCGCTCGCTCAACGGGCAGGGCGAGGGCGGCGCTCAACGGGCGGGGGCGCTCAACGGGCGGGGCGCTGGGGCGTTTCGTCTCGCTTCGCTCGCTCAACGGGCGGGGGTGGTCAACGGGCAGGGCGAGGGCGGTGCTCAACGGGCGGGGGCGGGGGAGCGCCAGGAGATGCCGCGGCGGGCGATGCGTCGCCCGGCCTCGTCGGCGGCGACCGGCTCGCCGACATCCGCACCGACCTCGAGGCCGACGACAGAGTGGACGATCGTGCCGTCGTAGACGTGCACGAGGTTGTAGCCCTGCGCAGCATCCTGGCCGCGCGTGGCACCGACCGGCTGAGCAAGATCCTGCCCGTACGCACTCGACGATGCGGCCGCCACCGGGATCCCGGCGAACGTACCGAATGACGGGTGGTGCACGTGTCCGGAGAGGATTCCGCGCACATCCGAGCCCTCCAGTACCGCAGCCAGCGCGGCCTGCTCGCGCAGCTCGACCGTGACCGCGAGGTCGAGCACCGTCGGCAGCGGCGGGTGGTGGATCATCAACAGCGAACCCTCCGGCGCCGGCTCAGAAAGCTCGGCACTCAACCACGAGAGCTGCTGCTCATCGACCCGGCCCCAGTGCTCCCCGGGAACCGTCGAATCCAGCACGATCACCCGCATCTCGCCGAACCAGCGCACCTCGACCACAGGGTCCGAACCGGCACCCGCGGCATCCGGAGCCGAACCATCACCTGAGGCATCAGTATCCGAAGAGCGACCTACGGTACCGGAAACCGGCGTTTCATCCGCGAGCCCCAATTCCGCCCGCATCGCCCCACGCTCGTCGTGGTTGCCCATGGCCCACACGACCTCGCACCCCAGAGCAGCAACGGCCGGCTCGACCATCGCCCGCAACCGCCGATACGACGACGCGTCCCCCCGATCCGCGAGATCTCCGGTGAACAGCAACGCATCCGGCCGCAACCCCGAAGACACCAAACGCGACAGCACGGAAGCGAGGTTCGCATCGGCATCCGCCCCGCTGCCGTACAGCGGCGAGCGCTCACCGGGAAGGTGCGTATCGGAGATGTGCACAAAGGTGTGCGATGGGCGAGAGTGTTCGGTGAGGATCATTTCTCTTCCAGTGAGACGGCGTACAGATACAGAAAGTCAGACGGCCGCGGCCGTGGTGCCGGGCACCAGCGTTCCGACGAACGCCTGCCTGACGGTGGATTCAGAATCGGAATCAGAGTCGGAATCGGAGTCAGCGTCGAGACTCAGCAGCCGTTGCATCGTCTCGACAGCCGCAGCGGCGACGGCCTCGACAGGAATCCGCAGCGTCGTCAGACCCAGCAGGTCGGCGCCGGGAAGGATGCCGTCGCACCCCGTCACGCTCACATCGTCGGGCCCCGACAGCCCCGCAGCACGCGACGCCCGCATGACCGCGAGCTGTCGATAGTCCGACGCGCACATCACGGCCGTGGCGCCATCGCGCACGGCGGCCAGCGCCTCGTAGACCCCCTCGGTCGGGGCAGCGCCCGCAGACAGCAACGTGACCGACGCCCCGCCGGCGACCAGCGTCTCGCGCATGGCCGACGCCCGCAGATGCTCCGCAAACGACACATCAGATGCGCCCGAGAGCACGACCACGTTCCGGTGCCCGAGCGACAAGACATGCGAGGCCAGCATCCGTCCATGCTCCGGATCGTCATAGTGCGCGGTGTGGATTCCCGACGCCGTCTCGACCCGACCCGCGCGCACGATCGGCACCTGGTCGGCGAACGGCTCGAGCTGCGCGGCCGTGATGCCACCGGTCGCGACGATGAGCCCAGCCACGCGCATGCCGAGCAGCCGGTGCAGCGCATTGACCTGCTCGGCGCCCTGCTCGTCGGCACCGATCGTCACGGTCACGAGATCGAGTCCGCGCCGGTGCGCCTCATCCTGCAGCCGCGAGAACAGCAGTCCATACGCGGGGTTGCTCGCATCGCGCAGCATCAGCCCGACGGTGCCGGTGCGGCCGGCGGCGAGCTCGGCGGCCATCGTGTTGCGCACGTATCCGAGGCGCTCGGCCTCGGCGAGGATGCGTTCCTGGGTCTCGGGAGCGAACCTGCCCTCACCCTTCAGTGCCCTGGTCGCGGTGGCCCGGGAGACCCCGGCGGCCGCGGCCACATCGCTCACGGTCACCCGCAGCCCGGGCGCACCGGCATCCGAAGACGAAGACAGAGACGACGAACTCACGCGCGCGCCTTCTTGACCTTGCGGGGCGCTCCTGCGCGCGAACCTCGTCCATACACGAGATACATGGTGACACCCATGATGATCATCAGCAGCACTGTGTAGACGAACGTGATCGGCATCGCGTCGAGGTTGTTCTCGCCGCGCGTGCTCTCTTGAATCGCGACACCGAGCGGCTTGAACAGCGGGTGGTAGAGGAAGATCGCCGCGTCGTAGTCGTCGAGCAGGCTGTTGAAGTTCAGCGCCGTGATCGCGGCCGCCGTCGGCAGCACCAGCGGGATCAGCACTCGGCGGAACGTCGTCAGCGACTTCGCCCCGAGAATGCGCGAGGCGTCTTCAAGCGAGTCGGGCACCGACGCGAAACCGGCCTTCAGCAGGCGCAGGGTGAACGGGATCTTCACGCAGATGTACGCGACGAGCAGCAGGATCGGCGTGCCGGTGAGCACGATGCCGCCCACGATCGCCCGCGGCTCGTCGAAGGCGGTCACCAGGGCGAGCGCGATCAGCACGATCGGCAGGATCCACGGGATGTGCAGCACGTACTCGATGGCGGTGGTCAGCAGGTTGCGGTGCTTCTGCAGCATCCGCGCGACGAACAGCAGGCCGCCGACCACGATGAGCGAGGCGAGCGCGCTGTAGACGACGCTGACGATGAACGGACGGATCGCCTCGGCGCTCGAGAACACGGTGATGTAGTTGTCGAGCGTGAAGCTGTCGAGGGTGATGGAACCTGCGAGGATGCTGCGCGCGTCGACGAACGAGAAGATCACGATCAGGACGACCGGGATCAGGTAGATCACCCACAGCAGGTATGCGACGACGTGCACGACGACGTTCGCGAACGGGTTGCGGATCTTCTGCTTCTGGATCGGCGTCGCCACCTTCGCGACCGAGAAGTACACTCCCGACTTCTCGAAGCGGTTCATGATCGCGAGCAGGATGATGGTCGCGATGCCGAGCACGATCGCCAGCAGCGCCGCGATGTCCCGCGTGATGGGGCTGCGCGAGAGGTCGATGATCAGCGGTGCGACGGTCTGGAAGTCGGGCCCGCCGAGCACGAGCGGCGCGGTCAGCGCCCCGAGCCCGATGAGGAACGTGAGTACCGTGACCGCGAACAGCATCGGCTTCATCACCGGCAGCACGATGCGGCGCAGGATCGTCCAGGTCGACGCGCCCATGAGCTTGGCGGCCTCGATCGACGCGTAGTCGACCTTGCCGAGCGACGAGGAGAGGAACAGCATGTGGTTCGTCGTGGTCGCGAACGTCATCACGAAGACCACGGCGAAGTACCCCGAGAACCAGTCGCGGTCCAGGTCGGGCCAGACGTTGACCATCATGTTCGTGAAGAACCCGAACCGGCCGTAGATGAAGTTGTAGCCGGCGGCCAGCACGATGCCGCCGTAGATGAGAGTCGTCGCGTAGCCAAGCCAGAGGATCTTCGCGCCGCGCACCTGGAAGTACTTCGTCACCAGCACGATGAACACGCCGACCACGTTCACGGTGATCGACAGGGTGATCGCGAGCAGGAAGCTGTTGCCGAGCGTCTTCAGCGCACGCTCGCTGCCGAACAGCTTCTCGACGGCGCGGATGCTGAACTGCCCGTCGGGGAAGAACGTGACCCCGAGCAGGGCGGCGTTCGGCAGTACGAGGAACGCGGCGGCGAACCAGATCACGATGATGCCCGTGATCCACGCGAGCGGGGAGCGCAGCATCGCCGTCACGCTGCCGGGACGTCCGCGCTTGCGGGGCCGCGGTCCCGCCGTCTGACCCTCGACGACCGCGTGGGTCGTCAGGGAGCCGGCATCTCCGGTCACGGCTGCGGAGGGCGGGACCGCGGGGTCTGTGTGGTGGTGAGAGCTCGAGGGGTTCTGGGGCTTCTGCGCATCCGACATGTCACGCCGCCGGGTACTGCAGGATCCAGCGCGGGTCGATGTCGACGCGCACGGCGTCGCCCGGGTTCCACTGGCGGGCGCTCGCCGCGGCGGGCACGCTCACGCGCAGCGGAGCATCTTCGGCGGTGACCGTGTAGACGCTGTGGCTGCCGTGGTACGTGCGGTCGACGATGGTCCCATCGAGCGACGCGGATGCCGCGGACGCATCGGTCGCCTCGGCGAGGTGCAGCTTCTCGGGCCGCACGTAGCTCTCGGCCGTGGCGTCGAGTCCGCCGCCGAGGCTCGTGATCTGCGCGGGGCTGAGGCGGTTGTTCTCGCCGATGAAGCGGCAGACGAACGGCGTCGCGCTGCGGTCGTAGATCTCCTCGGGCGTACCCACCTGCTGCAGCGTGCCGGCATCCAGCACGGCGATGCGGTCGCTGAGGGTGAGCGCCTCCTCCTGGTCGTGCGTGACGTACACCGTGGTCACGCCGACCTCGTGCTGCAGGTCCTTCAGCTGCTCGCGCAGCTGCACGCGCAGCTTGGCGTCGAGGTTCGACAGCGGCTCGTCGAGCAGCAGGATGCTGGGGGTCAGCGCCAGCGCGCGGGCGATCGCCACGCGCTGCTGCTGCCCGCCCGAGAGCTCCGACACGTTCTTCTCGAGCTGCGAGAGCGCAAGGCCGGTGCGGTCGGCGATCTCGTCGACGCGGCGGCGCTGCTCGGCCTTCGACGTCTTCTGGATCGAGAGGCCGAACGCGATGTTCTCGCGCACGTTCATGCTGGGGAACAGCGCGTAGTTCTGGAACACCATCCCCACGCCGCGCTTCTCGCTCGGCACGCGCGTGACGTCGCGCCCGCCGATCAGGATGCGTCCGCCGGTCGGCTCGACGAACCCGGCGAGGGAGCGCAAGGCCGTGGTCTTGCCGCATCCGGACGGACCCAGGAGGGTGAAGAACTCACCCTCCCGGATCTCCAGATCGAGGTGCGAGACCGCACGGTGATCGCCGAATGCGACCTCGACATCTTCGAAACGGATCATGTGTCTTTTCCGGTCGTGTTCGTGATTCTCGGAGGCTGTCGCTCAGCCGATGTACTCGAGCGTGACCTTCTCGACCCACGCGCCGAGGTTCTCGCTCACGAAGCCGAAGTCGATGTCCTGACGGTCGAGGGTGCCCATGAGCTCGACGACCTCGGGGCTGGCCTTGTCGACCGCGCCCTCGTTGACGGGCATCGAGTTGAACTCGGTCGCGAACTCGCCCTGCACCTCGGCGCTGCCGAACCAGTCGATGAACTCCTGAGCCTTCTCCTCGTTGCCGGATCCGTTGATCTGCGCGATCTGCTCGGTGACGTACGGCACGCCGTAGTCGGGAACGATCATGCCGGTCTTCGTGCCGTACTCCTCGTCGCGGGCCGCGATGCCGCTCGACGGGATCACGCCGTAGTCGATCTCGTCACGCGTGATGCGGGCGTAGAGGTCGGTGCCCTCGACCGCGGGCGAGCCGTTCTCGTAGTAGGACTTCACCAGATCCCAGCCCTCGTCGCTGACGCCGAGGTCGCCGTCTTCGTCGAGGTGACGCGAGAGGATGCTGGCGAGCACGAGCTGCGGGGTCGCCTGGCCGAGTGCCGGGTTGACCTCGTAGCGGCCCGCGTACTTCTCGTCGGTCCAGAGGTCCTCCTCGTCGGAGGGGGCGTCGGTGATCTTGTTCTCGTCGTAGACGGTGACGATGGCCTGCTCGACGAGGGGCCAGAAGACGCCGTCGGCCGGGTCGCCCGCGTCGGCGGGGACCTCACCGCTCCACTTCGGCTCGTAGGCGGTGATCGCCTCTTCGGACTTGAGCTGCTCGAAGAACATGTTGTTCAGACCGAACACGACATCGCCGACGGGGTTGTTCTTCTCGGCGATGATGCGGTTGGTGAGGTCGGCGCCGCCGAGGCCCACGATCTCGATGTCGATGCCGGCATCCGCGGCCTTCTCGGTGATCCACTCGCCGCGGCCGTCGCTGTTGGAGTTCGTGTAGACGATGAGCGTCGCATCCGATCCGCCCTCGCCCGAGCCGCCCTCGGCGTCGGTGCTGCCGCCCGCGCATCCGGTCAGGGTCACGGCCGCCACCGCAGCGATTCCCAGCAGAGACCAGCGCTTCTTTCGGATGTCGACCATGGTCGCCCTTTCTCGTCATCGAGGTATGCCTGCAATGACTGTACCCCGACTTTGTGGTTCATATACAACGATCTGTCGGATTCTTGGCCGCGTTCGCGCGACCGCACTCAAGATAGGTCGTCAAAGTGAACGGACGCGCGCGTGAAGGTGAACAGTTCCGGGCCGCACCTGCCGCGTGCGTGGGTGGAGGTATGCCGGAGTACTGCGTCTCGCGACAGCGCGTCCGCTGCCACGACGGGTTCGAGGGTGGATACCGTCGTCCCGTGCAACTCGGATCTCTCGCAGACGTCATCACCGCCCTCACTGCAATCGGCGCGCTCATCGCAGCGATCCTCGGCGCCAAGCACGCGGGGCGACTGTTCGCCGTCGAAGCAAAGCGCGACGAGAGCTCTGCCGCTCGAGAGAGGCAGACCCAGGCCAGCCAGGTCTTCGCGTGGGTTGCGTCGCGCATCGTCGACGACGAGGCGAAGGCATACGGCGCCGTCGTCGTGAACTCCTCGGAGCAGGCGATCTACGACGTCACGGTGAGAGTGACCGGTGCGAGCGGGACCGAGCGGCGTCCGATCGAGCTGACGATCCTGCCGCCGGGTGCGTACTACCTCGAAGAGAGTTCCGAGGCGTATGCCTGGGAGTTCGCGTCGAGACTCCGCTCGTTCGACGAAGAGATTCGGCCTGTGACGAAGTCGAAGAAGCGCACCATCGCCGGCATGCGCTTCCGCGACAGCTCGAACCTCACCTGGGCCCGCGACGAAACAGGCATGCTCGTGGTGGCGCCGAGCTGATGGTGGGTGTCGGCAGTTCTCCGACCCGCGCAATCCGCGCGCTCGCCACCGGGGCTGTCATGATTGACGCCATGACCACTTCGATGCTCGACAGGGCGATCTACTCCTACTCGGATGTCGATCGCCTCGTCGGTCTGCACGGGGGGACTGCTCGACGCTGGCTCGACGGGTACACCAGGGCGGGGAAGTTCTACGAGCCGATCCTTCGCGAAGCCTCGACGGGAACCGAGGTCGTCACCTGGGGCGAGATGGTCGAAGCCCGACTCCTTGCCGAGTTCCGAAGCCGCGACGTCACCGTTCAGAAACTGCGTCCGGCGATCGAGCAGCTTCGAGAGCGGTTCGGACGTTACCCACTCGCGCTCGCGCAGCCGTTCCTCGAAGTCGAAGGGCGAGAGCTCGTGCAGATCGTTCAGGAACAGGTCGGACTGGACCGGTCCCTCCAACTCGTGGTGGTGCGTAACGGCCAGAGCATGCTCACCGCGGCGACCGAACGATTCAGCGACGCGGTTCACTACGTCGACGGCGCCGCAGGCAGCATCCGACCCGACCCCCGGACTCCGTTCGTGGTGATGGATCCTGCGCGCACTTTCGGGCAGCCCGCTGTGCGCAATGTGCGCACAGAGATCCTCGCCGGAGACTTCAAGGCCGGGAGTTCGCGAGACGAGCTCGCTGACCTCTACGAACTGACTCTCGACCAGGTCGACGAAGCACTGCGCTTCGAACTGATCGTCGGCAGCGACCGAGCAGCCTGATGACGCCGTTCTCGCCGGTCTACTTCGCGGACGAGAACACGCTGGGCCTGGCGAAGGTGCTTCGGCGTTCCGGGCGCAAGGACTTTCTGTCTCCCGGGCATCCGGATCTACCTGAAGTGCCGCTCGGTTCTCTGGATCTCGAGTGGATGCCGATCGTCGGTGCCCTGGGATTCATCGTCGTGACACGTGACAGACGCATCCGCACTCGGCCCGCCGAGTTGGCGGCCTACCGCGAGCATGGAATCCGTTCCGTGTGGATAGGCGCCAAGCGAGACATGCGACCGGACGAGCAGGCTGCTCTGTTCCTGCGGCATGAAGAGCGGATCGTCCGGGAGATCATCAAACGAGGAGCCGGGCCGTGGGCGCTTTCGCTGAACGTGACAGGCCCACGCCCGATGCGCCTCGGTGAGGCTTGATCTACCCCAGGTCAGCAGGCGAAACTCAGACACAGATCCGCATCTCCCCGCGTGACGATCCTGTTACAAGATCGCCACTCCTCTCGAACCTCGGCTAAGAAAGTCTCACCAGTACAGTTGTACATTGCACTGTCATGGGGTTCTATGGAAACCATTCGCAATGGCGCTAACGACAGAAAGGTCTGGTCTCGTGACCGCATCTCAGAGGCTCCCCGGGTTCATCGCCGTGGCCGCCGCATCCGCTCTGCTCATCACCGGCTGCTCTGCCGGCGGAGGCGGCTCCGACGCCTCCCAGCCCGGCACGGGTGGCACCCCCGAGAAGGGCGGCACCGTGCACATGCTGCAGAACGCCGACTTCTCGTACCTCGACCCGTCCCGTGGGTTCGACGGCGGCGTCAACGCGTTCTACCGCCTCATCTACCGCGGCCTCACCATGCAGGCCGCCGGTGACGCCGACGACCCGAACAAGATCGTCCCCGACCTGGCCGAATCGCTCGGCGAGGCGTCGGACGACGGCCTGACCTGGACGTACACGCTCAAGGACGACATCTTCTTCGACGACGGCACCCCCATCACGTCCGAGGCGATGAAGTTCGGCATCTCGCGCTCGTGGGACCCCCAGGTCGGCATCGGCTCGCCCTACCTGCGTCAGGTCATCGACGCCCCCGAGGGCTACCAGGGTCCGTACGTCACGGGCGACCTGCCCACGATCGAGACGCCCGACGACAAGACCATCGTCTTCCACCTGAAGAAGCCGTTCCCCGAGTTCGACAACGTGCTCGCGCAGCCCAACGCCGTCCCCTTCCCCGAGGGCACCGGCGCCGGCGACGAGTTCATCAAGGACGTCATCGCCTCGGGCCCCTACACGCTCGCCGAGTACACCCCCGGCAGCTCGATCGTGCTCGAGCGCAACGAGTACTGGGACGACAAGACGGATGACGTGCGCAAGGCCTACCCCGACTCCTGGGAGTTCGAGATCGGCATCGACCCCGCCACGATCGATGAGCGCATGATCGCCGGTCAGAGCGACGATCAGAACGCCATCGCCGGCACGGTCAGCGCGGCGAGCCTGCCGCGTCTGCAGACGCCCCAGCTGAAGGACCGCGCGATCACCGCCGACGCCTTCTGCACCACCTACATGTCGATGAACACCACCAAGGCGCCGTTCGACGATGTCAACGTCCGCAACGCGATCAACTGGGCGATCGACCGCTCGGCACTCGTCAACGCCTCGGGCGGCACGCAGCTCGCCGACCCGGCGTACACGATCATCCCGCCGGTGGTCTCGAGCTTCAAGGACTTCAACCTCTGGGAGAGCGAGGGCGACAAGGGCGACACCGAGAAGGCGCAGGAGCTGCTCGACGAGGCGGGTCTCTCGGACGGATTCGAGTTCACCCTCGACATCCGCTCGCAGCCGCTCATGCAGGGCCAGGCCGAGGCGATCCAGCAGGCTCTCGAGCCGCTCGGCATCACGGTGAACCTCAACGTCATCGACACCTCGATCTACTACGAGACGATCGGCACCCCCTCGCAGCAGAACGACGCCGCGATCACCGGATGGTGCCCGGACTGGGCCTCGAGCGCCAGCACGATCATCCCGCCGCTGTTCGACGGACGGAACATCTTCGAGAAGGGCAACTCCAACCTCGCCCAGATCAACGACCCGGCCATCAACGACCGCATCGACGAGATCACCGCGATGACCGACGTCGACGAGGCGAAGACCGCCTGGGGCGACCTCGACGAGCAGATCATGGGGCTCTCGCCCGTGGCGCCGCTCGTGTTCAGCAAGGGCATCTTCCTGCCCGGTGAGAACATCGCCGGCTACTACCCGAGCACCAACCTGACGGACCTGACGATCATCGGTCTCAAGGACCCCTCGAAGGGCTGAGCATGACCTTCAGCTCGACATCGCTCGAGTCCGAAGCCACGCCGGCGGGTGACTCCAGTCTCGACACGACACTGGAGTCACCCCCGGCCTCTGGCCGGCGGCTGCTCCGCGCGTTCCTGACCGACTGGGGAGCCATGCTCTCCAGCACCTACATCCTGCTCATCATCCTGATGGCGATCTTCGCGCCGCTGCTGACGATGCTGAGCGGATGGGGGCCGTACAAGTTCGACCAGTCGGCCATCGACCCCAACCTCGGGGCGATCCCGATCGGACCCTTCGGCGGCATCAGCGCCGAGCACTGGTTCGGCGTCGAGCCCGGCAGCGGCCGCGACATCTTCGCCCGTATCGCCTACGGCGCCCGCGTCTCGATGACCGTCGCCCTGTCGGCGACGCTGCTCACCACGGTGATCGGCGTCGTGATGGGCCTGCTCGCCGGCTACTTCGGCGGGCTCATCGACCTCGTCATCTCGCGCGTCATGGAGTTCCTGATGGCGTTCCCCGCCCTCATCTTCATGATCGCGATCCTGTCGGCGCTCCCCGCCGACAACCGCGTCTTCCTTCTCGTCGTCGTCATCTCGCTGTTCGGCTGGCCGTATCTCGCCCGCATCGTGCGCTCGCAGACCCTCTCTCTCAAGGAGCGCGAGTTCGTCGAGGCCGCCAAGGCGTCGGGTGCGACCAGCGTGCGGATCATCTTCCGCGAGATCCTGCCCAACCTGCAGTCCACCATCATCGTGATGGCGACCCTCGCGGTTCCCGGCTACATCGGCACCGAGGCCGGGCTGTCGTTCCTCGGCGTCGGCGTCGTCCCGCCGACCCCGAGTTGGGGCCAGATGATCGCCGCCGCGACCCCGTGGTACGCCGTCGACCCGATGTACTTCGTGATCCCCGGGGCGTTCCTCTTCCTCCTGGTGCTCTCGTTCACGACGCTGGGCGACCGCATCCGCACCATCGCCACCAGTGGGGAGGCCCGCTCATGATCCGCATCGTCGGCTCCCGCCTGCTCGGCATGATCATCGTGCTGTTCCTGGTGACCCTGTTCACCTACGCGATCTTCTTCCTGCTCTCGGCCGACCCCGCCGTGCAGATCTGCGGCAAGAACTGCACCCCCGAGCGCATCGATCAGATCCGGGTGAACCTCGGACTCGACCAGCCGTTCTGGACCCAGTTCTGGGGCTACCTCGGCGGTCTCTTCACCGGCCGCACGTTCGAGGTCGCCGGCGCGGCCGTCGAGTGCGCTGCTCCGTGCCTGGGCTACTCGTTCCAGACCAGCCAGCTCGTCGGCGACATGATCGTGCAGCGACTGCCCATCACCGCGACGATCGCGATCGGTGCGGCGGTGCTCTGGCTGCTCGGCGGCGTGGCCGCCGGTGTGCTCAGCGCGGTGAAGGAGGGCAAGTTCCTCGACCGCTTCTTCGCCGGTCTCACGCTCGGCTCGATGTCGATCCCGAACTACGTGCTCGCCCTCGCCCTGCAGTTCATCTTCGTGGTGGCGCTCGGCTGGCTGCCGTTCCCGCAGGCGGTGGCATTCGCGGATGATCCCGGCCAATGGTTCCTCAACTTCATCCTCCCGTGGATCGTGCTCGCGGTCGGCTACGCGGCGGTCTACACGCGCCTCACCCGAGCCAACGTGATCGACACCCTGCAGGAGAACTTCGTGCGCACCGCGCGGGCGAAGGGTCTGCAGCCGGGGCTCGTCTGGCGTCGCCACGCGCTGCGCCCGGCATTGACCCCGATCGTCACGATCTTCGGGATGGATGTCGCGGGCCTGCTCGGCGGCGCCGTGATCACCGAGACGGTGTTCGGCCTCAACGGCGTCGGCAAGCTCACCGCCGATTCGATCACGGCCAACGACCAGCCGGTCATCATGGCCGTCACCCTGCTGTCGGCGTTCTTCGTGATCATCGGCAACATGGTCGTCGACCTGCTGTACACCGCCATCGATCCGCGCGTCAGAACGGGGGCATCCGCATGAGCGGCACCGAGAACACCGGATCTCCGGACGCTACGGCGGTGTCGAGCGGCACCGCGCCCGAGAGCGGTACCGGCAGCGGCCCGCTGCTGTCGGTGCGCGACCTCACCGTCTCGTTCCGCACCGCGCAGGGTCCTGTCAGCGTCGTGAAGAACCTCGAGTTCGACGTGCCGCGGGGCGGCGCGCTCGGCATCGTCGGCGAGTCGGGATCGGGCAAGTCGATGACGAGCCTTGCGATCATGGGCCTGCTGCCCAAGGGCGGCACGGCCACCGGGTCGGTGCGCTTCGACGGCGCCGAGCTGCTCGGCATGCCCGAGCGCGAGAAGCGTCGGGTCCGTGGAGACCGCATTGCGATGATCTTCCAGGATCCGCTGTCGTCGCTGAACCCGTATTACCGGGTCGGCACGCAGATCGCCGAGGCCTACCTCTCGCACCGCAGCGGCGTCTCGCGGCGGCAGGCACGGGCGGTCGCGATCGAGGCCATGGAGCGGGTGCACATCCGCGACGCCGCCCGCCGCGTCGACCACTACCCGCACCAGTTCTCGGGCGGCATGCGCCAGCGCATCATGATCGCCATGGCGCTCAGCATGGAACCCGACCTGATCATCGCCGACGAGCCGACCACCGCGCTGGATGTGACGGTGCAGGCGCAGATCCTGGATCTGCTCGACGAGATCCGCGGCGAGACCGGGGCAGGGCTCATCCTCATCACCCACGACCTCGCCGTCGTGAGCGAGGTCACCGACCAGATCGTCGTGATGCGTGCGGGCGAGACCGTCGAACGAGGGTCGGTCGAGCAGGTCTTCAGCGACCCGCAGGCCGACTACACCCGGCGGCTGCTCGATGCGGTGCCGCGCATCGACGACGAGATCGGGGTGCTGCGCACCACCGAGATCACGCTGCCCCATGACAGTGCGGTGCCGGGCACCGGGAGGAGCACACGATGACCACCGAGACGCCGCTGTTCCGCGGCACCGATCTGGTGAAGGAGTTCGCGACGGGATCCGCCGGCCCCCTGGGCAGGGCGAAGACGTTCCGCGCGGTCGACGAGGTCTCGCTCGAGGTGCACCGCGGCGAGACGCTCGCCGTGGTCGGCGAGTCGGGATCGGGCAAGTCCACGACCGCCCGACTCGTCGCCCGCCTGATGGACGCCACCAGCGGAAAGCTCGAGTTCGAGGGTGCCGACGTGACCCGCGCCAAGGGCGGCGAGCTGCGGGAGTTCCGCGGAGCCGTGCAGGTGATCTTCCAGGATCCGTACTCGTCGCTGAACCCCAAGCACACGGTCGAACGCCTGGTGACGGCGCCGCTCGTCTATCAGGGGCGCAAGATCCCCGGCGGCGCGCGCGCCTTCACCCGCGAGCTGATGGAGCGCGTCGGTCTCGATCCGATGCACTCCGAGCGCTACGCCGCGCAGTTCTCGGGTGGCCAGGCGCAGCGCATCGGCATCGCCAGGGCCCTGGCCGTGCGGCCGAAACTCGTCATCTGCGACGAGGCGGTGTCGGCGCTCGACGTGTCGGTGCAGGCGCAGGTCATCAACCTGCTGCGCGACCTGCAGTCGGACGAGGGCTTCGGCTACCTCTTCATCGCGCACGACCTGGCGGTGGTGCGCCAGATCGCCACCCGGGTGGCGGTGATGTCGCAGGGCGCGATCGTCGAGACGGGCCTGCGCGATGCGATCTTCGAGCGTCCGGAGCACGAGTACACGAAGACGCTGCTCAAGGCCGTGCCGCGCATCAACCCGGAGTGGGATGCGCGGCGACGAGCCGCCGAGGCCGCGCGTGCGGGCCGGACGCCGGATGCGGTGCCGGAGGCCGCGCCGAATGGCACGCCCGCCGCACCCGCCGCGCCCGACACGGAGGACCCCCGATGACCCGCACGCCGACGACGCAGTACATGCTGCCCGGCATCCGCGTCCGTGAGTACCGCACGACGGTGCCCCTCGACTGGAACGCCGCCGACGGCGAGACCATCGAGCTGTTCGTGCGCGAGCTCGTCGACCCCGAGGCCGACACCGCCGATCGTCCGCTGCTCACCTATCTGCAGGGCGGACCCGGCGGCGCGAACCCCCGACCGCTCGGTCGTGACGGCTGGATCGACGAGGCGCTGCGCGACTACCGCGTGGTGCTCGTCGATCAGCGGGGCACGGGACTCAGCACGCCGCTGGATGCCGCGATCGTCGCCGAGCGCGGCGATGAGGGGGGCGAGTACCTGGCCTGCTTCCGTGCGGATTCGATCGTGCGCGATCTCGAGCACGTGCGCACCGACCTGTACGACGGCCGACGCTGGGCGACTCTCGCGCAGAGCTTCGGCGGCTGGATCACCATGACCTACCTGTCGTTCGCCCCCGAGGGGCTGACGGCGAGCTACGTGTGCGGAGGGGTGCCCGGCATGCCGCCGCGGGCGAGCGAGGTCTACCGCCGCACGTTCGAGCGGGTCGAGACCAAGACGGCCGAGTTCTACCGCCGTTTCCCCGACGACGAGGCCGCCGTCGCGCGGATCGCCGACCGGCTGGCGGAGGGCGACGTGCGCCTGCCCGACGGCGACCTGCTGACGGTGCGCCGTTTTCAGTCACTGGGCATCGACTTCGGCATGAAGCCGGGGTTCGAGCGGCTGCACTGGCTGGTCGAGAAGGCCTTCGTGCGCCCAGGGCAGCTGTCGACGGCGTTCCTGCAGGACGTGATGACGCTGTCGTCGAGCGCCGGCAACCCCCTGTTCTGGACCCTGCAGGAATCGATCTACGGCGACGAGCAGAGCGGTGCGACCGCGTGGGCGGCGCAGGCCGAGCGCGAGCGGCGCCCGCAGTTCGACGAGGCGCGTCGGCCGCTGCTGTTCACCGGCGAGATGGCGTTCCCCTGGATGTTCGACGAGGTGCGACTGCTGCGCGGCTTCCGCACCGCGGTCGACCAGCTCGCCGCGAAGACCGACTGGTCGCCCCTCTACGACCGTGCCGCTCTGCAGCGCAACGAGGTGCCGGTGGCCGCGGTCGTCTACTTCGATGACATGTACGTCGACGCCGGTCTGCAGCTCGAGACCCTGACGGGTGTCGGCGCCTCGCAGTCCTGGGTCACGAACGAATACGAACACGACGGGATCTCCTCGGGCCGCACGCTGACGCGCCTGAGAGAACTCGTCAGAGACCGTGGAGGAGAGCGCGCATGAGCGACACGACCACCGGAGCACGCCCGCCCTATGCGGGAACCCGCTATCCGAGGCTGGCGCAGATCCCCGCCTTCCGCGAGTTCATCGCGCAGGGGTGGGACGACGTCCCGACGCGTCCCGACCTGCCGCAGGGGAGCGCGCAGGCCGCGGCCGCGCATCGCGAACGACTGAGCGCGGCCATGCCGGGCACGACCCTCGTGCTGAGCTCGGGAATCGCCCCGGTGCGCAACGACGACTCCTCGTACGGATTCCGTGCCGACAGCAGCTTCGTCTGGGCGACGGGATGCCAGACCGAAGAGGCCACCCTCGTGATGTGGGCGCGCCCCGGCGGTCACGACGCCGTGCTCTACATGCCCGCGCCCTTCCGCCCCGGCGACGACGGGTTCTTCAGCGATGCGCTGCACGGCGAGCTCTGGGTCGGCCCGTCGGCGGGCCTCGCGGAATGGGCGGACGAGCTGCAGGTGACGGTCGAGCCGCTCGGCGCCCTGGCGGCCCGTTCCGCCGACTTGCGCGGCGCGCTCGCCGCCCGCTCGGCCGGCGCGCTCGCCGCGGAGCACGACCTCGAGGTCTCCGCCGATCTCGAGCGCACCCTCTCGCGACTGCGCATGGTGAAGGACGAGTGGGAGATCGGTCAGCTGCGGCTGGCGATCGATGCGACCGTCTCGGGCTTCGGCGCCGTGGTCGCCGAGATCCCCCGTGCCATCTCCGAGGGTCTCGGCGAGCGCTGGCTGCAGGGCACGTTCGACCGCCACGCGCGAACCCACGGCAACGGTCCCGGATACTCCACGATCGTCGGCTCGGGGCCCCACGCGCCGATCCTGCACTGGGTGCGCTGCGACGGTCCGATCCTCCCCGATCAGGCGCTGCTGCTCGACATGGGGGTCGAGGCGCGTTCGCTCTACACCGCCGACGTCACCCGCACGGTTCCGGCCCAGGGCACCTTCAGTGGGGCTCAGCGCGAGGTGCACGATCTCGTCGAGAAGGCGCACCGCGCGGGTCTCGCGCAGATCCGGCCCGGCACGGCATACCTCGACTTCCACTTCGCCTCGATGCAGGTCGTGGCCCAGGGACTGCACGACTGGGGTCTTCTTCCGGTCTCTGTCGACGAGGCGCTGTCGCCGCAGGGCCAGCAGCACCGTCGCTACCTCGCGTGCGGCATCGGCCACCACCTCGGGCTCGATGTGCACGACTGCAGCCAGGCGCACTACGAGGACTACATGGGCGCCGACCTCGAGCCTGGCGTCGTGATGACGGTCGAGCCCGGTCTGTACTTCCACGCGCACGACCTGACGCTGCCGCCCGAGCTGCGTGGCATCGGCGTGCGCCTCGAAGACGACATCCTCGTCACCCCCACCGGATCCGATGTGCTCTCCGACGCCCTCCCCATCGACGCCGCCGGCATCGAGGAGTGGACGCGGCGCCAGTGGGCGTCGCGATGATCCGGGGCAACGCGATGGCCTGGGGCGCGGCGACCGACCGCGTCGAAGGGCGGGCCGACCGCGCCGGGGGAGCGACGGGGTCGTCCGGCATCCTCTCGTCCGCGCGGCTGCGGCCCTTCCCCCTCGATCGCGTGCGCCTCGGCGACGACAGCGTCTTCGCGCGAGCCCGCGACCAGATGCTGCACCTGGCGCGCGTGTATCCGGTGGATCGTCTGCTCGCCGTCTTCCGCGCGAACGCGGGTCTCGACACCCGGGGCGCTCCGGCTCCCGGCAACTGGGAGGACTTCGGCCACCCGCGCGAGCAGGCGTGGGGCGAGCACGACTACCCCGGGCGGGAGAGCGCGCAGACCGCGAATCTGCTGCGCGGGCACTATGCCGGGCACTTCCTGTCGATGCTCTCGCTCGCCTACGCGGGGGAGCGCGATGAGACGTTGCGTGCCAAGGTCGACGAGTTCGTCGCAGGGCTCGGCGAGGTGCAGCGTGCGCTCGCCGCCACCGGCCGGTTCTCGCACCCCGGCTTTCTCGCCGCCTACGGCGAATGGCAGTTCTCGCGACTCGAGGACTACGCGCCGTACGGCGAGATCTGGGCGCCGTACTACACGACGCACAAGATCATGGCCGGCCTGCTCGACGCCTACGAGCTGACCGGCAGCACCGAGGCGCGCGACATCGCCGTCTCGATGGGCCACTGGGTGGCGCACCGCCTGACCCGACTCGACCACGAGCGGATCCAGCGCATGTGGTCGCTGTACATCGCCGGAGAGTACGGGGGCATGAACGAGACGATGGCCCGGTTGAGCGTCGTCGCCGACGAGCCCCTCTTCCTCGAGGTCGCACGGCTCTTCGACCAGGACGACCTGCTCGCGGCCGGCGCCGACCGCCGTGACGTGCTCACCGACATGCACGCGAACCAGCACCTGCCGCAGCTGCTGGGCTACCTCCACGAATACGACCTCACCGGCGAGCGCCGCTACCTCGACGCCGTGCTCGGCCTCTGGGATCGGATCGTGCCCGGTCGCACCTTCGCGCACGGCGGCACGGGCGAGAGCGAGCTGTGGGGTGCGCCCGACACCGTCGCGGGCGACATCGGGCATCGCAACGCCGAGACCTGCGCCACCTACAACCTGCTCAAGATCGCGCGACAGCTGTTCGCCCTCACCCGCGACGCACGGTTCCTGGCCTACTACGAGCGCGGGATGCTGAATCACATCCTCGCCTCGCGCCGCGACGTCGACTCCGACACGAGTCCCGAGGTCGCATACATGTTCCCGGTGAATCCCGGGGCGGTCGCCGAGTTCGACAACATCGGCACCTGCTGCGGAGGCACCGGGCTCGAGAACCACGTGAAGTATCAGGACACCGTCTTCTTCACCGCGGCGGAGACGGATGCGGGTGCCGACGACGAGCTCTGGGTCGCGCTCTTCGTGTCGGCCGCGCTCGACTGGCGCGAGCAGCACGTGACGGTGCGGATGCTGACGACGCAGCCCTTCGGCGGCACGACCGAGCTGCGCATCGTCGGCGACGACCAGTTCGTCGACGGCACACCCCTGACCCTGCGCATCCGTGTGCCCGAGTGGGCGATCGGCGCCCCGACCCTCAGGGTCGGCGACGAGAAGATCCCGGCTCCTGTCGAAGACGGGCACCTGGTCGTGCGCCGCCGCTGGACGTCGGGCGACGTCCTCCGCATCGAGACGCACGCCTCGCTGCGGGCCGTGCCGACACCCGATGACGCGGTGCTGCAGTCGATCGAGTTCGGCCCGTCGGTGCTGGTCGCGCGGTCGGATGCGACCACCACCCTCGATCTTCCGCTCACGCAGCGACGGCGCCTCGACGGGTCGCTGCGTGCCGACGACGCCGAATCCGCCGCCGATGTCGAGGCCGCGCTGCGCGCCGACGGCGCGGTGCGCATCGCCGGGGTGCGCTTCGAGCCCGTCTGGACCGGCAGCGACGACAGGTACCACATGTATGTGCGGGCTTCGGGGGCCGACATCGCGTTCGTCGGGGCCGGGACCGACGTGCCGGTGCGCCTGCGGCAGGACGGTTCGTCGCTGCTCGACGACGTCTGGCGCGAGCCGGCGCCGCGGACCCGCGCCGCGTTCCTCGACCGGGTCGGCGAGACCGCGAGCGCCGCGCGTCGTGACGGACTCCTCGCGCAGACCGAGCTGATCCGGGTGCTCGCGGCCGCTGCGGCCGCCGATGTCGACGGTCTCGGCGGGCACCCCCGCGGCGCGGTGCGCGACACCGACGCCGCCGGGGTGACGTGGCTCGAGAGCGCCGACGCCGACGGCATCCCCGTGGTCGAGTGGAGCATTCCGCGCGCGCTCGCCGAGGCTTCTCTCGCGCCGTCGCTCGCGATCGCGACCGACATCATCCCGGCGCCGTCGGGCTGGTTCACCGAGCTGCCGACGGTCACCGTCGTGGCCGACGATCTCGCCGGATCCGGCGGCCTGCAGGTCGAGGTGTCGCTGGCCGACGGGGCATGGAGTCCCTACACCGGGCCTTTCCCGCTGCCCGGCGACGGCGTGCATCAGGTCAGGGCACGCGCGACGGATGCTGCGGGTGCGACGGGACATGCGGCTCGCGACTTCGCGGTCGACACGGGAGCCCCCGTCTCCCGCGCCACGGTCCGCCGTCTCGGATCCAGCGTCGAGATCACCCTCACGGCGACCGACGACGTGTCGGGGGTCGAGCGCATCCAGTGGGAGGGCCCCGGCACCTTCTGGGCGACGTTCCAGGAGGCGTTCACTCGCGCGCTCAGCGACGAGGAGCAGGTCGTCGAGTTCGCGGCGACCGACCGCGCGGGCAACGAAGAGGCCCGTCAGAGGCTTATTCTGCCGTCACGGGGCGACGGCTCGTGACCGATCGGATCGTTTCGTGGACAGGGCAGTCCCCACCCACTAACATTGCAATTGTACTAATCCATCACTCTGGTGCCGAGGGGCGCCGACAGCACAGGAGTTCTGACTCATGACCGAAAAGAAGCCGTGGCACGGTGTCAACCTCGCGACCACGCTGCCGATCAATCCGGACTTCTCCGTCAACTACGACGCCTACGCCGAGCACATCCGCTTCACCACCGACAACGGCGTGACGGGGATCATCCCCAACGGCTCGCTCGGCGAGTACCAGACCCTCACGGAGGAGGAGCGCAAGCGCGTCTACCTCACCGCCGTCGAGGCGTCGCCCGAGGGCGTGGCCGTGATCCCCGGCGTCGGAGCATACGGAGCGATGGAGAGCGTGCGCTTCACCGAGCACGCCGCCGAGCACGGCGCACCCGCCGTCATGCTGCTGCCCCCGAACGCCTACCGCGCGAGCGATGACGAGGTCGTCGACCACTACCGTCGCGTCGCCGCCGTCGGACTGCCGATCCTCGCGTACAACAACCCCATCGACACGAAGATCGACCTGCGTCCCGAGCTGCTCGCGCGCCTGTTCGACGAGGGACTCATCGTCTCGGTCAAGGAGTTCTCGGGCGACGTGCGCAACGCCTACGCGATCCGCGAGCTCGCGCCGGGCCTCGACATCTCGATCGGATCCGACGACGTCGTGCTCGAACTCGGCATCAACGGCGCCGTCGGTTGGGTCGCCGGCTATCCCAACGCGATCCCGGCATCCACCGTCGAGCTCTACAACCTGTCGACCTCGGGCGACCCCGCCAGCTGGGCCAAGGCGCACGAGATGTACCGCGACCTGCACCCGCTGCTGCGCTGGGACTCGAAGACCTGGTTCGTGCAGGCGATCAAGCTGTCGCAGGAGGTCGCCGGAGTCGCACCCGCCGGCATCACGACCCGCCCGCCGCGCCTGCCGCTTCCCGACGAGGTGCGCACGCGTATCATCGCCGACACCGAGGCCGTTCTGGCCAAGGGCTACCGCTGATCCGGAGAGACGACACATGCGAGCACAACGCCTCTTCCACGCCGTCGACTCCCACACCGAGGGGATGCCGACGCGGGTGATCGTCGGCGGCGTCGGAGCGATGCCGGGGTCGACCATGGAGGAGCGCCGGCAGTGGTTCATGGCGAACAGCGATGACCTGCGCCTGCTGCTGATGAACGAGCCCCGCGGCCACAGTGCGATGAGCGGCGCGATCCTGCAGCCGCCGACGCGACCCGATGCCGACGTCGGCGTGCTCTACATCGAGGTGTCGGGCTGCCTGCCCATGTGCGGGCACGGCACGATCGGCGTGGCGACCGTGCTCGTCGAGACGGGCATGGTGCCGGTCATCGAGCCGGTCACCACGATCCGGCTCGACACCCCGGCAGGTCTCGTGATCGCCGACGTGCACGTGTCCGACGGGCACGCCGACAGCGTCACCCTGCGCAACGTGCCGTCGTTCGTCGTCGCGCTCGACCAGGTCGTCGACGTGCCGGGGCTCGGCGCCGTCGAGTACGACCTCGCCTTCGGCGGCAACTTCTATGCGATCGTCTCGCTCGAGCAGATCGGGCTGCCGTTCGACCGCGCGCACAAGGACGAGCTGCTCGCGGCGGGACTCGCCATCATGGACGCGATCGAGGCGACGGGCGAACCCGTGCACCCGGTCGACCCCACCATCCGCGGCTGCCACCACGTCTACCTGAAGGCGCCGGGGTCGACCGCGGTGCACTCGCGGCACGCGATGGCCATCCACCCCGGGTGGTTCGACCGTTCGCCCTGCGGCACCGGCACGAGCGCGCGCATGGCTCAGCTGCACGCGCGGGGCGAGCTGCCGCTCGATCAGGACTTCGTCAACGAGTCGTTCATCGGCACGAGCTTCACCGGCCGCCTCGTCGAGACAACCGAGGTCGCCGGCATCCCCGCCGTCATCCCGACGATCACCGGCCGCGCGTGGGTGACGGGCACGGCGCAGTACATGCTCGACCCCAGCGATCCGTTCCCCCGGGGGTTCGTGCTGTGACGTCAGTTCCCGTGATCGGCGTCGACGAGATCGATGCGGCGATCGACCGCCGCGGTGCGGTCGACGCCATCACGTCGGCGCTGCGCGACGGGGTCGACATCGAGGCCGACGCTCCACGCCTGTTCAGCCCGCTCGACAGCGGCGAGTTCCTGCTGATGCCGACGCAGTCGCCCGAGCACGCGGGCATCAAGGTCGTGACGATCGCCCCGCACAACACCGCGCGGGGTCTGCCCAAGATCCAGGCGTGGTACCTGGTGTTCGACGCGGCGACGCTGAGCCCCCTCGCGATCCTCGACGGGGCCCACCTGACGACCCTGCGCACCCCCGCGGTCACGGCGGTCGCGATCCGCGGCATGCTGCAGGCCGACCCGCGGGGCCCGAGGGGCGGCATCGAGTCGCTCGCGGTGCTCGGGTCGGGACCGCAGGCCGAGGCGCATGTGCGCACGCTCGTCGACCTGATGCCGGTCGGCGCGGTGAGCATCGTGGGCCGCGCCCCTGACCGCACCGCCGCACTGGTCGAGCGACTCCGCGCCGACGGCATCGCCGCGGCATCCGGTGCTCTCGAAGACGTGCGCGCCGCCGATGTCGTCATCACGGCCACCTCGTCGAACGTGCCGGTTCTCGGCCGCGCCGATGTCGGCGATCACGCCGTCGTGGCGGCCATCGGCTCGCACGGCGCTGAGCGCCGGGAACTGGGCGCCGATCTGATCACCGACGCCGATCTGGTGGTCGAGGCCCGGGCATCCGCACTGCGCGAGAACGGCAACCTGCTGCAGGCGCTCGACCTCGCGCACGGGAGGGCGGGTACGCAGCCCCTGACGAATCTGGGAGAGTTGGTGGCGGGTGCATTCGTGCGCCGCCAGGCTCGACCGGCCGTCTACACCGGCGTCGGCATGAGCTGGGAGGATCTCGCCGTGGTGGCGCGGATCCTGAGCTCGGCGCACCGCGCTGATGCATCGCCTCGGAGGGGGAACACAGATGTCCGGAACTGACACACGCAGCCTGGTGCGACTCAGCAAGCAGCCCAGTGTGCGCGACACGGTGACCCGTGCGCTGCGGTCGGCCATCATCAGCGGTGAGATGCAGCCGGGGCGGGTCTACTCCGCGCCGAGCCTCGGCGAGGAGTTCGGAACGTCGGCGACGCCCATCCGCGAGGCCATGCTCGACCTGGTGCGCGAGGGGCTCGTCGTCGCGATGCCCAACCGCGGCTTCCGGGTGACCGAGGTGTCGTCCCACGATCTCGCCGAGGTCACCGAGCTGCGACTCTTCCTCGAGCCGCCGGCCGTCGAGAAGGCGACCCCGCTGATCCCCGAGAGCGCGTTCGCCGAACTCCGCAGCAAGGCCGACGACATCGTCGAGGCGGCCGAACGCGGCGACCTCGTCGAGTACCTGAGCGCGGACAGCGACTTCCACCTCGCGATCCTGCAGTACGCGGGCAACGCCCGTCTCACGCAGCTGGTCCAGTCGCTGCGCTCGCAGACGCGTCTGTTCGGTCTCGCGGAGCTGTACGAACGCGGGCGCCTCACCGGCTCCGCCAAGGAGCACCACACGATCATGGATGCCATCGAGTCCCGCGACGCGGTGCGTGCGCGCGAGCTCGTGGTCGCGCACATCGAGCACGTGAAGGGCGACTGGTCGGGGCACACGGTGGGCGAGCCCCACCCCTCGGAGGCGAACGGCTAGTGGGCTCATCGACAGCGCGCGCCGACGTCGTCGTCGTCGGGGCGGGAGTCGTCGGTGCCGCGACGGCCTACTTCGCCGCGGCCGCGGGCCTGCGGACGATCGTCGTCGAGCGCGGGTCGATCGCCTCGGGCACGAGCAGTCGGTGCGAGGGCAACATCCTCGTCTCCGACAAGGAGGTCGGCCCCGAGCTCGAGCTGTCGCTGTATTCGCAGCGGGTGTGGCGCGAAGACCTCGCCGAGCACGCCGCCCTGTGGGAGTTCGAGTCCAAGGGCGGTCTCGTCGTCGCCGGCAGTGCCGCGAGCATGGCGGGACTGACCGCGCTCGTGGGGCATCAGCGCGAGCTCGGCATCCGCGCCGAGATCATCGACGGCAACCCCGGGCTGCGCGAGGTCGAGCCCTACATCAACCCCGCTCTCGTCGGCGGCGCGTTCTACCCCGACGATGCGCAGGTGCAGCCGCTGCTGGCCACCCACCACCTCCTGCGCCTCGCGATCGCGCACGGCGCCGAGCTGCACACCAGGACGGCGGTGCACGGCATCCGCACCGATCACGGCCGTGCCGTGGGAGTCGACACCTCGATCGGCCGCATCTCGGCCGGCGCCGTCGTGAACTGCGCAGGGCCCTGGAGCGGTGAGCTCGCCGCCCTCGCCGGCGTGCACCTGCCGGTGCTGCCCCGACGCGGGTTCGTGCTCGTCACCGAGCCGGTGCCGATCACGGTGCACCACAAGGTCTACGCCGCGGAGTACGTCGGCGATGTCGCGAGTTCGGATGCCGGGCTGCAGGTCTCGCCCGTCGTCGAGGGCACCCCGAGCGGCACGATCCTGCTCGGCGCCAGCCGCGAACGCGTCGGGTTCGACCGGTCGTTCTCGGCCGACGCCGTCGCACGCATCGCCGCGAGCGGGCTCGGTCTGTTCCCGGCGCTGCGTGATGTGGGCGTGCAGCGCGCCTACTCCGGATTCCGCCCGTACTGCCCCGACCACCTGCCGGCCATCGGCGAGGATGCGCGACTGCCGGGCCTGTGGCACGCGGCCGGGCACGAGGGCGCCGGAGTCGGCCTCTCGGTCGGCACGGGCAAGCTGCTGTCGCAGGCGCTGCGGTCGGAGGCGACCGATCTCGACCTGACCGCCTTCCGCCCCGATCGACTCGAAGGGCTCGTCGCCGCATGACCCGCACCAGCCTGCAGTTCGACGGCGCCCCCGTGCCCTTCATCCCTGGGCAGACGGTCGGTGCCGCCCTCGCGGACGCGGGGATCGTCTCGTGGCGCACGACTCGCAGGGACCGCGCTCCCCGCGGGCTCTTCTGCGGCATCGGGGTGTGCTTCGACTGCCTCGTCACGGTCGACGGCGCACGCAGTCAGCGCGCCTGTCTCGTCGAGGCGTGCGAGGGGCAGGACGTGCGCAGCGCCGATCCCGACGAGCCGCTGCCGCTGACGTTGCCGCTGACGCTGTCGGCTCCCGCGGAGGCGGAGGCGGAGGCGGAGGTGCGTCCCGCGTCGGCGCTGCCGCGCCCCGCGTCGACCCCGGCGCACCCGGCGTCGCCGCATCCGGAGGACTCGCATGGCTGAGTGGACCGACTCGACGACCGAGACCGCGCCCGCCGATGTCGCGGTGGTCGGTGCGGGCCCGGCCGGGCTGAGCGCGGCGGTCGTCGCCGCCGAGCACGGGCTGCGGGTCGTGCTGATCGATGCCGGACGCCAGACCGGCGGCCAGTACTGGCGGCACCCTGATGAGCGTCATCGCGACGCCTTCACCGCGCCCGAGAGCACCGGCCATCACCACTGGCGTCACTACACCGACCTGCGCGATCGGCTGTCGGCCGCCGTGGCATCGGGCCGCCTCCGGCATCTCGCCGGGCGGCAGGTGTGGCGCACCGACGGCTACGGCGACCGGGTCGCCCTGCGCACGAGCGCGGTGAGCGGCACCGACACCCTGCCGCACGCCGAGCGGACCACGTGGGCGCGACGACTCGTGATCGCGACCGGAGCGTACGACCGGCAGCTGCCCGTTCCCGGGTGGACGCTGCCCGGGGTGATGGCCGCCGGAGGCGTGCAGGCGATGCTGAAGGCGAACCAGGTGCGCGCCGGACGCCGTGCGGTGGTCGCGGGCACCGGACCCTTCCTGCTCTCGGTCGCCGCAGGGCTCGCCGAGGCCGGAGTCGAGGTCGTCGAGGTGGTCGACGCCAACGCGCTCACGCGCTGGGCAGCGACGCCGCTGCGCGCGCTGCAGGAGCCGGGCAAGCTGTGGGAGGGCGTCGGGTACGCCACCACCTTCCTGCGCCATCGCGTGCCCTTCCGCACACGCACCGTGATCAGTGCCGTCCGCGGCAGCGGTCGCGTGAGCGAGGTCGAGCTGTCGCGCGTCGACGGCGAAGGCCGCATCCGCCCCGGTTCGTCGCGCACCGTCGCCGCCGACCTCGTCGCGTTCGGTTGGGGATTCACCCCGCAGCTCGAACTCGCGGTCGGACTCGGGCTGCGCACCCGCATCGACGTCGACGGATCGCTCGTGATCGATGTCGACGACGACCTGCGCGCCTCCGATCCGCTCGTCTTCGCCGCGGGCGAGGTCACCGGCATCAGCGGAGCCGTCGCATCGTGCGCCGAGGGCGAGCTCGTCGGATCCGCCGTCGCACGCGACCTCGGCGCGCCCACCGACGCACGGACGATGGCGCGGCATCGTCGACGCCTGCAGCGCGGCCGGCGCTTCGCGATCGGCATGCACCGAGCCAGCCCCGTTCCCGCCGCCTGGGACCAGTGGCTGACCCCCGAGACCCACATCTGCCGCTGCGAAGAGGTCACCGCCGCCGAGGTGACCGACGCCGTCGATGCGCTGCGCGCCGACGACGCACGCGACGTGCGGGTCACCGCCAGACCCGGCATGGGGCTCTGCCAGGGGAGGGTGTGCGGATTCGCCCTCTCGAAGCTCGTCGCGACCGGCACCGGCGGCGACGTCGATGCCGCAGCCCTCGAATCCTTGACCAATCGACAGGTGGGCGTGCCCGTCTCGCTGGGCGACCTCGCCTCGCTCGTGCCGCACCATCCGAACCAGGAGGAGTCATGACCTTGCACGACACATCCGACGACCGCGTCGACCAGATCATCGATCGCGCAGGCCGCGCGTCCGAACAGTGGAAGCGCGCCACCATCGCCGATCGTGCGCGGGCGCTCGACGCCGTGGCGGATGCTCTCGACCAGCACGCCGACGAGCTGATCCCGCTCGCGCAGCGCGAGACGCACCTCGCCGAGGCGCGCCTGCGGGGTGAGCTGCGTCGCACCAGCTTCCAGCTGCGCATGTTCGCCGAGATGCTGCCCGAAGGGCTCTGGCTCGACGCGCGCATCGACCACGCCGACGCCGAGTGGCCGATGGGGGCCCCGCGCCCCGACCTGCGTCGTCAGCTCGAGCCCGTCGGCACGACGCTCGTGTTCGCGGCGAGCAACTTCCCCTTCGCGTTCTCCGTGGCCGGGGGCGACACCGCGAGTGCGCTCGCCGCAGGCAACGCCGTGGTGCTCAAAGCCCACCCCGGGCACCCCGAGCTCTCCGATGCGACCACCGATGTCGTCGTGGCGGCTCTCGCGGCCGCCGGTGCGCCCGAGGGACTCTTCCAGACGATCCACGGCACCGAGGCCGGTGTGCGTGCGCTGCGCGCCCCCGGGGTCAAGGCCGCCGCCTTCACCGGATCGGTCAGGGGAGGGCGCGCGCTGTTCGACATCGCCGCGTCGCGCCCCGAGCCCATCCCGTTCTACGGCGAGCTCGGCAGCACGAACCCCGCGTTCGTCACGAAGCGCGCGGCAGAGCGGGATGCCGCCGGGATCGCCCGCGACTTCGTCGCCTCGGTCACCGGCAGCGCCGGACAGCTGTGCACCAAGCCGGGGGTGCTCTTCGCGCCCGCGGGGTCGGCGATCGTCGCAGAGCTCGAAGCGCAGCAGCTGCCGGCCGCGACGCCGTTGCTGAACGGCGGCATCGAGAGCGGCTTCCGCGACGCGGTGGCCTCGACCCGCGCCGTCGACGGCGTGCGCACGCTCGCCGCGGCGCCGGACGATGCGTCGGACGCCCAGGCGCCGTCGGCCGTGCTGTTCGCCGCGTCGAGCGAGACGCTGCGCGCCGACATGGACACCCTGATGAGCGAGATGTTCGGACCCGCGGCGCTCGTCGTGACCTACGACGACGAGAGCGAGCTGCTCGAGTTCGCCGATCTGCTCGAGGGGCAGCTGACGGCCACGATCATCGGGGAGGATGACGACGAGATCGCGGTCGACCTGCTCCCCAAGCTGTCGGAGCGGGCAGGGCGTGTGCTCTGGAACCAGTGGCCGACCGGCGTCTCGGTGACCTGGGCGCAGCAGCACGGCGGACCGTACCCCGCCACGACAGCGGTCGGCACGACGTCGGTGGGCATGGCCGCGATCACCCGGTTCCTGCGTCCCGTCGCCTACCAGAACGTGCCCGAGGGGCTGCTGCCGGATGCGCTCAAGGAGGGCAACCCCCTCGGCATCGTGCGGCGCGTCGACGGCATCCTGATCCTGCCCTGACCCGGGCGGGGTCACTTTCGCATCTGTCCCGGGGCGGGGTCACTTTCGCATCGGTCCGGGGTGCGGGGTCACTTTCGCATCCGTCCCGGCTGTTTCCGGTGCGTTTTTGACCTCGCACCGTGATCCGGTGCGTTTTCGACCCCGCACCGCGATCCGGTGTCTGGTCTCCCGCGTGCGGGGTCACTTTCGCATCTGCCGGGGTGCGGGGTCACTTTCGCATCCGTCTCGGCCGTTTCCGGTGCGCTTTCGACCCCGCACCGTGATCCGGTGCGTTTTCGACCCCGCTCCGCGATCCGGCCCGTGTGGTCCCCCGTGGTCCCGGGGTCACTTTCGCATCTGTCACGGGTCCGGGGTCACTTCCGCATCCGTCTCGGCCGTTTCCGGTGCGTTTTCGACCCCGCACCGCACCGCGCCCACCCCGCACCGGGCCGGCTGCGCGGTCAGGCCGTCGAGGTCGGCATCCAGACCCGCATCGAGGCGCCGCCGTCGTACTCGGCGAACGGACGCAGCTCGACGGTGGTCGGCTCGGATGCCGGTTCCTCGGCCCCGCGGGTGTACAGCGGCCGCGCGACGGTCGACATCCGGTGCGCGGCGATCCTCACGCGGGGGCCGAGCAGACCCGGCGCCTCGCCCGCGGCCTCGGCGTCGCCATCGCCCTCGGTCGCGGTGGCGGTAGCAGCGTCGGCAGGAGTGACAACTACAGCGGCCCCTGCCGCGAGTTCCCGTTCGTCGACGAGCAGGCCGTCGACGTCGCCGACCGCGCAGTAGACGACAGGCCCGCGGCGCACGGCCACGGTTCCGCGCACGGCGTCGATGCGCGGATGCGGATGGATGACGTCGATCTCGACCGGCAGGGCTAGCTCGAGCACGGTGCCGTCGACGAGCGCGTCGTCGACGACGATCCACCCGTCTTCGACGACCGCGTCCACCGCGTCCACCGTGCCGACCACCGCATCCACTCCACCGACCGCACCGACCGCATCGACCGCATCGACCGCATCCACCGCATCCACCGCATCCACCGCACCGGCCGCTGCGCCGTCGCGGCGCAGGGTCAGCGGGCGCCCGGCCGCCCAGCCCGGTACACGCAGGGCGAGCCTGCGGCATCCGTCAGCGGCGTCTCCGTCGACGCTGATGCGTACGCGGCCGTCGGCGGGGTACGCGGTGTCGATCGTCACCGTCGCGCCGTGCGCCTGCAGGGTGGCCGATGCGTAGAGGACGATGTCGAGCCCGTCGGGGCGCTCGGCGCCGAGGTGGCTCTCGAGGGCCGCGAACGTGCGCATGAGGTTGGGCGGGCAGCAGGCGCAGCTGAACCACCGACGGCGGGCCGGCGGGGCATCGCCGCCGTGCAGATGCTCGTCGCGCACCTGCAGCGGATTGACGTAGGTGAACGAGTCGCCGCGGGTCGAGATGCCGGCCGCGACGACGTTGTAGAGGGCGGTCTCGGCGACATCCATGCAGGAGACGTCGCCGGTCGCCAGGTACATGCGCCAGGCCCATCCGAAGAGAGCCACCCCTGCGCAGGTCTCGGCGTACGCGCGATCGGGCGGCAGCTCGAAAGCGTCGCCGAACGCCTCGTCCTCGTGTCGGGCGCCGGTGCCGCCGGTGATGTACGAGCGGCGCGACACCATGTCATCCCACTGGATGCGCATCACGTCGAGCATCTGCGTCTCGCCGGTCTCGAGGTACAGGTCGGTGATGCCCTGGTTCAGGTAGAGCGCGCGCACCGCGTGCCCGCGCATCCTGGTGGCCTGCAGGGCCGGCTGCTCGTCCTGGTAGTAGGGGGCGCCGAAGATCACCCCGCCGAGGAACCCGGAACCGCGTCGACGGATGAAGGAGGAGGCCAGGTCGAGCGCCCCCGAGGAACCCGTGGTGCGGTACAGCTCGACGAGCGCCGCCTCGATCAGCGGATGTCCGCAGTACTCCACCGCATCGTCGGCGCCCATGCGGGCCACGACATGGTCGGTGAATCGCTCGGCGACGCGCAGCAGCCGGTCGTCGCCGAGCGCCCGATGCGCCCCGACCGCCGCCTGGATCAGGTGGCCGAGGCAGTAGAGCTCGTGTCCCTGGGCGAAGTCCGTCCACGGCTGCCGGTCCTCGCGCTCCAGATAGGCCGAGTCGAGGTAGCCGTCTTCCTGCTGTGCGCGCTCGATGAGTGCGACGGTCCGATCGAAGAACGCACGGATGCCGTCATCGCCGTCGCGACCGAGTTCCCAGGCCGCCGCCTCGAGCGTCTTATAGATGTCGGAGTCGGCGAAGAGCATTCCGCGGAACTCGGCATCGGATTCGCCGGTGAGCCGCCGCACGTTGTCGAGGGTGCCGTACTCCTCGAGCATCGCGATCCCGTGCGGCAGCGTGACCTCCCGGTTGCGCACGTGCCAGTCGTGCAGGAGCCCCCGCTCGATGACCGGCGAGACCGGCAACGGGCGGCGCACGCCATGGGTCGTGAGTCCGACCGGGGCGGGAGAGGGGATGCGGATGTCTGGCATGGGCTGACTCTTCTCCGAAGTGCCCTCGTGGCACCTCTCGCGATGAGTGCAATTGTACTTGTACTCATCGCGAGCACCAGGGGGCTACTCGAACCCGCCGCTCAACCGTCCGCGCATCCGCTGACTGCTCTCATTCATCCCGACGATCTCGACGCTCTTCCCGAGGGCCGCGTACTTCGTCTCGATCGCGTCGAGGGCGGCGACGGTCGACGCGTCCCAGATGTGCGATCCGGACAGATCGACAACGACAGAGTGCGGGTCGGAAGGGTACGAGAACAGCGTCGTCAGGTCGTTGCTCGAGGCGAAGAACAGCTCGCCGGTCACCGTGTAGGTCACCGTGTCGCCGGCGACCGTCCGCGCCACCGACACGAAGTGCGCGACCCTGCGCACGAACAGCACCGAGGCGACCAGCACGCCGCCCACCACGCCGATCGCGAGGTTGTGCGTCAGCAGCACGAGCACGACGGTCGCCACCATCACGAACGTCTCGCTCTTCGGCATCCGCTTCAGGGTCGACGGCGTGACCGAATGCCAGTCGAAGGCTCCGATCGCCACCATGATCATCACGGCGACGAGGGCCGCCATGGGGATCGTGCCGACGAAGTCGCCGAACACGACCACCAGCAGGAACAGGAAGATCCCGGCACAGAACGTCGAGATGCGCGTGCGGGCGCCGGATGCCTTCACGCCGATCATCGTCTGACCGATCACCGCGCATCCGCCCATGCCGCCGAAGAACCCCGACAGCATGTTCGCGACGCCCTGCGCCCACGACTCGCGGGTCTTGTTCGAGTGCGTGTCGGTGATCTCGTCGACGAGCTTGGCGGTGAGCAGCGACTCCATGAGCCCGACCAGCGCGACCCCGAGCGCGAACGGCGCGATGATCGTGAACGTCTCCCAGGTGAACGGGATGTCGGGCAGGAACAGTGACGGCAGGCTGCGAGGGAGCTCGCCCTGATCGCCGACGGTCGGCACCGTGAGTCCCATCGTCAGCACCACGCCGGTCACGATGATCACCGACACGAGCGGCGCCGGCACGATCCTGGTGATCCTCGGCATCACGATCATGACCAGGATTCCCAGGGCGACCAGGGGATACACCAGCCACGGCACGTCGATCAGCTGCGGGAACTGCGAGCTGAACACGAAGATCGCGAGCGCGTTCACGAAGCCGACCATGACGCTGCGGGGGATGAATCGCATGAGTTTCGCGACCCCCAGCACCCCGAGGATCACCTGGAAGATGCCCGCGAGGATCACCGTCGCGATGAAGTAGTCCATCCCATACGTCGGCGCGACGGGGGCGATCACGAGAGCGACGGCTCCGGTCGCGGCGGTCACCATCGCCGGGCGTCCGCCGAGGAACGCGATCGACACCGCCATGATGAACGACGAGAACAGGCCGACCTTCGGGTCGACGCCCGCGATCACCGAGAACGCGATCGCCTCGGGGATCAGGGCGAGCCCCACGACGAGACCGGCCAGCACCTCGCGCGTCAGCATCCGCGGGTTCTTCAGGGCGTCGAGGACGGAGGGCTTGGCCCGATAGCGGGCGCGATCGTCGACCGTGAGTGCAGACATGGGATGCTCCAGAAAGCCGGCCGGAGGCGGGCCGAACACTCAAGGGTACGGCGGATGCCGGGGGCTCGCCGCCGCCCGGCATCCGTTCACCTCAGGCCACTCACTCCGTGCGTGCGAATCCCGCGACGACGGCTCCGGCCACCGTGACAGCCGCGGCTCCGAGGAACAGCCACGCGAATCCCCCGGTCAGGGCCTCCGGTGCCGCGACCCCGGCCGCGGTCAGGGCCTCGGTCCGCAGCGCGGCGATGGTCCCGAGCACGGCGAGTCCGAGAGCGCCGCCGATCTGCTGACTGGTGTTCACGAGTCCGCCGGCGAGCCCGGCCTCTCCGCCGTCGACCCCGTCGACCGACAGCTGTGTGGCGGTGACGAACGCGCCGCCGAGACCCACGCCGATGAGCAGGGTCGGCCCGAGCAGCTGCGCGACGAACCCGGCATCCGCCGGTGCGAACGACAGCCACACGAGGCCCGTGGCCAGCACGAGCAGGGATCCGATGAGCGTCGCCTTCAGCCCGAGGCGCTGCACGAGTGCGGGGACGACGCCGGCGACCACGACGAGCGCTCCGGCGAGCGGCAGCTGCGAGAGACCCGCGGTCAGTGCGTCGTATCCGAGTGCGGCCTGCATGTAGACCGAGAGGGCGAAGAACAGCGCGACCATCCCGGCGCCGACGAGCAGCACGACGACGTTGCCGATCGAGAGGTTGCGGTTGCGGAACACGCCCAGGGGCACCAGTGGCGACGCGGCGCGTCGCTCGATCGCGACGAACACCGCGCCGAGCACCAGTGCGGCCACGAGCAGCGCGAGGGGGAGCGGATGCAGGATGCCGACCTGCTCGACCGCGCTGAGCGCGCCGACCACGGCGACGAGGGCGCCGGTGATGGTGACCGCACCCCAGAGGTCGAGCCGCGGCGCTGCGGAGTCCGTGTCGCGGGAGATCAGCAGCGGAACGGCGACGAGCACGATCACTCCGACCGGCACGTTCACGAAGAACACCGACTGCCACCCGAACGTCGCGGTGAGCACGCCGCCCAGCAGCACGCCGGCGGCCGAACCGATGCCGGCGACGCCGCCCCACACGCCCAGCGCCTTCGAGCGGTCGCGGGAGTCAGGGAACAGCTGGGTCAGCAGAGCCAGTGCCGACGGTGCGAGCAGTGCCGCCGAGACCCCTTGCAGGGCGCGCGCGGCGAGCAGCATCTCGCTCGAGAGCGACAGCCCGGCGAGAGCGGAGGCGGCGACGAACCCCGCCGTGCCGATGAGGAAGATCCGGCGGTGACCGTACCGGTCGGCGAGTCGGCCGCCGAGCAGCAGAAGACCGCCGAACGCGAGGACGTACGCCGTGATCACCCAGGCGAGCGCGGCGGTGCCCATGGCGAGCTGCGCGCCGAGCACCGGCAGCGCGATGTTGACGATCGAGGCATCGAGCACCACGAGGAACTGCGCGAGCGCGAGGATGCTGAGGGCGAGCCAGCGTCGACTGCTGCGGGCGGTCGGTACGGGGGTGGGGGTCGTGGTTCTCATGATGGTCTCTCCTGTCGATGGGGGATCTTTTTGATGAGAGTGAGCGATCACTCACTCTTGAGGGCGCGAAAAAGGCCCGGGTTCGGCGGTGCGTCTCACTCGGGGTGGCGGATGCCGTGGGCGACGATCTTCGCCCAGGGTGCGCTGCTCTCGTCGACCCGTGCGGTCACGATCAGATGGCAGAGCTGCCCGTAGGCGATGAAACGCTGCACGGCGTCGTCGCTGCCCGCCGACCGCTGCCGCACGAACTCCGTCACCTTGGCGAGTCCGGCGCGGAGTGCGTCGCCGATCTCGGGGGTCTCGGCGGCGGATTGCGCGTGCACTTGGAGCATGAGCAGCGACCGATCGCGGATGAGGTCGGCGTACGCCTCGCCCATCGCGTCGAGCACGTCGTCGGGGCGAGGGGATCCGGCGGCATCGGCGCCCGCCTCCAAGGCGTCGATGATCCGCTCGAAGCAGGTCTCGAGCGCCGCGACGAACAGCTGCTCCTTGCGGGGATAGAGCTTGAACACGTACGCCGGAGAGATCTTCGCCTCGCGCGCCACGTCTGCCACGGTCGTGCGGAAGTAGCCGCCACGGGCGAACTCGACCAGTGCCGCCGCCGCCACCAGCGGGCGTCGGATGTCGGCGGTCGAGAGGATCGGGCTGCGGGGGGTCATGCGAGCGACTGTACTCGGGTGAGAGTGATTGGTCAATCACTCCTTGCGAGAAGAACGCGAGTGCGACGCCTTCTCCACTCAGATCCCCTTCTCTGATCTCCTCCACAGGTCGTGCGGTGGGGGCCTTCCGGTGTCGGGGCAGGTTCGTAGCCTCGCTCGCATGACGATTCAGATTCCTGTCCGAATGCCCACCTTCATGCGCGTCGAGCTCACGGTCGACGGTCATCCCGAGCTCGATCGGGCGATCGACCTGCCGAGCGGATCGCCGCACGACTGGATCGTCGAGGCATACCGGCTGAGTCTCGGGCTCGAACCCCACGAGAGTTCCGAGCACGACGGCATCGACCGCTGTCACCACGACGAGGCCTACGCGTATCCGCGGCCCTCGAGGCCCGGAATCGACGAGATTCCGGGGCTCCCCCATGACCCGGTGGTGGGCATCCGCGCCATCGAGACTCCTCCGGTCGGCACGCCGTGGCTGTCGGTCAGTTCCCTGTCCTCCCCGTCCGAGGTCTCGGGCGCCGTGGGTTCACCGGCCGATGCACCGGCGACCGGATGGCTGACCGGAGAGGCGCCGTTTCGTGAAGACGACGTGAACCGCGAACTTCTGCGTCGACACGGTGTGGTGCAGCCGTTCTTCGACGACAGCGATCTGTGGTTCGTCGATCCTCAGCTCCCGTCGCCTTCGCCGATCGCGACGCTCGCATCGGCGGTGACGCCCGCGCGGCGACTGGCTCTGCTCGCGCATGTCGACGCGGCCGGCCTGCGGCGGCCGGCGGACGCGGACCACAGCGACGCGGAGTCGGCGCTCGCGCCTCTCGCCCGACTTCTCGATCTGCTCGGCACGGTCGGCATGGTGCAGGATGAGACGACCGGGTGGCTGCCTGAAGCCGAGAGCGACCGACTCGTGCGCTCGCTCGGGTGGGGCGGAACGTCCGACGAGGTGCGATCACGAGGCGACGCGCTGGTCTCGTTCGCCAGGCGTGCGAAGCTCATCCGTCGCTTCAAGGGGCGGGTGGTCGCGACCGCTCTCGCCCGCACGCTGCGTGTCGCCTCTCCGCACACGCTTCGGACACTCGCCTCGATGATCGTGGCCGGCGAGGGCGGGTTGCTCGATCTCCGGTCGACGCGGTCGCGGGCGGAGGAAGCGCTCGTGCTGCTCGCGATCGCGGATGGGACGGCGACGCACGTCGACGACCTTCCGGGTCTCGTCGTCGAGGGGTCCCGAGCCTTCGACGAGTCGGACGTGCGAGTGGACCTCGATGGTCGAGCTTCGCCGTGGGCAGGACTTCGGGGAGTGAGCGACGACGACGGCGGGGCGGCGCGCACCGTCGAGCGCCTCGCCCTTCTCTCCGCGACCGATGCGTATGGAACGATCACGTCTGCGATGCGGGAGGTGGCACGTCACGCGCTCATCCCGAGACTTCCGGAAGATCGATATGCACCGTGAGTCTGTGTGCAAGCTCGCATTACGAGCAGCAAACCGAGATGGAATATATGCACTCTGCTCTCAGATTTTGCCGCGACCCCATATCGGGCGGATACTCATCCCATTCGCGCCGATCGTCTCGGCCGAGGAATCGACATGCACAGCACCCCTGCTCTCCCCTCTGAAACGACCATCGCCATCGTCGGCGCCGGGCGGCTCGGTGGTGTCCTCGCTCGGGCCCTCCACGCGGCGGGTGTGGAGATCGTCGGGCCACTGCGTCGAGGAGAGCCCATCCCGCCGGTCGATCTCGCGATCCTCTGCGTGCCGGACGCCGCGATCCCCGCAGCGGCGGAGTCCGCCCGGGCGAGTGCGGCGCTCATCGCCCATGTGTCGGGCGCGACCGGACTGGATGACGTCGACCTCAGCATCCACCCGCTGCAGACTTTGACCGGCGCGGAATCGCCCACGGTGTTCCGTGGAGTGGGGGCCGCGATCGACGGCCGCACCGCCGACGATCGGGCGCGTGCCGCGCGGCTTGCGACGACCCTCGGCCTGGTCCCCTTCCGCGTCGACGATGCGCACCGCGCGAGCTATCACGCTGCCGCGTCGTTCGCCTCGAACTTCGTGCTCACCGTGCTCGACGCGGCGGAGGAGCTCGCCGCGACCGCCGGGGTCGACCGTGCCCACCTCGCCCCGCTCGTGCGGCAGACCGTCGACAACTGGGCCGTCTCCGGGGCCGCCGCCGCGCTGACCGGTCCCATCGCGCGCGGCGACGAAGAGACGGTGGCGCGGCAGCGCGCGGCATCCGCTCACCTCGCCCCGCTCTTCGATGCGCTCGCCGCATCGACGCGTGCGATCGCTCGCACCGCGCCCCGATCGGTGGTGGCTGTGCCCGGATCCGCCGTGGCAGCGCCCGGATCCGCGGTGGCAGCGCCCGGACCCGCGGCAGAGAACGAGGCACACGTATGAGAACCCTCCGCACGGTCGCCGAGGTGCGCGCCGCGGTTCGCGAAGCCACGGCAGCGGGCGAGACTGTCGGACTCGTCCCGACGATGGGCGCTTTCCACGAGGGCCACCTCTCGCTGATGCGCGCGGCTCGAGAGCAGAACGGCCTCGTCGTCGTCTCGCTGTTCGTCAACCCCACCCAGTTCGCCGCGAACGAGGACCTCAGCACCTACCCGCGCGACGAGACCCGCGACGCCGCCCTCGCCGAGGCGGAGGGCGTCGACATCCTCTTCGCGCCCACTCCGAGCGAGATCTATCCCGACGGCTTCGCGACGAACATCCATGTCGCGGGCATCACCGAGGTCCTCGACGGTGCGAGCCGCGGACCCCACCACTTCGACGGCGTCGCCACGGTCGTCGCCAAGCTGTTCGGCATCGTGCGGCCCGATGTCGCCTACTTCGGGCAGAAGGATGCACAGCAGGTGCTCGTCGTGCGCCGGCTCGTGCGCGACCTCGATCTCGACGTGCGCATCGACGCTCGTCCGATCGTCCGCGAAGCGGATGGACTCGCGATGAGTTCGCGCAACGTGTACCTCGATGCAGATGCCCGCGTCCGGGCATCCGCCCTCAACCGGGCGCTCGCCGCCGCCGACGCCGCGCATCGGGCGGGGGAGCGCGACGGCATCCTCCCCGCTGCGACAGCCGTGCTCGCTGAGGCGGGCATCGATGTCGAATACCTGGAACTGCGGGATGCAGAGACACTGCAGCCCGTCGCCCGAGCTGACCGCGATGCGCTGCTGCTCGTCGCCGCCCGCGTCGGGGCCGCCCGTCTCATCGACAACCACCTGCTGAAAGGCACCGCACCATGAGCGCGCACCCCGCCCCGCGCACCCGTCTGACCCTGAACGATCTGCGGACGAAGAGAGATACCGGTGATCCGCTCGTCATGGTCACGGCCTACGACTTCCCGAGCGCGCAGATCGTCGAGGAGGCGGGGGTCGACCTGGTGCTCGTCGGCGACTCTGCGGCCATGACCGTGCTCGGCTACGACAGCACCGTGCCCGTCACCGTCGACGAGATGCTGATGCTCACCAAGGCCGTGCGTCGCGGGCTCGAGGCGCCGCTGCTCGTCGGCGATCTGCCCTTCGGGTCGTACGAGGCATCCGACGAGCTCGCCCTCGCGACCGCGCAGCGTTTCCTCAAGGAGGCCGGGGCCGACCTGATCAAGATCGAACGCGGAGGCACGACGGTCGACCGGGCGCGGGCGCTCGTGAACGCCGGCATCCCCGTCGTGGGGCATGTCGGGCTCACCCCGCAGACCGCGACGTCGCTCGGTGGGTACCGCGCGCAGGGGCGCACCGCCGACGCCGCGCTCGCCGTCATCGACGATGCGCTCGCCCTGCAGGACGCCGGGGTCTCACTGCTCGTGATCGAAGCGGTCCCGTCGGCGGTCACCGCGGCGCTCGCGCCCCTTCTGCACGTTCCCCTGATCGGCATCGGAGCGGGGCCCGGCGCCGACGGCCAGGTGCTCGTCTTCCACGACCTGCTCGGCATCCACGCCGGCGGGGCCGCCAAGTTCGTCAAGCGCTACGCCGACGTCCGCGGTGTCTCGGTCGCGGGAGTTCGGGCGTACGCCGACGAGGTGCGGTCGGGGGCGTATCCGGCATCCGCGCACGAGTACGCCATGCCGGCAGCCGAGGCGGTGCGGCTGCAGGAGATGCTCGCCCTGCGGTGAGGTGGCCCGTGGTGAGGTGGCCTGTGCCGGAGCCGCGCGGGGACTACTCCCGACGGCGCAGCCGCAGCACCAGGGCGATGACCGCGAGTGCGATCACGACGACCCCGTAGCCGACGCACACGACGCCGAGTCCGAACAGTCCGACCAGCATCCCGGCGATGACCGCGGGCACGCCGAAGGCGAGGTACGCCAGCACGTAGATCACGGCGAACGTGTCGGCGCGATCGGTCGCGGGGATGCGGGGAGCCAGCGATGCGACGACCCCCGAGAACGCGGTGCCGAAGCCCATGCCGGTGATCGCGGTGGCGGCGAGGTAGAACGGCAGGGACGCGACGCTCAACGCCACGAGCGACAGAGCGGTGCCGGTCGCCAGAGCCGCCGTGCCGAAGACGACCGAGGTGCGCGGAGTGCGGGTGCGCAGCACGAACGCGGTGATCGCGCCGACTCCGGCGAGCATCGCGACGGCGAGACCCTGCCACACGTGCGCCTCTCCGCCGAGCTCGGTGCGCACGATGTTCGCGCCGAGAGAGAGGAAGAGTCCGCCCGTCGCCCACCCCGCGATGACCGCGGGGGCTCCGCGCCAGAAGTCGGCGCGGATGCCGGCAGGCACCGACAGTCGGAAGCTCAGCGATCCCCATGCTCCGGGCCGCAGCGGTGCGGTCTCGGGGGCGAGGACGAACAGCGCCGCGAGCACGAGGTACACCACGGTCAACGGGGCGAACACGTCGAGCAGCGGCTGCCCGGTCACGTCGAGGGCTACGCCGGCGAGAAGCGCGCCGAGCGCGATTCCGATGCCGGGGCTGAGGGCATTCCAGAGGGCGGCGACCCGGGAGCGTCCGCCCGGGGCGAGATCGAGGGCGGCGGCAGAGAGGGCGGCGATGAGCACACCGCTGGCGACACCCTGGAGGATGCGGGCCAGCAGGAGTGTGGCGACCGTATCGGCATGCCAGAACAGGATCATGCTGGCGGCGAGCAGCAGCAGCCCGCCGATCGCGACGGGCCGGCGTCCGACATGGTCGGACAGCGAGCCCGCCGACAGCAGCGCCAGCAGCAGCGCGATCGCGTACACGGCGAAGACGGCGCTGATGACGATCGCGTCGAATCCGATCTCGGCCGCGAGCACCGGATAGAACGGCGAGGGCGCGCTCGCACCCATCATCATCGCGACCTGGGTCACGATCGCCAGGACGAAGCCGAATCGAGGGCGTCGGATCTGCGCGTGCATCGTCGTGGTGATCGGTGACGTGGTGATCGGTGACGTGGTGATCGGTGACGTGGTGGTCATGGGCGCTCCGCGCGGTGGGATCGGGTCTGGTGCTCGACATCATTGAGTTCGAGAATCATCGAACTATCGGAGCGTACTCGCCATCGCTCGATTGTTCAACTATTCTCGAACCATGCCAGGCGACCTCCCGCATCCGGACCGCTCCGAGATCCAGCTCACCGACGTGCTCTTCGCCCTCAGTGACCCCGAGCGCCTGGCCATCACCCGGCAGCTCGCCGACGGACCGCTCGACATGGCCGCCTGTCACGCCACCGATCCGAATCTCCCCAAGTCGACCAAGTCGCACTTCATGAAGGTCCTGCGCGAGGCCGGCATCATCCGTAACGAGCCGCATGGTCGGCGGCGGATGCTGACGCTGCGGCGCGACGACCTGGATGCGCTGTTCCCCGGACTGTTGGAATCGGTGCTGCGGGGGTAGCTCGGCCGGGGGTGGTCCGGTCCGGGGGTGGCGCATGGGTATGGGGGGTGTGAGCTGTGAGCTGTGAGCTGTGAGCTGTGAGCTGTGAGCTGTGAGCTGTGAGCTGTGAGCTGTGAGCTGTGAGCTGTGAGCTGTGAGCTGTGAGCTGTGAGCTGTGAGCTGTGAGCTGTGAGCTGTGAGCTGTGGGTTGTGGCTGTGAGGCGGGGGCTGTGGGCTGTGGGCTGTGAGGCGGGGGCTGTGGGCTGTGGGCTGTGGGCTGTGAGCTGTGGCTGTGGCTGTGGCTGTGGGCTGTGGCTGTGGGCTGTGGGCTGTGGCTGTGGCTGTGGCTGTGGCTGTGGCTGTGGGCTGTGAGCTGTGAGCTGTGAGGCGTGAGCGGTGTGGCGGTGTGGCCCTGCGTGGGCAGGTGTAGCCGCGTAGCGGCGTTGCTCTGAGTTGACTCGGAGTGGCATCGTCGGCGTGCGGCGTGCGGCGTGCGGCGTGYGGCGTGTGGCGTGTGGCGTGTGGCGTGTGGCGTGTGGCGTGTGGCGTGTGGCGTGTGCGTGCTGCTTGGCGGTATGTCGGCGTGCGTGGGCGCAACCCGCATGCTGGCACCTCGGAATTCACTAGAACATAACTTCGAAACTAGGCATCTGGCGCGGTAAAATCGAGGCATGTCGAAGTTGTCCGCTCTCCACGAGGCGATGTCCCGCCTCGATGGATTGTGGGCTGACGCAGACGATGCCGCGGGCCTGCCCCGCGACCGTCTGATCGCGGTGCATTCCGCGACGGGTGAGCTGAGGCGGCTTCTCGACGCCGTCCATGCGGACGTCGCTGCAGTCATCTCTCAGGAGTCACGCAGCGAGCTGGGCGCCGGCGGCCTCGCGAAGCAGCAGGGTTTCCGTTCCGCGGAGACGATGATCGCGGCGACGACGGGAGTGTCCCGGGTCGAAGCGACGCGCCTCGTCGCCGTCGGCGAGGCGACCGCCCCACGCACCGATCTGCGGGGCTCTCGGCTGCCGGCTCGATACCCCGCCCTCGGCGAGGCGCTCGCGGCCGGTCGGCTCGGAGTACAGGCCGCCGGGCTGATCGTCGCACTTCTGGAGCGCTGCCGGATCGCGGCAGGAATCGACCGCATCGCGGAGGCTGAGCGGATCCTGGCCGACAAGGCCGCAGGACTCTCCCTCGACGATGTCCGCCGGCTCGTCACTCGCGCCGAGGCGTGGCTGGACCCCGACGGACTGGAGCCGAAGGGTGAGGAGATGCGACGTCGTCGGTCACTGACCATGTTCGAGCGAGACGGGATGCTGCATCTTGATGCGCGGATCGACGTCGAGACCGCCGCGCCGATCGTCGCCGCGATCCGCGGGTACGTCACCGCGGCTTTCGCAGCGCGCAGGGATGCTCCCGACGCGGATGCACCCGATGCCGACCGCCGCACGGTGCCGATGCTCCAGGTCGACGCACTCGCACTGTTCTGTGCGCACGTTCTCGGATGCGAGGGGGAGAGTATGCCTCTCGCCGGGGCCACGGTGGTCGTGCGCATCGCCCTCGACGATCTGCAGGCCGGCACGGGCTGCGCCACCATCGACGGTTTCGACCAGAAGATCGGCGTCGGCGCGGCGAGGAGGATGGCTGCGAGCGGTGGCGTGATCCCCTGTGTGCTCGGCGGTGGCAGCGAGATCCTGGACTGGGGACGAGAGAAGCGGCTCTTCACTCGGGCGCAACGCCTCGCACTGGTCGAGAGAGATGGAGGGTGCGCGATGTGCGGGCTTCCTCCGCAGATGACAAAAGCGCATCACCTCCGATGGTGGAGCAGGGATCACGGTCCGACCGATCTGTCGAACGGAGTATTGCTCTGCGAGACGTGCCACCATCGGATTCACGACAACGGGTGGGAGATCCGAATCGACGGAAAAGGGGTCGCGGGCACGGTGTGGTTCATTCCGCCCGGATACGTCGACCCGGAGTGCAGACCTCGGCTCGGGGGCCGCGCGCGATTCGATGTGGCGGCATGAGCGACGCGCGGGCGCGCCGTTGCCGTGTGGTGTCGGCGCGTGCTGTGGAGAGCGGTGCGGGCGTGCTGTGGAGAGCGGTGCGGGCCTGCTGTGTCGGCGTGGTGCGGATGCGCTCAGCGGAAGTACGATGCCCCGTTGAGGTCGAGCACGGTGCCCGAGGCCCATACCGCGGTGGGCGAGGTGAGGTAGGCGACCGCATCCGCGATCTCCTCGGGCCTGCCGACGCGCCCGAACGGACTCTGACTGCGGATGCCGTCGCCCTCCGGGCCCGTCAGCGTGGCCGACTGGCGCTCGGTCGAGACCATGCCCGGGGCGACCGAGGTCACCGAGATGCCGTGCGGTGCGAGCGTGAGCGCCATCGACTGGCCGAAAGCCTGCAGCCCCGCCTTGGTCGCGGCGTATGCGGGGTGGTCGGCCTCGCCGCGGAACGCGCCCCGCGAACCGACATTGACGATCGAACCGCCGCTCCCGCGTTCGATCAGGTGCTGGGCCACGAGCAGCGTGACGTTCGAGGCGCCCAGCAGGTTCACGGCCACCATCTCCGACCAGACCTGCTGCCACTGCGCGTACGGCACGGCGTCGGCGCGGTGCGTGTTCGCGGCACTCGGGGCCACGGCCGCGTTGTTCACGAGGATGTCGAGCGAACCGAGTGCGGCGATCGCCTCCGTCACCACCCGCTGTGCCTCGGCCGGGGTGCCGAGATCTCCACCGACGATGGCGTGACCCGTGCCCTCGAGCGACGTCAGGGTCTCTTCCGCGGAGGCGCGATCGCGTCCGTAGTGCACCGCGACACGGTCGCCACGGCGCGCGAACGCCTGCGCGATCGCCCGGCCGATGCCGCGGGAGCCGCCGGTGATCAGCGCATTCGCCATCTCAGGACGCGATCTGCGCGTGACCGGGGGCATGCACGGTGGCAGGCGCGGCGGGCTCCACCTCGGCCCACACCGCGTCGAGCGACAGGTGCAGCACACCCGCGATCGCCGCGATCGTCGAGAACGCCGGGGTGGCCACGCGGCCCGACTCGATCTTGCGCAGCGTCTCGGGAGACACGCCGGCGTCGAGGGCGACGCTCAGCATCGAGCGCTCGCCGCGCGCGCGCCGCAGCAGGGCTCCCAGGCGCTCGCCGCGCTCGACCTCGGCGGGAGTGAGGGGCATCCGAACCATCATGTGCCGATTCTAATACCGGGATAGTATTACCGGGATAGTTATTGGATTCGCATGAATCGGAGAGCACCATGATCGAGATCCTCGACAGTGACCAGCTGGGCCGCGCGCGGGATGCCGGCGCACTGGTCGGCCGCATCCTGCAGACACTGAAGGTGCGGGCGCGCGTGGGGGTGAACCTGCTCGAGCTCGACCGGTGGACGAAGCGCATGATCGAGGATGCCGGGGCGACGTCATGCTACGTCGACTATGCCCCCTCGTTCGGCCGCGGGCCCTTCGGACACTGCCTCTGCACCGCCGTGAACGACGCGGTGCTGCACGGTATGCCGCACGACTACGCCCTGCTCGACGGAGATCTGCTCACCCTCGACCTCGCCGTGACCCTGCGCGGGATCTCGGCCGATGCCGCGATCAGCTTCGTGGTGGGAACCACGGCGGCATCCGCGGACCTGGCGATGATCGACGCGACCGAACGCGCGCTCGCCGCCGCCATAGCCGTGGCCCGCCCCGGCGCCCGCATCGGCGATCTCTCGCAGGCGATCGGCGCGGTGCTCAGCGCGGCCGGATATCCGATCAGCCTCGAGTTCGGCGGCCACGGCATCGGATCGACCATGCATCAGGATCCGCACATCGCCAACGACGGCCGTGCCGGTCGCGGCTACCGACTGCGCCCCGGCCTGCTGCTCGCGATCGAGCCGTGGGTCATGGCCGATACCGATGTGCTGGTGACCGACGCCGACGGATGGACCCTGCGCAGCGCGACGGGCTGCCGCACCGCCCACTCCGAGCACACGATCGCGATCACGGATGCCGGCGCGGAGGTGCTCACGCTCGCCTCCTGAGCTCCCGCCGATCCCGACCGGATCCCGATCCGCACGCAGCGCGCGCTACTTCTTCGGCGATCCGCTCCGCAGGCGACGGGCCGTGCGGCCGGCGAGATCCTTGAGGCGACCGCCCGGCCATTGGCGGCGCAACTCCACGCCGCCGTCACGGCCGACCACAGGGGTGCAGGCGCGACCGGCGAGAAGCGGCGAGCGTCCCGCCGCGGCGAGCGTCGCGGCATCCGCAGTCAGGGGCACGTCGAAGGTCCAGCCGGCTCGACGCACCGCCACGAACAACGGCGCACCGGTCGATCGGTCGTCCCGGTCGAACACCTTGAGCGGGTCGAGTGCGACCTTCACGGCGTCGAGCTTGCGCGGATGCGTGCCCGAGATGTGTCGTTCGACACCCGCCGCGGGATCGCGCAGCACCAGTCCGACCCGATCGTTCTGCAGCTCCTTCTTCGCCTCGAGCAGAGCGGCCGGCAGCCCGTCCACCGCCACGGGCAGCGACGTCAGCACCCCGGTGCCCGGCTCGAACACCAGCGCATCCCGTCCCTCGTGTGTGATCGACACCGCGAGCGTCAGGTGGAGTCCGCCCCCGCGAGACCACCGCGCCGAGGTGACGACGGCGCGACACTCCAGGTCGTCCTCGAAGCGGGCGTAAGTCAGCAGATCCGTCCGGCGGTCGGCCCGCAGCAGAGCGGCGCGGATCCGGTTCGGGAACGACAGGCCTCCGTCGACGCCCGGCCCGAATCGCCGCTCGGCGAGGGGAGCGACCACGTCGAGCAGGCGTTCGCGATAGTCGTCGGGGTAGCGGACCATCTGCCTGCCGGTGAGTCGCTTCAGGACCTTGCCGCGGAACCAGTGCCGCAGCAGGCGATCGCGAAGGCGGCCGGGCTCGGTGTACCGCTCGACGAGATCGAGCACGGCCTCGAGGTGCGGGTAGTACGACTCGGGCTCGATCCGCGCTGCGCTCGCGCTGCCCGGATGCTTCACCCAGGCGTAGCACGGCCGGCTCGCGAGGATCGAGATCTTCGACGCCTCGAAGTACGCGCGCATGACGAACAGGTGGTCTTCGAGCCGCACCTTGCCGTCGGGGAAGCGGATGCCCTTCTCGCGCAGGAACGCCGTACGGAACATCTTGTGCGGGGTGAGCATCTCGAGCAACGGGTCGTCGCCGAGGCGGGCGTTCGGGATGTCCTTGCGGAAGATGCGTGCGGGCAGTCGGCGGCCGATGCCCATCTCCTTGCCGAGGACCACGTCGGACCCGTGCAGATCGGCGTAGTCGCACAGTGCCTCGAGCGCGCCGTCGTACAGCCAGTCGTCCTGATCGACGAACTGGATGTAGGTGCCGAGCGCATCGTCGATGCCGTGGTTGCGCGGAGTTCCCGGCCACCCGGAGGGGGCGAGGTAGGCCACGCGGATGTACGGGCGGTCACGCGCGATCTCCACCAGCCGCGCGGCGGTCTCCTCGCCCGAACCGTCGTCGCACAGCAGTACCTCGAACCGGGAATGGTCGAGAGTCTGCCGGTCGAGCGAGGCGATCAGGTCGTCGAACGATGCGCCCGGCTTGAAGACGGGAACGACCACGCTCACGCGGAGAGAGGCGGGTGCGGGCGCGGCGGCAACAGAATTCGACATCGAAGGTAGTAAAGCACCCCCACCTGCACGACGCACGACCCTTGCGCACAGGAAGACGCCGTGCAGGCGGCGGGGAATTCCCACCCCGCGCACAGGGTTAACGATATATCGTTGACTATCGCTCACCACACCCGGGAGGTCATCATGAACAACGCATTCCCCTCGAACCCGTTCGGCGGATCCGGCTTCGGCGCGGGCCCCGGCGGACCCGCATCCGCGATCTTCGACGCGATGGACCAGCTCCGCAAGTCGTTCGAGCAGCGCCCCAGCGGCGGCTCCCGCATGGCCAAGGGCGACGTCCGCACCGCGGTGCTCTCGCTCCTCGCCGAGCGGCCCATGCACGGCTACCAGATCATCACCGAGATCGCCGATCGCAGTGGCGGAACCTGGAAGCCCAGCGCCGGCTCCGTGTACCCCACCCTGCAGCTGCTCGCCGACGAGGGACTGATCGAGGCCGACGAGCAGAACGGTCGCAAGACCTACTCGCTCACCGAGGCCGGCCGCGCGGTCGCATCCGAGCACACCGAGACCCGCGCTCCGTGGGAGCCGCAGCACAAGGGCGAGGGCGCGCACGACAACCCCCGGTACTCCGCACTGCCGAAGTCGGGCGTCGACCTGGCCGCCGCCGCGGCGGCCGTCGGACGCAGCGGCAGCACTGAGCAGGTACAGCAGGCGGTCGAGATCCTCGACGAGGCCCGCCGTAGGCTGTACTCGATCCTCGCTCAGGACTGATCGCACACGAACCAGGGACGACATATGACGGATGCTGCGGCGCAGGGCGCCCATCGTGCCCGGTACCGCCGCATCCTGTCGTTCGCGGCGCGCGAGCTCATCAAGATCTGGTGGTTCGAGCTCATCCTGCCCCGCGTGGGACTGCGCTCGGTCGCCGAGCGCACCCGCTCTCCGCGCATGCAGCGCTTCGCGAGGCGGTTCCACGTGCTCGCGGTCGAGCTCGGCGGCCTGATGATCAAGGTCGGCCAGTTCATGTCCTCGCGTCTCGACGTGCTGCCGCCGGAGATCACGAAGGAGCTCGAAGGGCTGCAGGATGAAGTGCCGCCCGTGCCCTTCGCCGACATCCGACGCGCGGCGGAGGCCGAGCTCGGGCGACCGCTCACCCAGGCGTTCGCGTGGTTCGACGAGACGCCCGTTGCTGCGGCATCCCTCGGTCAGGCGCATCGTGCGCGCCTGACCGCGCAGGATGCCGCCGACACCGGTCTCGGGCACGTGGTCGTCAAGGTGCAGCGCCCCGGCATCGACGAGATCGTCGCCGTCGACCTGGCGGTCCTGCGCCGTGTCGCGCGCTGGCTCACCCGGGTGCGGCTCGTCGCCGACCGCGTCGACGCCCCGGGGCTCATCGAGGAGTTCGCGGTCACGAGCCTCGAGGAGATCGACTACCTGCACGAGGCGGCCAGCGCCGAACGGTTCCGCGAGAACTTCGCCGGCGACGCGCGCATCGGTGCGCCCGAGATCGTGTGGGAGCGTTCGACCCGTCGCGTGCTCACCCTCTCCGACGTGACGGCGATCAAGATCAACGACGTCGAGGCGCTGCGGGCGGCCGGCATCGATCCGTCCGAGGTCGCCGACGTGTTCGCCGAGGTCATGTTCGACCAGGTGTTCACGCACAGCTTCGTCCACGCCGACCCGCACCCCGGCAACATCTTCGTGACTCCCGTCCCTTCGTCGACCACGGGCCGGAACTTCCGCCTCACGTTCATCGACTTCGGGATGATGGCCGAGGTGCCCGACAACCTGCGCGCGGGCCTGCGCACCCTGCTCATCGCGGTCGCCGGTCGCGACAGCAAGGGTCTCGTGGCCGCCGCGCAGGAGATCGGCGTGCTGCTGCCGTCGGCCGACACCGCCGAGCTCGAGCGCGCGCTCCGGGCGCTGTTCGCCCGGTTCGGGGGCATGGGCTTCGCGGAGTTGAGCACCGTCGATCCGCGCGAATTCGCGGACTTCGCCGACGAGTTCGGCGACATGGTGCGCTCGCTCCCCCTGCAGCTCCCCGAGAACATGCTGCTGCTGATCCGCGCGGTCTCGCTCACCTCGGGCATGTGCTCGAGCCTGGATCCCACGTTCAACGTGTGGGATGCCGCCGAGCCGTACGCCGGCCGTCTGCTGCGCGACGAGTCGGGCAACCTGATGCAGGACATGGCGCAGCAGGCGATGGAGACCATGGCGGTCACCTACGGTCTGCCGAAGAAGATCGACGCGATCATCACCCGCGTCGACGACGGCAACGTCACCTTCGACACCTCGCGTCTGGAGAGGCGGCTCGACCGGCTCGAGGGCATCGCGCGCCGCATCGGCTCGGGCGTGCTGTTCGCGGCGATGCTGGTCGGGGGAGCGCTGCTCGTGCCCTCGATCCCGCCGCTCGGGATCACGCTCATCTGCGTCTCGGCGCTGCCCCTGCTGCACGCGGTCTTCGCGGGCGTGGGGCGTCGTACGCCGCGCTGATGCCGAGGGGACGCCACCGGGCGGGCCGGTGCGCTCCGCCCGGGCATGGGAGAATCGATTCTCATGGGCACACCGAACGATGAGTCATCTGAGAGTTCCGCGGCCCACGTGACGGCGAGCACGCCGACGACGGGCACCGTGAGAGCAGCCGAGACCGCACGCAAGATCGTGCGCGACATCGCAGCCGTACCTCCACCGCCCAGCGTGCACCCCGCCCTCATCCCCGGGGTGTCGGTGGAGGAGACGGGACGCACCTATCGCACCGATCCGCTCGTCTTCGGATCCGCGGCCGCCTTCACCGTCGCCTTCATCGCCTGGGGCGTCTTCGCCGGCGACAACCTCGCGGGCACCACCTCGACGGTCCTCGCGTGGGTGGTCGAGTACTTCGGCTTCTTCTTCACGACGATCGCCACCGTCATCCTCGTGTTCATGCTGTTCGTCGGCTTCAGTCGGTACGGCCGGATCCCCCTCGGCCGAGACGACGAAGAGCCCGAGTTCTCGATGTTCTCGTGGATCTCGATGCTGTTTGCCGCGGGCATGGGCATTGGTCTGGTCTTCTGGGGCGCGGCCGAGCCGCTGACGTTCTTCGAGAGCCCGCCGCCCGGCACCGTCGAGGCGAGCACCCTCGACGCGATGCACACCGCGCAGGCGCAGGTGCTCTACCACTGGGGCCCGCAAGCGTGGGCGTTCTACGCGCTCGTCGGAGGCGCGATCGCCTACGGCGCCTTCCGCCGCGGACGCACCCCGCTGATCTCGTCGATCTTCGCCCCGCTTCTCGGCGAGGGCCGCACCGCGGGACCGCTCGGACGCACGATCGACATCTTCTCGATCATCGTCACCCTCTTCGGCACCGCCGCCTCGCTCGGACTCGGCGCCCTGCAGATCGGCCACGGCGTCGAGATCGTCAGCGGCATCGGCGAGCTCGGCAACGGCGTGCTCATCGCCGCGATCGCCGTGCTCACCGCCTGCTTCATCGCCTCGGCGGTGTCGGGGGTCTCCAAGGGAATCCGCGCACTGTCGAACATCAACGCGGTCGTCGCGTTGCTGCTCGCGTTCTTCGTCTTCTTCGTCGGACCGACACTGCTCATCCTCAACGTCATCCCCTCGGTCGCCGTGCAGTTCCTCGGCGACCTGCCCGAGATGATCGGTCGCTCGGCCTCGCAGGGCGATGAGGCGCAGGCGTTCCTGTCGAGCTGGACGATCTTCTACTGGGCGTGGTGGATCTCGTGGTCCCCGTTCGTGGGAATGTTCATCGCCAAGATCTCGCGCGGTCGCACGCTGCGCCAGTTCGTCTCGGTCGTCATCGTCGTGCCCGCGGTCATCTCGCTGGTGTGGTTCGCGATCTTCGGGACGACGGCGATCCAGCAGCAGATGGACGGCGCGAACCTCACGGTCGATCCGCCGGAGGAGGTGCTCTTCGGTGTCCTCGAGAATCTGCCGTTCCCGTTGATCACCAGCATCGTGCTCATCCTGCTGATCGCGATCTTCTTCATCACCGGCGCCGACTCGGCCTCGCTCGTGATGGGCACGCTGTCGCAGCAGGGCCGGCCGGAACCGTCTCGGTGGGTCGCGGTCGTGTGGGGCGTGCTGGTCGGCGTCATCGCCGCGGTGCTCCTCGTCACCGGTGAGGAGGGCGCGGGCCTGAGATCGCTGCAGAATGTGACGATCATCGCCGCGCTGCCGTTCGCGGTGATCATGGCGTTCATGATGGTCGCGTTCATGAAGGATCTGCGTCGCGATCCCCTCATCCTGCGAGACCGCTATGCACGCATGGCCGTGCGCCACAGTGTCATGGCGGGCCTCGAGGAGTACGGCGACGACTTCGCCCTCGTGCCCGTCGAGTACGACCACTCCGAAGACGACCTCGCCTGGATCGACGAGGCCGAGGTCGACGACAGCCTCGCCGAGGTCTACGCGACGGCGACCGAGGCGATCGACATCATCCCGGATGCCGGCACGCTCGCCGGAGGGGATGCCGGTTCCGATGCCGGCGCCGACCCGGACGGCCTCGCCGAACGCCCCTCCTGACGCCGGGTGCGCAACTGACCCCGCACGCTGCTTCGGCTCGGTGCGGGGTCAGAAACGCATCCGAATCGCCTGTTTCCGGTGCGGAACTGGCCCCGCCTGGATCGGGGATGCGGAACTGGCCCCGCCTGGATCGGGGTGTGGAACTGGCCCCGCACGCCGTTCGGGGTGCGGGGTTTGCCCCCGCGCGCGGCTTCGGCTCGGTGCGGGGTCAGAAACGCATCCGAATCGCCTGTTTCCGGTGCGGAACTGGCCCCGCCTGGATCGGCGGTGCGGAACTGGCCCCGCCTGGATCGGGGTGCGGGACTGGCCCCCGCGCGCGGCTTCGGCTCGGTGCGGGGTCAGAAACGCATCCGAATCGCCTGTTTCCGGTGCGAAAGTGACCCCGCCTGGATCGGGGGTGCGGGACTGACCCCGCCTGGATCGGGGTGCGGAACTGACCCCGCCTGGATTGGGGATGCAGAACTGGCCCCGCACGCCGTTCCGGATGCGACGTTTGCCCCCGCGCGCAGCGTCGGCTCGGTGCGGGGTCAGAAACGCATCCGAATCTCCTGTTTCCGGTGCGAAAGTGACCCCGCCTACCGTCCGCGGTGCGGAACTGACCCCGCCTACCGTCCGCGGTGCAGAACTGGCCCCGCCCACCCGGCGGCGGGCGAGCTCGACCCCGCCGGATCGCGGGCGAGCGGGTCAGTCCGCGGCGACGGTTTCGACCGGCACCGCGGCGGCGTCGGTGATCCGGGCCGCCATGCCCGCGAAGATGAATCCGTGGAAGGGCAGCACCCCGAGCCAGTACATCCGGCCGAGGAGTCCGCGAGGGAAGAAGACGGCACGTTGCTCGTAGCGCGACCCGTCGCCGTCGGGCAGCGCCCGCAGCTCGAGCCATGCCTCGCCCGGAACCTTCATCTCGGCCCGCAGCCGCAGCAGGCCTCCGCTCGCGGCCGAGGACTCGGTCGCGCGCCCCGGTTCCTCGACGGCCTCGACGCGCCAGAAGTCGATCGCGTCACCGACCCGCGCCTCGACCTTGCTGCGACGTCCACGGCGCAGACCCACGCCGCCGACGAGCCGGTCCATCCAGCCGCGCACGGCCCAGAGGAACTTCGAGGAGTACCACCCGTTCGACCCGCCGATGCCGATGATCACGCGCCACAGACCATCGACGGGCGCCGCAGTCTTGAGCTCGCGGGTGTCGGTGAACACCGTGCGACCCGCCCATTCGGGGTCGCTGGGCAGGGGGTCGCTCGGCGCCCCCGAGACCTCGGCATCCTGCCAGCTCGTCTCGATCGTGTCGGCGTCGACGCGACCCAGCGCGAGCGACACGGCCGTGCGATACGGGGTCAGCCCCCCGTCGGGACGGGGGATGAGGTCGTCGATCGCGTGGTCCTTCACGATGCACTCGTTCTGCAGCGAGGCGACGAGGGGGCGGGCGATCGACCGGGGCACCGGCGTGACCAGGTTCACCCAGTGCGATGCGAGACCGGGGGTCAGCACCGGCAGCGCCGCGATCGCCCGCTGCCGCAGCCCCGCCTCGAGCGCGTAGCCGTTCATCATCTGGCCGTAGCGCAGCACGTCGGGGCCGCCGATGTCGACCGCGGTATTCACGTCGTCGTCGACGCGGGCAGCGCCGAGCAGATAGTGCAGCACGTCGCGCACGGCGATGGGCTGGATGCGGTTGCGCACCCACTTCGGTGCCGGCATGTACGGCAGCACGTCGGTGAGGTGCCGGATCATCTCGAACGACGCGGATCCCGAGCCGATCACGACACCGGCCTGCAGCACCAGCGTCGGCACACCGGACTCGAGGAAGATCTCGCCGACCCGCACGCGTGAGCGCAGGTGCGGCGACAGTTTCGCATCCTCAGGGTGCAGGCCGCCCAGATAGACGATCCGCCGCACGCCGGCCTTCGCCGCGGCATCCGCCACCGTCGTCGCCGCCTGCTCGTCGCTCTCTTCGAAACCCTTGCCGGCGCTCATGGAGTGGATCAGGTAGTAGACCACGTCGACGTCCGCCATGGCCGCGGCCACGGCATCCGCATCGTCGGCCGAGCCCTCGACGATCTCGGATTCCGGGCCCCAGGGGAACGATGCCGCGCGTGCGGCATCGCGGGCCAGAACCCGCACGCGGTAGCCGGCATTGAGCAGGCGTGGGGTGAGGCGTCCGCCGATGTAGCCGGTGGCGCCGAGGACGAGGACGCGAGGGGCGGCTCCGTCGTCGTGGGGGAGGGCGCGCAGCGCCTCTTCGTGCCCGGTGGGCTGGGTGAGCTCCGTCATGTTTCGAGAGTAGGCCGGTCCGGCCGAATTATCGCTAGGGTGACAAATCACTAGTTCACCTAGTAACCTTTACCGCGAGGAAGGTGATCACATGTCCAGGGCAACGAATTCCCCCACCCGCGTCTCCCCAGATTCTTTCGACGCATCGTCTGCGCTCTCGACGGCGGTCAGCCTCGCACCGTTACCCGCCAGCGAGGCTGTGGGGCGCGCGACCGGTGTCGGACGCGCGCCCCTGACCGCCGCGGCACGCCATGGGGCTTGGCGTGCCGCGGCACTGGTCGCACTGATCGCCGCGGCGACGATGCCGCTCATGATGGCGGCCACGTTCGGCCTCCCCCTCTGACTCCCCCCGACCACCGCAGAGAAGAGAAAGGATCCCCCATGGGACTCGATGACAAGATCAAGAACGCCGCTCAGGACCTCGCCGGCAAGGCGAAGGAGACCGTCGGCAAGGTGACCGACAACGAGAAGCTCGAGGCCGAGGGCCGCGCGGACCAGGCCAAGGCCAACGTCAAGAAGGCCGGCGAGAACGTCAAGGACGCTCTCAACTGAGAACGGTCTGCACCGAGCGGGGAGGCGACGAGAGTCGCCTCCTCGCTTCATGTCCGGCCCCGAATACCGGGACCGGCCACCACGAGAGAGATGATTGACGGCATGTCCGATCCCTTGAAGAACCAGGTCCCGACCCTGTGGCAGCGACTCCTGCGTCGTCTGCGACCGGTGAAGGACGAACCGCGACGCCTCACGGTCGAGGACGTCACCGTGGTCGACCGCCCGATGCTGCGCCGCGCCGTCGCCGGCACCGTGGTCGGGAACCTCATGGAGTGGTACGACATCGGCGTGTACGGCTATCTCGCCGTCATCATCGGCCGGGCTTTCCTGCCGGATGCCTCCGCCGGAGCCCAGTCGCTCTTCTCTCTCGGCGTCTTCGCGGTGACCTTCGTCGCGCGCCCGCTCGGCGGCATCGTCCTCGGCCAGCTCGGAGACCGTCTGGGTCGACAGCGCGTGCTCGCGTTCACCCTGATCATGATGGCGGCCGCGACCTTCCTCATCGGCGTGCTGCCCGACTTCTCGGTCATCGGCGTCTGGGCGCCGATCCTGCTGATCGTGCTCAAGCTCGCCCAGGGCTTCTCGACCGGCGGCGAGTACGCCGGCGCCACCACGTTCATCACCGAGTACGCGCCCGACAAGCGCCGCGGCTTCTACGCCTCGCTGCTCGACCTCGGCTCGTACATGGGCTTCGCGATCGGCGCCGCCTTCGTCTCGATCCTCCAGCTCACCCTCTCGGCGGAGACCATGCAGGGCTTCGCCTGGCGCATCCCGTTCCTCGTCGCACTGCCGCTGGGGCTCATCGCGATCTACTTCCGCCTCAAGATCGAGGACACCCCCGCCTTCCAGGAGGCGCAGGATGCCGCCGCGCGCGCGTCCGACGAGGCGCAGGCCGCGGCGGATGCACCGAAGGGCGTGCTCGCCCTGATCCGTGCCTACTGGCGTGAGCTCCTCACGGCGTTCGTGCTCGTCGCGGCTGCGAACACCGTCGGCTACGCGCTGACCTCGTACATGCCGACCTATCTGACCGGAACCCTCGGCTACGACGAGGTGCACGGCACGCTGCTGACGCTGCCCGTGCTGGTCGCGATGGCCCTGTGCATCCCGCTCACCGGCAAGCTGTCCGACCGCATCGGTCGCAAGAAGGTGCTGTTCGTCGGCTCGATCTCGGCGATCGTCCTCGCCGTCCCCGCGTTCCTGTTCATGATGCACGGCGAGATCTGGTCGACGCTGCTCGGCCTCGCGCTGCTGGCGTTCCCGGTCACCTTCTACGTGGCGAACCTCGCCTCGTCGCTGCCCGCGCTCTTCCCGACGTCATCGCGGTACGGCGGCATGGGCATCTCCTACAATCTGGCCGTCGCCCTGTTCGCCGGTACCGCACCGGTGGTCATGGAGGCACTGGTGCAGATGACGGGGTCGTCGCTCGCACCGGCCTTCTACGTCATCGGGACGTCGATCGCCGGCTTCATCGCGGTCGTCGTGCTCAAGGAGTCGGCGCGGCGTCCGCTGCCGGGTGCCATGCCGAGCGTGCAGACGCACGAAGAGGCTGTCGAGCTGGTCGAGACGCAGGAGGACAACCCCGACCTCGATCTGGACGAGCTGTTCCCCGAGCGTCTCGCCGATGCGGATGCCGAGGGCGAAGGGGCTGCCGAGAAGGCGTGAGTCGAGGGGGAGTCGGGCTACTCGCCCGCCTCCCCCTCCGACTCCTCATGCGAGCGGATGACGTCGCGCAGCTCCTGATCGAGATCGCTCGCCTCTTCGATCGCCGAGGTCATCCCGGCGAGGAACCGCGTCACGACGGCGCGCTCCCTGTCGCTCATCTCGTCGACGAGCGCGAGCATCCGACGGTGCATGGCACCGAGAGTGTCGCGCACCTCGTCGTCACTGCTGACCGTGGGGACGACGACGCCGGCCCGCCTGTCGGTGGGGTGGCGCTCGCGGCGGGCGTGCCCGCCCTTCTCGAGCCGGTCGATCAGGGTCGTCGTGGACGCCGTCGAGATGTCGAGCATGCGAGCGATGTCGATCGGACGCACGATGCGACCCGCACGCTGTTCGCGCAGCAGGAACCGCAGGGCGACCAGATCGGTCTCGTTCATCTTCATCGAGACGCGCGTGCGGGCGCGCATGGCCGTCTCGGCCGATCTGTAGCGACGAAGCAGATTCAGCACGTCGACGGTGCTGGCTGATTCGGCGTCCGGATACCAGTAGCCGGAACGGGTGAACTCTTCGGAGTTCTCCATCACGCCACCTCCTCGTCGGTGCTCAGAGCCTCATCGGCGCAGGCCTCTATCTTGGCACCCACGCCGAGATACTGCGTACAGATATATAGCTAGCTCACCTGGTTACGTGGCTTCCGAGTAGTAGCATGGAAGTTTCAGGGGGTGTCGCATGAAGATGAATATCCACGTCCGCACGGCGAAGACCGACCTGGTCGCCCGTGTCGATGAACTCCGCCGTGCCGAAGCGCAACTCGCGCGACGACTCGCGGCGGTCCGCGCCCCCAATGACACCGACCGCGAGGCCATGCGGTACATCGTCGATGCCCCGGACGATGCGCCGGCGACGCCCGGAGGGCTCGCAGCCCACCTGAACGTGAGCACGGCGGCGATCACGAGCCTGCTGCGTCGTCTGCAGGAGCGCGGGCAGATCGTGGTGGCACCGCACCCCGACGATGCGCGCTCGAAAGTGCTCCGCGCCTCGCTGCGCGATCTCCACTCGCCGGCCGACGAGCTCACGCAGAGGGTCGAGGCGATCGCGAGCGAGTTCACCCCCGAGCAGACCGAGGTCGTGGGCCGCTTCCTGCGTCGCCTGATCGAGGAGATCGGCGAGATCCCTTAACTCCGGCTTTCGTTTAGCTAGGTAACCTAGTAATCTATCTATCAAGCGAAGTCTTCGCCTGAAGGAGAGATCATGGGCCACCTGACCTACGGAAACACCGCCGAGCGCATCGAGATCGATGACCGCACGCTCACTCATCTGCGCATGGTGGCCATGACCAAGCTGCGACGGAACGAGTCGTTCCCGCTCACTCTGGCGATGGACGGCGGTGTGGTCGAAACACTGTGGGTGCATGCGTCCATCCCGCTCCGGATCGCGATGGATCGGCCGTCGGAGATCGACCGTGCGCTGGTCACCGCGATGATGAACGCCGCGGGCTCTGCGGGCGGACTCGACCTGACCCGCGACGAGTTCGCCGTCGCGGTCTCGACGCGACCGCCGCTGCACGCCATGAGTGCGTGACGGGGGATCGGGGGATGGCGCAGGCGCGGCGCGGGGGTCGTCGGCGCAGCGCGTCTCGGTGAGGGCGGGCGCGCGCGTGAGCGTGTAACGTCGTCGACATGACGACTGTCGAATCGATTCGATCCGCCGCTCCGGATCGCGCAACGACCCGAGCGCGCATCGCCGTCTCGGCGTTGTTCTTCACCAACGGGGCGCTGTTCGCCAACATCCTCCCGCGGTACCCCGAGATCAAGACGGCCCTCGAGCTCGACAACGTCGGCTACGGCCTCGCTATCGCCGCCTTCCCCGCGGGGGCGATAGCCGCGGGCCTTCTATCCGCAGTGCTGATCCGCCGGTTCGGATCGGCGCGCATCGCCGTGTTCGGCACGATCGCGACCGCCCTCGGACTTCTCGCCGCGGCGCTGTCGCCCACGGGCATCCTCTTCGCGGTCGCCCTGCTGTGCGGTGGCGCCTTCGATGCGATCACCGACGTGGCGCAGAACGCCCACGGCCTGCGTGTGCAGCGTCGGTACGGTCGGTCGATCATCAACACGTTCCACGCGATCTGGTCGATCGGCGCGGTCGTCGGTGGCGGAATGGCCGCGGCGGCCATCGCGCTGCAGCTGCCCCTCGGCGTGCACCTGGGAATCTCGACCGCGGTGTTCGCGGCGGTGGCGCTCACGGCGCTGAGGTTCTGCCTGCCGGGACGCGATGAGGAGGCCGACGCCCGGGCCGTGGCCGAACCCGCAGAGGTCGCATCGTCGGTGCGCCGCGGTGTCAGCCCGCGGATCGTGCTGATGGTGATCGCTCTGACACTGATCGCCATGGCCGGAGCGATCGCCGAGGATGCGGGGAACTCGTGGGCGACCCTCTATCTCTCGGAGTCGCTCGGCGCCGCTGCCGCGATCGCGCCGCTCGGTTTCATCGCCCTCGTGGGCGCCCAGTTCATCGGGCGGATGCTGGGCGACGGGATGACCGACCGCTTCGGACAGCGAGCTGTGGCCGTCGTCGGCGGCCTGATCGCGGCGGTCGGCATGACCCTCGCGCTGATCTTTCCCAGCGTCCCCGGCACGATCGCGGGCTTCGCGGCCATCGGCTTCGGGATCGCGACCCTCATCCCCGCCGCCATGCACGCCGCCGACGAGCTGCCGGGGCTGCGCCCGGGGGTCGGTCTGACGGTCGTGTCGTGGCTGCTGCGGCTGGGCTTCCTGCTCTCCCCGCCGGTCGTCGGATTCATCGCCGACACCCAGAGCCTGCGGGCCGGGCTGATCGTCGCGCCGGCGGCGGCCCTGGTCGCGGTGCTGCTCGCCGGGGCGCTGGCGGCGCGCACGCCGAGGTAGTCCCGGACGTCCGGGATCCGGGCTGCTGACGTGTCGACCCTGGGTCCGGATGCAGGAGCGGGGCACGGATGCAGGGCCGGGTGGCCCGTCTGATCCTGCATCCGTGCCTGCGCCCTGCACACCGGCCCCGGCATCCGGCATCCGGGCGATACCGGGCACCGGCCCCGGCCGCCGGGCCACCGGCATCCGCGACTCAGAGGGCGGTGTAGCCGCCGTCGACGAGGTGGTAGCTGCCGGTGATGAAGCTCGCGGCGTCGCTGGCGAGGAACGCGATGAGGTTCGCGACCTCGTCGGCCTGGCCGAGGCGTCCGATCGGGTGCTTGCTGACGAGGAACTCCTTCGCCTCGTCGCCCATGGTCGCGAGCAGCGGGGTGTCGATGAATCCGGGACCGACCGAGTTCACGCGCACGCCCTGGGCGGAGTACTCGAGGGCGGCCGACTTGGTCATGCCGACCACCGCGTGCTTGGCCGCGACGTAGGCGGGAGAGCCGACGAAGCCGACGCTGCCGAGGATCGACGCGATGTTCACGACCGACCCTCCGCCGTTGGTGAGGATCGACGGGATCTGCGCCTTCATGTTGCGGAACACGGCGTTGAGGTTGATCGAGATGACCTTGTCCCACGCGGCGTCGTCGTACTCGGCCGTGGGGGCGGATGCTCCGCCGATGCCGGCGTTGTTGACGCCGATGCGCAGTGGGGCGAGTGAATTCGCGAGCTCGACCGAGGATGCGATCCACTCGACGTCGGTGGCGTCGCCGACGGAGGCCTCGGCGATGCCGCCGGCGGCGTGGATCTCTTCGACGACCGCGTTCGCGTGTTCCGCGTTCAGGTCGTTCACGACGACGGATGCGCCGTTCCGGGCGAGCAGCAGAGCGGTCGAACGACCGATTCCGCTTCCCGCTCCCGTCACGATCGCCGAGCGGTTCGAGACGTCGTACTGAGCCACGGGTGGCTCCTCTCCTGGACGGTCGCGGTGCCGGGAGATCTTCTCGGACGGTCCGTCCTCCTCTCCAGGGTACGCCCGTCGCACCTGGATGGATGCGCGTGAATGGAATTCTCCGGATGCCGACTTCTCTTCCCGGATGCAGGTTTGTTAGCCTTACCTAACCGGCCCCGCCGCCTCTCCCGCAGATCCCCGAAAGGTCTTCGCCGTGTCCGCACGCCTCCGCCGCCCCCTGTCGTCCGCCCTCGCCGTCTCGGCGACAGCCGTCCTCGTGCTCACCGGATGCTCCGCCCCCGACCCCGCGCCCGCCGATGCCGCGGCCTCCGGCGAGTCCGCCGGCACGCACGCCGTCGAGCACGCGCGTGGGGCCACCGAGGTCCCCGACGACGTCGAGCGCGTCGTGACCCTGGAGCCGCTGGAGCTCGACACCGCCGTGGCCGTCGGCATCACGCCGGTGGGTGCGGCGGTCGCCTCGAACGTCGCGAGCACCCCGGCCTACCTCGGAGTCGACGGCGTCGAGGGGGTCGGCACGGTGCCCGAGCCCGACCTCGAGGCCATCGCCGCACTGAAGCCCGACCTGATCCTCGGCACGGAGGCCCGCCACTCGGCGCTCTACGAGCAGCTCTCGGCCATCGCCCCCACGGTCTTCATCGAGACCCAGGCCGACCCGTGGCGCGACAACGCGCAGCTCATCGGCGAGGCGCTGAACCGCGAGGACGAGGTGTCAGACCTGCTGACCGCCGTCGACGAGCGGTGCGAGAGCCTCAGCGACGAGTACGCGGTCGACGGCGAGACGGCGCAGCTCATCCGTCCGCGCGACGAGACGACCCTCAGCCTGTACGGTCCGGTGTCGTTCGCGGGCAGCCTGCTCGAGTGCGTCGGCTACACGATCCCCGACCAGGACTGGGCCGACGGTCTGCAGGCCGACATCTCGCCCGAGAACATCGTCGACGCGGCGGCCGACAACGTCTTCGTGACCGCGGCCGACGTCGACGACGAGTCGGCGATCCCCGCCGCGCTCACGCAGAACGCGGATGCCTTCGGTCGGGTGACCCTCGTCGACACCGCCTACTGGGTCTCGGGCGTCGGACCGAAGGGCGCGCAGGCCGTGCTCGACGACATCGAGAAGTACCTCGAAGCGAACCGGTGACCGCGGTCTCCGCGGCGGGACCGACCGCGGCCCCGCTGCCGCGACGTGCGGCACGGGCAGCGACAGGCACGATCGTCCTGTGCGGCGCTCTCGTGCTGGCCGTGCTGCTCTCGCTCACCGTGGGCGCGAATCCGCTCTCGCCCGCCGCGGTGTTCGACTCGATGGCCGGTCGCGGCACCACCGAGACGAACTTCGTGCTGTTCGAGCTGCGCATCCCCCGCACCGCGGTCGGCCTCGTCGCGGGAGCCGCTCTGGGCGTCGCCGGCGCGCTCGTGCAGGCCTTCACCCGCAACCCGCTCGCCGATCCCGGCATCCTGGGCGTCAATGCGGGAGCAGCGGTGGCGGTCGCCCTCGGGGTGGCGTTCCTCGGGCTCCATGACGCCTCCGAGTTCATCTGGCTGGCGTTCCTCGGAGCACTCGTGGTGACGGTCGCCGTCTACCTCGTCGGGTCGGCCGGCCGCGGCGCCGCCGATCCCCTCCGGCTCACCCTGGCGGGGGTGGCGCTCGGGGCCGTGCTGTCGGGCATCACCACCGGCCTCACGCTGAGCGACCCGGACGCGTTCGAGGCGATGCGCAGCTGGAACGCGGGTTCGCTGCTCGGCAGCGGGCTCGACGACCTCGTCGCGGTGCTCCCCTTCGTGGTCGTCGCGCTGCTGATCGCTCTCGTGCTGGCGGCGGGCCTGAACGCGGTGGGCCTCGGCGACGACGTCGCGCGCGCACAGGGCGCCAACGTCGTCGGCATCCGCATCGGCGTGATCGTGGCGGTCACCGTGCTGGCCGGCGCCGCGACCGCGATCGCCGGGCCGATCTCGTTCGTCGGGCTGATGGTGCCGCACGTGATCCGGTGGACGTTCGGGGTGGATCAGCGACTCATCATCGCGCTGTCCGCGGTGCTCGCTCCCGTGGTGGTGCTGCTCTCCGACGTTCTGGGGCGAGTGATCATCGCGCCGGCGGAGGTGCCCGTCGGCATCGTCACCGCACTGGTGGGCGCGCCGGTGCTGATCGCCCTCGCCCGACGCGGGAAGGCGCGTGCACTGTGACCGTCCTCCGCCGGCCGTCCCTCCGCACGCCGTCCTCCCGTCCGTCTCCCCTCAGAGCCCCCCGCCGCGTTCTCGTGCGGATCGGCCCGGTGGCGCTGCCTGTCCGGGTGCGCAGCCTGCTGGTCGCCGCGATCTCGCTGCTCGTCCTCGCCGCGCTGTTCGTCCTGTCCCTGGGACTGGGGTCGTTCCCGCTCGCGCCCGACGAGGTGGTGCGCATCCTGCTCGGCGGCGGCGAGCCGATCGACCGCACGGTCGTCTGGGACTGGCGGATGCCGCGGGCCCTGGCGGCCATCGCGGTGGGCGCCCTGCTCGCGATCGCCGGTGCGCTCTTCCAGACCGTCACCCGCAATCCGCTCGCGAGCCCCGACATCCTCGGGTTGTCGAGCGGGGCTTTCACCGGGATGCTGCTCGCTCTGGTCTTCGTCTCCGCCAGCCTTCCGGCCCGCACGATTGGGGCGCTCTGCGGCGGTCTCGCCGCCGCCGCGGTGATCTGGCTGCTCGCCGTGCGAGGCGGCGTGCAGGGGTTCCGGCTCATCATCGTGGGCATCGGCGTCTCGGCGATGCTGGCCTCGCTGAACACCTGGATGCTGCTGCAGATCGAACTCGACACGGCGATGTTCGCCTCGGCGTGGGGCGCGGGATCGCTCAACGGGGTGACCGCCGCGGGCCTGGGCACCGCGGTGCTCTGCGCCGTGCCGTTCGTGGTCGCGGCCGCGCTCCTCCCGCCGCGCCTGCGCCAGCTCGACCTCGGCGACGATGTCGCCTCGGCGACCGGATCCCGCCCCGCGCTGGTGCGCACCCTGGCGCTGCTGATCGGCGTCGTCCTCGTCGCGGCGGCCACCACCGTCGGCGGCCCCATCGCGTTCGTGGCTCTCGCCGCTCCGCAGATCGCACGCCTCGTCGCACGCACCCCGCATCTGTCGCTGGGCCTCGCCGCTCTCGTCGGGAGTGTGCTCGTGCTCGCCTCCGACCTCGTCGCGCAGCACGTGATGCCCGTCGCGCTCCCCGTCGGCGTCGTCACCGTGTCGGCGGGCGGCGCCTACCTCGTCCTCATGATCATCCTGGAGATCCGCCGCCGTGCCTGACCTCGACAGCCCCCGCGCCCACCCCCGCCCCGACCCCCGCCTGCACGCCGACGGAATCACGCTCGCGTACGACGGATCCGCCATCGTGCACGAGGTCAGCGTGGCGATCCCCGACGGCTCGTTCACCGTGATCATCGGTGCGAACGCCTGCGGCAAGTCGACGCTGCTGCGCGGCCTCTCGCGGCTGCTGCAGCCCGCGGAGGGCGAGGTCGTGCTCGACGGGAGGGCCATCGCGTCGTACCCGGCGAAGGAGGTGGCGCGTCGGCTGGGTCTGCTGCCGCAGAGCGCGAGCGCTCCCGACGGCATCACCGTGACCGACCTCGTCGCTCGGGGGCGGTATCCGCACCAGAGCCTGTTCCGTCAGTGGTCCGACACCGACGAGGATGCGGTGCGCCGCGCGCTCGCGGCCACCGGTACGACCGACCTCGCGGCGAGGTCCGTCGACGAGCTCTCCGGCGGGCAGCGGCAGCGGGTGTGGGTGGCGATGGTCCTCGCGCAGGAGACCGACCTGCTGCTGCTCGACGAGCCGACGACCTTCCTCGACGTGGCGCACCAGGTCGAGCTCATGGAGCTGTTCGCCGAGCTCAACGATCGAGGCCGCACGATCGTCGCGGTGCTGCACGACCTGAATCATGCGGCGCGGTACGCCTCGCACATCATCGCGATGCGGGCCGGGCGCATCGTCGCCGAGGGCACTCCCGCCGAGGTCATCACGAGCGAGCGGGTGCGCGAGGTGTTCGGGCTCGAGAACATCGTCATCGACGATCCGGTCACCGGAGGGCCGATGGTGGTCCCGCTCCGCGTGCCCGCGAGGAAGGATGCCGGATGAACGCCGAACGACCGTGGGCCTACAGCGCCTTCCCCGTGGAGGTGCGTGCGACGCGTCGACTGAGCCCGGGGTTCATCCGGATCACGTTCGCCGGCGACGCTCTGGAGCACTTCGCGAACTGGGGCACCGACCAGCGCATCAAGCTGGTGCTGCCGATGGCGGACGGCTCGCTCGCGGACTTCGGTCTGCTCGACGAGCCGACCCCGCATCCCTCCGACTGGTACACCCGCTGGAAGAGCCTGCCCGAAGGCGAGCGCAACGTGCTGCGCACCTACACCCCGGCCGGGATCCGGGCGGAGGCGCGCGAGCTCGACGTGGACTTCTTCCTGCACGAGCCTGCGGGCCCCGCATCGCAGTGGGCGGCACAGGCGGTGCCCGGCGACCGCGTGGTGATCACGGGTCCGGATCGACGGATGGGCTGGACGGGGTACGGACTGCACTGGCATCCCGGTGAGGCGACCAGGTTGCTGCTCGTCGCCGACGAGACCGCCTTCCCCGCGGTGCGCGGGATCCTGCAGACGCTCGGCGAGGCGCACCGCGTCGACGTGATCCTCGAGTGCGCGGACCCGGCCGACGACATCGTGTCGGCGGATGCCGGTGATCGCGCCGACATCCGACTCGTCCGCCGCGCACCGGGCGACAGTGCGGAGCTGGAGCGTGCGGTGGCGCTCTGGAGCGACGAGCACGGTGAGGGCGTGCGCGCCGATCCGGCCTTCTACGCCTGGATCGCGGGGGAGTCGGGGGCCACCGCCCGTGTGCGCCGCCTTCTCACCGCCGAGGTCGGCATCCCGAAGGAACGGGTGTCGTTCCTCGGGTACTGGAAGGTCGGCGGTCCGCTCGTCGGGTGACGCGGCCGAACCGCACACCCGGCGCTTCGTCCAGGCACGGCATCGGATCGTCATGGATCGCACGGGGCCGACGTCCTATCGTCGAGGGGATGACCACGTTCGACGACGCCCCGCAGACGCCGCCCGCACCGTTCACCGTCACCGTCTCGGCGCCCCCGGCCGTGGTGCCCGCACCGCTCGAGATGGGTGACGACGACACGACCGCGGAGCGTCTCCAGCTGACCTCGCGCTTCGTGACGCGGAACGGTGAGCCGTGGATCCCGGTGATGGGGGAGTACCACTTCAGTCGCGACCTGCCCGAGAACTGGGAGCGCGAGCTGCGCAAGATGAAGGCCGGCGGCATCTCCGTGCTCGCCACCTACGTGCTGTGGATCGTGCACGAGGAGATCCGCGGCGAGCTGCGGTGGGACGGGCGGCGAGACCTGCGTCGGTTCATCGAGACGGCCGACAGGGTGGGGCTCCGGGTGATGCTGCGGATCGGCCCGTGGGCGCACGGCGAGACCCGCAACGGCGGCTTCCCGGACTGGTTGCAGGCGCTGCCGATCGGGCACCGCTCCGACGACCCGGCCTACCTCGCTGTCACACGGCGGTGGTACGGCGGCATCGAGGAGCAGGTGCGCGGCCTCTTCCACACGTCGGAGAATCCCGAGGGGCCGATCATCGGCATCCAGGTCGACAACGAGCTCTACGACGACGGTCCGCACCTGGCGACCCTGCGCGCCCTCGCCGAGGAGGTCGGCATGCGGGCGAGCCTGTGGACCGCGACCGGGTGGGGCGGAGCGCAGCTGCCGCGAGGCCGCGTGCTGCCGGTCTACGCCGGATACTCCGACGGCTTCTGGGAGGAGTCGGACACGGGGTGGCCGGACTTCGGAGAGATGCACTTCACCTACAGCACGGTCCGCGACGACCTCAGCGTCGGGGCGGATCTGCGGGCGGCGGATGTGCGGGCGGCGGATCTGCGGGGTGCGGATCTGCGGGGTGCGGCGGCCGATGAGGATTCGGATGCCGGTCTCGGCGCCGACGATCCCTGGCCGTTCGTGACGTGCGAGCTCGGCGGCGGCATGGCGGTGGCCTACCACCGGCGTCCGCTCGTCGACCCCGACGACGTGGCCGCCCTCGCGCTGACGAAGATGGGCAGCGGATCCGCGTGGCAGGGCTACTACATGTATCACGGCGGCCTGCAGGTGCGCGGCGAGCTGTCGTCGACGCAGGAGTCGCAGGCGACCGGGTACCCGAACGACGTGCCGGTGCGCGACTACGACTTCTTCGCACCGCTGGGCACCGTGGGTGCGCAGCGCCCGCACTTCCACGCGCTGCGGCAGCAGCATCTGCTTCTCGACGCCTTCGGCGCGGCGCTCGCTCCCGCCGCGACGACGATTCCCACGCGGATCGACGGGGGTCCCCGCTGGGCGGTGCGCAGCGACGGCGCGCGCGGATTCCTGTTCCTGAACAACCATCAGCCGGCGATCGCCGCACTGCCCGACCTCGACGGGGTGCACTTCGACGTGCGCCTCGGCGACCACGCGATCACCGTCCCGACCGCGCCGATCGCGGTGCCCGGCGGTGCCTACGCCGTCTGGCCGCTGCGTCAGGCGTACCCGGGCGTTCCCGCGCTCACGGTCACCGCGCAGCCGATCACGCAGATCACCGACGGCGACCGCACCGTCGTGCTGTTCGCGGCGAGCGAGGGGATCGACGTCGAGCTGCAGCTCGAGGGCGTGGACGCCGCCGAGATCTCCGGTGCCGAGGTCCGCGTGGAGGACGAAGCGGTCCGCGCCGTCCCGTCCCTGCCCCCGGGGCTCGACTGCGAGGTTCGTATCGGCGACACGATCCTGGTGTTCCTCGACCGGAAGACCGCCGAGAGCGTGTGGCGAGGCGACGTCGACGGCCGTGACACCGTGATCCTGTGGCCCGGCGGCGGATGGTTCGACGACGACGGATTCCGCGCCGTGCTCGATGACGGGGCGGGCGTCATCGGGGCGTTCCCCGCGCTGCGGGACCCCGATCTCGCACCGCTCCCTGCGGAAGGATCCGTCTTCGCTCGCCATGCGGTCGCGGCCGGGCCTGCTCCCTTGTCGCTCGACGTACCGGCCTTCGGCGCGCGACCGACCGTGCCGGTGCGCACCGGGGGTCCGTCCGGCAGATTCTCGGCACCCACCGACGACGACTTCGCGGATGCCGCGACGGTCGAGGTGCACCTCCCGCGAGGCGCCCTCGAGGCCGGCGCCGGCGAGCGGTCGGTGCTGACCCTCGATTGGACGGGAGATGTGATGCGGGTCATGATCGGCGACAGCCTGATCGCCGACCAGTTCTGGTACGGACGACCGTTCGAGATCGACCTCACCCCGCACCGTGAGGTGCTCGCCACGCAGCCGCTGACCCTGAACGCGTTCGCCTGGGCGGCGCGCTCCCCCGTCTACGTCGCCCCGCGGGTGCGGCCAGGCGGCGGCGAGGACGTGCTGGAGATCCGCTCGGCGGTGGTGCGTCGCACCGCGACGGCATCCTTCCGCTGAGCGCGCGTCACCCCTTGTGCTGGGCGCGGTAGGTCGTGGGATTCATGCCGTGCACCCGGCGGAAGTGCCGGGAGAAGTAGAGCGGATCGCTGTAGCCGACCGCTGCGGCGACCTCGGTCACGGTCGATGATGTCGTGTCGAGCAGGGTGCGCGCTCGCGCCATCTTGACGGCGGTGTGGAACGCGCCGGGCCCCCCTCCGGTCGCGCGCCGGAACATCGCGCTCAGGTGCGACGACGACAGCCCGACCATGCCGGCGAGCTCTGCCACCGGGATGTTGCTGTCGACGCGGGTCTCGAGGAACCGCATGGCGCGCTCCAGCGGTGAGCCCTCGGCGGGGAGGATGCTGTCGGCGGCGAGGCGCGTGAGCAGGTGCCATGCCACTCCCGAGGCCGCGAGCAGCTGCGCGGGTGACACGCGTCGTTCGAGGTGTCCGACGAGCTCGTCGAAGAGCGCGACGGCACCGTCGACGGCGCGCAGCCGGGTGAGCGGGCGGGGGATGCCGAGGAGCGGGCCGGTGAGCTCGGCCACGTCGGTGCCGCGCACGTGCATCCACCAGATCGTCCATGGATCGTCGAGCGATGCCCGGTAGTCGTGCGGCACCCCCGCGGGGATGGTCACGCAGGCACCGGGCGTCATCGGGTGCTCCTCCTCGCCGAGGCGCACGGTCCCCGAGCCCGCGACGCAGAGGATCACGATGGTCTCGGCGGCTCCATGCGCGCGGATCCGGCGATGACCGGACGCGGCGGGGAAATACCCCGCGTCGGTCACCAGCAGCCTGCGGGTGACGGTTCGCGAGAGCGCCGCCTCGATCTGGGGTCGCGGCACGACGCACAGTCGCTGATTGCGGAAGCCGTCCGGCCGTCCGCTCCGCTCGGGTGGTATCGCTGTTTCGTCCATGATGTTCCTCGATCTCACCATAGCTCCGCTCGCGCCGTCTTCGTAGCCTCGGAGGTGACCCACCGCATCGGAGGCGCATCGCCGCCGGGAGCCGCCGCAGGTCATGACGAGGAGGCCGACGATGACCGAGGAACAGACCTCCGCGCACGCGGATCACGAGACCCTCGTGCTGCCCGCGGCGCCCGCCGAGCTGCAGGACGCGCTCGAGCGCGGCGAGGCGGTGGCCTGGCGGCAGCCGCTCGCGATCCGCACATACGAGGCGGATGCGCCCAGCGTGTACCCGATGTACCTCGATCAGCGCGTCTACCAGGGGTCGAGCGGGCGGGTCTATCCGCTGCCCTTCACCGAGGGCGTCGCCGACCAGGCGGTCGTCCGCGAGTGGGATGCCGTGCACCTGGAGAACGAGTACGTGCGGCTGGTCGTGCTGCCCGAGCTCGGCGGTCGCATCCACGTCGGGTACGACAAGACGAGCGACTACGACTTCTTCTACCGCAACAACGTCATCAAGCCGGCCCTGGTCGGTCTCGCCGGGCCCTGGATCTCGGGCGGCGTCGAGTTCAACTGGCCGCAGCACCACCGCCCCGCCACCTACCTGCCGGTGGAGACCTCGATCGAGGTCGACGAGGACGGCACGGTGACGGTGTGGTGTCACGATCACGATCCGTTCGCCCGCATGTCGGCGCAGCACGGTGTGCGGCTGCGTGCGCACAGCTCGGTGGTCGAGCTCGCCGTGCGGCTGCACAACCGCACGGACGAGCGACAGTCGTTCCTGTGGTGGGCGAACGTCGCGGCGCGCGTGCACGACGACTACCAATCGTTCTTCCCGGAGGACGTGCGCTACGTCGCGGACCACGCACGTCGCGCGCTGACGCGGTTCCCCGCCGCCGATCGCGAGTACTACGGGGTGGACTACCCGGGGCTGGCCGCCGAGCATCCGGATGCCGATCGCATCGACTGGTATCGCAACATCCCGGTGCCGACGTCGTACATGATCGTCGACAGCACCCAGGACTTCTTCGGCGGGTACGACCATGCCGCGGGGGCCGGGTTCGTGCACTGGGCCGAGCGGCGGGTGTCGCCGGGCAAGAAGCAGTGGACCTGGGGTGATGCGCCCTTCGGGCACGCCTGGGACGCGCAGCTGACCGACGGCGACGGGCCGTACGTCGAGCTCATGGCGGGCGTCTACACCGACAACCAGCCCGACTTCACCTGGATCCTCCCCGGCGAGACGAAGGTGTTCACGCAGTATTGGTACCCGATCCCGGGCATCGGCGTCGCCCACCAGGCGACACCGGATGCGGCGGTGCACGTCGACCGCGAGGGAGGGGTCTCGGCCTCGTTCGCGGTGACCGCACCGCAGGCGGGAGCCACCGCGCGCATCCTCCGCGGCGACGTGGTGGTCGCCGCGCGGACGCAGGATCTCGTGCCCGGAGTGCCGCTCACGGTCACGGCGGAGGGCGCGGGCGGGATCGATGCGGGAGACGACGTCAGGGTTGAGGTGCTCAGCGCCTCCGGACAGGTGCTCGTGCGCTGGACCCCGTCGGTCGCCGCGGCCGAGGAGCCGTGGGTGGCCGAGGAGCCTCCGCTCCCCGACGACATCGATTCCGTCGAGGAGCTGTATCTGACCGGGCTGCACCTCAGCCAGTACCGCCACCCCACGCGATCGCCGTCGGGCTACTGGAACGCCGCCCTGCAGCGGGATCCCGGCGACGCGCGCACCAACCTCGCCCTCGCCGACCGCGACTACCGGGCCGGCGACTACGCGCGCGCCCTCGAGCGGGTCGAGCGGGCGCTGGCGCGGCTCACCCGGCGCAACGCGAATCCGGCCGATGCCGAGGCCTTCTACCTGCGGGGCCTGATCCTGCGCCGGCTCGGCCGCCACATCGAGGCCGAGCAGGCGTTCGGCAAGGCGGGGTGGGACGGAACCTGGGCGGCGGCGTCAGGGCTCGCCCTCGCCCGATCGCTCGCCTCGCGTCAGCAGAACCGCGCGGCGGTGCGCGTGCTCGACACCCTCGACGGCATCGTCGGCCACGACACCCGCAGGGTCGCGTTGCGGGCCATCCTCCAGCGGCGCGCGGGGGAGCACGCCGCCGCCGACGCGCTGATCGCCGATGCCCTGGTCGCCGATCCCCTCGATGCGACCCTGCGGGTGCTGGCCGGCCGGGGGATCGCACCCGACGCGGGCCTCATGCTCGACGTCGCACGGGACCTGCGCGACGCGGGCGCCCTCGACGACGCCCTGCGTGTGCTCCGGGATGCGGCGGCACTGCCCGTGACCGCGAGCGGCAACGTGCGGCCGGTCGCCCACTACGTCGCGGCGCAGATCCACCGCACGCGGGGTGACGAGACCCGGGCCGCCGACGAGCGTCGCCGCGCTCGCGAGGCCGACCTGACCTGGGCGTTCCCGTTCGGGCTCGACGCGCTCGATGCGCTGGAAGCGGCGCTGGCGGTCGACCCGGACGATGCGGTCGCCCACTCGCTGCTCGGCATGCTGCTGTACGCCCACGGCCGTCGTCACGCGGCGACTGCGCACGGGGAGCGGGCGATCGCCCTCGGGCGTGCGGATGCCGTGCTCCTGCGCAACGCCGCGCTCGCCGCCTACAACATCAGCCACGACGATGCTCGCGCGGAGGAGCTGTACGAGCGCGCGATCGCCGCCGCGCCGCGCGACGCCCGACTCCGTTACGAGCAGGACCAGCTCGCCGCCCGCGTGGGGCGCACCGCGGCGCAGCGGCTCGACCGCCTGCGCTCCGCGGAGCACCTGGTGCTGACCCGCGACGACTTCACGATCGAGTACATCAGGCTGCTGGTGGCCGAGGGCGAGGCGGCACGCGCCCACCGCATCCTCATCGATCGTCGCTTCCGCCCCTGGGAGGGGGGAGAGGGGCAGGCGCTCGCCGCGTGGGATGCCGTGCACGACGCGCTCGGCCTCGCGCGTGCCGACCCGCCGGCGTCGCTCGGCGAGGCCAGGGCGCAGTACGTGCCGCCGGCCGCCCGCCGCGACGACGGCTCGACGGACTACTTCGCGACGAGTCTTCCCGAGCTGCTGCTCTTCGCCAGGGAGACCGGCGACGACGGGCGGTGACGAGCGTTTCGGCGGCACCGGGGGAGCCTGTCACCGGCAAGGCGGTCACCCCGGCCTCCGAGTGAGCCCCGCTCTCTCTCCGGCTGCCGTTGTCGGGTGAGTTCGCCCGAAGCCTCGCCGGTGGAGCTGCGGAGTGCGACAATCGGAGGCAATCCGGGAGGCGTTCGGCGTCGAACAACTCGCGGACATCGAGCCCGTCGACGGTGCGGACGCTCGCCGAGTCGAGAGGAAGCCATGGGACTCGCACAGACGATCAAGCGGATCGAGCTCGAGACGAGACCGATCCATCCGGAGACACGTCGGGCTCTCGCCATCCGCTGGTCCGAGTTGCCCGAGCACGTGAAGACGCCGAACCAGCTGCTCGGGCGCTGCGCGGTCGGATGCGAGGGGACTCACGGCGTCTTTCCCAAGTGCAACCTCACGTGTTCGCCCTGCTATCACTCGGCAGATGCCAACAAGGTGCGCATCGACGGCGACCACACGGTCGACAACGTCGAGCGTCAGATGTCGTTCCTGCGTCAGGTTCGGGGACCTCGGGCCCACGCGCAGCTGATCGGTGGGGAAGTCAGCCTGCTTTCGGCCGAAGATCATGCGCAGGCGCTCCTCGCCATGCGCGCGGTCGGGCGCGAGCCGATGTCGATGACCCACGGCGACTTCGAGTACGACTACCTGCTCGACGTGGTGCTCGACGAGGATCGCCAGCCGAGGTTCGACAAGGTGTCGTTCGCCGCCCACTTCGACTCGCTCATGCGCGGTCGCAAGGGCGCGGTGCGTCCGCACAGCGAAGCCGAGCTGAATCCGTTCCGTGAGAAGTTCGCGCAGATGTTCCTCGACCTCAAGCGCGATCACGGTGTGGACAGCTACCTCGCGCACAACATGACCGTGACGCCGTCGAATGTCGACGAGGTCGAGCAGGTCACCCGCGACGTTCTCGAGATGCCGTTCGACATGATGTCCTTCCAGCCGGCCGCCTTCATCGGTGACGACCGACGCTGGCGTGAGGACTTCGGCGAGGTCACGATCGACGCCGTATGGGAGCGGATCGAGGCGGGTGCGGGGCACAAGCTGCCTTGGCAGGCCACCCAGTTCGGCGACCCGCGGTGCAACCGCTCGACGGTCGGCGTGCGTGTCGGCGGCGGGTTCGCCGCCCTGCTCGATCCCGATGACCCGAAGGACATCGCCGCTCGCGACCGATTCCTCGACCACTTCGGCGGTATGATCTTCGGCGGCATCCCGAAGCCGGTGCTCGTGGTGAAGGTCATCCGTGCGATCGCCGGCCACCCGGGCGACATCCCTCCGCTCATCGGTCTCGCCCGACGCGTGCTCCGCCGTGCCGGCGGACTGCGGCGCGTGCTGCGCGAGGCGCGGCGGGGCAAGGTCTCCTTCAAGACGTTCGTCGTCCACAACTTCATGGACGCAGAGCAGGTCGATCCGGCATGGAAGCTCATGGAACAGGGCATCGTCGCCGAGGATCCCCTGCTCAAGGAGACGCAGGAGCGCCTCGGCTCGTGCATGTACGCGATGGCGCATCCGGAAGACGGACGCCTGGTTCCTGCCTGCGTGCAGCACTCGGTCCTCGACCCGATCGAGAACATCGAGCTGCGACGGCTGCTGCCGATCCCCTCCGTCCGCGACGGTGTCGAACCGCAGGTCGTGTCCCGGCCTTCGGGTCTCACGGGCGTCAGGGAAACCGGCGCGGCCCGCGCCGCCACTCGCTGATCCGCGGGGGGCGCCGCGACGGCCCCTGCCTCGGGCGCGACGGCCCCTGACTCGGCCCGCGGGATCAGGCGACGACGTGCACGGCGGCAGTCGGCAGCATCAGCAGGAGCCTGCCGCCGAGCGGGCACCGCTGTGTCGGCGGCGCCTCGGCGTGCAGCAGCACGTCGCCGCAGCGAACCGCGATCTCGGAGCGCGCACCTGTCACCCGCACCGACTCCACGACGCCCGGGATCGCGCCCGACGGCGCCGCCCGCTCATCGTCGTCGAGCACGGCCACGTCCTCCTGCCGGATCACGAGTGTTCCGACACCTGTCGGCGTCTCAGGTGGCACCGGCACCGCTCCGAGCGCACTGTGATGGTGGCCGTCACGAACTTCACCGGTGACCTCGTTGCGGCCTCCCATCAGCTGCGCCGCCCGCAGGTTCTGCGGGCGGCGGTACGCGTCGAGCACGGTGCCCTCGTGCAGAAGAACGCCACGCTCGAGCAGAGCGATGCGGTCTGACGCTCGCGCCGCCTCGTCGCGATCGTGCGTGACGAGCACGATGGTGGGCGAGACCTCACGGCGTACCGCCTCGAGCAGGTCGTGCATGTCGCTGCGAAGGGCGGGATCGAGCGCGCTGAACGGCTCATCGAGAAGCAGCACCGCCGGTTCTGCTGCGAGAGCCCGAGCGATCGCGACCCGCTGCTCCTGACCCCCCGACAGCTCCCCGACCCTGCGGTCGCCGAATCCCTGCAACTGCACCATCTCGAGGTACTCCGCGGCACGGGATCGCGCGGCCCTGCGGTTCATGCCCGAGACGCGGTCGGAGAACGCGACGTTGTCGAGGACCGTGAGGTGCGGGAACAGCAGCGAGCGTTGGAACACCATTCCGATTCCGCGGTGTTCGGCGGCGACGCCGGCGACATCCGTCCCGCCGATGCGCACCGTGCCGGCATCCGGTTCCTCCAGCCCGGCGATGACCCGCAGCAGGGTGCTCTTGCCCGAGCCGCTGGGGCCGAGCACGGCCGTGCAGGAGCCGGCGGCCACCGTGAGGGAGAACGTCTGCAGCGCCGGCGTCGGCGAGCCGGGGAATCTCTTGTCGAGTCCGTCGAGGACGAGGTCGGCGCTCACGCGGATGCTCCTGATGTCGTGGGGTGGGCAGACGGGGCGGCAGAGATCGTGTTCGGGAGAGCGGATGAGGGGCGTCGCTTTCCGGTCGCGCGACCGGATCCGCCCACCGCCAGCACGGCGAGGAGCAGCAGCACCGGGGGGATGACCGCCCCGAGCGACATGACGGCGACGGCGGCATCGTTGCCGAGTCCGGCGGCGGCTCCCGCCACGATCAGTGGCAGGGTGACGAGTTCGCCGCCTCCCACGATGACGGTGACGATGTAATCGCTCCACGCGACCAGGAATGCCAGGAACGCGGCCCGTGCCAGCGCGGGGGCGATCATCGGCAGATGCACGCGGCGCAGCACCTGCGCGGGGGCGGCGCCGAGCAGTCGTGCCTCCTCCTCGTACGAGAGGTCGTAGCCTCCGTACGCGGTGCGCATCACGAACGTCGTGTAGGGCAGGGCCAGGACGACGAGCACCACGACCACGCCGATGGCCGGAGGGATGTACGCCCTCAACAGCAGGACGTTGACTCCGAGGACGGCGGCGAACGGCGGCAGCGCGATGGGCGCCAGCAACAGTGCCGAAAACGTGCGGGGGAAGGGGACGGTGCCGAACGTCAGCGCCCGCGCGGCGAGGGCGCCCAGCGGTGTGGCGATCGCGGCGACGACCAGCCCGAGCAGCACGGACCTGGCGAATCCCGGAAGCAGGCCGAAGCCCAGCGCATCCTGGATGCCCTGGACTCCCCAGGCTGTGGGCAGGGGCGACGGGAACGACCAGCCGTCGGCGAACGCCCACAGCACCAGGGGAAGGAACGGCAGGGCGAACCAGACCACCAGCAGCGCGGTGACAGCGAGGCGGACGATGCGGCCGGGGCCGCGTGGCGTCGTGAGGGTGCTCGAGGTCACGGGATCACCGCCAGACCGCCGTGCGCCGAAGCGCGGCGAATGTGCCGGCCACCGCCACCAGGGCGATCGCGCAGGTGACGAGGGCGACGGCGGCCGCTTCCGGACGGGAGGAGAGCGAGACGCCTTGGAACAGCCGCACGGCCAGCACGGGCAGCGGTTCGGGGTAGGTGCGGCCGAGCAGCCAGGACACCTCGTAGGAGCCGAGGGCGTAGACGAAGCTGATCGCCGCGCAGATGACGATGGTCGGCGCGGTCAGGGGAAGCAGCACGTGACGGAAACGCCGCCACCGACCGGCGCCGAGCAGCGCGGCGGTCTCGTCGTAGGTCGCGATCCTGGTGGCGAGTGTGCCGGTCACCACGAGCGCGACGAAGGCGGACTCCTTCCACGCGAACTCCGCGATCGCTGCAGCCCACAGGGGGCCGCCCACCCAGGGAGCCCATGACTCGGGCGGGATGCCGAGCAGCCGGGGGAGGACGCCGGCGTCGGAGAGCAGCAGTCCGATCGTCGCAGCGCCGACCAGGTGGGGCACGGTCACGGTCGTCGCGCCGAGGGCGGCGAGCAGGCGGCTTCCCGCGCGCCCGGAGGCGATCACGACCGCGGCCGCAGTGCCGACGATGACCGCGATGACGGTCGACACCGTCGCAACAGCGATCGAGACACCGGTCGCGGCGGCGAGGTCGTCCGGATGCGCGAGGAATGCATCGACCCCCGGCGTCACCGGGCCGGCGATGGGCATGAGGCCCAGAGCCTGCAACAGCGTCGCGCCGATGCCGCCGCCGACGACGAGCAGCGTCACGAGGGCAGCAGGAAGCACCAGCATCGCGCCGCGGAGGAGCTGACCGGCGCTCCCCTGTCGGCGCGCCACCGGCGCGAAGCTCATCGGTCCAGCACGCCCGTGCGCCAGCCCTCGTCGAGGGCGGGGACCCATTCCGCGGCGAGCTCGCCATGAGCGTTCTCGGACAGCACCTCGTAGCCGGGAACGACGGGCGACTCGGGGAGGGTGTCGAACAGCTCCCGGTCGGCGTCCGAGAGGCTCTCGATGTCGAGGACCGTGAACTGACCCCAGACGTCGGGCTGCGCCTTCGCGACCTGCTGCTCGACCGAGAGGGCGACGTTCGCGACGACCATGGCACCCGCCACCGAGTCGGAGTTCGCCGGCAGGCCGAGGAAGCTCGCGTTGCCCACCGTGCCGTCTTCGAGGGGCAGCACGGTCGTCTCGGGCGGGTACGTGCCGTCGGCGACGAGATCCGTGAGGGTCGCCGGGCCGTAGGTCATCGTGATGTCGATCTGGCGGTCGGCGAAGAGCTGGCCCAGCTCGGCCTCGTTCGCAGGATACGTGTCGCCCCCGCGCCACAGGCTCGGGGCGAGTTCGCTCAGCCGATCGTAGAGAGCAGGGCTCAGCTCGTCGAACGCCTCGTCGGAATACGCGGCAGGCACCTCATCGGCGCCGCCCGAGACGCTCGCCAGCACCTCGCGCACGAACACCGAACCGGTGAAGTCCGGCGGGGCCGGGTAGGTGAAGCGTCCGGGGTTGGCCTCGGCCCAGTCGAGCACTCCCGCGAGGGTGGTGGGCGGATTCGGGATCGCCTCGGCGTTGTAGGCGAGCGTGAACTGCGCCTTCTGCCACGGAGCCTCGCAGCCGTCGACGGGAGTGCCGAAGTCGGACTGCAGCAGCGGGTCGTCGGGGTCGGTGGCCGCCATCGACGGCAGCAGATCGGTCCAGCCGCACAGCCAGGCATCGGCCTCTTTGCCGGTGCGGAAGTTGTCGCCGTTGACCCAGATGAGGTCGACCGTGCCGTCATCGCGGCCGGCCTGGATCTCGGTGAACACGCGGTTCAGCGCATCCGCCGTATCGGTGACGGGTACACGCTCCAGCGTCACTCCGTATTCCGCCACGGCCGGGGCGAGGATGTCGTCGACGTAGGCGTTGCCCTGATCGTCGCCGCCGTACATCCACAGCTGCACGGTCTGCCCCTCGGCATCCTCGAGCACCGCGTCCCAGTCCTCGTAGGCCGTCGATGCACTGCTCTCGGGGGCCGCGCAGGCGGTGAGGGCGATCAGCGGCACCGCGAGGGCGAGAGCCGCACTCCTCCGATACCGTCGTGGGGTGCTGCTCATCGGGGGTCCTCGCTTCGGAATCGGTGTGGGCCTCGTCGCGCCGCACTAGGGTATAGGAGTCGGGGAGGATGCTGTGGACGCAGGTGATTCGCGTGTCAGAGACGCCCCCTCGAAGCGGTCGGCGATCGTCCGCCTGCTGCTTCTCCTCCTGTTCGTCGCCGTCGTCGGAACGGTTGGGTTCTTCTTCGCTCCGAGCGACATCGACGTGGTCAGAGACTGGGCTGCAGGTCTCGGACCGGGTGGCGCGCTGCTCTTCGTGATGGGGTATGCCGCGCTCACGCTGACACCGGTGCCCAAGAATCTGCTCACCATCGCGGCAGGGCTCGTGTGGGGCTTCTGGCTCGCTCTGGTGCTCGTCTACGTCGGAGCCCTTCTGGGCGCCGCCGCGTCATTCGTGATCGGTCGAGCTCTCGGCAGGGAAGCCGTCGAACGGCTCACCGGCGCGCGGGTCGCGCGCCTCGACGCGGCCCTGGCGCACCGTGGATTCCTCGCCGTGCTCGGAGCGCGGCTGGTGCCGATCATCCCGTTCACGCTCATCAACTACGGCGCGGGCCTGACAGCGGTGCGACGCCGCGACTACGCGCTGGGCACGGCCGTCGGCATCCTGCCGGGGTCCGCCGCGTACGTGGCGCTCGGTGCGTTCGGGCTCGAACTCGGGCCGCCCTTCTGGGTGGCGGTGGCCGTGCTGGGGACGCTCATCCTCGGCGGTGTCGTGACGGCCGCGATCCTGCGACGCCGCCACGGCGACGGCCCTTCACCGATGCCGTCGCCGTCGCAGATGACAGACAGCGGGCACGATGCTTGACCGTTCTCTGCGGGCCGTGCTCGCCCGACCGCTCGAGGCGACGGCGGCGGCCCTGGATCGACCGGGGATCACTCCCGATCGGCTGACCGTGCTCGGGCTCGTGCTCGGTGTCGCCTCCGCCGTCACTGCCGGATTCCAGTTGTGGGGCGTCGCTCTCGTGCTGTGGCTGGTGTCGCGTGTCGCCGACGGGCTCGACGGGACCCTCGCCCGACGTCGCCGACGGCGCGCCGAATCGGAGGGGAAGGACTCCGCGCCCTCCCACGCGGGCGGATTCCTCGACATCACCGCCGACTTCGTCGTCTACGGCGCCACGGTCGTCGGCGTCGCCTTCGGATCCACGACGCAGTTCGGGGCTCCCTGGTGGCCGTTCCTCGTCGTGCTCCTCGTCTACTACGTGAACGGCACGGCATTCCTGGCGTTCTCCTCGATCGCCGAGCGCACAGGGCGCACGATCGACGACGGGCGATCTCTTTCCTTCCTCGGCCGGATCGCCGAGGGCACCGAGACTATCGCGGTGCACGCGCTCTGGCTCATCCTGCCGTTCTGGGCGTGGCAGATCGCGCTCGTCTGGTCGCTCTTCGTCGCGGTGAGCGCCGTGCAGCGCATCGTCGTCGGCTACCGCAGCCTGCGCTGAGCCGCGAGGTCGGCCCTCAGCGCCTGCGGCGATGGAGCCGGGACAGGAGTCCGATCCCGAACCCGACCGCCCCGCCGCGGAGACCACGCTGCGCCTCCTTCACGACAGCGTTCCACCCGGCATCCGAGTAGCTGGGATACGCATGCATCGTCGTCGCGAGCGTGCGCACGCTCATTCCGGCCTTGACCGCGGTGGTGTACTCGGCGAGCGACTCTCCGGCCCGCGGGCCGACGATGACGGCGCCGGTGACCCTGCCCCGCCGATCGACCACGATGCTGGTGAAGCCGTCGGTGTGCCCGTCGGCGATCGCCCGATCGAGGTGCGAGTGATGCTGCACGACCACTCTCATCCCGCGTGCCGACGCATCGGCGGGTGAGACGCCGACGGCTCCGACCTCGGGGGCGGTGAAGGTGATGCGTGGCACGACGTCGGTGTCGATCCTGCGGGAGAGCCCGAGCACGGCGTTCGTCGCGGCGACGCTGCCGTACATGCCGGCCGTGTGCGTGAATCGCGGCAGCGGGGTGACGTCACCGGCGGCACGGATGCGCGGGTTCGACGTGCGCAGCGAGGCGTCGACGTCGACCGCTCCTCGGCGATCGAGGCGCACACCGGCTGCCGGCAGCCCGAGGTCGGAGACCTCGACCCGGCGTCCCAGCGCCGCGAGTCCGCGATCGAACACGACCGTCGTGCCGTCGCTCAACTGGGCGGTGCCTGACGGTGACGGAGCGTCGTCGGATCGGGAGGAGTCGAAAGAGCGCACGGTCGTGCCGAGGCGCACGTCGACGCCGTCTGCACGGAGAGCTGCGAGGACGACGGCGCTCGCCGCGGGATCCTCCTTCGGCAGCACCCGATCGCCTCGGTGGATCAGCGTGACCTGACTGCCCAGTCGCGCCATCGCCTGTGCGATCTCGCAGCCGATCGCGCCACCGCCCTGCACGAGCAGGCGTGCCGGCAGCGCATCCAGATCCCAGAAGGTCTCGTTCGTGAGGACGTCGATCGATGCCTCGCCCTCGACCGACGTGCGCACCGGCGAACTCCCCGCGGCGATGAGCGCGTCACGGAACGCGATGCGCGCGCCGTCGACCACGACGGAGCGAGGACCGTCGAACCGCGCGCGACCGGTGAGCGTGTGGATGCCGTCTCGGTTGAGAGTCTCAGGGGAGTCGACCGGCTCTATGTCATGGATCGCGGAGTGCACGTGCTGCATCACGGCGGGGAAGTCGACGTGCACCTCCCCCACGGTCACACCCAGCTCCGCACTGCTGCGCGCGGCGTGCGCGGCAGCGGCTGAGGCGATCAGAGCCTTCGACGGCACGCAGCCGGTGTGCAGGCATTCGCCTCCGAACCGGTGCGCCTCGATCAGCAGTACGCGTGCGCCGAGGGCGGCAGCCGTTCGTGAACCGACGAGCCCGGCGCTGCCCGCGCCGATGACGACCAGGTCCCACGTACGTCCTGCCGCTTCGCGCGCGGTCAGTGCGCGTGCCGGTCTGCGAGAAGGAGTGCTCATTCCTGAAGCCTAGAGTGGACCCGGAAGCGGGAGGGCGGATGGCGGCACTGATGCGGCGATACGGCGCGGGCGCGCGCTGGTACGACGTGCTCTCGGGCGAGCGGCCGGTCTATCGGGCGGGTCGACAGGCGGGGATCGCGCTGCTCGACCTGAGCCCCGGGGATTCCGTCGTCGACCTGGGGTGCGGGACCGGACTGAACTTCGCGCTGCTCCTCGAGGCGACGGCGCCGTCGGGGGTCGTGATCGGCGTCGACCGCAGTCCCGAGATGCTGGCCGTGGCGCAGCGACGAGTCGACCACGAGGGGTGGGGTGACAGGGTCCGCCTGATCCGCACGGATGCTGCCGAGCTTCGACCGGAGACGGTGGCCCGGGCCGTGGCCGAGCTGCACGGCGGTGGCGACGACCGTGCAGACGCCCTTTTCGCGACCTATGCCCTCAGCGTGATCGGGAAACGTGAGGAGGCCTGGCGGCGCGCCCTGGCGACTCTGCGCCCCGGCGCGCGCGTGTGCATCGTCGACATGCAGCCGCCGCACGGCTTCTGGCGGGTGCTTTCGCCGCTCGCCCGCCTCGCCTGCGCGACGGGCGGAGCCGACATCTCCGCCCGGCCGTGGCGGATGCTCGAGCGCGACGCGCTCGAGCCCTCGGCTGTGCGACGGGTCGAGCGCAAGGGCGGTCACATCGTGGCGGTGGCCGCGACTGTGTCCGCCAGTGACGTCCCGCGTTGACCGAGATCCGCGTGGCGGTCGCCGACGGTCTCGGACGCTATCGCGGGTCGCGTCCGAACGTCAGATCCAGAGCTTCGGCGAGGTCGGCGACCAGATCGTCGGTGTCCTCGAGGCCGACAGAGAGACGCAGGTGTCCGAACTCTCGGAATGGCGCCGGGTAGGTGGCTACTCGGCCGCCGTCGGTGCCGGTGTGCACGATGAGCGAATCGTCATGGCCGAGCGAGAATCCGGACGTGATCAATCGAAGGTTCGCGACGAACCGGTTCTGCACGTCGGGTGAACCCGCGACGGCGAAGGCCATCATCCCCCCGAAGCCGCGCCCGCCGAACTGGCGCACGGCGAGATCGTGGTCGGGGTGCGATTCGAGACCGGGATAGTAGATGTACTCGACCCGCGGATCCGCCTCGAGCATCTCGGCGATCCGCAATGCTGACGAGAAGTGCTGGCGAAGGCGCAGCGGCAGCGTGACGGTGCCGCGCTGGATCTGCCAGGCGTTGAAGGGCGAGATGATGCCGCCGACGTCGACCATGGCATCCGCTTTGATCTGCTGGATCAGATCGCGCCGCCCCGAGACGGAGCCTCCCATGGCGTCACCGTGGCCGTTGAGGTACTTGGTGAGGGAGTGCACGACCAGGTCGGCGCCGTCGAGGATGGGGCGGTAGAACGGCGGTGGCGAGAAAGTGGAGTCCACCATCAGGATGGCACCCGCAGCGTGGGCGATCTCGGCGACGGCGCTCACGTCGGCGACCTTCGTGGTCGGGTTCGCTATCGCCTCGATGCACACGAGCCGTGTCTCCGGACGCATCGCGGCGCGCACGGCATCGAGGTCGGTGATGTCGACGAACGTGGCCTCGAGGCCGTACCGCTGCGGCAGCAGCTCGGTCCACAGGCGCCAGGTGGCCTCGTATACGACATCGCTCACGACGACGTGGTCGCCGACGCGCACGTGGGTGAAGAAGACCGCATGCAGTGCGGCGACCCCGGAGGCCAGCGCGACCGCGTCCTCGGCACCGTCGAGCGCGGCGAGCTTCTGCTCGAGAGCCGCCTGGTTGACCCCTGTGTTGCGGGTGTACAGCCCGGGTGCCGTGGCTGACCAGCTGATCTCGCTCGGATCGTCGGGCAGCTGGTAGGAGTTCGCCATCACGAGAGGCGTGCGCAGCGCCAGAGTCGAATCGAGCACATTGCCCGCGTGCACGGCCAGGCTGAGGTCGGACAGCGTGCGCAGATCCTTGCGGTCGGGGCGAGGGTTCATAGTGACTCCTTTGGTGCGCACCGGGCTTCGGCGCCACCACCACACTATGATGCATAATAGGCATGCGCAATTGCTTATGATGCACAACAAGCGCACCACTTCCGGGAGGTCACGATGGAGCGACTCCATCTCGATCAGATCGATCGCCTCATCCTCGCCGCGCTCACGGAGAACGCCCGCATCCCTCTGGTGGCACTCGCGGCCCAGGTGCACCTGTCGCGAAACGCGGTCAAGCAGCGCATCGAGCGCATGGAACGACAGGGCGTGATCGGGGGCTATACGGTCGTCGCCGGGCGCGCCGGCGGGTCCGCGGTGTCAGCCGTCGTGATGGTCTACCGCAGTGACAGGATGCGCGGGGGCAGCGTCGTGTCCGAGATCGTTCAGATCCCCGAGGTGCGTCGCTGCGACGTGCTCTCGGGCGACTTCGACCTGCTCGTGACGCTGGAGGCCGAGTCGATGGATCGGATCGGCGAGATCTGGGAGACGCTCGCCGCGCTGCCCGGCGTCTCGAACACCGTGACTGCGGTGTCGTTGACGCGGGTGGTCGACCGGCTCTGACCTCGCGGAGGGGCAGGGCATCCCCCACGGACCCCCACCCTCCGCGAGGAGATCTCAGGTGGTGATGCAGGTGACCTTCGGCTGGGTCATCTCCTCGTAGGCGAAGCGCACCCCTTCGCGGCCCATACTCCCGTACTTCGAGCCGCCGAACGGCATGCTGTCGATGCGGTAGTCGGAGGAGTCGTTGATCATCACCCCGCCGGCGTCGAGCGCTTCCGCGACTCGCAGCGCGCGGGTGATGTCCGACGTGAACGCCGCGGCATGGAGCGCGTACTCGATGCCGTTCGCCTCGGCGATGGCGTCGTCCTCGGTGTCGAACGGCGTCAGCACCACGACGGGGGCGAATGCCTCCTTCATCCAGACCTCGCACGTCGGCGGGACGTTCTCGAGCGCGGTCGGCCAGTACACCGAGCCGTCTCGCCGGTGACCGGCCAGCACGCGAGCCCCCGACCGCACGGCATCGTCGACCACCCGCTCCGCATGCGTCGCCGCAGCGACCGAGATCATCGGACCCACATCGGTCGCCTGCTCGCGGGGGTCCCCCGCTCGAAGCAGAGAGGTGCGCGCGGCGAAGCGATCGCGGAACTCGGCGTACACGGAACGCTCGACGAGGATGCGCTGAGCGCCGACGCAGTTCTGCCCCGCGGCCCAGAAGGCGCCCGACACGCAGGCCCCGACGGCGGCCGAGATGTCGGCATCCGCGAACACCAGCACGGGCGCGTTGCCGCCCAACTCCATCGCCAGCTTCTTGAGGCCCGCCATGCGGGCGATGGCTTCACCGGTGGCGAATCCGCCGGTGAACGACACCATGCGGATGTCGCGCACGGCGACGAGCGCCTGTGCCACCTGCCGGTCTCCATGCACGACCGTGATGATCTCGTCGGGGAGCCCGGCGTCCCGCAGTACCTCGACGAGGAAGCGCGCGGTCAGGGGAGTGAACTGCGACGGCTTGAGGATGACGGCGTTACCGCCGGCGATCGCCGGGCCGATCTTATGGGCGACGAGGTTGAGAGCATCGTTGTACGGCGTGATCGCGAGGATCACTCCGAGCGGTTCGCGTGTGTACCAGCCGCGACGATTCGCGGAGCCCTCGTAGGCATCGAAGGGGATGACCTCGCCGTCGAAGGAACGTGCGGTCTCAGCCGACAGCGAAATCGTGGTCACGGCGCGCTTCACCTCTTTGCGCGCCTGAGTGATCGTCTTCCCCGCTTCGCGGACGATGAGCGTCGCGGCCTCTTCCGCCCTCGCCTCGAGGATCCGCGCTGCGCGATCGAGGACCTGGTGCCGAGTGAACCGCGACAGATCGCGCGAGAGCGAGGCGCCGACCCGTGCGCGCGACATGATCTCGTCGACGTCGTCGACCGAATGCTGCGCGAGGCGAGCGATGACCTCTCCGTTGTATGGGTCGAGCACTTCCAGCAGGGGCGCCTGAGCCGCGGGGGCCTCCATGGTGGGTGCGCTCATCGCACCGCTCCGGCGAGCGCCGCCTGCTGGGCGTCGATCGCGATGATGTCCGACAGCAGCGCGTAGGCCGTCTCGAGGCGGCCGGCACCGGGGCCCGACATCGTGACGGTGCCGAGCAGGTCGGTCGTGAACGCGATCGCGTTGGTCGCACCCGAGATCCCCGCGAGGGGGTGGTCGGCGGCCAGTGAGAGGGGCTCGACGGATGCCGTCACTGCGCCCGACTCGTCGCGCGAGATCGTGCCGAGGAGCTTCCAATGCTCTCCGGCCGCCGCTGCGGCGATCACGTCGCTCGCGGTGATCCCGCTGATGCCGACGCGAGAGACGTCAGCGGTCGTGATCTCGGCACCGAGAAGTTCGTTGGCGAGGATCACGACCTTCAGCTGGACATCCGAGCCTTCGATATCCGCGGTGGGGTCGGCCTCCGCATAGCCGAGCGCCTGTGCCTCGGCCACGGCATCCTCGAGAGATTTCCCCGATTCCATCTGACCGAGCACGAAATTGCTCGTGCCGTTGAGGATCCCCTGGATGCGGGTGATGCGGAGGCCCTGGAGGGTCTGCTGCGCCAGCCGCAGCACGGGCGTGCCGCTCATGACCGAGCCCTCGTACTCGAACCTCACTCCGTTCGCCTCGGCCAGACGATTGAGCTCGGTGCTCGCGAGCGCGACCGGGCCCTTATTGGTGGTCGTGACGCTCTTGCCGCTTTCGAGGGCAGCGCGAACGTGCGAGATCGCGGGCTCGCCGTCGATCGGGTTCGTGTAGGTCGCCTCGACGATGATGCCTGCCGTCGTGGTGCGGATGACGTGGTCGTTGCGGGGATCGGCGTCTCCTCCCGGCATCCCGGCGAATGTGGCATCTCCCGTCATCGCGAGCACGGCTGCGAGGTCGATGCCGTCCGCCTGCATGAGGGAGCCGAACCGAAGATCCGTGATCGCCACGACTCTCAGGGTGAAGCCGAGATCGTCGGCGAGGTCGGAGCCCCGGTCGCGGATGATCTCGGCGAGGGCGCGGTTGACGCCTCCGAAGCCGATGAGGGCGAGGTCGTGGTGAGTCACCGGGGTTCTCCTTCTTTCCGTGGGCTGTCGCGGGCGTCGTCGCCGGCGGACACGAGTCCATCCTCAGCGCGGGTTGTGTCGGTGCGCGCCTGTCAGAACCGCAGGGGACCCTGGCGGAATGGCAGCTTCCCGGCCGGATTGTCGGAGGTGGCCTCTGCGGGAGAGATTCCGGCGTTCGGCTCTTGTGGCGCCGTTCGCGGAGGGGATAGTGTCCCCGCAGACACCCGAATATTGCTTCATTTACACATTGCTGTGGCTATGATGCACATACAATCCGATTGAGAGTTCCGATGACGCCTCTTCCCGGGGAGAAGTCCCTCCCCAACGTCCTGCCGAACACGACGGCGACCCAAGTGCCACTTCGGCGTCTACAGCGGACGATGGACGCCAGACACCTGATCATGATCGCGCTGGGCGGAGTCATCGGTTCCGGCCTCTTCCTCAGCTCCGGCTACACGATCTCGCAGGCGGGTCCGCTCGGCGCGATCATCGCGTACCTGATCGGTGCGTTCGTCGTGTATCTCGTCATGGCGTGCCTCGGCGAACTGGCCGTCGCCTACCCCGTCTCCGGAGCGTTCCACATCTACGCGTCCCGGTCGATCGGACCCGCGACCGGCTTCACGACCGCCTGGCTGTACTGGCTGTGCTGGGTCGTCGCCCTGGGGTCGGAGTTCACCGCCTCCGGCATCCTCATGCAGCGCTGGTTCCCCGGAGTTCCGGTGTGGCTGTGGTGCCTCATCTTCGCCGCGGTCCTGTTCCTGCTCAACGCGATCTCGGCTCGTGTGTTCGGTGAGGCCGAGTTCTGGTTCTCGCTGGTCAAGGTCGTCGCCATCGTGGGCCTGATCGTACTCGGCGGTGCGGCGATCTTCGGGGTCACGCCGCTGTCGCCCGAGCATCCGCCGGCACTGCTCTTCAGCAACTTCGAGACTCCCGCTGGACCCTTCCCGAACGGATTCAGCGGCGTGATCGTCACCGCCCTCGCCGTCTTCTATGCGTTCAGCGGTTCGGAGCTGATCGGTGTCGCCGCCGGCGAGACCAAGGACCCCGCCAAGAACATTCCGCGCGCGTTGCGCTCGACGGTGCTGCGACTCGTGGTGCTCTTCGTCGGCGCGATCGCGGTCATCGCCGCGATCCTCCCCTACGACCAGGCCAGCGTCACCAGCAGCCCGTTCGTCGACGTCTTCCAGTACGTCGGAGTCCCCTACGCCGCCGACATCATGAACTTCGTCATCATCACGGCGCTCCTCTCGGCGGGCAACAGCGGACTCTTCTCGTGCGCGAGGATGCTGTTCTCACTCGCTGAGGAAGGCCACGCTCCGAAGGCGTTCACCCGCCTCACCCGGCGCGGGGTGCCTCTCATCGCGCTGAGCGTCAGCATCCTCATCGGGTTGGTCTCGCTGCTCACCAGCGTGATGGCAGCCGGGACGGTCTATCTGGTTCTGGTGTCGATCGCCGGTTTCGCGGTCGTCGCGGTGTGGATGTCGATCGTCGCGTCGCAGTTCTTCCATCGCCGCACGTTCGTGCGCGAGGGGGGTCGAGTCCAGGATCTGGCCTACCGCACGCCGCTCTATCCGGCGCTGCCCATCGTCGCGTTCTCGTTGCTGCTCATCTCGATCGTCGCGATCGCATTCGACCCGAACCAGGTGGCCGCACTCTACTTCGGCATCCCCTTCGTCGGGGCCTGCTACCTGTACTTCTGGTGGCGTCACGGCCGCAAGGGCGCGCGTGACGTCTCGCAGGATCACGAGGCCGAATCCGTCGAGGCGTGACGACGTCCGCATCCGCGGCGGGGTGGGTGGAGATCGACGAGAACGCCATCGCCCACAACGTCGTCACCATCCGCGCAGAGCTCGGCGAGAAGGTCGAGTTCTGCGCGGTCGTGAAGGCCGACGCCTACGGCCACGGGATCGACCTGGTCGTGCCGCTGCTCGTCGCGGAGGGCATCACGATCATCGGAGTCGCCTCGAACGACGATGCGGCTGCCGTCCGCGCAGCAGGATTCGCCGGACGCCTGATGCGCGTGCGCCCCGCCGGACGGGACGAGATCGATGACGGCATCCGACTCGATGTCGAGGAATGGATCGGTGGAGTCGAGCACGCGCGGATCGTGAGCGCGATCGCCGCAGCGCGCGGCGTCCGGGTGCGCACGCACCTGTCGCTCAACTCGACGCGGCTCGGTCGCGACGGGATCGACCTCGGTGAGGCCGGGGCAACGGATGCCGTGACCGCTGTTCTCACTGATCCGCAGCTGGATGTCGTCGGCCTGTGCTCGCACTTTCCGTGCGAGGACGTGACTGACGTGACCGACGGCACGGCACGATTCGATGAGGAGACCCAGGAGGTGCTCGCGGGAAGACGCTCACGTGCGCGGGTCGCGCGGCACTGCGCCACCACGTTCGCGGCGCTCACGGTGCCCGAGTCTCGGTTCGACCTCGTGCGCATCGGCGCGGGGCTGTACGGCGACTCCGACACATTCGGCGGCGCGCTGCGTCCTGCCATGCGGGTCGTGTCGCGGATCGCGGCGATCAACGGCTACCGGGGCGGAAGCACAGTCGGATACGACCGTTGGCACCGCCTCGATCACGATGCGCGTCTCGCATTGATCCCTTTGGGCTACGCCGACGGAGTCCACCGCAGTCTGAGCGGCACCGGCGAGGTGCTCATCCGGGGTCGGCGCGCCCCTATCGTGGATCGGATCGCGATGAACAGCTTTCTCGTGGATGTCTCCCGCATCCCTCGCGCAGCGCCGGGAGACGAGGTGGTGCTGTTCGGCCGGCAAGGCGACGAGGTGATCGCCCCGGCCGATGTCGAGCGGTCGCACGGTCACATCGCTGCCGATCTCTACGTCGCCTGGGGGCGCCTTCTGCCTCGTCGTGCCGTGGCCACCGCCGGATAGGATTGCCGTGATATCGACCCGCGCGAAGGAGGAACGATGGCGGCCTCATCCTCTCTCGTGCAGGGTCTTAAGCTTCTCGATGTCGCGGTCTCCCAGGAGCGCCGCGCTCGTCCCGGACTCAATGCCTCCCGTCTGGCGGAGGCCACCGGGATCGAGCGCAGCCGGGTCTCGCGGCTCACGCAGGAGCTGCGCGCACGAGAGCTCCTCAGTCGCGACGATGATGCGCTGTTCTCGGCAGGGTCGGAGTTCTTCCGCACCGCTGCCGTTCTCAACGCGCCCTGGTTGCGGAGATCGCGGGCCGCTCTGCGGGTGCTCGCCTCGAAACTCGGCGTCAATGCGCTGATAACGATCGCCGACGGGCCGCGGGGCGTGCTGCTGAGGTATGAGAGGTCGGCTGACGGGGTCGATCGTTCCCTCCGTGAAGGGCTTGTGACGCCCATCTGGTGCACCGGTGCGGGCAGAGCGCTGCTGTGGGACCACACTCCCGAGCAGCTCGAGGAGCTGCTCGACGATGTGCAGTTCGTCGGCGTGGGCGGCCCGACGGCCGCCCGGTCGACGGACGACGTGCGCGCGCTGCTGGAGCGAGACCGCGCGGACGCGCTCATCGCCGCGGCGGAGGAGTACGACGAGGGTGTCGACGAGTTCGCCCTCCCGATCCGCCACAGGGGTGAGGTCATCGCGTCACTCGCGGTTCGCGGCAGGCACCGGCGCAAGGGCGCCACTCGCGACACGCGCGCGCTCCTCACCCAGTTCGCCGGCGAGCTCAGCGCTGCGGCGAGCAGCGATTAGACCTCAGGCGGTCACGGATGCGGGAGCGCCGAGTTCCTGCGAGAGCTCGGCGGCTGCTCGGGCGCATGCGTCACCGCATGACGTGGTGCGTTCCCGCATCGCGTCGCGCGTTCCGATCACCTGCATCGCGGCGACGACCTCGCCGCGGTAGTCCCACACGGGAGCAGCGACCGAATAGAGACCGGGTTCGGCTTCCTGGTCGACGATGGTGAAGCCGCGGCGACGATCTTCGTCGAGCCGCGAGAGGAAGTCGTCGATCGAGGAGGGGGTGTTCGGTCCCTGCGCCGCGAAGTCGGTCGAGCTGAAGACGGCGCGGATCTCTTCGGCCGGCGCGTCCCAGAGCGTCGCACGTCCGGCATCGCTGCAGTATGCCGGGTAGGCGCGTCCGATCCACGATCCGATCATCCGAGAATCGGAGGGCAGGCTCTCCAACGTCGTGAGCGTGGCATCTCCCTGCAGGACGCTGAGGAACGCGGCTTCGCCGAGGTGCGACGACAGCTCGTCGAGCACCACCTGGCCGTGGGTGCGAAGACGCCGAGCGCTCAGCTCCTGGGCGGCGGCGTACCAGCCCCACGCGAGGGTGAACGAGCGGTCGGCGTTCCTTCTCACGAGCCCGGAGCGATGCAGCGTCGCCAGCGTGCGCGACACCTGCGAACGCTCGCGACCGAGTGCCTCCGCGATTCCGCTGACCGTGGCCGGCCGCAGATCACGCGTCAGGGCGGCGACGGATGCGAGGACATCCAGTCCGCGACCCATGCTGCTCGAGAGGGGCCGTCTGGGCGTGGCGGGGGGCATGCCACGAGGTTACCGCTGCGGGCGCGCACTCATGCCTCTTCCCGATGTGCAGACGCGGACACCCCACCACGCATTCGCCGACGACTACGGACCCCGCGTCCGTCGAACTCCACAGCGGCTCCTGAGCGCGGCCACGGCTTCCGGACGGCCGGGGCGCAGTGGCTCCGTTGCATCGAGCCGTCAGCCAGCCGTCTGCGCGCAGGCGCTGGACCGCGCGACCGCTGATCGAATGACCGCTGCGAGGGCGCCCGCGCGGCTCCACATCGGCCAGTGGTCCGTCGGGAGGTCGATGACGTCGACCGTAGACCCACAAGACTCCAAAACACGACTCTGGGACCCCCCTGACACCGCATCCCCCGATACACCGAAAACGATCGCCTATGGACGGTGCCACTACGGGATGTCGGTGAGGGTCTTCTCAATCGCATCAAGGCGAGAGTCGATGCTCCCGAGCGTGTCGAGCAGCGCGCGATTCGAGGAGGCTTGACCGTCGAGCGCCTGCATGAGTCGCCTGCGCCCGCCTATCTCTCGGGCGATAGAGATCGCTCCCCAACAGATGATTCCGGCGATCGCAATCCACGCGAACCAGGGGATGTATTCCATGTCAGTTCTCTTCTCAGTCTGTTTCGTCGGTGGATGAGATCGGCGACAGCGCCACTGCTGCGCTGATGGTCGGCAGGTCGATGGTGAGCACGAACGGCGTCGCCTCGAAGTACTTCAGTGCCTTGCCGTCCGCGCTCAGCTCCAGCCCGCCGACGACGAAACCGGCGGCCTCGAGCTTGGTGAGGTGCATGTAGAGCAGTGCGCGGCTCATGTCCACGCGTCGAGCAAGCGCGCTGACGTGCAGCCTGTCATCGGCAAGCGTCGCGAGGATCCGTAGCCGCTGCGGACTCGCGATCGCTGCCAGCGTCGCGGCTAACTGCTCGATATTCACTCATGCCTCTCGTATGCACCTGTAACAAAAACATTACACATGCAAGGTTCGGCGATCAAGAGCGTCTGGGGCGACCGGCGCCTGTCCCGCCGAAGTTGGCACGAAGTTGTCGAATGCCTCCACGGGGCGACGAGCTACCGTATTCGATCGTTTGCGGCCGGGTGCCTGTGGTGGTGCTGGGGAAGCGCGACTCGCCCAGAGTCCACCTGACGATCCGACTGTCCCCGCGGTCCCCGCTGGCTCATCGCCAATCCGGGCGGAGGTGGCCCCAGCGCTCTGCTTCAGATCGGACTCGGTCCGGTTCACCCTCGTGTAGTCCGAAGTAAAGGGGCTAGTCAGATCTAGAGACGCGATTCTCACCGATCTCTTGACATCCACTCCACTCAGGAATAACGTACAACCAAATGGTTGCACAAAGAGAACTGAGCGAAGCGGAGGTCGACCGTGTTTTCCACGCACTGGCGACGTCGACCCGACGCGACATCCTGCGCCGGACGATCGAGCGGGAGCAGTCCGTCTCGACCCTCGCCTCCGAATACGACATGTCGTTCGCGGCGGTGCAGAAGCACGTGTCCGTGCTCGAGGCCGCCGATCTCATCGTCAAGCGCGCCGAGGGGCGCGAGCGGCTCGTCCGCGCGAATCCCGAGATGATCGCCCGTGCCAGGGCGCTCCTCGCCCGATACGAAGAGCTGTGGCGGTCGCGCATCGCCCGGCTCGACGACCTGCTGGCCGCGGCGCCGGCAGATCGACCGACCGCCGAAGACAGCACCCGCACGACCACCGAAGACAGCACCCGCACGACCACTGGAGAAGGAGACTGATATGCCTGTCACCGACGTCATCACCGATACCGAGAACCTCACCATGACGGTTATCGCCGACCTCGCGGCGCCCGTCGAGCGGGTGTGGGACGTGTACAGCGACCCCCGTCAGCTCGAGCGCTTCTGGGGTCCCCCCGGATGGCCCGCGACCTTCACCTCGTGGGATCAGACGGTGGGCGGCCGCGCGGACTACACGATGCATGGGCCCCGCGGCGAGAAGGCGGCAGGCACCTGGGAGTTCCTCGAGATCGACCGACCGCACGGTTTCGCGGTCATCGACGCGTTCGCCGACGACGACGGGCATCCGAACCCCGACCTGCCCTCCATGCGCATGACGTTCACCTTCGAGCAGACCGCCGAAGGGACGCGCATGGTCAACACCAGCCACTTCGCGTCGGCCGAGGCGCTCGAGCAGCTCATCGCGATGGGCGCGATCGAGGGGACCACCATGGCGATGAGCCAGATGGACGCCGTGCTGCAGGACCTCCGCGACTACGCGCAGGGCAAGGGCACGCAGGTCGCGCTCCTCGACGACGTGCACGTGCGCATCACCCGCCTCGTCGAAGGGCCGCGCGAGCTGGTCTGGCGCGCTCACAACGAGCCCGACCTCATGAAGCAGTGGCTGCTCGGGCCCGATGGGTGGGAGATGACCGAGGTCACCGTCGCCACCGAGGTGGGGCAGAGCTATCGCACCTCCTGGGCGCCGGTCGGCGACACCGAGGGGGAGCCGTTCGGGTTCGAGGGGGAGGCGCTGCTGATCGACGCCCCGCGGCGGTCGGTGCAGACGGAGCGGATGATCGGGATGCCGGTCGAGACGCTGAACGACCTGAACCTCTACGAGGAGGACGGGGCGACTCTCATCACCCTCTACATCGAGTACCCCGACAAGGAGACGCGCGACATGATCCTCGCCACCGGCATGGCCGAGGGCATGGAGACGTCGTACGCACGCCTCGAGCGGGAGCTGCTTGCCGTCTGACGGGTGAGACGCCGAAAGACCGGTCGGTTCCCTGAAGGGATCGGCCGGTCTTCCGCGTTCTGGTGCGCTTCTCCGGAGTCGGAGTCGGGGTCATGGAGCGGCTCGAGCGCCGCCCCGCGCGCCAGGACGATTCAGCCCCCGTCGTCCTGCGGGAGGGGGATGTAGCCGTGCATGCTGGCGGCGCGCTTCAACTGCGAGAAGGTGGTGACGCCGATCTTGCGATACACGGTCCTGAGCTGCGTCTTCACGGTGTTCACCGACACGAAGACGGCCTCCGCGGTCTCCCCGACCGTCAGTCCGCGCAGTCGCGCGGCCAGCACGACGTGCTCTCGCGGAGTGAGCGCGAGGAACGGGTCGTGCACCCGGGATCCGGCGGTGCGGAGGATGTGTGCGGCGATCTCCGGAGGGAGGGACTCGGAACTGCTCTGCATCAGCGTCGGGATCTCGCGACCGTCTCCCACCGCCAGCGCGCTGTAGAGGTGCTCCCGGTTGGCGAGCGCCACCGCTGACTCCCACGTCCTCGACGCCGTCGGCACGCCGAGAGACGACTCCGCGCCGGCTTTGAGCGCGAGCGCCGCGACCATGACCCAGGGCGACGCGGCCGGCGACAGCGTCAGAGCGGTGGCGGAGCGCTCGACGCGCTCGACGCGACCGGATCTGGCGTCATCGGCGATCTTCCAGAGCTCGATCATCTTCGCGCCGAGAGATGACGGCGGAACGACGACGCCGTTCAGCTCGAGACGTGCGGCGGACTGCGAACCCAGCTTCGCGAGCAGTCTGTGTCGGGCGATGGCGAGGAAGGCCGCGCCCTCTCCTCGCTCGGCGCGCTCGTCGGGCATCGCGGCCGAGGCCGCATCGATCTCGGCGAGGATGGTGACCGCATCCACGTGGGAATCGACCAGCAGCGCGCTGAGGAGCTTGTGGGCCGGCCAGCGTTCACGGGCGGGACGCAGATCGATCTGCGCGAGGACTCGACGTGCCTCGTCGAACTCGAACGTGCCGATCAGGAGCATGACCTCCGCGAGCTGCGCCGGCACGATGCTGCGCCCGGCCCACCACGCATCGCCGATCTCGGGCAGGCGGGCGAGCCACGCGCGTGCCTCGGTGTTTCTGCCGGCCAGTGCGTCGACCCAGGCCAGCGCTCCCGCCGCTCGTGCGCGGCCCATCTGATCATCGATCATCAGGGCGATGTCGTAGCTGTCGACGAACTCCCGTCTGGCGCCGTCCAGATCCCCGGCGAGCTCACGGACGTAGCCCCAGGCGTAGGTCATCTCGGGCAGTGCCTGCTGCATCTGCTCGCGGTCCGAGGACTCCGCCGCGTCGAGGAGCTCTCGCGCCTCGCGGGCCATCTTCTCGGCGGCGTCGTACTCGCCACTGGCGCGTCGCGCCGTCGCCCGGATGCTCAACTGCACGAGCTCATCGAAGACGCCGCGCGGTGGACCCGCGGGAGTCGCCTTGCGGAACCGCATCGTGTGCGCGTGATCTCCCGGGGCGATGCGGTCGAGGTAGCCCTTCGCCAGAGAGGCGCGGGGGTGAGCGACCAGAACCTCATCGGGCAGGGCCTCGAGCGCCTCCCTGGCCGACATCGGATCCTGTGCGAGCAGCTCTGTCCAGTTGCCCTGGATGAACGAGACGAGGTCCTCCCACGCCTCAGCGGTGATCAGCGCATCCATCGTGATGCGCAACGATTCGGATCTCAGCGCCACGTTCTCGCCCCGTTCCTTATCCCACTTCGCAGCCTATCCGTGCCGGACAGGCCTATCTCCCCCGAAGAACGGGCCCGATGACATGCGGCTGCCATCGGACCCGCTCGCTGTCAGGCCGGTTCCATCGCCTCGGCGTCATCGCGCCGGCCGTTGCGCCGTCGGATCAGGCCGTATCCGATGAGGAGCAGCACCAGTCCCGCGACGGGAGCGGTCATCCAGAGCGCCATGCCGGTGGTGGCCAGGCCCGGAGGCACGATGGTCGTCTGCGTCCGGCAGTCGGGGTCGCTCGAGCCGGGGATGCAGTTGGCACCGGATCCGTCGGGAGTGACGACGACGTTGAGGATCTCGCCTACCTGCCGGATTGTGACCGAGTAGGTGACCGTCGCCGTCTCGCCCGGTGCCAGCTCGCCTGCCCAGGAGAGAACCGGCCGCGTGTAGACGGCCGAACCGGTCGCGTCGTCGTTGAACGTCGCGATCTTCAGCGTCGAGCTGAGATCGTCGGTGAACGTCGCCGGACGCTCCGTCGTGTACGCCACCTGTCCGGTGTTGGTCACGGCGATCGTGAACGTGACGGTGTCTCCGACGACGGCGACGGCTGTCGATGCCGTCTTGCGTACGTGGTACGCCGCGACCGGAGTGTCGGTGATGCACCCGTCGCTGGTCGCGCATCCGCCGCCGGGACCATCGGGGATCACCGCATTGCGGAGGTTGCCATCGCCGGTCGCCGGCGCGTTGACGGTGACCGAGTAGGTGATCGTCACCGACTCGCCCACGGCCAGCGGTCCGCTCCAGTTCAGCGCGTCGCCGTCGACCATCGCGCCGCCGGTGGCGTCCCCGTTGTAGGTCGCATCGTCGAGCACCTCGCTCAGGTCGTCGGCGAAGGACGCGGCCGTATCGTCGGTATAGGCGACCTGACCGGTGTTCGTCACCGTGATCGAGTAGTCGACCGTGCCGCCGAGGGGCACATCGTCCACGTCCGCCTGCTTGACGACCGTGTAGGAGGCGATGGGAGTGTCGGTGATGCACTGTCCTTCGACGCACTCGCCACCGGGGGAGGAGGGGGCGACCACGTTGCGGAGAGTGAAGTCCCCGGTCACCGGGTCATCGACCGTGACGGAGTAGGTCACCTCTCGCACCTCGCCGACCGCGAGCGGTCCCGACCATGTGAGTGTCGTTCCGCTGACCGCGCCGCCCGGCGAGACGTCGTCGTTGTAGGCGGCGTCGTCGAGCACGCGGGAGAGGTCGTCGGTGAACGACGCCGGCTTCTCCGTCGTGTACGGGATCTCACCCGTGTTCGTGACGGTGACGGTGTAGGTGACCACGTCACCCGGCAGCGCCGAGTCGGGTTGTGCGGACTTCGAGACCGTGAACGACCCGGAGGGCACGTTCGCGATGCACGCGGGGTCCGTCGAGCCCGGTTCGCAGTTCCCGCCGATGCCGGGCGGGGTGACGACGGCGTTCTCGAGCGTCTGGTCGCCTGTCGCCGGGTCGTTCACGGTGACCGAGTAGGTCACGGTGACCGTGTCTCCGACCGCGAGCGGACCAGCCCAGGTGAGGGTCGGCTCGTCGTACGAGACCCCGGCCCCGCTGGTGCTCACCGCGTTGCCGTCGTAAGCGGCGTCGTCGAGCACCTGCGACAGATCGTCGGTGAACGATGCCGGCTGCGCGTCGGTGTAGTCCACCTGTCCGGTGTTGGTGACGGTGATGGAGTACTCGACGACGTCTCCGGGCAGGACGGCGGTGGCATCCGTCGACTTCTCCACACGGAGGGAGCCGATCGGCGTCGTCGTCTCGCAGGCGGTCGCGCACGACCCTCCGGGTCCGGTCGGGGTGACGACGTTGCGGAGCACGAAGTCGCCCGTCACAGGCTTGTCGACCGTGACCGAGTAGGTGATGTCGATGCTCGCCCCCGCAGCGAGGGGGCCGGACCACGTGAGGGTCGTGCCCGACAGCGTGGCTCCGTTCGTCGCATCGTCGTTGTACGAGGCATCGTCGAGCACCGCCGAGAGGTCGTCCCGGAAGGACGCCGGATCGGCATCCGTGTAGGGCACGGCACTGGTGTTGGTCACGGTGACGGTGTAGGTGACGGTGTCACCGGGCATCGCCGTCGCGGCGCTGGAGGTCTTGTCGACGGTGAACGAGGCGACCGGCGTGGTGGTTCCGCAATCGCCCTCGCCGCAGGATCCGCCGGGTGCGTCGGGGACGACGGTGTTGGTGAGGTTCTGGTCGCCCGTGATCGGGTCGTTCACGGTGACCGAGTAGGTCACCTCGACCGTCTCTCCGACGCCGAGGGGGCCCGACCACGACAGGGTCGTCTCGGTGAGTGCCGCACCTGCAGAGGCGTCGGCGTTGTACGTCGCGTCATCGAGCACCGCCGAGAGGTCGTCGGTGAACGATGCCGGCGCCGCGTCGGTGTAGGCCACCGCTCCGGTGTTCGTGACGGTGATCGTGTACGTGACGACGGCACCGGGCATCGCCGTGTCGGCCGATGCGGCCTTCGCGACCGTGAACGAGGACACCGGCGTCTCCGTGACGCATGTCGCGTCCGGATCGCACTCGCCTCCGGGGCCGGTCGGCGTCACCCGGTTCTTCAGAGCGTCGTCGCCCGTCGTCGGGTCGTTCACCGTGACCGAATAGGTCACCGTGACCATGGCGCCCACGTCGAGCGCACCGGACCAGGACAGCGTCTCGCCGGCGACCGTCCCTCCGGCGGAGACGTCGCCGTTGTACGAGGCATCGTCGAGAACCGCGGAGAGATCATCGGAGAAGGTCGCAGGGGCATCGTCCGTGTACGCCACCGAGCCGGTGTTGGTGACCGTGACGGAGTACGTCACGACGCCGCCGGGCAGGACCGTCGCGACACTCGCCGCCTTCGACACGGTGTATCCGCCGATCGGTGTCGTCGTGCACTGCTCGGTCGCGGGGTCGCACTCCGCCGGCGGGGTCGTTCCCGGGGGGACCAGGAAGTTGTCCGAGCGGTTGTCGCCACGCTCACCCGACGGCTTGACCTCGACCGTGTAGGTGACTTCGGCGGTGTCGCCTGGCGGCAGCGTGCCGCGCAGCTCGAGGATGCCCTCGGTCGGCCCGTCGAGCGTCACCGAGTCGGTGTCGGACTCGGGGCTCCCCACGAGGGTCGCGTCATCGAGCACGCCGCTGAGATCGTCGTCTCGGTTCACCGCTGCCGTCGTCGCACCGGTGTTGGTGATCGTGATGGTGTACGTGAGCTCCGTCCCCGACTGCACAGGACTCGCCGACGCGGCGACGCTCTTCGTGTAGCTGATGCCGGTGATCGGGGTGCTGGTGCAGTTCGGGAGCTGGGTGTCGTCCGGGTCGCAGTCCGGGTCGGTGGGCGGGTCCTCCCCGGTCGTCAGCAGGAAGTTCGCGGCCACGCTGTCACCGCGCTGCCCATCGGCGCGGACGACGACCTGATAGGTGACGGTGTACGTCGCGCCGGGCGCCACGCTCCCGGTGATGGCGATCTCGTCGCCGGTGCGCACAGCCGTCAGGTTCGCCGAGGTCGGCTCGCTCGCGATGTCCGCGTCGTCGAGCACGTGGATCAGGTGATCGGTGGCGTCGACCGTCGCTGCAGCCGCTCCGTCGTTCTTGAAGAAGAGGGTGTAGGTGAGGACCGTGCCGGCGACGGTCGGCGTCGCCGACGCCCGCACCTGCTTCCACTGGGTGAGGCCCGATCCGGGGATCTGCACGACGTCGCACGCGGGTGCTCCGGGAGCGACATCCTCGTCGGGGACGCATGCCAGGTTGCGGAGGTTCATGTCTCCCGCGCCGGTATAGGTCACGGAATACGTGATGGTGGCTTCGGCGCCCGCAGCCAGCGCTCCCGACCACGACAGCGTGCTGTCCGTCACGGTGACCGCGCCCGTCGAGGCTGTGGCGTCGCCGTTGTAGTCCGCGGCATCGAGCACGTTGGAGAGGTCGTCGGTGACGCTCGCCGGGGCGGAGGCCGTGTACGCACCCGGGCCCGGGTTCCGGACCGTGATCGTGTACTGCACCGTCTCGCCGACCGCGGGCAGCTCGGTGCGGTCCGCCGACTTCTCGATGGTCAGGCGCGGAAGCAGCACCGTCACCGCGGCACACGCCTCACCGGTGACCGGGTCGTTGCCGGTAGCGTCTGCGGGATCGCACGCCGGGGTGACGGGGGTGTTCGGATCGTTCGGCTGCCAGGCGACGTTGCGCACAGTGCCGTCGCCGGAGGAGCCCAGCGTCACGCTGTAGGTCAGGGACACCGACTCGCCGACGCCGAGCGCACCGCGCCACGACAGCAGGGGGCTGGTGTAGGTCAGTGCGCCCGGACGGCTGGCGGCCGCGTCGTTGCCGTAGGCGCCGTCGTCGATGACCTTCGACAGGTCGTCGAACACCACAGCGGGGTTCGCGTCGGTGTACGCGCCCGTGCCGGTGTTCGTCGCCGTCACCGTGTAGGTGACGACGTCGCCGGGCCGCGCATCCGCCGACGCGTCGGAACTCTTCGTGATCGCCAGATCAGGTGGCGTCGCCGCATTGGAGAACGTGCAGAGCACATCGGAGCCCGCGAAGCCGTTGTTCGGCATGACGAACGTTCCCGACGATCCGCTCCCCTGTGCGAGCTGTCGTCCGCTGACGGAATCCACGCACCTCCACGTGCTGGTGTAGTTGCCGAGGATCGTGCCGTTGGAGCCCGCCTCGGTGATCGTGTAGGTCTGACCGGGCGTACCGATCACCGGACCCGCCACCTCGGCGGGAGCGCCCTGGACGCCCGAGTCCGAGCCCTGCGTCGTGCCGGTGTTGCCCTGGGAGATGGCTCCGCCGGTGACCGAGACGGTGAACTGGTCGCCGGCGACCACACGGCCACCGGGGAGGTCCTTCACCACGCGCACCACGTTCGGAGACGCGCAGGAGCCGAAGTCGGCGACGGTGTTCGTCGTCGGCGTCATCGTCATCGTGTTGATCGTCGCTCCGGTGCTGGGGTTGACCGCGTAGCGAACCCGGTCGGTGCCGCCGTCGGGGATGCCTGCGAGGTACAGCAGCCCGTCGCCGCCGAACGCCATCGAACCGAGCGACCCGGCAGGAGGCGAGGCGATGCTCGTCGTGGTGAGCAGTGCGCCGGTCGCCGTTCCGGTCGTGGGGATCGTCTCGTTCACCGAGAGCAGCAGGCCCGCGCTGACGATGTACAGACGCCCGGCGTTGTCGAAGGCGAAGTCACCGTTGTTCCCCGCGCCCAGGGGGACTCTGGCGACGATCCCGGCGATGGGGGTGTCGGTGGCGCGGTTGAAGCCGTAGATGTAGAGCGTCGAATCGGCGACGGCTCCGTAGTAGTAGATGTCGGTGGCGGCGTTGAAGGCGCCCATGACGATGCCACCGCTGGTCGCGGGAAGACCGGTGAGGGTGACGGGGTAGTTCGCCACCGCTCCGGTCGTCGCGGTGACACTGGTCACGAACGCGGTCGATTGACCTGGCTGCTGGGTGGCCAGCCAGAACAGTCCGGCCTCGCCGTCGACCGCCAGAGCGTTGTGCGTGCCGGCGTACGTCAGGGTGTTGTTGCGCGTCAGGGCCCCGGTCGCGGTGTTCATGCTGTAGATGTTGTGCAGACCGTTGGCGTCAGGGCTCTGGTCGAGGGCATACACCTGGCCGCAGGAGATGGGATCGTTCACCGCTGCCACGGCGGGCGGTGCCGTCAGAACTCCTCCTGCGACGAGCATCCCTCCCACGAGCAAGCTCGAAGCGCCCATCGCGATCGCGCGCCACCTGCGGAGAAGACCGCGCGTTGAATCAGTACGGGTTCGACCCATGGTGATCGGTTTCCTTTGCTCACCCAGGTGCTCACACGTGGGTTCTCCCATTCACACGGGGTGAAGAGACCGTGTGAGAACTGCGACGAAATACCCCCACGCGACGGTGGCGAGTTTTCTGCAAGTTACATGTCGGGGCGGCCGGTTCTCAGCGGATCCATAGTTCGGGTGCCCTGATTCACCCTTGTTTTCACCTGTATCGCGGCCGACACGCCCACGACCCTCCTCGCGGGCGGATGCTCGCGGTCCTCCGCCCACAACGACGGAAGACCGGTCGGTTCCTCGGGAACCGACCGGTCTTCCGTGTCGCTGATGCGCGGCTCTCGCCGACGCGCTGCTCCGCGGTCAGGGAGCGGATCGATCGCCGCCCCGAGCGCGTGGGCGCCGCGTCGACCACAGGGCGAGGGCGATCAGCACCGGCTGGAAGAACAGGCGCACGAAGCGCTTGGTGTCGGTGTCGAGCCCGAAGGCGTCGCGGTGCTCCACCCACTGGGCGATGTTGCCGGGGAAGACGGCGAGGAAGAACAGTGCCGTGATGACTCCGACCAGCCCTCGGCGCTTGCGCGCGACGAGCAGAGCCGCGCCGAGCCCGACTTCCACGACGCCGGAGGCGAGAACGGTCACGTCGGGATCCAGCGGCACCCAGTCGGGCACCTGCGCCTGGAACTCGTCCCGCGCGAAGGTCAGATGCGAGACGCCGGCGAAGACGAGGAAGGAACCGAGGAAGATCCGACCGACCGTGCGTGCGACATTCTTCTTCGACATGGTGCGAGTGTACGCGGCGCGTCTCAGCGCAGCATCGAGAACGTCAGATCAGGCGGCGGAGTGCCTCTTCGAGTGAGATGCCCTGCGCCTCGGCGCGGTCGCGCAGGCGGGCATGCTCGTCGCTCGAGAGCGCCAGCCGCACCTCGATCGGATCGTCGACGGGGGCGTACAGACTGTCGAGCAGATCGGATGTCTCGGCCCAGAGCGGCTCGGCGATCGTCGTCGTCACGGTCGGCGACGCCGCAGGGGCATCGGCGTCGCGGGTCGCGGCGGCCGCGATCGGAGCGGATGCCGCCGCGGCCGCGCCGGCATGCGTCGCCATCGTGAAGCCCGGTCCGCGGCGCGGCTCCTGCTTCGCCTGGTAGGCCTTGGCGGCGGCATTCGCGCGCTCGTCGGCCGCTTCGTTGAGCGGGTGACCGGCGTGGCCCTTGACCCAGGAGAACTCGACATCGCGTCCGCGGATCGCCTCGTCGATGCCCTCGAGCAGGTCGCGGTTGAGCACCGGACCGCCGTCGGACTTGCGCCAGCCCTTGCGCTTCCACCCCGGCATCCACTTGGTCACCGAATCGATCACGTAGCGGCTGTCGCACTCGATCACCAGCTTCTCGGAGATGCCGGCCGTGGCCTGCAGCAGTTCGAGCACGGCCCGCAGCTCGCCCTGGTTGTTCGTGCCGTGCGGGGACCCGCCCGCCGCCCAGTTGTCGTCGTCGATGTACCAGGCCCAGCCGTTGGGGCCGGGATTGCCCAGGGCGGAGCCGTCTGCGGCGGCGGTGATCGTCATCCCTCCACCGTAGCCGCGACGGGCGACACCGCCCGTCGCGCTCTTTTCGTGGGCTGCGGGGCCGCGGCATAGTGTGGTCGGATGCCTTCCGACTTCACCTGGGATTCCTGGATCGGCACGACGGCGGCCCTCGGCGTCGCGATCGTCGTCGCCGCGGCCGCGCTCGTGGTGCTGGCGCTGGTCGCCGGCCTGATCGGTCGTCGCGTGCCGTGGGTGCGTGATCTCGCCCGACGGATACGCAACGCGATGATCGTGACGGCGGCGGTGTCGGCGGTCTGGATCGCCCTGTCCGTCACCGAGCCCGCAGCGCAGGACTGGTGGCCGGCCGTCTCGAGGCTCTTCCTGATCGCCACGATCGTCACCGGGTCCTGGCTCGTCGCCGCCTCGGCCTCGTTCGGCTTCGAGAGGCTCATCGACCGTGAGGAGAGCGCGCTCGTCGGACCCGAGGCGCGTCGTCGCCGCACGCAGCTGCTCGTCATCCATCGCCTCGTGCTCGTCACGATCGCCGTTCTCGCACTGGGCGCGGTGCTGTTCACGTTCCCCGAGATGCGCGCGGTCGGCACGAGCCTGCTCGCGTCCGCCGGTATCGTCAGCATCATCGCGGGCCTTGCCGCGCAGTCGATCCTCGGCAACCTGATCGCCGGCGTGCAGGTCGCCTTCACCGATGCCATCAAGGTCGGCGACGTCGTGGTCATCCAGGGGGAGTGGGGACGGATCGGCGAGATCAACCTCTCGTACGTCGTCGTCTACATCTGGGATGAGCGGCGGCTCGTCGTGCCGTGCAGCTACTTCACGACGACGCCGATCGAGACCTGGACGCGGAGATCCGACAAGATCCTCGGCACCGTGTACCTGGATCTCGACTGGCGGGTGCCCATGGATGAACTGCGTGCCGAGTTCGCGCGCGTCGTCGAGGCGTCGTCGGCCTGGGACGGCCGTTCGCTCGACGCGGTGGTGACCGACGCGCAGGGCGGTGTCGTCACCGTGCGTCTGGTGATGTCGGCCAAGGACTCGGGTGACCAGTGGTCACTGCGCTGCGAGGTGCGGGAGAAGATGATCGGCTGGCTGCAGCGCGAGCATCCCGAGGCGCTGCCTCGCACGCGCGTCGATATGGGCGCTGCGCGCGACGCCGACTGACTCGACGCGCGGGCCGCGGAGTCAGTCCTCGGAGTCAGTCCTCGTCGGAGTCGGGTTCGGGCTCCGGCTCGCGGTTCTCGATCGATGATGCCTCCGCTGCGGGCGGTGCCACGGGGAAGGCGACGGAGCTCACGGAGGCGCCGGGTCCCAGGCCCAGACCGATCGACAGGGGATCGACGGTCGGAGCCGCGTCGAGCACCTCGGATTCCGGACGCTCGAGGGGCTCCGAGGGCAGAACCCACTCGTTCTCCTGCTCTTCGGGTCGTTGCTGGAAAAGTCCCATGTGCCCCATTCTGACCCGTGCCGCGGCGCGATGCGGCGATTCACGTCGGATTGCTCGGTTCAGGCGGAGGGGGTGATGCGGCGGAAGGTGAAGTACCCCGCGACGTGGCCGTGATTGACGACACCGGTGCCGGTGCTCAGCATGCGTGCCGAGGTCGTCGCGCCCGACTCCACGAAGGTGTAGGCGGTGTGCTCGAGACGCCAGCCGATGCGTTCCACTTCGCTGAGGAAGTAGCCGACGTGCTCGTCGCTCACGAAGTCGTTCTCGGCGGAGCCCCACGACGACGGCTGGCCGGTGAGGCGGCTGACCTCGGTCTGCAGGTGCAGCAGGGCATCGCCCCGGTCGAACGCGTCGCGTGAGAGCTGCAGCAGACGTGTGGCCTCTTCGGTCGTCGGCATGGGGTCCCTTTCGTGTCGTTCCATGATGCGTCGTCGCCGCGGGTCGCATCTGTCGACGCGCGCGCCGAGGGCTCAGTCGGATGCCGCGCGCACGGCGTCGACGAGCGCTCGCCAGGGGCCGTCGAGCTGCGAGTCGGACAGCTCGCGTTCGCGCTCGTACTCGTCTGAGGGCGTGCGCGCGCGGATCAGCCAGACGAAGCGGTCAGCTCCCGACGCGGCATCGTCGTCGGCATCCCACGGACAGCTCTCGATCATCGCGATCCAGTCGTGGCTGTCGGGAGGATCGGGCTGGACCCGCCACTGCCGCCGGATGCCGGCGATGCCACCCGTGCGCACGACCGCGACCACGACCTGCGCATCAGTCGGTGGAGGGGACTCGCTCATCTGCATAGACTCCCACGGTCGTCCACGCGCGTCGAGCGGCTGCACCCGTGGCGTCGTCGATGGCGGATGCCGCGGCCACCGTCGCATCGGCGAAATCCGCGAAGTTCGCGGTGCTCGAGAGACCGCCGGTGAGCGCTCGGTACCAGACGGTGCCCGCCGTCTCCCAGGCATTGCCGCCGAGGTCGATCGCGAACAGGGCGAAGGCGCGGTTCGGGATGCCGGAGTTGATGTGCACCCCTCCGTTGTCTTCGGTCGTGCGCACGAACCCGCTCATGTGATCCGGCTGCGGATCCTTGCCGAGCTCGTCGTCGTCGTAGGCGGTGCCCGGCTGGATCATCGAACGCAGAGCGCTGCCCTCGACCGCATCGGTGAAGATCTCTGCGCCGATGAGCCACGTGGCCTCCGCCGCGCTCTGCTCGAGGAGGAACTGCTCGGTGAGAGCGCCGAAGACGTCGGCGATCGACTCGTTCAGCGCGCCGGGCTGGCCCTGGTACTCGAGGTTCGCGGTGTACTGCACGACGCCGTGCGCGAGCTCGTGCCCGATGACCGTGGTCGAGGCCGTGAAACCCACGAACACCTCGCCGTCTCCGTCGCCGAAGACCATGCGCTCGCCGTCCCAGAAGGCGTTGTCGTAGTCGACGCCGTAATGCACGGTGGCGTCGAGCGGAGCTCCGGCGTCGTTCAGGGAGTTGCGGCCGAAGGCCGAGAGCAGCATCTCGAACGTGGCCCCGAGCCCGTCGAACGCCTCGTTGACGGAGGCATCGGCGACCGGTTCGTCGTCTTCGCCGCGCACGATCGCGCCGGGGAGAGTATGCGTGTTGCCGGCATCGCTGATCGTGCGGTTCGGGGCGTCGGAGAGCTCGGCGACCAGGTCGCCGTTCTCGTCGATCGACAGATCGATGCGGGCGCGGAACGGGGGTCTGCCCGCGGTCAGGGTCTGACGGGCGGCGGCGGCCGCTCGCGGGTAGCGGCCCGACTCGGCCAGACGCGCGAGCAGGTAGGACGGGACGACTCCGGGGCATGCGATGTGGCTGCTCATGGTCAGACCCTACGCCGGGGAACCGACGTTCGCCCGGGCATCCCGGGCCTTCCGCGAAGTCGACTCGCGCGTGCGCCGGCAGGTCGAATGCGCCTGCGGCGGCCGCATTCCCGGCATCCGGCCGTCGCAGGCGCCGTTCACCGCACGCCACGGCCGCACAGTCCCGGCAGCGCCCCGTTCAGGACTCAGCACGACCGGGCAGGTCCGGGCTCGTCGACCCCGCTTTTCCGCAGTGTCGGCCGACGAGCCTGCGCATCCATGCTGAGTCCTGAACGGCGACCGGCCGAGCCGCCCCGGGCTCCCAGGAACGCACCCCGGGATCTCGCGTAAAATCAGCACAATGACCGACGCACCCGACGCCACCTCCGACCTGGGTGCCGGCATCGACCCCGAAGACCTCGCCACCACGTTGCGGGTTCTCTCGGAGCTTCACGCGATCGACGACGAGCATCCGGACTTCGTCGCCGTGCGCCACGCGACCGCCGCGATGTTCAAGGCCGTCAAGCGTGTACGCCGCAAGGAGATCCGCGATGCGATCGCCGAGGCCGACAAGGCCGTCGTCGCCCGCACCGCCACCGGTGCGCCCGACCGCATCGACGACGAGACCCGCGGCCATGACCTGGCGACCAGCGTCGTCGACGCCCCGATCGCGGGCGAGCTGCTCAAGCCCCGCAACTGCTACATCTGCAAGCAGCCGTACACGGTGGTCGACGCGTTCTACCACCAGCTCTGCCCCGACTGCGCGCGCTTCAGCCACGGCAAGCGCAACGCGCGCACCGACCTCACCGGCAAGCGGGCACTGCTCACCGGCGGGCGCGCCAAGATCGGCATGCACATCGCGCTGCGGCTGCTGCGCGACGGCGCGCATACGACGATCACCACGCGCTTCCCGCGCGACGCCGTGCGGCGGTTCTCGGCGCTGCCCGACTCGGCCGACTGGCTGCACCGGCTGCGCGTGGTCGGCATCGACCTGCGCGACCCCGCCCAGGTCATCGGGCTCGCCGACTCCGTCGCCGCGCAGGGGCCCCTCGACATCCTGATCAACAACGCCGCGCAGACCGTGCGCCGCTCGCCCGGCTCGTACTCGCTGCTGGCGGATGCCGAGCTGCAGCCGCTTCCCGACGGACCGCTGCCCGAGATGGAGACCTTCGGTCACACCGTCGACCCGCATCCGCAGGCGCTGCAGGCGTCCGTCGATGCGCACCCGCTGCTGTCGGTCGCAGCCCTCGGCGGAACCGTCGCCGAGCAGGGCGGCCAGGCGCTGACCGCCGAAGACCTCGCCCGGCTGGCCATGGCCCCGGGGTCGTCGTCGCTCGAGAAGCACGCCGACGGCACCGCGATCGATGCCGGCGGGCTCGTGCCCGACGTCAACCGCACGAACAGCTGGGTGCAGTCGATCGATCAGGTCGATCCCCTCGAGATGCTCGAGGTGCAGCTCGCGAACACGACGGCGCCGTTCCTGCTCATCAGCCGGCTGCGGGCATCGATGGCCGCGTCGTCGGCGCATCGCAAGTACGTGGTGAACGTCTCGGCCATGGAGGGCCAGTTCTCGCGCCGGTACAAGGGCCCGGGGCATCCGCACACGAACATGGCCAAGGCCGCCCTGAACATGCTCACGCGCACGAGCGCCGGCGAGATGCTCGAGACCGACGGCATCCTGATGACCGCCGTCGACACCGGCTGGATCACCGACGAGCGGCCGCACTACACGAAGGTGCGCCTCGCCGAGGAGGGCTTCCACGCCCCGCTCGACCTCGTCGACGGAGCGGCTCGCGTGTACGACCCGATCGTGCGCGGCGAGGCGGGCGACGACATCCACGGCGTCTTCCTGAAGGACTACGAGCCCAGCCCCTGGTGAGCGCGGCGGCGTGAGGGCGGCGGCGTGAGCGCGGCCGTCTGAGCGCGGCCGTCTGGCTGACGAATCCCCGGATGGCCGACTGAACGGGTCGCATCGGTCGGCCGGGCGGGAATCGGTCAGCCAAGTGAACGTTCGGCGCGGGCCACCTACGGGCGCCGCGCCTGCACGACCGCCACGACTGCGCCGGCGATCACCAGGAGGATGCCGGGGATGGCCAGCAGTACCGCGCCGACGACCGTGAAGAACGACACCACCGGTCCGACGGTGAACTGCCCGTCGGCGACCGGGCCGTCGCACGTGATCGTGCCGGGGGAGGCGACGCCCAGCGAGAAGCTGCCCTGCGCATCCCAGGCCTCGGGGACCGCGATCGCCTGCTGCAGCATGTCCGGCCTCAGCATCAGCTCGCCGCCGCCGGGGAACGTGCCGGTGCACTCGATGTCGCTCCACCGGTCCGACGGGGTCACGTAGATCGCATGATCGCCTTCGCTGAGGTCGACCGTGAGTTCCTCGCCGAAGGCGACGGGCGGCGCGAGGCGCAGACCGGGGCTGAACGCGAGCGCGGCAGCGCCGAGGAGGACCAGCGCGCCGATAGCCAGCAGGATCCACCAGGCGCGGCGCGGTCGTCGTGCCTGAGGGGCGGTCATCGCTCGCGGATCTCGAGGTTCTCCGACGCCCAGGTGCCGAGCTGATCGAGGATCGGCAGCAGCCCGCGCCCGCTGTCGGTGAGGGCGTACGAGACCGCGACGGGCGGTCCGGGGTCGACGGCGCGGGAGACGAGGCCGGCATCGGCGAGCTCCGCGAGGCGGTCGGAGAGCACGGTGTCGCTGATGCCGGCGACTCCGCGACGCAGTGAGACGAAGGTCGACGGGCCGCCGCCGAGCGAGGAGACGATCATGCCGTTCCAGCGTTTACCGAGCACGCTGAAGGCCAGGGTGACGGCGGCGTCGCACACGTGACGCTCTTCGTCGATCTCAGCCATGCGACCATCCTACCTGTGCTACGTTAACGCGAGTCGCTAAGAAAAACGGAGTGACTACGCAAACGAAAGGCAGTCTCATGTCCCTGTTCCGTCTGGATGCCAGCATCCTTCCCGCGTCGTCCGCCAGCCGTGCGCTCGCCGACCTCGTCGAAGCCGAGTGGACCGCATCGCACCCGGACTCCACGGTCGCGCGCCGCGACCTGGCCGCAGACCCGGTGCCGGCGACGGCATGGGCGGATGCCGTGACCGGAGGTTTCGTCGACGAGGCCCAGCGCACTCCCGCTCAGCGTGCGGCGCGCGCCCTCGCCACCACCTTCGCCGACGAGCTGATCGGCGCCGATGCGCTGCTGTTCGCCGTGCCGCTCTACAACTACGGCGTCTCGCAGCACTTCAAGACCTGGTTCGACCTGGCCTACACCGACCCGCGCATCGACCCGCAGGGCACCGCTCTCCGCGGAAAGCCGGCGACCCTCGTGACCGTGCTCGGGGGCAACTACGCGCCCGGAACGCCCAAGGAGGGCTGGGACCACTCGACCGGATGGCTCCGCCGCGTGCTCGAAGACGTCTGGGGCCTCGACCTGCGCATCGTCGAGCGTCCGTTCACCCTCGTCGGCGTCAACCCGGCGCTCGACGCCTTCGCCGACACCGCCCGGGAGCTCAAGGAGAACGCCGAGGAATCGGCCCGCGTCTACGGTCGCGAACTCGCCGCTCTGCGCGACCGGGTCGCCTGACCGGCCCGGATGGCGGACCGACGCCCGGATGGCTGACCCCGCAGGCGTCGACGGGCAGCCAGGCGTGCGGACGTCAGCCATCCGGTGCGGGCCGCCGGGATCAGGCGAGCGGACCGGGGAACGGATGCGGCAGCCACACCGTCACGTTCAACCCGCCGCCGCTGCGAGCCGTGAGCACGAGCGATCCGTCGTGGGCCTGCGCGATGCGGTGCACGATGGCCAGCCCGAGCCCGACGCCCCCGTGATCGTCGTCGCGGGTGCGCTCGGAGCCCCGCTGGAACGGCTCCGCCAGGATCGCGACCCGATGGGCGGGAAGCACCTGCCCGGTGTTCTCGACCACCAGCGCGACGGCCTCCGGCAGCACGTGCGTGCGCACGGTCACGGTCCCGTCGGCGGTCAGATTGTGCACGATCGCGTTGTGCACGAGGTTGGTGATCAGCTGCTGCAGGAGGGCCGGCGACCCGAGGACGTTCGCCGTGTCGCCGCCCGTATCGATCGTCACCCCGCGCCGTTCGGCGAGGGGGAGCAGCGTCTCGGCGGACTCCTCCGCGAGCAGTGACAGCTCGAGGGGCTCGCGGGTGAACATCCGCCGCTCGGCGCGGCTGAGCATCAGCAGGGCCTCGGTCAGCTCGATCGCCCTCGTGTTGACCTCGTGCAGTCGGTCGATCAGCGCATCGACATCGCGCTCGGGGTCATTGCGCGCGACCTCGAGCATCGTCTGCGAGATCGCGAGCGGCGTGCGCAGCTCGTGCGAGGCGTTGGCGGCGAACCGCTGCTGCTCGGCGACGTGGGCCTCGAGCTGCTCCAGCATCGAGTCGAAGACATCGGCGAGATCGCGGAACTCATCCCGCTGTCCCTCGAGCGCGACGCGATGCGAGAGGGATCCCTGCGCGGCGAGCTGCGCGGCGCGCCCGATGCGGTCGAGGGGCGCCAGCATCCGTCCCGCGATCAGCCAGCCCCCGAGCAGGCCGATGGCGAGCAGCACGAGCAGCATGATGATCGCCGCCGGGACGAACGCGCGGATGAGCTCGGAGCGGTTGGGCACGTGCGACTCGGTCACCCTCACGACTTCCGGCACGTAGCGCAGCAGATAGGCGGCGACCGCCGCGAGCAGTCCGACCGCGGACACCACGACGACGGCTGCGTAGCTCAGGGTGAGCTTCCAGCGCGCGCTCAGGCCGCGGCGCCGCCGCGGCCTGACCTGGTCAGCCATCGGCATCCGCCCCGATGCGGTAGCCGACGCCCGGCACCGTGAGGATCAGCCAGGGCTCGCCGAGACGCTTGCGCAGCGACGAGACGGTGATGCGCACGGCGTTGGTGAAGGGGTCGGCGTTCTCGTCCCAGGCGCGTTCGAGCAGCTGCTCGGCGCTGACGACGCCGCCGCCCGCATCGACCAGCACCTCGAGCACCGCGAACTGCTTGCGAGTGAGGGCGACGTACCTTCCGTCGCGGAAGACCTCGCGACGGAAGGGGTCGAGTCGCAGCCCGGCGACCTCGAGCACGGGCGGTCGCGCCCGCTGACGCCGGCGGTCGAGGGCGCGCAGCCGCAGCACGAGCTCGCGCAGCTCGAAGGGCTTGGTCAGATAGTCGTCGGCGCCGATCTCGAACCCGGTGGCCTTGTCGTCGAGGCGGTCGGCCGCGGTGAGCATGAGGATCGGGATGCCGCTGCCCGACGCCACGATCGAGCGGGCGACGTCGTCTCCTGAGAGACCGGGGATGTCGCGGTCGAGCACCGCGAGGTCGTAGGAGTTGACGCCGAGCAGTTCGAGGGCCGTGTCGCCGTCGCCGGCGATGTCGGCGGCGATCGCCTCGAGGCGCAGCCCGTCTCGCACGGCCTCCGCGAGGTACGGCTCGTCCTCGACGATCAGCACGCGCACGGCAGGACTCCCATGTGCTCAGAGCTTACGCATCCGGAGATATCGCGAGCGTATGCAAAACGGCATACGGTGTCGCAACAGCTGCGCTCGTTGACTGAGTCGCATGAACACACGCTCCACCCTCGGCCGTCATCGCCTCACCGCGCTGCTCGGCGTCGCACTGGTCGCCGCAGCCCTCGTCGGCGCGGTCTTCCTCATCGGTCAGCAGTCGCTCGCGGCCGCTGCCGCGCCCTCGGCCGCATCGCTCACCGAGGCCGACGGGGTGATCCGTGCCGAGGGCGAGGTCTCGGTGTTCGACGAGACCCCGGCGGTGACGAACCTCGACGCCGACCTGCTGACCGCCGTGCGCGCGGCGGCCACCGTGGCCGCGACGGACGGTGTGGACATGCACGTGAACAGCGGCTGGCGGTCGGCCGCGTATCAGCAGGTGCTGCGCCAGGATGCCGTCGATCAGTACGGATCCGAGGAGGAGGCCGCGCGGTGGGTGGCGACTCCCGAGAACTCCGAGCACGTGTCGGGCGACGCCGTCGACCTCGGACCTCTCGCCGCGCAGGACTGGCTGTCGCGGCGGGGCGCCGAATTCGGACTCTGCCAGATCTATGCCAACGAGCGCTGGCACTTCGAGCTGCGCCCCGCCGCCGTGGCCAACGGCTGCCCGCTGATGTACGACGACCCCACCGCCGACCCGAGGACCCAGCGATGACCACGACACTGACGACCCCGCCCCTCACCTTCTCGCGCCTGCATGCGCCCACTCTGCGCACGATCCCCTCGGCCGTCGCGGCCAACGTCGAGCGGATGCGGTCGGCGACCGACGCCCGCATCATGGCGGTCGTGAAGGCCGACGGGTACGGCCTCGGAGCCGTCACGGTCGCCCGCGCGGCGCTCGACGCGGGCGCCGAGTGGCTGGGTGTGACGGATGCGCAGGATGCCGCCGAGCTGCGCCGCGCGGGCATCGCGGTGCCGATCCTCGCGTGGCTCAACCCGTCGGGCGTCGACGCCGCACGGGCGATCGCCGATCGCGTCGACATCGCCGTCGGATCGGTCGAGGAGCTGCGACAGCTCATCGCCGACGCCGCATCGCTCGCTGCGGGCCGCGTGCGCGTGCACCTGCACATGGACACGGGGATGTCGCGGGGCGGGGTGCCGCTGGAGGACTGGGCGGAGCTCCTTCGACGGGCACGCGCGGGCCGGGGGAGCATCGAGGTCGTCGGGGTCATGGGGCACCTGCCGCGCGCCGACGCCGGCGACCCTGCTCTCAACGCCCCCGCGGTGCTGCGGATGCATCAGGCTCGGGATGCCGTGCTGCGCGCCGGGTTCGGTCCGCTGCTCGTGCACCTGGCCGCGACGTCCGGCACTCTGACCGACCCTGCGACCCACTTCGATCTCGTGCGGGTCGGCGCGGGACTCGTCGGCATCGACCCGTCCGAGACCGTGCCGTTGAGAGGAGCGGCGCGACTGACGGCATCCGTCGTGCACAGCAGCATCGTGCCCGAGAGTACTCCCGTGGGGTACGGCGGTGCGTTCGTGACACAGCGCGCCACGCACCTCAGCGTGATCGGGGTCGGGTATGCCGACGGCATCCCCCGCGAGCTGTCGGCGGGGGCGAGCGTGGCGATCGACGGCATCCGCTGCCCGATCGTCGGACGGGTGTCGATGGATCAGATCGTCGTCGACACGGGGGAGCTGAGCGTGCCGCGGGGCGCGACCGCCGTGGTGTTCGGACCGGAGGGCGGGGCGGTGCCGAGCCTGCAGGAGTGGGCGCGATGGGCGGAGAGCATCCCGCACACGATCGTCACGGGCATCGGCGCGCGGGTCGAGAGGGCGATCGCATGAGGGTGCTGGTCGTCGGAGGAGGGCAGAACTCCGAGCATGAGGTCTCGCTCGCCTCTGCCGCGGGGGTCGCCGAGGCGCTCGCTGTCGGAGGATACGAGGTCAGCACGGTGACGATCTCGCGCGAGGGGATCTGGGAGGTGGCGGGCGTCGCGGAGGGTGCCACCGCCGCCGATTCCCTCGCTCTCGCGATGCGGCTGATCGCAGAGGTCGACGTCGTATTCCCCGCGGTGCATGGAGCGATGGGGGAGGACGGCGTGCTCGCGGCGCTGTGCGCGCTGGCGGGCGTGCGAGTGGTCGGGTCGGGGCCTCGGGCGGGAGCCGTCGGCATGGACAAGTGGGTCACCAAACTCGTCGCGGAGGCTGCGGGACTGCGCACGGCGCGCGGGCGCGTGATCGATGCGGCGGACTGCGGGGATGCCGAGTTCGACGGCCCGGTGGTCGTCAAGCCGGTGTCTGCGGGCTCGAGCCACGGCGTCTCGCTCGTGCGGGACGAAGGTGAGCTCGGGGCTGCGCTGCAGGAGGCGGCGCGATTCGACAGCCGCATCCTCGTCGAGGAGGTGGTGCACGGGCGCGAGATCGACGTCGCGGTGATCCGGGAGGACGGCGGGGTGCGCTGGGCCGCTCCGCCGCTCGAGATCCACGCGGCCGGGCTCTTCGACACCGCCATGAAGTACGACGGCAGCGCGCGGTTCACCGTGCCGGCCGTGCTGTCGACCGCGGACCGCGCGAGCCTCACGCGGGCGGCGGTGACGATGTTCGACGCCCTCGGATGCGGCGGTGTCGCCCGCATGGACTTCTTCCTCACGGCCGAGGGACCCGTGCTGAACGAGGTCAACACGATGCCGGGGCTCACCCCCGCATCCCAGGTGCCGCGGATGTTCGCGGCGGCCGACGTGTCGTATGTCGACCTGGTGTCGCGCCTCGTGCGTGCCGCCGAGGTGCCGGGGCGGTGACCGCTCGCGTCGGCTGGCCCGATGTCGCGAAGGGCGTCTGCATCATCCTGGTGGTGCTGTGGCACGTCGTGACCAAGCACGCGATCGGGGTCGAGGGGGCGGGGCCGATCACCGGCGCGTGGGCGACGCTCAACGCGCAGCTGCTCCCGCTGCGGATGCCGCTGTTCTTCCTGATCTCGGGGATGTTCGCCGGAGGCGCCGTGAATGCGCCGGCCGGGCTCTCGTGGCGTCGCCGCGCGGGGCGACTGGCCGGTGTCTACGTGATCTGGGTCGTGATCCAGACGATCGTGCTCGCGTGGACGCCCGACTTCGACACGGCCAGGGCGGAGAACGGATGGCAGCTGCTCGCGCAGCTCACGATCAGCCCGACGAACCTCTGGTACCTGCTGGCCCTCGCGGTGTACCTGGTGATCGCGCGGCTGGTTCGTCGGGTGCCGACCAGGGTGGTGCTGCCCGTCGCGTTCGTGATCGCCGCCATCGCCGGCGCGGGACTCGTGCCGGATCTGGGCAACCTGTGGCAGCTCGTGCAGAACATGTTCTTCTTTCTCGCGGGCCTTCGGCTGCGGTCGAGCATCGAGCGGTTCGCCGCGGCATCCGGGCCCGTTCGCACTCTCATGCTCGGAGGGGCATATATCGGCGCTGTCGGCACCGTCGGGATCCTCGGAATGCGCCAGTGGCCGGGCGTCTGGCCACTGCTGGCGATGATCGCGGTCGCCGTCGGCGTCGCGGCCTGTGCGCTGCTCGACCGACGTGCGGGGGCGATCGCGCGCCCGCTGCGGTGGATCGGTCAGCGGACGCTGCCGATCTACGTGATCCACATGATCCCGCTCGCACTCATCGACGGGGACCTCCGTGGCCTGGGCTGGATCACGACCCCGGCGGTGGAGGTCGTCTGGCCGATCGTGCTCACGGCCGTCGTCATCGTGAGCTGTCTGGCAGCGGATGCGCTGCTCGTGCGGGCGCGTCTGGGCTGGCTCTTCGACCCGCTGCGGGCCGTCACGATCGGCTCGCGACGTCGACCTCTGCGCTTCCCGCGGACCCCCGGTCGCCGATGAGATCGGGGCTCTCCGTCAGACTGTCGTGCGGCGGTAGCCGCCCTCGTGCGGCTCGACGGCTCCGGCCCGCACGAACTCGTCGATCCAGCCGCCCATCGGCCACTCGCCCCAGCGGTCGGCGAACAGCGCCCCGTTGCGGAGGATGTCGTCGAGATGGCGCCACGGCGGCGTGCCGGCCGGATGCCACTGGTGATACGCATGAGCGCCGCCGACCCAGTGCAGCGGGATGCCGAGCGACCGCGCCCGACGGCCGAGGTCGGTGTCCTCCGCGCCGTAGCCCTGGTACCGCTCGTCGAACCCGCCCAGTCGTCGCCATGTCGTCGGGGTGAGGGCGAAAGACAGCGACCAGAAGAGGTCGTAATCCGCAGCGGCCGCCGTCTCGACGACGCCGTCCGCGGGGCTCGGGCGCACCGGATGCGGCCGCGTGGTCGAGGCGAGATCGTCGGGGGATGACGGTCGCTGGACGCTCTCGAGATACGTGACGGGTCCGCAGAGCAGTCCGTCGGGGTGGGTGCGCGAGGCCTCCACGTAGCGCTCGAGCATGCGGGGCCCCGGAAGGCAGTCCACGTCGAGGAAGACGAGCAGGTCGACGCCCTCCGCGAGCGCCCTCTCGGCGGCCGCATTGCGTGCGGCGCCGACGCGCATGCCGTCGGATCCCGGAGGCACGTGGACGTGTACGGCGCCGTCGAAGGCGGGAGGCTCGGCGTGGTCGAGCCACGCCTCCACGCGCACGACCTCGAGCTCCGGCGGCGTCACCTCGCGCAGGAAGCGGCGCTGGCGATGCAGGTGCGCGAGACGGTTCTCGGATGCCGGGGTGATCACGCCGATCCGTGTGCTCATGACGCCGCCCCCTCGATCGCGGCGGCGGCCCGCGCCGCCGCACCCGTGACGCCCCATCCGCCCCAGTCGGGGGTCGATCCGGCGGCCCGCTCGACGAGCTCCACCACCTCGGCGGGCGACGAGTCCGCCCATCCCGTGCAGGCGTAGCCCTGCTCCTGCAGCACGCGGCCGGTGTGCTCCTGCTCCCCGAAGGGGCGGTCCTGGGCGAGCACGACCGCATGTGCGCCCGCCGCCGCGAGGTCGGCCACGCCGTTCTGACCTGCCGCGCTCACGACGACGGTCGCCCGGCACAGGAGCGGCCACACGTCGTCGACGCGGTCGTCGTCGCCGGCCCCGGCCGACTCGACGGTCCAGCCGCGCGAGCTGAGCAGACGGATGGTCTCCGCGAGACGTGCGGGGTCGAGGGTGCGGCTGAGGAAGAGCACGCGGCGAGCATCGTCGTCGTGGTCCCCCGTGCGAGCGCGGCCGTCGTATCGCGAGATCGCCCCGACACGGCGCACGTGCTCGTCGCGATCGGCGAGCTCCCGCGCATCGATCGTGCCGTCCGCCCAGGGCGCCACGATCCGGTCGGCGACGTCGTAACCGAGCCGATGCGGAGAATCGGTGCGGTCGCCCGGCTGCGCGAAGACGACCGTAGGCACGCCGAGGAGGCGGACGAAGGCGGTGACCTCGACGCTGACGTCGACCACGAACGCCGACGCCGGGGTGCGCGCGATCCACTCGGCGATGATCGCCAGGCGCTGCTGATGGCCGGGGTGGGCGATCGGTGCCCAGTGCAGCGCACCGCCCGCGGTGACATCTCCGAGCTCGTGGGCCTCGCGGCGCACTCCGTCGGACCCGGTCACGGGGTCGGAATCCGACGGCAGCCGCACCCATGTCGTCCGCTCGTCGAGGGCGTCGGGGCGCGGCAGGCTCGAGAAGACCGTCACCTCGTCGTCGACGAGGTGCGGGCGGATGGCCTGCATCCGCGTCACATGACCCCACCCGTGGTGATGCACGTACCAGCCGATCATGCGCCGACCGCCTCGACGACGTCGCCGGTCCGGATCGCCTCGCCGGTGTCGATCGGCTCGTCCGCACGGCCCACGCCCTGGGCGGCCATCGCGAGCACGCGTTCGATCTCGCGGTGCCGCCGAGCGACCGAGTGGCGGGCCGCGGCTCCGGCACGCACATGGTCACGGATCGTCGCGGACTGCGAGCCGTGCGCGAGCGCGGTGGCCGCCCGCGCCAGGGCGTCCACGTCGGCGGCGGGGACGACCGTGCATCCCGGGAGTCCCGCCAGAACCTCGCTCGCACCGCCCGAATCGAAGGCGACGACGGGAGTGCCCGTCATCAGGGCCTCGGCCATCACGAGCCCGAACGGCTCGGACCACACGGGCGTCACCAGGGCGACCGACGAGGCGCCGACCAGCTCGCAGAGCTCAGGCTGTCGCAGCGCGCCGAGATACTCGATGCCGTCACCGAGGCGGGGCTGCACCTCGCGTGCGAAGTACTCCGGGTCGCCGATGCGGCCCGCGATCCGCAGCCGTGCACCGGCCCGACGAGCGGCCTCGATCGCGAGATGCGGGGCCTTCTCGGGGACGATGCGTCCGAACCAGACCCAGCCGTCGCCGCCCGGGCCCCGACGCCAGTGGCTGCTGTCGACGCCGTTCGGGAACACGAAGGCATCGACGCCCTCTGCGGACCACGCGCGTGCCGTGTACTGGCTGACCGCCAGGAACCGGTGCGGTGCCGAACCCGGCAGCGAGCGGGCGGCCTTCACCATCTCGGGGAGGGGCGGTGTGTGCAGGGTCGTCACGACCGGGACGCCCGAATCGCGGCTCCACAGGATGGGATCGCTGTGCAGGCTGTGGTTGTCGACGACGTCGACGCGCCTGCGGGGATCGGCGAGCCGTCTTTGCACGCGCGCGAACGCGTCCGTCATCCGTCGGCGGTGTCCCACCGGGTTGTCGGAGTCGGAGACGTCGCCTGCGCGCTCCCAGCGCGGACTCGGCAGCAGGAAGTCGGCCGTGCTGCCCAAAAAGTCCGACCCCTCGGCGGCGCACAGCTCGACGTCGTGGCCTCGGCGGCGCAGCCACCGCACCCGGTTCCAGACGACGGCCTCCAGTCCGCCCGCGTGCGGCTGGCGGAGCGGATGCCGCTCCGGCGCGACGACCAGCACGCGGAGACGCTGCACCGCGCTCATGCCGAGACCTCGGCCATCACGGTCGAGTAGAGGCGCGCGTGGGCGTCGCGCACGGCCTGTCGTTCCGCGAGGCGCTCCGAGCGCCGCCGCGCGAGCCGGCCGTCGTCCGGGAGCACGGCCGCTGTCGCGCGGGCGGACGTCACCGCGTCGACGAGCGTGCGAGGGTCGTCGAGATCGATGACGGAGAACTCCGACGGATGCTGCGACCGGATGTGCCCGACGTCGGTTCCCGCCACGGGGACCCCCAGGTCGTAGCAGAGCTCGACCCACCCCGAATGGGTGCCGTGGCGGTACGGGAGCACGAACAGGTCGAGGCCGCTCAGCCACTGCTCGACGTCCGCATCGCTGAGATACGGGGTCCGACGCACCTGCACCGCCGCGCCGTCCCGTGCGGCCGCCACCACGCGCGCGGCGGCCTCGTCGTCGCGGACCCGCTCGTTCATCAGCACCTCGAACCGTGCGCGGAGCTCGAGCCCGTCGAGCAGCTGCGCGGCGTCGACCATCGCCTGGACGGCACGCTCGGCGTCGATGTTCGGACGCAGATCGCGCAGGTGCATGCCGACGCGGATGCCGTCGTCGCGGCGACGTGCGGGCGGGGTGGTGCCCGCGGTGAGCGTCGGGTGCGGCACCACCAGGCTCGAGCGCTGCCAGCGTCGATCGATCTCGGCCGCCGCCGTGTCGGTGAGCGTGACCAGGCGGTCGGCTGCGGGGACGATCACGTCGAGCAGCTCGCGATACGGCGCCTGATCGATCAGCTGCGGGTTGTCGAGATCGTGCACCGTGAAGATCACGGGGCGGCCGGCCAGACGGGCGGCGTCGAGGCCGGCGCGCACCTGGTCTGGGGAGAAGGACTCGAGTCCGAAATGCACGTGCAGCACGTCGTAGTCGCGCGCATGCGCGGCGAGCCACTCCGGCGTCATCGCGACCGGCGGCCACCACTGCCCGGCGGGCGCTCCCGGCACCGGGGGGTCGGGAAGGACGCGGACGAGCTGCGGATCGGTGATCGCGTGGATGTAGGGGTGCGCGGCAGGGATGGAGGCGACGCGGATGGGGGCGGTGACTGTACCGATGGAGGTCTTCCTTGCAGAGCTGAGCGCTCTGAATACACGAATCGAAGGGGGCGGAGGCGCCGGAATGCAACGGGGTGAGGCAGAAAAGGAGGGAGGTATACGTTCGAACAATGAACCCTCCTCCCCCCGACGTCACGACCATTGCGCCCTCCGGGTCGGCGGTGCTAGGGCGCCGGATGCACTACGGGGAGTTCTATGGTCTGCTCCCTCTGCCGGAGAGTTTCGGGGTGGTGCTCGGCAACTGCCAGGCGGAGTCGCTGCGACTCGTGATGGATGCTCCCGAGCGCCGCTACGTGCGGGTGCCGCCCGTGCACGAGATGACGGCAGAGGACGCCGCCCGCCTGCACGAGCTGGTCGCGTCCGCGCACACCGTCGTGACCCAGCCGGTGCGTGACGACTATCACGACCTGCCGCTCGGCACCCGCCAGGTCGCCGCCGCGACCGCCGCGCGCGTGTTGACGGTGCCGCCGGTGCGCTTCGCGGGGCTGCACCCCTTCCAGGCCGCGATCCGCGTCCCCGGTGTCGAGGAGGAGCCGCCCCTCGTCGCCTATCACGACATCCGCACGCTCGCGGCGGTGGCCGGCATCCCCGTCGCTCGATCCCTGCCCCCGGCGTCCGTCCGGCAGATCGGCCGCGCGTCGGTCGACGTGCTGCGCACGCGCGAGCTCACCACCGACGTGCGTGTCGCCGACCTGTACGACGCCGTGACGGCCGACCACGCCCGCACCGTCAACCACCCGGGCAACGCGATCTGGCTGCCCCTCGGGGCCCGGGTGCTCGAGGCGCTGGGCGCCGACGGGGGACCGGTGGATCCGGGACGACCCCTGCTCGATGCCGTGCGCGCGCCGCTCGCCCCCGAGGTGGTCGAGGCCTGGTCGCTGCCCGACGACCCGCGCGCGGAGTGGATCGTCGAGGGCGAGATGCTCGACGACGCAGAGGTGCGCGATGCCCACGAGGCCTGGTACGCCGCGCATCCCGCATTCGTCGCTGCCGCGGTCGACCGTCTGGCTCCGCTCGTCGCCGTCTGGCGCGAGGCGTGACCGGGGTGCCGCTGCTGCTCGTCCACCCCGGAGATCACGGCGTCGCCGTGTACGCCAGGGAGCTCGCGTCGGCGATCCGCGAGCGGAGCGACGAGGTCCGTACGGTCGACCCGCCGGCGCTCACGAGCCTGGCCGAGGGGACCGCCGTGCATGCGCACTTCACCGATCGTCTGTGGGGCGACTCTCCCGAAGAGGCGTCGCGCACGTTCGGGGCCCTCGCCCGCAGGCTCCGGATCAGCGTCACGCTGCACGATCTGCCGCAGGAATCCGATGGTGAGCGGAACCTGCGCCGCAGACGCCGGGCCTACGCCCTCGTCGCGGCCACCGCGACCGGCGTGACGGTGAACAGCGAGCACGAGCGCGCGCTGCTGCAGGAGGAGGGGGTGTGGACGGGCCCGGCCACCGCGATCCCGCTGCCCGTCGAGCTGCAGGCGGATGCTGTGGAGCAGTCGTCCGACGGGTCGCTCGGGGTGCTCGGCTACTTCTACCCCGGCAAGGGGCACGATGAGGCCGCGCAGGCTGCCGCCACCGCCGGGATGACGAGGATGACGGTGCTCGGACGTGCATCCGACGGGCACGCCGCCGACCTCGACGCGTTCGTCCGACGGGCGGCGGATCTCGGCGTCGAGGTCGAGGTGACCGGCTGGCTCGATGACCGGGAGATCGCCCGACGCGGTCGCGCGGTGGCGGTGCCCGTCATCGCGCACCGGCACATCTCCGCATCGGGCTCGCTCGCCTCCTGGATCGGGTGGGGCAGGCGCCCGGTCGCGGTGCGCAACCGCTACATCGACGAGATGGCGACGCTGCGCCCGGGCACTCTCTCCCCCGTCGACGCGACCGATCTCGCGGAGGCCGTGCGCCGGGCCGTCGGGCTGCCCCGCATCACCTGGCACGGGCTCGAGCGGCTTCCGCTCTCGCGCGCGGATGTCGCGGACGCCTACCTGCGCGTCTGGGAGCGGGGGCAGCGGTGACACAGCCCTGGGTCGTCGGCAACCGGTGGGATGCCAGGGACGGCCACCGCCCCGACCCCCTCCCACTCGTGTCGGTGATCGTGTCGCACTTCGACCAGCCCGCGGAACTCGCCAGGACCCTGCACGCGCTCGCCGCCCAGGACTACCCTCGCCATCTGCTCGAGGTCGTCGTGGCGGACGACGGGTCGCCCGGCGCCGTCGACGTGCCTGAGGGCGTGATCCTCGTCCGTCAGGAGGATCGGGGCTTCCGGCTCGCTGCGGTGCGCAACCTCGGAGTGCGAGCGAGCAGCGGCGAGGTGCTGTGCTTCGTCGACGCCGACACCGCTCCCGAGCCCGGGTACGTGCGCGCGCTCTCCCGGCTCCCCGCGCTGCTGCCCGAGGCGGTGACCGTGGGGCGCCGTCGCCACGCCGACTTCTCGGACCTGCCCGTCGACGTCCCCGTGGTCGAAGCGGCCCGGGGGCGCGAGCTGGCCGAGCCCGCGTGGCTGGCGGAGGAGTACGCGAGGAGCCGCGATCTGCTCGACGCCGACGACCGGTCGTACCGGTTCGTGATCGGCGCCGTGATCGGCTGCTCGCGACGACTGTTCGACGAGGTCGGGGGCTTCGACGAGTCGTTCACCTCTTATGGGGGCGAGGACTGGGAGTGGGCGCACCGCATGTGGCGGGCCGGAGCGGTGTTCGCTCACGTGCCTGACGCGGTGGCGTGGCACGACGGACCGGAGTGGGCGGATCGCGACGGGTCGGGGATGGATCGGGCCAACGCCCAGACCCTGCGCCTGCAGGCGGCGATCCCGGTGCCGGGCTCGGCGCCGCGTGCGGTGTGGTCAGGCGCGGCCGACCTCGTCGTGCGCGTGCAGGGCGACCACTCCGCCGCCGCCCTGTTCATCGCGGCAGACTCGCTGTGGGGCGCCCTGCCGCGCGCCCGGCTCGTTCTCGACGCGGTGCCTGACGTGTTGCAGGGGGATCCACGCGCCGTCGTCGCGAGCACCGGCCCGAGCGCCGGGGTCGAGAGCGCCGGTGTCGATGCTCGGGTCACCTGGCTGTTGGAGCGTCCGGTGGTCGTGCTCGATCCGGCGTGGATCGTCGACGTCGTGCGCCGCCTCGGCGCGGGAGACGTGGGGTCGGTCGAGCTGACGGCCGACGACGGCTCGTCGCTGGGGGTGCTCACGTCGCGCCGTGCGGTGCGTCGCGCGGAGCGCTGGGGTGACTCGCGGGGATTCGAGACCGCCCGGATGCCGGCGGTCGGCGTGCACGCGCTGCGAGCCGATCCACGGGTCGAGGCCTGGGTCGGCGGGTGGGGCGGCGCCGAGTCCTTCTGCTAGAGGCGGTCGACGCCCGTCACCGTCACGACCGCGGCACCCTGCTCGTCGGATTCGGCGAGATCGACGGTGGCCGAAATGCCCCAGTCGTGGTCCCCCGCCGGGTCGTCGAGGATCTGCCGGACGGTCCACTCCGCCCCGCCCTCCGTCAGCAGCAGCAGCTGCGAGCTGCGAGCGTTCGCTCCGGTGAGGATCTCGTCGTGATCGGCGAAGTAGCCGTCGAGCGCGTCGGACCACGCGGCGGCACCGAAGGACGGATCGAGCTCGGCGAGAGCATCCACGTCCTCGCGCGCGGCGAGCTGCACCCGGCGGAACAGCTCGTTGCGCACCAGGGTGCGGAACGCGCGCACGTTCGTGGTGAGCCGCCTGGGGGCCGGCGGGACGATGGGCTTGTCATCGCCGTCCGGTCCCTGAGCGAGCGGAGCGAGACGAAGGGTCTCCCACTCGTCGAGCAGGCTCGAGTCGACCTGGCGGACGAGCTCCCCGAGCCACTCGATGAGGTCGCGCAGATCCTCGTCCTTGGCCTCTTCGGGGATCGTCTGCGACGCGGCGCGATAGGCGTCGGACAGGTAGCGCAGCACCACGCCCTCCGAACGGGCGATCTTGTAGAACGCGACATATTCCCCGAACGACATGGCCCGCTCGTACATGTCGCGCACGACGGACTTCGGATGCAGCTCGAAGTCGCGAATCCACGGCTGCGCCGCGCTGAACGTCTCGAACGCCGCGCTGAGCAGCTCGTCGAGCGGCTTCGGATACGTGATCTCCTCGAGCAGCTCCATGCGCTCGTCGTACTCGATGCCCTCGCGCTTCATGGCGGTGACGGCCTCGCCGCGTGCTTGGAACTCCTGCTGGCCGAGGATCGCGCGGGGGTCGTCGAGCGTCGACTCCACGATCGAGATCATGTCGAGGGCGTACGACCCGGTGCCGGTGCCCGTCGTCCCCTCCTGGGCCCCTGAGCCTCCCGAAGGGTCGAGCAGGTCGAACGCCGCGAGAGCGAACGGCGACAGCGGCTGGTTCAAGGCGAAGTTCGGCTGCAGGTCGACCGTGAGGCGGATCTCGCCGGCATCCGTCTGCTCGACGACACCCGACTCGATCAGGGTCCGGTAGATGCCGATCGCACGGATGGCCAGCTCGCGCTGACGCGCGCGGGGCTCGTGATTGTCGTAGACGAGGGCCCGCACGTTGCCGAAGACGTCACCACCGCGCCCGATCACGTTGAGCAGCATGGCGCTGGTGATCTGCATGTGCGAGGTCAGGGTCTCGGGCTCGGCGTCGATCAGCTTGCGGAACGACGGCTCTCCCCACGAGACGAAGCCGTCCGGCGCCTTCTTGCGCACGATCTTGCGCTTCTTCTTCGGGTCGTCGCCGGCCTTCTTGACGGCGGCCACGTTCTCGGACTCGTGCTCGGGTGCCTGCGCGACGACCGTGCCGGCGGTGTCGAAGCCCGCGCGTCCCGCCCGTCCGGCGATCTGGTGGAACTCCCGGGCGCTGAGCTGCCGCATCCGCGTGCCGTCGAACTTGGTCAGGGCCGTGAGCAGCACCGTGCGGATGGGCACGTTGATGCCGACCCCGAGCGTGTCGGTGCCGCAGATCACACGCAGCAGACCGCGCTGCGCGAGCTGCTCGACCAGGCGGCGATACTTCGGCAGCATGCCCGCATGGTGCACGCCGATGCCCGCGCGGAGGAACCGCGAGAGCGTCTTGCCGAACGCCGTCGTGAAGCGGAACCCGCCGATCAGCGCCGCGATCTCATCGCGCTGCTCCCGCGTGGCGACCTTGACGCTCGACAGCGCCTGGGCGCGCTCCATCGCTGCGGCCTGCGAGAAGTGCACGATGTAGATCGGCGCCTGTCCGGTGCCGAGCAGGTCATCGATCGTCTCGTGGATCGGGGTCGTCTCGTAGAAGTAGTGCAGGGGGACCGGGCGCTCGACGCCGGTGACCGATGCCGTTTCGCGGCCCGTCCTCCGGGTGAGATCGCTCGAGAGCTGCGACACATCGCCGAGGGTCGCCGACATCAGGATGAACTGCGCCTGCGGGAGTTCGAGCAACGGTACTTGCCAGGCCCATCCTCGGTCGGGGTCGGCGTAGAAGTGGAACTCGTCCATGACGACCTGGTGCACCGCGGCATCCGCGCCGTGACGCAGTGCGAGGTTCGCGAGGATCTCGGCCGTGCAGCAGATGATCGGCGCGTCGGGATTGATCGACGAGTCCCCCGTGATCATGCCGACGTTCGAGGCGCCGAACACGTCGACGAGGGCGAAGAACTTCTCGCTGACCAGGGCCTTGATCGGTGCGGTGTAGTACGAGCGGCGTCCCTGGACGAGGGCGGCGTAGTGCGCGGCGACCGCCACGAGCGACTTTCCGGTGCCGGTGGGGGTGGAGAGGATCAGGTTGTGGCCCGAGACGATCTCGATGACGGCCTCGTCCTGCGCCGGGTAGAGGCTGATGCCGGTGGACTCCGCCCATTCGACGAACGCCGTGTAGACGGCATCCGCATCGGATCCGTCGGTCAGTGTGGTCGGGTCGAGGATCGCAGGCATGGTCTGTCGATCATCCCATCTCCGGCACGCGCGAACCTTGTTCCGTCTTCAGCACGGAACCGTCGGAGGCAGCCGAGATGACGGGGATTCGAGCGATCAGCGAGATCTCATGCTGAATCGCGAACGGCTCAGACCGAGGTCGCGGCGCGCAGCGCGATGCGGATCATGTCGCCGAAGGTCTGCTCCCGCTCCTGCGCGGTGGTCTGCTCGCCGGTGACGATGTGGTCGGAGACCGTGCAGATCGCGAGGGCCCGACGGCCGTGGAACGCCGCGAGGGTGTACAGGCCGGCCGCCTCCATCTCGACGCCCAGTGCGCCGTGCTGCACGAACGGCGCCGTCAGCTCCGGCCGGGTGCTGTAGAACTGGTCGCTCGAGAAGAGCAGTCCCACGTGCACGGCGGAGTCCGAGGGCTCGGCCTCGCTCGCCTCGACCGCCGCCCGCAGCAGGCCGAAGTCCGCGACGGGAGCGTAGTCGAGCCCGTGGAAGCGCACCCGGTTGATGCCGGAGTCCGTGCACGCGCCGTTCGCGATGACGATGTCGCGCACCTTCAGCTTCTCCGTCAGGGCGCCGCACGAGCCGACCCGGACGATCGTCTGCACGCCGTACTCCTCGAACAGCTCGCTCGCGTAGATCGCCATCGACGGCTGGCCCATGCCCGAGCCCTGCACCGAGACGCGGTGTCCCTCCCAGGTGCCGGTGAACCCCAGCATCCCGCGGGTCTCGGAATAGAGCTCGGCGTCATCGAGGAAGGTCTCGGCGATCCACTTCGCGCGCAGCGGGTCACCCGGGAACAGGACGATGGGGGCGATCTGACCGGGCTGTGCGGCGATGTGCGTGCTCATGCACCCAGCGTACGAGGCCGATCGATGAGGATGCTCAGCCTTCGCGTCGTCGTACGATCTCGCCGATCCATACGGGAGCGAAGGGCGAGGTGCAGCCGGGCGCGGTCGGGTAGTCGGCGAGCACCTGCAGGCGCTCGCCGATCTCGAGGGCCCTGGCCCGCAGCTCGGGGTGGAAGATGCCGATGTTCGCGAGCGTCTCGTTCATCGACCACTGGAGGCGCCGGGGGGCGTCCTTCAGATCACGCTCGATCAGATCGAGAAGATGGTCGAGGTCGAGGCCCTCGGCATCCTTCGCCACCCGTACCGTCGTCAGCGACCAGGCCGCTGCGGAGACCGTCGGGTCGGCGTCGTCGAACCAGCGCCATCGCAGCTCGTCGGCGAGCGGCGACTTCTTCGCGACGTAGTTCACGAACCAGTCGTTGACCTTGGGCGGACGGGTCTGGCGCAGCATCGCGTCGAGTTCGTCGGCCGTGAACCGCTTCGGAGCGCAGATCAGCAGGGCGAGCAATCGAGGGCCGGTCTCGCCCGTCGCCCAGAGCTCCGTCGCGAGCAGATGATCGGTCTTGATGCGCCTGGCCACGCCGCGCAGTCGGCTGAGATTCATGCCGTGGTCGTCGCCGCGCTTCTCGTTCGCGGCGCGCATCTTCGGATCCTCGAGGGCGGCCAGCTCAGCAAGGGCCTCGGCGAGGGTCATGTCCGACATGCGACCAGGATAGGCCCGAGCCATGCCAAGGCTCAGGGTGCCTTGTCAAGGCCCGGGCTCGGTCGCCCGCACCGCCGTACTCTCGCCTGCACGTGCACCGCACACCGCACACCGACGCCGACGAGAGGACGCCCGTGAACCGCGACACAGACGACATCAGCACCGACCGCACCGACATCAGCAGCGAGCCGTCGCCCGGTGCGGAGGAGAACGACAACCTCGGCACCGAGGACAACAAGGGTGAGCCCACGGCCGCCCCGTCCGGACCTGCCTCGGACGACGACGGCGACGTGCTCGCCGACGACCCCGACGCCGACTGACCCGGAGTTCGCGTTCACGACTCAGCATGAATCCCGTGGCGAGCCCCGGGATTGCCCGGAAAGGGCTTGCAGCAGCCGTCTGTGCTGAGTTGTGAACGCGCGCCCGCGCTCCCACGCTCCCCCGCTCCCACGCTCCCCGCGCGCCCGCGCCCCTGCGCTCCCGCGCTCCCGCGCTCACTCCTCTTCGACGAGCTCCCCGCGGATGCGACGCAGGTCCTCCATGAGGGAGCCGATGAGGATCCAGTGCATCGACGAGGGCGGGCGGATCACCAGCGGCGCCGTGAGCGCGGGGATCGCCGAGGTCAGCGCCTCGGGCTCGGGGGAGACGTCGGCGATCTGCACCGCGAGCCGCACGTCGTGACCGGCCCGGCGCAACTGCTCGGCGATCGCCGCGACCGCGGGTTCCTGTCCGATCGAGTCGTCGTAGTGGTCGAAGTAGGCGCGGGTCATCCCGATCGTCTGGGTGACGATCGGTGAGAGCCGTTCGAGCAGCGTGCGCATCTCGACGAGCTCCTCGCGGTGGGTCGAGCGCCGTGGATTCAGGGTCAGTGATTCCTCGCCGGCAGCGATCGAGGCCTCCGCGACGTCCTTCATCGGACGCAGCAGTCGGGCCTCGAGCATGAGCTCCTGCAGCTTCGCCGGCGCCTGCGGCTCGGGCAGCGCGTCGGCGAGCCGGTCGAGGCTCGCGGCCAGCTCGCTGCCGAGCAGTCCGAGATCACGGCGGGCGGGGGCGACGAGCACGGGCGGCACGATCAGGGCGTTCACGACGATGCCGATGACGACCCCGATGAGGGTCTCCAGGATGCGGGCGATCGCATAGTCGGGGGTCGAGCCCAGTGCCAGCACGAGCATCGCCGAGATCGCGACCTGGTTGCCGGTGCCCGGGGTCGCCCGCAGTGCCCAGGCCACGAGCATGGCCACGACGATGGCGAGCAGCACGATCCAACTGGGCGACCCGAGCAGCAGCCCCAGCGCGACGGCGATCAGCACCCCCACGATGACGCCGATGCTGCGCTCCAGCGCCTTCGACAGCGACTGGTTCACGCTCGGCTGCACGACCAGCAGGGCCGCGATCGCGGCGAACACCGGCAGCTGCCCCGGCACCACCCAGCCCGCGAGCATCCACGCGGCGATCGTGGCCGCGGCGGACTTCACCACCTGCAAAAGGGGTGAGCGCTTCGAGGCGCGGATCGCGGCATGGATGCGCATATCGTCAACGCTACTCGGGAAGCGCCCCTTCGCCGTCGGTCTGTCAACCCCGTCGCGAAGACCCGGCCTCTCGCGCTGAATAGAAGGACACGAACGACGACTCAGCAGAGGAGCATCCCATGGGGCAGATCATCGAGACCATCGACGTCCACGTTCCGGTCGACATCGCGTACAACCAGTGGACCCAGTTCGAGAGCTTCCCGGAGTTCCTCGACGAGGTCGAGTCCATCACACAGATCGACGACACTCACAACCACTGGGTCGTGAAGGTCGGCGGAGCGACGCGCGAGTTCGACGCGGAGATCACCGAGCAGCACCCCGACGAGCGTGTGGCGTGGAAGAGCGTGGGCGGCGACACCGAGCACGCGGGTGTCGTGACGTTCCACAAGCTCGAGGAGCTCACGACACGGGTGACCGTGCAGATCGACTGGGAGCCCGAGGGGCTCCTCGAGAAGGTCGGCTCGCTGGTCGGCGCGGGCTCGCACGCGGTGAAGAAGGACCTGAAGAACTTCAAGGAGTTCATCGAGAAGCGCGGAGCCGAGACCGGCTCATGGCGCGGCGACGTCGAGGCCTGAGCGACGAGACCCGAGGCCCGGGCGGAGATCTCGCATCTCCGCCCGGGCCTCGTGCTGTCCGGAGCGGGAGTCGTGCAGAAGAAGTGACGTTTTCGGGCGGATGGTCAGGGAGCCGTGATACGTTGAGCATGCGCGTATGTCGGACGTTCCGGCACGGCGCGGGTCGCGTAAGCGGCCGTTTTGAAAACAGAAAGTAGAAAACACATGGCCACTGGCACTGTGAAATGGTTCAACGCGGAAAAGGGCTTCGGCTTCATCGCTCCCGATGACGGCACGGACGACCTTTTCGCCCACTACTCGGCAATCACCGGCTCCGGTTTCAAGGAGCTCCGTGAGAACCAGAAGGTCGAATTCGACGCTGAGCGTGGCCCCAAGGGCATGCAGGCGGCGAACATCCGCGCTCTCTGAGCGCGCATAGGCTTCCTGAAACCGGTCGGATCCTCACGGATCCGGCCGGTTTTTCTATGCCCCTGGGGTTTTGGGGCGGTGCGGGGTCAGTTCGGCATCCGGATGCTGGGCGGGGTCAGTTCGGCATCCGATTTGCCCGTTCGCGGTGCGCAACTGGCCCCGCTCGATCCCGCGGTGCGCAATTGACCCCGCTCGACGCCGCTCGGCAGCGCGGTGCGCGATTGGCCCCGTTCGATCCCGCGGTGCGCAATTGGCCCCGTTCGATCCCGCCCGACTCCGGGCGCGGTGCGGGGTCAGTTCGGCATCTGGATGCTGGGCGGGGTCAGTTCGGCATCCGATTTGCCCGTTCGTGGTGCGCAACTGGCCCCGCTCGATCCCGCGGTGCGCAATTGACCCCGCTCGACGCCGCTCGATCCCGCGGTGCGCAATTGGCCCCGTTCGATCCCGCCCGACTCCGGGCGCGGTGCGGGGTCAGTTCGGCATCTGGATGCTGGACGGGGTCAGTTCGGCATCCGACTCGCCCGTGCGAGGTGCGCAACTGGCCCCGCTCAGCAGCGCGATGCGTAACTGGCCCCGCTCGACGCCGCTCGCCAGAGCGGTGCCGGATCAGTTCGGCATCTGGATGCTGAGCCGCCCGGCGCGGAGGCGAAGGAGGAGCGCGACAGGAGAATACCGAGATGAGGGTCGCCTAACAATCTGTTAGATTAGGCGAGGCTTACCAAAGCCCGGCGCTCTCGCGCCGCACACCCCCACGCCAACCCGAAGGGCATGCCTGTGCGCACCTCTCGTCTCCTCGCCGCCGGTGTCGCCGCGGCGCTCGCCATCGGCCTCACCGCCTGCGCGACCTCCTCGAACGACAATGCGTCGGACTCGGCCGGTGGAAACCCCGCCGACGACAGCGCCTTCCCCGTGACGATCGAGCACGTGTACGGCGAGACCACGATCGAGTCGAAGCCCGAGCGCGTCGCGACGGTCGCCTGGGCGAACCACGAGGTGCCGCTGGCCCTCGGCATCGTGCCGGTCGGCATGAGCAAGGCGACCTGGGGCGATGACGACGACAACGGCATCCTGCCCTGGGTCGAGGACAAGCTCGACGAGCTCGGCGCCGACGCACCCGTGCTGTTCGACGAGTCCGACGGCATCGACTACGAGGCCGTGGCCGACACGAACCCCGACGTCATCCTCGCGGCATACTCGGGCCTGACGCAGGAGGAGTACGACACCCTCTCCAAGATCGCTCCGGTCGTCGCCTACCCTGAGGTCGCCTGGGGCACCCCGGTCGACGAGATGATCGAGATGAACTCGAAGGCTCTCGGACTCGAAGAGCAGGGCGAGGCCCTGATCGAGGAGTTGCACGCCGACGCCGCGAAGGCGCTCGACGAGAACTCCGCACTCAAGGACAAGAAGGTGCTGTTCGCCTACCTCGACCCGAGCGACCTCAGCCAGGTCGGCTACTACACGGCCGTCGACACGCGCCCCGGCTACCTGCACGACGACCTCGGTCTGCCGCTGCCGAAGCTCGTCGAGGACAACGAGGACAGCGACGAGTTCTCGCTCACGGTCAGCGCCGAGGAGGCCGACAAGTTCGACGACGTCGACGTGTTCGTCACGTACGGCGACGACTCGACGCTCGCGATGCTGCAGGGCGACCCGCTGCTGTCGAAGATCCCGGCCGTCGCCGCCGGCAACGTCGTCATCCTCCCGAACTCGACTCCGCTCGCCGCATCGGCGAACCCGTCGCCGCTGTCGATCCAGTGGGGTCTGTCGGACTACCTCGCCCTGCTGGCGTCGCCGTTCACGAAGTGACCTTCGGCGTCACCTTCGCGCACTGAATCCCCGTGACCGCTGTCACCCTCCCCACGCCGGGCACCGCAGACCTGCGGCGCCCGGCGTGGGCGCGCTCGCTCTGGCTGCTCGTCGGAGTGGGCGTCGTGCTCGTGCTCTGCGTCCTGTCGATCTGCTTCGGCGTGCGCGCGGTGAGCATCGACGACGTCTTCGCCGCGCTCGCAGGTCAGGATGACACGCTCGCCCAGGCCGCGATCATCAAGCGCCTCCCGCGCACGCTGCTCGCGATCCTTGTCGGCGCGGCCCTCGCGCTGTCGGGCGCGACCATGCAGGCGGTCACCCGCAACCCGATCGCCGACCCCGGCATCCTCGGCGTCTCGAACGGAGCGTCACTGGCCGTCGTGATCGGACTCGCCTTCCTCGGCCTCACCGACGCGTACAGCCAGATGGCATTGGCGATCCTCGGCGCGGCCCTCGCCGCCGTGTTCGTCTACACCGTCGGGTCGCTCGGCAGAGGGGGCGCCACCCCCCTCAAGCTCGCGCTCGCGGGGGCGGCGACCTCCGCCGCCTTCGCCTCTCTGATCAGCGCGGTCATGCTGCCCCGCGTCGATCTGCTGCAGTCGTTCCAGTCCTGGCAGATCGGCGGAGTCGGGGGCGCGGAATGGCCGCGCATCGCGATCACCGCACCCGTGCTCGCGCTCGGGGCGCTCATCTGCTTCCTCAGCGCACGCGGCATGAACTCCCTCGCGCTCGGCGACGACATGGCGAAGGGCCTCGGCGAGCACGTGTTCCGCACGCGGCTGATGTCGGCCGTCGGCGCGGTGATCCTCGCGGGCGCGGCCACCGCGATCGCCGGTCCGATCGGGTTCGTCGGCCTCGTCATCCCGCATGTGTGCCGGATGCTGATCGGCACCGACCACCGCTGGCTGCTGCCGTTCTCGGCCGTCGCCGGAGCCGCGCTCCTGCTCGCGAGCGACGTCGTCGGCCGCGTGATCTCCCCGTCGTCGGAGGAGATCCAGGTCGGCATCATCACTGCGATCATCGGCGCCCCGTTCTTCATCTGGATCGTCCGCCGCCAGAAGGTGCGTGAACTGTGAGCACCATCGACCGCCCCGCCGCCCCGATGACCCCGGGCGCCGACGATGCCCGCGCCCAGGTCGACGCGATCATCGCCGGACGTCGATCGCGCCATCGCCGCCACTCCGTCGCCACGATCGTGCTCGGCGCTCTGCTTGTCGCGCTCTTCACCACCGCGCTGATGATCGGCAACACCTTCTATCCGCTCGATGCGGTGATCCGCGTCATCCTCGGCGACACCGTGCCCGGCGCATCGTTCACGGTCGGCGAGCTGCGGCTGCCCCGGGCGATTCTCGCCATCCTCGCCGGCTTCGCATTCGGCATCGCGGGTGTGTCGTTCCAGACACTGCTGCGCAATCCGCTCGCCTCCCCCGACATCATCGGCATCTCGAACGGCGCGGGTGCCGCGGCCGTCGTCGGCATCGTCGTGCTGTCACTTGACGGGCCCCTCGTGTCGCTGTTCGCCCTCGCCGGCGCGGTCGTGACGGCGGGGGTCATCTACCTGCTGTCGATCAAGAACGGCTTCGCCGGCACCCGCCTGATCCTCATCGGGATCGGTGTCGCCGCGATGCTGCAGAGCGTGATCTCGTACGTGCTGTCGCGGGCGGCGAGCTGGGACATCCAGACGGCCATGCAGTGGCTCACCGGCAGCCTGAACAACGCCTCCTGGGAACGAGTGATGCCGCTGGCCCTCGCATCGGTCGTGATCGTGCCGCTCATGCTGCTGCAGGGGCGCGCCCTCGGCGCGATGCAGCTGGGCGACGACTCGGCCTCCGGGCTCGGCGTGCGGGTCAACACCACGCGACTGCTGTACATCCTCGGCGCGGTGGCGCTGCTGGCCTTCGCCACCGCGGCGACCGGACCCATCGCGTTCGTCGCCTTCATGGCAGGACCCATCGCCGCCCGCATCACCGGTCCCGGTGCGAACCTGCTGGTCCCCAGTGCGTTCATCGGCGCGGTGCTGGTGCTGGGCGGCGACCTGCTGGGGCAGTTCGCGTTCGGCGACCGCTACCCGGTCGGCGTCGTCACCGGAGTGCTCGGCGCCCCGTATCTGATCTACCTGCTCATCCGCACCAACCGCTCGGGAGGTTCCCTGTGACCGAGGCGCACACCCTGACGGCAGAGTCCGTCACCCTCGCCTACGGCGACCGCACGATCATCGACGGGCTCGACCTCGCGATCGCTCCGGGCAAGATCACGACGATCGTCGGGGCGAACGGATGCGGCAAGTCGACCCTGCTGCGTGCGCTCGCCCGCCTGCTGTCGCCCACCGATGGGCAGATCGTGCTCGACGGCAGGTCCGTGCACGCGCGTCCGACCAAGGAGGTCGCGCGCATTCTCGGGCTCCTGCCGCAGTCGCCGGTCGCCCCCGAGGGGATCGCCGTCGCCGACCTGGTCGGTCGCGGCCGGCATCCGCACCAGAAGATGCTGGCCCGCTGGAGCGCGCACGACTACGAGGTCGTGGCGGATGCTCTCGCCGCGACCGGCACGACGGAGCTCGCCGACCGCAGTGTCGATGAGCTCTCGGGTGGTCAGCGCCAGCGCGTCTGGATCGCGATGGCGCTCGCGCAGGAGACCGACATCCTGCTCCTCGACGAACCGACCACGTTCCTCGACGTCGCACACCAGGTCGAGGTGCTCGACCTGCTCACCGATCTGAGCGTCTCGCGCGGCACCACGATCGTCATGGTGCTGCACGACCTCAACCTGGCCGCGCGCTATTCCGACGAGCTCGTCGCGATGAAGGAGGGCAGGGTGCACGCCACCGGTGCTCCGCAGGACGTCGTGACCGCCCAGCTCGTCGAAGAGGTCTTCGACCTCGCCAATCAGATCACCACGGATCCGGTCTCCGGAAAGCCGATGGTCACACCTATCGGGAGGCACCATGTCCGCTGAGACCACCACCGAACGCCCCACCTACGTGCTGGCGCGTGCCGAGGTGCGCGGCGTCGCCCGGGTCTCGCCGAACTTCGTGCGCGTGACCTTCGGGGGCGACGACCTGTTCGAGTTCGCCACGCCGGGAGACGTCTTCGACTCCCGGATCAAGCTGGTCTTCCCGCCGGCATCCGGCATCCTGCCCGATCTCGACCGCGACACCGACGACTGGTGGGGATCCTTCCTCGCCGTTCCCGAGGGCGAGCGCGGGTCCATGCGCACCTACTCGGTGCGCGACCTTCGCGTGACCGACGCGGGCACCGAGATCGATGTCGACTTCGTGCTGCATCTCGCTCCCGGACTCACCGGGCCCGCGTCGCTGTGGGCCAGTACGGCCGAGGTGGGCCAGGAACTGTTCCTCGTCGGGCCGCGTCGAGGTGTGGCCGCCGCAGCCCACGGCGGAGCCGAGTACGAGCCGGGCTCGGCCACCTCGGTCGTGCTCGTGGGCGACGAGACCGCCGCTCCGGCGATCGCCCGCATCCTCGAGGACGCTCCGAGCGACCTGCGCGGCTGCGCGTTCATCGAGGTTCCGTCGCCCGCCGACGTCTTGCGCATCGACGCCCCCGTCGGTGTCGAGGTGCGCTGGCTGCCCCGCGACATCGGCGAACCCCACGGCGTGCGTCTGATCCCTGCCGTGCTCGGCTACCTCGGAGATGCGGATGCCGCCGACGAGATCGACGTGAAGGACATCGAGTCCGAAGATCTGCTCTGGGAGACGCCCGACTACTCGGGTCTCGGCGAGGACATCGCGGCGGCGGATGCTCCCGCGGAGCGCTACTTCTGGATCGCCGGCGAGAGCGGCGTCGTCACGACGCTGCGCCGCCACCTGGTCAAGGACCTCGGCATCGACCGCGGGCAGGTGGCCTTCATGGGCTACTGGCGCCGCGGCGTCGCCATGCGCGGCTGAGGCCTTCTGCCCGGGTCGTGCTGTTCTCCGCCGGCTGCGGCGCTCACGGTGGACGTCGATCACGGCAGCGGTCAGACTGGGCGGATGGAGTACGCCGGAGTAGTGCCGATGGACGCCCCCGACCCGAGGGGCGAGTCCGAAGCTCGCGTTCGAGATCTCGCCTTCCCCGTGTTCCAGCTGCGGCCGCAGCCGTCGCTCACGCGCATATCGGGCGCGGGGTTCATGCAGAGCAGCGGGCCGACAGGCGTGACGGAGTCGTCGGTGTCTTTCAGCTACACGCTGTGGCGGCATCCGGAGGATCACTCCGACCCCCGCAACGAGATCGAGCTGGATGCCGCGACTCGACGCTCGCTCGAGGAGGAGCCACCGTGGGGTCGCCCTGCCTGGCTGATCGAGCAGGCTCAGCTTCTCAAGTACCCGATGCTGTGGGAGGCGGTGCGCACCAGCTGGCAGGCATCGCCGGATCCCGAACGGCATTCGCTCGCGCAGCAGCTCGTCGACCACACCAGCCACGTGCTGCGCAATGGCTTCCGCGAGGAGCTCGGGCTCCCCGACGGGCCGAGTGACGGCGACGGCGGGTGGGAGGCGAAGCCATCGGCGGTGTGGGATGCCGTCGTCACGGTAGACGGCGAGCGTCGGCCGGGCGTGCAGATCGACACCGATCCGTTGGTCTACGCGGTCGGGTTCCGCGTCGAGGAGAACGTCGTCTGCACGACGGTCGTTCCCCGAGACAGCCTGTCTCTGATCGACCTCGCCCTCACGACCTACGAGTGAGTCGACCGATCTTCGGCGACTGTCCCTGCGCGCCGGCGCTTCGCAGGACGCGCTCGACGTGAGCGGCGACCCATTCCGCATCGAACGGTCGGCTGCGCAGCAACCAGCGGTGGAAGATCGGTCCGACGAACAGCTCTGCCACGTCTTCCGGGGCCGGCACTCTCGCCTGGCGCAGGCGCTCGGAGATCCCGCTCAGCTGCGGCTCGAGCAGCGCGTCTCGAAACTGCGCGGCAAGGGCGTCGTCCGACTGCAGCTCAGCGGTGACGGCTCTGAGCAGCCGCTCCTGCGTGGGGTCGGACAGTTCGTCGATCATGCCGGTCGCCAGTGCCGCGAGGTCGAGTGTGAGATCGCCGGAGTTCGGCACGGTGACCCTGCCGTTCTCGTCGAGGCTGCGAGCCAGGAGCGCGTCGAAGAGGATCTCGCCCGTCGAGGACCATGACCGGTAGAGGGTCTGTTTGCTGACTCCTGCTCGTGCGGCGATCCCCTCCATCGTGATCGCCGCCACCGGACGCTCGCCGGCCAGAGAGAGCGCAGCCGCGTGCACCTTGGTGCGGGTTCGTTCACGGGCCATGTTCACAACGATACTCGAGCAAACGAGACGGAGCGTCCAGTTCGCGCTACGATCTTCCCATGACTTCACCGCAGAGATGGTTCATCACCGGCGGCAGCCGGGGCCTCGGGCGAGCGCTCACCACTGCCGCCCTTGACGCGGGTCACGCCGTCGTGGCGACGGTCAGGGGTGACCACGCGCTGCCTGACCACGACCGGCTGACCGTGCTGACCCTCGACGTCCGCGATCGCGATGCGGCGCACGAGACCGTTCGACGTGCTGCTGACCTGCTCGGCGGAATCGACGTGCTCGTCAACAATGCCGGGTACGGCATGATCGGAGCGCTCGAAGAGGCGTCGGAAGAGGACGCCCGGGCGATCGTCGACACGAATCTGCTCGGCCCCCTGTGGCTGAGCCAGGCCGTCATCCCGATCATGCGCCGCCAGGGTGGCGGACACATCGTGCAGATCTCGACGGTCGGAGCCGTCGGGACGATGCCGATGCTCGGCCTCTACAACTCCACCAAATGGGGCCTCGAGGCGTTCAGTGAGGCGATGGCGGCGGAGGTCGAGAGATTCGGCATCCGCGTCTCCCTGATCGAGCCGGGGGCGCTGGATACGGAGTGGGCCGATGCGAGCATGCGGTTCAGTTCGCCTCTGGATGCCTACGACGCGCAGCGGATCGAGATGTTCGGCACCACGGAAGTTCCCTGGCCTGCGGGCGAGTCGAGCGGCGGCACGGCACCCGAGGATGCCGCGGGGGTGATCCTCGTCCGAGTCGCCGCAGCAGACGACCCACGCCTGCGCGTGCTCGTCGGCGACGATGCTCCCGCCCAGGTCGCCGCGGCGCTCGACCTGCGGCAGAAGGACTACGCTCTCGACCCGCGCTTCCCGACCGCCTGACGCGCTGCTTCTCGCTCACCGTGCGCGCTCGCCGCGCGCTCCGCATCCTGCGGTTACGCTCGCGGGGTGACCACAGACGACGAGACCGTCATCCACGTGACATCGGATGCCGCGTGGCTGCCCCGCCACGGCAGGGCCGAGGTGATTCGCCGCCGCACCCCTCCTCGCCCGATGAGCATCGTCCGGCTGCTCCTGCGACAGGATGACCGGGTCTTCTGCGTGCCGAGACGCGAAGACGGTCGTATCGATCTGCCGCATCGGATCGTGGGCGTGGGCGACCCGACCGGAGAGAGCGCGATCGTCGAGCTCGCCGCGCAGGTGACCGGATCCCGGGAGTCGCTGACGTTCGCGGGCGCGGTGCGGAACGTCGTCGACTCGCCCCGGAGCGACTATTCCTGGCCGACGCCGCGCGCCCACTTCGGAGTGTGGATGTCGGAGGGTGATCCCGTCATCGAGGGATCCTGGGTCGCGGTCGGCGGTGGGTCCGTCCTGCGCGACCGGCACTGGTTCCCGCTGCTGGGCTGAGCAGAAGGCGAGCGGCGCGTGGGGAGATCTACGCGCTCGCGCGCACCACGAGCTCGGTGTCGAGGATGACGGAGCGAGCGGGAGCTCCGGCGATGACCTCGAGCAGTACGGCGACCATCTGCGCGCTGATCTGATCCCAGGGCTGACGCATGGTGGTGATCGGCGGCTCGTGAGTGGCGGCGAGGCCCGAGTCGTCGAAGCCGCTTCTTCAACACGATCCCCGTCGAGATCGACGAGTCGGCGAAGATCGACGGCGCGAGCCACGCGCAGATCTTCTGGCGGCTCATCATGCCGCTGGTCGTGCCGATCCTCGCGGTCGTCGCGTTGCTGGCGTTCCTCGCGGCCTTCGGCGACTTCATCCTGTCGAAGATCATCCTCACCTCCGAGGACAACTGGACCCTCGCCGTCGGCATGTACCAGTGGGTATCCAACCAGCTGACCTCTCGCTGGGGGCTGTTCGCCGCCGGTGTCGTCGTCGCCGCCGTTCCCGTGCTCGCGCTGTTCTTCTCGCTGCAGAAGTACATCATGGGCGGCCTCACCCAGGGGTCCGTCAAGGGCTGATCCTCCCGATCTCGGTCGGCGCCGCGTTTCGTCTCGTCGCTGCGCTCCTCGCTCAACGGGCGAGGCGTGGTGTGTCGTCAGTGAGACGAAACGCGCCCCGCCTGTTGAGCGAGCGGAGCGAGACGAAACGCGGCGCGTCTGTTGGTCCCGCCCGTTGAGCGAGCGGAGCGAGACGAAACGCGTCCGCGGATTGCAGAGTGGTGAACTCCGGCATCCGCACCGCGTTTCGTCTCGTCGCTGCGCTCCTCGCTCAACGGGCGGAGGGTCGCAGTGCCGCGTCTCCTCGCTCGGCGAACGGAGGACTACTTGTTGAGGAAGTCCTTCAGCGCGGCGTTGACCTCGTCGGCGTGCGTCCAGAGCAGACCGTGCGGGGCGCCTTCGACCTCGACGTAGGTCGCCGCGGGCACGGCCTGGTGGAAGCGACGGGCGGTGGCGTCGATCGGCAGGATGTTGTCCTTCGTGCCGTGCAGGATCAGGGTGGGCTTGCCGGCGGCGGCGACGGCCTCGACGTCATCGCGGAAGTCCTCGATCCAACTCGGGACGACGGCGTAGGCGGCGACGGGGGCGCTCGTGATCGCGACGTTCCAGCTGCCGGTGACGGCCTCCTGGCTGATGCGCGACCCGAGGTTCTCGTCGAGGTTGTAGAAGTCGTTGTAGAACTGCGTGAACCAGGCGAACCGGTCGCCCTTGGCCGCGGCCGCGATGCCGTCGAAGACATCCTGCGGCACACCCTCGGGGTTGTCGTCGCGCTGCACGAGGAAGGGCTCGAGCGAGGCGAGGAAGGCGAGCTTGGCGACGCGCTCGTGGCCGTACTTCGCGACGTACCGGGCGAGTTCGCCGGTGCCCATCGAGAAGCCGACGAGCACGACATCGCTCAGGTCGAGGGTCTCGAGCACGGTGTGGAGGTCGGCCGCGAAGGTGTCGTAGTCGTAGCCCTCGTTCACCTTCGACGACTGGCCGAAGCCACGGCGGTCGTAGGTGATGACGCGGTAGCCCTGGGCGAGGAGCTCGCGGGTCTGGCGCTCCCAGCTGTGTCCGTCGAGCGGGTAGCCGTGGATCAGGACGACGGGCTGGCCCGAACCCTGGTCTTCGTAGTAGAGCTCGATCGGGGTGCTGTTTTCGTTTCCGACGGTGATGTAGCCCATGATCCTGATCCTTCCGGTTCCGACGAGAACGATCGTTCTCGGTTGATGTGTCCCACACTAGAGAACGCTCGTTCTCATGTCAAGTACACTGGGATCATGACCGACGGAACAGTACGTGAACAGATCCTTGCGGCGGCGGATGAGCTCTACTACCGCAAGGGATACGCGGCCGTGGGCATGGACGAGCTGCGCACGGCGGCCGGTGTGTCGCTGCGCCGCCTCTACGCGCTCTTCCCGTCGAAGACCGACATCGTCGCGGCGGTTCTCGCGCGCAAGCGTGCGGAGTGGGAGTCGGGGCTGACCGGGGCGGTGGCGGATGCCGGCGCCGACCCCCGCGATCGCCTGCTCGCCGTCTACGGCTATCTCGAGGACTGGTTCTGCACCGACGACTTCCGGGGCTGTGCGTTCATCAACGCGTTCGGTGAGCTCGGCGGCACGAATCCCGAGGTCGCCCAGATCGTGCGCGACCACAAGGCCTCGTTCCAGGCGTACATGGCCGGGCTCGTGGTGGATGCCGGAGCTCCGGCCGCTCTCGCCGCCCAGCTGTCGATCCTCGCCGAGGGCGCGCAGAGCACCGCGGCGATCGCCGCCGATCCGCAGGTCGCCGTGCAGGCGCGCAACGCCGCCGAGGTGCTGATCGACGTCGCCGTCGCGGCCTGACCCGAGCGGCCTGACCTGGGTGCCTTGACCTGGGTGCCCCGACCTGAGCGCCCCGGTGGGCGGAACTCTCGGCGTTGGGCGGACGGATGCTGCGCAAAGCTCCGCCCTACGGGGTGTTCTCGGCCCGACGCGTGGCGGGTGACTGCAGGGGTGGGGATGCGTTTTTGCTAGCTTGGCTAGCGTTTCAGGCGAGCAGTGTCAAGGCTCGTGCGCATCGGCCCGCACGCGCGTAGGTTTCGATTATGGAATCCCGGATGCAGGACATCGCGCGCCAGTCGGTCATCATCGCCTCGGCCACCTTCATGCTGATAGCCGCGGCCGTCGGATCCGGTGCGTTCGGCGGCACCTCGGTCAGTGAGCTGCAGGATGGAGCTCTCTCGGCGCAGGGGTCGTACCTCGCCCCGGCCGGTCCCGCCTTCTCGATCTGGTCGCTGATCTACGTCGGTCTCATCGCGTACACGGTGTGGCAGGCGCTTCCCGCGCAGCGGGCGGATGAGCGTCAGCGTGCGGTCGGCGGATGGATCGCCGCGTCGATGATCCTGAACGGGCTCTGGCTCGTGACGGCCCAGTTCCTGTCGCTGCCCCTCACCGTGCTCGTGATCGCCCTGCTGCTCGCGACGCTCGCCAGGGTGATCGTGATCCTCGGACGCAGCCGCGCCCGCACCTGGCCCGAGCGCATCGTCGTCGACGGAGCCAACGGCCTGCACTTCGGATGGGTGACGATCGCGACCGTCGCCAACGCCAGCGCGTGGTTCACGCAGATCGCTCCTGCGGCCTGGGCCGATCAGGCGGACATCTGGGCCGTCGCCGTGCTCGTGGTCGTGCTCGTGATCGGCGTCACCGCAGCGATCGTCACCAAGCGCATCGCCCCTGCCCTTGCGACGGCGTGGGGTCTCGGCTGGCTCGCCGTCGGCCGCTTCACCGGAGAGCCCGAGAGCATGATCACCGGAATCGCGGCGATCATCGTCGCCGTCGCGCTCGTCGCCGCCGGTGCCTGGGGAGTCCTGCGGCGTCCTCGCGCCGACGTCGCGGTCTAGTCACTCCGCGGTTCCGACCACGACCCGTTCACGATTCAGCACAGACCCCAGAGGAGCACGGCCGCAACCCGCTGATTCCTGCCGCATGAAGGATCCATGCTGAGACGGGAACGCTCCCCGGCCGAGATCGAGGTCAGAGCACCAGCCGGTACCCCATGCCCGACTCGGTGAGCAGATGCACCGGGTTGCTCGGCGACGCCTCGAGCTTCTTGCGCAGCTGCGACATGTACAGGCGCAGGTAGCCGGAGTCCGAGACCTGCTCGCTGCCCCAGATCTCCTTCAGCAGGTCCTGTCGGGTGACGAGGGCGCCGGGATGCCGGGCGAGGTGCTCGAGCATCCGCCACTCGGTCGGCGTGAGGTGCACCCGGGCGCCGGCCCGCGTCACGGTCTTCGTCACGAGGTCGACGACGACGTCGCCGAACCCGACGGTCGACTCGCCGCCCACCGGAACAGCCCGTCGTGACAGGGCGCGCAGACGCGCCAGCAGCTCGTCGACCTGGAAGGGCTTGGTGACGAAGTCGTCGGCGCCGGCATCCAGGGCATCGACCTTGTCTGCGGATCCGGTGCGGCCCGACACCACGATGATGGGCACGTTCGTCCATCCGCGCAGCGCCTGGATCACCTCGATGCCGTCGAGTCGCGGCATCCCCAGGTCGAGCATGATGAGGTCGGGGTGTGTCTGCGCGGCGACCGCGACGGCCGCGGCGCCGTCGGACGCGACGACCACCTCGTACCCGTGCGCGGCGAGGGTGATGCGCAGGGCGCGCACCATCTGCGGATCGTCGTCGGCGATGAGGAGCTTCACTCCGTCTCCTCCTGCAGGGGATCGGGGTCTTCTGCCCGCGGCAGTGAGACGACCATGGTGAGTCCACCGCCGGGGGTGTCCTCGGGTGTCAGAGTACCGCCCATGCCCTCGGCGAATCCGCGCGACAGGGCGAGGCCGAGCCCGAGACCGGTGGTGTTGTCGGTGTCGCCCAGCCGCTGGAACGGTTGGAAGATGCGGTCGCGCTGTTCGGCGGGCACGCCTCGACCCCGGTCGATGATGCGGATCTCCACGCGCTCGGCGAGCGAGCTCGTCGACACGATCACGCGGCTGTCGGCGGGAGCGTGACGGTGCGCGTTCGCGATCACGTTCACGAGCACGCGCTGCAGCAGCACCGGGTCGGCCGACACCGGCGGCAGCTCGCCGTCGAGCACGAGCTCGACATCTGCGGGGCCGAGGCCGAGCTCGTCGACCGCGGCGAGCACGGGGCCGGCCACGTCGAGCGGCATGCTCGACACCGCGAGCACCCCGGCCTGCACGCGGCTGACGTCGAGCAGATCGGTGACGAGCGACGACAGGGTGGCGAGACTCTCGTCGGCCGTCGCGAGCAGCTCGTCGCGATCGGATGCCGACAGGCCGTGCGCCCCGCGCAGCCCGCCGATCGCCGCGACAGCCGAGGCGAGCGGGCGGCGCAGATCGTGGCTGACCGCCGAGAGCAGGGCGCTTCGTACCTGGTCGGTCTCGGCGAGGGCGGCGACCTCTCGGGCGGTGGCGCGAAGATCCGTGTGCTCGATCGCGGCGGCGAGCTGCGCGACGATCGCGTCGAGCAGTCGCCGTGCGGGGGTGTCGAGCGGCTCCCCGTGCAGTTCGAGCAGCGCGGGGGCCGAGCCGCCCGAGCCGACGGGAACGGTCGTCGCGCGACCGTCGGGAACGGGTTCGCCGTCGCTCGCGAGCACCTCGCCGTCGGGAGCGAGCAGGCGGACGCCGCTGAGACCGAACGCCTCGCGGGTGCGACTGACCAGGGCGAGCACGGCGTTGTCTCCTCGGAGCACGTTGCCGGCGACCGCAGCGAGCAGCTCCGCCTCGGCGACGGCGCGCTGGGCGGTGCGGGCTCGCCGCGCCGCCTGGTCGACGATGATGCTGACGAGGATCGCGATCACGACGTACAGGATGAGGGCGAGCACGTGCAGCGGATGCGCGATCGTGATGGTGAACAGCGGCGCGACGAACAGCAGATCGAGGGTGATGCCCGAGAGCACGGCTGCGAAGACCGCGGGGCGGATGCCGCCGATCAGCGCGACCACGACGACGAGCAGCTGGTAGGCGAGCACCTCGGAGGTGATCGATTCCGGGCTGCGGAACGTGAACATCAGCCACGACAACAGGGGACCGAAGACGAGGGCCACCGCCAGCCCGAGCACCTGACGCCGCCAGCCGAGCGCACCGCCGGTGATGCGGGGCAGGGCGACGCGACCGCCCGCGGCGGCGTGCGTGACGATGTGCACGTCGATGTCGCCCGAGCGGCGGATGACCTCTGAGCCGATGCCCGGACCGGTGAGGGCGGCCGCGACACGTCCGCGGCGGCTGACGCCGATGACGAGCTGCGTGGCATCCGCTCCCTGTGCGAACGAGACGAGCGTGCCGGGGATGTCGTCGCCGACGATCTGGTGGAAGCTGCCGCCGAGCGACTCGACCAGGGCGCGCTGGGCGGAGAGGGCTCCCGGCGTCTGGTCGCGGAGTCCGTCCTGGGTGGCGACGTGCACGGCGAGCAGCTCTCCACCGGCCGACCGCGCGGCGATGCGGGCGCCGCGGCGCAGCAGCGTCTCGCCTTCGGTGCCTCCGGTGAGGGCGACGACCACCCGCTCGCGCGCCTGCCACGTGCCCTCGATCCCGTGATCGGCGCGGTAGCTGCGCAGGGCGCTGTCGACCTCGTCGGCGAGCCACAGCAGGGCGAGCTCACGGAGCGCGGTGAGGTTCCCGAGCCGGAAGTAGTTCGACAGGGCGGCGTCGATACGTTCGGCGGGATAGACGAGACCGGCCGAGAGGCGGTCGCGCAGCGACTGGGGCGCGAGGTCGACGACCTCGATCTCGTCGGCCGCCCGCACCACGGCATCCGGGATCGTCTCCTGCTGCGCGATGCCGGTGATCTTCTCGACCACCGCGTTCAGCGATTCGATGTGCTGCACGTTCACGGTCGTGACGACGTCGATGCCGGCGTCGAGCAGCGCGTCGACGTCCTGCCACCGCTTCGGATGCGCGGATCCTGGGGTGTTGGTGTGTGCGAGCTCGTCGACGAGGGCGATCTCGGGGCGACGCGCGAGCACCGCCTCCAGATCCATCTCGCTGAGCGGCACCCCACGGTGCAGATCGGTGCGTCGAGGGACCTCGGGGATGCCGATCGTCTGCGCGGCCGTCGCGGCACGGTCGTGCGTCTCGACGATCGCGATCACCACGTCGCGCCCCTCGTCGATCAGCCGTCGGCCCTCGACGAGCATCTCGAAGGTCTTGCCGACACCGGGGGCGGCGCCGAGCAGCACGCGGAGTCGGCCGCGTCGCGGCATCCGCTCTGCCGTCATCAGCCCTCCTGCTCGTCGAGCGCGAGATTGAGTTCGGCGACGTTGATGTGCTCTTCGCCGAGGAATCCCAGATCCCGCCCTTGAATCCTAGACTCCACGAGGTCGCGCACCCTCTGCTCGTCGAGGCCGCGTTCGGCTGCGACCCGCGGCACCTGCAGCAGGGCGTAGGCGACGCTGATGTGCGGGTCGAGGCCCGAGCCGGATGCGGTCACGGCATCGGCGGGCACATCGGCCTCCGCCACGCCGTCGCGCGCGGCGATGGCCGCCCTGCGCTCGCCGATCGATGCGACGAGGTCGGGGTTCTCGGGGCCGAGGTTGCTGCCGCTCGATCCGGCGCCGTCATAGCCGTCGCCGGCGGCGGAGGGGCGCGACTGGAAGTACTGCGGCAGGGCCTCGCCGTCGGCATCCGTGAAGGACTGTCCGATCAGCGAACTGCCCTTTCCGTCGGCCAGTGGCGAGCCGTTGGCCTGGAACGGCAGCAGTAGCTGGCCGATGCCGGTGACGACGAGCGTGTAGCCGACGCCGAGCACGAGGGTGAGCACGAGCATCGTGCGGACGGCGACCCCGACGGTGCGTGCCGTGGTGCGGGAGGAGGACATGATGACCTTTCAGTGTGTGTGTGTGTGTGTGTGTGTGTGTGTGTGTGTGTGTGGCGGTCTGTCACTTCGGGGGCCGACACGCCACTTCTCGGACCGGAGGGGGCGTAACGGCCGGTATCTGGCGTGTCGGCCCCCGAAATAAGGGGGACGGACGGGCGAGACGAAGGGCGTGGACACGGTCAGAAACCGGGGATGAGGGTGATGACGAGGTCGATCAGCTTGATGCCGAGGAACGGCGCGATCACCCCGCCGAGGCCGTAGACGAGCAGGTTGCGCTGCAGGATCTGCGACGCGCTCGCCGGTCGGTACTTCACGCCCCGCAGCGCCAGCGGAATGAGGAAGACGATCACGATCGCGTTGAAGATGATGGCGCTGGTGACCGCGGATGCCGGCGAATGCAGCTGCATGATGTTCAGCGCCGCGAGTCCGGGGAAGACGCCCATGAACATCGCCGGGATGATGGCGAAGTACTTGGCGATGTCGTTCGCGAGCGAGAACGTCGTGAGCGCCCCTCGGGTGATGAGCAGCTGCTTGCCGATGCGCACGATGTCGATGAGCTTGGTCGGGTCCGAGTCGAGGTCGACCATGTTGCCGGCCTCCTTCGCGGCCGACGTGCCGGTGTTCATCGCGACGCCGACGTCGGCCTGGGCGAGAGCGGGGGCATCGTTCGTGCCGTCGCCGGTCATGGCGACGAGCCGGCCGCCCTGCTGCTCGCGTTTGATCAGCTCGAGCTTCTGCTCGGGTGTGGCCTCGGCGAGAAAGTCGTCGACGCCCGCCTCCTTGGCGATCGCGGCGGCGGTCAGCGGGTTGTCGCCCGTGATCATGACCGTGCGGATGCCCATGCTGCGCAGTTCCTCGAACCGCTCGCGCAGGCCGTCCTTCACGATGTCCTTGAGGTGCACGACGCCGAGGACCTCGCCGGCGCCCGTCGCTGTCGCTGTCGCTGGGTGGCTGACGGTTCCCCGGTCGGCGGACGGGGTGACGGCATCCGACCCGCCATCCGCGATTCCTTCAGCCATCCGGTTCGATGAAGCGGCAGAAGGGGCTGCGGTGGCGGTGGCCGTGGCGGCAGTGGGACCGTGCTTCACGGCGACCACAAGCGGAGTTCCGCCGCTCGAGGCCACGCCGTCGACGAGGCCGGTCAGCTCGGCATCCGTGTCGAGTCCGAGCCAGGTGGTGATGGCCGATCCAGCACCCTTGCGAATTTGGGTGCCGTCGGCGAGATCGAGACCCGACATGCGGGTCTGCGCGGTGAACGGCACGACGACGGCATCCGCCGGCTCTTCGACGTGGATGCCGCGGCTCTTCGCCAGCTCGACGATCGATGCCCCCTCGGGGGTCGGATCTGCGAGCGACGACAGGGCCGCGATGCGGAGCAGCTCGTCGGTCTCGACGCCTCCGAGTCGCAGCACCTCGTGGGCGCGGCGGTTGCCGTAGGTGATGGTGCCGGTCTTGTCGAGCAGCAGGGTCGTCACGTCTCCCGCGGCCTCGACCGCGCGGCCCGACATCGCGAGCACGTTGCGCTGCACGAGACGGTCCATGCCGGCGATGCCGATGGCCGAGAGCAGGGCGCCGATCGTCGTCGGGATCAGGCAGACGAGCAGGGCGATCAGCACCGGGATGCTGACGGGCGACGCCGCGTACGAGGCGATCGGGTTGAGCGCGAGCACCACGACGACGAACACGATCGACAGGCTCGCGAGCAGGATGTTCAGCGCGATCTCGTTCGGCGTGCGCTGACGGCTGGCGCCCTCGACGAGGGCGATCATGCGGTCGACGAACGTCTCGCCGGGCTTCGAGGTGATGCGCACGACGATGCGATCCGACAGCACGCGGGTGCCGCCGGTGACGGCGCTGCGGTCGCCACCGGATTCGCGGATGACGGGGGCGCTCTCTCCGGTGATGGCGGACTCGTCGACGGTGGCGATGCCCGCGATGATGTCGCCGTCGCCCGGGATCAGGTCGCCGGCCGTGACGATCACGACGTCGTCGCGCTGCAGCTCGGCCGACGAGACGTCCGCAGTCTCGGTGCGCTCGGCCGTCGCATCCGCTGTCGCGTCATACCGCACGACGCGTCGGGCCATGGTGCTGGTGCGGGTCTTGCGCAGGCTCGCGGCCTGGGCCTTGCCGCGACCCTCGGCCACCGATTCGGCGACGTTCGCGAACAGCACGGTCAGCCACAGCCAGATCGCGATGCCCCAGGTGAAGGGCGCGGGCACCGGAGTTCCGCCCGAGTCGGCGGGGCCGCCGAGGAACGGCTCGGCGATCGCGAGCACGGTGGTGAACGCGGCGCCGACCCAGACGAGCAGCATCACGGGGTTGCGCACGAGAGAGGCGGGGTTGAGCTTGCGCAGCGCACCAGGCAGTGCCTGCGTCAGCTGTGCCCAGCCGAACGAGCGCGGCGGTTCTGCGGGGGCGGATGCCGCAGCATCCTGCTGTTCTGGGGGCGTGGTGATGAGTGTCATGTCAGACGAGTCCTTCAGCGAGGGGTCCCAGTGCGAGCACGGGGAAGTACGTGAGTGCGGTGATGATGACCGCGACGGCGGTGAGGAGGCCGACGAACTGCGGTCGGTGCGTGGGCAGCGTTCCGGTGTTCTCCGGCACGCGCTGCTGTGCGGCGAATGATCCGGCGAGAGCCAGCACGAGCACGATCGGGATGAATCGTCCGAGCAGCATCGCGACGCCGAGCGCGGTGTTGAACCACGGGGTGTTCGCCGTGAGGCCGGCGAAGGCGGAGCCGTTGTTGTTCGCCGCCGATGTGAAGGCGTAGAGCACCTCGCTCATGCCGTGCACGCCGGGGTTCAGGATGCTGGTCGCCTCGACATCCGCCCGGATGCCGGGTATCGCGAAGCTCAGCGCCGTGCCGGCCAGCACGAGGGTGGGCGTCACGAGGATGTACAGGCTCGCGAGCTTGATCTCCTTCGGGCCGATGCGCTTGCCGAGGTACTCGGGCGTGCGGCCGACCAGCAGTCCGCCGACGAACACCGCGATGATCGCGAGCACGAGCATGCCGTAGAGGCCCGTGCCGACGCCGCCGGGGGCGACCTCGCCGAGCATCATGTTGAGCATCGGCATCATGCCGCCGAGTGCCGTGTACGAGTCGTGCATCGAGTTGACCGCACCGGTCGAGGTCAGCGTGCTGGCGCTGCCGAACAGCGTCGATCCGAGGATGCCGAAGCGCACCTCCTTGCCCTCCATCGCGGCGCCGGCGAGCTCGGGTGCCGAACCGCGGCCGGCGAGCTCGAGCGCCGAGAGCGCGAAGGTCGAGACGAGGAAGATCGTGCCCATCACCGCGGCGATCGCATAGCCCTGACGGTGGTCGCCGATCATGCGTCCGAACGTGCGGGGGAGGGAGAACGGGATCACCAGGATCAGCAGGATCTGCAGCAGGTTGGTCCACCCGGTCGGGTTCTCGAACGGATGCGCGGAGTTGGCGTTGAAGAAGCCGCCGCCGTTCGTGCCGAGGAGCTTGATGGCCTCCTGCGAGGCGACAGGCCCGCCGGGGATGGTCTGCGTGCCGCCAGAGACGGTCGTCACATCGGTGAAGCCGGCGAAGTTCTGCACGACACCGCCCGCGATCAGGGCGATCGCGGCGAGCAGCGCGATCGGCAGCAGGATGCGGCCGAGTCCACGGATCACGTCGACCCAGAAGTTGCCGATCGTCGTCGACCCGCGGCGGGCGAATCCACGGATGAGGGCGACGGCGACGGCGAGGCCCACGGCCGCCGAGACGAAGTTCTGCACCGTGAGACCGGCGAGCTGCACTGTGTAGCCCATCGTCTGCTCGGGCGAGTACGACTGCCAGTTGGTGTTCGCGACGAAGGACGCCGCGGTGTTGAAGGCGAGGCCTTCGGGCACGGCCGGCAGTCCGAGCGACTGGGGCAGGAACGCCTGCAGCCGCTGCAGGCCGTAGACGAGCAGCAGACCGACGACCGAGAAGGCGAGGACACCGCGGGCGTAGGCCCGCCAGGTCTGCTCGGATTCCGGGTTCACGCCGATCAGGCGGTACACGCCGCGCTCGAGCTTGAGGTCACGGGGTGTGCGGAAGACGCGGGCCATGTAGTCGCCGACCGGGCGGTACAGCAGCACGAGCGCCACGAGGAGGACCGCGGCCTGCAGGGCGCCGAACCAGAGTTCGGCGCCTGTCGACATACCGGCGCCCATCAGAACTTCTCCGGGGCGACGAGAGCCACCACGAGATAGACGACGGCGGCCACGGCGAGGGCGGCGGCGATGATCTCGAAGACGATCACAGGCGTTCCACCCCCGCAGCGATCGAGGAGACGAGGGCGAACAGCGCGAGAGTCAGCGCGATGTAGATGATGTCGAGCACGAGAGTCGATACAACTCCCGTGCAGGGGGACATCGTGCGATCCTCACGCTTCCCCTACGGCAGTGAGCGCGATGCATGCGAGATGCTCACGGCCTTCGCATGCCGAGGTGGCGGATGCCGCGCCTCACCCCCTGACGGATCTACACTCAGCGAGTGAGTGCAACGCGACGCCGACTCGGCACGGGGACGATCATCGTTCTGGCGCTCATCGCCGTGGCGGCGGTGTGCATCGTCTCCGGCATCCTTCCTCCCACGGATGCCGAGGCACTCGGCGCCCGCATCGCTCCGGTGCTCGGGTTCGTCATCGCGATCACGATCGTCGCCGAACTCGCACGGGACGCGGCGGTCTTCGATGTCGTGGCGCAGCGCCTCGCGCGCTGGGGGCATGGCCGGGTCATCCTGCTGTGGGTGTCGGTGGTGGTGCTCGCGGTCATCAGCACCGTGTTCCTCTCGCTCGACACGACGGCGGTGATCGTGACGCCGGTGGTCGTCGTGCTCGCGCAGAGCGTCGGCATCCCGCCCCTGCCCTTCGCCCTCGTCACGGTGTGGCTGGCGAACACGGCATCGCTGGCCCTGCCCGTCTCGAACCTCACCAACCTGCTGGCGGCGCGCGCGATCGGCGATGACCCTTTGTCGTTCCTCGCGCTGAGCTGGGCGCCGACGCTCGTCGGTGTGCTCGTGCCCGTGCTGATCCTCACCCTGCGCCACCGACGCACCCTGTTCGGCGACTACCGGGTGCCCTCGGGTGGACAGCCCTCCGACCGCGTGCTGTTCTGGGGCGCTGCCGCGACGCTGCTGCTGCTCATGCCGCTGCTCGCCCTCACTCACGAGGTGTGGATCCCCGCCACGGTCGCCGCCGTCATCCTCGTCATCCTGTTCGGCATTCGCCGCCGTCACGTGCTGCGCCTGTCGCTCGTGCCCTGGCAGGCGATCGGCCTCGCGGCGGCGCTGTTCGTGGTGGTCGAAGCGGCGCACGCGAACGGGCTCCTCGACTTCCTGTCGGTGCTGGCCACGAGCGGCCATGCCCCCGGCGAGCTGCTGCGGCTCTCGGCGGCCGGCGCGCTCGCGGCGAACGGGGTCAACAACCTGCCCGCCTATCTGATCCTCGAGCCGACGGCGGGTGATCCGGTCGCCCTGATGGCATTGCTGATCGGAGTGAACCTCGGCCCGCTCATCACGCCATGGGCGTCGCTCGCCACCCTGCTGTGGCACCACAGGGTGGTGTCGCTCGGTGTCGAGATCCGTTGGGGGAGCCTCATGCTCTGGGGCGCGATCGTGGCCGTGCCGACCGTGGTGGTGGCGACGCTCGTGCTCGCGCTCGTCTCGGGCTGACAGGTCCCATCCGCTGGCGTCGGGTCGGAGATCACGACGTGTTCAGGAATCCGTGACCGGCCACTCTTCCGCGAGGATGCCGTAGTTCATGCCGTCGAGCCACTCGCCCGACCGGTGCAGCGCGGTCTTGCGGCTGAACTCCTCGCGCCGCATGCCGAGGCGCTCCATCAGGCGCCACGACGGCTCGTTGTAGGCGAAGCACCCGGCGTGCACGCGGCGCAGCCCGAGGGGGCCGAAGCACACATCGATCACCGCGCGGATCGCCTCGGTCGCATAGCCTCGTCCGGTGTAGCCGGGATCGAGCACCCAGCCGAGCTCCGCCTCGACGCTCTTCACCCGGTCGGCGACCTCGAGCTGACCCCAGCCGTCGCCGATCCTGATCATGATGTCGCCGATCGGGGTCGCCTCACCGTTCTCCTCGACCAGTTCGACGATGTGCATCGAGGCGAGGCGATCGGGGTCGAGGTACCGCTCACGGAACGCCTCGATCGTGTCGGGCGCGAGCCCGAGCCACCGGTTCACCTCGGGCAGCTGGCGCCACTTCCACATCGCATCGATGTCGGATGCGGTCATCTGACGGATCTGCAGGCGCTCGGTGCTGACGGGCCAGACTTCGGCGTGCGGCGTAGCGGTCATCGCTCCAGCCTATTGAGCGGCTGCGCGCCGTGCCTCAGTTCTCGGGCGGTCCCTCGGGGCGGTGCGCGCGGCGCCCGGCCACGACGACCGGACGTCCGGCGCGCTCCTGGCCCGGCAGCGGCCGCGAGCGTCGGCCGTAGATGAGCTCGGACGAGTCGAGCAGCCACGGCACGAGCGTCACCGACACCCCGTGCACCAGCATCAGCTGGTTGGCGAGACGGCGGGAGCGCCGGTTGTGCAGGAACGTCTCCCACCAGTGCCCCACGATGTACTGCGGCAGGTAGACGGTCACGACCGACGAGCCGTGCTTCTCGCGGTACTGCCGGATGAACTGTGCCACCGGCTGCGCGAACGACCGATACGGCGACTCGACGATGACGAGCGGGATCGGCACGAGGTGATCCGCCCAGTCCTTCTGCAGCTGGGCCGCATCGTCGGTCGCCACCGCCACGTGCACCGCGAGCGTCTTGCCGTGCTTGGCGGCGACGGCGTAGTCGATCGCCTTCACGACGGGTTTCTGCAGGCGGTTGACGAGCACGATCGCCAGGTCGCCCGTCGCCCCGAACTTGGTGGTGTCGTCGATCGCGATCTCGTGCTCCACGTCGCGGTAGTACCTCTTGACGCCCATCATCAGGAAGGCCAGCACCGGGATCGCGAGGAACACCAGGTACGCGCCGTGCGTGAACTTCGTGATGGTCACGATCAGCAGCACGGCGACCGTCATCGCGGCACCCACCGAGTTGATGACCAGACCCACCTTGGCCGAACGGCGATCGGATGCCGATGCGCCGTCGATCCCGGCTCCCGGCGTGGTCTCGGCGGGGCCTCGCAGCACGCGCCGCCAGTGCCGCACCATGCCGATCTGCCCCAGTGAGAACGACACGAACACGCCGATGATGTACAGCTGGATCAGCGTGGTCAGCCGCGCCTGGAACACCACGAGCACGGCGATCGCGGCGATGCCGAGCACGATCATGCCGTTCGAGAACACGAGGCGGTCTCCGCGGGTGTTCAGCGACTTGGGTGCGTAGCCGTCGCGGGCCAGGACCGATCCGAGCAGCGGGAACCCGTTGAACGCGGTGTTGGCCGCCAGTAGCAGCACGCAGGCGGTCGCGGCCTGCACGATGAAGAAGAGGATGCTGCCGCCGCCGAACGTCGCGGCCGCGATCTGCGCCATGAGGCTGGGCTGCGGGGTCGAGCAGTCGAAGCCGATCAGGTCGCAGGGGTTCTCGGCGTAGTGCACGCCGGTGATCAGGGCGAGAGCGGTGAGGCCGGCGAACAGGCAGGCGGCGATCGATCCCATCAGCACGAGGGTCGACTGCGCATTGCGGACCTTCGGCGTGCGGAACGCGGGAACGCCGTTCGAGACCGCTTCGACGCCGGTGAGGGCGGAGCATCCGCTCGAGAAGGCACGCAGGATCAGCAGGATCACCGCGGCCTGGCCGAGGTTCTCGGAGTGCACCGCGAACTCGGCGCTGGATGCGACCGGCGCGTCGCCGAGGAACGTGCGGATGAGTCCCGTGACGATCATGAAGCCGACCGAGGCGATGAACACGTACGTCGGGATCGCGAAGACGAGCGAGGCCTCGCGCACCCCGCGCAGGTTCACGATGATGATCAGGATCACGAAGCCGACCGCGAGTTCGACCCGCAGCGGGTCGAGACCGGGAACGGCGGAGATGATGTTGTCGACACCGGAGGCCACCGACACGGCGACCGTGAGGACGTAGTCGACGAGCAGAGCGGCCGCGACGATGACGCCGGGGATCTCGCCGAGGTTCTTCGACGCGACCTCGTAGTCGCCGCCGCCCGACGGGTACGCCTTGATCAGCTGGCGGTAGCTCAGCACCACCACGATCAGCAGCACCACGACCGCGATGGCGACCAGCGGAGTGAACGACAGGAACGTCAATCCGCCGATCAGCAGGATCATCACGAGCTCCTGCGGGGCGTAGGCGACCGAGCTCAGCGCGTCGGACGCGAAGATCGGCAGGGCCATCTTCTTCGGCAGCAACTGATCGTCGACCTGCTCGCTCGTGAGCGGGTCGCCGATGAGGATGCGCTTCACGCGAGGGGGAGCGTCGGTGTTGTCCCTGGTTTCATCTGACACGTCCGGCGACATTACGCCCACCAACACCTTCCTCACGCGTTCCTCACGGAATCCCTACGGTGTGTCGAGCGTCCCTCACGGAATCCTTACGGGCCGGAGTGCGGCGCTCGATCGATCAGTCCTCGTGCGGACGCGGCATGTACCACTCGGTGAACTCGGTCGCCCGGCCCTCGTCATCCAGGCGCACGATCCAGAGGTTGAGGTAGTCGCGTTCGGCGGGGTACTTCGTGCGGCCCTCGATCACCACGAAACCGGCATCCTCTCGGACGATCCACCACTCGAACGACCACGTGTCGGGGTCGTCGAGATCCTCGAGCCAGCCGGCGACGATGTCGGCTCGGCCCACGCGAGGTTCGGAATCGGGGCTCGTCAGATACCTGGCGTCTTCACTGAAGAGGGCCGCGATCTGCTGCGGGTCGTTCGACGTCCAGGCCTCGACGTACGCTGCGGTCCACTTCTCTCCTGCTGTCGTCATGTCGTCCGTTCTATCCCCGGGCTCCGACATCGGCAACCAGGACCGATGCGTTTTCTCATCGACGATGCACAGCCACTTCCGATCACCGGCGCGTAACGTCGGATCCATGACGTCCCTCCAGGTCACCGACGACGCCATCCAGCAGACTCGGGAGCTTCGCGATGAGTTCCAGCGCTTCCTTCGCGAATACGAGTTCGGGATGCGGGAGGTCGAGACGAAGATCTCCATCCTCCGTGACGAGTTCACCCACCACCACGCGTACAACCCGATCGAGCACGTCAAGAGCCGGTTGAAGACGCCCGACAGCATCGTCGAGAAGATCGCCCGCAAGGGCATCGCCGAGCCTGACTTCGCGCGCATCCGCGCGGAGATCACCGACATCGCCGGCGTCCGCGTGACCTGCAGCTTCGTCGCCGACGTCTACCGTCTGTTCGATCTGCTCACGGCGCAGGACGACGTGACGGTCGTCACGGTCAAGGACTACATCGCGACGCCGAAGAGCAACGGGTACAAGAGCCTGCACGCGATCATCGAGGTGCCGGTCTTCCTGTCGACGGGCGCTCTGTCGGTGCCTGTCGAGGTGCAGTTCCGCACCATCGCGATGGACTTCTGGGCCAGCCTCGAGCACAAGATCTACTACAAGTTCTCGAACCAGGTGCCCTCGCATCTCGTCGACAGCCTCACTGACGCGGCCGAGGCCGCGGCCGAGCTGGACAGCCGCATGGAGCGTCTGCACCGCGAGGCCCACGGCGTGCCGCAGCGTCAGCTCGCGCCGCCGCCTCCGCCGCACGTCGTGCAGGTCTGACCCGCGTCTTTCGGGCGTTCCGGAGCGCAGTCACGCGCCGAGCCCGTTCACAATTCAGCAGGGGCTGCTCACAACTGTCTGTTCCCGTCGCCGTCTCGCGGGTTCCATCCGTTTCGTGCTGAGTTGTGAACCGTCACCGGACGCACCGGTGTGGGCGCGGCGGTGTTGCGCGCGGCCGCACGACCCTGGGAACATCGGCAGGTGGTGAAAACGCACGACGCATCCGACGTCGCAACCGAACGAGTCGTCGACGTCGACCGCACCGTCGAAGAGATCGCCGGCCTCGACCGCGGACGTCAGCTCTGCGAGTGCGACCACGGTGACGACGAGGCGTATGCCGCGTGCGGACGCCGAGCGAAGTGGCGCGTCTCCATCGACTGCGTCTGCCCCGAAAATCACCCGCGGACCGTCGAGATCCTCTGCTCCCGGTGCCTGCGCACCCTGCGCCAGACCCAGGGACGCGATACGGTCACCGCCCGCCCGCTCTGACACCATCCGTTCCCGGCTCGGCTCCGAACAACCGAGGACCACACCGTCCTCGGTGCGAAGGAGCAGACCATGGCACAGCGCAGCACCGCGGAACAGAGCGGCACACAGACCCGGCGCCGCGGCGGCAATAGATTCCTCTTCTGGGCTGCGCTCTCGGGCGTGATCAGCGGACTGGTGTTCCTGGCCACCGCCGAACTCTTCGCGCTGATCTTCGCGCGCTCGGCCAGCCCGATCCTCGCGGTCGGCGGCTTCGTGATCGACATCGTCCCGCAGCCGTTCAAGGAGTTCGCGATCGCGACCTTCGGCGAGTACGACAAGATCGCGCTGCTGGTCGGACTCGGTCTCGCGGTGGTGATCGCGTCGGCGATCGCCGGCATCCTGCAGTTGCTGCGTCCCCCGCTCGGCGTGATCGCCCTGGTGGTCGCCGGCGCGCTCTCCACCGCGGCGATCGTGACCAGGGCCGGCGTCACCGCGCTCGCGTTCCTGCCGCCGGTGCTCGGCACGATCGCAGGGTCGATCATCATCGTCCTGCTCATCCGCCGCCTCACGGCGTGGAAGGCATCCGCCGTTCCCGCCGAGATGGTCGATCGCAAAGGCGAGAAGACCGAGGCCGACGCCGACGATGCGAAGCCCTCGAAGGCCCTCGGCCGTCGGCAGTTCTTCCTGCTCGCCGGGATCGCCGGCGTCTCGGCCGTCATCGTCGGCATCGCCTCGCGCACGGTCAGCATGACTGTCGGATCTGTGGCGACGATCCGGGAGGCTCTCAAGCTGCCGGCTCCGAAGTCGAAGGTCACGGTGCCGAAGGGCGCGGAGCTCGACATCCCGGGTCTCACGAAGCTGATCACGCCGAACAAGGACTTCTACCGCGTCGACACCGCACTGACCGTGCCCACGATCGACCCCAGCACCTGGCGCCTCGTCATCGACGGGATGGTCGACAAGCGTGTCGAACTGAGCTTCCAGGACATCCTCGACATGGGTCTCGACGAGTACGCGATCACGATGACCTGCGTCTCGAACGAGGTCGGTGGCGGACTGGTCGGCAACGCGATGTGGCTGGGAGTGCCGCTGCGCGATGTTCTGAAGAAGGCCGGCGTGAAGTCCGGTGCCGACATGGTGCTCTCGAAGAGCGTCGACGGCTACACGGCGAGCACGCCGCTGTCGGCTCTCACCGACGACAACCTCGACGCGATCCTCGCGGTCGGCATGAACGGAGAGCCGCTGCCGCTCGAGCACGGCTTCCCGGTGCGGATGGTGGTACCGGGGCTCTACGGCTACGTCTCGGCGACCAAGTGGCTCACCGAGCTCAAGGTCACGACGTTCGAGAAGGACGAGGCCTACTGGACTCCCCGCGGATACAGCGCCGAGGCGCCGATCAAGTTCGCCTCGCGCGTCGACACCCCGAAGGTCGGGCAGGCCGTCGATGCCGGGCGCATCCCGATCGCGGGCGTCGCGTGGGCGCAGACCGTGGGCATCGAGCGCGTCGAGGTGAAGATCGACGAGGGTGACTGGATGCCGGCGACGCTGTCGGCGCCGATCAACGAGAACACCTGGGTGCAGTGGTTCATGGAGTGGGATGCCACCCCCGGCACCCACTACGTGGCCGTGCGCGCGATCAACAAGAACGGCGACACGCAGATCGAGGAGCGGGCGCCGATCGCGCCGAACGGCTCATCGGGATGGCAGCGTTCTCTGGTCCGGGTGAACTGATGCCGGTGCGGCCGGTTCGGCCAGCCCCTATCGTGGAGCCATGACGTCGCTACCCGCGTGTGTGATCACCGTCTCGGACCGCTCGTTCTCCGGAGAGCGCGAGGACCGCGGCGGACCGATCGCCGTCGGGCTGCTCCGCGAGGCGGGCTGGCACTGTCCCGACGCCGAGGTCATCGCCGACGGCGAGACATCCGTGGCCGATGCGCTGCGGCGTGCGGTCGCGCGGGGGGTGCGACTGATCGTGACCACCGGCGGAACCGGGGTCGGACCCCGCGACGAGACGCCCGAGGGCACCCGACGCGTGATCACGCGCGAGGTCCCCGGCATCGCCGAGGAGCTGCGACGCAGCGGCCTCGCCGACACCCCGCTGTCCGTGCTGTCCCGAGGGCTGGCCGGTGTCGTCGATCCGGCCGGGACGCTGGTCGTGAACCTCCCCGGATCCACGCGGGCCGTGGCATCCGGTGTACCCGTGGTGCTGACCGTCGCGAGACACGTCGTCGACCAGGTCGAGGGCGGTGACCACTCGTGAACGAGGTACGGATCGCCGCCATCTCCACCGAGCCGCTCGATGTCGAGACGCACCTGGCGGCGGTGGACGACCCCGCGCTCGGCGGAGTCACGACGTTCATCGGCCGGGTGCGCGACAACGACCCGGATGCGCAGACCCCGGTCGTGGGGCTCGAGTACAGCTCGCACCCCGACGCCGAGACGGCGCTGCAGACGATCGCGCAGAATGCCGCAGCGGATGCCGTCGGCGACGCGAGGGTCGTCGTCGCCGTGAGTCACCGCATCGGCCGTCTCGACGTGGGCGACGCGGCCGTCGTGATCGCCGTCGCCGCCGAGCACCGGGCCGAGGCGTTCGCCGTCTGCCGCGCGGTCATCGAGGACATCAAGACGTCGTTGCCGGTGTGGAAGCGTCAGGTCGAATCCGACGGCACCACGTCGTGGAAGGGCATCGGCGGCTGAGCCGGAGCCGTGCGCACGCCGTGTGGCGCGGCGCTGCGCGAGCTTCGCGCGACGATCAGCCGCCGGCGAAGGGCGGGAGCACGTCGATCAGCTGGGCGTCGTCGAGGGCGTGGTCATCGTCGCGACGCACGCCGTCGACCATGACCGCGCAGCGCGGCAGGATGTCGGCGAGATCCGGATGCTCGGCCATGACCGCCGCGCGGAGCTCGGCCAGCGAGCGCTCGCCGCGTTCCTCGGAGTCGACACCCGCGGCCTCGGCGGCGGCGGCGAAGTAGCGTACCCGGGTCGCGGTCATCGGGTCTCTCCCTCGCGCAGCCAGTCGCCGGTGCGCCCGCCCGACTTGGCGACGATGCGCACATCCTCGATGACCACCGAGCGGTCCATCCCCTTGATCATGTCGACGATCGCCAGCGCGCTCACCGACACGGCCGTGAGGGCCTCCATCTCGACGCCGGTGCGGTCGGCGGTGCCGACCGTCGCCTCGACGTGCACGCCGTCGTCGACGATGTCGAGCTCGACGCCGGCCCGGTGCACCCCGATCACGTGGGCGAGCGGCAGCAGAGCCGCGGTCGACTTCGCCGCCTGGATGCCGGCGATGCGGGCGACCGCGAGCACGTCGCCCTTAGGGGCGGTGCCGTCACGCAGGGCTGCGATGACCTCGGGACTGCAGCGCACGAATCCTCGCGCGGTCGCGGTGCGCACGGTCGGCTGCTTGCCGGTCACGTCGACCATGTGCGCGTGGCCGGACGAGTCGAGGTGCGTGAAGCTCATTCGACCAGCATGACATCGATCACGTCGCCCACGGCGACGGCCTCGACCTCGGCCGGCACGATCGCGAACGCGTGCGCCCTGGCGAGACCGCCGGCGAGGTGCGATCCCGAGCCGCCGGCGGTGGCAGGACGCACCGTGCGGGTCGAGAGGTCGACGACGGCGGGAAGGTACTGGCGGCGTCCGGGCGGGGTCGTCCACGCCGCATCCGCCGTGAAGGATGCGCGGGCGCGATGGATCTCGGTGCGCCCCTGCAGCGCGAGCAGAGCGGGCCGCACGAACACCTCGAAGGAGACGGCGACGCTGACCGGATTGCCGGGCAGCCCGAACACGAGCGTTCCGGAGTCGAGCGCCCCGAACGCCTGCGGTTTGCCCGGCTGCATCGCGACGCTCGCGAACTCGACGGCCCCCCGTCCGTCGAAGGCGCCGCGCACCGGCTCGTAGGCCCCGGCGCTGACGCCGCCCGTGAAGACGATCACATCGGCGCCGCGTTCGACGGCGGTCGCAGTGACGGCGCGCACGGCGTCGGCGTCGTCGGCGACACGCGTCACGAGGACGACCTCGGAATCGGCATCCGCGACGAGCAGTTCGAGCAGGGGGCCGTTCGAGTCGGGGATGCGGCCACGCGCGGCGGGCTCACCCGGTGACAGCAGTTCACTGCCCGTCGAGACCACGGCCACGCGCGGTGCCCGTGTCACCGAGACGGTGTCGACGCCGGCGGCGACGGCGGCCGCGAGCTGGAACGCTCCGAGGCGCTCGCCCGCGAGAACGACGGCGTCCCCCGCGTGCAGGTCGGCGCCGCGACGGCGCACGAAGGCTCCCGGCGTCGCCGGTGCGCGCAGCACCCGCACCTCGCCGAGCGAGTCGGCGAGTCCTCCGGCGGTGTCCTCGAACGGCACGATCGCATCGGCGGCGCTCGGCGTCGGGGAGCCCGTCATGATCCGCGCCGCGTCACCGGCATCCAGAGACGGATCGTCGGAGACCCCGGCGGGCAGATCGGCGACCACGCGCAGCACCACCGGGTTCTCGGCGGATGCCGCGGCGACGTCGGCTACTCGCACCGCGAAGCCGTCCATCGCCGAGTTGTCGAAGAGCGGGATGTCGTGGGCCGCCGTCGCGGGTTTCGCGAGGGTGCGCCGTGCGGCCTCCCGCACGGCGCGGGTCTCGGTCGGGAGGACGCGTACGGCATCGAGCACCAGGGCGAGCTGCTCCTCGACCGTCCGGCGGCTGCCGTTCGCGGCGCTCATGCCGCCACCGCCGAACGGATCGCGATCTCGTGCTGTCGCGCCGTGAGGGCGTCGATCACCGCGAGGCGACCGAGCAGCGGCTCCCCGGCGCCGGTGATGAGCTTCACGACCTCGCCCGCCAGCATCCCGCCCACCTGCACGCACAGGGCCCCGAGCACGCCGACCTGTGCGCAGCTCGGCGGCTCGCCCTCGGTGCCGAGGGGGAAGAGGTCGGTCAGGACCACCGGCGCCGCTGTCGGCGGATCCGACCAGAACACGGTCGCCTGTGCGTGCCACTCCTGCACGGCGCCCCAGACGAGGGGGATGCCGAGGGCTTCGGTCGCGGCGGCGACGTCGCGTCGGGTCGCGAAGGAGTCGCTCGTGTCGACCACGATGTCTGCCCCCGCGAACAGGCGCTCGGCGTTCTCGGCGTCGAGCCGCTCGGCTGCGGTGACGACCTCTGCCCCGGGCGACAGCGCGGTGATCGCGCGCGCCGCCGAGGTGGTCTTGGGTCTGCCGATGTCTTCGACGCGGTGGGCGAGCTGGCGCTGCAGATTCGTCAGTTCCACGATGTCGTCGTCAATCACCGTGATGCTGCCCACTCCTGCGGCGGCCAGTGCGAGGAGCACGGGCGAGCCGATGCCGCCCGCGCCGACGACGGTCACGTGGGCGGCTGCGAGGCGGCGCTGCCCCTCCTCTCCGATGCCGGCGAGCACCGCGTGCCGGGCGGTGCGGACCAGTTCGGCCGGGTCGAGAGCGGGCGCGGGGGCGACGAGCGGCTGCATGCCCCCAGGCTATGCCCGGACGTGCGGGGCGGGGCTACGTTCACTATTCAGCACCGAAGCCCTGGAACCGCTGTCGGCGCGCGGAAACACGGGCGGTCTCGAGTATTCGTGCTGAATGGCGCACGGGGTCGTCGAGTGCCCCGTCGGTGGCGACTCGGCGGCTCCCGCGAATACGTCTTTTTTCGGCCCTCTCATCCGCATCTGCGGTACGCTCTGCCTCATGCAGAACTTTCGGATCGCGCGCGCGGCACAGCTGCTCGGCGTGAGCGACGACACGGTGCGGCGCTGGATCGATCAGGGTCTGCTGCCCACGACCGACGCCGTTCCGGCCGAGATCCCCGGAGACGCGCTCGCCGCACGCGCCGTGGCGCTCGCCGAGGAGGCGCAGGAGTCGAACCATGCGCTCTCGAGCGCTCGCAATCGCTTCGTCGGCATCGTGACCCGTGTGCAGATCGACGGGGTCATGGCACAGGTCGACCTGCAGTCCGGACCCCACCGCGTCGTCTCGCTCATGTCGGCCGAGGCCGCCCGCGAACTGCAGCTCGAGGTGGGCTCGCTCGCCACCGCATCCGTGAAGGCGACGAACGTCGTCGTCGAAGTGCCGAAGGGCTGACCCATGAACCGCCGTCTCCGCCGCATCGTCATGGTCGCCCTGACCGCCGCGGCTCTCACCACGGGGTGCGCTGCCGGTGCGGAGTCGCCGACGCCGACCGCCACCGCCGACGCATCCGGGAGCACCGTGAGCGGCGAGCTCACGGTCTACGCGGCGGCGTCGCTCTCGGGCGCGTTCGACGAGATCGGTGCGGCGTTCACCGAGGCGAACCCCGGCGTCGACGTCAGCGGCGTCTACGACGGCTCGTCCACGCTGGTCACGCAGCTGCGCGAGGGCGCGCCCGCCGACGTGTTCGCCTCGGCCGACGAGGCCAACATGCAGAAGCTCGAGGATGCCGCGGTCGATCCGACCCTGTTCGCGTCCAACACGCTCGTGATCGCCGTGCCGACGGGCAACCCCGGCGGCGTCGAGACGCTCGCCGACCTGGCCGACGTCACCACCGTGCTGTGCGCCCCCGAGGTGCCGTGCGGGGCGGCGTCCGCCACGCTGCTCTCGAACGCCGGCGTCGCGGTCGACGCGGCGAGCCTCGAGCAGAACGTCACGGCCGTGCTCACCAAGGTCGCGGCCGGCGAGGCAGACGCGGGCCTCGTGTACGCGACCGACGTGATCGACCGCGACGACGTCGAGGTGATCGTGCCCGACGGTGCAGGCGAGGTCGTCAACCACTATCCGATCGCCGCGCTGTCCGAGGCGCAGAACCCCGCGGCCGCCGAGGCGTTCGTCGCCTTCGTGCTCTCCGACGAGGGTCAGCGCATCCTGGCGGACTTCGGGTTCGGAGCACCGTGAGCGCCGCCGGAGCGCGCGGATACGCGCCGCGTGCCCTGGCCATCCCCGCCCTGATCGGTCTCGCGTTCCTCATCCTCCCGCTCGCGGCCCTGGTCGCCCGTGTCGACTGGTCGACCTTCATCGCCGACGTCACGTCGGAGGCCGCGCGCTCGGCGCTGCTGCTCTCCCTGGGGACGGGCCTTGTCGCCACCCTGCTGTGCATCGCGATCGGCGTCCCCCTGGCGCTGACGATCGCTCGTTCGGGGCCGCGCCTCGCCGCGGTGCTGCGTGCTGCCGTCACGATCCCCCTCGTCCTGCCGCCCATGGTCGGCGGCATCGCCCTGCTCTACCTCTTCGGACGGGCGGGGTGGCTCGGCGGGCTCGGACTGTCGTTCAGCACGACGGCCGTCATCCTCGCGCAGACCTTCGTGGCGCTGCCGTTCCTGGTGCTCGCGGTCGAGGGGGCGGTGCGCACCTCGGGTGTCGAGTACGAGCGCACCGCGGCCGCCCTCGGTGCCGGCCGCTGGACGATCCTGCGCCGCATCACCCTGCCGCTCGCCGCGCCGGGGATAGTGGCCGGCGTGGTGCTGTGCTTCGCCAGGGCCATCGGCGAGTTCGGGGCGACCGCGCTGTTCGCGGGCAACCGCCCGGGTGTCACCCAGACCATGCCGCTGGCGATCTACACGGCCTTCAACGGGGCGGGAGTCACCCAGGGTGCGGCGGTCGCCCTCGCGCTGCTGCTGCTCGCCACCGCGATCCTCGTGCTGCTGCTGGTGCGGGGCTGGCGTCCGGGAGCCGCGCGATGAGCTCTGTGGATGGCCTGCGCGCTCATGTGGTCGTGCCTCGGGAGCACTTCTCCGTCGACGTCTCGCTGCACGTCGAGCCGGGCGAGACGGTCGCAGTGATGGGCCCGAGCGGCGCGGGCAAGTCGACGCTGCTGCAGGCGCTCGCGGGACTCGAGCCGCTGGGCGGGGGAGAGATCGCCGTCGAGGGGCGGGTCGTCGACCGCGTCGCGGCCCCGCGGGTGCGGACCGACCCGATGCGCCGCGGTGTCGTGCTGCTCGGGCAGAAGCCCCGACTGTTCCCGCATCTGTCGGTGGGCGAGAACGTGGCGTTCGGGCCGCGTGCCGCGGGCGTCGAGGTTCGTGCCGCCCGAGAAGGCGCCGATGACTGGCTCGCGCGGGTCGGACTCCCCGGCTCGGGAGGGCGGATGCCGCACGAGCTGTCCGGAGGGGAGCAGCAGCGCGTCGCCGTCGCTCGGGCGCTCGCCGCATCCCCTCGGGTCGTGCTGCTCGACGAGCCGCTCGTCGCCCTCGATCCCGAGACGGCCGGCGACATCAGGCGGATGCTGCGCGATCAGCTCGTGTCGACCACGACCGTCGCGGTCACGCACGATGCCGCGGATGCCGTAGCCCTCGCCGATCGGCTGATCGTGGTCGAGGCGGGTCGCGTCACCCAGTCGGGGTCGGTGCGCGAGGTGCTCGCCGCACCGGCATCCGGATTCGTCGCGTCGATCGCCGGGGTCAACCGTCTCGTGGGCGTCGCGAGCGGGGGTGCGTGGCGTCGCCGTGAGGTGCTGCTGACCAGCACGGATCCTGCGTCGCGTGCGCTCGCGGCGACCGACGGTTCAGCGCTCGCCGCGGTCTTCCGTCCGGGGCACGTGCGCGTCGGCGGAGCGGGCCCGGAGTCATGGCCAGCCGAGGTGACGCGCATCGAGCCCACGCTGGGAGGTGTGCGCGTGCACACCGACGCCGGGGCGGTCGACCTGTCGCTGGATGCCGCCGCAGGGGTGGCGATCGGCGACAGGATTCGGTTGCGGGTCGATCCGGGGCTCGTGCGGTTCGTCTCCGTCTCCGTCGGCTGAGTCCGGCGCCGCTGCGCCGGATGGCTGACGGCATCCCGGACGGCTGATCGGATACGGCCTCGGCGCCCGCCACGCGGGGAATCGTCAGCCAAGCGGCCCTTCCGAGACCCCCGACCTGGCAATATGCCGGTCGTCGTGCCCGCACGGGCCGCGGTGTCGGCGGCGCGGGTAGTCTCGGAACATGTCGGGGAGAGGGAGACGGCGATGACGGCTGTGCCGGTCGTCATCGGGATGCGGGCGCCGAGCGCCGCGGTCCTCGACGACGTCGCGCCCGCGTCGCAGGGACTCGTCGACACCCACGGGCGCGTGCACCGCGATCTGCGCATCTCGCTGACCGACCGCTGCTCGCTGCGCTGCACCTACTGCATGCCCGAACAGGGCAACGAGTGGCTCGCGCGCACCAGCATCCTGTCGACCGACGAGATCGTCGAGGTGGCGCAGGTCGCCGCATCGCTCGGCATCCGCACGTTCCGCCTCACGGGCGGCGAGCCGCTGCTGCGCGCCGACATCATCGACGTGGTGCGACGTGTCTCGGCGATCGAGGGCCCCGAAGGCCCCGTCGAGGTCGCGATGACGACGAACGGCATCACGCTCGCGAAGAAGCTCCCCGATCTGATCGATGCGGGCCTCACTCGACTCAACATCAGCATCGACACGGTCGACCGGCAGCGCTTCGCCGACCTCACCCGCCGGGATCGCATCGACGACGTGTTCGAAGGCATCGCGGCAGCGGCGGCATCCGACCTCCGCCCCCTCAAGCTCAACACGGTCGCGATGCGCGGTGTGAACGACGACGAGCTGCCAGACCTGGTCGCGTTCGCGATGGAGGTCGGCGCGCAGCTGCGTTTCATCGAGCAGATGCCGCTCGACGCCGGGCATACGTGGGACCGCGCGTCGATGGTCACGCGCGAGGAGATCCTCGAGAAGCTCAGCGCACGGTGGAGCCTCGAACCCGTTCCCGGCCGCGGTGGCGCGCCCGCCGAGAAGTGGCGCATCGACGGCGGACCGCACGAGGTCGGCGTCATCGCCTCGGTCACCGCTCCGTTCTGCGGCGCCTGCGACCGACTTAGGCTCACCGCCGACGGGCAGCTGCGCAACTGCCTGTTCTCCAACGCCGAGTACGACCTGATCGACTCGCTCCGCGGACCGGCGGCATCCGATCCCGCCCAGCGCGCCGCGGCGATCGGAGCCATGCTGCGCTCGTGCGTGCACGGCAAGCTGCCGGGGCACGCGATCAACGATCCGTCGTTCCTGCAGCCGGCCCGCGGCATGAACGCCATCGGCGGCTGAGTCTCAGCGCTCTCAAGACTCAGCGCTCTCAAGACTCAGCGCGACTCGGCGTTCACAATTCAGCAGAGAGCGAGCGTTCCGCGTACTCGGCGGATGAAATCGGCTCGTTCCTGGCCGTTCTTGCTGAATTGCGAACGGCGAATTGAGAAGCCTCAGCCGAGGAACTCCCGCGCGGCCGATGACAGCGCGGTCACGCCGACCTCGATCGTCGGGTGGATCTCCGGCGCGAAGAACGGCGAGTGGTTGGTGGGGATGTCCTTGTCGAGCGTTCCCGCGGCCGCCGATGCCGCGAACTTCACGGGGTCGACGCCTCCCCAGAACCAGAACACCAGTGGTGCGCCCGTGTCGCGGGCGAACCACGAGACGTCCTCGCTGCCCGTGAACATGCCGGGGTCGACGACGGCCGCCTCGCCGAGCGCGCGCTGCAGCGCGGTGGTCACGCGAGCGGTGGCCTCCGCGTCGTTGATCGTGGGCGGCAGCGTGTGGTCGGTGCGGATCTCGGGCTCGCGCTCGGCTCCGGATGCCGCGGCCTCGGCCCGCACGATGCGCTCGACGCTCGCGAGCACCTTGTCGCGCATCTCGTCGTTCGGGTAGCGCAGGCTGAGTTCGAGCTTGGCCTCGGCGGGGATGATGTTGTTCTTGAGTCCGGCGTGGATCGAGCCGACCGTCACGACCGCGACGTCGCGCGGGTCGACCTCGCGAGAGGCGACGGTCTGCAGCCGCATGACGGTCGCCGCGGCCATCACGATCGGATCGATCGTGGAGTGCGGTCGGGATCCGTGTCCGCCCCGGCCGTGCAGCGTCACGGTGAGGCCGTCGGACGCCGCCATCTGCGTACCGGGGCGCACGCCGATCGTGCCCGCGGGCAGCGGGGTGACGTGCTGACCGAGCACGATGTCGGGAGTGGGGGCGATGTCGAGGAGTCCGCCGTCGAGCATCGCGCGCGAGCCCGCTCCGTACTCCTCTGCAGGCTGGATCAGCACGACGAGGGTGCCCGCCCACTCGCCGCGTTCGGCGACGAGCTTCTCGACGGCGCCGATCATGGCGGTGACGTGCATGTCGTGCCCGCACGCGTGCATCACGGGAACGGTGTTCCCGGCGGGGTCGATGCCGGTCGCGGTGCTGGCATAGGCGAGGCCGGTCTCCTCACCGACGGGCAGCGCGTCCATGTCGGCGCGCACCCAGACCACGGGGCCGTCGCCGTTGCGCAGGATGCCGACCACCCCGGTGACCCCGATGCCCTCATGCACGTCGAGCCCGAGATCACGCAGGTGGCCGGCGGCGATGCCGGCGGTGCGCGTCTCCTGGAACGAGAGCTCGGGATGCTGGTGCAGGTCGGTGTAGAGCGCTTCGAGGTCGATCGTCATGGCCCCGAGCCTACTCGCGCACGTACGACTCCAGCGTGGGTCCGGGGTGAAGGACGCCGTTGACGATCGCCCTGATCGCGAACTCGCTCGCCCCGCCCAGGTCGACGACGTCGCGGTGCAGCAGCCACTGCAGCTGCAGGCCGTCCATCACCGCGAGGATGCTCGCCGCGCCGGTCGCGATCGTGTCGGGCTCGTCGACGCCCTCCTGCGTGCAGAGCAGGTGGAACGCCTCGGTCACCTCGCGGCGGAGCGTCGTGTAGCGCTCCTCGAAGTACTCGCGGCCGGGGTGGTTGTCGGTGACCGACTCCGACGAGAGCACGGTGTACGCCTGCACGATCCCGGGGCGAAGCTCATTGGAGATAGCGGTGCGAACGAGGTGCAGGAAGAGCTCGGGGCCTCTCGGGATGCGCTTCTCGGCGAGCTCGGCGACGTCGGCCTGATCTCGGTAGGCGAGCACCTCGAGCAGCAGGTTCTGCTTCGAGCCGAAGTGGTGCAGCACGCCCGCGTGGGTGATCCCCACCTGCTCGGCGACGTCGGCGAGGGTGCCGTTGGTCGACCCCTTGTTGCCGAAGATCTCGACGGCGGCCTTCAGGATGAGTTCGCGCTTCTCGCGCGTCGCCGGACGCACGTTCGCGGGTGCGGCAGAGTCCTTCGCCATGGTCACTCCTCTCCTGCACCGGTGCCTGATCTGGATCGTACTTGCCAACTCTACTTACCAACGAGTAACCTCGCACCAGTTTACTTTCTCGTCAGTAAGCTAATTCGTCGGATGTCTGTGCAGCCGACGGTCACACAGCACAATGACCCGTGCCCAAGGAGAAGCAATGAAGCTCAGAAAGTCCCTGATCGCTGCCGCGGCGATCTCCGCCCTGGGAGTCTCGGCCCTCGCCGGCTGCGCTGCCGGAGGAACGAACGACAGCGGTGGCGACGGCTCGGCCGCGCTGACCATCGCGAAGCCCGACGGGGCGATCACCACCGAGTCCAACAACCCGTACGTCGGCGACTCCTCCGCCTCGAAATACGGCTACGGCAAGGTGATCTTCGAGACGCTCGGCCTCGTGAACCAGACCGGCGACCGCGAGGTCACCCCGTGGCTGGCCGAGAGCATCGAGTGGAACGACGACTTCACCGCTGTCACGGTCGTGCCGCGCAAGGACGTCACCTGGAGCGACGGCGAGCCCTTCACCGCCGATGACATCGTGTTCACGTACGAGCTCGTCTCCACGCCCGCACTCGACACCGCGGGCCTCAAGTTCGAGGGCGCGACCGTCGAGGGCGACGCCGTGACCCTCACCTTCGGGGAGTCGAAGTTCGTGAACCAGGCCCGCGTACTGCACGTGCCGATCGTCCCGAAGCACATCTGGGAGAAGTTCGACGAGCCGGCGACCGATCCGGTGAAGGGTGACGACCTCGTCGGCACCGGTCCCTACGCGATGTCGAACTGGTCGACCGAGTCGGTCACCCTCGAAGCCCGCGACGACTACTGGGGCGGAGACCTGGCGGTCCCCGAGCTGCACTACGTCTCGTACGGCGACAACACCGCGCTGACCACGGCGCTCGCGCAGGGCGAGGCCGACTGGGCGCAGGCGTTCATCCCGCAGATCAAGGAGCAGTTCCTCGACGCCGACCCCGAGCACAACAAGTTCTTCGTCGCGCCGACGACCGGGTCGGCGACCCTGTTCATGAACCTCCAGCAGAAGCCGTTCGACGACGTCGTGTTCCGCCAGGCGCTCGCCTGGGTCATCGACCGCGACGCGTACGTCGACATCGCCCGCGAGGGCGCCAGCGAGCCGGTGTGGTCCGTGACCGGGCTCTCGTCGATCCTCGAAGACGAGATCCAGCCGGAGTTCCAGGGTGAGGACTACTCCGTCGACGCCGAGAAGGCCCGCGGTCTGCTCGAAGACGCCGGATACACCTGGAAGGACGACGCACTGATCGACCCCGACGGCACGCCCGTCTCGTTCACGCTCTCGGTCCCCTCGGGGTGGAGCGACTGGAACACCGCGCAGGAGCTCATCGCCGAGGATGTGACCGAGGCGATCGGCGCCGAGGTCAAGATCGACATGCCCGACTGGGGCGGCTGGGCCGGACCCCGCGACGAAGGCACCTTCTCGGCCATCATCCACTGGCTGGAGGACAGCGGCACGGCCTACGGCCTCTACACGTCGACCATGGACCCGCGATGGATCTCGCCCGAGGGCATCGCCGGATTCAACTTCGGACGCTTCGACGACCCGGTCGCGACCGAGGCGCTGAACGCCTACGCGAACGCCTCGTCCGACGACGTACGCACGTCGTCGATCACGACGCTGGAGCAGATCTTCGTCGACCAGGTCCCGGCGATCCCGCTCGGTGCCCACCCGCTTCTGGGTGAGTACAACACGCGCAACTACGTGGGGTGGCCGTCGGAGGACGACCCGTACGCCTCGGGCGACCCGACGCAGCAGAACGTCGTGATGATCCTCACCAAGCTGAAGCCGGCCGAGTAGCCCTTCGTCTCGCTCCGCTCGCTCAGGGACCGGGACTGCCGCTCCGGTTCGGGACTGGGACGTCTGGCCAGTGGCCCTTCGTCTCGCTCCGCTCGCTCAGGGACCGGTGCTTAGGCTCCGGTTCCTGCGCGGGACCGGGACTGCGGCTCCGGTTCGGGAGTGGGACGTCTGGCCAGTGGCCCTTCGTCTCGCTCCGCTCGCTCAGGGACCGGGACTGCGGCTCCGGTCCCTGGCGGGACCGGTCGTCGGTACCGGTTCCTGAGCGAGGAGCGGAGCGACGAGACGAAGGACCCAGACGAAGGAAGACCCCATGTCAGAACCACTCCTCAGCGTGCGCGGCCTCTCGGTCGTGTACGACGTCGATCCGCCCGTCGAGGCGGTGAAGAACGTGACCCTCGAACTGCGGCGGGGCGAGATCCTCGGTCTCGCCGGTGAGAGCGGATGCGGCAAGACCACCCTCGCCTACGGGGTGCAGCGCCTGCTCCGCGCACCGGCCGTCATCTCCGGCGGCAGCGTCATCTTCCACGACGCCTCCGGCGTCGACGTCGACATCAACGACCTCGACGTGGATGCCATGCAGCGCTTCCGCTGGGACAAGGTGTCGATGGTCTTCCAGGGCGCGATGAACGCGCTCAACCCGGTCGCGACGATCGGCTCGCAATTGGAGGACGTGTTCGAGATCCATCGACCGGACATGACCCGCAGACAGCGTCGAGCGGAGGCCGAGGAGCTGCTCGAGATCGTCAAGGTGGGGCGCCAGCGCATCCGCTCCTTCCCGCATGAGCTCTCCGGCGGCATGCGCCAGCGCGTGATGATCGCGATGGCGCTGGCCCTCCGCCCGCAGCTCATGGTCATGGATGAGCCGACCACCGCACTCGACGTGCTGGTCCAGCGTGAGATCCTCAGCCAGATCTCGCAGCTGCGTCACGAGTTCGGCTTCTCGGTCATCTTCATCACGCACGACCTTCCGCTGCTGCTCGAGATCAGCGATCGCATCGCCATCATGCGCGAGGGCGAGATCGTCGAGTTGGCCTCGGCCGAGAAGATCTGGACCGATCCGCAGAATGACTACACGAAGACGCTGCTGTCGTCGTTCCCCCGTCTCACCGGCGCGCGAGGAGTGCTGACACGATGACGACCCTCGAGTTCACCCATGTCACCAAGACGTACAACGTCCGCGGCGCCGGTCGCCTGAAGGCGCTCGACGACGTCAGCTTCACCCTGACCTCGGGGCAGACGATCGGCCTCGTCGGCCAGTCCGGCAGCGGCAAGTCGACGATCGCGAAGATCCTCACGCAGCTCGAGACGCCGACCAGCGGTGAGGTCCGCCTCGACGGCGCGCCGATCCCGCGGCGTGGCAAGGGCCTGCGCCGTTACCGGCAGCAGCTGCGCATGGTGTTCCAGGACCCGTTCGCCTCGCTCAACCCGTACCATTCGATCCGGTACCACCTGGAGCGTCCGATCCGCCTCGACGATGTCGTGCCCAAGGATCAGACCGAGGCGGAGGTGCGCAGACTCCTGGAGCGGGTCAGGCTCGACGCGGATGCCGTGATCGACCGCCGTCCGCACGAGCTGTCCGGCGGACAGAGGCAGCGCGTGGCGATCGCCCGCGCGCTCGCCTCCCGCCCGTCGCTGCTCGTCGCCGACGAGCCGGTGTCGATGCTCGACGTGTCGATCCGCCTCGGGGTGCTGAACCTGCTCGCCGATCTGCAGCGCGAGGAGGGCCTCGGCGTGCTCTACATCACTCATGACCTCGCCACCGCGCGGCACTTCAGCGACAAGATCATGGTGCTCAACCAGGGTCGGGTCGTCGAGTACGGCGACGCCGACGACGTCATCCTCAACCCTCAGGACCCCTACACGCGAGAGCTGCGGGCGGCGTCGCCCGATCCCGACACGCACTTCGCGACCGCCGGACCGCACGGAGGTGCACAGTGACCACCGCATCGCCCGAGCTCGGGCAGTTCGAGCAGCAGGACCGCGACGCCCTCGAGGTCGGCACGACCGCGACCACCGCCGAGAAAGGACGCGTACTCGTGCCCTGGCGGTTCTTCGCCGGGCGGGCGGGCTTCTACCTGTTCACGCTCTGGGCCGCCATCACGATCAACTTCTTCCTGCCCCGGTTCATGAAGGGCGATGCGGTCAGCTCCTACCTCGCCCGCAACCGCAACATCAGTCCGGAGGCGGCCGACTCGCTGCGCATCCTGCTCGGCATCGACACCGACAAGTCGATGTGGCAGCAGTACGTCGACTACTGGGCGATGCTGTTCCGCGGCGACCTCGGCATCTCGACCCTGCACGGGCTGCGACCCGTCGCAGAGGTGCTCAGCTCGGCCCTTCCCTGGACGCTCGGCCTGGTCGGACTCGCGACGATCATCTCGTTCGCGCTCGGCACCGTCGGCGGGGCGATCGTCGGCTGGAAGCGCGGCAGCAGGCTCGACGCGCTCATCCCGATCACGACGTTCTTCAACACGATCCCGTACTTCTGGCTGGGGCTGATCGCGATCGCGATCTTCTCGTCGACCCTCAAGTGGTTCCCCTCGTCGCACGCGTACGGCAAGGGGCAGTCGCCGGAGTGGAGCCTCGACTTCATCGGCCAGGTGATCGCGCACGGCACCCTGCCCGCGGTGACGATCATCATCGCGTCGCTCGGCGGCTGGATGCTGGGCATGCGCAACATGATGCTCACGGTGCTCGATGAGGACTACATCACCGTCGCCCAGGCCAAGGGCATGCCCAACCGTCGCGTGCTCTGGGCGTACGCCGCCCGCAACGCGGTGCTTCCTCAGGTGCAGAGCTTCGCGCTCTCGATCGGCTTCATCGTCGGCGGCACGATCGTGATGGAGATGGTGTTCAGCTACCCCGGTGTCGGCAAGCTCCTGCTCGACGCCACCAATGCGAAGGACTTCGCCCTGATGCAGGGGGTGTTCCTGGTGATCACGCTGTCGGTGCTGGTCGCCAACATCCTCGCCGACATCGTCTACGCATACCTCGACCCGCGCACGCGCCAGACGGAGGCCTGACATGAGCGTTCCCACCTCGACCGAGAACACCGCCCCAGACGGACGCATGATCCCGACGGGGATGCCGGAGACGGCGACGTTCCGCACGCCCGGCGACACGGCGCCGCCGCGCAAGACCTTCTGGACGCAGCTGGTGCAGGCGTTCGCGATGTTCCGCAATCCGAAGTCGATCGCCGGGCTCATCATCCTCGGGGTCTTCGTGCTGGTCGCGATCTTCGCCCCGCTGCTCGCCCCCTACGGCCCCACGCAGAAGGACCGCACAGCGCTGCGCCAGGCGCCCTCCTTCGACCACTGGCTCGGCACCACGCACATGGGTGAGGACGTGCTCAGCCAGCTCATCTTCGGCACGCGCGGCGTGGTGGTCGTCGGATTCCTCTCGGCGATCATCGCGACCGTCATCGCGATCACGATCGGCGTCATCGCCGGGTACGTGCGCGGATGGAAGAGCGAGTCCCTCTCGGCGCTCACGAACGTGTTCCTGGTGATCCCCGGCATCCCGCTGATCATCATCGTCGCCTCGCAGTTCGAGAACCCGCCGCTCATCGTGATCGCCGCGGTGCTGGGCCTCACCGGATGGGCCTGGGGTGCGCGCGTGCTGCGGGCGCAGACGATGTCGCTGCGCAACCGCGACTTCATCCAGGCGGCCCGCGCCAACGGCGAGCCGCTGCACCGCATCATCACCGTCGAGATGCTGCCGAACCTGATGGCACTGATCGCGTCGAGCTTCGTCGGCACGGTCACCGCGGCGATCCTCGGTCTCACCACCCTCGCCTTCATCGGCGTGATCCCGGTGAGCAATCTCAACTGGGGCACGATCCTGTTCTGGGCGCAGCAGAACGGCGCGTTCCCGCGCCTGTGGTGGTGGTACGTGCCGGCAGGTCTCTGCATCGCGATCATCGGCGTCGCACTGTCGCTGATCAACTTCGGCATCGACGAGTACGTGAACCCGAGGCTGCGGTCGGCGGGTGAGCGCGCCCGCGCCATGAAGAAGAAGGGGCTCGACGTGAACGCCCCGGTGACGGCGGTGCGCGAGGTGCCCGTCGCGGGCGCCGACCCGGCGACCTCTCAGACGACCCAGATCCAGAACCCGAATACTCAGAAGTGATGACCTCCCAGACACTGACCGAATCCCTGCCCTACCTCGATCCCGAACTGCCGATCGCCGCCCGCGTCGCCGACCTCCTCGACCGCATGACGGTCGAGGAGAAGGTCGGGCAGATGCTGCAGCTCGACGCGCGCGACGACCTCGACGACCACGTCCTCGGTCGCCACGTCGGCTCGATCCTGCACACCTCGCCCGAGCGCATCGTCCGGGCGAACGACCTGACGTCGCAGACACGGCTGCGCATCCCGCTGCTGGTCGGGGAGGACTGCATCCACGGCCACTCGTTCTGGCCCGGGGCGACGATCTATCCCACGCAGCTCGGCATGGCGGCGACGTGGGATGCCGACCTCGTCGAGCAGGTCGCCAGGGCCACCGCGGTCGAGGTCGCGGCGACCGGCGTGCATTGGACGTTCTCTCCGGTGCTGTGCATCGCGCGAGACCTGCGCTGGGGGCGCATCGACGAGACCTTCGGCGAAGACCCCTTCCTGATCGGGGAGCTCGCCTCGGCCATGGTGCGCGGCTATCAGGGGCGGGGGCTGGACGACCCGACCGCGATCCTCGCCACGGCCAAGCACTTCGCCGGGTACTCCGAGACCCAGGGCGGGCGCGACGCCAGTGAGGCCGACATCTCGCGACGCAAGCTGCGGTCGTGGTTCCTGCCTCCGTTCGAGCGGGTCGCCCGCGAGGGGTGCCGTACGTTCATGCTCGGCTACCAGACCACCGACGGCGTGCCGATCACGGTCAACGACTGGCTGCTCAGCGACGTGCTGCGCGGCGAATGGGGCTACACCGGCACGCTCATCACCGACTGGGACAACGTCGGACGCATGGTGTGGGAGCAGCAGGTGCAGCCCGACTACGTGCACGCGTCCGCCGCGGCGGTGCGCGCCGGCAACGACATGATCATGAACACGCCCGGTTTCTTCCAGGGAGCCCTCGACGCGGTGGCGAACGGGATGCTGGCGGAAGACGCGTTCGACGACGCCGTCGCCCGCATCCTGACCCTGAAGTTCGAGCTCGGCCTCTTCGAAGACCCCCGTCTGCCGCAGGACGGTCTGGATGCGGTCGTCGGCAGCGCCGCGCACGCCGCGCTCAACCTGGAGACGGCCCGCCGCTCGCTGGTGCTCCTCGAGAACGACGGAACGCTGCCGCTCGACGCCGCAGCGGCGCTGAAAGTGGCGGTGGTGGGGCCGCTCGCCGACGACGCGCAGACGCAGCTCGGCGACTGGGCCGGTGGATCGGGCCAGGCCGGCTGGCTCGACGGTCAGCCGCGCGAGATGATCACGACCGTGCTCGACGGACTCGCGGGAGTCGACGGATGGGCCGTCAGCCACGCCCGTGGCGCCGACATCCTCACCCTCGAGGAGGATCCGCTCGGCGCGACCTTCCCCGACGGGCAGCCCCGACCGCCTGTGGTCGTGCCGGCCGAGGCGAACGAGGCGCTGATCGCGGAGGCGGTGGCGGCCGCCGAGGCATCCGACATCGTGGTCGCGGTCGTGGGCGACCGCATCGAGCTCGTCGGCGAGGGACGCTCCACCGCGACCCTCGAGCTGATCGGCGGACAGAACGCGATGCTCGATGCGCTGATCGCCACCGGAACGCCGGTCGTCGTCGTGCTGCTCGCATCGAAGCCGCTCGTGCTCCCGGCATCCGTCTCGCGCGCTGCCGCCGTGATCTGGGCCGCGAATCCGGGCATGCAGGGCGGTCGCGCGCTCGCCGAGGTCATCACGGGCGCGGTCGAGCCGTCTGGGCGCCTGCCGATCTCGTTCGCGCGTCATGTCGGACAGCAGCCGACCTATTACAACCAGATCCGCGGGCAGCACGGCGACCGCTACGCCGATCTCGCCCAGTCCCCGGCCTGGGCGTTCGGCGAGGGGCTGTCGTACTCGACGGTCGACTATTCGCAGCTCGTGCTCGCGGCGGATGCTCTCGCGCTCGGCGACACCGTCGTGGCAGACGTGACGGTGACGAACACCGGCGCGCGTCCGGTGCGCGAGACCGTGCAGGTGTACGTGCGCGATGTCGTGACGAGCGTGAGCTGGACCGACAAGGAGCTCAAGACCTACCGACAGGTGGATCTGGCGCCGGGGGAGAGTCGCGCCGTGCGGGTCGAGGTGCCCGTGGCCGACTGCTCGATCGTCGATGCCGCGGGAACGCGCCTCGTCGAGCCCGGAGAGTTCGCCCTCCTGGTCGGACCGAGCTCCCGCGACGACGTGCTGCTGAGCGCCGCGTTCTCGGTGGCCTGAGTGGTGACGGGGGCGCTCAGGCGTCCTCGTCGCTCAGGCGCCGGGGCCCTGCGCCCTGGCTGCCGAGCGCGTCGTCGGGATTGAGCAGCCCGCACGCCTTCATCGACAGGCAGCCGCAGCCGATGCATCCGGTCAGCTCGCGTTCGAGTCTTTCGATGCCCTCACGGCGCTTCTCGAGCTCGCGCTTCCACCTGCGCGATGCGCGCTGCCAGTCCTCGTGACTGGGCGTCTGCGTGAGGGGGACGTCGGCGAACGCGTCCTGCACGTCGGAGAGAGGGATGCCGAGGCGTTTCGCGACCGTGATGAGTGACACCCGGCGCAGCATGTGGCGCGCGTAGCGGCGCTGATTGCCGGCCGTGCGCGTCGACGCGATGAGCCCGAGGCCCTCATAGAAGTGCAGGGCGGAGGGGGCGACGCCGGTGCGCCGGCTCATCTCGCCGATCGTCAGCGGCTCGTCAGGGCCGTGGATGGCACGATCGGAGTCTGTCTCTGCGGTCATCTCGACCTCCTCGATTTGACCTCAAGCGTACTTGAGGTCTTACGGTTGCACATGTGACCGCGACAGGAAGTGACCGATGACCTACGTGATCGCGCTGCCCTGCGTCGATGTCAAGGATCGTGCATGCATCGACGAATGTCCGGTGGACTGCATCTATGAGGGCGAGCGCTCGCTGTACATCCACCCGGACGAATGCGTCGACTGCGGCGCGTGCGAGCCGGTCTGCCCGGTCGAGGCGATCTACTACGAGGATGACCTGCCCGACGAGTGGCAGGACTACTACAAGGCCAACGTCGAGTTCTTCGACGAGCTGGGATCCCCGGGCGGCGCCGCGAAGCTCGGTGTCATCGAGCGGGATCATCCGATCATCACAGTCCTTCCGCCCCAGGGCGAACCAGAATGAGCAGGAACCCGAATGAGCACTGACCAGCATCCCGCGGCCCCGGTCCCCTCCCCGGTCGGTGAGGGACTCAAGGCCGCCTTCCGTGCGCATCCGGCAGGAGTCGCGATCATCACCGCGATGACCCCTGCGGGCCCGGTCGGACTCACGGCGTCGAGCGTCGCATCCGTCGCGGTCGACCCCGCCGCGATCGTGTTCTCGGTGACCAGGGCCACCGGCAGCGCGGGCTCGATCCTCAACGCGGAGTCGTTCGTCGTGCACCTCATCGACGACGAGCATTCGGCTCTGGCGCAGAGCTTCGCGGTGAGCGGGGCCGACCGCTTCACCCCCGAACAGGGGTGGAGCACCCTTCCGACCGGTGAGCCGTACCTCGCCGAGGCGCGCGCCGCGATGCGCGGTCACACGATGTCGACGGTCGCGGTCGGCTCATCGACCGTCGTGGTCGCCGAGATCGACGAGGTGCTGCTCGGGCGGCCGGGTCGACCGCTCGTCTACCTCGACCGCCGATTCCACACGCTGCCGAGCGACCAGAACTGAACGCACCCAGAACTGAAGTCAGAACGAAAGGAACACGCATGACCACTCCCTACACCCTCCCCGAGCTGCCCTACGACTACTCGGCCCTCGCCCCGCACATCTCGGGCAAGATCATGGAGTTGCACCACTCCAAGCATCATCAGGCCTATGTGACCGGTGCCAGCACGGCCCTCGAGCAGCTGGCCGGCGCGCGCGAGTCGGAAGACTTCGCCGCCGTGAACAAGCTCGAGAAGGACCTCGCGTTCAACCTCGGCGGACACATCAACCACTCCGTGTTCTGGGAGAACCTGTCGCCCGACGGCGGCGGCAACCCCGAGGGCGAGCTGGAGGCCGCGCTGACCGATGCCTTCGGGTCGATCGACGCGTTCCGCGCGCACTTCACCGCGACCGCGCTCGGCGTGCAGGGCTCGGGCTGGGCGGTTCTCGCCTGGGACAGCGTCGGTGCGCGACCCGTCATCTTCCAGCTGTTCGACCAGCAGGGCAACGCGCCGCTCGGCGTCACCCCGCTGCTGCAGCTCGACGTCTGGGAGCACGCGTACTACCTCGACTACCTCAACGTGCGTGCCGACTACGTCAAGGCGTTCTGGGAACTCGTCAACTGGTCCGATGTGCAGCGCCGCTTCCAGTCCGTGCAGGAGAAGACCGCAGGGCTCATCGTCGCCCGCTGACCTGGTCGCGGGAGATCCGGTCAGCCGTTCATTCGGCTGACGGAATCCCGCGGGGCTGGCGGATGCCGCGGCATCCGCCAGCCCGGCGGGGAATGTTCAGCCATCCGTGCCGGGTTGCCGGAGACGGGTGCCGGGTGCGTCAGGCGAGCAGCTCGCCAGCGAGCGCCTCGATGCGGCGTCGGATGTCGTCGCGGATCGGCCGCACCGACTCGATGCCCTGACCGGCCGGGTCGTCGAGCTCCCAGTCCTCATACCGTGTGCCGGGGAAGAACGGGCAGGCGTCGCCGCATCCCATCGTGATCACCACGTCGGATGCCTGCACCGCCTCGGTCGTCAGCACCTTGGGCGCCTCGGCGGTGATGTCGATGCCGAGCTCGCCCATCGCGGCGACGGCGACCGGATTGATCTGGTCGGCGGGCATGGATCCCGCTGAGCGCACCTCGATGCGGTCGCCGGCGATCTCGCGCAGGAACCCGGCGGCCATCTGCGAGCGCCCGGCATTGTGCACGCAGACGAAGAGGACGGAGGGTTTGGCTGTGGTCGTCATGATGTCTCCAGGGTAAGCGAGCGAGCGGGGTCGAGGACGCGTGCCGATGCTGACGGCATCCAGCCGACCCCGGATAGGCTTGCGGTGTGGCCCTCCTCTCGATCGCCGGTTCGGCGCGCGCTCCGCATGAGCTGCGCTCGGCGACGCCGATGAAGGAATGGATGCGCGTCGTGATGCACCCGGGCACGAACGGCTGGACCAGTGTGTGGGGCACTCTCTCGCACGGCGAGATCGCGGGCTGCCCGCCGCCACGCGGCTAGACCACGCCTCATCCGGGGCGGTGGTCTCCTGCGCCATCCACCCCTTCTTCCGCGTGAGGTCTTTCCGTGTCCACTTCTCCCACCCGTCCCCGCCTGCGTCTGGCTCCGCACGAGCTGTGGCGGGGTATCCGCTCCAACGCCCGCAGCGACGTGCTCGGCGGATCGTTCCTGCTCGCCGCCACCGTCGCGGCCCTGATCCTCGCCAACACCCCGGCGGTGTCGTGGTACGAGTCCGTGCGCGACGTCACCTTCGGCATCCCCGAACTGCACCTCGACCTCAGCGTCGGCGCCTGGGCGGCCGACGGTCTGCTGGCGATCTTCTTCTTCGTCGTGGGCCTCGAGCTGAAAGAGGAGTTCGTCACGGGGCGCCTGCGTGATCCTCGTCAGGCGGCGCTGCCGATCGCCGCAGCGGTCGGGGGTGTCATCGTGCCCGCGGTCATCTTCGCGGTGATCAACGCCGGCAACGGTGCAGACGCACTGCGCGGGTGGGCGATCCCGACCGCGACGGACATCGCCTTCGCCGTCGCGGTGATCGCCGTCGTCGGCAGGTTCCTTCCTCCCGCGCTCCGGGTCTTCCTGCTGACTCTCGCGATCATCGACGATCTGATCGCCATCACCATCATCGCGACGTTCTACACCGACACGATCAGCCTGCCCTGGCTCACCCTCGCGCTGCTGCCTCTCGCCGGGTTCGCGTTCCTCGTGCAGAAGGGCGTGCGCGCGTGGTGGATTCTGCTGCCGCTCGCCGTCGCGGTGTGGGTGTGCATCCATGCCGCAGGGATCCACGCCACCGTGGCCGGTGTTCTGCTCGGTTTCGTGGTCCCCGTCGTGCCCACGGAGCGTGCACGTGTGCAGGCGGGAGAGGATGCCGACGGSGAGCCGCTGTACGACGGCCTCGCACCGCACTTCGCCGATCGGTGGGGTGTCGTCGCGACGCTGTTCGCGGTCCCCGTGTTCGCCTTCTTCGCCGCGGGTGTGACGATCGGCGGCCTCGACGGGCTGCGGTCGGCGCTGACCGATCCGATCGCGATCGGCATCATCGTCGGACTCGTGGCGGGAAAGCCGATCGGCATCCTCGTGACCACGTTCCTGTTGAGCCGCATTCCCGCCCTGCGCCTCGACGAGACGCTGCGGTGGCCGGATCTGACGGGCATGGCCTTCATCGCCGGAATCGGGTTCACCGTCTCGCTGCTGGTCGGCGAACTCGCGTACGGCGCCAGCTCGGTCGCCGACGAGCACGTCAAGATCGGCGTGCTTCTCGGGTCGCTGATCGCGGCGGTGATCGGTGGCAGCATCCTCGCGACGCGCAGTTCCCGTGCGCGTCGCCGGCAGCTCGACCCGGGCGGTCACGACCTCTGACCGGCTCGGCTCGGCTCACACGAGTCGCGCTGTCGTGCCTCGCACGTTCAACTCGAAGGGGAGCGCCGCGGGGATGCCGGCGGCCTCGCCCTCGGTGAGCTTGGCGAGCACGGCGTCCGCCGCCCGCTCGCCCTGGCCCAGGGGGAACTGGTCGACGGTCGTCAGGCGGAAGAACTCGCCGAGCTCGTGCCCGTCGATCCCGACCACCGAGAGGTCTTCGGGCACGGCGAAGCCCAGGTCGCGTGCCGCGAGGATCGCGCCGACCGCCATCTCGTCGGATGCGGCGAACACCGCGGTGGGGCGCGGACCCGGGCGACCGAGCAGCTGCTTCGCGGCGCGGTAGCCGCCCTCGACGGTGAAGTCGGCAGGTTCGAGGAAGGCCGGATTCAGCGGGATGCCGGCCTTCGCCAACGCCTTCTCGAAACCCAGTCGACGGTTCGTGGGGATGTGGAAGTCGAGGTCGAACTCGGGGTTCGCGCCGATGTGCGCGATGTCGCGGTGACCGAGAGCGATCAGGTGCTCGGTCGCGAGCTGTGCGACGGCCACATCGTCGACGGTCAGGGTGTCGAGCTGGGAGTTCGGACCGCCGATGACGATCACCGGCAGCCCCAGATCGAGCAGGTGCTGCGTCTCGTCGTCGTCGAGCTCGATCGACACGGCGATCACCGCATCCACCCGCTGGCGGCGCAGGAACGTGTCGAACACGTGCCGGCGCACATCCTCGTCGGCGGTGATGTTGTAGAGCGTGATGTCGTAGCCCTCGCGCATCAGCGCGGCCGAGACCCCCGAGAGCACGGTGCTGAAGAACCAGCGGTCGAGGAAGGGCACGATGACCCCGATGTTGCGCGTGCGCCCGGATGCCAGACTCGAGGCGCGCGACGAGACGACGTAGCCGAGCGCCGAGGCGGCCTCCTGCACGCGCAGGCGTGCCGACTCCGACACGTGCCCGCGGCCGCTCAGGGCGCGCGAGACCGTGGCCGTCGAGACACCGGCGAGCCGGGCGACCTCATCGATGCTCGTCATGGGGTTCCTCTCCGAGCCGTTCCTGTCGCCGCTCGCGCAGCTGGGCGATGCCGGGGCCGTGCGAAACGGCGACAGGGCGGGATGCCGTGTTACGCCGTGGTGTACCAGACGGCCGTGTCGACCGGCACGGATCCACCGTCGAACGGCTGGCTCTGCAGGAGCACGAAGGCATCGGCCGGCAGCGGGATCGGCTCGGTGCCCAGGTTCGCGAGCACGTGCACGGTGCCGCGGCGGAAGGCCACGGCATCCGCTCCTGCGTCTTCCCAGACGAGGGATCCGCTGCCGAAGCCGTACTCGCGGCGTCCGGCGAGCAGGCGCTTGTAGAGCGCGAGCGTGGAGGCGGGATCGACCTCTTCCACGTCGCGCGAATACGTGGCCCAGTCGGCCGGCTGCGGCAGCCACGAGGCGCCGGTCTCGTTGAAGCCGAAGGCCGGGGCCTGCGCCTCCCACGGCAGCGGCACGCGGCATCCGTCGCGTCCGTACCGTTCGCCGTTCGTCCGGAACCAGGTCGGGTCCTGACGGAACGCGTCGGGGATCTCCATCGCCTCCGGCAGGCCCAGCTCTTCACCCTGGTAGAGGTAGGCAGAGCCCGGCAGCGCGAGCATCACGGTCGTCGCCGCCCTGGCGCGGGCGAGCCCGATGGCGGTGTCGGGCTTGTGCGGGGTGTTCGGGCCGATGCCCTCGCCCTGCGGGTTGTCGTCGGTGAGCGCGAGGCGTGAGGCGTGACGCACCACGTCGTGGTTCGACAGCACCCAGGTGCTGGGGGCGCCGACCGCGCCGAAGGCGTCGAGCGATTCGCGGATGACGTCGCCGAGCGCCTTCGCGTCCCACTCCGTCATCAGGTACGGGAAGTTGAACGTCTGGTGCATCTCGTCGGGGCGCACCCACAGCGCGGTCTGCGTCAGCGTGGGCATCCACGCTTCGCCGCAGAGGGCGCGGTCGCCGTCGTACTCCGCGAGCACCCGGTGCCAGTCGCGGTAGATCTCGTGCACGCCGTCCTGGCCCCAGTAGGGGACGTCGGCGTCGCCGCCGCCCATCGAGTCGGCGTCGGCCGGCGGGGTGTAGTCGGGGAGGCCGTCGGCCTTGATCATGCCGTGGGCCACGTCGACGCGGAAGCCGTCGACGCCGCGGTCGAGCCAGAAGCGCAGGATCGAACGGAACTCCTCGCGCACCTCTTCGTTGTTCCAGTCGAAGTCGGGCTGCGTGGGGTCGAAGATGTGCAGGTACCACTGGCCGGGGGTGCCGTCGGCCTCGGTCACGCGCTCCCACATGCCGCCGCCGAACACGGACTCCCAGTTGTTCGGGGGGAGTTCGCCGTTCTCGCCCTTGCCGTCACGGAAGATGTAGCGCGCGCGCTCGGGGCTGCCCGGGGCCGCCCTCAGCGCCTCCTGGAACCATGCGTGCTGGGCCGACGAGTGGTTCGGGACCAGGTCGACGACGACGCGGATGCCGCGGGTGTGCGCCTCGTTCAGCATCGTGTCGAAGTCGTCGAGCGTGCCGAACAGGGGGTCGACGTCGCGGTAGTCGGCGACGTCGTAGCCGGCGTCGCGCTGCGGGCTCGTCATGAACGGGCTCAGCCAGATCGCGTCGACGCCGAGCTCCTTCAGGGAGTCGAGTCGGCTGGTGATGCCGGGCAGGTCGCCGATGCCGTCGCCCGAGGCGTCGGCGAACGAACGGGGGTAGATCTGGTAGATGACCGCGCTGCGCCACCACTCGGAACCGGGGGCTGCGATCTGCTCAAGCTGTGCCATGTCCTCAGAGTAGTGCAAACGCTTACAGCTATGCCAGGACTGAGATCGAATCGATTCGGTACGGGGGTCGGGAGGGGGTCTGGGCGCTCGGCATCCGTGCCCCGTACCGTCTGCAGGACCCGGGCACGGATGCAGGGACGAGTGACGGTTTTCGCCCCTGCATCCGTGCCCCGATCCTGCACGCGGACGGTCCCGGCCGAGGTCGCGACGACATGGCTCGGAAAAGTGACGCGACACGCCGATGAGGCGAGAATTTGGCCTTTCGTCCACTTTCTTGCGTCTCACTGATATGCGAGCATTTTCAGTGTGACCTCCTGGTCGCCTGCGGGGCCCGCATTCGGACCGCTGTTCCGACCGAGGGAGTCACGATGCACGGGTCGTTGCGCCGGCCGGCGAGACGCACGGTCTCGACCGTTCTCGTCGCCGCCGTCGTGCTGGCGGGTGCCGTGTCCGCGGCCATCGGCTCTTCCGCCGAGGCGGAACCGTCGACCGACGCGGGAACACCCGACCCCACTCTCTCGGTCTCGCTCGCCTACGAGTTCCTCGACGCACGCGTCGACCAGTTCTGCGACGGCGAGGGCCGCTGTCTTCCACGGAGCTACGAGGGCGGATTCTTCACCGACCTGCCGACCTGGGACTTCACCCCCTCGTTCGTCTACGACGACGCACTCGTGGTGATCGCGTACACCGCTCGCGGCCTGCCCGACGACATCCGCCGCGCACAGGCGGTCGGCGACGCGCTGCTGTTCGTGCAGGAGAACGACCCCATCGGCGACGGGCGTACCAGGGCCTCGTACGAGCCCCACGGCATCCGGCAGGGGCGGGTCGAGATCACCGGCCCCGGCTCCTTCACCGGCAACCAGGCGTGGGTGGGCATGGCCCTGACCCGACTGTTCCACGCGACCGGCGAGCAGAGGTATCTCGACGGGGCGCTGCGCACCGCGCAGTGGATCCAGACGAACACCGCCGACATGGTGCGCGCACCCTACGGGTACACCGGCGGCCAGCTCGAGGACGGCACCTCGCTCGAGTGGAAGTCCACCGAGCACAACAGCGACATCGCGGGATTCTTCACCCAGCTCGCGGACCTCTCGGGCGACCGGATCTGGGCGGACCGTGCGGCGGTCGCGGCCGACTTCGTGGCGGCCATGCAGAGCGCCGACGGTCATGTCGACACCGGGACGCTGCTCGATGGGAGCACCGTGAACACGCGGCCTGTGCCACTCGACTCGCAGACGTGGACCTCGCTCGCGACCGGTGATGCCCGCTACGACACGGCCGTGGACTGGGCCCTCGCGAACCTCGTCGCCACCGACGGCCAATACCAGGGCCCCTCGATCAGCGACAGCGACGTGTCGAAGGTGTGGTTCGAGGGCAGCGGGCATCTGGCGCTCGCCCTCAAGCTGCGCGGCGCAGACGGCGACGCCGCGCGGGCCGAGGCGCTGCTCGACAGCATCCGCCTCGGGCAGCGAGACGCCGAGAACGGCGACGGCAAGGGCATCGTCGCGACATCCACCGACGGCCTCGACTCGGGCTTCGGGGATCTCTACTACGCGAGCCTGCACACCGGAGCGACCGCCTGGTACCTGCTCGCTGCCGCCGGCGACAACCCGTTCGCGCTGCCCACGCCCTGACCCGTGCGCGTCGCGTCGCGCCTCACGGCATCGCCCGCGCCTGTCCCGATCGGTGCGGGGTCAGTTCCGCACCCTCGGGTCGCTGCGGGGTCGAAATCGCACCGCCTACGTGGTGCGGGGTCGATTTCCCATCGGATTCGGGCGATTCGGATGCGGAATTGACCCCGCGCGCGTACCCGGATGCCGAACTGACCCCGCCCGGGCGCGGATGCCGAACTGACCCCGCCTGAGTGCCCGGGTGCGGGGTCGAAATCGCATCGGATTCAGGCACTTCGGATGCCCAATTGACCCCGCCTGCGTGCCCGGATGCGAAACTGACCCCGCCTGAGTGCCCGGATGCCGAACTGGCCCCGCCTGCGCAGGGCCCGGATGCCGAAACTGACCCCGCCTGCGCAGGGCGCGCGTGCGTCTGCGGCTCAGGCGGCGACGCGGGCGACCGCGGCGATCGCGCTCGCGAAGAAGTCGACTCCGTCGATGCCGGAGCGCATGGCCACCGAGGTGTCGGGGCCGAAGCCCGCCTCGGTCGCATGCTCGGGGTGAGGCATGAGTCCGACGACGTTGCCCGCCTCGTTGGTGAGTCCGGCGATGTCGCGCAGCGAGCCGTTCGGGTTCACGCCTGCGTAGCGGAAGGCCACGAGCCCCTCGCCCTCGATGCGGTCGAGTGTCTCGTCGTCGGCGATGTATCCGCCGTCGGCGTTCTTGAGCGGGATGACGATCTCCTGGCCGGTGCGGAACCGGTTGGTCCAGGCCGTGTCGGAGTTCTCGACCGTGAGCTTCTGGTCGCGACGCACGAAGTGCTGGTGGTCGTTGCGGATCAGGCCGCCGGGCAGCAGGTGCGCCTCGACGAGCATCTGGAAGCCGTTGCAGATGCCGAGCACGGGCAAGCCCTTGGCGGCGGCGTCCTTCACCTCGGACATGATCGGCGACAGGGCCGCGATCGCTCCGGCGCGCAGGTAGTCGCCGTAGCTGAAGCCGCCGGGGAGGACGAGCGCGTCCACGCCCTCGAGGTCGTGCGAACCGTGCCACAGGGCGACGGGCTCTGCGCCCGCGATGCGGACCGCGCGCTGTGCGTCGCGATCGTCGAGCGAGCCCGGGAAGGTGACGACCCCGATGCGGACGGTCACTCGGTGACCTCGATGCCGACCACGTCCTCGATCACGGAGTTGGAGAGCACCTCGTCGGCGATGCGGCGGGCCTCGGCGAGCACCTCGTCGGTGACCTCGCCTTCGACGGTGAGTTCGAAGCGCTTGCCGATGCGGACATCGGAGAACCCCGTGACGCCCAGGCGGGCGAAGGCGCCGGAGACGGCCTTCCCCTGCGGGTCGAGCAGTTCGGGCTTGGGCATGACGTCGACGACGATGGTGGGCATGAACGGCTCCGGAAGTCGCGGGCGGACGGGCGCGTCCAGTCTACCGGCTCGCGACTCGCCCGATTCCCTGGGGTCGGCCCTCAGGCGTGGAACACGGTGTGCAGATCGCCGATGGCGGCGCGCCCACCCAGTCCGTCGATCTCGAACAGCACCGAGATGCCGACCACATGGCTGCCCAGGCGTTCGACGAGCTGGCGTCCGGCCGCGAGGGTGCCTCCCGTGGCGAGGACGTCGTCGATGAGCAGCACGCGGGATCCGGCGGGCAGATCGTCGTGCATCTCGATCGTCGCGGTGCCGTACTCGAGGGCGTAGTCGACGGATGCCGCGGGGCGGGGCAGCTTGCCCGCCTTGCGGATCGGGATGAGTCCCACACCCGCTGCGATCGCCGCAGCTCCGGCGAGGATGAACCCCCGTGCCTCGATGCCGGCGACGACGTCGAACTGCCCGGCGAACGGGGCGATGATCGCCTCGGTCGTGGCCTGCAGTGCCTCGGCGTCGGCGAGCAGCGGCGTGATGTCGCGGAAGATGATCCCCGCCTCCGGGTAGTCCGGGATGCTGCGGATCAGCGATGCGGCGCGGACGAGAGCGGGGGAGAGTTCGGTGTCGGGCACTGGACAAGGGTACGCCGCGTTCACAACTCAGCAGAATCAGGCCGGACTCGGCGACGACGGCGACGAGCGGGCACATTTGCAGCATTCGTGCTGAATCATGGACGCGACGAGCGGGGCTTGACTTTCGTGGGAGCGCTCCCATAGAGTCGCTCATCAAGCGTGGGAGCGCTCCCACGAACGTGAGCGCCCCACCATCGCACCACCTGCACCCCCCCTGCACGACCCACCACAAAGGAGTGAACTGTGAACACACGTGCCCGCACCCGGATCCTGACGGCGGCAGCCGCAGCATCCGTCGCCGCCCTCGCACTCGCCGGCTGCGCCCCCGCTGACGGGAACGGAGGCGACGGTGCCGCGAGCGACGCGGACGTCACCCTGACCGTCACGACCTTCGGCACCTTCGGCTACGAAGACCTCTACGACGAATACGAGAAGGCGCACCCGAACGTCACGATCGAGGCGAACAACATCGACACCGGCGGAAACGCCCGCACCGACGCCTTCACCAAGATCGCCGCCGGATCCGGACTCAGCGACGTCGTCGCGATCGAAGAGGGCTGGCTCGGCGCCATCATGGACGTCTCCGACACCTTCGTCGACCTGCGCGACTTCGGCATCGAGGACCGCAAGGCCGACTGGGTCGACTGGAAGTACGCGCAGGGCACGGATGCCGACGGTCGCGTGATCGGCTACGGCACCGACATCGGCCCGAGCGGCATCTGCTTCAACGGCCCCGCTCTCGAGGCGGCGGGACTCCCCAGCGACCGCGAGGGCGTCGCCGAACTGCTCGACGGCGATTGGGAGAACTTCTTCACGGTCGGCGCCGACTACACGGCAAAGACCGGGAAGGCCTGGTATGACCACTCCGGATTCGTCTGGAACGCCATGGTCAACCAGCTCGACGAGGGGTACTACACCGCTGACGGAAAGCTGAACGTCGAGGGCAACGACGAGCTCGAGGAGCGCTTCGCGCTGCTCGGTGCGGCCACCGAGGGCGGCCAGTCCGCCGCTCAGAAGGCCTGGGACTGGAACGGCGGAAAGTCGTTCGTCGACGGCACCTTCGCGGTGTTCGTGTGCCCCGGCTGGATGCTGGGCAACGTCAAGGGCTCCGTCGAGGCCGGTGGCGGCGACGCCGAGACCGGCTGGGACTTCGCCGACGTGTTCCCCGGAGGAGCCGCCAACTGGGGTGGCGCGTTCCTGTCGATCCCGGAGAGCTCGAAGCACCAGGAGGCGGCCGCGGAGCTCGCCGACTGGCTGACGCAGCCCGAGCAGCAGGTGAAGCAGTCCGCGGCGGCGGGCAACTTCCCCTCGACGCTGAAGGCACAGGAGACGCTCGCCGCGGAGGCGACGCCGAACCCGTTCTTCAACGACGCTCCGACCGGTGCGATCCTCGCCGAGCGCGCCAAGGGCGTGGTCGCGCAGTTCAAGGGCGCCGAGGACTCGGTCATCCAGGAGAACGTCTTCGGACCCGCTCTGAAGAGCCTCGATCTCGGTGAGGTCGACACGAAGGGCGCGTGGGACAAGGCGCTGGGGCTGCTGAACGACCTGGTCACCCAGTGATCCACGGGGCGTCTCGTGTCGTTCGGCGGCGCCGAGCGGCACGAGACGCCCCTCCATCCACACGCTCAGGGACCCAGGTTCCGGAAACCAGGAAACTCTCATGACCCTCACTGAAGAGCGCCGGTCGACGGCATCCGCTCCGCAGCAGAAGACGGATGCCGCGTCGAAGCGCCCCTGGCGTCACCGCGTCTCACGGTTCGATCAGCGCGCGTCCCCGTACTTCTACATCTCCCCGTTCTTCCTGCTCTTCGGGCTGGTCGGACTCTTCCCGCTGCTCTACACGATCTGGGTCGCCGTCCACGACTGGAACCTGCTCAAAGGGCAGGGCGACTTCGTCGGCGTGGGCAACTTCGCCAAGATCCTCGGCGACGGGATGTTCTGGAACTCGATCTTCAACACCCTGAGCATCTTCCTGCTCTCCGCGATCCCGCAGCTCACGGTCGCCCTGTTCATCGCCTACCTGCTGGACCGAGGTCTGCGCACGCCGACGTTCTGGCGCATGAGCGTCCTCATCCCCTTCGTGGTCACGCCCGTCGCGGTCGCGCTCATCTTCTCGAGCATCTTCAACGAGGCCGACGGGCTGGCCAACAACCTCCTGAACCTCGTCGGGATCGCCGACCAGCAGTGGAAGGAGGACACCGCGCTCTCGCACATCGCGATCGCGGTGATGGTGAACTTCCGATGGACCGGGTACAACGCGCTGATCCTGCTCGCCGCCATGCAGTCGGTGCCGCGTGAGCTCTACGAATCCGCCGCCATCGACGGCGCGGGATCCGCGCGACGCTTCTTCTCGATCACGATCCCGACGATCCGTCCGACCCTGATCTTCGTGATCATCACCTCGACGATCGGCGGTCTGCAGATCTTCGCCGAACCGAAACTGTTCGACGTCTCCACCGCAGGTGGCATCGGCGGCAGCGACAGGCAGTTCCAGACGACGGTCCTCTTCCTCTGGGAGCTGGCGTTCTTCCGCCTCGACCTGGGCAAGGCCTCCGCCGTCGCGATCCTCCTGTTCCTGCTCATCGTGGGATTCGGGCTGCTGAACTTCGCGATCTCCCGCAGGATCTCCACCGGAGACGACCGCCGCAACCGCGCCGCGCGCCGCCGCGTCCGCTCGACCGACAAGGAGGGGGCGCGATGACCGCCACCCAGGCACTCAGCGTGCCGGAGAAGATCCGCCGCCGCCGCGCCGTCGCGGGAGGAACCGCCGGCATCGGCAGCCGCCCCGGCTTCCTCACCTACGGCCTCCTCGCCGCCTTCATCATCGGCAGCGTCTACCCGCTCTGGTGGTCGCTCGTCGTCGCGAGCGGCACGAACTCGACCCGCGGCGAGACCCTGCCGCTGATTCCCGGCGGCAACTTCCTCGCGAACGCCGCCAATGTGTTCGACGCGATCCCGTTCTGGCTCGCGCTCGGCAACTCGTTCCTCATCTCGAGTGTGATCACGCTCTCGGTCGTGACGTTCTCGACCCTCGCGGGCTACGCATTCGCGAAGCTGCGGTTCAAGGGACGCGACGGACTGATGATCTTCGTGATCGCGACCATGGCGATCCCGACACAGCTGGGCATCATCCCGCTGTTCATGCTGATGCGCGAGCTGGGCTGGACCGGGTCGATCGGCGCGGTCATCGTCCCCACGCTCGTCACCGCCTTCGGTGTGTTCTTCATGAGGCAGTATCTGGTCGACGTCATCCCCGACGAGCTGATCGAGGCCGCACGCATGGACGGGGCGAACCAGTTCCGCACGTTCCTCACGGTCGCGATCCCGGCCGCGCGTCCGGCCATGGCGATCCTCGGTCTCTTCACCTTCATGACCGCGTGGACCGACTACCTGTGGCCGCTTATCGTGCTGTCGCCTTCGAACCCGACGCTGCAGACGGCCCTCAGCCAGCTGCAGTCGGGGTACTACATCGACTACTCCATCGTGCTCGCCGGTGCGGTGCTCGCGACCCTTCCGCTCCTGGTGCTCTTCGTGGTCGCCGGGCGGCAGCTGGTCAGTGGCATCATGGCGGGCGCGGTGAAAGGATGACCTCTGTGACCCGTGCCTTCCCCCAGAACTTCCTGTTCGGTGCCGCGACCGCGGCGTATCAGATCGAGGGGGCGGCGTTCGAGGACGGGCGCACCGCATCCATCTGGGACGCGTTCTGCCGTGTCCCCGGCGCGGTGATCGGCGGCGACGACGGCGATGTGGCGTGCGATCACTATCACCGGCATCCGCAGGACGTCGCGCTCATGAAGGACCTCGGGCTGCAGACCTATCGGTTCTCGACCTCGTGGTCTCGGGTGAGGCCCGACGGCGGAGCCGTGAACGCGAAGGGCGTCGACTTCTACGAGCGCCTCGTCGACGAGCTGCTCGCGAACGACATCCTGCCGTGGCTGACCCTGTACCACTGGGACATGCCGCAGGCGCTGCAGGACATCGGCGGCTGGACGAACCGCGACACGGTCTCGCGCTTCCTCGAGTACGCCGGAACCATGCACGACGCGCTGGGGGACCGGGTGAACGTGTGGACGACGCTCAACGAGCCGTGGTGCTCGTCGTTCCTCTCCTACACCGGCGGCGAGCATGCGCCGGGGCACACCAGCGTCGCCGAGGGGCTGCTCTCGGCCCACCACCTGCTGCTCGCCCACGGTGAGACCGTGCGCGAGCTGCGCGGTCGCGACGCGAGCCTGAACCTCGGGATCACCCTCAACCACACGGTCGCCGACCCGGCAGACCCGACGAACCCTGCCGACGTCGACGCCGCCCGGCGCGTCGACGGACAGTTCAACCGCTGGTTCCTCGATCCGATCTACCGCGGGGAGTACCCGGCGGACATCGTCGAGGACATCCGGGTCGTGGACCCCGAGGCGGTGGCGCGGTTCCACGAGGCCGTGCGCGACGGCGACCTGGCCACGATCGCGCAGCGCATCGACACGCAGGGCGTCAACTACTATCACGGCGACCTTCTCGCAGGAGAGGCTCCTGAACGTGCCGCCGTCGAGAGCGTGCCCGACACCGGGCGCGCTGTGCGCAGCCCGTACCCGTCGTTCGAGCGCATCCACGCCGTCGAGCGCGGTCTGCCGCGCACGGCCCAGAACTGGGAGGTGCAGCCCGAGGGGCTCACCCGACTCCTGCAGCGGATCTGGAGCGAGTACGCGGAGCCTGCGGGTGTCGTGCTCTCCCTGACCGAGAACGGCGCCGCGTACGACGATGTCGCCGTGGTCGCCGACGGCGAGACCCGTGTGCACGACGACGACCGCACCGAGTTCCTGCGACTGCACCTCGCGGCGGTGCTCGACGCGGTCGACGCCGGAGTCGATGTGCGCGGATACTTCTACTGGTCGCTGTTCGACAACTTCGAGTGGGCCTGGGGATACGACAAGCGGTTCGGCATCGTGCGGGTCGACTACGACACCCAGGAGCGCAGCGTGAAGGACTCCGGGCGGGAGTACGCTCGCATCATCGCCGCTCGCGCTCTCTGACGCCGGTCGGCGGAGTTCGGGAGCATCCGGCGTCGCCGCCGGCAGAGGGGAGAGTCGTGTCGTCACGAGCGACCATCGAAGAGGTGGCATCGACCGCCGGGGTGTCCCGGTCGACCGTGTCGCGTGTCGTCAACGGGTCGACGGCGGTCAGCCCCGAGGCACTGCTCGCCGTGCAGCGGGCGATCCAGGAGCTCAGTTATGTACCCAACCGCGCGGCGCGCTCCCTGGCGTCCAAGCAGACGCACGCGATCGCGCTGATCGTGCCGGAGGACACCACGCGCTTCTTCGGCGACCCGTTCTTCGCGGCGATCGTCGCGGGCATCACAGGCGCGCTGCGCGGCTCGGACTACCTGCTGAACCTCCTCATCGCGAGCGATGATCCGGGCGACAAGATGACCAGCTTCGTCCGCAACGGCGGCGTCGACGGCGCGCTCATCGTGTCGCATCACACGAGCGACGCGTTCATCGAGCGCGTCGCCGACGCCGTGCCCGTCGTCTGGGGCGGCCGTCCGGTGCGGCTGCGCGAGGGCGACTACGTGGTCGACGTCGACAACGTCGCCGGTGCGCGCGTCGCGACGAGGCACCTGGTCGACACCGGGCGCACCCGGATCGCGACGATCTCCGGTCCGATCACCATGGTCTCCTCCGCCGACCGCGTGCAGGGCTTCCGCAGTGCGCTGGCCGATGCGGGACTCGTCCCGTTCGCCGAAGAGGCCGGCGACTACAGCGAGGCGAGCGGAGCGGATGCAGCGCGCCGCATCCTCGCCGTCGGGCGCCCCGACGCGATCTTCGTCGCCAGCGACCTCATGGCCCGCGGAGCGCTGACCGCGCTGCGGGCGGCCGGCATCCGCGTGCCCGAGGACGTCGCCCTCGTCGGCTTCGACGACTCCTCGGTCGCGGTGAGCACCGACCCGCCTCTGACGACCATGCGTCAGCCCATGTACGCACAGGGCGAGGCGATGGCAGGGGTCCTGCTGTCCCGACTCGCCGGCAGCGATCCGGCGCACACGACGATCCTGCCGACCGAGCTGGTCGTCCGCGCCTCGTCCTGACGACCGACGCCCCGGCGTGCGCCCGGTCGTGCTCCGACACGGATGCGGACCCGACGCCCCTCCGGCAGGGTCCGCATCCGTGAGTCTGTGTCGTCAGCCGGTTCGCCGCGAGGTCGAGAGGTGCTGGGTCGTCCCCCAGGGGAGCGCTGCCCACGGACCGCGACGGCTGCTCAGAGCCGTCTTGAGGTCGCGCCAGCCGTCGCCGAACTTCGCGATCGCACTCTCGTCGACCGTGCCGTCGCTCCAGTGCATGACGCGTCCGGCGAGGTAGCTCAGGCCGAAGTCCGCCCACGACTCGAACGAGGGTCTGGCCTCCGTGCTGATGCGATGGATGATCTGACGCGCCTCGGAGACGTCGGCGTAACCGAGCGCGACACCCCAGGTCGTCATCGCGACGGCCTGACCCAGCGCGTAGCCGTCGAGGGTGCGCACGAACAGATCGGGGGCGATCAGGTCCTCTCCCACCGATCTGCGCAGTTCGCGCTCGATCAGCTCGACACCCGCCACGAAGGGACGCGCATCGCTCACGTCACCGCCCTCGTGGTCGATTCCGGCCAGCCATTCCTGTGTCCGTGGCGGACGCCCGAGGGCGGCCGCCCGCTGGTTGCGCGCCGACAGGTGGAGCATCCACGCATGTCGGCGGCGCCGCTCGATGCTCAGGAAGTCGATCATGCTGAGCCAGTCCGCGCGAGAGCCGACGTCCCATTGCTCGACGATCATCGCCCGCTCCACCGCTCCGAGGCCGGGAGCGGTCGGGTCGTTCCATGGGCCGGACGGCAGGGTGCAGATCTGCAGCAGACCCATCGCGATCCCCTCGGCGTCGGTGCCGGTCGTGGAGTAGCGGGGCGAGGCGTTCATGGTGATCGCTGGGGCGATCCGCAACGGGGGCATTACACTCCTCACTGTGCGAGTCTGGGGGGACTCATAGCCTGAATGTCTGTTCAAATTGTAATATATAGCGTTCGGATCGCAACCCGAAGGTGATCCGATCCTGGGGAAGTGATTGCCACATGGCTCGGTCCGAGGAGCACAATCGCGGTGCGAGTGCGCGCGCGCGGGAGGCCATGCTGGTCGCCGCCATCGAGCTCTTCGCCGAACGAGGGGTGAACGGCGCGAGCGTCGCCGAGATCACCCAGAGGGCGGGTGTCGCCCAAGGCCTGATGAACTACCATTTCGGCGGCAAGCAGCAGCTGATCTCCGCCGTGATCGATCGCTGGTACGAGACCCTGTTCGCGTTGCCGCAGGCGGACGGACCGGCGGATGTCCGGCTCTCGGGGATCATCGACGGGGCGCTCACCGCGACCGGCTACGCCATGCCGCTGCAGCGGACCGTGTTCGCCATGCAGCTCCAGCCCGACACGCACCGCCTGTTCGCGGAGTCGGAGAGCAGGTTCGACGAACAGTCCTCCAGCTCGGAGGACATCGTGCGGCAGATCTTCCGCGACCGGGGCGCGGCGGACCCGCCTCTCGAGGAGATCATGCTGCGGACGACGCTCGAAGGAATCTTCCTCAAGTACGCCGTCTACGGCGACACGTTCCCGCTCGAGGACTCCCGTCGCTGGGTGCACCGCCTCTACGGTCTGCCGGAACCGGAGGCGCCCCTGCCGCTGCGGCTGGCCCCGCGCAACCCCGATGCCCGCACTCGTGCGGCGCGGGCGTGACATGCGCATGACCGACCGCTGAGACGCGAAGATCCCGGATGCCGCGACGTGCGGCATCCGGGATCGTGGTCCCGTCGGTCAGGCGCGGGCTCCGCCGTCGGTCAGGCGGGGTCTCCGCCCAGCGGACCCACGGCCTCGAGCGGACGCGGGTCGTCGGCTCCCGTGCGCCGCGCTCGGGCGATCAGGTTGCCCACGTGGTAGATCAGCAGGGCGGCGACCGTGCCCAGCACGATCCCGCCGAACGAGAAGTCGCCGAGCTGCATCGAGAAGCCGGCGATGCCGATCACGAGCGAGACCGCGGCGGTGTACTGGTTGACCGGCCGCGAGAAGTCGACGCGGCTGTCGACCCAGATCTTGATGCCGATGATGCCGATCAGGCCGTAGAGCGCGGTGGTCGCGCCACCCAGGACGCCGGCGGGGATCGAGTTGAACACCTCGCCGACCTTGGGCGAGAACGCCAGCAGGATGGCGAAGAGGCCGGCCACCCAGTAGACGGCCGTCGAGTAGACGCGCGTCGCGGCCATGACGCCGATGTTCTCGCCGTAGGTCGTGGTGCCCGAGCCGCCGAAACCGCCGGCGATCGTGGTGGCGACGCCGTCGGCGATGAGCGCACGCCCGGTCTGCGTGTTCACGGTCGGGGCTTCGGTCATGCTCGCGACGCCGCGCACGTGGCCGATGTTCTCCGCGACGAGCACGAGCACCACGGGCAGGAACATCGCGATCGTCGACCAGGTGCCGGGCTCGACGAAATCAGGGAACTGGAACTCGGGCAGGCCGATCCAGGGCGCATCCGCGATGAGCTCGTTCGGGGTCTTGCCTCCGCGCAGTGCGTTGGGGACGTCGAACGACCCGTTGACCGCCGCCCAGATGAAGCCGACCGCAACGCCGAGGAAGATCGAGATGCGGCCGAGGAACCCGCGGAAGAGCACGGCGAACACGATGATCGCGACGAGTGTGATCGTCGCCGTGACCGGGTCGAGCGCGAAGTTGCTCCACGCGGTGGGCGCGAGGTTGAAGCCGATCAGGGCGACGATCGCGCCGGCGACGACCGGCGGCATCAGCGCATCGACCCAGCGCAGTCCCGCGAACTGCACGACGAGACCCACGATGGTGAGCAGGATGCCGACGGCCACCACGCCCGCGAGTGCCGAGCCGAAGTTGCCCGACGCCGTCGCGGCGGTGATCGGGGCGATGAACGCGAACGACGAACCCAGGTAGCTGGGAAGCCTGTTCTTCGTGATGAGGAGGAAGAGCAGGGTGCCGAGACCGCTGAACAGCAGCGTGGTCGAGACGGGGAAGCCGGTCAGCGTCGGCACGAGGAATGTCGCGCCGAACATCGCGACGACGTGCTGCGCGCCGATGGCGATGGTGGCGGGCCAGTTCAGACGTTCGGCGGGGGTGACGACGGCGCCGGCTTCGACGGTGCGGCCGTTGCCGTGGATCTTCCACAGGGGCATGCGGGCTCCTCAGGATCGGGGGGAGGGGAGTGCTGGAGCAACACTACCGATTCCTGTGTGTTCCCTGGGTGCCCTTCGTCTCGTCGCTGCGCTCCTCGCTCAGGAACCGCCGTTTGGGCTCCCGGTCCCTGAGCGGTCTGCACCCCGGTCCCTGCGCGAGTCGGCCTCTGCTCCCTGAGCGAGTAGACCCCCGGTCCCTGAGCGAGCGGAGCGAGACGAAGGGCGCCCTTCGTCTCGTCGCTGCGCTCCTCGCTCAGGAACCGCGGCTTAGGCTGCCGGTCCCTGGGCGCCCTTCGTCTCGTCGCTGCGCTCCTCGCTCAGGGGCCGCGGAGCGAGACGAAGGGTCAGGCCCCCAGTCGCTCGATGAGCTCGCGGTAGCGGGCGGCCGTGCGGTCGACGATGTCGTCGGGAAGCACGGGCGGCTCTCCCTCTTTGTCCCAGTTGGCGGCGAGCCAGTCGCGGACGATCTGCTTGTCGAAGCTCGCCATGCGATCGGTCGGCGTCGAGCCGGTGCGCCACGCCTCGGCATCCCAGTATCGCGAGGAGTCGCTCGTGAGCACCTCGTCGGCCAGATGCAGGGATCCGATGGCATCCGTGCCGAACTCGAACTTCGTGTCGGCGAGGACGAGGCCGCGCTCCTCGGCGATCGCGGCGGCGCGGGTGTAGAGCGACAGCGACACGTCGCGCAGTTCGGCCGCCCGCTCGGCGCCGACGAGCTCGACCGTCTGCGCGAAGGTGATGTTCTCGTCATGCTCGCCCATCGGCGCCTTGTAGGCCGGGGTGAACAGGGGTTCGGGAAGCCGGTCGCCGTTCTGCAGGCCTTCGGGCAGCGGGATGCCGCACACGGTGCCGCTCTCGGTGTACTCGGCCCACCCCGACCCCGTGAGGTAGCCGCGTACGACGCACTCGACGGGCAGCATCTCGAGCGACTGCGCGAGCATGGCACGGTCGGCGACGCTCGAGGGGATCTCGCCTTCGGCGAGGTGGTTCGGCACGTCCGCCAGCTGGTCGAACCACCAGCGGCTGAGTCGGGTGAGCAGTGCGCCCTTCTCAGGGATGCCGGGGGAGAGCACGAAGTCGAACGCGCTCACGCGATCCGACGCGACCACCAGGATGCGGGTGTCGGCGGCATCGTCCGAGGCGTACAGGTCGCGGACCTTGCCCGAGTAGATGTGGCGCCAGCCGGGGATGGTCTGCGCGTTGTTCTCCGAAGGTGTGCTCACCCGCCCATTATCGCGGAGCGCGAGAGGATGCCGCGTCCCGATGTCGGCGGTCCTGCCTAACGTGGGACCTTGACCGACGACATCCTCACCGAGCGGTTGCGGCTGTCGCGCCCGCACCCCTCCGACCTGCCCGAGGTGTTCGCGATCCAGAGCGATCCGCGGGTGTGGACGCACTACCCGAGCCTGCGTCACACCGATCCCGCGCAGAGCGTCGCGATGATGGAACGCTGGGAGCGCAGTTGGCAGGAGGCCGGTCTCGGATCGTGGGTCGCCCGTCTGCGCGACACCGGCGAGGTCGTCGGCAACGGCGGTTGCACCGTGCTCGGGGGAGAAGTGTGGAACATCGGCTACCGCATCGCCGGAGATCACCACGGCAAGGGGTATGCGACCGAGCTCGCGAGGGCCGGGGTCGAGCAGGCGCGCGCGCGGGATCCGCAGAGGCCCGTGATCGCGTATCTCGTCGAGCACAATCGCGCATCCGCGAATGTGGCCGTCAAACTCGGCCTCGAGCTCGTCCACCGAGCGCCGGACGTGGGAAATCCCGATCCCACGGTCATGAGACTCGTCTTCGCCGACCGTGAGCTCACCTCCGCACAGCTCGCGGCGGCGCTGCGATGAGCCGCCTTGTGGGAGAGGCGCGCACGGGCGTATAGTCCACATGGACTAATCGGGATGGAGGATCGCCGTGAAGAGCCCCGTCGACACACTCACCCCGATGGGTGTCATGGTGCTCGCGCTGCTGCGCGAGGGCGACATGCACCCCTATGAGATGGTGCGTCTGATGCGCTCCCGTCGTGACGAGCGCCTGCTGAGCATCACCAACGGCACGCTCTATCACACGGTCGGTCGACTGCAGCGGGAGGGGCTGATCGACGAGGTCGGCATCGACCGCGACGGCAATCGCCCCGAGCGCACCACCTACACGCTCACGGATGCGGGTACGGACGCCCTGGTCGACTGGCTGCGGCGGGAGCTCTCCGTCATCGACCGGCCCGCCGAGTTCCGCATCGCGCTCGCCGAGGCGCACAACCTCGAGCGGGCAGACGTCATCGAGTGTCTTCGCTCCCGACGCGACGCTCTCGACGAGGGGCACGTGGTGCATCGCGACGGACTGGTCGACGCACGCGCCAAGGCCGTGCCCGAACAGGTGCTCGTCGAGTTCGACCGCCAGGAGGTGCTGCTCGGCGCCGAGCTGCGCTGGCTCGACTCTCTCCTCGAACGCCTCGAATCCGAGGAGTTCGCCTGGGGCCCCACGGCTTTCGAGGACACAGACCGCTACCTCGCTCAGCGAAAGGCTGCACAGCAATGACCGAATCCCGCCAGGCGACAGGACCCGACACGGGAACCTTCGCCGCCGGACAGCGCCCCGCGAGCCCTTGGCCCGCCCTCTGGGCCCTCGTCATCGGCTTCTTCATGATCCTCGTCGACACGACGATCGTCTCGGTCGCGAACCCCGCGATCAAGGCCGCGCTCGATCCGACGACCAACAACCTCGACAACGTGGTGTGGGTCACCAGCGCCTACCTGCTCGCCTACGCGGTGCCGCTGCTGATCACCGGACGTCTCGGCGACCGCTTCGGGCCCAAGAACATCTACCTCATCGGCCTCGCCGTCTTCACCCTCGCCTCGCTCTGGTGCGGACTGTCGGACTCGCTCGAGATGCTGATCGCGGCTCGCGCGGTTCAGGGTCTCGGCGCCGCATTCATGACGCCGCAGACCATGGCCGTGATCACGCGCACATTCCCGCCCGAGCGCCGCGGCGCGGCCATGGGCCTGTGGGGTGCGACGGCCGGTGTCGCGACGCTCGTCGGGCCGCTCCTCGGCGGTCTGCTCGTCGACGGATTCGGCTGGGAGTGGATCTTCTTCGTCAACATCCCCGTCGGCGTCGTCGCGTTCGTGCTCGCGTGGCGCCTCGTGCCGAGGCTGCAGACCACCCCGCACCGCTTCGACGTCCTCGGCGTGATCCTCAGCGCCGTCGCGCTGTTCCTGATCGTCTTCGGGCTCCAGGAGGGCGAGAAGTTCGGCTGGGGCGTCATCTGGGGGCCGATCTCGGTGTGGGGCCTCATCATCGCCGGTCTCGTCGTGCTCGCGGTGTTCATCGTGCAGCAGGCGCGCACCCGCAGCGAGGCGCTCGTTCCGCTCGACCTCTTCCGCGACCGCAACTTCTCGGGCGCCAACGTCGCGATCGCCGCAGTCGGCTTCACGGTCACGAGCATGTCGCTCCCGATGATGTTCTTCCTGCAGACGGCACGAGATCTCACGCCGACCGAAGCTGCACTGCTGCTGATCCCGATGGCGGTGCTGTCGGGAGTGCTCGCGCCGTTCGCCGGCAAGATGCTCGATCGCGTCGATCCGCGCGTCATCCTCATCCCGGGTCTGCTCTGCGTGGGCGTCGCCCTGGTCTGGTACTCGGCACTGATCGACATGGACACTCCGATCTGGATGTTCCTGCTGCCCTCGGCGCTGATGGGCCTCGGCAACGCGGGCATGTGGGGACCGCTCGCGACGACCGCGACGCGCAGGCTTCCTCGGCATCAGGCCGGTGCGGGTGCCGGCATCTACAACACCACTCGCACGATCGGATCGGTGATCGGCTCGGCATCCATCGCCGCGTTCATGCAGTCGCGTCTCGAGGCGAACCTTCCGGGGCTCTCCGACGCCCCGTCGGGCATCAGCGGTGGCGGGTCGTTGCCTCCTCAGGTCGCCGAGGGCTTCGCGGCCGGCATGTCGCAGGCGATCCTGCTGCCCGCCTGCGTGATGGTCGTCGCCCTCGTCGCGTCGCTGTTCCTCGGACGCTACGACAAGGCGGATGCGGCGGCATCCGCTCCCGTGGAGGCCCCTGAGCCTGCGGCCTGACCCAGCCCTGACGGCGAGCCGAGGCTGACCGGTTTGCGACGATCATGCCCGCTGTGATGTCATCGGGCATGACGATCGAGCTCCTGAGACCCTCCGCATCCCTGTTCGACTCCTGGGCTGCCGCTGTCTCCGAATTCGGTGACGGTCATGTCGACGGATCGGGTCTGCGGGCACCGGTCACCCCTGACCGGGCGACGCTGGACGCCCTGATCGAGAAGTCGACTCTCTGGGCCGACACCTCGGCGCCGTTGCCCGACGACATCGTGCACAACGACCTGTACTGGGTCGTCGATGACGGCGAGGTCGTCGGTTTCCTGTCGTTCCGTCACGAGCTCAACGACCACCTGCGGGAGGTGGGCGGTCACATCGGCTATTCCGTGCGGGAGTCCCGGCGACGTCAGGGCTACGCCTCGGCTGCGCTGCGCCTCGGCCTCGATCGGGCGCGCGAGATCGGACTCGAACGGGTCATGGTGACCTGCGATGACGACAACATCGGATCCTTCCGCACGATCGAGAGTGCGGGCGGGATGCTGCAGGACGTCCGCGTCGTGCCCGAGCACGGCGACACCCCGGTTCGCCGGTACTGGATCTCGCTCTAGCCGGAGGCCGTCCCGAGCGCTCGCGGACGCGGCGACACGCCGTCCCCGGTTAGGGTTGATCGTCGACGACCATCCCGGTGGCAGTGTCCTGCCGCCCACCCGATCCGAGGAGCATCCGTCGTGATCCCACATCCCTCTCCTGCGTCCGCGCGTCTGCGCACGCTCGGACGAACCGTCGGAGCGATGGCGCTCACGGCGTTCATCGCCGCCGGTGCGCTGCTCGGCGGTGCGACCGCGGCATCCGCCGACACCACCGGTGAGACCTACGTCATCGGCACTGACACGACGTTCGCGCCGTTCGAGTTCACCGACGAGAACGGCGACCTCGTCGGCATCGACATGGATCTGCTCCGAGCGATCGCCGAGGATCAGGGCTTCGAGGTCGAGATCCGCCAGCTCGGATTCGACGCCGCTCTGCAGGCCCTGCAGTCGAATCAGGTCGACGGCGTCATGGCGGGCATGTCGATCACCGAAGACCGCCAGCAGACGTTCGATTTCAGTGACCCCTACTTCACCAGCGGCGTCCAGCTCGGCGTGCTCGAAGCCAGCGACATCCAGTCGCTCGACGACCTCGACGGCAAGGCCGTGGCGGTCAAGACCGGCACCCAGGGGCAGACCTTCGCCGAGGACAACCAGGATGAGTTCGGCTACCGGATCACCCCGTACTCCGACACGACCGACATGGTCGATGCCGTCAAGGCCGGCCAGGCGGTCGGCTACTTCGAGGACTTCCCCGTGCTCGCGTACGGCATCCAGCAGGGCTCGGGCTTCCGTCTGATCGGCGAACCCGAACTCGGCGGGGAATACGGCTTCGCCGTCAACAAGGGCATGAACCCCGAGCTGATCGAGAAGTTCAACGCCGGCCTCGCGAACCTCCAGGAGTCTGGCGAGTACGACGAGATCGTCGACACGTACCTGAGCGCCGGCGAGACGACCACGCAGCCGACCGACATCATCTCGGTCGCGGTCAAGTACTGGCCCGCGCTGATGAGCGGTCTCGGGCTCACGATCCTCGCGACGCTCGTGGCCCTCGTCGCCGCGTTCATCCTCGGCATCGTCTTCGGCTTCGGTCGCATCTCGAAGTTCCTGCCGTTCCGCTGGCTCGCCACCGCCTACGTGTTCGTGTTCCGAGGAACACCGATCCTCGTGCAGGCCTTCTTCGTGTTCTTCGCGATCCCGCAGCTGTTCCCCGGGCTCACGTTCGACCCGTTCGTCGCGGGTGCGATCACGCTGTCCCTGAACACCGGCGCCTACATGACCGAGATCATCCGCGGTGGCATCCAGGCCGTCGATCCCGGTCAGAACGAGGCATCGCGCTCGCTCGGTCTCGGCCACTGGAAGACCATGCAGAAGGTCGTGCTCCCGCAGGCCTTCCGCATCATGATCCCGTCGTTCGTGAACCAGGGCATCATCACGCTCAAGGACACGTCGTTGATCAGCGTCATCGGGCTCGCCGAGCTGACCTTCCAGTCGCGTCAGATCATCGCCTCGACGTACCTGTCGGCGCAGGTGCTGACCATCGTCGCCATCATCTACTTCGTCGTGATCACGCTGCTGACGCTGCTCGCGAACCGCCTCGAGAGGAAGTTCAACGCATGAGCAAGATCGCCGTGCAGAACCTGCACAAGTCCTTCGGTCAGAACGAGGTGCTCAAGGGCATCGACCTCACGGTGGAGGACGGCGAGGTCGTCGCCGTCATCGGGCCGTCGGGTTCGGGCAAGTCGACGCTGCTGCGCTGCCTCAACAAGCTCGAGGAGCCGACGTCGGGCAAGGTCGTCATCGACGGTGTCGACCTCACCGACAAGAGCGTCAAGCTCGACGAGGTGCGCCAGCGCATCGGCATGGTGTTCCAGCACTTCAACCTCTTCCCGCACATGACGGTGCTCGAGAACATCACCCTCGCCCCGATCGAGCTGGGCAAGTTCTCGAAGGCGAAGGCCCGCGAGCGGGGGATGGCGCTGCTCGAGAGGGTCGGCCTGACCGAGAAGGCGGATGCGAAGCCGGCATCCCTCTCCGGCGGTCAGAAGCAGCGCGTGGCGATCGCCCGTGCGCTCGCGATGGACCCCGAGATCATGCTCTTCGACGAGGCGACCAGCGCGCTCGACCCCGAGATGGTCGGCGAGGTGCTGCAGGTCATCCGCGACCTCGCCTCCGGCGGGATGACGATGGTGCTGGTGACCCACGAGATGGGCTTCGCGCGCGAGGTCTCCGGCCGCACCGTGTTCATGGACGACGGAGTCGTCGTCGAAGAGGCGACGCCCGCCGAGCTGTTCGGCGCTCCGAAGAACGAGCGGCTGAAGGACTTCCTCTCGAAGGTGCTCTGAGTCCTCACCTGTGACGAAGGCCCTCGCCCGGTTCCCGGACGAGGGCCTTCTTCTGCTCCCGGACAGCGGCCCCGGGCCCGGTCTACTCCGCGACGCGGGCGGCGATGTCGGTACGGAAGTGCGACCCCTCGAGCGTGATCCGGCCGATGGCCTCGTACGCGCGCTCGCGGGCGGTGGGGAAGTCCGCCGCCACGGCGACGACGTTCAGCACGCGGCCACCGGTCGCGATGAGGGATCCGCCGGGGGCGTCCGGGCTCGCGGTCGCGGCGTGCACGAGACGCACCCCCTCGACGGCCGCGGCGTCGGCCAGGCCCTCGATCGGGCGGCCGGTCTGCGGTGCGTCGGGGTAGCCCTCGCTCGCGAGCACGACGGTGATGGCGACGTCGTCGCTGAAGACCGGCTCGGGCTGGTCTTCGAGAGTGCCGGATGCCGCGGCGAACAGCAGTTCCGACAGTGGGGTCGTCAGCCGCGGCAGCACGATCTGTGTCTCGGGGTCGCCGAACCGTGCGTTGAACTCGATCACGCGCACGCCGGCCGGCGTGAGGATGAGCCCCGCGTAGAGCAGGCCGATGAACGGGGTGCCCTCGCTGTCGAGCTGACGGATCACCGGCAGCGCGACGTCGCGGGTGACCTCCTCGACGAATGCCTGCTCGCTGCCGAAGTCGTCGGCGAGCCAGGGGAGAGGCGAGTACGCGCCCATCCCGCCGGTGTTGGGGCCTTCGTCGCCGTCGAGCGCCCGCTTGAAGTCCTGCGCGGGGCTGAGCGCGCGCACGGTGTCGCCGTCGCTGAGGAAGAAGAGCGACACCTCGGGGCCGGAGAGGAACTCCTCGATCAGCACGGGGCCGGACGGCAGGTAGTTCTCGGCGTGGGCGAGCGCGTCGCCCCGATCGGATGTGACGATGACGCCCTTGCCCGCCGCGAGACCGTCGGCCTTCACCACGTAGGGGGCGCCGAGGTCGTCGAACGCGGCCTCGACCTCTGCGCTGGTGGTGGCGCGGACCGCGCGACCGGTGGGCACGCCCGCGGCATCCATGATCCGCTTCGCGAACGACTTCGACCCCTCGAGCTGAGCCGCCGCCTTCCCGGGGCCGAACACCGGGATCCCGTGCGCGCGAAGCACGTCGGCGACGCCGGCGACCAGCGGGGCCTCGGGGCCGATGACGACGAGGTCGATGCCCTGCTCGTTGGCGAAGGTGGTCACCGCGGCGCCGTCGAGCACGTCGAGCGTGACGGGGATCGCGTCGTGCGCCATGCCCGCGTTGCCGGGGGCGACGAAGACCTCGTGCTCCGCCTTCTCTGCTCGCAGAGCGAGGATGATCGCGTGCTCACGGGCACCGGAACCGAGGACGAGAATCTTCACGCCTCCAGACTACCGAGGCCCGCGCGCGGGTTTCGGCGGGATGCGAGCGCGTGCAGGACTCAGCACAGAACCGTGCACGGGGCCTGGACCGGACACATTCGCGGCCGGCGAGCGCATCGGTGCTGAATCGTGAACGTGAAAGAGGCGAGGCGAGGACTCAGAGGTCGATCGGGCGCTCGAGCGACCGATCCCACTCCCGCGTCCACCCGGTCGCGTCGAACAGCGCGTCGAGCACCATCGCGGTGAACCCCCACACGATCGTCCCGTCGACGTCGAAGGCGGGGCCCTTCCAGGTGCGCCCCAGCCGGTGCAGCGTCGAGGTGAACCGGGTCGCGGGGTCGAGCAGCTGCGCCACCGGCACCCGGAACACGTCGACCGTCTCGGCATGATCCACCGCCGCGACGCGTGACGGTGAGCGCCACCACCCCAGCACCGGTGTCACCACATGATTGCTCGCCGCCAGCGGAAGCTCGGCCAGCGTCGCGAGCACGTCGACACCCGAGGGATCCAGACCCGTCTCCTCCTCGGCCTCGCGGAGGGCCGTGGCCACGGCATCCGCATCCTGCTCCTCGCGCCGACCACCCGGGAACGACACCTGCCCCGGATGCGACGACAGGGTCGCGGCCCGGCGTTGCAGCAGCACATCGAGGTCGGCGGCGACCGTCAGCTCATCGGTCCGCGCCGGGATGCTGTCGAGTCGGCCGAACAGCACCAGTACGGACGCCGCGTGGGCGGGGCCGACGATCGGCGGGAAGGGGCGAGCCCAGGCATCCGCACTCCGGGCGGCGGCCAGCAGCTCGGCGCGTGCGCCGGGCAGGGCATCGGAGGTCTGGCTCATCGCCTCGAGCATATTCCCGTGGGCGCCGGGTGCGGCGGTGCGCGCGGCGTAGCCTGGGCACATGCCTCCGAGGAAGATCGACATCATCGACGGCCGCGCGGCCCTCGACGCGGTGCGAGGAGCGGATGCTGCGGGCGAGAAGCCGGCGCGCACGGCTCTGGCCACGGCGGTGCGCTACCTGCTGCAGCTGCTCGATGAGAAGGCTCCGGGCAACAGCGTCGAGGTACGGGTGCCGCCGTTCGGCGCGGTGCAGGTGATCCAGGGGCCCCGGCACACACGGGGAACGCCCCCGAACGTCGTCGAGATGGATGCCGCGACCTGGATCGCCGTCGCGACGGGTGCGGAGCACTGGGCGGATGCGGCGTCCTCGGGCCGCGTCAGTGCCTCGGGCACACGGGCCGACCTCGCTGACGTGCTCCCGCTGCGCCCCTGACGTCCGCCGGAGTCGTGCTCGTTCGCGTCGGGCGATGAGAGCGGCAGCGCGCTGCCTCCGCAGAACTCGTGGCCTGAGCCGCGCTCGATGCCTGAGCGGCACCGCGTTGCCCGCGCAGAACCTCTGGCCTGAGCCGGACACCCCGTTGCCCGAGCAGAATCCCTCTCCGCAGGCGGCCGCGCGAGGTCGCCAACGGTGGGACAATGGACTCATGTCCTCCCCCGATTCCCCCCAGACGGTCGAGGCGACCGTCCGCCGTGTGCCGCGCTTCGGCGTGTTCATGGGCATCGGCGTCGTGCTCGGCATCATCGCCGCCGGCATCCTCACGATGGTGGGCAGCTACGAGCCGTCCGACGCTGTCAACGTCGTCTACCCTCCGGGCCAGGTCTTCGGCTTCCTGCTGCTGTGGACGGTGCCGATCGGCTTCGCGCTCGGCAGCGTCGTGGCCCTCATCCTCGAGCGCACGGCGCGTCGGCACGACCGGGTCGTGCACGTCGAGCACGAGACGATCATCGAGAGCGACTGACACCCGCCTCGCGGATCAGGCCAGCTCCGCGATGATCGGTCGGATCGCCGCGTCGAACGACACCACGTCGCGTCGCAGGCCGTCGGTCACCGCGACCGTCAGGGCGCCGACCCACCAGATGCCCCGCTGCGAGAACGGCAGCACCTGAACGTTGAGCTCGAACGAGTGCGCCCGCCGACCGACGTCGCGCTCGAACTCGGCGATGGCGCTCGCGTAGGCGCGGTACGCGTCGCCGCCGATGGTGCCGCCCGTCGAGCGGCTCCCCATCGAGCTGCGGATCGAGGCGACGTACCTGTCGTGCGCCACGCGTGCGAAGTGCAGGGCGGAATCGGCCTGCGGTGCGATCGCCGCGGTCAGCTCCTCGGCGCCGGTCGCGGGGAGGGCGACGAGCGTGTCGAACCCTTCGACGAGCTCGAGAGGCACCCCCGAGGGATGCGCCCTGGGCTCGACCGTCATGTCCCAGTACTCGCGCCATTGCTTCTCGAGGCTCGGTGTGACCTCGGCGGCATCCGGCGCGCGCACCGGCAGGTCGCGCAGGCTCGGGAGGTCTTCGGGAACCCGGATGCCGAGCGACTGCCGCAGCGCGAGCGCGACGAGGACGGGAACGCTCGCGTCCTCGCGGATCAACCACTGCGGCTTGTCGGCCATGGCCCCATCGTAGGAGACGCTCACGTCATCACGGCAGTGTCGACGGCGGAAGCGTCCAACATCCGCGGTCGAGTGACGGGGAATGATGGAGAGGCGCAGGATCACATCCGGACGATGGCTCCTGGTGAGACCCGTCGCCTGCCGGGCGCTAGGCTGGAGGGGTGGCTGCCTCCCCCACCAATCCCTATTCCGAAGCCGGCGTCGACACCGCTGCAGGTGATCTCGCCGTCGAGCTGATGAAGTCGTCCGTGCGCGCGACGCACGGTCCTGAAGTGCTGGGCGGTGTGGGCGGATTCGCCGGCCTGTTCGACGCCAGCGCGCTGCGCGACTTCCGCCGACCGCTGCTCGCCACCAGTACCGACGGCGTCGGTACCAAGGTCGCCATCGCGCAGGCCATCGACAAGCACGACACGATCGGGCAGGACCTGGTCGGCATGGTCGTCGACGACATCGTCGTGGTGGGAGCGAAGCCGCTCTTCATGACCGATTACATCGCCTGCGGCAAGGTCTTCCCGCAGCGCATCGCCGACATCGTGCGCGGTATCGCCGAGGCGTGCGCCGCGACGGGCACCGCGCTCGTCGGCGGAGAGACCGCCGAGCACCCCGGGCTCCTCGGGCCGCGCGACTACGACGTCGCGGGTGCGGCGACGGGCGTCGTCGAGGCGGACGGGATCCTCGGCGCCGATCGCGTGCAGGACGGAGACGTGGTCCTCGGGGTCGCGTCGAGCGGTCTGCACTCCAACGGCTACTCGCTCGTGCGTCACATCGTGACGAACGCGGGCATCGGCTACGGCGACAACGCCGCCGACTTCGGGATGACGTGGGGCGAGGCCCTGCTCGAGCCGACCCGTCTCTACACGCTTCCCCTGCTGCGTCTCATCGAGAAGCTCGGCCCTTCGACAGGCTCAGGAACTGGTGGCGTGCATGCGCTCAGCCACGTCACCGGAGGCGGCATCGCTGCCAACCTCGCACGCGTACTCCCGCAGGGGAGCTGGGCTGAGGTCGATCGCAGCACGTGGTCGCCGAGCCCGATCTTCCGGGTGCTCAGCGACATCGCGGGATCGACGCTGGAGTCGGCCGAGGGAACCTGGAATCTCGGCATCGGCTTCCTCGCGATCATCTCGGCGGATGCGAAGGATGCGGCGATCGCCGCCCTCGCGGCCGAGGGCATGCCCGCATGGCAGGTCGGCACGGTGGGCTTCGGAGCCCGCCCGTCCGGCGAGTTCGAACAGGGCGCCAAGGGCGTCGACGGCGGAGCGGTGCGCCTGATCGGCGCCTACGCGGACGGAGCGAAGTAAGAGTCCATGTGCGGCATCGTCGGAATGGTGGGCTCTGCCCCGGTCAATCAGGACATCTACGACGCACTCCTGCTGCTGCAGCACCGCGGCCAGGATGCGACGGGCATCGCCACCGCTGAGGCGAACGGCGTCATGCACAACGCCAAGGCGCAGGGCATGGTCCGCGAGGCGTTCCGCACCCGCGACATGCGCGCGCTGCTGGGCAACGTCGGACTCGGACACGTGCGCTACGCGACCAAGGGCACCGCGTCGAACGAGGAGGAGATGCAGCCGTTCTACGTGAACGCGCCGTACGGCATCATCCTCATCCACAACGGCAACCTCACCAACACCCGTGAGCTCACCGCCGACATGGCCCAGCGCGACCGCCGCCACCTCAACTCCTCCAGCGACACCGAGCTGCTGCTCAACGTGCTCGCCGGCGAGCTGCAGAACACCACGTCGACGGTCGACCTCGACTCCGAGCGGATCTTCGAGGCGGTCGAGCGCACGCACGAGCGCATCGAGGGCGCCTACGCGGTGATCGCGGTGATCGCCGGGTACGGTCTGCTGGCGTTCCGCGATCCCTTCGGCATCCGTCCGCTGATCCTCGGACGTCGTCCTTCGACGGTCGTCGGAGCGGAGGGGCGCGACGAGTGGGTCGTGGCCAGCGAGTCGCTCGTGCTCGAGAACGCGGACTACGAGGTCGTGCGCGAGATCGAGCCCGGCGAGGCGATCTTCATCACGAACGAGGGCGAGCTGCACAGCCGCCAGTGCGCGAAGGATGCCACTCTCGCGCCGTGCGCGTTCGAGTACGTGTACCTCGCGCGTCCCGACTCGGTCATGAACGGCGTCTCGGTCTACGAGTCGCGGCTGCGCATGGGCGACAAGCTCGCCGACACCATCGCGAAGCACGTCCCCATGGACAAGATCGACGTGGTCATGCCGATCCCCGATTCCTCGCGTCCCGCGGCCATGGAGGTCGCTCGCAAGCTGGGCATCGAATACCGCGAGGGCTTCTACAAGAACCGTTACGTGGGTCGCACCTTCATCATGCCGGGGCAGGCGGTGCGCAAGAAGAGCGTGCGGCAGAAGCTCAACGCCATGTCGACGGAGTTCCAGGGCAAGAACGTGCTGCTGATCGACGACTCGATCGTGCGCGGCACGACCTCGAGGGAGATCATCCAGATGGCCAGGGATGCCGGCGCCACGTCGGTGACGTTCGCCTCGGCGGCGCCCCCCGTGCGGTATCCGCACGTCTACGGCATCAACATGCCCTCGCGTCACGAGCTCATCGCGCACGGCCGCACCATCCCCGAGATCGCCGCCGAACTGGGCTGCGACCACCTGGTCTACCAGGAGGTCGAGGACCTCAAGGCCGCGATCACCGAGGGGTCGGTGCTCGACGATCTCGACATGAGCTGCTTCGACGGCCGGTATGTGACCGGCACCGTCTCCGACGAGTACCTCGCGTGGGTGGAGGGGTCGCAGACCTCGTGACCTCGGGTGCGCAGCCGCTGTGGCGTGGACGCGCGCTCGCCCTGATCGGCATCGTCCTGGTCGCGTTCTCGCTGCGATCGGCCGTCGCCTCGCTGTCGCCGGTGATCGACCATGTGGCCGAGGACTTCCCTGTCTCCTCGGTCGTCGTCGGCCTCATCGGGGCCGCTCCGCCGGTGTGCTTCGCCGTGTTCGGCCTGCTCACCCCGCTTTTCGAGCGGCGTTTCGGTCTCGAACGCGTCGCGGTCGTCGCGATCGCACTGATCGCGGCCGGTCTGCTGCTGCGCAGCCTCGCCGTCGACTCGACGTCGCTCCTCGCCGCCACCGCCGTGGTGTTCGCGGGCGTCGGCTCGGGGAACGTGCTGCTGCCGCCGCTGGTCAAGAAGTACTTCCCCGATCGCCTCGGGCTGATGATGACCGTGTACTCGACCACGATGGCCGTGTCGACGTTCGTCCCGCCCCTGGTCGCCGTGCCGATCGCCGACACGGCGGGCTGGCGCGTGTCTCTGGGGCTGTGGGGCGTGTTCGCCGCGATCGCCCTGGTGCCGTGGGTGACGATGCTGCTCGCTCACCGCACGGCCGGCCCCGCAGCGCGCGTGCCGGCGGCTGGTTCGACATCGACGGATGCGGATGCGGATGCGGATGCGGATGCCGATGCGGATGCCGACACCGATGCCGCCTCGCTGGCGACCGGCCCGATCGGCACGTCACCCGCCAACCCCCGGGTGTTCGGTCGACTGTGGCGCCTGCCCCTGGCATGGTCGATCGCGCTGGTCTTCGGGGCGTCGTCGACCGTGGCCTACGTCTCGTTCTCGTGGCTGCCCACCATCATGATCGACGTGGGTGGGGTCTCGCCCTCGAACGCAGGGCTGCTGCTGTCGCTGTTCGGCCTGATGGGGCTGCCGTGCTCGCTGATCGTCCCCGTCCTCATCGTGCGCTTCCAGGCGACGCGACCGGTGTTCTTCTTCGCGATCACCTCGGGACTGATCGGCCTCGTCGGATTCCTCTTCTTCCCGACCGTCGGGCTCCCGCTCTGGGTGGTGCTGTTCGGCCTCGCGCCGGCACTGTTCCCGGTCGCGCTGGTGCTGCTGAGCATCCGTGCCCGCACCCCCGAGAGCGCCGTCGCGCTGAGCGGTTTCGTGCAGAGCATCGGGTACGCCGTCGCGGCCGTGTTCCCCCTGCTGATCGGTCTGCTGCACGACGCGACCGACAGCTGGGTGATCCCCCTGTGGGTCCTGGTCGGTGTGCTGATCGTCGTGATCCCCGCGGGATGGGTCGCCGGTCGGCGACGGACGATCGAGGAGGACTGGGAGCGCCGGTACGGGCGGTGGTGACGCGCCCCTGACGGTGCCGCCAGGTCACGCCGGCGCGGGAGTTCCCTGCGCGGTGGGCAGCCGCACCTCGTCGCCGAGCCTGATCGTGCCGGACGAGACCGAGCCCTCTGTCGTCGCGGGAAGCAGCAGGCGTCCCAGTGTCGGCTCCTCCTGAGCGAGGGCGCCGGTGAGGGTGGTGAGCACCTTGGCGTCGCGGATGCCGGTGTCGGGGTTCGCATGTGTCGCGAGACACCGCACGATGGGTCCCTCCGTCTGCAGCGTCACCTCGCCGATGCGCACCTCGCCCGACCAGTCGAGCTCCTCCCAGGCGTCGACGCCGTCGATCACGATGTTCGATCGGAAGCGGCGATCGTCGACGTCGATCCCGAGTGCGCCGCCCAGCGCGAGCGTGCTCGCTCGTCCGTGCACCGAGATGAAGCCGCGAGCGCGGTCCTGGAAACGCGCCGTCTCACCGTCGCCGACGAGCACCAGCGGCAGACGACCCGGGCGCGAGAGCTTGCGGCCCTCGGGGGTGGCGAGGACGAACTCGGTGACGGCCTCGGCCAGCGCGGTGCGACCGTCGGCGTCGAGGCCGGCCTCGACCAGCAGGTCGCCGCCGTGTTCGATCCGCACCCGACCGGAGGCATCGTCGTATCGGGTGCGGAGCGCGGCCACCGAGGGGAAGTCCTGCAGTGAGAGACCCCGCGCCTTCGGCCAATGGTCCAGACCGTCGTCGCGCCGTTCCGGCGTCGCTGCGTCCGCGAACCGGAAGGCGAGGACTCGGTCGCCGGCGACCCTGCCGTCGGACTGCACGTGCAGCTCCTCGACGGACTCGGCGGTGAAACCCTTGAGGGGATGGCGGTACAGGGCGACCACGCGGGGCATCAGGACATCCTCTCGGAGGGGCGCGTACACGGGGAACCGGTCGCCGGGTACGACGAAACCCCCGCAGGTCGTGCGGGGGAGAAGTCGAACGGAGAGGCGATCAGGCCTTCTCTAGTTCATCCTCGTCTTCGTCTGCGTACTCGTCGGCCCACTTGTCGACGTACGCGTCTTCCGAGTCACTCGGGTGCGCGAGCTCACGTTCGAGCGCCGAGTAGTTCACCGACGGACTGAATGACTTCAGTTCGCGAGCGATCTTGGTGTGTTTCGCCTTTTGACGGCCACGGCCCATGCGCGAGACCCCCTCACGAGTTAAGCTGCGGGCAACGAAAGCCCGAGTCATTCACGACACCGGCTGAAGGCCGGTAAGAGTAGCATTCAGAATAGCACGCGGGCGGACCGCCCTGGCTCGTCTGCAGGCTGGTGAAGGGAGCGATCCTCATGACCGAGAGCAACGCCGAGCACGCCGATGAGGCGGCGCAGAACGCGACACTGCAGAAAGCAGTCATCGTCGGGATGCAACCGGGCCAGGCGCCCAGAGTCATCGAGGAGGCCGCGCGCTACGCCCGACTGCTGCGCGTGCCGCTCGTCGTGACCCATGTCGACGTCACGCGCTTCGTCACCTACGAGGATCCCGACGGATACGTGCATTCGGCCCCCATCGACGTCAACTTCGACGCGGGGACGGCCGAGTTCGAGGCGGTGCAGGCTCAGGCTGCCGCTGTGCTCGACGGATCGGGGCTCACCTGGACCGCGAGACAGCTCGTCGGGGATCCCGCCCTCGCCATCAAGCAGCTCGCGCACCGTCTCGACGCGCAGCTGATCGTCGTCGGCACGCGCAAGCGGGGCATCGGCGAATCGATCAGGGAATTCTTCACGGGTTCGGTGGCGGCGCGACTCGCGCATCGTCAGCATCGGTCCGTGCTGGTGGTCCCGCTCGAGGAACCCGTGCCCGACACGCAGCCGGAGATCTGGACGGAGTAGGAGGCGCGTTTCGTCTCGTCGCTGCGCTCCTCGCTCAACGGGCGGGGTGGGTCCCGGCCGCTCGCTCAACGGGCGGGATGGGTGTGGACGGAGGAGGAGGCGCGTTTCGTCTCGTCGCTGCGCTCCTCGCTCAACGAGCGGGGTGGGGTCCGGCTCCTCGCTCAACGGGTGGGGTGGGGTCCGGCTCCTCGCTCAACGGGTGGGGTGGGTCCCGGCCGCTCGCTCAACGGGCGGGGTGGGGCTCGGTCGTTGAGCGAGCGGAGCGAGACGAAACGCGCAGTACGTCAGCGCCCCAGCGAGGCGAGTGCGACGGTGATGCCGCGGGCGGCGGCGTCCAGTCCGTCCTCGAGCTGCGTCACCACGGATGCGGGCAACGTGCCGCCCTTCGCGATGTGGGTGCGCAGGTCGGTGCGCACCCGGGCGCGGAAGGCGTTGATGACGGCATCCGCTCGGTGCATCTCCTCGCGGGTGAGGGAGCGCTCGTCGTCGCCCGCACTGCGGGGGCGGGACGGTGATGTGGCGCGATCGTCCTTCGCCGCGGTCGCGAGGTCGGCACGGAGGCTCTTCATGGCCTCCTTGACGCTCTGGCGCACCTCGTTGGCGATCAGCCGCACCGAATCGGTGAGCCCCGCTTCGATGCCGGCGAGGTCGCCTTCTCGTGAGGCGAGCTCGGCGCGTCCGGCGTCCGTGATCGCGTAGATCGTCGTGCGACCGTCGACGGTCTTGCTCACGAGACCCTCCTCCTCGAGCTTCGCCAGCCGGGGGTAGATCGTGCCGGCGCTGGGCGTGTACGTGCCACCGGTGCGGTCCGTCAGGGCCTGGATGATCCCGTACCCGTGCTGGGGCGCCTCGGCGAGCAGCGAGAGGAGGTAGAGCCTCAGGTCGCCGTGCGAGAAGACCGCAGGACTCATGCTTCCCACTCCGCATCGTCGGTGATGGATGCCGGCGAGCGGCGGAGCACCGTCACACCGCCGGAGACCGAGTTGGCGCGCAGGTCGACGAAGCGCCCGGCGAGCTCGCCGGTCGATCCCGTGTAGTTGCTGGGGCCCGACGTGTTGCGCTCCACGCCGTCGATGAGGAGACGCCCGCTCAGCGAGCGGATGACGTAGTTCGCAGCGAGCGACTCGTCGAGGCGCACCGTGGTGCCGCCGGACACCGAGTTCACGGTGATGGTGTTGACGTCTCCCGCGGCGTCGACCAGCGTCGAGCCGGACACGATGTCGACGGTCGCGCGACGGACGGTGCCGGTGACGGCGACGTCGCCCGAGACGCTGTTCGCGCTGATCGATCCGGTCAGCCCGCGCACCTGCACGTCGCCGGACACCGAGTTGACCGTGAGGTCGCCGATCAGGGTGTCGACGATGAGGTCGCCGGAGACGGTGTTCAACCGTGCGTCGTTGCGGATGCCCGACACCAGTGCGCCGGCGCTCACGACGCCCAGGTTCAGGGCGATCGAGCGGGGGACCGCGACGCTGACCTCAGCCTTGGGCCCTCCGGAGCCGAAGTTGCGGAACACCTCGAGGAAATTGTCCCAGCCGAGCTGCGGGTGGTCGATCTCGACCTCGCCATCGTTCGCCTCGATGCGCAGGTCCTTGGTGGTGACACCGTGCACCTCGATGCGGATGCCGGGTTCGTCGTGCGCGATGACATCGACCTGACCGCCGACCAGGCCGATCTTCAGCCGGGTGACGTTCTCGATGTCGATCACGCGTTCTTCGCCGGGGGCGACGAGCCACTTCTCGGTCATGTCTGCTTCTCCTGTGTTGAGTGATCACGATATATCGTGTTTGGTCAGAATAACACGATATATCTCGACTCCGTCAGCCCCTCTTTCGCTGTGCGACCCCGCGTGCCGCACGCCGAGAGAGGATGACGGAGAGCACGGCTCTCCCATCACCGAAGACCGGGACGAGGAAGACGGCGTGCGCCAGGTACCAGAGGTGCAGGTGCGACTGCGGGGCCAGCAGCAGGAGCGCTGCGCCCACGGCGACGCAGGTGCCGGGCCCGGCGAGAGCCGCGAGAACCGCATCGCGCCCGCTGATCCGGCCGTGCGCGCTGACCGACAGCCGCCAGAGTGTGCGCTCGAGGGTGATCGCCGTGACCCCTTCCGCGCGCGAGAGCACGACCAGGTGCCCGAGCTCGTGCAGGCCGAAGGAGCAGCAGAGTCCGAGGATGTACTGCACAGCGAGTGCGGCCACTGCATCCGCTATCCCCGTCTGCTCGGTGACGGCGGCGAGGGCGGCGGTCGCCGCGACCAGCGCGCCGAAGGCGAGGTGAAGAGGCCATGCCGCGAGGAGAAGCCAGCGGCAGACGAGGCCCGCGCCGACTCGCTCGGCACGGGCCGACCACATCTCACCGACCCCCGGCGAGAAGGTATCTGCGCCGCTCGACGAGCGCATCGTGCACGGCGAACACGGCGAGGATGAACACCGTCACCACGACGATGCTGAGGATGATCGGCAGCGGGTCGTTCAGCCCTGCTCCCAACTGGGTGGGCCCGTCAGCGCTCGGATGCACCTCGACGAAGACCGCCCCGAAGAAGCCGAGCCGTCGGCCCTCCGTCGATCCTTCCGCGAACATCAACCAGATCGCGGTGGCGATCGCCGCCCCCGCGGTGACGACGAGCGCTCCGACCGCGCTCACGGCGGTCCTCAACAACCACTTCATGACGAGCGGTCCTTTCTGTTCTGTCCATCCCTGCGATGGAGAGTGCGGCGGAGAGGAGGGTGAGGAAGACCATCACCCCGACGGTGAACGGAGCCGGGAGCCCGAGGAGGTTCGTGCCGAGCATGATCGTCCCCACCACCAGCCCCGCGATGGCGACGCCGGCGATCACGGAGAACGGGTTGCCCTTCTCGGGAGGGAAGGCGATCCCGGCGAGGGTCAGGACGACGATGTTGGACGCCGCGAAGCCGATGACGGTGAGGATGGCGTCGGCGGGCGCTCCGGTGAGGGCCGAGAGAGCGCTGATCGGGACCGCGATCAGCGCGAGCGTCGCCAGCTGCGGGCCGAGGATCAGGAGATAGCGCATCGACGGGCCGTGCCGCCGTGGCCCGGTGGCACGCAGCGACTCCGTCGAGACGAAGGAGTAGACGGACTGCACCGAGACGGCGATGAGCAGGAGGGGCGGGAGTCGGACGTTCGCGAGGAAGAGGGCGTACGAGCCCGCCAGCGCCAGGCCGATCACGGTGATGGTCTCGATCGCCCGGATGTGGGCCGAGAAGTAGACGCCGAACTCCGTCGACCCGAACAGACGGGGGACGACGGCGAAGCGCCGCGTCGGCTCGAACTGCCGAGGCGCCATCGCGATGACCGCGAGCATGAGCAGCGCGACGCAGGGGGCCCACACCGAGAGCGCGGCGATCAGTCCGTGCGCCGCGGCGATGTCGGCGAACACGAGCGAGGGGGCGAAGTAGTCGTCGCCCTGACCCACCGCCGCGAAGAGCACCGGCTCGGACTGCGCCGACACTCCGAGATAGACGACGGCCATGGCGGCCGCGAGTACCACCGGCACGAGGAAGGCGCGGAGCCGGGCGAGACGGATGCGAAGGAGCAGTCGCTCGAGCGCCAGGTAGGCGACGCTCGTCAGCAGGTAGGCGACGACCGCCGGCAGGATCACGCAGGTCAGGATGTCGTCGAGGATGCCGACGCCGCCGATCGACAGCGCGCCGGAGACGACGGCGCCGAGCGCGAAGGTGACCGCGATCGCGACGAGCAGCGTCTCGAAGAGCAGCACGCCGAGGCCGCGCGCCCGATTGGTCAGCGGGAAGGAGAAGGTGAGCTCGATCAGATCGCCGGCCTTCAGGAACAGCACCCGCACGACGGTGAACGCCGTGAGCACCCAGAGCGGTATCGAGACGCCCACGACACGCAGCAGGGGAGGGAGCTGCTCGGGCTCGACGATCAGCTGTCGCAGGGCGAGCACCCCGAACGCGCAGAAGCCCAGGAACGCCGCCGCGACTGCGGCGACGAGAACCCAGCGGACGGCCGTGATGCGGAGCATGCTGCGGCGGAGGATGCGTCGGACGAGGAACGTCCAGAGGAAGCCGGCCAGCTGCAGCGACGGCCTCATGGCGATTCCTGCGTGCGGGCGATCGCGATCGCCCGCCTGACCAGCGCGTCGACCGATCCGACGTCGTCGAGTACGCGTGCGGTGGGGAGGTCGAACACGATCTCGCCCCGGCACAGCACGATCACCCGGTCGCAGACGTTCTCGAGGAGGCGGAAGTCGTGGCTGCACAGCAGCAGTCCCCGGTCGTCCGCGATGCGGGCGGCATCGATCTCGAACTCGAACAGCGCGTCGACGTCGACGCCGTTGAGCGTCTCGTCGATGATCGTGAGCGGTCTGCCCAGCGAGAGCGCCGAGACGAGCTGGATCTTCTTGCGCATTCCGTGCGAGTAGTCCTCGATGAGGTCGAACTGCCGCGCACCCATCTGATAGCGGTCGAGCAGGTCGTCGACGGCGGCGGCGTCGGGAGTCGTCCGATAGAGACGATGCATCAGCTCGATGTACTCGCGGCCGGTCAGGAACTGCGGCAGGGTGTCGTTGCTCGCGATGTAGCAGAGCTGTTCGCGCGACGCACGGGTGTGGTTCGGGCGGCCGTCGATGGTGACGCTGCCCCGTCGCACCTGCAACAGGTCTGCCACGAGGCGGATGAGCGTCGACTTGCCCGAGCCGTTCGGCCCGACCAGACCGACTCTCTCGCCCGGCGCGAGCGAGAACGAGATGTCGCGAAGTGCCGACGCCCGCGCCGAGTACCCGAAGGTGACGTCGGCCACCTCGAGCAGGGCCCGGGCCTCGGGAAGCGGAGCGCCGTCGCCTCCGTGCATCGGCACCGATGCACGGAGGCGACGTGGGTCTAGACGCATTCGATCCACACGGAGACGCCGGTCTTGCCCCACTTCCAGTTGCCGCTGAATCTGCGACCCCCGGCGGAGAAGAAGCACCACAGCGCCAGGGCCGCCAGGAACGCGACCCCGAAGACGAGGATCGCCGCCATCAGCACCAGCCACCACGCATCCATCCGCAGGATCGCATCGTCGATCGCGTCCTGCGCACGCCGACGCATCATCGTCGGTTCGATTGCCGCCAGTAGGGACATGTACACCACCTCCATAAATTCGTTACAGCGAGAGGCTGTGCTGCCTCTGAAACGTAAACATAGTCATATGAGTGCAGAATGCTGACATACGTTTGCGCGATGGGGAGAACGATCGACGTCGACGCTGCGTCAACTCCTCGCCTCACGAGCACCACGCGGAGAGCAGCCTGTGCCCCCGCAGGGATCCGCCCCGCCGTGGCAAGACCGAGATCGGATGCCGCGGCGGGGCGTAGGGTCGTGCCATGGCCCCCCGCCGCAGACGCACCGATGCCGCCCCCCTGTTCGCGGTGGCTGCGGGAGCCTATGCCGCGAACGTCGCGCTCGGGTCGGCCGTCGCCGCCAAGCTGATCGACACGAGTGGCTTCCGCTGGCTGCATCACGCGATCTACATCGCGACCTGCGTGGCCTCCGCCGCCGCGTTCTCGGCGCTCGTCTGGGGGCGGCCGAGGCCCGCGAGCCGACGCGCCGCCCTGGCCCTCGCGCCGGCGGCGGTGCCGCTCGCGGCCATCCCGTACCTGGGCACGCACCGCAGGCGGCATCCGCTCGTCGCGCTCGCCGCGGCCCCCTTCATCGTCGCGGGCCTCGTGTGCGCGCACCTCACCACCGACCGGAAGTGACCGCATGGAACTGCTCGACGCCATCCGCCGCCGCAAGACCACGAACGGGCCGTTCCTCCCCGACCCGGTGTCGGAGGAGCATCAGCGAATCCTGCTCGAGGCGGCGGGGCGGGCGCCCTCGCAGCTGAACAGCCAGCCGTGGCGCTTCGTGGTCATCGAGAACCGCGACACGATCGACAAGATCGCCCGCATCTCCGGCGAGAGCATGACCGAGGCGATGTCGAACGGCACGTTCTTCGAGCGGTACAAGCCGTACTTCCGCTTCAGCCAGGCCGAGATGGAGGAGAAACGCAGCGGGATGCTGTTCGACAAGCTCCCCGCGGCGCTGCGGCCCTTCACGAGCCAGGTCTTCACCAAGCGCGGCCAGAAGCTGATGAACACGTTCGGCGTGCCCAAGACGCTGGGGGAGGAGAACCACAAGCTGGTCGGCGGATCCCCGTTGCTGCTCGGAGTGATGCTCGATCGCAGCGAGTATCGTCCAGGCCAGCTGTCGTCGTTCTACTCGGTGTTCAGCATGGGTGCGGCGATGGAGAACGTCTGGCTCACCACGGTCGAACTGGGCATGGGCATCCAGTTCATCTCGTTCCCGATGGAGGTGCCGGGGCGCTGGGACGAGATCAACGCGCTGCTGCGCGTGCCCGACGACCTGGAGCTCATGGCCGTCTACCGGCTCGGCTATCTGCCCCCGGAGCAGCGCCGGCCGGCGATCGACTGGTCGAGCCACCAGCGCAAGCTCGTCTCGCAGTACGTGTTCCGTGAGAACTGCGACGAGCCCCAGCAGGGGTGGGACTCGCCGCCTCCCGGGGCCGGTGCCCCGCCCCGGGACTGAGCGTCACCCGCCGCTCGTGCGCGGGAGCACCGTGAGGTCCTGAAGCGCAGGCCCCTCGATGCGGGTGCCGTCGGGGGCGAAGCGCGAGGCGTGCAGCGGGCAGTCCCACGTGCATTCGGCGTCGTTCCAGGCGAGCACGCCGCCGAGGTGCGGACACACGGCCGAGACCGCGCGGGTCACTCCGTCGACCGTCGAGATCGCGACAGGGCGCCCGCTGCGCTGCGCGACGACTCCTTCGCCGTCGGCGGGCCTCGGCACGGGAACGGGACGGGACTCGGCGTCGATCCACCCGGTCGTCGCGGCCGCGGCGACCTTGGCTCCCTCGACCGCGCCGCGCGCGAGATCCGCGGGAACCGTGAGCCTCGTGCCGATCTTCACCATCCAACCGGGACGATCGTGCCAGCTCGCCCCCAGGATCTCGGCGGTGAGTCGCAGCGCGGCGGCGGGGGCGTTCGACAGGCCCCACTTCGCGTATCCGGTCGCGAAGCGGATGCGGCCGAGCCCGCGCGGCATCGCGCCGACGAAGGGGATCTGGTTGTGCGACTCGTAGTCCTGGGCCGACCAGCGGTGGGTCTCCTCGGCCTCCGGGAAGTACGTGCGCGCCCAGGACACGAGATCGTCGACGGCCGCCGCCTCGCCGTCGGAGCGTCCGACGGGGTGTCCGTTGCCGCCGACGACGAGTCGCGCGTCGCCGCCTGGTCCGTCCGCAGAGGACACCGGACGGATCGAGCGGGTGGGGTCGTCGACCGAGATGAAGGTGCTCTCGGGCACGTCGCCCGGCACGCGGAACGAGACGCAATACGACCGGAACGCGCGCATCTTGGCGAAGTACAGACCGCGGTCGAGGATCGGAGACCCGGTGGCGATCACGATGTGCTCGGCGAACAGGGGGCCGACCGGAGTCTCCACGCGCGGTTCGGGCAGAGCGTGGGTCGCGGTGACGCGGACGCCGGTGTGCAGGGTTCCGCCCGCGGCGAGGAACTCCGCAGCGAGGGCGTCGGTCACCAGGGCCGGATCGATCGTCACCTGCTCGTCGAGCGCCACCGCCCCCGCGACGGGGAACGCGGTGGACGACAGCTCGGACCGCGAGAGCATCCGGGTCGGGAGTCCCGCCTCGCGCGCCGCCGCGTGCACCTGCCGCACCGCGTCGACTCCGCTCTCGTCTTGGGCATAGGAGTGATCGGTGCGTCGCTCGTAGGAGACCCCGGCGTGATCGGCGAACGCGACCAGCCAGTCCATGCCCTCGCGGTTGCCGTCGACGTAGGCCTGCACCAGCGAGGCCGGGTGGTGCGCGCGGATCTCGGCGAGGCGTTTGCCCTGCAGCAGGTTCAGCTTGCCGGTGTTGCCTCCCGTGGCGAGCTCGGCGACCTCTCCCGCCTCGATCACCGCGACATCGAGTCCGGCACGCGCGAGCATGACGGCGGTCGTCAGGCCGGTCAGGCCCGCGCCGACGATGATGACATCGTGTCGCGCCCCCGGGTCGAACGGTGTGCCGGTGGGCGGGGTCCGGTCGAGCTTCCACAGTGGCTTCATGGCCCCAGTCTTCGTGCCGGGGCTCCCGATCCGCACCCGGTTGACAATCGCCGATCGCCTTGCCATGGCGAGGCTAGAGTTGCCGCGTGACCTCTCGCTCGCTGCTGCTCGTCTTCGCCGGTGGCAGCCTCGGCACGGCAGCACGGCTCGCCGTCGGACTCTGGATGCCGGATGCGGGCGGCGTGCCCGTCGCCACTCTCCTGGTCAATGTGCTCGGCGCGCTGCTCATCGGCATCCTCGCGGCACGGCTGCCGCAGACCACGGGTCTGCGAGTGTTCCTCGGCACGGGTGTGCTCGGCGGTTTCACCACGTACAGTGCGCTCATGACGGGCACGGACGCGCTCTGGGCGCACGCCCCGCTGCTCGCCGCCGCCTACGCCGGGGCCAGCCTCGTGCTCGGTCTCGCGGCGGCGGTGCTCGGGCTGCGGATCGGACGCCCTCGCTCGACCGTTCGCCGCGCAGGAGTCGACTCGTGAACCCCCTGTTGTTCGTCGCAGCGGCGCTCGCCGGGGGTGTGGGTGCCGTGCTGAGGTACCTCGTCGATCTCGGCGTCGCGAAGGTCGCCGGTCGTCGATTCCCCTGGGGCATCTTCGTCGTGAACCTCACCGGCTCGTTCGCGCTGGGCGTCGTGACCGCGGCGCTGCCCGATCAGGCGTTCCTCCTCGGCGCCGGTCTGCTCGGCGGCTACACGACCTTCAGCACCGCGATGCTCGACACGGTGGCGCTCTGGCGCGACGGCGAGCGCAGGGCATCCGCAGTCAACGCTGTCGGGATGCTGCTGCTCGGTCTGCTCGCGGCCGGCCTCGGGCTGGTGCTCGGCTCGCTGCTCTGACCTCGCTCCGTGCGCCGCCAGAGCACTGCACCGGGCGAATGCCCAGGTTCGCCGCGCAGAATGTACAAACGTACATGTACGTGCGTACAGGCATGACAGCGCAGGGGGATCCGGATGAGCGAGGGCACACGCCGCCGCCGCGACCCTGAGGCACGCCGTCTCGAGATCATCACGGCCGCCGCCGAGCTCATCATCGAGGTCGGCGTCGACGCTCTCACGCACCGCAAGGTCGCCGCCCGTGCCGGTGTGCCGCTGGGGTCGACCACCCAGTACTTCGCCACCCTCGACGACCTGCGCGAAGCGGCCATCGGCGCGCTCGCCGCCGAGGTCGAGGTGCGCATCGACGAGACCAGGCGAGCGGTGGCCGCAGAGGGTGTGAGCCCCGAGGGCATCGCGCGACTCGTGCACCGCAGCCTCGAGGACGCGAGGGCGGTGCAGGCCGACCGCGCGGTGGTGACCGCAGCCGTGCACGATCCCCGCGTCCGCGCCTTCGCCAGGCGCTGGTCCGAGGAGATCGTCGGCTTCATCTCGCCCGTCCACGGAACGGATCGCGCACGGGCCGCCGCCGCCTTCATCGACGGCGTACTGTGGCACTCACAGATCCACGACGAGCCGCTCGACGAAGAGCTCATCCGCGACGCCCTCGCCGGGATCCTCATTCCCTCTCCGGCGTCCCCCTCCGCATCCGCCGCCGCAGCATCCGCCTGATCCGATCGAGAGAGAATCCGCCTTGTCGAACCTCGCCGTCCTGAGTCTCAAGAACCGCGCACTGATCGCGCTCATCACGATCGTCGCCGCCGTGTTCGGCGGACTCGCTCTGACGAACCTCAAGCAGGAGCTCATCCCGTCGCTGGAACTGCCGAACCTCGTGGTGCAGACGACGTACCCCGGCGCCTCGCCCGAGGTCGTCGAGAACGACGTGTCGACCCCCATCGAATCGGCGATCCAGGGCGTGCCGGGGCTCGAGGCCACCACGGCGACGAGCACCACCAATGCGTCGATCGTGCAGGCCACCTTCGCGTACGGCACGAACCTCGCGACAGCCGAGCAGAAGATCCAGCAGGCGATCAACCGCATCTCGGGTCAGTTGCCCGACGACCTCAGCCCGCAGGTCCTGACGGTGTCGATCGACGACTTCCCGGTGATCCAGGTCGCGGTCACCGGCTTCGACGACGCCGAGAACGCCCAGGCCGAACTTCAGAACATCGCGATCCCCGACCTCGAGGACGTCGACGGAGTCAACGCCGCCCAGATCATCGGCGGCGTCGGACAGCGCATCACGATCACCCCCGATCTCGCGAAGCTCGCCGCCGCAGGGCAGAGCACGCAGGCGATCAGCACGGCTCTGCAGCAGAACGGCACACTGTTCCCGGGTGGAGACATCACCGAGAACGGCCAGACGCTCACGGTGCAGACCGGCGCGAAGATCACCTCGGTGGAGGAGCTCGCAGCGCTTCCCCTGGTCGGCTCCGACCAGTCGATCGGCGATGTCGCCACCGTCGTGCAGGAGTCCGACCCGGTCTCCTCGATCTCTCGTGTCGACGGCAAGGACGCGCTCTCGATCTCGATCACCAAGCTGCCCGCCGCCAACACGGTCGATGTCTCGCAGGGCGTGATCGCCGCTCTGGACGAGATCGGCAAGACGTTCCCCGATGCCGACTTCACGATCATCTTCGATCAGGCGCCCTTCATCCAGCAATCGATCGAGACGCTGGCCGTCGAAGGACTCCTCGGTCTCGTTTTCGCCGTGCTGGTCATCCTGGTGTTCCTCTTCTCGATCCGCTCGACCCTCGTGACGGCGATCTCGATCCCGACGAGCGTGCTCATCACGTTCATCGGACTGCAGGCGTTCGGGTACTCGCTGAACGTCCTCACGCTCGGCGCCCTCACGATCGCGATCGGTCGCGTCGTCGACGACTCGATCGTCGTGATCGAGAACATCAAACGGCACTACGTCGGCGACGCCGACAAGGGAGACGCGATCCGCCTCGCGGTGCGCGAGGTCGCGATGGCGGTCACTGCCTCCACCATCACCACGGTCGCGGTGTTCCTGCCCATCGTGTTCGTCGGCGACGTGGTCGGAGAGCTCTTCCGTCCGTTCGCGGTCACCGTGTCGATCGCGATGGTCGCCTCGCTGCTCGTCTCGCTGACGATCGTCCCGGTGCTCGCCTACTGGTTCCTCCGCCCGGGCAAACCGCTGCTCGATGAGAACGGCGTGCAGATCGACCCGGAGCACCAGGATGCTCCTCCGACCCGACTCCAGCGCGGCTACCGCCCGATCCTGGCGTGGACGCTCAAGCACTCCGGCATCACGGTGATCCTCGCCGTCATCGTGCTCGGTGCGACCGTCGCGGCGGCGCCGCTGATGAAGATCAACTTCCTCAGCGACTCCGGTCAGAACACGATGACCGTCACGCAGGACCTCGGACCCACGGCGAGCCTGGAGACCAAGTCCCAGGCGGCCATCGCCGTCGAGGACGCACTGCTGGACATCAAGGGCGTCACCCACGTGCAGGCATCGATCGGATCGAGCGGCTCGGCGCTGCGCGACGCCTTCTCGGGCGGCGCCGGCGTGACCTACTCGGTGCTCACCGACGGCGACGCCGACCAGGAGAAGCTGCGCGCGTCGGTGCAGAGCGCGATCGAGGACCTCACCGACGTCGGCGAGGTGTCGGTCGCGGCATCGGCCGGACTCGGCTCCAGCGACATCGAGATCACGGTCTCGGCATCCGGCTCCGACGACCTTCAGACCGCGACGACGGCCGTCATCGACGAGTTGAAGGACCGTGACGGCATCGGCCAGATCACCGACAACCTCGCCGCCGCTCTGCCGTACCTCGCCGTGGTCGTCGACCGCGACGCGGCCGCCCAGCGCGGTCTGTCCGAGGTCGCCGTCGGAGCGATCGTGTCGAACACGATGCGCCCCGAGCAGCTCGGCTCGATCGAGATCGACGACACCGCGCTGACCGTCTACCTGGCGTCGTCCGAGCCGCCCACCACGGCGCAGGCGCTGCGTGAGCTCGCGATCCCGACCGCCCTCGGCGTCGTGCAGCTGCAGGACATCGCCTCCGTCGAGGAGCGCAACGGGCCGACGTCGATCACCACCGAGCAGGGACGCCGCACCGCGACGATCACCGTGCCTCCGGCATCCGACAACCTCGCCACCGCCACCGCCTCGGTGACCGCGGCGCTCGCTGCGGTCGACCTGCCCGACGGTGCGTCGGCCGAGGTCGGCGGTGTCGCCTCGCAGCAGGCCGACTCGTTCTCGCAGCTGGGCCTGGCGATGCTGGCGGCTATCCTCATCGTCTACGTGGTGATGGTGGCGACGTTCAAGTCGCTGCGCCAGCCGCTGCTGCTGCTGGTGTCGGTGCCGTTCGCGGCGACCGGTGCGATCCTGCTGCAGATCGTCACGGGCGTGCCGCTCGGCGTCGCCTCGCTGATCGGTGTCCTGATGCTCATCGGCATCGTGGTGACGAACGCGATCGTCCTCATCGACCTGGTGAACCAGTACCGGGAGAAGGGTCTGTCGACGATCGATGCCGTCAAGGCGGGTGGCGAGAAGCGTCTGCGGCCGATCCTGATGACGGCCCTCGCGACCATCTTCGCGCTCACCCCGATGGCGCTCGGCATCACCGGACACGGCGGATTCATCTCGCAGCCGCTCGCGATCGTCGTGATCGGCGGACTCATCTCCTCGACCGTGCTGACGCTGATCGTGCTGCCGACCCTCTACAACCTCGTCGAGGGTGCGAAGGAGCGGCGCCGGGCGCGCAGGTCGGGATCGGGCGACGACGGCTCAGCGTCGGCCGACCACGAGCCGTCCGGTGGCCCTGTACCTGCCGGCGATGCGGCACTGGCCGGTGCCGGTCTGCCGCATGCGCCGCAGCTGACCCGTCGGGAGCTTCGCGAGCGCGGCGAGTGATCGCCGCCCCGTCTGCGATTCAGCACGGCTGAGCCCGATGCCCGCCCGGAAACGATTCCCGGGCGGGCATCGGCGTATCGGTGCTGAATCGTGCCCGCGGCGCCGGGGACTCAGTCGAGCGTGATGCCCCACTCGAGCGTCCAGGTCTCGCCGGGATCGAGGTGGCGGATGCCGACGCCGCTGTTCAGCGCGTCCGCGGGGGCCGTCATCGGCTCGATCGCGACCGCCAGCGGCTGTCCGGGGTACTTGTCGGTCGTGAACGCCTGTACGAAGTCGAAGCCGGCACCCTGCCAGACCGTGAGGCGGCGACCGTCCGGCGCGGTGAGCGAGTGCCGCACGAGTCCGTCGGGGTCGCGATCGAGATCGGCGAACCCGGTGTCGAGGCTCGTGTCGCCCAGGCGGATGCCGTCGCGCAGCGTCGCGTCGACAGGGCGCGATCCGGTGGGCAGCATGCGCTCGTCCGTGTCGAACGCCGTCTGCGCCGGCACGCGCAGCACGAGATCCTGCGTGTCCACATCGCCGATCATGAAGAAGGGATGCGTGCCGAGGGCGACCGGTGCCGCAGTGGCCGACCGGTTCGTGAGGGCGTGCGTGACGTCGATGCCGTCGGCCCGCAGCACATAGGTCACGCTCGTCTCGACGAGGTACGGGTACCCGGTCTGCGGCACGATCGTCGCGGTCAGCGTCGCCGCTGACGCGGTCTCGGAGATGTCGTAGGACGTGAAGCGCAGCAGTCCGTGGCTGGCGTTCCGGAACTTCGGCTCGGTGATCGCGAGCTGCCGCTCCGTGCCGCGGTCATCCCATCGTCCGTCGCGCACCCGGTTCGGCCAGGGGGCGAGCACGACCCCCGAACAGGAGGGTGTCGGAGCGTCGAGCGGATACGGGGGGATCAGATCGACCGCGCCGATGCGGAGGGCGCGGAGCGACGCGCCGACCTGAGCGATCTGGGCGCTGACGTCGCCGAGCTGGAGGTGCACCTGGATGCCGGTGGGGGAAGCGGAGTTCACCTCGCCATCGTATGGCTCGCCGCGAGCCGGACTGGGCACTCTTTCAGGCGTGCCCGCTACACTTGTGCGGTCGGCTTCGGACACCCGCGCATGGCGCGGACGTTTTTGTGTAAGAAGTGTGAGTCCAGGGGCCGATGGTGAGCGTCGATCGACGTAAATCAACCATCACATGAATGGCCCCGGCCGCTGACAGTCCGGAACCCCGAGCTCGATCACTTTGGATCAGGCACAGGGTGCTCGCGCGTGTGCGCAGCGCTGTTCTCGTGCGAGAACTCAGAAGGACACATCCATGCCCAAGAACAAGAAGCCCCGCGGCGGACGCCCCGCCGCCAACTTCGAGCCGCGCTACGGCGCGAACAAGACCTCGTTCCACGACCGCCACGCCGGCGGCCGTGACGCCGGGCGTCCCGAGCGCGGCGGACGAGCGGATGCCGGCGAGCGCCGCAGCGCTCCCGCCGCAGGCGGCTACGACCGTCGCCCCGGCAGCCGCAGCGTCGGACACCGCGGATACCGCGCGGCCGAGGCCGAGACCGGTGCCCCCAAGCAGCGCTGGAGCGCGCAGGAGCGTGCGGGGCGCGACGAGGCTCGCGGCATCCGCAACCGCGCCGAGTCCGGCCGCCGCGAGGCGCCGCATCACCGCGGCGACGAGCGCACCGAGCGTCCCCGCTTCAGCGACCGCGCCTCGACCGGTGCGCGTCGATTCGACGACCGCCCGACCCGCGCCGGCGGACGCGACGAGCGTCCTCGCTTCGACCGCGACGACCGCCCGCGTCGCGACGACCGTGGCGGCCAGCGCCCCACCGGTCCCGGCACCTACCGCGACGAGCGCGGCGGCCAGCGCGACGAGCGTCCGCGTCGCGACGACCGCGGTGCCGGCACGCAGCGCCAGGGCTTCCGCGACAACGACCACCGCGATGGCGGCCGTCCCGTTCGCGACGACCGTCGCGGCCAGCGTCCGACCGGTCCCGGAAGCTACCGTGACGAGCGCGGCGGCCGGGACGACCGCGGCGGTCAGCGCTTCGGTCGCGACGAGCGTCCGCGTCGTGACGACCGCGGTTCCGGTGCGCCGAGCCGCGGCGCGGAGCGCCCGGAGCGCTCCTACGATGCCGACCGTGCCCGCCGCGCCTTCGATCGCGACCGCACGCAGCGGTCGTTCGAGGGCGGCCGCGACGAGCGTTCGCGTCCGTCGACCGGTGGCGCGTACCGCACCGACCGTGTGCGCCCGCTGACCTCCGACACCCGCGGGCGTCCGAGCCGCAACGAGCGTCCGAGCCGCAACGACTGGAACGCGACCGCCGCCGCCGCGCCGAGCAAGAAGTTCGAGCAGGGCGATGACGTCGTGCACGAGCGCCTCGAGGCGAAGTCGGTTGCAGCCGTCGAGGTCGATGGTGTGACCTTCGGCGATCTCGGGCTCGGCTCCAACATCGTCGACACCCTCGTGGGCATGGGAGCGGCCACGCCGTTCCCGATCCAGGCGGCCAGCATCCCGGCCGTGCTCGCGGGCCGCGACGTGCTCGCCCGTGGCCGTACCGGCTCGGGCAAGACCATCGCCTTCGGCGCACCGCTGGTCGAGCGCGTCCTGCAGTCGCAGGCCGGCAAGCGCCGTGAGTTCGGACGGTCGCCGCGCGCGATCATCCTCGCGCCGACCCGCGAGCTCGCGCTGCAGATCGACCGCACGATCCAGCCGATCGCGCGCAGCGTGGGTCTGTTCACCACCCAGATCTACGGTGGCGTGCCCCAGGGACGTCAGGTGGGCGCGCTGAAGAAGGGCGTCGACATCGTCATCGGCACGCCCGGTCGCGTCGAGGACCTCATCAACCAGGGCAAGCTCGATCTCTCCGACTGCCGCATCGCGGTGCTCGACGAGGCCGACCACATGTGCGAGCTCGGATTCGTCGAGCCCGTGCAGCGCATCCTGCGGCACACCGCCGACGGCAGCCAGAAGCTGCTGTTCTCGGCCACGCTCGACCGCGAGGTCGCGGCGCTGGTCGACGAGTTCCTCGTCGATCCTGCCGTCTACGAGGTCGCCGGTGAAGACCAGGACTCGAGCACCATCGAGCACCGCGTGCTCGTCATCGAGCACCGCGACAAGGCCGACATCCTCACCTCGCTCGTCGACCGCGACGGCAAGACACTCGTCTTCGCCCGTACCCGCGCGTACGCCGACATGCTCGCGGAGCAGTTCGACGATGCCGGCATCCCGGCCGTCTCGCTGCACGGCGACCTGAACCAGGCCAAGCGCACGCGCAACCTCGAGCGTCTGACCTCGGGCCGCGTGAACGTGCTCGTCGCGACGGACGTCGCCGCCCGCGGCATCCACGTCGACGACATCGACCTGGTCGTCCAGGCCGATGCTCCCGACGAGTACAAGACGTACCTGCACCGCTCCGGCCGTACCGGTCGCGCCGGTCGCTCGGGACGTGTGGTCACGCTGATCACGCGTCAGCGTCAGCGCCGGATGACGGAGCTGCTGGAGCGCGCCGAGATCGAGGCGCCGTTCGAGAACGCGCGCCTGAACGACGACCTGATCGAGGAGATCGCCGGTCGCGTGCCGACCGCGGCAGACCTCACGGCCTGAGCGCTCGAAGGCCCCGTCTCCGCATCTGCGGGGACGGGGCCTTCGTCGTGCCGTGCGCCGTCTCTCCGGGAGGAGATCCACGCGTCGGGAGGAGGATTTCAGGCAGCGAGTCCTCCCGACAGGCTGTTCTCCTCCCGACGCGGTGCACGGCGCGGCACCGGCGCAGGGAGGAGGAGCCCGCGTCAGCCGAGTCGGTGCTCGTGGATCGCGGTGGTCAGCGTCGTGCCGTTGAGGTCGAGGTAGAGCACCTGCTCGGTGACCGTGAGGGTCATCGTGTTGCGACGCTCGAGGAGGGGCGCGGCCGAATCGACGAAGCCGGGGTCGAAGCTGAAGACGCGGAGGTCTTCGGAACGGTGGATGCGCTTGTCGGCCCACGGCGCCATGACCTTCGCCGGGTCGCGATGCGTGTACACGACCGTGCGCTCGGCGAGCCGGGAGCCGTAGTGCAGGCGTTCGGCATCCGGCGCTCCGACCTCGATCCATGCGGTGGTGCTGCCGGTGAGGTCGCGCACGAGCACGGCCGGCTCGTCGGTCTGCGAGATGCCGCCGCCGAAGGTGATGCCCTCGGTGAATTCGAGTCCGTACGCCAGTACGCGCGTCAGCATGTAGGCGTCGGTCTCTGACGGATGCCGGGCGACACGCAGCGAGTAGTCGTCGTAGACCCCACGATCCATGTCGGCCAGCTGGACGTCGAACGTGTGCATCGTGGAGCCGGTAGCCATAACGACCGAGCCTACGCGCCCTGGACGCGCTCTCCGGACCTCACCCGATCGCTCGACCGGCAGCGCCCTCGCGCGAGGGCGCCTGCGCCTTCCCTCGATCGCCGAGAAGCACGATCCCGATCAGGACGAAGGAGGCACCGAGGGCGGCCGCCCCCACCATCGCGAGCGTCGAGCCGCCGCCGAGCGGCAGCAGTGTGCCGTAGACGGTCGCGGCGAGACCGGCGAGGAACAGCAGGGCGACGTATCCGCGGAACATGCAGCCCAACCTAGCGGGATGCTCGGCGCACACGCCCGGAGGGCCCGGAGAGTCCGCCGGAACCCCGGAATCCCCGGGAACCCCCGAGCATCGGCGCACGTCAGAACAGCATCGGCTGCGCGGGCGCGGCAGGCGCCGCGACAGCGGGTGCCGGGCGTCCGTGCGGGGCGGACGAGCGGATGCCGCGCACCGGATAGTCGTCTTCGTGTTCGGCGTCGAGACCGTGCATCCGGATCAGCGGGCGCACTCGTTTGGCCAGCCACTGCCGATAGCCCTTCGGTGCCTCGGCGGAGACCCCCGGGTACAGTCCGCGGTACGACGAGACGAGATCCGGGCGGCACTCGCCCAGCCACTGCATGAACCACGGCTTCACGCCCGCGCGAAGATGCAGCGCGCCGTAGATCACCCGGCTCGCACCCGCCTCCGTGATGCGGCGCAGCGCGGTGTCGAGCGCTTCGACCGAATCGGTCATGTGCGGCATGATCGGCATCAGGAACACCGTGACGCGGAACCCGGCATCTCGCAGAGCCCGCACCGTGTCGAGCCTCGCCTGCGTCGTCGGTGTGCCCGGTTCGATCGCCTTCTGCAGCTCGTCGTCGTACATCGCGATGGACATCTGGATGTCGACCGGAACCCGCTGCGCAGCCTTCACCAGCAGCGGGATGTCGCGCCTGATCAAGGTGCCCTTGGTGAGGATCGACATCGGTGTGCCCGATGCAGCGAGGGTCTCGATGATGCCAGGCATCAGCTTGTACCGACCCTCCGCGCGCTGGTACGGATCGGTGTTCGTGCCGAGTGCGACGGTCTCGTGCTGCCAGCTGCCCTTGCGCAGCTCCTTCTGCAGAACCTCGACCACGTTGGTCTTGACCACGATCTGCGAGTCGAAGTCGGCTCCGCCGTCGAGGTCGAGATACTCGTGCGTCCCTCGAGCGAAGCAGTTGTGGCTGACGACCCCGTTGGCGATGAAGTCTCCTGTGCCGGTCGTGATATCGAGCAGTTCCTGCTCTCCCGGGATCGGCGTGATCTCGATGACCCTCAGATCGGCGACGCTCTTCACCGCGGTTCCCTCTATGGAGAGCTTGCGAGTGATAGCCGGCGAGCAGATCGCGAAGAATCGCTGGCGGCTGGGGAGGCCGCCGACGACACGGACGCAACGAACGCCGTTGGGGCGCGGATCTTCGACGACATGCGGAATCGCGAAAATCCGCAAGCCGCGTTCGATCAGCGCGATGATCTCTGCGTCCTTGTTCGAGATCCGCAGGACGCCCCCCGAGCAACTTCCCTCCGCGTCGAAGATGCCGGCGAGGAACCCCGCGTACCAGTCGGCGTCCGGAGCGTCGGGCGTCTGCACGAGCGACTCGACGGTCTCGACATGATGCCTGGCGGCGGTGTGGATCGCGTCCGCATCGCTGCGCGTATTGGTGGCGACCGCGAAGGGGCGGGTCCTGGTCGGAACGCCTTCATCGTCGAGGAATAGCCGAGTTCGCTCGAGGGCTTCGTCATCGATCAGTGCGAGGCGGAAGCTGTGTATCTCGCGGGTTCGGGACTCGCTCGGATAGGTGCCGTGGAAGATCGTCCCGTCGCCGCGGATCATCCCCGAGAGGTAGCCGCGACGGTATCCGGACGAGAGCGCATCGATCGACGACCCGGCGGATCCGATTCCGAACCCCATGAGCCGATTGTTCGTCGTGAGATGTGGACGCTGCCCGGAATCAGCATCTGCGACATGCTTCCACCCGCGCTCAGTGAGGAACCGATGATCCCCGCTCGCGACGAGTTCGGTCCCATCCGCAAGCGTGACCCTATGCGCCTGTTTCCGCGTCGCCCACTTCGCCCGGATCTTGGTGCGAACGTAGCGGCGGTAGCTGCCTTGCCGCTCGGTGCCGATGATCTCGTCACCGATCTCGAGGGCACGCAGGGGCCGCTGGCGGCCATCGGCGCAGAGGATCAAGGTGTCGGGGGATAGGCAATAGACGCAGGCATGGCTGCATCCCCGGTACGGGTTGATCGTCCAGGCGAACGGCATGCGTGATGCGCCGGGGACGTGATTGAGCGCGGACTTCGACAGCACCTCGTGGAAGGTCATCCCTGCGAAGTCGGGCGTGGTCACGGTGCGCAGCACGCTCGACCGGTCTTCGAGCCCCGGGAGTGCCCCGGAGTCGACGTCGCCGACCTTCTGACCTTGCCACCTCATGCAGAGAGTCGAACATAAAATCGACTGTCACGTCAACCCGGCTGCGATATATGTTCGATTCGAGTTAAGCGACAATAGAGGCATGCATCTTCTGCCGCAGCCTCAGCATGCGGCGACCCGGTCCCCGGCCCGAGGGCCTGCGCTGCCGGTCGGACTCGCGGTGACCGCCATCGGCATCCTGCTCTCGATCGCCACGGCGCCGGTCGCGACCTCCGCGTCGGACGATCCGGGGATGCCCGAGCCGAGCGTGGTGCAGGAGGTGCCGGCCGTGCAGGTCGGCGCGACCACCGCGGCCGACCCGTGCGCCGAGCCGAGCGTTCTCGAGGCGATCTCGGTCGCCGACGACGCGGCGATCGTCGCGGGGTTCGGTGGCGGGGAGGGCTTCCGGGCGGCCGTGATCGCGGGGAACGCCCCGTGCATCTCGCTCGACGACCCGGCGCACGTGTGGGTCGTGGTCAACAAGGCGCGTCCGCTGACCCCCCTGGATTTCGCGCCGTCGCCTCTCGCCGACATCCCGGTGCAGATGACGACGCGTTCGGGCCAGGCTCGCGCCGATGTCGCCGCCGCGGTGGGCGAGATGGCCGTGGCGGCCGACTCCGAGGGGGCGGGGCGCATCGGAGCGAACAACGGCTACCGGTCGTACGACCTGCAGGTCGCGACCCATGCCTCGCATGTGCGCACCGACGGCCAGGCCGGTGCCGATGCATCGTCGGCACGGGCGGGCCACAGCGAACATCAGACCGGGCTCGCGATCGACCTCGTGGCGTGCGAGTCGTCGTGCGGTGCGATCGAGTCGTTCGGTGCGACCGCGCAGGGCGACTGGATCGCGGCGAACGCCTGGGAGTACGGCTTCATCGTGCGCTACGAGCAGGTCGGCTCGGGGATCACCGGATACAAGCCGGAGCCCTGGCACCTCCGCTACGTCGGTCGGGATCTCGCCGCGGCCTACCACCAGGGCGGCTATCACACGCTCGAGGAGTTCTTCGGGCTTCCCGCAGCCCCCGATTACCTGCACTGATCGCCTGCGGATGCCGGTCTCGACGACCTCGTTGCGGCATCCGACAATCACGGTACCCAGTGTCACGGATTGTGGGATGCATTCTCACAATGGGCTGTCGTGGTGTCGGCGAACCGGCATAGACTCACCGGAGCAAAGACGCACGAACGTTCAGGAGGACGCCATGGAACGCGACATCTACGAAGAGGATCACGAGGCATTCCGCGACCTCGTCAAGGATTTCGTCAAGCGCCACGTCACGCACGAGACGATCGAGAAGTGGGATTCCGACGGTGAGGTCGACCGCGCGACCATGCTCGCCGCCGGCGAGGCCGGCCTGATCGGGCTGTCCGTGCCCGAGGAGTTCGGCGGCGCGGGGATGCTGCAGGACTACCGCTTCCGCACGATCGTGATGGAAGAGGTCATCGCCGCCGGAGCGGGCTCGCTCGCGGGTGCCTTCGGCATCCAGGACGACCTCGCCGTGCCGTACCTCGTGCACATGGGAACGCAGGAGCAGAAGGAGAAGTGGCTGCCGCGTATGGCCACCGGCGAGGTGATCGGCGCACTCGCGATGACCGAGCCCGGTGCCGGGTCGGATCTGCGAGGCATCAAGACCACGGCGAAGAAGACCGACGGCGGGTACATCGTCAACGGCGCCAAGACCTTCATCTCGTCGGGTGCCACCGCCGATCTCGTCGTCACGTTCGTGAAGACCGGTGAGGGCAACCGTCCCGATGCGTTCAGCCTGGTGCTGCTCGAAGACGGGATGGAGGGGTTCGAGCACGGCAAGAAGCTCCACAAGATGGGCTTCCAGGGGCACGACACCGCCGAGCTCTCGTTCAGCGACGTCTTCGTCCCCGACGAGAACCTCATCGGGGGTGTCGAGGGCAAGGGCTTCGTGCAGCTGATGATGAACCTGCCGCTGGAGCGCCTGTCGATCGGTGTCGCCGGCGCGGCGGCCGCGCAGGCCGCGCTCGACTGGACCGTCGCGTACACGAAGGACCGCGAGGCGTTCGGCGAGCGGATCATTGACTTCCAGAACACCCGCTTCAAGATCGCAGACATGGCGACGACGGTCGACGCGCTCTGGGCGTACGTCGACCGTGCACTGCTGGCGTACTCGAAGGGCGAGCTCTCGGCCGAAGAGGCGGCGAAGGTGAAGTTCTGGGCGACCGAGCGCGAGTGGGAGGTGCTCGACACCGGTGTGCAGCTGCACGGCGGATACGGGTACATCACCGAGTACCCGATCGCGCGCGCCTTTCTCGACGCCCGCGTGCACCGCATCTACGGCGGCACGAACGAGATCATGCGCGAGATCGTCGGTCGTCAGATCGCCGGCAAGCGCTGACGCGGATCGACGGAAGAAGGGCCCCGGATGCCGGCATCCGGGGCCCTTCTGCGTCTGTCGGGCGGCTGACCGAGTGAGACGGGTCTGTTCCCGGCCACGGGCGATCAGGGGCTGGCCAGGGGTGGTCAGCGCGGCAGGCGCCCGCCGACACCCGCGCGGCGCAGCCGGTCGGCGATCAGGATGCCGAGTGCCGTGCCCCCGAGACAGCTCGCGAGCGTGATCGCGAAGAACGTGATCTGCAGGCCGAGGTCGAACGTCCCCAGGTTGAACGACGTCCAGGCGAGGACCGGGTAGACGATGCCGACGATCGCCGCGCCGAGGTAGTGCAACCAGGTTCCCCAGTAGCGCCAGAGCACGAACAGGAACGGGAGTTCGGTGAACGCCGCCCACCAGAGGTTCGTGGCCACGCTGCTGAATCCGTATCCGGAGAACGGCACGATGACGAGTCCGGCGAGGAGCCCCACCAACAGGCCCACCGCGGGACGTCGCAGAAGACGCAGGGCGATCACCGACGGCAGGAGCCACAGCCCGGCCAGCGCGACGCTGGCGAAGGGGACGCCGAGGAACAGCACCGTCGAGATCCAGTTCGCGGGTGCGAGCAGGACGCCGCCGGCCACTCCGAGCGCCGCGCAGGTGAGCAGAATGGCGGTCGGCAGACGGAAACGCGAGCGGCCGACGCCGCTGCGGGGTCGATTCTGCACCGCGGAGGGCGATTCGGCGTGCGTTTCTGGCCCCGCATCGGGGGCGGGGTGCGTTTCTGACCCCGCACCGGCGGTCGGCGACCCCGCGCCGGCCGACGCATCTGCGTAGGGGTTCCGGCGCGCGTCATCCGCCCCGCTCATGCGCGGGGCTCCGCCGACGCGTCCCGCGCCGCCTTCGACGCAGCGGACCCGGCGCTGATCTTCCAGTAGCCGCAGAAGCTCACGCTGTTCTTGTCGACCCCGCGTTCGCCGACGAGATGCTTGCGGGCTCCCGAGGCGAGAGACTGCTCACCCGCGGCGTAGGCGTGGAACGGAGCCTCGGGCAGCTCCAGATCGCTCAACCGGCCGAGGGCGAACGTGCCGGGGGCGAACTCGTGCGGACGCACGAGCCAGACGATGTCGACTCCCTGCGGATGCGGGAACGTGAGGGCATCCTCCTCGGAGGGGACCTCGATGAGGGCGGTACCCGTGGCATCGTCCGGCAGCGAGGCGCAGATCGAGGCGATGGCGGGGAGAGCCGTCTCGTCGCCCACCAGCACCACGCGCGCGGTTCCGCGCTGCGGGTTGAACGTGATCCCCTCGTCGAGGATCAGCACGGGTTCGCCGGGCTCGCAGGTCTCTGCCCACCGCGACGCGGGTCCGGCCGTGCCGTCCTCGGCCGATCCGTGCAGCACGAAGTCGACATCGATCTCGGCGCCTGCGCCCTCCGAGGCGGGCCGATACGCGCGCACGCTGTAGTTGCGCATGACCGGGCGCTCGCCGCTGGGGATGCGCAGGAACCTGAGGTACCCGAGCAGGCTGTTCGCCTTGGCGGGTACACGATCGAGTCCGGCTTCGCCCCCGATCGGCAGGAAGAGTCGGAACCACTGATCGAAGCCCATGGACCGGAACTTCTCGATCTCGCCACCGCCGAGAGTCACCCGCATCCAGTGCGGCGAGAGGCGTTCGGTGCGCAGCACCTCGAGGTGGATGACCTCGGACGACTCGGGCTTGACCATTTTGCTGAACGCCATGCGCATACCTTTCAGGGAAGCTGCCAGGGGAAGAAGATCACGAAGATCGCGGCGGATGCGGCGAGGCAGCATCCGATGAAGACGGTGTCGCGCGCGCGGAACGGCACGAGGTGGCGCTCGGTGCGGGTGGGGTGCGCACCGAAGGCGCGGGAGTCCATGGCCAGCGCGACGCGCTCCGCATGCCGGATCGCTCCCGCCAGCAGCGGCACGATGTACCCCCACCCCCGGGCCATGCGCGCGAACGGTCCGCTGCCGCCGTGATGACCGCGCACGCGGTGTGCGGCGCGGATCACCGACAGCTCGTGCCCGAAGCGCGGAACGAAACGGAAGGCGGCGAGCGCCGTGTACCCGATCCGGTACGGCACCCGCAGCTGCTGCACGCTCGCCCGCACGAGACCGGGGCCCGTGGTGGTGAGTCCTCCGATCAGCGCCAGCGCGATGATCGAGCCGAGGCGCAGGGCGGTGGCGGCGCCGATCGTGAGAGCGCCCTCGAACAGCGTCCAGTCGCCGATCCGAGCGACCGCGGGGGTGTGGGCGACGAGAGCGGGGTCCACCCAGAGCGAGAAGCCCAGGGTGATCGCAAGCATCCCCACTGGCAGGGCGAGGAACAGCAGGGCGGCGCTGCGTGCGGTGAGTCGCGCCCCGACGGCGATCAGGAGCAGAGAGAGCAGCAGGAACGCCGTCGGCGTCGCGAGGTCGCGCACGAAGATCAGCACCACCATCGCGGGCGCGACGCCGGCGACCTTCGCGATCGGGTTCAGGGCGTGGAGGAAGCGCCGGGGCGAGGTCTCGGCCACCGCGGCGTACGGGTCGAACGTCTGCACACTCATGCGGGGGTCCGCCCTGCTGCGGCGAGCACGCGCTGAAGAGCCGGGAGCCGGAGGCCGGCGTCGACGAACGGCCGCTCGTCGCGGAAGAGATCCGTGGTGCGGCCGGCAGCGTGGACGCGTCCGTCGGCGAGGATCACGGTGTGCGAGGCGTGCGCGGCGACGAGCGCGAGATCGTGCGTGACGATGAGGATCGTGGTGCCCTCGTCGCGCAGATCGTGCAGCAGCGCGAGGAGTTCGGATGCGCGTGCGCGGTCCTGTCCGAAGGTCGGCTCGTCGAGGGCGAGCACCCGCGGGCGCGTGATGAGCGCGGTGCCGACCGACAGGCGACGCTTCTCCCCTCCCGAGAGCAGGAAGGGGTGCACGTGCGCCTTGGCTTCGAGGCCGAACCGCTCGAGCATGGCGTCGACGCGCACAGTGACCTCGGCATCCGGGGTGCGCCGCAGCCGAAGGCCGTGCGCGAGCTCGTCGAAGACGGTGTGCGCGATGAACTGGTGCTCGGGGTTCTGGAAGACGAAGCCGATGCGGTTCGCGAGCTCCCGGGGCGACGCGGACCCCGGGTCCATCCCGTCGACCGAGACCTGCCGTCGCGGCGGAGGCACGACTCCGGCGAGCGCCTGCAGCAGCGTGGTCTTGCCCGCTCCGTTCGCCCCGACGATCGCGGTCAGAGTGCCGGGGGCGATGTCGAGGTCGAGGCCGTGCAGGATCTCGGTGCGGTGGCGGCGGACGGTCAATCCCCGGGCGCGGATGATCGGGGACGGCGACCCGCTGACGGCATCCGACTCGTCGATCGAGGGGGCGATCGGGCCCCAGGCCCGTGCGGCCTGCAGGATCGAGGCACGGATGTCGGGTCGATCCACCGGCTGCGGTCCGGCATCCGTGCCGTGGTCCTGCAGGCCGACGGAGGGCCGGTCCGCCAGCGCCGAGGCGAGTTCGGCGGGGGTGAGGGGGATCTCCGGGATGTGCAGGCCCAGCTCCCGCATCCGCAGCGCCGCCAGCGTGGCCGCGGGGAGCCACACCCCCATCGCGACGAGCTCGTCGGCGTGCCTCCGGATGACCTCGTCGGCCGGACCGTCGAACGCGACGCGGCCCGCGGCATCGAGCACGATCGTGCGGGTCACGAACCCCATCGCCGCGTCGAGGTTGTGCTCGACGAGCAGGATCGCCCTGTCCCCGGCGGCGATCACGTCGGTCAGCGCGGCGTACACGTCGTCGATGCCCTGGGGGTCGAGATTGGCGGTCGGCTCGTCGAGCACGATCAGCGGGGATCCCATCGCCAGAGCGCAGGCGATCGCGAGGCGCTGGCGGCCACCACCCGAGAGACGGTCGGGGTTCTCGTCTCGGCGCTCCCAGAGGCCGACGCGTCGCAGGGCGTCCTCGGCCCGGCGATGCACCTCGTCGAGGGGGAGCCGCAGGTTCTCGGGGCCGAACGCGACCTCGTCGTAGCCCGTGCCGGTGACGATCTGCGCATCCGGATCCTGGAACACCATCGCGACGCGCGTGCTCAGCGAGGCGGTGGGGGTGTCGGCGGTGTCGAGTCCGCCGGCCACGACCACCCCCGACATGGTCGCGGGGACGGCATGCGGGATGAGCCCGTTGAGGGCGAGCGTCAGTGTGGACTTGCCCGAGCCCGACGGGCCGAGCAGCAGCACGACCTCGCCGCGGTGGACGTCGAAGGAGACGTCCGCAGGGGAGGGGTGCGCGGCATCCGCGTGGGCGACCGAGAGGTCACGCACGCTCAGCAGGGGCGCAGAGGAGCGCACGGCATCACCCCGGTTCAGCGGATCGGCTAAGTTCTGACTTAGCTAAGCCTAACCTGATCTGCAGCAGGGGTACAGCAAGGGCGCAGCACCCGCGCAGGAGGATGCCGCAGCGAGGTGCCGAGGCGAGGGTCAGCGCCGGGAGACGCCCGCGCGGCTCAGTGCCGTGCCGATCGCGAGTCCGACGGCGGTCCAGGCGACCGGTCCGAGCACCGAGATCACCAGGTAGGCGATCTGCGCCCAGAGCGGCATCACGGCGAGGTGCGCCGCGAAGAACACGACGACCGCGACGATCACACCGATCACACCGGCCGACAGGAAGAAGCGCCACGCGCCCCAGGAGCGGTAGCGGGTGAGCGCGGCGATGCCCTCCTGGATCGCGCCGAAGAGCAGGGCGGTGCCGATGAAACGCAGCGTCCACGCCGGGTTGAACGCGCTCGAGATGAGAGCCGCGATCACGTGCGTGACGAGCGCCACGAACGGACGCCGCAGCACCTCCTGCGCGATGATCCCGGGCAGGACGTGCGACCCGAGCACCAGACCGTACAGGAACGCCGGCCCCGCGAGGACGGGGAGCGTGATCCAGCCGGCGACACCTCCGAGAATGCCCGTCGCGACACCGATCGCGGCGCAGACGAGCAGCACGCGAGTCGTCAGGACGGGGGAGGATGCCACCCCTCCAGCCTACTTGCGGGTCGAGGAGGCAGCGGCGGCCGGCGCCGGGAAAAACCGCCGCCGCGGCATCCGTTCGTCGCGTCGTCCGTGCCGTTCGTCGCATGTCCTGCGTCTCGGGCGGGTGGAGCGCCCGGATGCTTCCTAGCGTGGGGGAACGCAAAGACGCGCACCCCGAGGAGACCCCCATGACTGCATCTTCGTCGCATCGCCGCGGCGGGACCGGCCGCGATCGCGCCGGACGCCACGGCGACACCGCGATCACCACCGATCCCTCCCTGCCCCCGGTCGCACTGACCGACGAGCACCACGAGAAGGCCGGCCGCTGGACCTGGCCCAAGATCGTCCTCTGGTCGGCGATCGCCCTGCTCGGGGCGGTCGCCTGGACGATGCTCGCGATCGTGCGCGGCGAGACCGTGAACGCGATCTGGTTCGTGTTCGCCGCCGTCTGCACGTACCTGATCGGCTATCGGTTCTACTCCAAGGTGATCGAGAAGTACATCACCCGACCCGACGACCGGCGGGCGACCCCCGCCGAGGTCAGGCAGGACGGCAAGGACTACGTCCCCACCGACCGCCGCGTGCTGTACGGGCACCACTTCGCCGCGATCGCCGGTGCCGGACCGCTCGTCGGCCCGGTGCTCGCCGCGCAGATGGGCTACCTCCCCGGCACCATCTGGATCATCGTCGGCGTCGTGCTCGCGGGTGCCGTGCAGGACTACACCGTGCTGTTCTTCTCGATGCGTCGCGGCGGCCGCACGATCGGTCAGATGGCGAGGCAGGAGCTCGGCAGGATCGGCGGGACCGCCGCGATCGTCGCCTCGCTGCTGATCATGCTCATCATCGTCGCGATCCTCGCCCTCGTCGTCGTGAACGCGCTCGGCGAGAGCCCCTGGGGTGTGTTCTCGGTGGCGATGACCATCCCGATCGCGATCTTCATGGGCATCTACCTGCGCTACCTGCGTCCGGGCAAGGTCACCGAGGTCTCCCTCATCGGCTTCGCGCTGCTGATGGCGGCCATCATCGGCGGCGGCTGGGTCGCCGGCACCGAGTGGGGTCAGGCGATCTTCCACCTCGACCGCACCACGATCGCGTGGGGCATCATCGTCTACGGCTTCATCGCCGCAGTGCTCCCCGTCTGGCTGCTGCTCGCCCCGCGCGACTACCTGTCGACCTTCATGAAGATCGGCGTCATCGTCATGCTCGCCGGCGCGATCGTGCTCGTGCGCCCCGAGATCACGGTGCCGGCCGTCAGCGTCTTCGGCGAGAACGGGATGGGGCCGGTGTTCGCCGGTCCGCTCTTCCCGTTCCTCTTCGTGACGATCGCCTGCGGCGCCCTGTCGGGCTTCCATGCGCTGATCGCATCCGGCACCACCCCGAAGCTCGTCGAGAAGGAGCGCCAGACGCGCTTCATCGGCTACGGCGGGATGCTGATGGAATCCTTCGTCGCGATCATGGCCCTCGTCGCCGCGATCTCGATCGACCAGGGCATCTACTTCGCGATGAACGCCCCGACGGCAGCGACCGGAGGCACGGTCGAGGGTGCCGTCGCCTTCGTGAACTCCCTCGGGCTCACGGGGGTGAACCTCACACCCGAGATGCTCACCGGCACCGCGCAGGCGGTCGGCGAGGAATCCATCGTCTCGCGCACCGGTGGCGCGCCGACCCTGGCGCTCGGTCTCGCCCACATCATGCAGCAGGCCCTCGGCGGGCAGGCGCTCATGGCGTTCTGGTACCACTTCGCGATCATGTTCGAGGCGCTGTTCATCCTCACCGCGGTGGATGCCGGCACCCGCGTCGCACGCTTCATGCTCCAGGACTCGATCGGCGCCTGGTTCCCCAAGTTCCGTGACGTGTCCTGGCGCCCCGGGGTCTGGATCTGCACCGCCATCATGGTGGCCGGCTGGGGAGCGATCCTCATCCTCGGCGTCACCGACCCGCTCGGCGGCATCAACACCTTCTTCCCGCTGTTCGGCATCGCGAACCAGCTGCTCGCCGCGATCGCGCTCGCCGTGGTGATGGCCATCGTCGCCAAGCGCGGCAAGAGCTACATCAAGTGGCTGTGGATCATCGGGCTGCCGCTCGCGTTCACCGCCGTGGTGACGATCACCGCGTCGCTGTACAAGATCGCCTCCCCCGTGCCGGCCATCGGCTACTGGGCGAACCACTTCCGCTACGTCGCGGCGCGGGACAGCGGCGACACCTCGCTGGGCGCCCCCGAGGTGCTCGAGGCCGTCATCCGCAACACCGCCGTGCAGGGCACCCTGTCGATCATCTTCGTCACCCTGGCGATCATCGTCATGGTCGCCGCGGTGGTCGTCACGGTCAAGGCCATCCGCAACGGCGGCGGGGAGAACACCGAGGAGACCCCTGTCGCCTCGCGGCGGTTCGCCCCGGCCGGATTCCTCCCGAGCCCGGCCGAACGCGAGCTGGAGAAGGAGTGGGAGCCGATCCTCGCCGACGAGCGCTCGACGTCGGGGCACTGAGATGGCCGACATCGCGAACCGGACGGATGCCGCGACCACCCTCCTGCGGACGCTGCTCGGCGCCGCGGGGCGGGTGGGCCGCGGCATCCGCTGGTACATCACCACCCTGATGGGCGACGGCGCCTACGCCACCTATGTCGCCCATCAGCAGCGGCAGCATCCGGGCGAGGCGCCGATGACCGAGCGGCAGTTCTGGCGGCAGCGGATGGACGATCAGGATCGAAACCCGGGTGCGCGCTGCTGCTGAGCATGCGCCCTTCGTCTCGTCGCTGCGCTCCTCGCTCAGGGGGCGGAGGTGGCGGTGGCGGAGGGCTCCGGTCGAGTCCCCCGTTCCCTGTCGCCCTTCGTCTCGTCGCTTCGCTCCTCGCTCAGGATCCGCGGAGCGAGACGAAGGGCGTTCCACGCGGAGCGAGACGAAGGGCTCCGGTCGAGTCCGCCGCTCCCTGAGCGAGCGGAGCGAGACGAAGGGCGTACTACGCGGAGGGGCGCGCTGCGGCTGCGCGTGCGCCCTTCGTCTCGTCGCTTCGCTCCTCGCTCAGGGGGCGGAGGTGGCGAGGGTGCTCCTCACGGAGGCGGCGGGGGCGGAGGGCTCCGGTCGAGTCTCCCGCTCCCTGCCGCCCTTCGTCTCGTCGCTTCGCTCCTCGCTCAGGGGGCGGAGGTGGCGAGGGCGCTCCTCGCTCAGGGGGCGGAGGTGGTGAGGGCGCTCCTCGCTCAGGATCCGCGGAGCGAGACGAAGGGCGTTCCACGCGGAGGGGCGCGCTGCGGTGGTGCGTGCGCCCTTCGTCTCGTCGCTTCGCTCCTCGCTCAGGATCCGCGGAGCGAGACGAAGGCGGAGCCGGACACGCGGATCTAGGCTGAGGGCATGAACGACGTCGTCCTCGCCGCGATCCTCGGCGTGCTCGGCGGCATCGTGCTCTCGGTGCTCCTGCTGCTCGCTCGGCGGCTCGCCCGTGGGTCGGCCGACCTCGGCAGCGATGCGGAGCGTGCGGCGCTGCAGGCGCTGCATCAGGCGAGCCTCGCCGCCCCGCATCTGCGCGCGGGGCTCGCCGGCCCCGATGTCGTCAAGGCCGCCAGGCACCTGCGGGTGCTGCTCGGCAGTGCGGCCGTCGCGCTTGTGGGCGACGACGACGCCCTGTCGATGGACGGGGCCTCCGAGGGACTGGAACCGGCCGCCGTGCGCATCGCCCAGCAGGTGCGCGGCTCGGGCCGCCGACAGGTGTTCCGCTCACCGGACGGGCGGGCCGACGACCTCGAAGGCGTGGGAGCGCCGATCGTCGTCGACGGGCAGGTCATCGGCGCGGTCGTCGCCTTCGCGTCGCCGGTGGGCGCCGCTCTCGTGCGCGCGGCGCAGGAGGTCGCCGACTGGTGCGCGGCGCAGGTCGAGCTCGGCAGCCTCGACGCCTCGCGCACCCAGCTGGCCGAGGCCGAGCTGCGGTCGCTCCGCGCGCAGATCTCGCCGCACTTCATCTACAACGCGCTGACCGCGATCGCGTCGTTCATCCACACCGATCCGATGCGCGCGCGCGACCTCGTGCTCGAGTTCGCCGACTTCACCCGGTACTCGTTCCGACGGCAGGGGGAGTTCACGACGCTCGCGGAGGAGCTCGGCAGCATCCACTCCTTCCTCGAGCTCGAGCGCGCCCGGTTCGGCGAACGTCTGCGGGTCACCCTGCGGATCGCGCCGGAGACACTCGCGACCGTCATCCCGTTCCTCTCGGTGCAGCCGCTGGTCGAGAACGCCGTGCGTCACGGCATCGAACCGGGGGAGGGCGGCGGAGAGATCCGCATCGTCTCGCGTGATGACGGGACGCACACCGAGGTGACCGTCGAGGACGACGGCGTGGGCATGGACCCCGACGGACTGCTCGCCACGCTCACCGCGGCGGACGACGGGCTGCACGTGGGGCTGCGCAACGTCGACACCCGGCTGCGCCAGCTGTACGGGCCCGACGGCGGCCTCGTCGTCGAGACGAACACGGGCGCGGGTACCCTGGTGCGCATGCGGGTGCCGAAGTCGCAGCCGCAGCACGACCCGGACAACGACTGAGGCTTCGATGACGACCGAGATGCACATGATCGACGTGCTCGTCGCCGACGACGAGAAGCCCGCTCTCGACGAGCTCGTGCATCTGCTGCGCCTCGATCCGCGCATCGGGGAGGTGCTCACGGCGACCTCGGGTGTCGACGCCCTTCGTCTGCTCTCGCAGCGCGTCGTGCGCATCGCGTTCCTCGACATCCACATGCCGGGCCTGCGGGGGACCGAGCTGGCCCGCTCGCTGCTCAGCCTCGCGACGGCGCCGGCGGTCGTGTTCGTCACGGCCGACGAGGCCCGCGCGGTCGAGGCCTTCGAGCTGCGCGCCGCGGACTACCTGCTCAAACCCGTGCGCATCGAGCGCCTGCGCCGCGCCATCGACCGCGTGATCGATCTGGGCGAGGTCGCCGCCCCCGCCGACGACGAGACACTGCCGGTGACGGTGGGATCAGCGGTGCGCTTCGTCCGGCGCAGCGAGGTGCGCTGGGTGCAGGCGCAGGGGGACTACTCGCGGCTGCACACCGCCGACGGCGGACATCTCGTGCGCATCCCGATCTCCGAGCTGGAGGCCCGATGGACGGATGCCGGCTTCCTGCGCATCCACCGCTCGACCCTCGTCCGTTCGGCGGCGGTGACCGAGGCGCGGCTGTCGGGGGCGGATCCTGCGGTCGTGGTGGATGCCGCGGTGCTGCCCGTGAGCAGACGTCTGGTGCCCGCGGTGCGCGATGCCCTGTTGCGGGTGGAGGGCGCACCGTGACCGAGACCCCGAAGCGCGTGCGGGTCACCGCTCACGACCCGACGCGGCGTGCGGCACCGTCGACGCGCGGCATCGCGCTGCCCGGTTCCCCTGTCGACGAGGCGGATGCGGTGTTCGTCCGCGCGCTGATGCGCAGCCAGCTGCGGCTCGCGCTCGGCACGGTCGCGGGCTTCGTGCTGGTGGTCGTCGCGCTGACCCTGGCCATCGCCCTGATCCCCGAGATCGATCGATTCGTCGTGTGGGGGCTGCCGCTGTCGTGGCTGCTGCAGGCGTATGCCTTCTATCCGCTCATCCTCGTCTTCGCGGTGCTCCACGTGCGCACGGCGGCCCGCAACGAGCGGCGCTTCCGTGCGCTGCGTGACCGCGAATGAACGCCGTGCTCGACCTGGTCGGCATCGCGCTCGTCGTGGTCGCGACCCTGCTGATCGGCGTGTACGGGTTGCGCATCTCCCGCACCACCGGAGACTTCTTCGTCGCCTCGCGCACCGTGCGGCCGGTGTGGAACGCCTCGGCGATCAGCGGCGAGTACCTCTCGGCCGGCACGTTCCTCGGACTCTCCGGGCTCGTGCTGCTCGACGGCGCACGGGGCTTCTGGTTCCCGATCGGCTATGCGGCCGGCTACCTGCTCGTCCTCGTGTTCGTGGCGGCGCCGCTGCGGCGCAGCGGCGCGTACACGATCCCCGACTTCATCGAGGCGCGACTCGAATCGACGGCGGCTCGCCGGGTGACCAGCATCGCGGTGCTCGTGATCGGCTGGCTGTACATCGTCCCGCAGCTGCACGGTGCGGGCATCACTTTGCTCGTCGTCGCGGGCGTGCCCGAATGGGTCGGCGCCGTGCTCGTCGCGGTGCTCGTCGCCGCAGCGGTCGCCGCCGGAGGCATGCGGGCGATCACGTACGTGCAGGCCTTCCAGTACTGGCTCAAGCTCACGGCGCTGCTCGTGCCCGTCGTGTGCATCGCGTTCGCACTGAGCGGCGGACCGCACGACTTCGACCCCGCGCTCGTGTTCCCCGCCGAGGCGGGGCCGTCGGGGTTCGACGCGTACCAGACGGCATCCCTGCTCATCGCGCTTCTGCTGGGGACGATGGGTCTGCCGCACGTGCTCGTGCGCTTCTACACGAGCCCGACCGGGGTCTCGGCCCGGCGGACCACCGTGATCGTGATCGGAATGGTGAGCGCGTTCTACGCGGTGTCGAGCACCATGGGGCTCCTCGCACGCATCGCCGCCCCCGATCTCGCGGTGCCCGGTGTCGCCGACACCGTCGTGCTGCTGCTCCCGTCGAGGGTGTTCCCCGGCTTCGCCGGCGAGCTCCTGACGGCGCTCATCGTCGCCGGTGCGTTCGCGGCCTTCCTCGCGACCTCCGCCGGTCTCGTGGTGTCGCTCGCCGGCGTCATCAGCCAGGATGTGTTCTCCGGATCGGTGCGCTCCTTCCGCCTCTCGGCCGTGCTGTGCGCGCTGGTGCCGCTCGCGGTCGCTCTCCTCACCGCACCGGCCGGGCTCGGTTCGAGCGTCGGCGTCGTCTTCGTGGTCGCGGCGTCGACGCTGTCGCCGGTCGTGCTGCTCGGGGTCTGGTGGCGCGGTCTCACGGCTCGAGGGGCGGTCGCCGGGATGCTGTCGGGCGGCGTCGCCGCGGGCCTGGCGCTGCTGGTCCACGGGCTGATCGGCGGTGTGGGCGCGGCCGCCCCCTACCTCGCCCAGCCGGCGGCGTGGACGATCCCGCTCGCGGCCGTCGTCACGGTCGTGGTGTCGCTGCTCGATCCGCGGGGGCCGTCTCCGCGCACCCAGAGATTCCTCACCCGGGTGCACTCGCCCGAGCGTCGTTGAGGCTCCTCGCGCGGTGCGGCGGCCCTGGCGCACGTCGCCGATCGACCATTGGCGAGTCCTCTGGCCGTTCGTCCAGTAATCGTCCCCGACCCTGGTGTGTGGCCGAAAGTCGGGCGTACGTTGAGCGGCGGTGCGGCAACACCTCCGTACCCTGATCACCGGGAGAAGCACATGGGTCGAACACCCCTCCGGATGGCAGCCGCCACCACCCTGGCCACGCTGTTCATCGCCTCGACGGCAACCGCAGGTTACGCAGGCACGGAGGAGGTGAACCCCACTCCCGTCGACGGCACACCGGGTCATTACATCGTCGTGCTGAAGTCCGACCCGCTCGCGAGCTACACCGGAGAGGTCGACGGCCTCCGGGCGACGAAGCCCGCCGAGGGGGAGCAGCTCGAGACGGAGTCCCAGGACTCCCAGCGCTACGTCGAGCACCTCGAGACGGAGCAGCGGACGGTGGCCGAGGAGGCCGGCGTCACTCCTGATATCAGCTACCAGGTCGTCCTCAACGGGTTCAGCGCCGAGCTCACGGGCGAGCAGGTCGACACGCTGCGCGCCTCGAAGGACGTGTACGACGTGTACCCCGACTTCATCCGCCACCCGGATGCCCAGACATCGACGGACCTCCTCGGTCTGGGTGACGACAAGAAGGGCCGCGGCGGGATCTGGCAGCAGACCGGCGGCGTCGAGAAGGCCGGCGAGGGCGTGGTCGTGGGCGTCATCGACACGGGCATCGCCCCCGAGCATCCGTCGTTCGCGGGCAAGAAGCTGAAGAAGCAGCCCAAGAAGGACAAGCGCCACAAGGGCGGCGAGCCCTACACCGACGGCACGTCCGTCTACTTCGACAAGTCCGACGGCGGCCAGTTCCGCGGCGAGATGGTCGAGGCGCAGGAGTGGGACAAGGGCGACTACTCGTCGAAGCTCATCGGCGCCCGGTACTTCTTCACCGGAGCGCAGGCGGCGGGCTTCGACTTCCAGTACGACTACCTCTCGCCGCGCGACGGCGACGGCCACGGTTCGCACACCGCGAGCACCGCGGCAGGGAACTTCGGCGTGAAGGCATCGATCGAGGATGTCGACTTCGGCAAGATCTCGGGTGTCGCCCCCGGCGCCAAGGTCGCCGCCTACAAGGCCTGCTACGTCGGACCCGATGAGACCGTCACCACCGACGACATCTGCGCCGGCAGCGACCTCATCGCCGCGATCGACCAGGCCGTCGCCGACGGCGTCGACGTGATCAACTACTCCATCGGCGGCGGGGCGGCATCCACCGTCCTCGCCCCCGAGGACATCGCATTCTTCAACGCGGCAGCCGCCGGCGTCTTCGTCGCGACGAGCGCGGGCAACGACGGACCCGACCCGGTGACCGCCGACCACGCCTCGCCCTGGTACACGACGGTCGCGGCATCCACCATCCCGACGTGGGAGGGCACCGTGCAGTTCGACGGCTTCGCGCAGGCGGGTGCCTCGGTGAGCGTGCCGTTCGGCACGACCGTCACCGGTCCCTCCGTCTACGCCGGGGACGCGCCCGCCGCAGGGCAGACGCCCGCCGACGCGGCACTCTGCCTGCCGGGAAGCCTCGATGCGGCGAAGGTCACCGGTCACATCGTGGTCTGCGACCGCGGCGGCAATGCGCGGGCCGAGAAGTCCCAGGTCGTGAAGGATGCCGGCGGAACAGGTGTCGTCCTCGTGAACGTCCCCGGTGGCGCCGACTCGCTCGACAACGACTTCCACGCCGTGCCCACCGTGCACCTCGCCTCCGCGTACCGCGCCGCCGTGCTCGGCTACGTGCAGGGCGGCGTCGACCGTCCGATCTCCCTCGTGGGCAAGAACACGACGGGCGTGACGACGCCGGTGCCGCAGATCGCCGGGTTCTCGAGCCGTGGGCCCATGCTGGCCGACGGCAGCGACATCATGAAGCCCGACATCGCGGCTCCGGGTGTGGCGATCCTCGCGGCGACGCAGAACGCGCCCGGAGAGACGCCGACCTTCGGCATCCTGTCGGGCACCTCTATGGCGTCTCCGCACATCGCCGGCCTCGCCGCGCTCTACCTGGGCGAGCGTCCGAACGCGAAGCCGGCCGAGATCAAGTCGGCCATGATGACCACCGCGTACGACACGGTGAACGCCGACGGATCGCCGAACACGGATCCGTTCCAGCAGGGTGCGGGTCAGGTCGACCCGAAGCGCTACTTCACCCCGGGGCTGCTGTACCTCAACGACGTGGCCGACTGGACCGCGTACCTCGAGGGCAAGGGGCTCGCCGACTTCCCCGGAGAGCCGATCGACGGCAGCGACCTCAACGTCGCGTCGTTCTCGATCGGGTCGCTGGCGAGCGCGCAGACCGTCACCCGCACGGTCACGGCGACCGAGAAGGGCACCTTCACTGCATCCGTCGACCTGCCGGGTGTGAACGCGACGGTGCAGCCCTCGACGCTGAAGTTCACCAAGCCGGGCCAGACCGCGACGTACACGGTGACGTTCGACAATGAGAGCGCGCCGGTCGAGCAGTGGGCGACCGGATCGCTCACGTGGACGAGCAAGAAGAACACGGTGCGCTCGCCGATCGCGGTCTTCCCGGTCACGGCGGATGCTCCGGCCGAGGTGTCCGGCACCGGTGTCGACGGATCGACGTCGGTCGAGATCACGCCGGGCGTCGACGGCGATCTCTCGCTCGGACTGTCGGGTCTCACGCCGTTCACGCTGCTCGAGGACCCGGACGGCCGCGTGGTCGGACACTCGGGCGACGAGGCGTCGGGAGACGCCGACAAGAACGTGTCGTGGATCGTCGACGTGCCCGAGGGAGCCGCGCTCTCGCGCTTCGATCTCGACTCGTCCGACGACACCGGAAGCGACCTCGACCTCACGGTCTACCGCGTGGTCGGCCCTGACGACCTGAGCTACTACGAGCGCTGGCAGTCGGCGACGGGGTCGGCGGACGAGCAGGTGACGCTGACCGCACCGACGGCCGGTACCTACCTGGTGGTCGCGAACGTGTACTCCACGTCGGCGTCGATGACGTGGGACATGACCTACGCCACCGTGCAGGCCGACGGCGAAGGCACGTTCACGGCGAACCCGAACCCCGTCCCCGCTGTGCGCGGACAGGCGACGAGCTACGAGCTGAACTGGACCGGCCTGACCGCGGGCACCCGCTATCTCGGACTCGTGCAGTACGGCGACTCGGCGGTGCAGACCGTCGTCACGGTCGACACGCCGTAACAGTCAACACACCGCTCAGGTCGTTGAGCGAGCACCTGAGCAGCGAGACGAAACGCGGTGGGTATGCAGCATCGGCTCACCGCGTTTCGTCTCGGTCGACTCCGTCGTCCTCGCTCAACGACCGGGGGAAGGGAGGATCAGATCCGGCGGCCGCGCGGCATCAGTCGCACGTCGGGCAGGGGAGGAGCGGGGATGCGCACATCGTGACCCTCGACGACCCCGAAGCGCGGGGACTCCGCTTCCCAGTCGGTGCGCGCGTCGACGATCTCCTCGTGCGTGCGGCCGGCGAAGTTCCACCACATGACGATCTCGTCGTCGAACGGCTCCCCGCCGATCAGGAACAGCAGTGCTCCCTGGGCGCTCGTGACCTCGACCTCGTCGCGGGAGTCGCCGAGATAGAGCACATCGTTCTGCGTCATCCCGTGCGTCGCGACCTGCGCGTCGCCCTCGACGAGCATGATCGCGTGCTCCCAGTCCGTGCGCAGCGGCAGGCGGATGCGGGTGCCCGCCGGCACCGCGATCTCGGCGCCGACGATCGGCGTGTGCACGGTCGCCGGTGACACGACGCCGGCGAACTCCCCGAGCACGACGGTCGCCGTGGCATCCGGACCGTTTTCGGCCGAGACCGCGAGAGTGGGCAGCTCGGCGTGGCGTTCGAAGCCGCCGACTCCCTGCCGGGCGCCCTCGGGCAGCACGACCCAGAGCTGCAGCGCATCGAGCGGGATCGGCTCCTCGCCGATCGAGTACTCCGAGTGCGAGATGCCGTTGCCCGCGGTCATCAGATTGAGCTGGCCCCGGCGCAGGTCGGCATCGCTGCCGAGCGAGTCACGATGCCGGATCTCGCCGATCAGCGGCCAGGTCACGGTCTGCAGCCCGATGTGCGGATGCGGCTCGACGCGCATCCGGGTGTCCGCCGGACCGAACCGGTCGAGGAAGCACCAGGCTCCGATCGTCGGGAGGTTGCGGTGCGGCAGCACGCGCAGCACACTCATGCCCCGCACGCCGCCGAGCGGGACCTCGCGCGGCTCGAGGACGATGCGCCGCTGTCCGATCATCACGCCTCCGCGGGGGCGGTGCCGGGGCGCTTCGGCCAGCGGATCTCGGCGCCGGGGATCTCGTGGCTCTCGAGGTATCTGGCGATGTACGGGCACAGCGGCACGATCGCCTCGCCGGAGGCGGCGGCATCCGTCAGCGCCCTCTCCGCCAGGATGCCGGCGAGCCCCTGCCCTTGGAAGGCCGGGTCCAGTTCGGTGTGGGTGAAGCGGATCGCGCCGGGCCGGAGCTGGAACTCGGCGTAGCCGGCGAGCGCGCCGTCGGTGCGGATCTCGTAGCGGGACTCGTCGTCGACGCGGGTGACGGTGATGTCGGTCATCGGAGGCTCCTTCAGGCGTGTGGATCCAACCTACGCCCGGCGGGATGCGGTCGGGGTGCCCCGGCGTCGGTGGGGATCGTTACGCTGGAGGGATGCCGCAGACTCCCCGGGATCCGTACGAGGATCTGCCCTACGCCGATGAGCCGTGGGACGCCGCGGGGTGGGAACCGTCCGAGCCGCCCGAGCCGATGGACTGGGAACCGCAGGGCGCCGGGTTCGAGCCTCCGCTCGACTGGGGGCCCGGTCCCGTGACGCCGGTGACCACGAATGCCGGGCGGTCGGCGACCCGCCGGGCGGTATCCTCCACGGCATCCGCCCCCGCGGCACGCCGTGCGGCGCCGAGCCGGTACCCGACCGCCGCCGAGGCGCTGCACACGGTCTTCGGCTACGACGAGTTCCGGGGCGATCAGGCGGCGATCGTCGAGCAGGTCATCGCCGGCGGCGACGCGGTCGTGCTCATGCCCACCGGCGGCGGCAAGAGCGTCACCTACCAGGTGCCCGCGCTGGTGCGGGAGGGCACGGGCCTCGTGGTCAGCCCGCTGATCGCCCTCATGCACGACCAGGTCGACGCTCTACGCGCGAACGGAGTGAACGCCGCCTACCTCAACTCGACGCAGTCGATCGAGGAGCGCCGCGATGTCGAGCGTGCCTACGTCGCGGGCGAGATCGACCTCCTGTACGTCGCTCCCGAGCGGCTGTCGTCTCCGCAGACCACCGCTCTCCTGCAGCGCGGAACCCTCAGCGTCATCGCCATCGACGAGGCGCACTGCGTGTCGCAGTGGGGCCACGACTTCCGCCCCGACTACCTCGCGCTGGGCGATCTCGGCGAGCGGTTCCCCGGCGTGCCGCGCATGGCGCTCACCGCGACCGCCACCCGGGCCACGCACAAGGAGCTCACCGAGCGACTGCACCTCGACGAGGCGAAGCACTATGTCGCGAGCTTCGACCGACCCAACATCCAATACCGGATCGTGCCGAAGGTCGATCCGCGCAAGCAGCTCGTCTCGTTCATCCGCGCGCAGCCCGAGGGGTCGGTCGGCATCGTCTACGCGCTGAGCCGCAAGTCGGTCGAGCAGACGGCCACCTACCTCGCCGCGCAGGGATTCGACGCACTGCCGTATCACGCGGGGCTCCCCGCCGAGGTGCGCGCGACCAATCAGTCGCGGTTCCTGCGCGAAGACGGCGTCGTGATGGTCGCCACGATCGCCTTCGGGATGGGCATCGACAAGCCGGACGTACGGTTCGTCGCCCACATCGATCTGCCCAAGTCCGTCGAGGGCTACTACCAGGAGACGGGTCGCGCGGGTCGCGACGGAGAGCCCTCGATCGCGTGGATGGCGTACGGACTGGGCGACGTGGTGCAGCAGCGCCGCATGATCGATCAGAGCCCCGGCGACCGCACCTTCAAGATGCGCCTCGGCCAGCACCTCGACGCGATGCTCGCGCTCTGCGAGACGGTGGAATGCCGTCGGCAGAACCTGCTCGGATATTTCGGGCAGGAGTCGCAGCCGTGCGGCAACTGCGACACGTGTCTCGACGAGACCGAGACGTTCGACGGGCTGGTCCCTGCGCAGAAGCTCCTGTCGACGATCGTGCGGCTCAAGCGCGAACGCAATCAGTCCTTCGGCGCCGGGCACCTGATCGACATCCTCCGCGGGGCCTCGACCGAGCGCATCCGCCAGCAGGGGCACGAGAAGATCGCCACCTACGGCATCGGCGCCGACCTCTCCGATCAGGACTGGCGCAGTGTGGTGCGTCAGCTGCTCGCACGCGGCATCATCGCGGCGCAGGGCGATTACGGCACGCTCGCCCCCGGCGAGCTCGCCCCGGGCGTTCTGAAGGGCGAGGTCGCGGTGCCGCTGCGCAAGGACACGATCGGGCGTCCGACGTCATCCCCGCGGGCGCGCAAGGCGAGTGCGGCGGATGCTCTCGATGCCGGCGACCGCGGTCTGTTCGAAGCGCTCCGCGCCTGGCGGGCCGAGACGGCTCGCGAAGAGGGGAAGCCGGCGTACATGGTCTTCGGCGACGCGACGCTGCGCGCGCTCGCCGAGCATCGCCCCGCCTCGCTCGCCGACCTCGACGGCATCACCGGCATCGGCGCGAAGAAGCGCGACGGCTACGGCGAAGGCGTGCTCGCGGTCATCGCCTCGGCCTGAGCGCGGCCGGCGCCGGCTCGGACTCCACTTTCCGGTGGGGCCCGACTCGCCTGCGCCTACGCTCGTGCGGAGGGGAGCAGATCGGCGAGATGCGCGCGAAGGTGGCTCGCGACATCCACGGCCTCACGGTCGTACAGCCACTGGTACTGCAGGCCGTCCCACATCGCGATCAGCCAGATGGCCTCGTGCTCGGGGTCGCGGTGTGCCGGCAGATCGCCGTCGCGCTGGGCGAGACGGAAGAGCTCGGCGAAGTAGTCGATGGCCCGCTCGAAGCGCTCGGCGAAGTAGTCATGGGCGGGGTGCGCCGACGGCACCGCCTCGCACGACAGCACCGCGTACACCTCGATGAGGCCGGGCTCGTCGAGTGCGCTCACGGTCGCCCCCTCGGGCAGGACCCGCAGCGCGTCGCTCGCTCTCTCGGGCGGTGCGCCGTCGGCACCGTCCTGGATCGCACGGTCGCGTTCCGCGAGCACCGCCCTCAACAGCAGCTCTTTGCTCGGGTAGTGGTGCAGCAGCGTGGACTTCGACACCCCGACCGCCTTCGCGATGTCGCTGAGGCTGGTGTCGCCGTACCCGGCGTGCGAGAACAGCCGCATGGCGTCGGCGACGATCTGCGTGCGGCGACGCCGTCCCGACGCGTAGCCGGGTGCACCGGCGGCCTCGCTGTCGACCAGCGGCACCTGCAGCGAGGGCAGGGGCCCGGACGGCATCGTGGTCGGCGCCGGCTGACCGGGCTCGCGCCAGCCCGGGGGCAGCGCCCACAGCGACTCCCGTTCCTCGAGCATTCGCACGACGTCGACGCGCGCGGGCAGATACTGCGAGACCAGCTGCAGTCCGTCCCATCCGGCCATGTGCCGGGTGGTCTCCTCCGCCACTGCGCGGTCGGGGTCGATCGTCCCGTGCAGGGCGGCGTCGGACATCACCTCCGTGCTGAGCCCGCGCAGCCTCTCGTAGCGGTCTCGCATCCGCTCGTGTGCGGGATGCTCGGGGGCTGACGCTTCGCCGGTGAGCGCGGCGAAGAGCTCGAGGTAGCCGGGTGTGCCGGCGTTGCGACGCGCGACGTCGGCAAAGATCAGCTCGCCGGACTCGGCGGCGGCGACGAGGAGGTCGAAGGACCTTTCGTTGTCGGATTCGAAACAGGCCACGACCTCGGCGAGCAGGTCGTCCTTCGACGCGAAATGACCGAGGAGTCCGGGGTGGCTGACCGAGGCGGCCGCGGCGATCTCACGCAGCGAGGTCGAGCGATACCCGTGGGCGACGAAGAGAGCGCGCGCCGCGTCGACGATCCGCTGCCGGGTCGCAGCCGTGCGCGCCTGGCGCGAGCCCGTCATGGCTTCTGTCGTCATCGCCGCCCCCTTCCCACCATTCTCTCTCATTACCACTCGGTCGACATTCACTTACCAATCGGTCGAGATTCGTGTATCGTCGTGCTCGAGCCGAGTCGTGGACGACCGGCGAACCCGTGCCCGAAAGGACCCCCCGTGACAGAGCTGTCATCGGCCGCCACCGCGGCTGCCGCCGGAACCACCGGTGTGAAACTGCCCGGAACCACCCCGCGCAAGACACCGCGCGGCTACACCCCCGGACTCGCCGCCGTGAACTTCGGCGTGTACCTGGCGCTCCTCACTCCCGTCATGGTGTCGATGGCCTTCAAGATCCAGCGCCTCGACCCGGTGAACACCGAGGGCAGCCTCGGACTCGTGATGGGAGTCGGCGCCGCCTTCGCCCTCATCGCGAACCCGCTCGTCGGCCGACTGTCGGATCGCACCACCTCCCGGTGGGGTATGCGGCGACCGTGGATCCTCGGCGGGGCGATCGTGGGCCTCGGCGGCTTCGTGATCATCGGCGCCGCGACGTCGGTGCTCGTCGTCATGCTCGCGTGGTGCCTCGTGCAGGCATCCATGAACGCGGTCCTCGCCGCCGCGAACGCCACCCTGCCCGACCAGGTCCCCGTCTCCAGCCGTGGCAAGGTCTCGGGAATCGTCGGCATCACGACGCCCATCGGCATCCTCGCCGGCAGCTTCATCGTCAACTTCCTCCCCGGTGACTTCGAGCGATTCGTCGTGCCCGCCGTCATCGCGCTGATCCTCGTCGTCGTCTTCGTGCTCACGCTCAAGGACCGCCGCCTCACCGAGAAGCCCGCGACCCCCTTCACGATCGGCACGTTCTTCGGCTCCTTCGTCTTCAACCCCCGCAAGCACCCCGACTTCGGCTGGACCTGGCTGACCAAGTTCTTCGTGATGTTCGGCTACGCCGGCATCGCGACCTTCCTCCCGCTCTACCTGGTGACCAAGTTCGCCCTCGACGAGCAGGGCGCCGTGAGCACGATCCTGATCGCCAATCTGGCCTCGATGGCGGCGATGGCCGTCTCCGCGCCGCTCGGTGGCTTCCTCTCCGACAGGATCGGCAAGCGCCGCCCCTTCGTCGCGGTCGCCGGACTGATCATGGTCGTCGGGCTCGTGATCCTCGCCGTCGCCCCCACGATCGCCGTGGTGATCGTCGCGCAGGCCATCATCGGCCTGGGTGCAGGCTCGTTCCTGTCGGTCGACCTCGCTCTCGCGACCGAGGTGCTTCCCAACCCCGACGACGTGGCCAAGGACCTCGGCGTGCTCAACATCGCCAACGCCCTGCCCCAGTCGATCGCACCCGCGATCGCCCCGAGCATCATCGCGCTCGGGGCCGCCACCCCGCTCGGCGGATACACCACCTGGTACCTGTTCGGCGCGCTCGTCGCGCTGGCCGGCGCCGTGCTCGTCTACCGCATCAAGGGAGTCAAGTGACCATGACCGCGGCCGATGCGATCACCGCTCGCCCCTGGCTCGACGCGAGTCTCCCGGTCGACGAGCGGGTGCAGCTCCTCCTCGACGAGATGACGGTCGAGGAGAAGGCGGGCCTCTTCTTCCACACCATGATCGCCATCGGCGATCTCGACGAGACGAACCCCGTCTTCGCGACCCCGAGCGCACGCGAGTTCGTGCACGTCAAGAACATGACCCACTTCAACCTGCTGGGTGCGGCACCGACCGGCCGGGAGATCGCCGCGTGGCAGAACGCCCTGCAGCGGCTCSCCGCGAGCACCCGGCTCGGGATCCCGGTGACGCTGTCGACCGATCCTCGGCACTCGTTCAGCGAGAATCCCGGTGCCTCGATCCTCGCCGGTCCCTTCTCGCAGTGGCCGGAGACACTCGGGCTCGCGGCGACCAGAGACCCCGATCTGGTCCAGCGGTTCGCTGATATCGCTCGACAGGAATATACGGCTGTCGGACTCCGTGTCGCCCTGCACCCGCAGGTGGACCTCGCGACCGAGCCGCGCTGGGCGCGGCAGACCGCGACCTTCGGAGAGGACGCCGAGCTGGCCGGTATTCTCGGGGCGGCATATATCCGAGGCTTCCAGGGCGAGTCCTTCGGACCGGGATCCGTGTCGACCATGACGAAGCACTTCCCGGGTGGGGGACCGCAGAAGGACGGGGAGGATCCGCACTTCCCGTACGGCCGGGAGCAGGTCTATCCGGGTGGTCGGTTCGAGCTGCACCTGAAGCCGTTCGAGGATGCCCTCGCGGCCGGTACGCGGCAGATGATGCCCTACTACGGCATGCCCGTCGGCACCGAGTTCGAGGAGGTCGGATTCGGCTTCAACAGGTCGGTGATCACGGGACTGCTCCGCGAGCGGTTCGGCTTCGACGGCCTGGTGTGCACCGACTGGGGGCTGATCAACGACGCGGAGATCTTCGGCCAGCCGTTCCCTGCCAGGGCGTGGGGGGTCGAGGACCTGACGCCGCGGGAGCGGATGCGCAAGGTGATCGACGCGGGCGTCGACCAGTTCGGTGGCGAGGACTGCCCTGAACTGCTGCTCGAGCTCGTCGCCGACGGTTCGGTGACCGAGGAGCGGCTGGACGTCTCGGCCCGACGGATCCTCCGCGAGAAGTTCGAGCTCGGTCTCTTCGAGGACCCGTTCGTCGATGAGGATGCGGCCGACGAGGTCGTGGGGCGAGCCGAGTTCCGAGCGGCAGGAGAGGCCGCCCAGCGGGCGTCGGTGACAGTGCTCACGAACCGGGGCGCTCTGCCGTTCGCGGCCGGACTGCGGCTGTACGTCGAGGGCATCGAGGCCGAGGTCGCGGCTGCCTACGGCGAGGTCGTGGCGAGTCCCGCGGAGGCGGATCTCGCGATCATCCGGCTGCAGGCCCCGTTCGAGCAGCGAGCGACCACGTTCGAGAACTTCTTCCACGCCGGGTCTCTCGAGTTCGCGGAGGAGGTCGTCGCTCACGTGGTCGAGATCGCCACCGCCGTGCCGACCGTCGTGGACGTGCTCGCGGATCGTCCCCCGATCCTGCAGCCGATCGTCGACGCCGCGGCCGCGGTCACGGTGAACTGGGGGGCGTCCGGAGCCGCGCTTCTCGATGTCCTGAGCGGGGTCGCGCCTGCGCGCGGTGCCTTGCCCTTCGACCTCCCGCGCTCGATGTCGGCGGTCGAGCAGTCGCGTCCCGATGTGCCGTTCGACACCGCCGACCCGCTCTTCCGATTCGGTCACGGTCTCACCCTCTGACGAGCGCTCCGCTCTGTCGCCGGCACCGTCCGGCGACACCCGACAACCGCCCCGCAGGTTCGACCTGCGGGGCGGTTTCGCATGCCGGCGGGGTCTCTCTCGCCCGTGGCGATTCGTCTTCGAGCGTCGCGCCTGGAGGACAACCTGTGGAGCGGTTCTCGTAAGACGCGTATGAACGTCTCCCAATATGACGCCAACCGAATATTCACTGGACGATTCCTGGACTTAACCCGAGACTTCCCGCAATACTGTCTGGACATGCGCTCGGTCGACACCTGTCGACGCCTGGGGAGGGCCTTGTGAAGCGGAACATCTGCATCACGGGAGAGGCGAATGGAAATTCTTGAGGGGAAGGCTCTGCGGCGACGCAGGGCCATCGGGGGAGGCATCGCCGGCGTGACCGTCGGCGCCGTGATCCTGGCGAGTGCACTGATACCCACAGCGGCGAATGCCGCTCCTGGCGACGAGTCCGCATCGAGCTCACGATTCCTGAGCGGGAGCCTCCTGCTCGGGGGAGTGCCGCTCGACGACGTGGTCTCACTCGCCGGTGTGGAGACGAGCAACAACGGCGTTCCGACGTCCGACACCGACACGGGCTCGCTCGATCTGACGGCGCTGAATGCTCTGAACCTCGAGATCCCGGGTGGCCTCAGCGTGCCGCTCAGCGGCTTCCTCCAGCTCGGTGCCGTGAACCAGTACTCGCAGTCGTCGGATGCGGGCGTCTCCCGCGCCGCGACCGGTGCCGTGAACGACAGCGGTGTCGTCGACACCACGGGCGGCGGGGCGTATCCCGCGAACGCCTCGCTGAACCTCCAGGGCCTGCTCGGATCCACCGTCACCGCAGCGGTCGCCGACCTCGACATCTCGCTCGAGGCGATCAGCTCCGAGGTGTCCCTCGACGGCGCCGGCGTCGTCGCACGCGACTACAACGTCGCCGGCGGAGACCTGCAGCTGACGCTGCCCGCGGTCGGCGGTCTGGCGACGACGCTCACCGGTCCCGGTGGCGTGGCCTCGACGGTCGATACCGCCGTCGGGACTCTGGCCGGCCCCGACGGACTGCTCGCCGGAGCCCTGGCGACTCTGGATCCGGTGCTCGCGCCGATCCTCGGAGGCAGCGGTATCGACATCGCCATCACCACCGATGTCGCCGGCGCGCTGAACACCGTGCTCGACACCCCCGTCGGCGACGGCGTGGTCACAGTCAATCTGCGCACGGGCGCCGTCGGGGCAGACCTCGACGCCCTGCTCGCCGACACGACCGGCCACGGTCTCAACGGGCTCGGAGTCAACGAGGAGGTGCTCTCGACCGCGGTGCTGAACAACCTCATCACCCGCGTGGGCAACGTCCTCGAGACGGTTCCCACGCTCGTCCAGACCGCGCTCACCTCGACGCTCAACGCCGCGACGCTGAACGTGAACGTCGCCGCCTGCGTCGTCGGCACGGGCCCGACCTGCACGGTGCCCGTCGTCGACATCGGCACCGGCCTGCAGGTCTCGGTCGTCAACCAGACGCTGGGCAGCGTCGTCGCGGGCACCGCGACGGCGACCGTCGCGCTCAAGGTCGCAGGCGCGCAGGTCGCCGTCCCCGTCGGAACGCTCCTCGGTGCGCTGACCGGGCCGCTCAACACCACCCTGTTCGGACCGACCGGCGTGATCGCAACGGTCATCCCGACGGTGACCACCGCCGTGACCTCGATCGTCACGGCGCTCGACCCGGTGGTCGGGCTTCTGAACGGCGTGGTCTCGCTGCGCGGCAACGTGCAGCCGGACAACGGTCCGATCTACAGCCAGGAGGCGTTCGTCCTCACCGTGGGCGATGTGCTCGGAACCGGCGGCGTCGGAACCATCGTCCTCGCACACGCGCAGGCGGGGCCCAACGCCCTCGCGGCAGTCGTCCCGACGGTCGACGCGGCGCCCGCCGTGCAGGCGGGCACCGCCCTTCCCGTGACCGGCTCCGGCTGGCCCGCGAACACCGACGTGGCCGTCACGGTCACCGCCCCGGGCGGCGGCGCGGTCGCAGGTCCGGTCACGCTGACGACCGACGGAGCGGGGGGCTTCACGGGATCCGTCCCGATCCCCGTGGGGACGACCCCCGGCGCCGGCTTCACCGTCACCGCCACGGACGGCACGAGCACGGCGACCGACACGACCGAGGTCACCGCAGCCGCGGCGATCGACGCGGCACCCGCCGTGCAGGCGGGCACAGACCTGCTCGTCTCCGGTACGAACTGGCCCGCGAACACGCAGCTCTCGGTGCAGCTCGCGGCCCCAGGCGGGGGCGCGAACATCGGCGGTCCCGAATCGGTCACCACCGACGGTTCCGGCTCGTTCACGTTCGACTACCCCGTACCGGCAGGCACTCCTGCGGCGGCCGGCTACACGGTCACCGCGACCGTCGGCACCCAGACGGCGACCGACACGACCGAGGTGACGGATGCTCCCGTCGCGGCGATCGATGCCGCGGCGACGGTGCAGGCAGGAATGAACCTCGCGGTCTCGGGAACGACCTGGCCCGCGAACACCCTGGTGTCGGTGCAGCTGACCGCGCCCGGTGGCGGCGCGAACGTCGGCGGTCCTGAGACGGCGACCACGAACGGCGCCGGCGAGTTCACACTGGCCTACCCCGTGCCCGCTTCGGCGGTTCCCGGCACCGCGTACACGGTCACGGCGACCGCAGGTGCGGTCACGGCGATCGACACGACGGAGGTCACGGCCGCCGCGGCAGTGGATGCTGCGCCCACCGTGCAGGCAGGCACCAGCCTTCCCCTCACGGGTACCGGCTGGCCGGCGAACACCGACGTCGCGGTGCAGCTGACCGCACCGGGCGGCGGCGACGTCGGCGGCCCGGAGACGGTGACGACGGACGGAACCGGCGGCTTCACGCTGGACTACCCGGTCCCCGGTGGGGCAGTCCCCGGCCCGGGATACACGGTCACGGCGACCGTCGGCACCCAGACGGCGACCGACACGACCGAGGTGACGGCCGCGGCTGCGGTCGACGCCGCCGACACGGTGCAGGCGGGTGCGAGCCTTCCCATCACCGGAACCGGCTGGTCGGCGAACACCGATGTGACGGTGCAGCTGACCGCCCCCGGCGGGGGCGCGAACGTCGGCGGTCCGCTGGTGGTGACCACCGACGGCTCGGGAGGGTTCACGGCGGACTACCCGGTTCCCGCGAATACCCCGCCGGCCACGGGATACACCGTGACGGCCACCGTCGGCGGTCAGACCGCGACCGACACGACCGAGGTCACGGCCGCGGCGACGGTCGATGCTGCGGCGACGGTCGAGGCGGGAACGAATCTCGCGGTCTCCGGTACCACCTGGCCGGCGAACACCGATGTCACGGTGCAGCTGACCGCGCCGGGCGGCGCGGTGATCGGCACCCCGCAGGTGGTGACGACGGGCGGGCTCGGCGGCTTCGCGCTGCAGTACCCGGTTCCGGCCGGCACCCCCGCAGGCACGGGCTACACCGTGACGGCGAGCGTGGGTGCGCAGACGGCGACCGACACGACCGAGGTCACGGCGGCTCCTGTCGTCGTGGATGCGGCCGCATCGGTTCCTGCGGGCACCAACCTCGCCGTGACCGGCACGGGCTGGCCCGTGAACTCCTCGGTGTCGCTGCAGCTCACGGCACCGGGCGGTGGCGCGGACGTCGGTGGTCCGGTGGCCGCGACGACCGACGGGTTCGGTGCGTTCACGGTGAACTATCCCGTTCCGGCCGACACGGTTCCTGGCACGGGCTACACGCTCACGGCCACGTCGGGTGCGTTCAGCGCCACGGACACCACCGAGGTGACCGCGGGCGACCCGGGCGACGTCAACACSAACGCGGCGGCYTCGGCATCCGCRTCGGCYGACGCGACCGCAGACGGCGACCCGTCGGCGCAGGCGGCGGCAGTGGCTGCCGCTCTGGCCGATGCGACGTCGGACGCCTCCGCGGCGGCCACGGTCGATGCGACGTCCGCGGCTCAGGCCGCGGCGACGACGGACGCCTCGACCACCGCATCCACCGACGTCACATCCACGGCCAACGCTTCGGCGGCGGTCGCGGCGCAGGCGGCGGCGCAGGCGGATGCGTCGGACGACGTGAACGCGGATGCCTCCACGGCGGCGGATGCGAACTCGGCGGCATCGTCGGAGTCGGCGGCGACGGCGGATTCCTCTGCGGCGGCGGATGCCAGTGCAGAGTCGGCGGCAGAGGCCGCGGCACTCACGGCGGCCTCGACGGATGCATCGACGACCTCCACCTCCACGGCCAACGCTTCGGCGGCGGTCGCGGCGCAGGCGGCGGCCCAGGCGGATGCGTCGGACGACGTGAACGCGGATGCCTCCACGGCGGCGGATGCGAACTCGGCGGCATCGTCGGAGTCGGCGGCGACGGCGGATTCGTCGACCAACGCCTCTTCCGAGGCCTCGGCCAACACCAACGCGGCGGCTTCGGCATCCGCCCGATGCGATCGCAGAGTCGGCGGCCCAGGCTGCGGCCTTCGCGGACGCCACGGCCGAGGGTTCGGCAGCGGCCGACCCGGCAGCGCAGGCCGCGGCGGAGTCGGCGGCGACGGCGACGTCGTCGACGGCTGCCACCGCGGACGCCACCTCCGAGGCGAACGCCGGTGCGGCGATCGCGGCGCAGGCGGCTGCCCTGGCGGATGCGTCGACGGACACCGCGGCTGAGGCCTCGGCGGCGTCGGACGCGAGCACGAGTGCGGCATCGAACGCGAGCGCGGCGGCGATCGCCAACGCGTCCACCGATGCCTCCTCGGATGCGGTCGCCTCGGCGGACGCCTCTGCGGCGGCCGACCCGTCTGCCGAGGTCAACACCAACGCCTCGGCATCCGCATCGGCATCGGCGCAGGCCGACGACGACAGTAACGCCTCGGTGGAGGCGGCGGCGGTCGCTGCGGCACTCGCCGACGCGACCAGCACAGCGTCGGCGGCGGCCGACGTGACGGCGGACGCCTCGGCGGCTGCCGCGGCGACGGACGATGCATCGACCGATGCCTCGACCACGGCCACCACGGATGCGAACGCCTCGTCGGCGGCCGCAGCCCAGGCGGCGGCGCAGACCGATGCGACCTCCACGAGCGCGGCGAACGCCTCGGCTTCGGCCGATGCCGACCCGAACGCGTCGGCGGCCGCAGCGGCCAACGCCTCGTCGTCCGCGACGGCCTCCGCCTCCGCGGCGGCCGATGCGTCCGCCTCGGCCACGGCATCCGCTTCTGCGGACGCCACGGCAGCGGCGTCCGCCTCGGCGGATGCGGCAGCGGATCCGACCGGACGGATCGCCATCACGATCAAGGTCCCGGTGCTGGAGCGCGGAGCGCTGCAGACCGCGGTGGGCACCGGGTTCCAGCCCGGCGAGACCGTCACCGGTGTGATGACGTCCGACCCGATCGCACTGGGGACCCAGGTCGCCGATGCGCAGGGCACGGTCACCTTCACCTGGAAGGTCCCGTCCTCGACGGACCTCGGGACGCACGTCGTGACCCTGACCGGAGCGAGCTCCGGCAGCGTCTCGGCCGACTTCCGGGTCGTCGCCTCGGGCCTGGCCACCACGGGTGGCGAGATCCAGGGCGGATGGATCGCACTGGCGGCGCTGCTGCTGATGCTCGGCCTGGGGGCGACGCGCATCGCGCGCTCCCGCAGGCCGATGGTCCAGACGGAGTAGATCGCAGCGCGGAGCACCGAGAGGTCGGGGTCGTCGGAGCGACGACCCCGACCCTCGGTGACGAGAGAGATGTGGATGGCACGATGTCGGGTATCTCATCGATGGAACACGAGGCGGCGGATCGGATCGACCAGGTCGCCGCGCGACCGCGGCCGACCTGGTGGGTCAAGCTCATAGCCTTCGCGGCCTGTCTGCTGACGCTGTGGCACGTGGGAGCGTCGTTCCTGTGGATCGCGCCGTACTCGGCACTGCGGGAGATCCCGACGCAGCAGGTGCTGTCCGGGTACATGCTGCCGATGTTCGGTCAGTCGTGGAGCGTCTTCGCCCCCGAGCCGATCAACGGCGACTACCACTTCAACGTCCGAGCCGTCATCGAGAAGGACGGCGAGCAGGTCGAGACCGGCTGGGTGAGTGCGACCGACGTCGAGCTCTCGATGATCCGGTACAACCTCTTCCCGCCCCGCGCCGGCATCCAGTCGAGCGAGGTCGCCAGCGGTCAGATGAACGCCTTCAACAAGCTGAACGCCGATCAGAAGGCCGTCGTCGCGCTGGACTTCGCGGAGGGCGACGGGGAGGAGTGGATGGTCCGCTCCTTCGACGAGCTCGAGGGCGACAACCCGTCGACCGAGGCGTACATGGCCGAGGAGCACCTCGCCACCGCCTACGCCACCCAGGTCGCCTACGCGATCTGGGGCGCGGATGCCGTGATCAAGGTGCAGTACCGGGTGAGCCGCCAGAACGTCGTCCCGTACGCGGATCGCAACGACCCGGGCGCCCAGCGACCGGATCCGACGTTCTCGACCACCGGGTGGCGACTCCCTATAGAAGAGGAAGGGCAGAGCCGCGAGAACTTCGCGAACACCTTCCGCAGCCAGTTCGAGAGGACCCAGCCGTGAGCGCACCGACCAGGACCGCGTCCTCCACGGCGAAGACGAAGAAGAAGGCGCCGGCGACGAAGGGGGCGGCATCGACGCGGGCCACGATCACCGCGCCCGCGCCCGCGCCTGCGCCTGCGCCCGTCGCTCCCGCCCCCGTCGCTCCCGCTCCGAGGGCTCCCGAGCCGACGGCCCCGTCGCCGTCCGGCGCTCCGGACGGAACGCCGCCCCGGTCCTTCCTCACCCGCCTGCTGAGCTTCGCCTCGTCGATGATCGCCGGACTCTGGGCGATGGTGCTCTCGGCCATCGATCGCATCTCGGCCTTCGTCGGCGACTGGCTCTTCTCCGGCAAGAAGGCCCTGTACGGGCTCGCCGTCACCCGCATCCTGTTCGGCGTCACCGCGCTCGGCCTGCTCGCCGCGAACTTCGGCACGCGTCTCTACACGTTCGGATCGGGATCGGCCTGGAACGGCGAGCTCGCCGACCCCGTGAGCGAGTTCCCGAAGATCTGGGTGTTCAGCGCGTTCCACGCGGCGATGGGCAACGACGTCCTCTATACCGCGCTGTATCTGCTGCTCGGCGTGCTCGCGGTGCTGTTCGTGCTGGGCTGGCGGTTCCGCATCGTGCTGCCGATCTTCTTCTGCCTGTGGATCGGCTTCGTCGAGGCCAACGACATGGTCGGCGACCAGGGCGACAACATGTTCCGCATCGCGCTGCTGCTGCTGTTCTTCGCCGATCCCGCCGCGCGGTGGTCGCTGGATGCGAAGCGCCGGGCGAAGAGCGGCGAGTGGTTCAGGCCGAACAGTCAGCCGGCGCTGCTGGGCACGGTGTTCCACAACCTCGCCCTCGTCGCCCTCACGGCGCAGGTGTGCTTCGTGTACGCCTCGGGCGCGCTGTACAAGGCCGGCGGCGCTCCGTGGGAAGAGGGGTACGCGGTCTACAACCCGCTGCAGACCGCGCGGTTCGGCACCTGGCCGGTGCTCAGCGATCTCGTGACGTCGTGGGGACCGATGGTCGTCGCGGCGACCTGGGGGTCGATCATCCTGCAGGTGGCCTTCCCGCTCATGCTGCTGACCCGACCGACGCGTCTGATCGGGCTCGTCGGCATCCTCTCCTTCCACATCGGCATCGGCGTGCTCATGGGGCTGCCGTGGTTCTCGCTGACGATGATCGCGATCGACTCGATCTTCATCCGCGACCGCACCTGGGCGCGCCTGAGCTCGGGCACCCGGCGGCGATGGGAGCAGACGAGGACCTCGCCTCCACCCGGAGCATCTGTGGGCTGACCACAATCGTGTCGGTCCACAGGATCGGTACGGCTTGGAGGATGGGTACAGGCGAGTTCTTCGGATGTTGTCGCAGACCTACCATGAAGGCACCCCTACTTCCCTCTGAGAGGAACGCTCATGGTCGACGCCGCCGTCCGTCCGAAGACGACCCGCCCTCATTCCCGCACCAGCGACGCGAATCTGCGCATCGACGTCGCCCGCGTCACCGATCTGCTGATGGGCACCTGGGCGGACACCCGCCGCGAGGCGCGAGAGATGATCAAGGACTCGGCGTTCTGGCGCGACGACGCACTGGGCAAGGACGATCACCGCGAGCGCGTGCTCGGCCAGCTGCACCTCCTGGTGGAGAAGAAGGCCGTGCACCGGGCGTTCCCCAAGGCGCTGGGCGGCGAGGAGAACAACGGCGGCAACATCGCGGGCTTCGAGGAGCTCGTCGTCGCCGACCCCAGCCTGCAGATCAAGTCGGGCGTGCAGTGGGGGCTCTTCGGCTCGGCCATCCTGCAGCTCGGCACGGCCGAGCACCACGCGAAGTGGCTGCCCGGCGTCATGGATCTCTCGATTCCCGGCGCCTTCGCGATGACCGAGATCGGCCACGGGTCCGATGTCGCCGCGGTGGGGACGACCGCGACGTACGACCCCGCGACCGAGGAGTTCGTGATCAACACCCCCTTCCGGGGTGCCACGAAGGAGTACCTCGGCAACGCGGCGCTGCACGGCATCGCCGCGACCGTGTTCGCGCAGCTGATCACGAACGGCGTCAATCACGGCGTGCACTGCTTCTACGTGCCGCTTCGCGGTGACGACGGCAACGACCTCCCCGGTATCGGGCGCGAGGACGACGGCCTCAAGGGCGGCCTCAACGGCATCGACAACGGACGCCTGAGCTTCGACCACATCCGCATCCCCCGCACGAACCTGCTGAACAAGTACGGTGACGTGGCTGCCGACGGCACGTACTCGAGCGCGATCGACAGTCCAGGTCGCCGCTTCTTCACGATGCTGGGCACGCTGGTGCAGGGACGGGTGTCGCTCGACGGTGCGGCCTGCTGGGCCTCTGCTCTCGGACTGGACATCGCGATCACCTACGCCACCCAGCGTCGTCAGTTCGACGGCGCCGACGGGCAGGAGGTCGTGCTGCTCGACTACGGCAAGCACCAGCGCCGCCTGTTCCCGCGTCTGGCGACGACCTACGCGCAGATCTTCGCGCACGACGAGTTCCTGCAGAAGTTCGACGGCGTGTTCTCGGGCCGCATCGACACCCCCGAGGACCGCGAGGATCTCGAGACGCTCGCCGCAGCCCTCAAGCCGCTGTCGACGTGGCATGCCCTCGACACGCTGCAGGAGGCGCGCGAGGCCTGCGGCGGTGCCGGCTTCATGTTCGAGAACCGCCTCGTCGGACTCCGCGCCGACCTCGACATCTACGTGACGTTCGAGGGTGACAACAACGTGCTCCTGCAGCTGGTCGGCAAGCGTCTGCTGACCGACTACGCCCGGCAGTTCACCGGCAAGGATGCCGCCGCCCTGGCCAAGTTCGCCGTCGGGATGACCGCGGGCAAGCTGTTCCACGGCGCCGGCCTCCGCCAGTTCGGGCAGTCGGTCGTCGACCTCGGGCAGGTCTCGCGGTCGGTCGAGAACGGGCTGCGCGAGGAGCAGCAGCATCAGCTGCTCGCCGAGCGCGTGCAGCAGATGGTGGCCGACATCGCCGGCCGGCTGCGCCCTGCGGGCAAGGACAAGGCGCTGGGTGAGCGGCTGTTCAACGAGAACCAGGCCGAGCTGATCGAGGCGGCGCGGGCCCACGGTGAGCTGCTGCAGTGGGAGGCGTTCACCGACGCCCTTCGGCGCATCGAGGATGCCGACACCAAGAAGGTGCTCACCTGGCTGCGCGATCTGTTCGGGCTGCAGCTCATCGAGAAGCACCTCGCCTGGCACCTCATCAACGGTCGGCTGTCGACGCAGCGTGCCGCCGCGGTCTCCCGCTACATCGACCGCCTGTGCACGCGCCTGCGTCCGCACGCTCTCGACCTCGTCGCCGCGTTCGGTTACGAGCCGGAGCACGTGCGCGCACCGATCGCCTCGGGTGCCGAGCGCCGGCGTCAGGACGAGGCGCGTGAGTACTACGCCGCGCTCGCGGCATCCGGCGAGGCTCCGGTGCTGGAGAAGACGCTGAAGAAGAACGCCAGGCGCTGACCTCGGGCCAAGAGCGCGTTCACAATTCAGCAGGAACGGCCCCGCACCGCGTGTGCGGGGCCGTTCCTGCAGCCGGGGCCGATGTTCGTGCGGAATCGCGCACGCCGACCGGTGGCCGAGCAGAGGGGCCGGATCCGAGCTTCCTGCCCTGATGTCCGTGTCAGGCCGGTGGGTACGTCGCAGGTGGGTACGTCGCGGGTGCGGAGGGGGCCTGTTCCGATCGCCGCGACTGCGCGCGCACCCGCAGGAGCACGGCGGTGAATGCGAGATACAGCACACCCGCCGCGGCCCCGCCTGCGTAGAGCAGCATGCTCGGTACGACGGTGTTCAGCGGGCGGGGCAGCTGGAAGAGCATCGGCACCGTGGCATCGGGAGCGGCGATGAGAGCGACGCCGACGGCCAGCAGCGCCACCGCTGGCAGGATCAGCGCGAACGGCGACCAGCGGGTCAGAAGGACGCCCGCCACGACGAGCACCGTGCCGGCGACGACCGCTCCCGCGGCCCCCGGACGGATGTCGAACTGGAACCGCTGCAGGGCGAAGAGCGTGCCGTCGGCGATGCCCCAGGCGATCGCCCCCGCGCCGGCGACCAGCAGCAGCGGTGAGGCGATGAGGCCGATCGCCCAGAGGACTCCGCTCTTCGGGCGCGGGTCCCGGCGCACCAGCGCCAGCACCAGCCCCATGGCGCCGAGGGAGGCGAGCACGATGAGGGGCACCCCGTACAGAAGGCCGTCGCCCCACTCCCGTGGAGTCACCCGATAGAGCCATGACAGCGTCACGGGGAGGACCGCGACGACGAGAGGGCCGATGCTCGACAGGCCGACGACGATCAGGCCGGCGGAACTCCGGATGCCGGTGAGCGCGACCAGCACGAGCAGCGCGAGCCCGAGCGCCTGCAGCAGCACGGGGCCGATGAGCGGCGTCACGTCGCCGTCGAAGCCGTAGGCGAGGAGCGTGAGATTCATCGTCTGCCCGCCGACGGAGAGCAGGATCAGGGCGATCGGAGTGAGCACGACAGCCACCACGATCGTGAGCAGGCGTGCGGTCGACGATGATGTGCGCATGGACTTCCCCTCCGGAGCCGTAGCACCACGGTACCGATACCCACGTCGGGATCGACACAGGTTCGGCCCGTAAGGTCGATGGGTTCTACCCGAATCCACCCGAGGAGCCCGTGATGACCCGTGTCCACGCTTACGCCGCACCCAGCGAAGCCGCACCGCTCGAGAAGACCGTCATCGAGAGGAGGGAGCTCGGTGCCCACGACATCCTGATCGACATCGCCTTCGCCGGCATCTGCCACTCCGACATCCATACGGTCCGCGGCGACTGGGGTCCGCAGAGCTATCCGCTCGCACCTGGTCACGAGATCGCGGGAACCGTCGCCGCCGTCGGCTCCGACGTCACCAGGCACTCCGTCGGCGACCGCGTCGGCGTGGGATGCCTCGTCAACTCCTGCGGCGAGTGCCGCAACTGCGAGCGCGGCGACGAGCAGTTCTGCTCCCGCGGCGCCGTCTTCACATACGGCAGCACCGATCGTGACGGCTCGATCACGCAGGGCGGCTACTCGGAGCAGGTCGTCGTGACCGAGTCGTTCGCCGTCCGCATCCCCGACGCTCTCGCGCTCGATGTCGCCGCTCCGCTGCTCTGCGCGGGCATCACGACCTACTCGCCGCTTCGTCACTGGAACGTCGGACCCGGCTCGCGCGTCGCCGTCGTCGGTCTCGGCGGTCTCGGCCACATGGCCGTGCAGATCGCCCATGCCCTGGGCGCCGAGGTGACCGTGCTGTCGCAGACCCTGAACAAGAAGGATGACGGACTGCGCCTCGGCGCCGACCACTACTACGCGACGAGCGACCCCGAGACCTTCGCGTCACTGGGCGGCTCGTTCGACGTGATCCTCAACACCGTGAGCGCGGTCGTCGACCTGCGCGCCTACCTCGGGCTGCTCGATGTGGGCGGCTCGATGGTCTGCGTGGGGGCGCCCGCCGAACCGCTGCCCGTGCAGGTGATGTCGCTGATCGGCGGTCGCCGTTCGCTCGCCGGCTCCAACATCGGCGGCATCCGCGAGACGCAGGAGATGCTCGACTTCTGTGCCGAGCACGGCATCGCCTCGGAGATCGAGGTCATCACCGCCGCGCAGATCAACGAGGCGTACGACCGCGTGCTCGCGTCCGACGTGCGCTACCGCTTCGTGATCGACGCCTCGACGTTCGCGGACTGATCGTAAGCGCCCTTCTCGGCGCCCGCCGCGTTCTGGCTGACTGTTCCCCGGTCGGCGGACGGGATGACGGCATCCGGCCCGCCACCCGTGACTTCTTCAGCCATCCGGTTCGATGAAGGAGCGGGTCGGCAGGCCGGAGCCGACCCGCAGCATGTCCGCCGTCGCCGATAGCGTGAGCGCATGACCTCCCTGATCACCGCACCCGATGGCCGCGCTCGCTGTGCCTGGGTGGGAGACGACCCCGAGTACGTCCGCTACCACGACGAAGAGTGGGGCAGGCCACTGCACGGCGACCGTCCGCTGTTCGAGAAGATGTCGCTCGAAGGCTTTCAGGCGGGCCTCTCGTGGATCACCATCCTGCGCAAGCGTCCTCGCTTCCGCGAGGTCTTCGCGGGCTTCGACATCGATACGGTGGCGGAGTTCGACGACTCCGATGTCGAACGGCTGATGGGCGATGCCGGCATCATCCGCAACCGGGCCAAGGTGCTGGCGACCATCGGCAATGCCCAGATCGTGCGCACCATGGCCGAAGGAGAACTCGACCGACTCATGTGGTCGTTCGCGCCGCACCCCTCGGGCGCCCGGCCGAAGACCCTGTCGGACGTTCCGCCCGTCACCCCTGAATCCACCGCGATGAGCAAGGAGCTGCGTCGCCGCGGCTTCCGGTTCGTCGGACCCACCACGATGTACGCCCTCATGCAGTCGAGCGGAATGGTCGACGATCATGTGGAGGGATGCTGGCGGGCATGATCAGCGCTCCCCGCACGCCGCCCGCGGGAAGGTGACAGAGGCGGTGCGGGCGACCCCTCGACTATGATCCGATGGGGGGATGCGCGCACTCTGCTGACGCGGCACGGCGTTCTCTCGCTGTCTGTTCACTTCGGGAGGGAAGCGCATGGCCAAGCGCACCATGTCTGCGCCACCGGTGCTCTCCGGTTACAGCTACGTCCGGCCGCTGGGCTCGGGCGGTTTCGCCGACGTCTTCCTCTACGAACAGGATCTCCCTCGACGTGTCTCGGCCGTCAAGGTGCTTCTCGCCGACGCCGTGAACCCTGAGATCCTCCGCACCTTCAATGCGGAGGCGGACATCTCCGCCCGTCTCAGCGCGCACCCCGCGATCGTGACGATCTACCAGGCCTCGATCTCGTCCGACGGCCGTCCTTACATCGCCATGGAGTACTGCCCCGACAACATGAGCGCCCGGTACAAGCGGGGCCCGCTGCCGGTCGCCGACGTCCTCGACACGGGCGTGCGCATCGCCGGTGCGCTCGAGACCGTGCACCGTGCAGGACTCCTGCATCGCGACATCAAACCCTCCAACATCCTCGTCAGCTCGCTCGGCAGCCCGGTGCTCGCCGACTTCGGCATCGCCGCGGCCGTGCTCGACGAGGGCGAGTCCGACACCATCGCGATGTCTGTGCCGTGGAGCGCCCCCGAGGTGCTGCAGGAGAAGGTGTCGGGATCCGTGGCCAGCGAGATCTGGAGCCTCGCAGCCACCCTCTACACGCTGTTCGCCGGCCGTACGCCGTTCGAGGTCGACGACCGGTCGCAGAACTCCCGCGACCGGCTGACCCGCCGCATCGTGAAGGCGCAGTACACGCCCGTCCCCGTCGCCGGGTTCCCCCGCGGAGTCGACGAGATCCTCTCCACCGCGATGCAGCGCGACCCCGAGCGGCGGTTCGCGTCGATGACCGAATTCGCCGAGCGTCTGCGCTGGGCGCAGTACGAGCTGCGCATCGCCCCCACCGCCTTCGAAGCGGCGTCCGCCGACTGGGCGGCGGCCTCGCCCGTCGACTTCTCCGACGCCGCCTCCCGCGGCCCCGTCGTCACCACCGTCGACCCCGCCTCGCGCCGCGCCGCACGCGCGGCCGCGAAGGGAACAGGTCCGCGTGAGGTCGACGCGCAGCCGGCCCCGAAGCGGGAGCGCTCACCTCTCGTCTCAGGACTCATCGGTGCCGCCATCGGCATGGTCGCGCTCGGCGCCGTCGGGGTCACCGTGCTGATGCTGACCGGAGTGATCTGATGGCGATCGGTGACCGCAGCAGAACCGCGACGCCGCCGCCCTCCCGTCGACGGCTGATCGCATCGATCGCCGGTGTCGCCGCCCTCGCGACCGTGGTGGCCGTGGCCGTCACCGCCCAGGGCTACGAATCGCAGGAGGTGCCCCGCCTCGAGTCGTCGGTCTGGGTGCTCCGGGATTCGGGCCAGTACGCGCGCGTCAACACCGAGCTCGCCGAGATCGACACCGTGCGCAACGTCGACGCGCCCGACGCCGTTTGGCAGAGCGGCGCGGAGGCGGTGCTCTACAGCCAGGGCTCCCGTCAGCGGTGGGATCTCGACGCCGCGGCACCTCAGAACCTCCTCGCCGACGCCGGCGAGGAGGGCACCGCGTCGGCCTCGGAGCCGACCCCCGCCGGCACCAGAGAGATCGTCTCGGCCGGCCCCTACGTCGCGTACCGCTCCGACACCGGGCAGGTCTCCGTCTCCACCCTCAGCGCAGGCGCGTCGACGGCACTCGTCGACCCCTTCGCCGAGGTCGAGGTCGAAGAGGGCGAAGACAGGCCCACCTACACCGCGGATGCGATCGGCCTGTCGCCGGACGGCATCCTCGCGCTGTACTCCGGTGACGAGGGCGCGGTGCGCCGCTTCGACATCGACGAGTACGCGTTCATCGGCGACGCGCAGGCGATCGACTCGGCGCCCGAGGCCGGAACCGACGTCACCATGACCGTCGTGGGCGACCGCTGGGCGCTGCTGCAACCGGGCGACGGACAGCTGTGGACGGGCGGGGGAGAGCCGCAGAGTCTCGACATCGCCGACGACGCCATCCTCCAGGCGGGCTCCGCCGACGCGGAGAACCTGCTCATCGCCGATTCCGACGGCCTGGTCTCGGTGCCGCTCGGAGGCGGCGAGGCGACACGCACGGTGGAGGCATCCGGCGTTCCCGCCGTTCCCACCTTCGCCGGCGGGCAGGCCTATGCGGCCTGGCTCGACACGGGCTCCGGAACCCTCTGGGCCGACGGCGACACCGTCGATCTCACCGTGCCGGACAAGGCTCTGGAGTCCGGGTCGATCCGGCCGGTGTTCCGCAGCAACGGCGATCGCGCGGTGCTCTCCGAGGTGGGGACAGGGCTGATCTGGACGGCTCCGGAAGGTCGCCTCATCCCGCTGGACCAGTGGGCGGTCGAGAAGGAGACCGAGCAGGAGGAGGGCACGGTCGTCGTCGAGGACATCGCCGAGCAGATGCCACCGGTCGCCGTCGATGACGCGTTCGGCGTGCGCAGCGGCCAGCAGGTCATCCTGCCCGTGCTCTACAACGACCACGACCCGAACCGCAAAGACGTGCTGTCGGTCGACGCGGCATCGCTCAGCGGCCTCTCGAATCCCGACTTCGGTGATGTCTCGCTCGTCGCGGACGGGCAGTCCCTCGTCGTCACCGTGCGCGCGGCGTCGGGGCAGGCCAGCTTCAGCTACGCGGTCACCGACGGATCCGCCGTATCGGAACCTGCGACCGTGACGCTCACGGTCGTCGATCCCGCGTCGAACTCCGCTCCCGTCTGGTGCGGTGTCGAGGCGTGTCAGCAGGAATGGCCGACCCCGCAGCTGCTGCCGGGAGGCAGCACGATCGTCGCGGCGCTGTCGGGCTGGGTCGACCCCGAGGGCGACCCGTTCGTGCTCAGCGACGCCTACGAGACCGACGCGGCGGCGCCCGTCATGGTCGTGCCCATGGACGACGGCCGCGTCGCGATCCGCCACACCGACCCGAATGCCTCCGACGCCGTGATCTCCGTGACGGTCGTCGTCCAGGACGCGCAGGGCGCCACGGCCGAGAAGGTCCTCGACGTGCAGGTGACCGCCAACCCCGCACTCGTCGCGGCCCCCGTGGCGCTGAACGCGCTCGTGGGCGAGCCGCAGTCGATCGAGGTCGCGGATCACCTCTCCGGCGGATCCGGCTCCTACCGGCTGCTCGATGCCGTGCAGACGTCGGCCTCCGCCGACGGCCTCGAGGTGGCACCGAACACGGCAGCAGGCACGGTCGAGCTCACGGTCGCCCAGCCGGGTCAGTACGTCGTCACCTACACCGCGCAGGACGCGGTGACTCAGGCCGAGCGCTCCGCCGTGATCCGCGTCACCGCCGTCGACGGATCCACCGCTCTCGCGATGGCGCCCCTCACCGCCTTCGTCCGCGAGGGCCAGGACACCACGGTGGACGTGCTCCGCGGGGTGCAGAACAACACCGGTCGCGTGCTGCTGGTCTCCGGCGTCGAGAGCTCGACCTCCCTGCTCAACGTGGGAGTCGTGGGCAACGAGAGCATCCGCGTCAGCGGCACGACCGCCGACGGAGAGCCAGGCGTCATCGGCTCGGCATCCGTCACGATCGCCGACGGCGCGGGAGGCGCCGTGAAGGGCACGGTCACGGTGTTCCTCACCTCGCCGTCGACCGTCACCAGGCCCATCGTGTTCGCCGACGCCATCACGGTGCGCGCGGGGTCCCTCTCGCGTATCCCGGTCACGGCCAACGACGTCGCGCCCCGCGGCGAGCCTCTTCTCGTGCTGCCGGAGGTGACCGGATCGGACCAGCCCGACGAGCTCGTCTTCGCCGACGGCAACGCGCTGCGCTACCTCGCCCCGAAGACCCCCGGCACGTACCGGCTCACCTACTCCGTCGCGCTCGAGCGCAACCCCTCGCTGTCCGACAACGGCACGGTGCTCGTGACCGTCGTCCCGTCGGGCACCAACCGCGCCCCGACGCCGATCACGCTCGAGGGGCGAGTGCTCAGCGGCCAGACGGTCTCGCTCAAGGTTCCGCCGACGGGGATGGACGCCGACGGCGACAGGGTCTCCCTCGCCGGTGTCGCGCAGCCGGGCTCGGGCAAGGGCACCGTGACCATCTCGCCCTCGGGCGACGCGATCGTGTACCGCGCCCCGGCGGGCGGAGTCGGCGACGGCCAGGTCAGCTTCGACTACACGGTCAGAGACACGCAGGGAGATCAGGGAACCGGCACCGTGCGGATCGGCGTCCTCGACGCCGCGATCGACGACACGGCCCCTGTCACGTTCAGCGACTACGTGCGCGTGCGCGTCGACTCGTCCACGCCGATCGTGCTCGATCCGCGTGCCAACGACATCGATCCCGCCCAGGGCGAACTCGAGCTCGTCGAGCTCATCCCGAATGCGCCGACGGCGCCGGGCAATCCCCTCTACGAGCGCCTCGACCGGCTGATCGACGATCAGACGTCGCTGGACGACGGCCGCGTCGTGCTGCAGGCCGGAGACACCGCCGGCACGAACTCGTACATCTACACCGTGCAGTCCACACGCACCGGAAGCACCTCGCAGGGCCTCATCGTCGTCACCGTCACAGAAGACGACGTCGCCGACCAGCCGACGGTCACCGACACGGTGCTCACCGCCCGCGACAGGGCAGAGCTCTCCAGCGGCGGGATCGACGTCGTGACCGATCGGGTCCGGTGGACCTCGGGCGACGTCGGCGAGCTCACGCTCAGCCTCTGGGGCGACCAGCCGGGATTCTCCGTGTCCGGCGACCGGATCACGGGTCAGGCTCCCCCCGAGGGCGCCCTCGTCCCGTTCACGCTCAGCGGCACCGTCGGCGGGCGCGACATCGTGGGGCACGGCTTCCTGCACATCCCGGCGTTCGACGACCTCCGGGTGCAGACCCGCCCCGGTGCCGAGCCCGTCGTGGTCGACGAGGAGTCCACGGTGCAGTTCGACGTCGGCGACTACGTCGACCTCTCGAGCTCCGATCCCTTCGACGTCGGCACCGACCTGAGCGCGCAGCGGGCCTCGGCGATCTGCTCGGCGACCGGCAAGACGGGCACCTACCAGTCCGGCACCGGCGCCCCGTGGTCCGACACCTGTCTCGTTCCGGTCCGGCTCAAGGGTCAGCAGAGCTGGTCGTACATCGAGGTGCCGATCAGCATCCGCCCCGCGGCGCCCCAGGTGAACCTCGCGCCGATCGCGCAGACCATCGCGCCCGGCGCCGCCGCGACGATCGACATCTACTCGGGCATGGTCTCCTGGGAGGGCGGCCGGTCGGGCGACGCCTCGACGCTCCAGTACGGCATCGACTACTCGGGATCCGCGTTCACGGTCACCCGCGACGGCGCCACTCTGACAGTCGAGGCGCGAGCCGACGCGCAGCCCGGCACGCGCGAGGAGATCGCGGTGAGCGTGGCGGAGTACGGCGGCGCATCGTCGGCGATCCGTCTCGTCGTCGGCATCGCCCCGCCCGACGCCCCGCGGGGCGCGACCTTCACCCAGCAGTGCATCGTCACCACCCCCGGATGCTCGGTCGAGGCCGTCGGCATCGCCGGTGAGTATGACCCGTTCCAGGGCAAGGTGGGCGCCGGTCTCACCCTCACCTCGATCGGCGCCGGAGCACGATGCGATGTCGCCAGCGTCACCGTCGCCGGCAACTCCCTGGCCGTGAGCTGGCCCGGCGGCGGAAACGCCCCCGGCGGTCAGTGCATCATCCCGTTCGTCGTCAGCGACGCGCAGGGGCGCACCGGCACGGGCACCATGACGCTCGACCTGCAGGGCATCTCGCAGCCGCCCGCGAGCGTCACCACCGCGGCGTACACCCGCACCACCGTCACACTCGACGTGCCTCTCGGCGAGGCCGCTCGCGCGCATCCCGCGGTCACCGGCGTGACGATCCTCCGCGACGGCGCACCGGCGAATGCGTCGTGCACGCCGAACGCCGGGTTCTACCGCTGCACGGTGAGCGGTCTCGTGAACGGCGAGCCCCACGCCTACACGGCGGTCGCGGTGAACGCGGTCGGATCGTCGACCCCGACCTCTGCCCACACGACGTGGGCCTATGCGGCACCGGAGATCTCGGGTGCGGCCGCCGCGCCCGTGTACCGAGCCGGTGTCACGACGACGTCGCAGGGCGTCGCCTCGCTGTCGATCACCGCCGGCGACGACGCGGCATCGTTCCGCATCGAGGGCTCGGGGCAGGTCATCCCGCGATCCGGAGCCACCACCACGGTCGATGTCACGCTCCCCCCTGGTGCTCAGACCATCACGATCGTCCCGATCAGCCAGTTCCAGCCTCCGACAGGCGGCGGCAACGAGGGCGGGGCGTTCCAGGCGTCGGTGACCGTCGCCGGAGCGCCGATCATCGGCTCGGGCACGGCGGCGGCCGCGTCCTCGAACTCGTCGATCGCGGTGAGCGGCCCGACGTCGGCGAACGGCAACGGCAGCGCGCGCCCGATCACCACGAAGTACCTCGCGTGGCGTTCGGGCACCGCTACGTGCACGGCGAACCCCGACGGCACGCTCGCCGCGAACGCGGAGCGCGTCTCGGACACGCCCACCCTCTCCGATCTCGAGGCGTACAGCACCTACAACGTCAAGGTGTGCGCGTCGAACGGCTACGGCGTCGCCGAGTCGTCGCCGACGTCGGTCTTCGTCTTCCAGTCGATCGGGGGCCCGGGGGGAGATCTGACCTGGGCCGTCTCCAACACGTACACGCAGATCGGCAACCGGTACTCCTACGTGCTCGCCAAGTCCCCGACGGTCGAGGCACAGCCCAACTTCGCCCCGCAGTTCCGGGTGTACGGCAGCTGGGAGGGCAGCTTCTCGCTGTCCCCTAATTCCGCGCCGTCCAATGCCAAGGCGCGGACGTGTCATCAGACCTTCACCTGGGCCTGCTCGCCGGAGGTGGCACTCACCCCCGCGTCAGGCAGTGCCCCGACGACGGTCTCCGTCGACTTCGCGCCGTGCGTACCCGCACAGCCGCAGAACGCGGCGACGATCTCGACGGCGGCGAACGGTTCGGCGAACATCACCGCGAAGCCGATCCAGACCGACCCCCTCCAGCCCCGGCGCTACGAGGTCACGATCTCGTGGAAGGGCGCGTTCTCCATGCTGCAGCCCATCACGCGCACGATGGACGGCTGCCCGGTGCTCTGATGCGCGTGCGAAACCCCTGCCCGCCCCACGAAGAAGGACGACGATGACCCCGCCGGTTCGAACCCAGGGCCTCACGCCCAATACTGTTGCCGTATGCCCGCTTCTGCCGCCGCTCCCATGACCATCGCACCCGAACAGGCATCCTGGTTCGCCGAGACCTTCTCGATCCTCGCGGGGAACGTCGAGCAGGCGATCCTCGGCAAGCGCCATGTGGTCGAGCTCGTGCTCGCCGCCGCCGTCAGCGGCGGACACGTGCTGCTCGAGGACTTCCCGGGCACGGGCAAGACGGCGCTGGCGCGCGCGATCGGGCAGACCATCACCGGCACGAGCTCGCGCATCCAGTTCACCCCCGACCTGCTCCCCGGCGACGTCACGGGAATCACCGTGTACGACCAGAAGCAGGGCACGTTCGAGTTCCACGCGGGCCCCATCTTCGCCAACATCGTGCTCGCCGACGAGATCAACCGCGCGAGCCCGAAGACGCAGTCGGCTCTGCTCGAGGTCATGGAAGAGGGAACGGTCACGGTCGACGGCGTCTCGCGGCCCGTCGGTTCGCCGTTCCTCGTCATGGCGACGCAGAACCCGATCGAGCAGGGGGGCACCTATCGGCTGCCCGAGGCTCAGCTCGACCGCTTCATGATCAAGTCGTCGATCGGCTACCCCGACGGCGCGGCCACCATGCGCATCCTGCAGGGGGCGGCAGCCCCGAAGCCCCCGCTGAACGGCATCGTCGGCACGGACACGATCCTCACCATGGCGGAGATGGCGCGCGGGGTGTACGTCAACCCGCTGATCTCCGACTACATCATGCGCATCGTCGACGCGACGCGCCGCGCCTCCGAAGTGCGACTGGGCGTCAGCGTGCGCGGAGCCCTCGCACTCTCGCGCCTCGTGACGGCGTGGGCGGCGAAGTCGGGACGGACCTTCGTGACACCCGACGACGTGCGCGACCTCGCCGTCGTCGCCTTCGCCCACCGCCTCGTGCTCGAGCCGGAGGCCGAGTTCGACGGGGTCACCGCCGTCGCGGTGATCGGCCAGATCCTCCTCGACGTCGAACCTCCGCGCGAGAACGGCTCTGCGTGAGCTTCAACACCGAATCGCGCCTGACGCGCACCGCCGCGCGCACGAGCACATCCACCCGCACCTCGACGGTGACGCGTTTCGAACGCACGCACCGGGGGCCCGTGCGGGGAGCGGTGTTCGGCGCGCGTCGGATGCTGCGCGGAATCGCGCGCACGGCGAAGGGCACGCTGTCGTGGCTGAACGACACCGTGACCACCGCGGGTCTGCTCGTCGCCGTGGCCCTCGTGCTGGGGATCGTCGGCGGTCTGCTGCTGGGCTGGGTCGAGGCGTGGGCGGTCGGGACGATCGCGGCGGTGCTGCTGATCGCGTGCGTGCCCTTCATCCTGGGCGCCCATGACTACAGCATCCGGCTGGAGCTCGGGCGCGACCGCGTCGTCGCCGGCTCCGACATCGGCGCGGTTCTCGATGTGCGCAACACCGGCACGAGACTCGCCCTCCCCGGCGTCGTCGACGTGCCCGTCGGCGAGGGCCTGGTCGAGGCGCACGTGCCGCTGCTGCGTCCCGACGGGCATCACACCGAGCAGCTGACGATCGCCGCGCATCGCCGCGGCATCATCGACGTCGGCCCGATGACGATCACGCGCGGCGACCCGATCGGCCTGCTGCGCCGCGAGCAGCGGTGGCCCGAGGTGCAGCGCATCCACGTGCACCCCGTCACCGTACGCATCCCCAGCACGAGCGCCGGCCTGATCCGCGATCTCGACGGCACCCCCAGCACGAGACTGGTCGACGCCGACCTGTCGTTCCATGCCGTGCGCGAGTACGTCGTCGGCGATTCGCAGCGGCACGTGCACTGGAAATCCACCGCGAAGACCGGCACGCTCATGGTGCGCCAGTACGAGGAGTCGCGGCACGCCCGCATCGCGATCATCCTCGACCTCGCGGCCGACTCCTACGAGAGCGACGACGAGTTCGAGACCGCGGTGAGCGCCGCCGCATCCCTCGCGCTCCAGGGCGTCACCGAGGGGCGGGACGTGCTCTTCGTCGTCAGCGACGAGATCCCCGAGCACTCGCGCAACGAGGTGCTCGCGATCCGCACGCTGCCGACCCTCACTCCGAAGTCGATGCTCGACGCGACGTCGACCGTCGATGCCGCAGACAGCGTGATGCGCATCGAGGCGGTCACCGCCCTGACCGTGCAGTCCTACCCCGACCTGTCGATCGCGTTCCTCGTGACGGGATCCCGGATGCCGGTGGACCGACTCCGCCGCTCGGCGATCGCTCTCCCCGCCGCGGTCGAGGCCGTGGCCGTCCGCACCGAACTCGGCCAGGAGCCGACCATGCGCACGGCTCGGGAGCTGTCGGTGATGACGCTCGGAGCGCTGGGAGACCTGCCGCAGATGCTCGCCAGAGGAGCGCTGCGGTGAGCGCTGCGGCGAGCGCGCGGGACGCGCTCCGGCGTCTTCGCGAGCTCCTCTCCGCCCTCAACATCTGGGGACTGGGCTACGTGCTGCTCGGCATCGGCCTGGCGACCGTCGCGGCCTGGCCGCTGTACGCCGCACCGCGCGCGCTGATCGTCGGCATCGTGGGCGGCCTGCTCGGGATGCTCGTCGCCGTCGTCGCGCGCGTGCTCCGCTGGAATCTGCTGATGTCGGCGCTCGTCGCTGCCGGCGTCTACGTGGTCGCGGCCGCTCCGCTCGCCGTGCCCTCCTCCCTGACGTCGATCCCCGCCTTCTTCCTCGGTGTCCGCGACGCGGTGCTCGGCGTCGCGCTCGGATGGAAGCAGATCCTCACCCTGAATCCGCCGCTCGGCGAGTACCAGGCGGTCCTGGTGCCGCTGATGGTCGTCATGCTGTTCGGATCCTTCGCCGCCACCCTGCTCGTGCTCGAGGGCGGTCGACGCGCGGCATGGGCGGTGGCCGTCGTGTCGACCATGAGCGTGTTCGGCATCGCCTTCGGGCTCATCGGAACCAGCTCGGCGATCACGCTCTGGGGCATCGCCCTGCCGGCTCCGCGTGAATGGCTGCTCGGCATCTCCGTCTTCCTCGCCGGACTGGTCTGGCTCATCGGTCGCGCGCGGCTGCGGCGCGCGCAGGCGCTGCGCATCGTCGCCGCGCAGAACGTCACGCGCAGTGCGGCGCCGGTGTGGCTCGGCATCCGTCGTCATCTGCTCTCCGGCGTCCTGCTGATCGTCGCGCTCGTCGCCGGCGTCGCCGTGGTCCCGGCCGCGGCCCAGTGGTCCGACCGAACGGTCCTGCGCGACGACGTCGAGCCGATGGTGGTCGTGCAGCGGCAGATCAGCCCGCTCAGCACGTATCGCTCCTGGTTCACGACGTCGATGCTCGACGAGCCGGTCGTCTCGATCTCGGGTGACACGGGCGATCTCGAGCGCATCCGCATCGCCACGCTCGACGCGTACGACGGAGAAGACTTCCACATCTCGCCCGACGACCGATTCAGCCGCCTGCCGCGCACGGCGGCCCCCGACGCAGGGCGGCTCTCGCTCGAGTTCACGGTCGGCGAGGCCTACCGCGGCATCTGGGTGCCGGCACCCGCAGGGCTCGCGCAGGCCCCGACCTTCGAGGGCGCGCGCGCCGAGAAGCTCGCCGACGGCTTCCACGTCGATGACGAGGGCGATACCGCGATCACCATCGCCGAGACATCCGACGAGCGTGAGGGTCTCGAGCCGGGAGACCGCTACGGGGTGCTCGTGGATGCACCCGACGAGACGCCCACACTGACCGATGTGCGCGGTGGCGATTCGCTTCTCGACAGCGAGGCGTATCCGGCGCTCGCCGAGTGGGCGACCATGCAGGAGCAGCCGCGCACCGGCGCCGGCTATCTCGAGGTCATCGACCGGCTCAGGGCCCGCGGCTACCTCTCGCACGCCCTGCTCGAGGACGAGCAGGCCACGGGATGGATCTCGGCGCTCAAGAGCGCAGGGGGATACTCCTTCGCCCCGACCTACGCGGGGCACTCCGCGGCGCGGATCGAGGAGCTCTTCACGTCGCTCGTCGATCAGGAACGTCGGGCCGGGGCGGATGCCGATCCCAAGATGCTTGTCGCCGCGGTCGGCGATGACGAGCAGTTCGCCGTCGCGGCGGCGCTGCTCGCCGAGCTCTGGGGCCTGGAGTCCCGGGTCGTTCTCGGAGCGCGTCTTCCCGCTGCCGAGGAGGTCCCCGGCATACCCGCCTGCGACACCGCGTGCACGGGCGCGAACATGACCGCGTGGGTGGAGGTGCGGTCGTCGGGCGGTGACTGGACGGCCGTCGACGTCACGCCTCAGTCCGCGATGCTGCCGAGCACGATCACCGAGGGCGAGCAGCTCCCCGAGCATCCGACCGTTCCCGAGCAGCTGCGCTCCGAGGCGCTCGATCCGCCCCAGGCGCAGAGCGATTCGCGCAACACGGATGCGCCGCCCGAGGAAGGCGGCTCCGACACCTTGGCGTCGCTGCTCGCCGTCGCGCGCGTCGTCGGGCTCAGCCTTCTCGCGCTGCTGCTCCTCGTGCTGCCGCTGCTGGTGGTGGTGGTCGCCAAGAACATCCGGCAGCGCACGCGCCGTCTCGCGGGCGATCCGGAATCGCGACTCGTGGGTGCGTGGGAGGAGCTCGTCGACGTGTACGCCGACGACGAGCGCCCGACGCCCTGGTTCGGAACCCGCGTGCAGGCGGCGGTCGCCGTCGACCGTGAGGCGGCCACGCGACTGGCAGAGCTCGTCGATCAGGGCGTGTTCGCCGCGCATCCGCCTACCGAGGCCGACGCGGAAGCCGCCTGGACGATCGTCGACGAGGAGCGCGCGGCGATCGCCGAGCGTCGAACCCGCTGGCAGAACGTGCGCTCGCACCTGCGTCTGCGCTCGTTCCTGGCCAGGGTGGCGCCCCGACGCGCGCGTGCGTCCTCGGACCATCGGCTCGCAGTCGGTACGCTCGCAGTGGCCGGCGCAGGCGCAGGCAGGCAGGAGGAAGACGCATGAACGAGGTCGCAGACCGGGTGCACCTGGCGGTGGACGGCGCAGGGCCCGCTGTCCTGACGACGCTCGTGGCCGCGCTGGGCGTGGGCGCAGTCCTCGGCCTCGCGCTCTACGTCTGGTACGCGCTCGCGCTGTCGAAGCTCTTCACGCGCCTCGGAGTCGAGGGGTGGAAGGGCTGGGTCCCGATCCTCAACGAGGCGACGATCCTCACGCTCGGCGGCAAGCCCGCGTGGAACGTCGTGTTCTACTTCATCCCGATCGTGCAGATCTACGGCCTCATCGTGAAGATCCAGGCCGTCCACAGCATCAACGGTCGCTTCGGCCGAGGCGCCGGATCGACCGTGCTCGCCGTGTTGCTGCCGCCGGTGTGGGCATCGATCCTGGCCTGGGGTGTTCCGCCGTATCCCGAGGGCGACAGGCTCGCCGCGCTGCAGCCCGGCCCCCGCCGTCAGGGGCCGCCGCAGGACGCACCTCCGCACGATTCGTCGAGGGGATACCTCGCCCCTCCGATCCTTCCGCCGGGGGGCGAGAGCGCGCACGGAGAGCCGGCATCGTTCGCCCCGGATGCTCCGGCGGCACCGGCTCCGCCCGCCTTCGTCTCGCCACCCCCGGCGACGCCGAACTTCGAGCGGCCGGCGCCCGCGTTCCCGCCGGCGGCACCGACGTTCGAGCGGCCGGCACCCGCGTTCCCGCCGGCGGCACCGACGTTCGTGCCGCCTGCACCGACCTTCGCTCCGGCGGCTCCCGGGTTCCCACCCGTGGATGCCGCGCCTGCGCCGACGCGCCCGGACGCGCCGGCTCCCCCCTCCGTCGACGCGGCCGCACCGTCGGCACCGTCTGCACCGGAATCCCTGATCGTCGGGGTCCCCGGTGTCGAGCGCCCCGCACGCACCGAGTCGGCTCTGCCGTTCGTGCCTCCGTCGATCCCGTCGGCCGCGGCCCACGATGTCGACGGCGTCCGCCCGCCGACCGATGACGTCAGCGCGCCGGTAGAGGGGGCCTCGGACCCCGTTCTGGAGACGCTTCCCCAGCCACCCGCGCGAGCAGTCGGCGCGTCCGAGCAGTCGTCGGCATCGACCGGGCAGGCCGAATCCTCCGACGGCCCGCAGGTGAGGGTCGGTTCGCTTCCCGATCGGCTGGGAGCGGCTCCCGCGCCCGATGCCCGCGCGCCGCGATTCACCGCACCGGCACCCGTTCCGGTCGTCCTGCCGGTACCGGAGCCTCCGCGCGCGGCACCGCAGCCCGCCGAGGCGAGCCCGCACACCGATGCGGAGGTCGACATCGATCAGACCCTGTCCGGCGCCGCCCCGCTCTGGGCCGCTCCGCTCGCGGACACGGCCGATCCGCCGGCTCCGGTCGTGGACACGGTCGATCCGCCGGCTCTGCTCGCGGACACGGTCGATCCGCCCGTTCCGGTCGTGGACACGGTCGATCCGCCGGCTCCGGTCGCGGACACGGTCGATCCGCCCGTACCGGCCCCCGCAGCCGGCATCCGGCCCGCGCCGATGATGTCCGCGCCCCCGCTGACGCAGCCTTCGCCGCCGATCGATCTCGCCGCGCCGGCCGCCGACGCCGGTGAGGATGACGACGACGTCGAGGCGACCGTCGTCGTGTCGCGTCGACGCGGCGTGCGCCGGGTTCTCGTGCTCGACGACGGCCGCTCGTTCGCCCTGTCGGCGACGAGCGTCGTGATCGGGCGCAATCCGACCGGCGAGCCGGGGGAGCAGCGCCTGGCGATCGCCGACAGCACACGCACCCTCTCGAAGACGCACGCGCGCCTCATCGTGCAGGCAGACGAGTGGCGCCTCACCGACCTGCACTCCACGAACGGAGTGGTGGTCGTCGCGGATGACGGCGCCGAGACGCTGCTCGACCCCGGTGAGAGCGTGATCGGCGCCGGACGGTTCGTCCTCGGCGAGGTCGGCATGCACGTCGAGGTGGGGACCGATTCGTGACCACCTCCGCTGTCGTCCTCAACGTCGCCGCCCTCACCGACATCGGTCTGACGCGTGCGATGAACGAGGACTCCGTGCTCGCGGCATCGCCCGTGTTCCTGGTGGCCGACGGGATGGGCGGCCACGACGCGGGTGACAAGGCGAGTGCTGCGGTGGTCGCGGCGTTCGCGCCGCTGGTCGGCACCGAGGTGACCACCGCCGAGATCGGCGCGGCTCTCGCGCGTGCGAACGAGACCGTCGAGGCGATCGCCTCCCAGCACTCGCGCGGCGCGGGGAGCACCCTCGCCGCCGTGGCGCTGGTCGAGCACGACGGCACGCCGCACTGGCTCGTGTTCAACGTGGGCGACTCGCGCGTGTACCGGCTCTTCGCCAACGAGCTCGATCAGCTCACCGTCGACCACTCGCTGGGACAGGAGCTCGTCGACGCCGGGGAGATGCGCCGCGAAGACCTCGCCGGCTTCGCGCAGCGCAACGTCATCACCCGGGCCATCGGAGCCTCCGACAACATCGCCGACAGCTGGCTGGTCCCGGTGATCGACGGCGAACGGCTGCTGCTGTGCTCCGACGGGTTGAGCGGCGAGGTGGGCGACGAGAGCATCCGCGCGACCCTGACGATGGCGGGGCGCCCCGAGACGGCCGCCGCGGCGCTCGTGCGCCGGGCGAAGCAGTCCGGTGGACGCGACAACATCACCGTGATCGTCATCGACGTCGTCTCCGGCGGGCTGCGCGGGGGATCCCTCGACTCGACCGACAGTCGTCGATCGATGTCGATCCACACCGAGACGATGCTCGAAGGCACGACGGTTCCGGCGAGGGGGCGTCGCTGACATGGTCGATCACGAGGACCCGGTCGAGGAGACCGTGATGCCCACCCGACGCGCGCGCCGATCGCGTCAGTCGGATGCCGCGCCGACCGATCCGCCGGTCATCGGGACCCCGGCTCAGGCGTCGGAGGCGCAGGCGGACGGGTACGCGGATGCCGCAGACGACGGGGTCGACGACCGCACGATCGCGGTGCCGCGCGAGCCAGACGACGGGGTCGACGACCGCACGATCGCGGTGCCGCGCGAGCCCGCGCAGTCTGTGGAGGATCACACGGTCGTCGTCGCGAGACGACGCTCCGCGGGCGATCGTCCCGTTCTCCCCCCGGCGCAGGACGACCTGGAGGACCGCACGGTGGTCGTCGATCGGGCGGCGGATGAGGACGCGGCTGCCCCGACCCGCGAGCCCGTCGAGGATGCGGAGGACCACACGGTCGTGGTCGGCCGCACGGTGCGGCCGCCGGCACCCGATTCGCCCACGGACGACGCCGAAGACCTCGACGCGACGATTCCCGCCGCACCCGCTCGACGGGTCGAGATGGAGCCGCTGCCCGCCATCTACAAACCGCGGCCTGCGCCTCTGCGCCCGTCGCATCCACCGACGGTGGAGGGCGGGGTCGCCCCCACGCGGGTGGTCGACGACGGTGCGGCCTCGGTCTCGGTCTCGCGAGCGGCTCGACGCACCAGCGTCCGGGTGCTGGCCGCGGTCGCCGCGGCTTGCGCGGTGTCGGTGTGCGGCCTGGTCGCTCTGGCCTTCGTCGTCTTCACCTGACGCCGTCTTCCGTCGCCGGAGTCCTCGCCGTCGTCGTGGGCAGAACTGCCCATCGGTGCTGACGCGGGCGCCGGTTAGACTCATGTGATGCGCTGCCCTGCCCGTCGATCGGGACGGACGGATGAGAGAGCGCGCGGGGGAGAGAGCCGGCATGAGGGTGCTGTCGTGGATGCGAGCGCGGCCGAAGATGCTGGCGTCCGCCGCCGTGCTGTCCGTCGGCGCGGTGGCGCTCACGACCATGGCCTTCGCCTATGAGGGCAACCCCACCACGCAGGTCGATCTCAATGACGGCGGCGTCTGGCTGACGAAGAGCTCGAACCTCCTCGTCGGGCACTTCAACCACGAGTCGACGCTGATCGACGGCGGCCTCCGCACGGCCAGCGACGACTACGACATCCTGCAGGACGAGAAGAACGTCCTCGTGGTCGACCGCAGTGCGGCGACGCTGACCGCGGTCGACCCCGCTCGCGTCGCTCTGGGCGATTCGACCGCGATCCCCGCATCCGCGAAGGTCGCGCTCGGCGACAAGACCACGGCGATCCTCGATCCCGCGTCGGGCAACCTGTGGGTCGTGGCGGTGAAGAGCCTCGCGGCCTTCAAGATCGAGGGTGCGACGCCCACGGTCGAGCTCGGCGACGACGCCGACGTCGCGGTCGCCGAGGACGGCACCGTGTTCGGCCTCGCCCCGTCGCGAGGCGAGGTCGTCACCATCCCCGTCGACAACGAGGGCCAGCCGCTCGACCCCTCGACGGAATCCGTCGGCGAGATCGACAGCACGGAGGCGCCCAGCATCACGGCCGTCGGCCGCACGCCGATCGTCCTCGACGCCGCTGCGGGCGTCGTCACGACCCCCGGAGGCTTCCGCACCCCCGTCTCCAACGCCGCCGACGCCGTGCTCCAGCAGCCCTCGGCCGCGAACGACGACGTCGTCTTCGCCACCCGGGCAGCGCTCGTGAGCGTGCCCCTCGACGGCGACGAGCCGGTCTCCGTCGACACCGGATCCGAGGGCGCACCGGCGACCCCCGTCTCGCTGCGCGGCTGCTTCTACGGCGCCTGGGCGGGGTCCGCGGCGTTCATCCGGGACTGCCCGGGAGACGCGAGCGATGTCAACGACACCATCGACGGCGCGGAGGACTCGACCGCTCTGACCTTCCGCGTCAATCGCGACGTCATCATCCTCAACGACCTCGTCGACGGCTCCGCGTGGCTCGCGGACGAGAGCCTGCAGCAGGTCGACAACTGGAACGACCTCACTCCGCCCGAGGGCGAGACCGAGAACGAGGAGGACACCACCCAGGAGACGGTGGAGACGACACTCCCCGATCGCAAGGAGGAGAACACGCCGCCGGTCGCGGAGGACGACTCCTTCGGCGTGCGTCCCGGCGCCACCACGCTCCTGCCGGTGCTCGACAACGACAACGACACCGACGGCGACGTGCTCGTGGCCGAGCTGGTCGACGCGCAGCCGTCGATCGGCACCGTGCAGCCGATCCAGAACGGCGGTGCCCTGCAGATCGCCGTCGACGAGAACGCGTCCGGCGCGTCCTCCTTCACCTACGAGGCGAGCGACGGACGTGGGGGCACCGACACCGCGGTCGTGACTCTGCTGGTGCGCGACCCCGAGACGAACGGCGCACCGACGCCCAAGCGCAAGACCAGCCTCACGGTCGAGAGCGGCGGCACGATCTCGTACAACATCCTCCCCGACTGGATCGATCCCGACGGCGACGACATCTACCTGAAGTCCGTGATCGCCGCACCGGGCGACGAGGTCGACTTCAGCACCGACGGTCAGCTCACCTACAAGGCGACGGCGAGCCTGCAGGGGCAGAAGTCCGTCGACGTCACGGTCGCCGACGCGTTCGGCGAGATCGGCACGACCACACTCACGCTCGATGTGCGTCCGCCCGGCAGCACCGACCCGAAGACCAACGCGGATCACGTGGTCACGCGCGTCGGCGAGCAGGTCACGATCGCCCCGCTCGCGAACGACACCAGCTCCGGTCGTGAACCGCTGCGCCTCGGCAGGGTCGACGAGCAGGTGCCGGGGGCCTCGGTCGTCCCCGACTTCACGAACAAGACGTTCACGTTCTCGGCGGCGACGCCCGACACGTACTACGTGCAGTATCTGGCGACGGCCGGACCCAAGAACGGCGAGGGCCTGGTGCGCGTCGATGTCCTCGATGCGGCCGAGAGCGATCTGCCCCCCGTCGCGGTGCGCGACGTCGCGCTGCTCCGCTCCGGCGGCGACGTGCTCGTGGGTGTCCTCGCGAACGACTCGGATCCGGGCGGCGGCATTCTGGTCGTGCAGTCCGTCTCCCTCGAGCCGAGCTCCGGGGTCTCCGTCTCGGTGATCAACCATGAGACGCTGCGCATCACCGATCAGGGTGCGCTCACCGAGCCGGTGCGGGCGACGTACACGATCTCCAACGGCACCAAGTCGGCACAGGGCGAGGTGGTGATCATCCCGATCCCCGCGCCCGAGGAGATCCTGCAACCGGCCGCCAGCCCCGACACCGCCTACGTGCGGGCGGGAGACGTGGTGACGATCCCGGTGCTCGACAACGACACCCACCCGAACGATGACGTGCTGCACGTCGCCCCCGAGCTCATCGAGCCCTTCGTCGACCCGGATGACGGTGAGGCGTTCGTCTCGCAGGACACGGTGCGCTTCAGGGCCGGGCCGGAGGCGAAGACGGTCTACCTCACCTACGAGGCCGTCGACGAGCACCAGCAGAAGTCCGCGGGCTTCGTCACCATCCAGATCATGCCGGCCGACCCGGAGACGAATGCGGCGCCGCGCCCGCAGGACATCGTCTCGCGAGCGCTCGCCGGCACGACCGTCAGCATCCCCGTGCCGCTCGACGGGATCGACTCCGACGGGGATTCGGTCGAGCTGCTCGACATCGCGTCCAACCCCACCAAGGGGCGGATCACCGAGACGGGAGCGAACTACTTCCGCTACGAGGCCTTCGAAGGCTCGGCAGGCGTCGACACGTTCAAATACCGCGTGCGCGACCGCCTCGGAACTGAGGGAGAGGCCACGATCCGGGTCGGGATCGCACCCCCGGAGCAGGTCAACCAGGCGCCGTATGCGGTGAAGGATGCCGTCGTGGTGCGTCCGGGGCGTGAGATCGCCGTGCCGGTGCTCGACAACGACTCCGACCCCGAGGGCGAGGACATCATCCTCGTCAGCGAGAAGAACGACGGACTCGAAGTGCCCGACGTCGACGGCCTCTCCGCCCGCGTCTCGGGCGATCGCGTGCTCGTGGAGGCGCCGGACCGTGCGCTCGAGACCTCACTGCAGTACACGATCCGCGATTCGCGAGGTGCGACCGCATCCGCCGTGCTGGCGATCACCGTCGACGAGAACGTCCCGCTGCAGGCTCCCGTGGCGCGCGACGACAGGGTGCGCCCCGAAGATCTGAACGACGGCGAGCTCACGGCCGACATCGACATCCTCAAGAACGACGAGGACCCGGACGGCACGAGGGAGTCCCTCGAGGTCGTGCTCGGCGACGGCGCCGAGGCGGTCGAGGGCGGCAAGGTGCGGGTCACCGTCGGCGAGGAGCAGCAGCTCATCCGCTACACGCTCACCGACATCGACGGCCTCGAGGCCTCGGCGTTCATCTTCGTCCCCGCCGTCGCCGGCCTCCGTCCGGCGCTGAAGGACGGCACCAAGCCTGTCGAGGTCATGAGCGGTGAGACGATCTCGCTGCCGCTGTCGGACTACGTCATGGTCGCGGGCGGCGGCACCGCCCGCATCACCGAGCACGCGAAGGTCAGCGCGATCCATGCGGACGGCGCCGACCTCGTGACGGATGAGACGACCCTCGCCTACACCTCCGCACCCGGCTACTTCGGGGAGGACGCGCTGACCTTCGAAGTCACCGACGGCACGGCACCCGACGATCCCGAGGGGCGCAAGGCGACCCTCACGATCCCGATCACCGTGCTGCCGCCCGACAACCAGCAGCCGACGTTCGTCACCGGCGAGGTGCAGGTGGCACCGGGGGAGGACGCGAGCACGCTCGACCTCGCGGCGCTCACCACCGACCCCGACCCCGAGGACGAGCATACGTACACGCTCCTCGGCGGCACGGGCAACGGCGTGAGCGCGCGCACCGAGGGCAGCACGCTGTTCGTCGAGGCGTCGTCGAACGCGAAGAAGGGCACAGCGCTCACCCTGCAGCTGCGGGTGAGCGACGGTGAGACGGAACCCGTCGAGGGCACCGTCTCGGTGGTGGTCTCCGCCTCGACGAGGGCCATGCCGGTGGCCAACACCGACACGGTTCCGCAGGCCGATCAGGGCAAGCCTGTCACGGTGCCCGTGCTCGCGAACGACTTCAACCCGTTCCCGGAGACGCCGCTCAAGATCGTCTCCCAGGTGGTCGAGTCCGGCGGCGGCGACGTGGCTCTCGACGGCGACCGGCTCGTGGTCACCCCGGCCGCGGACTACGTCGGATCCCTGGTGGTGCGCTACCGCATCCAGGACGCTACGGAGGACGCGGATCGCGAGGTCAACGGTCAGGTCGTCGTGACGGTGCAGGGCGTGCCCGCGGCACCGGGGACGCCGACCGTCACGAGCGTGCAGGACCGCAAGGTCGTGATCTCGTACGGCGCTCCGTCGAACAACGGCGCCGAGATCACGAAGTACACGGTCACATCGGTGCAGGGCAGCGCGTACCGCAAGGAATGCCAGTCGACGACGTGCACCCTCGACGGGCTCACCAACAACGTCGAGTACACCTTCCAGGTCACGGCGACCAACCGCGTCGGCGAAGGCGAGAAGTCGGGGGCCTCGCAGGTCGCCCGTCCCGACGCCAGGCCCGACACACCGAACCCCCCGACGCTGAAGTTCGGCGACAAGTCGCTCGCCGTCGCCTGGACCACCCCGACGACCCCGGGGTCGCCGGTCGAGCGCTACACGCTCGAGATCTCGCCCGCCCCGCCGTCCGGCATCTCGCAGAAGGAGGTCACGGGCAACTCGATCGTCTGGGACGGTCTCGAGAACGGCTCGAACTACCAGGTGCGCGTCCAGGCCCACAACAAGGCGCCCGAGCCGTCGAGCTGGAGCACCTGGTCGGCATCCGAGATCCCGGCGGGCCCGCCGCTAGCAGCAGCGGCCCCGACCACGCAGGAGCTCGCGCCGGTCGGCAACCAGGCGCAGATGCAGGTGAACTGGGCGACGCCGAACAACAACGGCGACGCGATCGACAGCTACCAGCTCGAGGTGTACGAGGGTGCGACGCTCGTGCGCACGATCACCCCCGGTGCCGCCGCGACCAGTCAGGCCGTGACGGTGCCGACCTCGGAGACGGCGTACACGTACCGCATCCGCGCGCACAACAAGGCGGGCTGGGGCGAGTTCAGCGCGTCCTCCCCGCCGCGTCGCGGTGTCACCGCACCCGGCGCCCCGAGCGGTCTCACGGCGGCCCCCGGCGACGGCTTCATCGACATCGCGTACACGGCAGGCTCCCGCAACGGCGCCAGGGCCGACGAGATCTCGTACGAGTTCCGTCTCAACGGCGGCGGATGGCAGGGGCTCCCCGGAACCCGTCTCTCGGGCCTCTCCAACGGCACGAACTACAGCGTCGAGGTGCGTGCGGTCGCGTCGGTCGACGGATCCACCTACGCGGGAGCGGTGTCGAACGCGGCATCCGCGGTGCCGTTCGGTGTGCCGTCGGCGCCCCGCGCCACGGCCAGGAACCTCGGCACGCAGGTGGAGCTCACCTGGGATGCGACGCGCTCGCCCAACGGGCGCGACATCGCGGTCGTGCAGATCAGCGTCGACAGTGGCGGCTGGCAGAACGTCGGCATCTCGGGTTCCCGCACGGTCGGCGACGGATACCAGCAGAACCACGACATCAAGGTGAGGGCGCAGGACACCGCCGGTCAGTGGTCACCCGAGGCATCCGATGCGGCGCGCACGAGCGATCCTCCCGCCGAGATGCTGCGCACCGAGAAGGGAGCATCGGGCTCCTGGCCCGACTGCAACACCTCGTCGTGCGCGAAGGTGCGCCTCACGGTCGAGAACTTCCGCAGCCCCGGCAACTACTCGCTGCAGTGCGACGACGGCAACAAGTACGGCGGCAGCTCCAAGCTGTACGTCCCCGAGAACGGCAGTGTCGATCTCAACTGCTACTACGGATACCCGGGCAGCTCCATCCGTGTCTACATCAAGGAGCTCGACAGACACGCGAGCGCCTTGACCTGGTACTGACCCCGCTCCGCCCGCAGCCCTGCACCGACGAGACACAGGAAGCCCCATCGCATGACAATGACCTCCGAACAGGCCGCGTGGTTCCACGGCACCTTCACCCGCCTGGTCGACAACGTCGACCGGGCCGTGCAGGGCAAGCGCGAGATCGTCTCGCTCGTGCTGGCAGCGATGCTCGCCGAAGGGCACGTGCTGCTCGAAGACGCCCCGGGCACCGGCAAGACCAGCCTCGCCAAGGCACTGGCCGCCACCGTGCAGGGCACGAGCTCGCGCATCCAGTTCACGCCCGATCTGCTGCCGTCCGACGTGACCGGTGTGACGATCTACGACCAGCAGAACCACAGGTTCGAGTTCCATCGGGGCCCGATCTTCGCGTCGATCGTGCTCGCCGACGAGATCAACCGCGCCTCGCCGAAGACGCAGTCCGCGCTGCTCGAGGTGATGGAGGAGTCCCGTGTCACCGTCGACGGCGCCGCTCACGAGACCGGTCGACCGTTCCTCGTGATCGCGACGCAGAACCCGATCGAGCAGGCGGGCACGTACAAGCTGCCCGAGGCGCAGCTCGACCGGTTCCTCATCAAGTCGTCGATCGGCTACCCCGACCTGGCGGTGACCGAGAGCATCCTCGCCGGCGCCGCCCAGCGCAACCCGTCGGCGGCCCTCACCCCCGTCATCACCACCGGCGCCGTCGCGGACATGGCCGACCTGGCCTCGACCGTGCACGTCGAGCCCGCCGTGCTCCGCTACATCGCCGAGCTCGCCGAGGCGACGAGAACGGATCCGGCGACCCGACTCGGAGTCTCCGTGCGCGGCGCTCTCGCCATGGTGCGCATCGCCAAGGTGTGGGCTTCTTCGCAGGGACGTCACTACGTGCTGCCCGACGACGTCAAGACGCTCGCACGCCCCGTCTGGCTGCACCGGCTGCTGCTCGATGCCGAGGCGGAGTTCTCGGGCACGAGCGGTGAGACGGTGATCGCCCGCGTGCTCGACCGCATCGCCGCACCGCAGGCCCGATAGGACAGCGGGAATGACCACCCAGGCTCCCGATCAGGTGCCCGCACCGCCCACGGCCGACGCGCGATGGCGTGACGTCGTGGCGGTCGTCGGCGCGCGCCTGCTCGCACGCCTGCGGAGGGTCACCGACGCGATCCGTCCGCTCGCGTGGGTGCTCATGGCGCTGGCGGTCGGACTGTGGATTCTCGGACAATCCGCCGGGTGGGCGGAGTTCGCGATCGCCGCCGCCGTCATCGCCCTCACCGTCGCGCTGTGCGCGCTGTTCCTCATCGGTCGCACCGCCTACGACGTCGCGCTCGATCTCGCGCGCACGCGGGTGGTCGTGGGTGAGCGGGCGATCGGCGGCCTCACCCTCGCCAACAACGGGCCCCGGGCGATCCTGCCCTCCCGCGTCGTGCTGCCGGTGGGCGCGGGTCGCGGCGAGTTCGGCATCCAGCGGCTCGCCCCGGGTGAGGAGGCCGAAGAGCTGTTCGCCATCCCCACGCAGCGCCGCGGCGTCGTGAAGGTCGGACCGGTGAGCGTGGTCCGCGGCGATCCCCTCGGCCTGTTCGAGCGCGCGCATCGCCGAGACGACCCCGTCGACCTGTACGTGCACCCCCGGACCATCGCGTTCGAAGGGCAGTCGCTCGGATTCCTGCGCGACCTCGAGGGGATGCCTGCGGCGGACCTCTCGCGCGACGACGTCTCGTTCCACGCCCTCGTCGAGTATCAGCCGGGCGATGACCTGCGTCACGTGCACTGGCGCTCGACCGCGCGCACCGGCACGCTGATGATGCGGCAGTACGAGGAGACGCGGCGCTCGCACTTCGTCATCGCCCTCTCTCGGGCCGCGTCCGACTACGCCGACGACGAGGAGTTCGAGCTGGCGATCTCCGCCGCGGGCTCGATCGGGCTGCGGGCCATCCGCGATTCGCAGCGGGTGGAGGTGCGGGTCCAGGGTCGGGATCTCGCCGCAGGATCCGGCAAGCAGCTTCTCGACTCCCTCGCGGCGGTGACGCACTCCCGCCCCCGATACGGCGGCCTGGACGCGCTCTCGGCGGTCATCGCCCGCAACATGCCGCTCGCCAGCATCGTGGTGCTCGTCTGCGGATCGAAGGTGCGCGGAGAGGATCTGCGCTCGGCATGCGCGCGGCTGCCGTTCGGAGCGCGTGTTCTCGCCGTCGTCGCCGATCGTGCGGCGACCGCCCCCTCGCTGCGGCGCATCGGCGATGCCGACGTCGTCACCGTCGGCGCGCTCGAGCAGGTGCCGCTCGCCCTGCAGCGGGTGCTCGCATGAGCGCCGCCGTCGTGCTGCCACTGCGGCGATGGATCCTCGACCTCGCGGCGACCGCCGTGCTCGGCGGCGTCGCGCTCGCCGGGATGTGGCCGACGTTCGCCGGCGGCAGCTACCTGCCCGCGGCGATCGGCGGCATCGTGCTCGGACTCGCGATCGCGGCCGTGTGCGCCTGGCGCGGCTGGGGCATGCTCATCACGGCCGGAGTCACGGTCGCGGTGTACTTCCTGCTCGGGGGTGCGCTCGCGCTGCCGCACACCGCACTGTTCGGGGTGATCCCGACGCTCGACACGTGGCAGCGCCTCGCACTGGGCACGGTGACGTCGTGGAAGCAGATGCTCACGACGGTCGCGCCGGTGTCCGCGTCGGACGGTCACCTGCTCGTGCCCTTCCTGGTCGGTCTTTTCGGAACCGTGCTCACGGCATCCCTCGCCCTGCGTCTGCGGAACGTGGCCTGGGCCCTGCTGCCCGCCGGGGTGATGCTGATGCTCGCGATCCTCCTCGGAACGCCGGAGCCGGCGTTCCCGCTCGCCCAGGGTCTCGTCTTCGCGGTGCTCGCGATCGCCTGGCTCGCCCTGCGTCAGCTCTGGGATCCGCACAACGCCGCCGTGTCGGTGAGTGAGATCAACCCCGCACGTGCGGCCCGCATGAGGATGCGTCGGCTGCTCGCCGGAGCGGCGGTGCTCGCGATCGCCGCCGGTGCCGGAGTCGCGACGAGTGCGGTCGCGCAGCCGGTGCAGCCCCGTCATGTGTTCCGTGACGTGGTGATCCCGCCGTTCGATGTGCGGGACTACCCGAGCCCGCTGCAGTCGTTCCGCAAGAACGTGCGCGATCAGTCCGCGAAGACGCTGTTCACGGTGCAGGGGCTGCCCAAGGGCGCGCGGATCCGCATCGGGGTCATGGATCAGTTCGACGGCATGGTCTACAACGTCACCGACGGCGGCCCCGATTCGTCGAGCGCCTTCACTCCGCTGCGCTCGAACATGTCGCCGGATGCGAAGGGCCTGCCGGTGACGCTCAAGGTCGAGATCGGCGAGTACTCCGGTGTCTGGCTGCCGGATGTCGGTGCGGTGTCGGACATCGTGTTCACCGGTGATCGCGCGGACGAGCTGCGCCGGTCGGCGTTCTACAACCCCGCGACGGGAACCGCTGTGGTCACCTCGAAGCTCGCCACGGGCGACACCTACACGGTCGACACGATCATGCCCGCGTCGGTCGAGGACCGGCAGCTCGCAGACGTCGACTTCGGCAAGGTGCCGCTGCCGACGCAGAGCAACGTGCCGGAGGAGCTCACCTCGCTCGCGGCCGAGACCGTGTCGGGGGCCGAGACGCCGATCGAGCAGGTGCGCGCTCTCGAGACGTTCCTGGCGGAGGGCGGATTCTTCAGCCACGGTCTCGAGGGCGAGGTGCTCTCCCGGGCCGGCCACACGGCCGAGCGCATCTCGACGCTCGTCGGCGGCGACCAGATGATCGGCGACGACGAGCAGTACGCGGTCGCGATGGCCCTGCTCGCCCGAGAGGTCGACATCCCCGCTCGCGTCGTCATGGGGTACTACCCCGACGAGGAGAGGGCGGGCGACGCCACGTTCGACGCCACCGGCGACGACGTGCACGCGTGGGTCGAGGTCAACTTCGCCGGCATCGGCTGGATGAGCTTCGACCCGACGCCGCCCGAGGACAAGGTCCCCAACGATCAGAACACCAAGCCCAAGGCCGATCCCAAGCCTCAGGTGCTGCAGCCGCCTCCGCCTCCGCAGGAGCCGGTCGATCTGCCGCCGACCCTTCCGGACGACCGCAAGGGCGAGGAGGAGACCTTCGACGTTCTGGGCCTCATCGGGATCATCCTCGCCGTCGGTGGCATCGTGCTCGGGATTCTGCTGCTCGTCGCCGCGCCCTTCATCGTCGTCGGCGCCTGGAAGGCGGCCACGCGCCGAGCCCGCCGGAACGCGGCCGAACCCACGGATCGCATCAGCGGCGGCTGGGACGAGGTCACCGACCGCGCCGTCGACTACGGCGCGCGGCTCGACACGGGCGGCACGCGGATCGAAGAGGGGGCGACGCTCGCGGCGACGCTCGAGCTGCCACGGGCGGCGCGCCTCGCCGAACGCGCGGACGCCGTGATCTTCGGCCCCGACGATCCCACCCCCGAAGACGTCGAGGCGTTCTGGGCCGAGGTCGACGTCATCGTCGGCGGACTCGGCGCGGACGCCGGGTTCTTCCGGCGGCTCCGGGCGCGGCTGAGCCTGCGCTCGCTGCTCGGCGGGACCGCCGTCGGCGCCCGCCTCGCGGAGTGGCGGGACGCTGCGATCGCGCGCCGCGGCAGCCGACCTGAGACGATCGGACGCCGCACTCGACAGCCGTCCACCTCCCCACTCGAGAGCGAGAGATCATGACCCAGCCCGCGATCGACAGCAGCGCGCCGGTCTCGAGGCGCGCCATCGCCTACCTGATCGACGCCCTCATCGCCGGAGCCATCGGCACGGTGGGCGTCGTGATCGCCGCCCTGATCACGTTCGCACCGAGGCCCGTCGAAGAGCTCCTCCTCGTGGCGCCCCTCGCCTACGGCGCGGTGCTGCTGGTGCTGCTGGCGTGGTTCGTCGTCTACACGCTCATGCAGACGCGCGGCGGCTCGATCGGCATGCGCGCGCAGGGCGTGCGGCTCGCGTCCGCCGCCGACGGGACGCCGCTCGGCTTCGGCCGGGCACTGCTGCGCAATGTGGTGTTCGGGGCGGCGGCCGGCATCGTCGTCGGGTACTTCACACCGCTGTTCGACGGATCCGGTCGCTTCCAGGGATGGCACGACAAGGTGTCCAAGGCGGTCGTCCTCGACGCGCGCACGTCGGCAGCGCCGTCCGGTCGTGCGCAGGCGAGCGTCGGGGCCCCGCAGAGCACCGCCACGCCCGGCAGGGGCATCGGCGTGCCTGCGCAGCCGACGACCGTCGGCCCGCCCCCCGTGCCGCTTCTCCCTCCGGCTCCGCTGGCCGGCGGATACGCCGCGACGGTCTCCGCTCCTCCCGGATACCCGGCCTCGGCAGCGTCGGTTCCGGCCGCCGACCCCGCGTTCTCCGCTCCTCCTGCAGTGTCCGCTCCTCCCGCGGTGTCCTCGCCGCCCTTCATCGGTGATGCGCCGGCGCCGGCGCCGTCGACGCCGGGCGCCGCGCCGGCGTTCTCCGTGCCGTCCGGCGGCACTCCGTTCGCGGTGCCGTCGCTGCCGCCGAGGTCGTCCGCCCCCGAGCCGGCGCACCCCGATGCGTCCCCCTCCGGTCCGCCCGTCGCTCCCGCGTCCCCCTCCGGTCAGCCCGTCGCTCCCGCGCCCGGAGGCGACGCGCTGATCGCTTTCGTCCCCGGTGTCACGCCGGCGGCATCCGCGGCACCCGCGGCACCGGTGATCCCCGTCATCGACCCCGCGGGTTCCGTGCCCGGTGCGTCGGCGGCGCACGACTCCGTCGACTCGGGGCCGGTCGCCGTCGAGCTCTTCGAGGAGACGATCGTGCAGCCGCGATCGACGCCGGAGCAGCTCGAGGACGAGCTCGAGTCGACGCGCATCAGCATCCCGGGTCATCGTCTGCTGTTCACCTGGGACGACGGCACGCGCGTGACCGTCTCGCGCCGGACGCTCTTCGGGCGCAACCCCGCGCATGAGGACGGCACGGAGCGGGTGACCGTGCGTGACGAGACGCTGTCGCTCTCGAAGACCCATTTCGAGGCCGCGGCGGAGGTCTCCGGCGGCTGGGTGCTCGACCGGCACTCGACCAACGGCATGACCATCGTGCGCGACGGCGAGCGCATCGACTGCCCGCCCGGGCAGCGGGTGCCCGTGCGCCTGGGCGATGCGATCGAGATCGGCGACCGGATCCTCACGATCGGCGGGTACGTATGAGGTCCGCTCTGGTGGTCACATCGGGATCCGCGACGCACATCGGGCTGCGGCGTGCGCTCAACGAGGACTCCCTCCTCGCCGAGGCGCCCGTCTTCATCGTCGCCGACGGGATGGGCGGTCATGAGGCCGGAGAGCACGCCAGCGCCAGGGTCATCGAGGAGTTCTCCCCGTTCATCGGGCGCAGTTCGCTGACGCTCGGCGAGGTCCGCGGCGCGCTCGACCGCGCGAGGGCCGGGGTGGAGGATCTCTCGACGGGTGGCAACGGCAGAGCCGGTACGACACTGAGCGGCGTCATGGTGGCCTCCGTCGACGGCACGGGGTACTGGCTGGCGGTCAACATCGGCGACTCGCGCACCTATCGGCTCGCCGGCGGCGAGCTCGAGCAGATCAGTGTCGACCACTCCGTGGTGCAGGAGCTCGTCGAGTCGGGAGAGCTCACTCCCGCCGAAGCCGCGACCGACCGGCGGCGCAACATCATCACCCGTGCGATCGGGGGGAGCAGCACCGGGGATGCCGATTACTGGCTGTTCCCCGCCGAAGAGGGGGATCGCATCCTCGTGTGCTCCGACGGCATCACCTCCGAGCTCCCGGATCAGCGGATCGGCGAGATCCTCTCCCACGTCTCGGATCCGCAGCTCGCCGCCAATGCCCTGATCGCCGAAGCCCTGCAGTCGGGCGGGCACGATAACATCACGGTCGTGATCGTCGACGCGGTCCGAGTCTCCTCCCGGCCGGGTGCGGGACTCGAGTCCGACGAGTTCGACATCGATGTCGACACGCTGCCACGCGCAGCAGGAGGGGTTCGCTGACATGCAGACGATCTACCGACCGGGGCAGTGGTACCTCATCGTGATTCCGGGTGCTCTCGTCGCACTGCCGCCCGACGTACACAACGACCTGGTCTCGCGGCTGTGGGAGCGCCTCCCCGTCGAGAAGACGCTCGCGAGCGTCATGGACGTGCTCACGACGGCCGCGGGCGGATCCTTCGTCGCCCTGCCGCCGTTCGCCGCGGCGGTCGTCGAGGGTTCGGCGGTGCGCATCGCTCTGCGCGGCGGAGTCGTGGCCCGCGTCAGCTCCGAGACCGGTGCGGCGTACGAGCTGTCCGGCGCCGAGGTGACGACCTGGAGCGAGCACTTCGTGGGTGATGCCACGCGCATCGAGATCACCGTGGAGGAGACGGATGCCGCGGCCGTGCTGCCGGTGCAGAGCGGCATCGTGCGTGCGGCCGCCGCGAGCGCCGAGCTCGAGGTCGACGACGCCGCGCCGATCGCCGCTGCGCTCGGGTCGACCCCCCGGATCGACCCGGTCGAGTCGGGTGCCTCCGCCGCGGCTCTCGCCGGAGGTGCGGCGCCTGCGCTGGCGCTCTTCGGCGGTCCGTCGTCGCCGAGTGTCGACGGAACCCCCGATCTCCCCGGCGCGGCGACATCTGCAGCAGTGGCGGAGCCGGCGGAGCCGGTGGCGGAAGAACAGACCGAGCCGGAGGAGCCGACCGGACCGGAGGAGCCGGCCGTCGAGGAGCCGGCCGTCGAGGAGCCGGCCGTCGAGGAGCTCGCGCCGGTCGAGCCGGACGAACCGACCGAGACGGCCGAGCCCGCGGCTGACGAGCCCGCGGCTGACGAGCCCGCCGGTGACGAGCCCGCCGGTGACGAGGCCGCGGCTGACGAGGCCTTCGATCTTCCCGAGGAGACCATCGTCTCGGCACCGGCCGCGCCTGTGGCCGCGGTAGGCGCCATTCCCCCGCCGCCCGCGATCCCCGATCTTCCGGGCGCACCCCTCCTGCCCCCGCTTCCCGACGACGCACGCGCCGACGAGACGATCGCGGGCGAGAACGGCCTCGACGAACACACCTGGGAGCCGCCGCAGCGCAGCTCCGCCCCGCAGAACGACCTCGACGAGATCGAGCAGCTCTTCGATGAGACTCTGCAGGGCGGATCGGACGGGCCCGAGGGCTCCGAGGTGCCGCCCGCCTCGACGGTGGCACCGGCACCCGCTCTGGGAGACCACGACGGCGCCACGATCACCTCGGCCGAGCTCGATGACCTCCGTCGACGCCAGTCCGTCTCCGACGACGTCGCCACGCAGGTCCTCGACGCGGTGCCCGCCGGTCACGGACGCATCCGGGTGTCCTCGGGTCAGGTCGTCGAGCTCGACCGCACCGTCATCATCGGACGCCGACCGCGATCGACCAGGGCGAGCGGACACGACCTGCCGCACCTCGTCGCGGTCGACAGCCCGCAGCAGGACATCTCGCGCAACCATCTGGAGATCCGACCCGACGCCGGCACGGTCGTCGTCATCGACCTGCGCACGACGAACGGCTCCACCCTCGTGCGGCCGGGAGCCGAGCCGATGCGCCTGCACCCGGGTGAGCAGACCCTCGTGCTGTCGGGCGATGTGGTCGACCTGGGAGACGGGGTGACGGTCCTCTTCGAGGACATCCCGTGAGCCGCCGGCCGTCTCCGCCGCCGCAGCTTCCCGGATTCCGCTACCTCGAGCACCTCGGAACCGGTGGCTTCGCCGACGTGTTCCTCTACGAACAGCAGATGCCCCGCCGCCGCGTGGCGGTGAAGGTCCTGCTGGCCGACCGCCTCGAGACCGGTGCAGCGCAGGAGTTCACCGACGAGGCGAACGTCATGGCGATGCTGTCGACCCATCCGGCGATCGTGACGATCTACCAGGCGGGGGTCGCCGCCGACGGCAGACCGTACCTGGTCATGGAGTTCTGCCCCCGACCGAATCTGCAGGTGCGTGCCAGACGCGAGCAGTTCTCGGTCGCGGAGACGCTGCGGGTGGGCATCCAGGTCGCCGGTGCCGTCGAGACCGCGCACCGGGCCGGTGTTCTGCACCGCGACATCAAGCCCGCCAACATCCTCGTCACCGAATACAACCGGCCCGCTCTCACCGACTTCGGCATCGCGTCGACCACGGCCGCGGCCACCGAGTCGTCGGGGATGTCGATTCCCTGGTCGCCGCCCGAGTCGTTCGCCGACCCGCCGCAGAGCGGCCCGCGCACCGATGTCTGGGCGCTGGGCGCGACGCTCTTCACCCTGCTCGCCGGACGCTCGCCGTTCGAGCGCCCGGGCGAGCGGAACACCGGAGCCGATCTCATCGAACGGATCGAGCGGGCGGCCGTGCCGCAGCTCGGCAGACCGGATTCGCCGGAGAGCCTGCAGCGAGTCCTCGAACGGGCGATGGCGAAGAATCCGGATGACCGGTATCCCAGTGCCGTCGCGTTCGCCCGCGCACTCCAGAAGGTGCAGATCGAGCTCTCGCACTCGGTGACGACCATCGACATCGTCGACGAGCATCCGCTCGATGAGACGCCGGGCGACGACGGAGACGGACTCACGCGGGTCCGCGACGTGCACTCGATCAGCCCCGAGAGCCCGACCGCCACCCGTCCGTCGGCGACGACGCAGCGCAAGCATCCGGTGGGTGCCGTCGATGTGCCGAGGTTCGAGCGGCCGCCCGCGTCGGACGCGCTCGCCGAGACCCAGCACCGCACGCCGGCGACGTCGGCCTCGTCGGCCGCCCCTCCGCCCGCCGCGCCGCACCCGCCGTCGTTCGACGACGACGTCACGGCCGTGCGCGGCCCGACCGTCGTCACCCCTGACGTGCCGTGGTCGTCTCAACCGCAGACCGCGCCGGCCGGCGCCCCGCCGTCGCTCGGCGCCCCGCATCCGGGCGCGCCGCAGTTGGGCGCGCCGCAGTTCGCTCCTGCGGCGCCGTCGACGGCGGAGGACGCCTCGACGGCACGCCGCTCCGGAATGCCCTGGTGGGTCTGGCTCCTCGGAGTCGTCGCCGCGGCGACGGTGGTGGGGGGCATCGTGCTCGTGAGCAGTCTCGCCGGCTCCCTGATGCCTGCTCCCGAGCAGACGGCGCAGGCGCCGGAGCCGCAGGATCCGCTCGTCTCCGGCCCGGTGCCCGAGGCAGAGGATCTCACGGGGACGAACACCGCCGGAGTCGTCTCGTTCACCTGGACGAATCCCGACCCGCAGCCCGACGATGCGTACATCTGGTACGAGGTGACGCTGGACGGACCGCAGGAAGCGCATATCGTTGAACAGACCGACGTCACTCTGGAGGGGGATCGTTCGGGGCGCACCTGCATCGAGGTGCTCATCAAACGGGCTGACGGGCGATCTTCGCCCGAGCCGATCAGGGGGTGTGTGGGCTGATGGAGATCACTGTCGAATTCGCCGGAGAGTATTTCGAGTTGACACCGGGAGAGCCGTTCTACGTCGGCCGACAGGGTGATCTCGAACTCGACGACAATCTCTTCCTTCATCGTCACTTCCTCGAGATCGCCGACAAGGACGGCCTGTGGTGGCTGTCGAACGTCGGGTCCCGTCTGACCGCGACGGTGACGGACTCGTCGGGCGGGGTCAACGCCTGGCTCGCCCCCGGTGCCCGACTCCCCGTGGTGTTCGAGCAGACCACCGTCGTCTTCACCGCAGGACCGGTGACCTACGAGCTCACGATCCACTCCAAGGGCCCCACGTTCCACCTCGACCCCCGCGAGAATGCGGAGGACGGGCAGTCGACGATCGGGCACGTGCCGCTGACCGCGCGACAGCGACTGCTGATCCTCGCGCTCGCCGAGCCCGCGCTGAAGCGCGACGGCACCGGGGCGAGCGAGATCCCCAGTTCGGCACAGGCCGCCGCGCGTCTGGGATGGACGAGCACGCAGTTCAACCGCAAACTCGACAACGTGTGCGACAAGTTCGACCGCATCGGCCTGCAGGGCATGCGGGGCGGGCAGGGCAAGCTCGCGATGAACCGCAAGGCGCGTTTGGTCGAGTACGCGGTCTCGAGCCGTCTCGTCACCCGCGACGACCTGGCGCAGCTCGATGCCCCGATCGACGACCTCGAGGACGACGAGGAGTCGTGAGCGGGTCGCGCCGCCTCCGCAAGCCGACCACACGCACGATAGTGTGAATCCGCGTGTCTGACGAAAGCAGGATCTGATGTCGCCCCAGTCGACGGCTGTCGCTTCCTCGCAGCTCGTGCGCCTCTCGGTGCAGTGGGAGTCCGAGCGGATCGACGTCGGTGTGCCGGGCGGAGTCCCGGTCGCCGAGGTGCTCCCCTCGCTGACCCGCCGTCTGCGCATGCTCGACGGCGCATCTGCGTCCGCGGGGTTCCGTCTCGTCCACGCCGACGGCACGCCGCTGGAGGCCGACCGCACGCTGGCGGCCCAGGGGGTTCAGGACGGCGACTTCCTCGTGCTCGAGCAGGGCACGGCGGCCGCGCTCGCCAAACGCTACGACGACCTCGTCGAGGCCGTCGCGGATGCCGTCGAGACCAACGCGCCGTCGTGGTCGACGCAGAACTCGGTGACCACGGCCACCGTCGTCGCCTCCGTGCTGCTGCTGCTCGGCCTGGTGCCCGCCGTCTGGGCCTGGGTCGACTCCGGCACGATCGTCACCGCGGCCGGAGCGGGCGCCGCCGCGATCGTGCTTTTGATCTGCGCGCTCGTGATGGATCGCACCGCAGCCCCGCAGCAGGCGACCATGTCGCTCGCGCTCGTCTCGTCGGTCTACGCGGGCGCCGCCGGATACACCCTGCTTCCCGACGCCGACGGCTGGGGTCTCGCGCTCGTGATCGGCGGCGGCGCGATGCTGGCGTTCGGTGCCGTCGCGCTGCTCGCGCTGAAGCGTCAGCGCGAGTACAGCCTCATCCCGGTCGCGGTGGGGGGCATGCTGCTCGTCATCGGCGCCGTCATCTCCTGGTTCGCCGCCCCGGTCGCCGCCACGCTCGCCGCGGCCATGGCGGTCGCCGGCATCGCGGGACTCGGCGCTCCGTGGGTGGCTCTCGCCTCCGTGCCGCTGCGCGTCGCGTCGGCGCGAGACGAGGCCGAGGTCTATGACGCCCCGTCGCACATCTCGCCGGAAGAGGTCGCGCGGCTGTACGCCCGCGCCCATCGCTACCAGGTCTCGTTGCGCATCTCGCTGTGCGTGATCGTGCTCGTCGCGACCGCTCCCGTCGTCGCCTCGGGCTTCTGGGGTCTCCTGCTGTGCGCGGTCACCTTCATCGGGATGTTCCTCGGCACGCGCCAGGTCTATTCGCGCTTCGACATCGTCGCGGTGTCCTCCGGTGTGCTCGCGGGTGTCGCGCTCGGCGTGACCACGGCGATCCTCAGTCACCCCGACTGGATCGGCGGCCTGGTCATCGGGCTGGCCGCGATCGCCGTCTGCATCATCGTCGTCGTGCTGCTGAATCCGAAGACGCGCATCCGCCTCACCCGGTTCGCGGACTTCGCCGAGTGGGGGACGATCGCGCTGCTGCTCCCGCTCGCCATCATCACCGGGGGCTGGTTCTGATCCATGGCATCCAAGTCAGAGCTGCTGCAGGCGCAGGCCTTCAATCGCCGTCGTCTCCAGCGCGCGTTCGTCAGCGGCGCGCCCGGCGGGCGTGAGCTCGCCCCGGGCAAGCCGCTTCGCGGTGTCGTGGTCAGCGTCGCCCTCGGAATCCTGACCATCATCGTCTCGCTGCTGATCGGCACCTTCACCGGAAGCCTGCCGAAGGACTGGGAGAAGGGCGCGATCATCGTCGTGCAGGGCGAGGGATCTCGCTATGTGGCTCTCGACGGCACGCTCTACCCGGTGAAGAACCTGGCGAGCGCCCGACTGCTCGTGGGCTCGGCGAAGATCACCTCGGTGCCGGCTAACAAGCTCGACGGCATCAGCCGCGACCCCTCGCCGGTGGGCATCGACGGGGCGCCCGACTATCTGCCCGCTCCCGACCGTCAGTACGAGGGCGCGTGGCTCAGCTGCGTCGCGAGCGACAGCCCGCTGGAGATCTCGACGCGACTGCTCGACGATCCGGTCGGTGCGGCCGACCAGGCGGCCCTCGTGAAGGACGACGACGACGACTACTGGTTCGTCGAGGGGGATAAGCGCTATGCGGTCAGCGACGACAACGTCGCGGTCGTGGCGAGCGTGTTCCTCGGGATCGACGATGTCGACTCCGTTCCGACGGTCTCGGCCCTGTGGCTGAATCTGGTCACCCCGGGGTCGCCGCTCGAGGTGAACCTCGGCGCGGAGCTCGGAGAGAATGCCGGCGCTGCCGGTCTCGTCGTCGGCCAGGCCGTGCAGACGCAGTCCGACGGCGACGTCGTCAACGAGTACATCGCCGACGGCGACGGTCGCCTCGTTCCGGCGACGCCGTTCGCCCGGCAGCTCCTCACCGCCTATGTGGGCATGGAGCCGGTCGTGATGACGGTCGCCGAGGCGACCGACCTCGCCGACGTGAACTCCGACGCGATCCCGGCCGATTGGCCGCGGACCGTCTCGTCGTCGTCGGCAGACGGCGGAGAGACGGCCTGCCTGCAGATGACGCCGAGCGCCGACGGCCCCGTGGTGTCGGTGACGGCCACTCCCGACGACGCCGAGCTCGGAACGAGCGTGACCCCCGGTGCGGGTGCGGCGATCACGGCGCGATCGAGCGGCGAGGGAGCCACGTACGGCTTCGTCGCCGAGTCCGGCGTGTACTTCCCCGTGGAGACCGCTGAGGATCTCGCTCTGCTCGGGTATTCGACCGAGAGCTCGCTCACCGTTCCCGCCGCCTGGACGCAGCTGCTCGAGCAGGGCCCCACCCTCAGCCGTACGATCGCGCAGAGGACGTCGGGGCAGGGCGGCTGATGGGTCTGCGCACCGTGCGGAGGGCAGCGGCGGCGCTCGGCGTGGCCGCAGTGCTGGGCTCGGGGATGCTGGCTGCCCCCGGTGCGGCCGTGGCATCGATGCCGACGGCCGCAGCATCGACCTCGACGCCGTCGATCGATGCGGGTGAGCAGTGCACCCCGGGTGACCGCGTGCTCGTCTCGGGAACGAGCTATCTCGTCGACCGGCTGGGCCTCGAGGCCGCGTGGACGCTGAGTCGCGGCGCGGGCGTCACGGTCGCCGTCGTCGACTCCGGTGTCGAGGGGGGCAACGCACACCTCGCGGGAGCCCTCGTGCCGGGCGCGAGCACGTTCGGCGACGGCACCGCTCCCGCCGATGACGATCTGTTCGGGCACGGCACGGCGATCGCCGGCCTCATCGCCGCGCGGCGGGTGGAGGGATCGGGGGTGGTCGGCATCGCGCCCGAGGCGCGGATCATGCCCGTCCGGGCGTTCGAGGCCGCGCCGGAGGACGGGCAGTCTTCCCGGGACATCGCCGGGCCGTCGGCGGCGTCCGTGACGGCCGGCATCCGCTGGGCCGCCGATCACGGTGCGCAGATCATCAACGTGTCGCTCTCCGACGACCAATCCGCCGATCTCTACGCGGGCGCCGTCTCCTACGCCCATGCGCGCGGGGCCCTGGTGATCGCGAGCGCGGGAAACCGCAACACCGCGAACGCGAACCGTCCCGATCCGGAGCACTTCTACCCGGGGGAGCTGACCGGAGCGCTCGCCGTCTCGGCGGTGCTGAAGGACGGCACGTGGGATCCGGACTCGTCGTACTCCGGCTCCCACGTCGACATCGCCGCTCCCGGGCAGTCGATGCCCTCGGCGTACATCTCGGGCGGCGACTGCGTGTTCAACGGCGACTCCGCATCGTCGAGCTACGCGACGGCCGTGATCTCGGGCGCTGCGGCTCTCGTCGCCGCGCGCTACCCCGACGAGACCCCCGATCAGTGGGCGTTCCGTCTGCTGCAGTCGGCGATGCGCGTCGCGCCGACCGAGCCCACCGACACGGTCGGGTGGGGCGAGGTGCGCCCGGCCGAGGCGCTGGCCCTGGTCGACGACGGCACGCTGCCCGGCCCGCCGTCCCCGGCGCATCCGGCGGGGGAGCCGGAACCCGAGGTCACCAGGACGATCTCGATCGAGCCGGATGCCGATCCGCTCGACCCCGCCCGGGCGATCGTCGGATGGGCGCTCGGCGGGGCCGCGACGATCTCGGCGATCATGCTTCTGCTGGCGCGAGGACGGGCCCGCAGCACCGCGATGTGAGCGCCGAGCGCGACGCTATGGGGACTTCTCCCCCTATGGTCGCGACGCCTCGCTTCGTAGTATGAGGTCAAGGTCAAAGGTCTACGGAAGAGGAGCGCATGGTCAGCATGGATATGGCGGATGCCAATCGCCTCATGGCGGAACTGCGCCAGACGGCGGGTGAACTGCAGCACGAGCTGCGCTCGCTCGCGTCGGCGTCGGAGCAGCTGGCCCCGGTCACCGTCAAGGATGATGCCGGCGCCGTCACACTCACACTCGCGGCGAACGGCGCGGTGCAGTCCCTCGCACTCGATGAGGACTGGCGCGACACCATCGGCGAGGAGGCACTCGGACTCGTCATCAGCACGTGCTACCAGGACGCGATCGGACAGCGGGCGGGTCAGTGGATGAAGGCCTATTCCGAGACCGCCGATCAGGGTGAGGCTGCTCCGCTGCCGGAACCCGCCCCGGTGCAGCTCGGCGACCCGAGCGTGTCATGGGGCATCGATGCGCGGGAGCAGCTACGCGACATGTACGCCGCGGCCGACGCGCAGCAGCAGGACTTCCTGGCCCATCGTGCACAGCGCGCGCGTCAGGAGCGAGACGGCGTCAACGCCGCGAAGACGATCATGGTCACCCGCGAGGGAGACACCATCACCGCGGTCAAGGTCGACGAGCGCTGGGTGCGCAACACGAACGACGAGGTGATCGAGAAAGAGGTCGTGCGCGCGCTGAACAACGTCATGGCCATGTCGGCACGCGAACGTGAGAACAAGTACGAGGGGTTCCCCGCGATCGAGCAGCTCATGCAGCTCGCGCACAACCCCCAGGAACTGATGCGCCGCATGGGCGCGATCCGCTGAGTCAGGGAGAACGACAATGGGATTTCTGGATGCAGTGGGCGACGTCGTCGACGCCGTCAACCCTACGGACGAGATCATCGATTTCGCGGGCAACGTCGCCGACGGTGATGTCATCGGTGCCGTCGGCAACGTGATCGATGCCAGCACTCCGCTCGATGAGATGTTCAGCGCGACGAACAACCTGTTCGGCGGCGGCAGCGGAGGAGGGGTCTCGTCGGGCGGCGGCATCCAGCAGCCGACGACGGTTGCCCCGCTCCCCGAGACGGGGGGCGAGTCGATCCTGCCCGAGCCGCCCCCGCAGCCGAGCGCGTCGTCGTTCGGCGCCGAGGGCGAAGTCGACGTCGAGACGGAGTACCTGCGCAAGGACGCGAGTGCCTTCGAGGCCGCAGCGAGCTCGTACGACAGCATCACGTCTGCAGCCCAGGGGCTGACCATCCCGGCATCCGCCTTCTCGTTCATCGGAGGCCAGGCATCGGCGGCGTACAACACGTTCCAGGCGACCATGGCGCAGCTGCTCGGCTCGGCGCCCGGCGCTCTGACCGGCTTCGCCGAATCGCTGAGGCTCACCGCCACGGCGTACGACGACAACGAGGCGGAAGAGGCCGCGAACCATCAGCCCAATGACAGCACCGAGGTGCCGTCGACCAACGGCGGTTCGAGTGGCGGAGACGGTACCGGCTCGGGCGGCGGAACGGGCGGGGGCTCAGGCGGCGGAACCGGCGGCGGCGGAAGCGTCGGCGGCGGAAGCGTCGGCGGCGGTGGCGGTGAGAACCCGCAGATCGACGACCCGCGAGTCGACGGTGACACCGACGGTGAGACCGGCGACGACGAGGCCCGTGCCGAGGCGGATGCCAAGGCCGACAGGATCGACGGTCGCGCCGACGCGCTCGACCGGCAGGCCGATCAGGCCGATCAGCACGCCGAGAAGGCTCAGGAGCAGGTCGAGACGATCGACAAGCAGATCGACGCGCTCGAGGACCGGGCCGCGGAGCTCGACCGCAGCGCCACGGACGGCGAGCGTCGGGCGACCGAGCTCGATCTGAAGGCGACGCAGCAGGAGCAGGCCGGCGACTCGGCCGGAGCGCTGCAGAGTCGCTCCGAATCGGCCGGTATCCGCGCCGATGCGGCAGCCCAGCGGGCGGAGGCCGCGGAGATCCGCGAGCAGATCGAGACGCTCGAGGACACCCGCGACGAGGCCATGGAAGAGATGACCGATGCGCGCGAGGATGCTGCAGAGCTGCGCGACAAGGCGGCCGACCTGCGCGACCAGGCCGCGCAGCTTCGTGACGAAGCCGCAGGCACCGACTCCGCAGGCACCGGGTCGCAGGTCGACTCCGACGTGATCACCGACGGAGGCTCGGAGACGGGCGGAGACGGCTCGACGCCGACGACCGACGGCGGTGTCGACGGCACCGATGGTGCCGGCGTCACGGATGGTACCGACGGTGCAGGAGTCACAGATGGCACGGATGGTACCGATGGTGCCGGCGTCACGGATGGCGCCGGAGTCACGGATGGCACCGACGGCACGGACGGCGCCGGCGTGACCGAGGGCACGGACGGTACCGAGGCCGTGGATGGCACCGAGACTCCCGTGGTCGACGGCATCGGCGGTGACGCGCCGACTCCCGTGATCGATGGCGACGGCGGTCCCTCGATCCTGAAGGAGTTCGACGCGGATGGTGTCCGCGCCGAATCCCAGCCGCAACCGACACCGTCCTGGCAGACCCGGCTGAACAGCTGATCCCCGACCTCACGACTGGAAGAAGACGACATCATGGCTAGGTTCCCCTCTCCTCCGTCCCCGCCCCGCCCACGCCCTGACGCTCCCAGCGGCAACTCGTCGCCCGGTCCGTCCGGAAGCCACGGCCCCTCCGGAAGCCACGGCTCGTCCGGAAGCCACGGCGGTCGCGACAACGCCGGCGACGTCGAACGCTCGCGCTCGAAGTTCCAGGAGTTCGTCGACGGCGCGGACTCGGTCATCGGCATCATCAACGGCGTCCTCGAGCTCGCAAGCCACATTCCGTTCATCGGCGATCTGATCGACCGGATCAACCAGCTGATCCAGCGGATGTTCGAGAAGGTCAACGAGGCGATCCAGCGGACCACCGAGATCTTCGCCTATGTCGGCAGCCCCACCACGCTGCGTCAGACCGGTGTGAGCTGGGTGCAGAACGTGGGCACCCCGGCCACCGTCGCGACCTCGACGGTCGTCCTCTCGGCGCTCCCGAGCACGGGGCACTGGGAGGGTGCGGCGCACAATGCCTATGCGGCACGGGTGGAACTGCAGAACCCGGCGTCCGACAGCATCTACGCCAAGTGCACGATGATCGACGAGCAGCTGAACACGTTCGCCGACGCGATCGTCGACTTCTGGGTCGCCTTCTCGATCGCGGCCATCACCACGGCGATCGGCGTCGCCCTCGGCATCGCCGAGATCGTCTCGGTGTTCGGGGCGCCGGGCGGTGTCGCGACGATCATCGTCGAAGTGCTGGCGTTCATCGCCGATGTCATCGGCCTCGTGAACATCATCCTGACGGCCAACCAGGCTGCTGCCGACTTCATGACCCAGGTGACGGCCGAGCTCGGCGCCGTCAGCGCGTTCCCCGGTGGGGCGTGGCCCCGTCACACGGCAGCATGACCGTGGTGGACGCGGGAGGGTCGGGGGGCGCCGCGGTGGGCGGTGCACTGGTGCTGCAGTTCGGCGATCGACGCGAGGAGATCCCCGCGGGGAGCACCTTCGTCCTGGGCCGCAGTGCCGACCTGTCGTTCGATGAGAACCAGTACGTGCATCGGCGCTTTCTCGAGATCGAGCAGCGCGAGGGCATCTGGCGACTGACGAACGTCGGGTCGGGGCTCACGGCATCCGTGGCGTCGGCCGACGGGATGGCGCAGTCGTGGCTGGCGCCGGGAGCGTCGATGCCGCTGGTGTTCGCGACCACGGTCGTGATGTTCACCGCCGGATCCACGACCTACGAGTTCTCGTTGACCGCCGAGTCGCCGTTCTACGAGGTCTCGACGCTGTGGTCTCAGCCGTCGGGCGGTGCGGGCGTCGCTGATCTGCTCTCGCCGATGCAGCGCATCCTGCTGACGGCTCTCGCCGAGCCGATGCTGCGGCTGAACGTCCCAGGCGCGGCAGAGCTGCCCGATCTCGACCAGGTGGCGCATCGGCTGCGCTGGTCGTTCGAGAAGCTCGAACGTCGTGTGAGCAGTCTGTGCGACAAGTTCTCCCGACGTGGCATCCGAGGCCTGCAGCGCGACGCGGAGGGGCGACTGCCGGATTCGGCGCGTTCGCGTCTCGTCGAGCATGCGGTGGGCGCGCGCATCGTCACAGCCGACGACCTCGAGCTGCTCGACGCGTTCATCGCGCAGGACGCGCTGGTGGGCGTGGGATCCTGATCATCGCGTCGAGACTTCGACGTGCGGTGAACAGGGGGAGACGTACATGAGTATGCCGGCTGGATGGTACGACGACGGTTCCGGGCGTCAGAGGTGGTGGGACGGTGCGCGGTGGACCGAGCATCTCGCACCTGACGGGAGCGCGGCTGCTCCTTCCGGGTCTGCGCCCGGATCGCGGGTCGCGCCGGTGCTGGGTTTCGTCGGTCTCGGTCTGGCTGTGCTGGGCACGGTCCTCGCGTGCATTCCGGTGACGTTCGTCGTCGGCGTGGTGGTGCTGATCGCGGCGTTCGTGGTGTCGCTGGTCGGGGTGTTCAAGAAGAACACGATCGTCGCGGCCGCCCTCGTCGGGCCGACCATTCCCGTGACTTCCCCGGACACGCCCTCGTCGACCGCCACGGAACAGCCCTCGCCCTCAGCATCCCCCGCACCGACCGGCGAGCGTCCCTCGCCGGAGGAGATCGCAGCGGGCGTCGAGGCACTCGCCATCGAGGGGGGTACCACGGGCTACGAGGATCAGCCCGGCTTCTTCCCGTGCATGGGGCAGTACTTCTACGATTCCGAGCTGTCGGACGAGTCGTTGAGGGCGGTGGCTGCGGGAGAGGACATCCTCGGTGCTGAGCGCGATCTCGCGATCGATGTGACCACTCAGGGAGCTCTGGCGTGCGATCCCTGATCGTGAGGGCGCGGGCCGTCGCGCGAGGAACTGCCGCGTGATCACGCCAGTTCTCCAGGAGGACTATCGCGGTCGGCGACATGAGATGGTTGCTCGCACGGCGGTCGCCGTGATGACGAGGAGGGTGCGCTGATGAGTATGCCGGCTGGATGGTACGACGACGGCTCCGGGCGTCAGAGATGNAGATGGTTGCTCGCACGGCGGTCGCCGTGATGACGAGGAGGGTGCGCTGATGAGTATGCCGGCTGGATGGTACGACGACGGCTCCGGGCGTCAGAGATGGTGGGACGGCGAGAAGTGGAGCGAGCATGTCGCTCCCGAGCAGAGCGGCGGCTCTGCTGCTGCTCAGCCGCCGACCGGGCCGTCCGCGCCGAGCGCGAACGGCTACGCGGCGGCCACGACGGGGCCGCCCTCGTCGCCTGNGAGCGGCGGCTCTGCTGCTGCTCAGCCGCCGACCGGGCCGTCCGCGCCGAGCGCGAACGGCTACGCGGCGGCCACGACGGGGCCGCCCTCGTCGCCTGCGCGGGTCGCGCCGGTGCTGGGTTTCGTCGGTCTCGGGCTGGCTGTGCTGGGAACGGTCCTCGCGTGCATTCCGGTGACGTTCGTCGTCGGCGTGGTSGTGCTGATCGCGGCGTTCGTGGTGTCGCTGGTCGGGGTGTTCAAGAAGAACACGGCGAAGTGGGTGACGTTCGTCGTCGGCGTGGTSGTGCTGATCGCGGCGTTCGTGGTGTCGCTGGTCGGGGTGTTCAAGAAGAACACGGCGAAGTGGCCGTCGATCGTGGGCATGGTCCTGTCGGTGATCGGCGGTGTGATCGGCACGATCGTGACGCTGGTGATCGTCGCGGCGACTCTCGTCGGGCCGGTCCCCCCTGCCGCTCCGACGAGCGAGCCTCCTGCCACGTCCACCGCGCAGCCGACATCCCCTCCGACCTCCGACGCCGTCGACGCGCGCCCGACGCCTGAAGAGATCGCAGCCCAGTTCGAGATTCTCGCGAAGGAAGGCGGCATCGTCGGATACGAGGGGGATCCAGACTTCTACCCTTGTATGGGGAGATTCATGTACGACTCGGAGGTCTCAGATGAGAGCCTCCGGCTCATCGTGCAGGGCGAAGATCCGCTCGAAACGGAGCGTGAGATAGCGGGAGAGGCGATCAAACAGGCGACTCTCTCGTGCCAGTCCTGACGAGGAGTATGTCAAGACGTCGACTATCGCGGAACCGGAAGCGGCGCGTGATCGTCTCGTCGAGATGAAGAACAGGACTAAGGCCCGTCGATCTCGGCGACATAAGATGGTTGCTCGCACGGCGGTCGCCGTGATGACGAGGAGGGTGCGCTGATGAGTATGCCGGCTGGATGGTACGACGACGGCTCCGGGCGTCAGAGATGGGAGCGGCGGCTCTGCTGCTGCTCAGCCGCCGACCGGGCCGTCCGCGCCGAGCGCGAACGGCTACGCGGCGGCCACGACGGGGCCGCCCTCGTCGCCTGACCGGGTCGCGCCGGTGCTGGGTTTCGTCGGTCTCGGGCTGGCTGTGCTGGGAACGGTCCTCGCGTGCATTCCGGTGACGTTCGTCGTCGGCGTGGTCGTGCTGATCGCGGCGTTCGTGGTGTCGCTGGTCGGGGTGTTCAAGAAGAACACGGCGAAGTGGCCGTCGATCGTGGGCATGGTCCTGTCGGTGATCGGCGGTGTGATCGGCACGATCGTGACTCTGGTGATCGTCGCGGCCGCCCTCGTCGGACCGACGGGTCCGATGACACCCACCGTCGCTCCTCCCACACCGAGCATCAGCGCGCAGCCGTCGTCGGAGCCCTCCCCCTCGTCACCGCCCGTCGGCGAAGAACGGCCTTCGGCAGAGGAGATCGCCGTAGAGGTGCAGAAGACGTTCCAGGGAGAGGGAATGACGAACTACGACGACATGCCGGACTTCTACCCGTGCATGGGAGAGCAGCTCTACGCATCGGATATGTCGGACGAGACGCTGTCCGCAGTGATCAGCGGAGGAGAACCGCTCGAGGCCGAGCGCGCCTCGGCGGAGAAGGCGATCACCGACGCGGTCCTCTTCTGCGACCCGAACGGCGAAGGCGCCTTCTGAACGGGCGCCCGGCAGGGCGGGATCCGTGCCGTGCGCCGGAGCCATGGGGACATCTCCCCATGGCTCCGGCGTCGTTGTCGGGCTAATATCATCGTGCGCAGGATAGTCGGAGGGGGCGCCAACAATGTCCGTGAAAACAGTTCCATTCAAGATGGACCCGCAGACCGCCGAAGCACAGGCGAAGCTCGTCGAGAAGGCGATCGCGACCCTCGAGGAGTCGCGCGAGCTGCTGCAGAAACTGGGCGAAAGCCAGAATGCCACGCTGTGGACCGACGACGGCAAGTCGATCGCACTCGCTGCCGCGCTGAGGTCGAAGTACGATGCGGCGATCAAGTGGTACGAAGCGATCCGACTCGATCTCGATGAGGCGGCGAAGAACCTGCTGAAGGCGATCGAGGAGACCACCGAGCTCGACGAGACGTCGAAGCAGAACTTCCGGACGCTGCTCCACCGCGCCGAAGGTCCTTCGGGCCTGAGCAAGACGATCGCGGTCTGAGAGGAGAAGTCATGGGACAGCACATGGAACGCCTGGGGCGTCTGCAGGCGAACAGGTCCAGCTTCATCGGCAGCGCGGCTCGAATCGCGCAGACCGTGCAGCGCTCCGTCGCGACGCAGACCGCCGGTGCCGTATCGGCGGGAGTCCGGAAGGCGGCGCGCACGACAGGTTTCGAGGGAGACCTCGGCGAACGGATCGAACACAAGCTCACGCAGATCCACGCGAGTCTCGCCGACTTCGTCGAGTACCAGAAGGCGCTGAACGTGGCGATCGACAAGGCGAACGACGCCCTCGACACCACGGCAGGCGGTATCGACGGAATCCCCGACGCGGGTCTGTCGCCGGCGCAGCAGAGCACCATCGACATGGCGACGCAGACCGACAGCCCTGTGCAGGTGCGGCCCGGAGTCACGATGACCCCCGCTCAGGCCCAGCAGTACTACCTCGATCAGGCCGCTGCCGCGCAGGAGGAGCAGGCGCGCAAGATGAACGATGCTCTCGATGCGCGCCTGCAGGAGATCATCGACGGCATGCCGACGAGCGAGTACGACGAGACGCCGCCGGCGGACGATCCCATGGATCACGACGGCCCCGGCGGCAACACCCCGGTGGGCTACCCCGGTGGCGGTTCGGGTGGGGGCTCGGGCGGCGGCGGAGACTACGAGGGCCCCGGCATCGTCGGCCCCGGCATCGACGACAACGGAGGGAACGACGGAGACGGAGACGGAGACGGAGACGGAGACGGAGACGGGGACGACGACTCGAAGATCGATCCTCCTCGCGTCATCGAGCCGCCGCGCGTGTACCCGCCGGTCGAGCCCCCGGTGTATCCCCCGCTGCCTCCCGACCGGACGTGGCCGGACCCTGACGGCACGGGGGGAGATGACACCCCGCGGGTCGACGGCGGCACCGACGGCGTGACCGGCGGCGGCGGCGGATCGGGCCTCACCGGTGGGGTCGGCGGCACGGTCGGAGGCGGTGGCGGTGGCGGCGGAACCTCCGGGTCGGTCGGCGGCGCAGGAGGCCTCGTCGGCGGTGGCGTCGTCGGCGGCGCGGCCGCGGGCCTCGCCGGACGTCTCGGCGCTGGCGGCGGGCTCATCGGCGGCGTCGGTGGAGTCGGCGGAGTCGGCGGAGTGGGTGGCGTCGGCGGTACCGGGACGGGTGCAGGCGCGAGCGGCGTCGTCGCCCAGTCGGGTGCTGCGAACGGCGGACGCGGTGGCATGGTCGGCGGAGCGGCCGCCGGCGGCGGAGCCGGGGGCGGCAGCGACAAGCGCAACCGCCGCCGCGGACAGGACCTCCTCGCCTTCGAGGTCGAACCGGATGACGACCAGATCGCTCCCGATCTCGGCGCCGCTGGCGCTGCCGGCCGCTCGGCGTCCGACGGACGCGAAGAGCTCGGCTGGTAACGAAGAACTCTCGACCGGGGCCTCACGTCCTACAGAGAAAGCCGCTCACCCTTTGGGGCGAGCGGCTTTTCTCGTATCAGCGCGTGAGCGGACCCGTCAGCGCGTGAGCGGACCCGTCCACGCGTGCGCGAGCTGTCCGAACGGAAGCGTATGCCGTCGTCGTCAGACGGCGACGATCTGGATCAGGCAGTCGCCGACCTGCAGGGTCATGCCCGATGTCAGCCCGAATCGCTGGTGCGGAGTCATCGGCCCCGACCGGCCGTCGGCCGTGCGCAGCGACGAGCCGTTGCCCGAGCCGAGGTCCTCGAACCAGGGCTGACCGTCGACCACCCCGAAGCGACCGTGGGTGCGCGACACCGAGCGGTCTCCGTCGGGCACTGCGACGAGCACGGCCTCGGCATGCTCCCCTTCGGGCACACGCGGGGCGCGACCGATGTACCCCAGCCCGGTGATCGGCACGGTCGTGCCGTCGGTGAACTGCAGGGCGACGACCGCCTGCGGAGCCTCGGAGGGCACGGGGGATGCGGTCGGCTGCGCATCGGTCGGCGCAGGCGGAACAGCGGCGGCGGCGGCCGGAGTCGCGGGCGCCTGGGAGGCCGGAGCGCCTGCCTGCGTCAGGCGCGCGGCCGATCGCGTCGTGGGCCTCTCTGCAGGCGCCTGGGTCACGGGCGGTGCCGATTCCGCGGCCGGCACCGCATCCACGACGGCGGGGGAAGGAGATCCCAGGGGCGTCGATTCGACAGCCGGCGTCACGACAGCCGGCGTCACGACAGCGGGCGCCACGACCGCGGGTGTCGGCACCGCAGGCTCACTCGGCGTGGCCGGCCCCTCGGTCACGGGTGTCGCGGGTGTCGAGGGGAGTGCGGACGGTCGGGCGCCGCGTCCGGCCACTCGGCGATACGCGAGCTCCGCGTCGCCGCCGAGCACCAGCACGTCGCCCGGCACGAGGAAGTACGGGTTGTGCGCGCTCAGCTCGGTCTCGCTGCCGCCGAGGTGCCGCACCGCCGCACCGTTCGCCGAGCCCAGGTCCTGCACCCACAGCTTCCCGTCCTCCACGCCGAAGGCGGCGTGGGTGCGCGACAGCGAGCGGGTGCCGTCGGGCACGCGTACGAGGATCGCGTCGGGAATGGTCTCCGGGGCACGCGGCGCGCGACCGATGTAGCCGAGGCCGGTCGCCTCGATCACGGTGCCGTCCGAGAGCTCGAACACGGCCACGCTGCCGGCATCGACGGGGTCGGCGACCGGTGCCGCGACGACGGGCTGCGACGGCGACAACGGCGTCTGGCTGATGACCCCCGGCGCGGCCGTGATGACCCCTGCTGCGGCATCGGGCCCGGTGACCCTGGCCTCGAGATCCGGCGCGAGGAACATGCCGTGCGTCGCGGCGCTGCGGGTCTTGCGCACATCGATGACGCGGGCGCGCCCCAGGCCGTCGAGAACCCCTGCAGCTGCGAGGCCCACGGGCAGCAGGACGGGGATCACGTGCGCGAGGCCCATCACCAGGTTGCGCAGGAACAGGCCGCGCGCACCGACGCTGGCATCCTTGTCGCGCTGCACGGTGCGCAGGCCGCAGATCAGGTTTCCGGGCGTCGCCCCGGTGTGGCCCTCCCACACCCAGCCGATGGCCCAGAGCTCGACCACGGTCACGGCGACGAGCACGAGCGATCCGGTGAGCACCCAGACGAGCGTCGCGATGACCGCGATGATTCCGATGTCGATCAGATAGGCGCCGGCGCGCTGACCCGCGGTGGCGCGCACACCCGGCGCAGCCGTGCGGACGGGCGACGCCGGTGGCCGCAGCCGCGCGGCGGGAGGGGCGATGGTCATGAGAAGACCTCCAGGATCTGCCCAGCGATGCCGGAACCGTACAGCAGCGCCGCGGGGGCCAGGGCGAGGAACAGGCCCTCGACGATGTCACCGGTGCGGGACCAGCCGAGGGAACGCCAATCCCGAGCCAGCGGCACGGTCAGCGAGGCGACGATGGCGCCGGCGATGATCACGACGACGGCGACGAGCAGGGCGCTCAGCTGCAGTGCGATCACCAGGGCCGCCGCAGAGGCCACGGCGACGACGGTTCCCGTGACGAGCGCGGCCGCCCGGGCGACCCCGTCGCGCAGCATCCGTGCGGTGAGCAGGAAGTAGCATCCGACGCCCAGCGCTCCGCCGAGGACGCACCACGTCTCGACCGAGGGCCCGGAGGTGTCTATCGACGCGGCCGTGACCACCACGGTGTAGATCGTCGACAGCAGAGCGAGTGCGCAGGCGATGACGATCCCGGCCTCGGACCTGCGGCGAGCGAGTTGGAACTGCCGACGTGCGGTGTCGGCGCCGACGGGGGAGGGCTCCCGTGGAGGCGTCTGTCGAAGACCCTGCGCGTCGCGGATGACATAGGGCGTGTCGATGAGCTCGCTCGCGTCGACGTCGAGCGCGGCGGCGCGGATGAAATGGAAGACCGGCACGGCGCAGGCGACCTGCACGGCCGTGATCGCCACGGCGGGCACACCGGCGAGGAACGCGGCGGCGTTCAGCACCGCGAGCACCGACCACATCACCGCGATCACCGCGGTGGTCGCGGCGGCCAGCCGTCCGCGCATCAGCGCCTGCGCGTGACGCACGCAGGCGAGTGTGGCCCCCGTGACGAAGCCTGCGGCCATCATCGCGCCGGTGTCGTGGAAGACCGAGAGGGCGACCGCGCCGGCCGCGCCGCCGAGCACGGGCGCGACGAAGGCGACGTAGACGGTGGAGTCTCGTACCGGCTGGGCCAGCAGCGTCAGCGCGCCGACGAGCAGCAGCACCGTCGCCACCGAGACGACGGTCGTGGTGGGCATGATCACCGCGCACGACACGAGCACGATGGTGATCGCGAGCAGCAGGGCGAGCAGCAGGGTGTTCCTGCGCGGCTGCCCCGCGGACGCCGCATCCTTCGCGGACGTGTCGGAGCCGTCGGCCGACGCCGTCGCAGTGCGGTCGAACAGCCAGATCACGCCGCCGTCGCCGGGGATCACCGACACTTCGCTGTCGAGGTCGATCGCCGCCCCGGAGGTGGTCGTGCCGACGTAGCGTCGCAGGTCGACACCGCCGACGGTGAGCAGTTCGGCGACCGTCGAATCGGCGGGGACGACCAGGTCATTGCGCCCGTTCGCATCAGCTACGGTGAGGCGTATCGTCTTCGCTGACATCCCCGCCTCTCGATGTTCCGACGCACAATGCCGGTTCCGCGCGGCATCCTGACACAATAGTAGGTGACTCGAGGAGGGCCAGTCGTGAGCATCACCAGCAACCGCCGCGCGCCGAAACCGCCGGCAGGCGGACAGCTCACGCTGCAGCAGGCACCTGAGCTGCCCAAGCCCGAAGGTGCATCGAACACCCTGATGATGGCGCTGCCGATGGTGGGAAGCCTCGGCTCGGTCGCGGTGCTCTCTCTCACCCAGGGCGGAGACGCGACCCGCACGTACATCATGGGCGGTCTGTTCCTCTTCATGGCCCTGTCGATGGTGGGCGGGCAGATGTGGCGGCAGAAGTCGCAGCACTCGACCAACGTCGAGAACACGCGACGCGAGTACCTCGCCTACCTCTCCGAGACGCGAGACGCGGTGCGCGAGGTGGCCTCGCGGCAGCGCCGGTACGAGGAGTGGATGCTGCCCGCACCCGACTCCCTGCCCTTCGTCGCCGAGGAGGGATCCCGGGTGTGGGAACGCCCCGCCGGTGACCCGCAGTTCCTGGTGACCCGTGTCGGCACGGCCACGCAGCCCCTCGCCATGACGCTCGACGAGGCCCCCATCCCGCCGCTCGCCCAGCTCGACCCGGTGAGCGCATCGGCGGCGCACCGCTTCGTGCTCACCCACGACCAGGTGCCCGACCTGCCCCTCGGGCTCAACATCAGCACGTGTGCGCGCATCGAGGTCGTCGGCGACATAGTGCGGGGCCGCGGGCTGGCTCGCGCCATGGTCTCGCATCTCACCACCTTCACCGCGCCCGAGGATCTGCAGGTCGCCGTCATCGCCTCGGCGGCGGACCTGCCGTACTGGGAATGGTCCAAGTGGCTGCCGCACGCGCAGTCCGACAGTCGCAAGGACGCCGTCGGCGGTGCCCGCCGCATCGGATCGTCGTGGGCCGAGGTCGAGCCTCTGATCGCCGACATCCGCTCGCGCGGTCCGGTCAGCGGTCGCGGCGGCGGCGCGATGCCTCACATCGTCGTCATCCTCGACGGCGTCGAACTGCCCCCGGGCAACCTCCTCGACGAGGAGGGCGGCGTCGACGGCGTCACGGTCATCGACATCGCTCGCGAGTGGGCGGAGCTCACCGACCCGCTCACCGTCCGCCTGATCCTCGACGGCGCCGACGGGGAGAAGCTCACGGTGGCCCGCCGCAGCATGGGCATGGTCCCCGCGACGCCCGACTTCCTCGGGATCAGCTCGGCCGAAGCGGTGGCGCGGCGCCTCACCGGTCTCGGCGAGAGCGCGCAGGACGAGGAGGCGGGTGGCGCTCGCACGATCAGCGCCGAGCTCACGGATCTGCTGAACCTGCCCGATGTGAGGGACTTCGACCCGGATGTGGCGTGGAAGCCCCGCTCCGCTCGCGACCGCCTGCGAGTCCCGATCGGGCTGACGAGCACCGGCCAGCCGATGATCCTCGACATCAAGGAATCCGCCCAGCAGGGTATGGGACCGCACGGCATGCTCATCGGCGCCACCGGCTCGGGAAAGTCCGAGGTGCTGCGCACGCTGGTGCTGTCGCTCGCGATGACGCACTCGTCCGAGGCGCTGAACTTCGTGCTGATCGACTTCAAAGGCGGCGCGACCTTCGCGGGCATGGCGGACATGCCGCACGTCTCGGCCGTCATCACCAACCTCGGTGACGACCTCACGCTGGTCGACCGCATGCAGGACGCCATCCAGGGGGAGATGACCCGGCGGCAGGAGCTGCTGCGCGATGCCGGCAACTTCGCCAACGTCACCGACTACGAGGCCGCCCGCAAGGGTGGTCGTACCGACCTCAAGCCGCTCCCCGCGCTGCTGATCGTCGCCGACGAGTTCTCCGAGCTGCTCGCCGCGAAGCCCGACTTCACCGAGCTGTTCGTCGCGATCGGCCGACTCGGTCGATCTCTGCAGGTGCACCTCCTGCTCTCGACCCAACGGCTGGAAGAGGGCAAGCTGCGCGGACTCGACTCCCACCTGTCGTACCGGATCGGTCTGAAGACGTTCTCCGGTGCCGACTCGCGCGCGGTCATCGGCGTCCCCGATGCGTTCACGCTCCCCGGCGGTGGCGGCCACGGCATCCTGAAGTCGGATGCCGAGACCCTCACGCAGTTCCGTGCCGCGTACGTGTCGGCCCCGCCCAAGACCCGCCGGCGCAAGCCGGGGGCGACGGCCGAGGCCGACGGTTCCGGGGCGGAGGTCCGGGCGATCGAGGCCAGGTCGTTCACGGCGGCACCCGTGCTCGAGCAGGAGAACTCCGAGGATCAGGCTCCCGCCCTCGACGTCGTGCGGGGCGAGGCGCCCGAGCAGCGGGTGACCTTCGACATCGCCGTCGCGCAGATGAAGGGGCGCAGCATGCCCGCCCACCAGGTGTGGCTGCCTCCGCTCGACGTGCCGGCGACGTTCGACGAGATGCTCGGCGATCTGGTCGAAGACCCGCAGCTCGGACTGATCTCGCCGCGGTGGCGGCAGGCCGGCCCTCTCACGATTCCGCTGGGCACCGTGGACCGACCGCTCGAGCAGCGTCGCGATCGGCTGACGCTGACGCTCACGGGTGCGGGCGGCCACCTCGCGATCGTCGGTGGCGCGCGCAGCGGCAAGAGCACCCTCGCCCGCAGCGTGCTCACCGGCATCGCGCTGACGCACACTCCGCAGGAGGTGCAGTTCTACGTCATGGACTTCGGCGGCGGAACGTTCGTGCCGTTCGCCAAGATGGCGCACGTCGCCGGTGTCGCCGGCCGCAACCAGCCCGACGTCCTCCGACGCATGTTCCAGGAGGTCGTCGGCATCGTCAACGCGCGCGAGCGCTATTTCACGGCCAACTCGATCGATTCGATCGAGACCTATCGGCGTCTGCGCGCGCAGGGGCGGGCCGATGACGGCTACGGCGACGTGTTCCTCATCATCGACGGCTGGCCCACGATCCGCGCCGAGTTCGACGAGATGGAGTTCGAGATCCAGTCGCTCGCAGGGCGGGCGCTCACCTTCGGTGTGCACATCGTGGCGACGACCTCTCGGTGGATGGACTTCCGCACCGCGATCCGCGACACGTTCGGGTCGAAGCTCGAACTGCGCCTCGGCGACACCAGCGATTCGGAGATCGACCGCAAGGTCGCCGTCAACGTGCCGCTCAGCCGCCCCGGTCGCGGACTCGCGCCGTCGAAGCACCACATGCTCACCGCTCTGCCGCGCGTCGACGGCTCCGGTGATCCCGACACGCTCAGCGAGGGCGTCGAACACCTGATCGAGCGTGTGAACGCGGCGTGGAAGGGTCCTCGCGGCCCCAAGCTGCGTCTGCTGCCCGAGATGCTCGAGCTCTCGGCACTGCAGCAGCTGGCTGCCGGCACCCCGCTGCAGAACCAGGTGCTTCTGGGCGTCGACGAGGCGGCGCTCGCCCCCTCCGCGTTCGACGTGCGGCGCAACCCGCACCTGTATCTGTTCGGCGACAGCCAGTCGGGCAAGTCGAGCTTCCTGCGCACGTTCGCGCACGAGGTGATGCGCACGACGACTCCTCAGTCGGCGCAGATCTTCGTCGTCGACTACCGGCGTGCGCTGCTGTCGGAGATCCCCGAGGAGTACCTCGCCGGGTACTACACGACCGCGCAGCAGGCGTCGGAGGAGCTGGGCGGCCTCGCCGAGTACCTGCGAGGGCGGATGCCGGGGCCCGACATCACGCCTCAGCAGCTGCGGGACCGCTCGTGGTGGACGGGCGCAGAGGTCTACGTCCTCGTCGACGACTACGACCTGGTCAACACGCAGTCCGGCAATCCGATCGCCGTGCTGCAGCCGCTTCTGGCGCAGGCGACGGACGTCGGACTGCACCTGATCATCGCCCGCCGCTCGGGTGGCGCGTCACGGGCGACGTTCGAGCCGGTCATGCAGACGCTCCGCGACCTCGCGGCTCCCGGCATCCTGCTCTCGGGCAGCCCCGACGAGGGGCCGCTGATCGGCAACGTGAAGGCGACGCCGGCGGTGCCGGGGCGCGCCAGGGTGATCACCCGCGAACGCGGGCTGCAGACCATGCAGCTCGCCTTCGCCCCGTCGTCGCACCCGTAGCGAGCAGTCAGCATGCAGGGTGGGCAGAGCTACCCATGGGCATACGCGCACGAGCGCCGTATGGTGTTACTTGTCACCGAAACATCGGCGGCACGGCCCTCCGGGGCTGACTCACACAGGGCGGTTTCGCCCATACGACCAGGAGGTGACCGTGAGCGGAGAGATTTCTGCAGCGGATGGGGCCCTGCAGCGGGGCGCCGGGATCGTCAGCAGCTCGAAGCAGGACATCATCGGCGAGCTGAACTCGATTCAGTCTCAGCTGTCAAGCATCGGATCGTCGTGGCAGGGCGCGGGGGCCGCGGCGTTCACGCAGACCTTCCAGGCGTGGCAGGAGAAGTCCCGCCGCATCACGAACGCTCTGGACGAGTTCGAGCAGAACCTGCGCGACTCGCAGTCGGCCTACACGCAGACCGACGACACGTCTGCGCAGTCGCAGAACAAGTTCATGGGCCGTCTCGGCTGAGACCGGAGGGAAAAAGATCATGAGTGGTAACGGATACAAGATGCAGTTCGGCGCCGTCGACACGGCGGGTGCCGACCTCGTTCGCGGCGCGAACAACATCGACAACAAGCTCTCCCAGATGGAGGACGCGCTCAAGCCGCTCCAGGCGGACTGGACCGGTTCGGCCTCCGAGGCGTACATCCAGGCCAAGGCCAAGTGGAACGCGGCCCTGACCGAGATGAAGGCGCTCCTGAACGACATCGGACGTCAGGTCTCGCAGGACTCGCAGGACGGTCAGGCGAACGAGAACAGGAACATGAACCGCTGGTGATCATCACCCGGTGAGAGTTCGAGCCGGCTGTCGCCCCTCACGGGGTGACAGCCGGCTCTCTCTGTGTCTACGGGGCTGCGGGTCGGCGGCTGTGCCCGGGGTGATGTGCCGCGCGGCTCAGCGGGCGGCGTCGGCCAGGTGGCGAGCGTCGTGGCTCAGCACCTTGACGATGATGCCGTGGCCGCGCAGCTCCTTGGCGGTGCGGGCACCCTCTTCTGCGTCGCGCCCGAGGGCGTTGATGTTCGCCACGACGAGGACGTCGCCGGGCTTGAGCGTCGCGATCAGGCGCGAGAGCCGGTCGCTCCAGGACTCGAGGATGTCGGGGGCCGGGTGACGGAATCCCTCGATGGGAACCCCGAACCGGGTGAGGTCCTCACGCTGCTCGACGACCGAGGGCATGCCCTCTCGCGAGACGACGAGCCCGACCAGGCGCGACCCGTCCGGGCGCGCGACCCAGAAGTCGCGGTTCTGCTGCAGCTCGGTGAAGCACTTCGGACACTCCGCGGCCGCGTGCGGCAGGTGCAGCGGACTCGTCAGGGCCTCGTCGACGGATGCCGTCGCCTTCATCGGATCGATCGTCTCGCTCATCGCGCACCTCCGGGATCCATTCTGCCCTGCCGGATCCGTCCGTGGCGACCGTTCAGAGCATCCCGAGGGCTCGTACCGCCTCGCGCTCCTCGGCCAGCTCGGCGACGGAGGCGTCGATGCGCGATCGTGCCCAGTCGCTGACGTCGAGGCCCTCGACGATGCGCCACTCTCCGTCGACCGCGCGCACCGGGAACGACGAGATCAGGCCCTCGGGCACGCCGTACTCGCCGTGCGACACGACGCCCGCCGAGGTCCAGTCGTCGGTGCCGTGCACCCAGTCGCGCACGTGCTCGATCGTCGCGTTCGCGGCCGACGCCACCGACGACGATCCGCGCACCGCGATGATCTCGGCCCCGCGCTTCGCGACTCGGGGGATGAAGGTCTCCTCGAGCCAGGAGGGGACGTCGCCGACGATGCGCTCGAGCGCCTCCGTCACCGGCCGGCCGGCGACGGTCGCGTACGACACGTCGGGGAACTGCGTCGCGGAGTGGTTGCCCCAGATCGGGACTCGGCGCACCGTGTCGACGGGCACGGCGAGGGTCTGCGCCAGCTGCGCCCTCGCGCGGTTCTCGTCGAGTCTGGTCAGGGCGCTGAAGCGCTCGGCGGGGATGCCGTCGGCCGAGGCCGCGGCGATGAGCGCGTTCGTGTTGGCCGGGTTGCCCACGACCGTGACGCGCACGCCGTCGGCGGCGTGCGCGGCGATCGCGGCACCCTGCGGTCCGAAGATGCCGGCGTTCGCGGCGAGGAGGTCGCCGCGCTCCATGCCGGGGCCGCGAGGGCGGGCGCCGACCAGCAGCGCCAGGTCGGCGCCGTCGAATCCCACGGCGGGGTCGTCGGTCACCTCGACGTGTTCCAGAAGGCCGAAGGCGCCGTCCTGCAGCTCGAGCGCCGCCCCCTCGGCTGCACCCAGCCCCTGAGGGATCTCCAGCAGTCGCAGCCGCACCTTCTCCTCCGGCCCGAGGAGGTCGCCGGCGGCGATGCGGAACAGCAGCGCGTATCCGATCTGTCCGCCGGCGCCGGTCAGTGTGATCGTGGTCGTCATGACCCGAGCCTACGTCCGGGCGAGGCGGTCCGGGCGGGGCTTCGTGCGGAGTACCCTCGTGGCATGACCTTCAACCCAGACGCCGACGTCTCCGGCAACACCGCTCGCCGACGGGGCCGCGGGGCCGTCGTGGCAGGGGCGGGCGGGGTCGGCCTGCTCGGCCTCATCGCCCTCATCGCCGGGCCTCTTCTGGGCATCGATCTGACCGGTCTGCTCGGCGGCACGGGCGCGACCGGCGGTGGCTCCGAGCCCGAGGGCGGCAGCGTGATCGAGAACTGCCTCACCGGTGAGGACGCGAACGAGGACGTCGACTGCCGGGTGGCGAGCGCGCAGCTCGCGCTCGACGGGTTCTGGGAGGACCGCATCGATCAGTACCGGGCTCCGCAGCTCATCATCGTCGACGGCGCGACCTCGACCGCCTGCGGCACCGCGTCGAACGCGGTCGGGCCGTTCTACTGCCCGCCCGAAGAGACGGTCTACGTCGACCCGACGTTCTTCGACCTCATGCAGCAGCAGTTCGGAGCATCCGCGGGGGATCTCGCGCAGCTGTACATCGTGGGCCACGAGTGGGGCCACCACATCCAGTACATCACCGGCGTGATGGACCGGTACCCGAACAACGGCACGGGCCCGGACAGCAACGGCGTGCGCATCGAACTGCAGGCCGACTGCTACGCGGGTGCCTGGATCGGACGGATGACCGAGGAGAAGGACAAGAACGGCGTCCCCTACCTGCAGACTCCCACCGAGGCCGAGATCACCGATGCTCTGAATGCGGCGAACACCGTCGGTGACGACAACATCCAGCAGCAGTCGTCAGGGTCGGTGAACCCCGAGAGCTTCACGCACGGCACCAGCGCGCAGAGGCAGGGGTGGTTCGCCAGCGGCTACAAGTACGGACTCGACGTGTGCGCCGATCCGCTGACCGTGTCCGGCGCAGAGCTCTAGGGCGACGGCGATGGACCTGGACGCACTGTATCCGCCGATCGAGCCGCACGAGACCGGCGAGTTGCTCGTCGGCGACGGGCATCGTCTGTACTGGGAGGTCAGCGGCAACCCCGAGGGCAAGCCCGTGGTGTTCCTGCACGGCGGGCCCGGGAGCGGCACCTCGCCCTGGCAGCGGCGGTTCTTCGACCCCGCCGTGTATCGGATCGTGCTGTTCGACCAGCGCGGCTGCGGCCGCAGCACCCCGCATGCGAGCGCGCCGGACGCCGATCTGCGCTTCGTCACGACCGCGCACCTGATCGCCGACATCGAGCTGCTGCGCAGGAATCTCGGGGTCGAGCAGTGGCAGGTGTTCGGCGGGTCGTGGGGGAGCGCCCTCGCCCTCGCCTACGCGCAGGCGCATCCGGATGCCGTCAGCGAACTCGTGCTGCGCGGCATCTTCACGCTGCGTCGCGAGGAGCTGGAGTGGTTCTACGAGGGCGGCGCGGCGGCACTGTTCCCCGATCTGTGGGAGGAGTACATCGCCCCCATCCCGGTGCTGGAGCGCTCGCACCTGATCCGGGCGTATCACCGGCGGCTGTTCGATCCCGACCCCGCCGTGCACGAGCCCGCCGCCGTCGCGTGGTCGCGGTGGGAGGCGTCGACGGTGACGCTGCGTCCGAATGCGGCGCAGATCGAGGCGATGTCGGACCCTCGCTCCGCGACGGCGTTCGCCCGCATCGAGAACCACTTCTTCGTGAATCGCGGCTGGTGGACGGAAGGGCAGCTGATCGCCGGCGTCGAGGGCATCCGACACATCCCCGCCGTCATCGTGCAGGGGCGTCACGACGTCTGCACGCCGATGATGACCGCCTGGGATCTGCACACGGCGTGGCCGGAGGCGGACTTCGTGGTCGTCGACGATGCCGGTCACTCGGCGACCGAGCCCGGCATCCAGCGTGCGCTGCGGGCAGCGACCGATCGCTTCGCCGGCTGACGTCGACATCGGCCGGCTGATGCCGATCGTCAGGCGCGCAGCGCCGCCGTCAGCGTCTTCAGGAGTCCGAGGATGCCGCCGTCGGCACGGAAGCGGGTCAGTCCTTCGCTGACCGCCGCGCCGGTGCGGGACGACACGAACCACGGCGGCTTCGGAAGGATCGTGAAGCGTCCGCCGCCGTTGGCGAGGGGCAGTGATCGCGGGAACGGCCGGAACGGAGCGCGGACGACCGACCGCTCGACGTCGTCGAGCAGCAGTGCGTTGTGCACGACGCCGATCCCGCTGCCGACATCGTCGATCGTGCTTCCGGGGAACGCGCCCCAGGTGAGGGTCGGCGTGAGGAAGCCGAAGGCCGTCCAGCCGTTGACGGCGATCGAGCCGTAGCGCAGCGCCGCCACGGAGCGGTCGAACCCGGCGCCGAGCTTCTTCTCGGTCGCCGGGTCGATCAGGAGGTTCGCGCCGAGCGTGCCCTGCAGCTGCTCGTTCGCGTAGGTGACGGCGGTGTCGAGGAACTCCTGCCCGGTGCCGGGAACGGAGACGACGCCGAGGACGGGCGCGAAGTACTCGGTGCGCTGCAGCGCCGCCGCATCCTCGCCCGCCGCGATCTCGACCAGCAGCCGATCGCCGAGAACGAGAGCGTCGGGGTAGGCGTCGGTCGCGAGGTCCATCCGCGACGTCGCGCCCGGATACCAGGTCGGCCGCTCGGGGGCGTTCGCGTACGCCCGTCGGAGTGCCGTGCGGAAGTCGTCTGCCTGCGCCCAGTCGGACGACAGGATCACCACCTGGCCGGCGATGCAGTTGTGGCCGCTGTTCTGCAGGCGCATGGTGGCGACGTGCTCCGCCTGATAGGCGAGGTCGGCATCCGTCCACTCGCCCGGAACGATGATGATCGGCGAGACTCCACCGAGCTCCGCCGTGATGGGCTTCTGCAGTCGGGGGGTGTTCGCGCGACGGCGCTCGACCGCATCCGCCCCCGTCCCCCAGACGATCGCGTCGAAGGTCGCCGCCGAACCCGTGATGTGCACGTGCACCAGCTCGGGATGCCCGGTCAGGTAGGCGCCGACCGCCGGGCCGCCCCGCACGATGCGCAGCAGTCCGAGGCCGATCAGCGGGGCGAGTGCGCGCTTGTACACCGGCACGAGGGCGTCCTGTGTCGGGTTGACCTTCAGCAGGGCGACGCGGTTGTGGGCGAGCAGCTCGTACAGCACGTCGAGCACGGGGATGGAGGTGATGTTGCCCGCTCCGAGCACGAGCCCGACGCCCCCGGATTCCGACGGCGTGCGCTGCGCGAGTCCGGCCGTCGCCCTGGCGCGGCTCGGGGTGGTGCCGGGCTTCAGCCACACCTCGCCGGTGTAGCCCGAGAGCAGGATGCGGTCGATCCCGGTCAGGGGGAACGCGTGCACGCGGGTGCGTCCGCCGGGCGCACGGTCGATGCGCACGCCGTCGAGCGGATTCGTCCCGTGAGCCAGCCGTGAGAGCGTCTCGATGCAGGCGTCGAGGGCGCCCAGCACGCTGTACGGTCCGCTGAGCCACTCCTCGCCGCGCAGCGGATGGCGTCCGCCGAGCCCTTTCGACGCGGCGGCGGTCCTGGCCCAGTCCTCGGCGGCGGCGGCCACACCGGTACGCACGCCGCGCAGCAGGGTGACGCGCTGCGCGAGGGTCAGCGCCGCCCAGGTGCGGCTGCCCGCCTGCAGCTCGCCGATCGCCTCATCGAGGCGGGCCCGCTCTCCGTCGTCCAGCTCCGGGCTCATCGATCCGGTGGGTGCGGTCGCGGAAGTCATCGGCGTCTCCTTCTGGCGGGATCCCAGCTTAGGCCGCACCCGCGAGTCACGCGTCGATGCCTCACGCGTCGATGTCGGAGCGGCGCAGCCGGTATCGACGCAGCGTCAGCAGGCTCGCGAGCATCAGCACCGCCGGCAGGACGCTGAAGCTGATCACGATGCCGGTGACGGCGGCGTCGGGCTGCTGCGCGGTCGTGCCGGCGACGGTCGAGATGTACCCGGTGGCCGCGAGCATCAGGGACACCGTCGTCGCACCGAGGGCGAAGCCGATGGTCTCGCCCGCGGTCCACACGCCGGTGAAGGTGCCGGCCCGGCCCCTGCCGCTGCGCTGCTCGTCGTGCGAGATCACGTCCGGCAGCATCGCCATCGGCAGGGACTGGAGCCCCGCGTACGCGATGCCCGCGATCCCGATCGAGCCGTACATCCACCCGCCGGGGAGCCAGGCGGCGATCACGAGCGTCGCCGAGGCCGCCGTGAACAGGATGCTCGCGACGGCGAACGCCCGCTCCTTGCCGATCCGCCGGGAGACCGCGGTCCATGCGGGGGTCGCGACCAGGGCCGGGCCGACCAGCGACAGGAACACGAGGGTGACCGCATCCTCGCTGCGCAGCACCCAGGTGGCGACATACTGGGCGGCGGCGAGCATCGTCCCGGTCGCGAGAGCCTGCAGGAGGAACGTGCCCAGCAGCGCGCGGAAGGGCTGACTGCGCCGCAGCGTCTGCAGGCCGGCCGCGTAGGGGGCGCGGAACCCGGTGGCGGCGACGGCCGCCTCGGGCGGTGCATCCGCGCCGGGCAGCGGGGCGGCATCCGCGGTGCGGGAGGCGATGAGCATCCCGACCCCGATCGCGACGCCCGCGACGACGCCCATCAGCAGGTACCCGGCGACCGGGTCCGCGCCGGCACGGCGCAGCTCGGGACCGCCTGCTCCGAAGAGCAGGATCGCGGCGGTGAGCACGACGACCCGCCAGCCCAGCAGGCGCGTGCGTTCGTCGTAGCCGCGGGTGAGCTCGGCGGGCAGCGCCACGTAGGGCACCTGGAAGAGGCTGAACGAGGTGGCGGTGGCGAGGAACGCCAGGAACACGCAGATCGCTCCCGCGGTGGGCCCCCAGGACGGAGGCACCGCGAAGGTCAGCGCGAAGAAGAGCGGAAGCGTGAGCGCCCCCACGACCATGAACCCGCGACGCGAGCCGATCCGTGCGTACTGGCGGTCGGAGGCTGCGCCGATGAGCGGATCGATCACGACGTCCCACACCTTCGCCGCCGTCACGATCAGGCCCGCGACGAGGGCCGCGACACCGAGGTTGTCGGTGAGGAAGTAGGTGAGGACCAGCCCGGGAAGGGTGGCGTAGCCGCCGGTGCCGAGCGAGCCCACCGCGTACAGCGCGATCGTTCGCGGGGAGAGACGGACGGACGCGCGTTCCGGCCGAGCCACGGAGCTCATCGCGCCAGTGTAGCGGTGGGGGACTCCCCTGCAGAGGAGGAGCCTCCGGTCAGATGAGGGAGAGCTCGCGCAGCTTCGCCTCGACGTCGGCATTCGACGGCTCGACGTGGTGCGAGGTGTCCGGGTAGACCACGACGGGGATGTTGGTGCGCCCCGAGATCTCCTTGGCGACATCGGCTGCCGCCGGCTCCGCGACGAGGTCGACGTAGGTGTACTCGATGCCGAGCGAGTCGAGCTGCTTCTTGGTGCGGATGCAGTCGCGGCACCAGTCGGCGCCGAAGAGGGTGATCGTGGATTCTGCGGAGGTCATGCCTCCAGCGTACGTCCGCTCGGCTGAGCGGGCGCCGAAACGGGCATCGGGCAGCGCGATCGCGCGCCAGGCGTTGCGCACTAAGGGTAGCCTTACCTATGCTTGATTCATGACCACTGGCTGCGAACACCTCGAGGATCCGGACTGGGAGAACATCGACGGCGTGGTGCTGATCGCGGGCGACTCGACCGACGCCGCCGCCATCGCCGCGATCACCGCACGGCTGCCGTGGGATGCGGAGGGCGTGGTCCTGATCGAGGCCGCGGCGCGCATCCAGTTCCGGCACATCGACGTGCCCGACGGTATGTCGGTGCGCTGGCTCCTCAGAGGCGACGGCGCGCGACAGCACGCCAAGGGCGAACGACTGGCCAACGCCGTGCACTCATGGTGCGTCGAATGGACGTGCGCGGAGCCGCCGCTGCAGTGGACGGTCTGGCTCGGCGCGCACACACCGGCGCACGTCGCACGGATGGCGCGGAGCCTGCTCGGCGTCGCCAACTGAGAGCGACGCCGTCGCGTCCGCGCCCACATCGTCGGGGGAACGGACGCGCCGGCGCCGGATCCGCGTGTCAGCGCGTCGCGAGGACGGGCGTGCCACCGACCGTGGCGCCCGCCGAGATCGCGTCGAGCGCGCGCCGCAGCGACGAGCTCGACGTGTGCGCCGTGTACGGGAAGTAGACGACCTCGACACCCACCTCGGCGAAGTCACGCTCGAGGCGCAGGCCCTTCTCCGTGCCGCGCCAGTCGTCTCCCTTGAAGAAGTGCGTGAACCGCACATCGTGCCAGGAGTCCATCTTCGACGGAGTGGTCTCGACGTACACGTCGTCGACGAACGAGATGTGGCGCACGATCTCCGCGCGCTCGGCGGTCGGGATGACGGGCTCGATGCCCTTCACCTGCCGCAGCATCTCATCGCTGACGACACCCGCGACGAGGACGTCGCAGTGCTGTTTGGCGTGACGAAGAAGGTTGAGATGCCCGACGTGAAACAGGTCGAAAGCACCCACGGCATAGCCGATGCGCGTCCCCATGATCTCCCCAGATCAGTAATTCCCCAGAGGCGGATCCCCATCCGCCAGCGACTCCCACAGCCGCACCGGAGCGAGTGTAGCAGGTGCCGGTTTCCTCCCGCACAGGAACCCGTGGAACGATGGATCCCGCAACGCGGGCTCTTCGGTCTGCACAGGGGGAAGGGAAAGGCTCGTGGCGACACCGGTCACGGTCATCGTGCCGACCTACAACGAGCGCGACAACGTCGCAGAACTCGTTGCGCGCACCGCGGTCGCGCTCGCCGCGTACGACGCGGAGATCCTCTTCGTCGACGACAGCGGCGACGACACCGCATCCGAGATCGCCAGGGTCGCGGCGGATGCTCCGCTGCCCGTGCGGGTCATCCACCGTGAGCACAACACCGGTGGTCTCGGTGGGGCGGTGCTGGTCGGGCTCGAGGCCGCGGCCGCCGACCTCTGCATCGTCATGGACGGCGACCTGCAGCATCCGCCCGAGCTCCTGCCCGCCCTGCTCGCCCGTCACGCGGACGGCGATGCCGACGTGGTCGCCGCGTCGCGGTACGTGGGCGGCGGTGACACCAGCGGTCTTGGCACGGCGGTGCGTTTCGGCGTGTCGCGGGCGGCGACCTGGCTGACTCGCGCCATGTTCCCGATCCGTCTCGCCCGCAGCACCGACCCGATGACGGGATTCTTCCTCGTCGATCGGAGCCGACTCGACCTGGCGGCGCTCAAGCCGCAGGGCTTCAAGATCCTCCTCGAGATCCTCGCCCGCACGGATCTGCGCATCGCCGAGGTGCCGATGGAGTTCGGCGAGCGCAGGCACGGCACGTCGAAGGCGAGCCTGCGTCAGGGCGGCACCTTCATCGCCCACCTCGCCCGACTGCGGTTCGGCAAGATGTCGCTGTTCGCCCTGATCGGTGTGATCGGCGCCGTCGCCAACCTGGGCATCATGTGGCTGCTGACCCTGGCCGGGGTCCCCTACATCTGGGCGGCGATCATCGGCGCCGAGGTCACCATCATCGGCAACTTCCTGCTGCAGGAGCGGTTCGTCTTCGCCGACATGCGCACCGACGCCCGCGGCCTCGGAGGCAGGTTCGCCGCCTCGTTCGCCTTCAACAACGCCGAGGCCGCTCTGCGCATCCCGGTGATGGCGCTGATGGTCGAGACCTGGCACATCTCCAGCGTGCTCGCCACAGGACTGTCGCTCATCGTCGCGTTCTTCGCGAGGTTCCTGTTCCACTCCCTTGTCGTCTACGCGCCCCGCAGGTCACGCCCGACGGATCCCGCCGCCGAGGCGAAGCCCGACACGGCGACGATCCGCATCATCCGCGCGATCGACTCCGAGGCGATGAAGCCGGGCGAGCTGTAGGACTCGCGCACCTCTGCTCGCGTGCAAGGATGTTCGGCGGGGAGGCGAGATGAAACGCAAGGCTCTGGGGGCCGTGATCGCACAGGCCGCGCAGGCCGGCATCGGTCTGCTGCTGCAGATCCTCGTCGCGCGCCTGCTCGGCATCGAGGAGTACGGTCGCTTCGCGATCCTGTACGGAGTGGTCATCGTCGCGACCGCCGTCGTGACCGGTCTCGTCGGCGACTCGCTCGTCGTGCTCGAACGGTCGCAGCGGGCGATCCGCGCCGGGCTCGAGCTGATGCTGCTCATCACCTCAGTGCTGCTCGCGGTCGGGTCCTTCCTCATCGCCTGGCTCACCGGATTCTCCGACGTGCTCGAATCTGCTCTGTTCGCCCTGGCGCTCGCGGCGTTCGCGGTGGAGGAGATCGTGCGCCGCATGCTCATCGCGCACCTGTCGTTCGTGCGCACGGCGCTCACCGACCTGGCGGGCTTCGTCGTCGCGCTCGCCGTCATCCTCACCGTGCATGTCACGGGCACCCTGACGCTCGCCGCCTTCCTCGGCGGCATCGCGGCCGGTCAGGTCGCCGCCGCCTTCTTCGGCTGGCGGCTCATGCCCCGCAGCGAACGCCACCTGGTGGGTCTGCGCGGAGCCGACCTCGCCGCCGTCTGGCGCTACGGCATGTGGCGCGGGCTGCAGCAGGTGCTGCGACCGAGCCTGTTCACGGTGCTGCGACTGCTCGTGCTCGCCGGCGCGGGGCTCACCGCCGTCGGTCTGCTCGAGGCCGCGCGCACCTACACGTCGCCGCTGATCCTGGTGATCAGCGGACTGTCGTCGTTCCTCTTCGTGCGCTTCGCCGACCAGCACAAGGCGGGTGCGGGCGGCTCGGTGCGCGAGGCCGATCGCGTCGTGCTGTTCCTGCTGCTGGGCACCGTGCTGATGAGCGTCGCCGCCGTGGTGCTGATCCCCTGGGTGAGCCCGCTCCTGTTCGACGTCCAGGTCGATCCGCTCGCGGTCATCGCCTGGCTCGCGTACGGGATGTCGGTCGCGATCGTCACCCCCTACGGAGCACTCGGCGCGGTGGGAGGGCGGCAGATCGCGGTCTTCGTGATCCGCCTCTCCGACACGATCCTCGCGATCGCCGCCGCCGTCGTGATGATCGCGCTCGGCGCCGAGGCATCGACCCTGCCCTTCGCCCTCGCCGTCGCATCGATGCTCGGCGGTCTCGGTCTGCGCGCGCTCGTGGTCTCGCGCGGCCGCCCCGAGCGCCCTGCCCCGTAACGGTCGCCCCGGCGGCCAGTGATAGGTTTATGCCCTGTCTTCGACTGAGGGGGTTGGCGATGGAAGATGTCCCTTACGGACGGATCCTGCGCGAGGGATGGGTGGTCATCGTCGTGCTCGCCGTGCTCGGTGCGGGCATGGGGTGGCTCGTCACCAAGATGCTCCCCGAGACGTACGCCGCGACGTCGACCCTGCTGCTGCGGGTCGACTCGACCGAGGCCTCGCTGTTCGAACGCAACCAGTTCAGCCTCGCGCGCATCAAGTCGTACCCGCCGCTGGTCGACAGCCCTGAGGTCATCGACGCCGTGCGCGACGACCTCGACCTCGACGAGGACGAGTACCCGGATCGTGACATCCGACGGATGCTGTCGGCCGAGAACACGGCCGACACCGTGCTCCTCGTCGTCCGCGCAGACGCCCCGACCGCCGCGCTGGCCACCGACATCGCCAACTCCGCCGCGACGCACCTCTCGGAGCTGATCGGCGAGACCGAGAACGACGAGGACGACTCGCGGTACACCGTGGCGCTCGACCAGGTGCTGCCCGCGGTCGCCCCGCTTGCTCCGATCTCTCCTCAGGTCACGGCCATCACCGGCCTCGGCGGCATCGCGGGCCTCGCCCTCGGTGCGATCGTCGCGGTCTACCGCACCACCACCAACCGCAGGCTGCGCACGATCTCCGATGTGCGCCGCTACTCCGGTCTGCCCGTGATCGGCCAGATCCCGCGGCGCAGCCGCCTGCATCCGGACTCGAACTCGGCCGCGATCGTGGCGTACGAAGAGGCGGCGGGCAACCTCGTCGCCCTCGCCGGCGGCGGCGTGCGCACCCACATCGTGCTGCCCACCTCGGACGGCTCGATCGATGACGACGCGGTCGCCGGGATGCTCGAGGCGCAGCGCCTGATCGGCGCCACCGTCTGCGTGATCGACACCAGGGAGACGCACGTCACCGGGCACGGCCGTACGCTCAACGAGGTGCTCGACGACGTCTCCATCGACGACGGGGAAGAGGGCGATGCCGTCTTCGTCGCCGCGGACGCCCTCTCGCTCGAGACCCTCGCCGCCGAGATGCCCGTGGCTCTCGCCGTGCTGCACGACCGGTTCGACGTGGTGATCGTGATCTGCGAGCCCGGTGCATCCGCGCTCATCGAGCGGCTGGTCGGACCCGGCGCGGGAGTGATCCTCAACGTGCGCAACAACTCGACGTCGGCGACCGATCTCGTCTCGGTGACCACGCGTCTGCGCGTGATGGGCATCCACCCCGTCGGAGTGGTGATCGTGAATGCGGGAGCGAAGTCGCTCGGGTCCATCGCCGAGTCCTGGCGGATCTCCGACCGTGACCCGGCCATCGCGGGTGCGGGAGACTCGCATGTCCGCTCCGACTGACACCTCGCGAGCGCCGCGGCAGCAGTCCGCGCATCACCCGAGCACGGCGCGCATGGTCGCCGTCGGCGGGCTGTACGCGGTGCTCATCGTGAGCGTGATCCCGTGGCGGAGCGCGACCATCTACAGCGGCGGCATCGATACGGTGGTGATCGCGAAGGCGCTGCTGGCCATGATCGCGCTCGGTGCCACGGTGATGCTCGCCGCGAGGACGCGCGAACGCGTGTCCGTCGGCATCGCGCCCGCCGGGATCATCGCCGTCGCTCTGCTCGTCAGCGCGCTCGGCTCGACCCTCGCGGGCAACGACTCGTCGACCATCGTGCTGGTGGGCAGGATGTTCGTGGTGATGGCGACCATCCTGTTCCTGCTCACGACCGTGCCGTGGGTCACCAGCATCGTGTGCCTGCTCTCGGCCATGGCCGCCGTCGCCCTCGTCGCCGCCGTGACCGGGGTGCCGACGCTCGCCGCGAGCGGGAGGCTGGGCGGGGGCATTCCCGAGATCCATCCGAACGAGCTGGCGGGACTCGTGGGAGCGCCCCTCGTCGGGCTGGTCATTCTGATGCTCCGCGACGGGGTGCGCGCGTGGCGGCTGGTCGCCACCGTCGTGCTGGTGGGGATCGCGGTCGCCACCGGATCGCGCATCGGCCTGCTCGCGATCGCGATCGGCATCGTCGCGGCGGTGCTGGTCAACGGCATCCGCGATCGCAGTGTGCTCTACCTGCTCCTCGGCGCCCTGCCCCTCGGCTACGCCATCGGCTCGTTCACCGACGTCTTCGGCAGCCTGGCCACGCGAGCAGGCTCGAACGACACGTCGACGGCCCTGGATTCGCGCTTCGACGTGTGGCGGGTGGTGCTCGGCTGGGACTGGTCCGAGTGGCAGAAGTGGATCGGGATCGGGCTCTCGGCCAAGGAGATCCCGGTCGACATCAAATGGCGCGACACCCAGGTGCTCGACAGCAGCTGGGTCTCGCTGCTCGCGCAGACCGGCCTGATCGGCACCGCCCTGATCGCCGCGCTTGTCGTGTGGTGCGTCGCGAGCGCTCTGATCTCGGCGCGGCGTCGCTGGCTGCTCACTCCGCTGCTCACCCTGGTGATCGTCCGATCGATCACCGAGAGCGGCCTGGTCGACAGCGCGATGGCGTTCATCCTCTTCTTCACGGTGGCCTCGCTGCTCACCCATCGCTCCCGACATTCGGACGACCCGGACGGTCTGCGTCTCGATCGGGTCGAAGAGCCCCGCTCCCGGCAGACGGCTCTGACCTAGAATGACGGATGTCCGCGTCCTCGACGCAGGGCATCGGCGTGCGGAGGAGGAGACCTGTGGCGCAATCACGCACGGAATCGCAGCGGCGCATGGGCTGGCGCGGCTGGGCCCTGGTCGCGCTGATCGGCGCCCTCCTCGTCGGCGGGATCGTCTGGGGGGTGATCGCCAACGGCGGCTCAGGACAGGCCGGTCCCGGTGCCGGGGCGAGCTCCGGGCCGGCCGCGACGCCGACGCCCCAGCCGACCGAGTTCGAGACGCCGACCCCGGGAGCCACCGACACGGTGGCCAAGCCGGATGACGCGGCGGAGGTGCCGCTCGACGAGCCCGCCCCCGCTGTCGAGGGAGTGGTGGCCGAGGTCGTCGCCATCGAGTCCGTCACCGCCGGAGGGGACATCCCCGGAGAACCCAGCGGTCCGGCCGTGCAGGTCACGCTGCGACTCGTGAACGGCTCGGATCAGGCGGTCGACACCGCCGGGGCGAACGTCACCATGACCTATGGCGGCGACGACCGGCTGCCCGCGTCGGGCATCACCGGCGAAGGCACCTCGATCTGGCCGCAGACGATCGCCGCGGGCGGCAGCGCTGACGCCGTGTTCCAGTTTGCCGTTCCCTCTTCTCCCGAGGGGGACGTCCGTGTTATCGTCGATATATTGGCCTCTGCGCCAAACGTCGTCTTCGTCGGACCGCGACCGTAGGTCACCTCTTCCGAACGACGATTCACTGGGGAATTATCGTTCTGTGCCGAAGTAGGGGTCGCGCACGAACGGTCCATCATCTGGGGAGATGAACGATGGGCACTACAGCAATGTCTTGGGGACGCCGCGCACGTGGGGGTTTCGTCGCGATCGCGATGACGCTCGCCGTCGCATTCGGATCGCTGGTCGCGATCGCGCCGGCACAGGCGGACGTGAGTCCGCCGGCAGGCGAGGCGAAGACGGTCACCGCCGATTCGCTGCCGACCGTGCAGATCAACGGCATCGTCTGGGATCAGGCCGTCGTCGGCAACGTGGTCTACGCGGCAGGCAAGTTCACCAGCGCCCGCCCCGCAGGGGCCGCCGCCGGCACGAACGAGACGCCGCGGTCGAACCTCCTCGCCTACGACATCCGCACCGGTGTGCTGATCACGTCGTTCGCGCCCTCGATCAACGGGCAGGTGCGCCAGATCGAGGCGTCGCCCGACGGCACACGCCTGTACATCGTCGGCGACTTCACGACCGTGAACAGCCAGACGCGCAACCGCGTCGCCGCGTTCGATCTTCCGAGCGGAACGCTCTCGACGTTCAACCCGAACTCCAACGGCGTCACGTCGGGCGTCGCCGCGACGAACGACGCCGTGTACATCACCGGCACATTCGGACGCATCTCCGGCAACGACCGCTCGGGTGCGGCGGCGTTCACCCGCAGCGGATCGCTGCTGCCCTGGGCGCCGGTCCTCGAGCAGCGTCAGGGCAAGGTCGTCACGGTCTCTCCCGCGGGCGACAAGGTCGTGCTCGGCGGCAACTTCCAGACGGTCAACGGCAGCTCCAACCCCGGATACGGCCTGGCGATGGTGTCGGCATCCGACGCCACGCTGCTGCCCTTCGCGGCGAACAACGTCGTGCGCAACGCAGGACTCGACGCCGCCATCCTCTCGCTCAAGTCCAGCGGCGACGACATCTACGGCACCGGATACGTCTTCGGCAACGGCGGCAACCTCGAGGGGTCCTTCCGTGCCTCCTGGGCCAGCGGCGACCTCGTGTGGGTCAACGACTGCCACGGCGACACCTACGACGTCCAGCCCATGGGCGACACGGTCTACGCGGCCGGCCACTCGCACTACTGCGGCAGCCTCGAAGACGGCTTCCCGCAGAGTGACCCGTGGTCGTTCTACCGCGGCATCGCCGTGTCGAAGGACGTCGCGCGCACCACGCCGTACGGCCTGAACCTCGGATACCACGAGTTCGGCGGAAACCCCGCCCCCAAGCTGCTGCACTGGTTCCCCTCCTTCAACGCCGGCAACGTCAGCGGCGCATCGCAGGGACCGTGGTCGGTGAGCTCGAACAGCGAGTACCTCGTCTATGGCGGCGAGTTCACACGCGTCAACTTCACCGGGCAGCAGGGCCTCGCCCGCTTCGCGGTGACCGAGAAGTCCACGAACGCCCAGGGCCCGACCCTGTGGAACACGGCATGGCCGGCCTCGGCGCTGGCGCTCACCGGCGGATCGATCCGCGTGAGCTGGCCCCTCAACTTCGACCGCGACAGCGAGTTCCTCAAGTACGAGGTGCTGCGCGACAACGTGGTCGTCAAGACCTTCGAGAACGTGCGGTCGAAGTCGGCCGACTGGGGACTGCCCCCGATGGCCTTCGTCGACACCACCGTCACGAACGGCACGAGCTACACCTACCGGGTCAGAGCCACGGACAACGAGGGACATTCGATCCTCGGTGGAACCGCGACCGTGACGGCCACGGGCTCCGCGGCTCCGAGCGCCTACCGCACCGCGGTCCTCGACGACGCGCCGCTGAACTACTGGCCGCTCGACGACTCCTCGGCCACGCTCTCGTACGACTGGGCCGGAGCATCCGACCTCGCCGTGCGCAGCGGCGTGACCCGCGGCACCTCGGGCGCGATGCTGTCCGACACCCGACCGGCCTCGTCGTTCGACGGCTCGGGTGAGGGCTTCGCCTCGACCACCACGGCGATCGCCGGTCCGAACACCTTCGGCCTCGAGGCCTGGTTCAAGACCACGGCGACCGACGGCGGCAAGATCGTCGGCTTCGGCAGCAGCTCCACCGGCGCGTCCGGCAGCTATGACCGTCACGTCTACATGGAACCGGGTGGACGGGTCACCTTCGGCGTGTACCCCGGGTCGTCGCAGACGATCAGCTCGGCGGAGTCCTTCAACGACGGTCAGTGGCACTACATGTCCGCGGGCCTCAGCGACGGCGGCATGGTGCTGTACATCGACGGCGTCCGCGTGGCGCAGCGCACCGACGTCACGTCGGGACAGGCCTACAACGGATACTGGCGCGTCGGCGGCGACACCTCTTGGGCGGGTGCGGCCTTCTTCCCCGGTCAGATCGACGACGTCGCCGTCTACGGCGCTCCGTTGACCCGTGAGCAGGTCGCGTCGCACTACACGGCATCCGGTCGCGAGCTCGAGGGCGCGACCGCGCCCGCCGACGCGTACGGTGCAGCCGTCTACGGCTCCGACCCCGCACTGTACTGGCGACTCGGCGAGTCGACCGGCACCGTCGCGGCGGACGCCTCGGGCTACAACCAGAAGGGCAACTACGTCGGCGGCGTGAGCAAGGGTGCGCCGGGCGCACTCGCCGATGTCGCCAACACCTCGGCGTCGTTCGAGGGCGGCCAGGTCATCAGCCGGAACGCCTTCACCAACCCGCGGTCGTACTCGCTGGAGGCCTGGTTCAAGACGGGCACCACCACCGGCGGCAAGATCATCGGCTTCGGCAACAGCCCGGACGGCAACTCCTCGGGCTACGACCGTCACGTCTACATGACGCCGGACGGCAAGCTGATCTACGGTGTCTGGGTCGGGTTCGCCGAGACCCTGCAGACCTCCGCGTCGTACAACGACAACCAGTGGCATCAGGTCGTCGCCACACAGGGCGCGACCGGCATGCGGCTCTACGTCGACGGCGTGGAGCAGGGATCCAACGGTCAGACCGGCGCCCAGGACTACACCGGCTACTGGCACGTCGGCGGCGATGTCACCTGGGGCCCCGGCGACTGGGAGTTCGACGGATCGATCGACGAGGTCGCGGTCTACCTCTCGCCGCTCGCGGCGGGGACGGTCGCCCAGCACTACGCGCTGGGCACCACGGGTGCACCCGCGAACGTCGTGCCGACGGCCAGCTTCACCTCGGCGGTGACGAAGCTCGGCCTGTCGGTCGATGCCTCGGCCTCGACCGACACCGACGGCACGATCACCGGCTACAGCTGGAACTGGGGCGACGGATCGCCTGACGGCACGGGCGCCACGGCGACCCACACCTACGCGGTGGCCGGGTCGTACACGGTGACCCTGACCGTCACCGACGACAAGGGAGCGACGGACACCGAGTCCACGATCGTCCAGGCCGTGGCCAACCAGGCTCCCGTCTCGTCGTTCACCTCGGCGGTCAGCGACCTCAAGGTCGACGTCGACGCCGGCGCCTCTCAGGACTCCGACGGCACCGTCGCCGGGTACTCCTGGAACTGGGGCGACGCGAGCCCCGCAGGCTCCGGCACGGTGGCATCGCACACCTACGCCGCCGCCGGCACGTACACGGTCACCCTCACGGTGACCGATGACGAGGGAGCCACCTCGCAGACGACCGCGTCCGTCACCGTCACGGCACCCGTGGGAGCGACCACGTACGCCTCCGATTCGTTCAACCGCACGGCGGCGAGCGGACTGGGTACCGCCGACACCGGTGGTGCATGGACTCTGTCGAACACGGCATCCAACTACCTGGTCAGCGGCGCCTACGCCGCCTTCCAGCAGCCCGCCGGAGGAGCCCAGAGGTACGCGTACCTGACCGGCGTCTCGTCGACGGACACCGCGGTCGACGTCGATGTGGTCCTGCCGCAGCGGCCGACCGGCGGCAGCGCCTACTACACCGCCTCGGCCCGCAGGGTCGGCACGGAGGACTACAAGTCGCGGATCATCGTCTCGGCCACCGGCGGCGTGCAGCTGCAGCTGCAGCGCACGGGAACGGTGCTGACGAACGTGGCCACCGGCCTCACCGTGAACGCGGGCGATGCGCTGCACCTGCGCACCGAGGCCACCGGCACCTCGCCGACGACTGTACGGGCGAAGGTGTGGAAGGTCGGCACGACCGAGCCCACCACCTGGACCTCGACCACGACGGACTCCACCGCGGGACTGCAGTCGGCCGGACACGTCGGAATCGGCGTCTACCTGGGCGGCTCCGTGACCAACGTGCCGTTCCAGACCAGGTTCGACAACTTCTGGGCAGGATCGACGGCGGGTGGCCCGACGCCTCCCGCGAACCAGGCACCGGTCGCGGCGTTCACCAGCGCGGTGAGCGGTCTGGCGGCCACGGTCGACGGCTCGACGTCGACCGACGCCGACGGCACGATCGCTTCGTACGCCTGGGAGTTCGGCGACGGCGGCACCGCGACGGGAGCGAAGCCGGCAGCGCACACGTACGCCGCCGCGGGCACCTACCAGGTGAAGCTGACCGTGACGGACGACAAGGGCGCGACGGCCACGGTGACCAACCCGGTCACGGTGACGGCTGCTCCGACCAACCAGAACCCGGTCGCCTCGTTCACCGCCACCCCGACCGCCCTCACGGTGGCGCTCGACGCCTCCGCATCCACGGATCCGGACGGCACGATCGCCTCGTACGCCTGGAACTTCGGTGACGGCGCGACGGGCACCGGGGTCACTGCCTCGCACCCGTACGCTGCGGCGGGCACCTATACGGTGACCCTCACCGTCACCGACAACGCCGGCGCGGTGAACGTCTCGACCAAGGCGGTCACGGTGGTGGCTGCGGGCGCCGCCGGGTTCGCCGCCGACGACTTCGGTCGTGCCAACGGCACGCTGGGGACGGCGCAGACGGGCGGCGTGTGGACGCAGACCAGCGGTGTCGCGAACGTGTCGATCGACAACGGTGCGGCGAAGTTCACGACGCAGGCCGCGGGGCAGACCCGCACCGCGACGCTGAACTCGGCCACCTCGACCAACACGGACATGACCTTCACGGTGAGTGCTCCGGCTCTGCCCACGGGCGCCCGCGTCTACGTCACGGCTCTCGCGAGGGTCGTCGGCTCGGACGACTACCGCGCCCGGTGGCTCATCGCCGCAGACGGATCGGTGCAGGCGCAGCTCGCCCGCGGCGGTACGGCGCTGGTGTCGCAGAACCTGACCGGGTTCACCTTCGTCCCCGGGACGGTATATAACGTGCGAGTGCAGGCATTCGGCACCGGGACGACGACGGTCCAGAGTAAGATCTGGGCGGCGGGATCGCCGGAACCGGCCACCTGGCAGGTCTCCACGACCGATTCCACCGCAGCGCTGCAGAGTGCAGGCTACGTCGGACTGTCGACCTACGCGGGATCCGGTTTCACCAGCGTCCCGTACGCCGTCACCTTCGACAACTTCATCGCACGAGGAGTGACCCCCTGAGTTTCTCAGACGCCTACCGGAGCCTGGCCGCCGCACAGAAGGGCCGGGCCCGTGGGGCCCCCGCGTACTCGGTCTTCGTCAACCGCCCCGTGGGGCGTGTGATCGCGGCCGCGGCGTACACGGTCGGGCTCACGCCCAATCAGGTCTCGCTGATCAGCGCGGCGTTCACCTTCACCGGGATCGTCCTGCTGGCCACGGTCCCGCCGTCGATCGTCCTGGGCGTCGTGGTGTGGCTGCTGCTCGCGATCGGCTACGCCTGGGACAGCGCCGACGGACAGGTGGCTCGGCTGCGCGGCGGGGGCTCTCTCGCGGGGGAGTGGCTCGATCACGTGCTGGATTCCACGAAGCTCGTGGCTCTGCCGATCGCCGTGGCCATCGGCTGGTACCGGTTCTTCCCGTTGACCTCCGAACTCTGGCTGCTGGTTCCGCTGGGGTTCGCGGTGGTCTCGACCGTGACCTTCTTCGGGATGATCCTCAACGATCTGCTCCGCGGCAAGCGAGGTGTCCCGCAGGCGGCGGAGTCAGGCGGCTTCTCGCTCGTCAGGTCGCTGCTCGGACTGCCCACGGACTACGGCGTCCTCTGCGTCGCCTTCGTGTTCTGGGGATGGGCGCCGGGGTTCGTGGTGGTCTACAGCCTGCTCGCCCTCGCTGCGCTCCTGTATCTGGCGGCGGCGCTCGCGGTGTGGTTCCGCAAGATGTCCGCGCTCGGCTGACGGAGTCGGGCTCTTCTCTTCGCGGACCGGGTTGCTCTCAGTTGATGCACAGGTATCATTCAGGGCATATCTTTATAGTCCGCCGTATCATCCGCCACCGACGTCGGATGTCTGCGCTGCTACACCCGACCCTTGCAGTGAAGAGAAGCACATCGGAGCTCCCCCATGCGTTCACGTACCCTCCCGCTCGTCGCATCGCTGTCCGCACTCCTTCTGTCCGTCGCGACCGTGTCCCCCGTCGCGGCCGCTGAGCCGGCCGACGTCGTCCTCCTGCAGGACGCCATGAGTCGTACGGTCGTCAAGGGCCTCGGCGCCGCGGCGACCGGCACCACGTACGAGGTGTCCAGCACGGCATCCTTCTCGGTCGCCAATGGCAGGGCGAAGATCGGAGCGGTGGCGGCCGGCGCCACAGCGACGGCCCGCCCGGTCGGGATCACGGCCGCGGATTCCACGCAATCGACGGTCTTCACGCTGCCGCAGCTGCCCAAGTCGGGTGCCGGCGTCTATCTCAGTCTGCAGTCGCGAGTGACCACCGGCGGCTTCTATCAGACGCAGCTCCGCATCGATCCGAAGGGCGTCGTGCTGCTCGAGACGCAGCGCGTCAACGCGGGCGTGCAGACGACGCTCGGGCACACCACCGTGCCGGAGCTGCGCGTCAAGGCGGGCATGCCGTTCGTGCTCGAGACCCGGCTCTCGGGGTCGACGGCCGTCGCCGTCGATGCGCGCGTGAGTGCGGTCGGCGCGAAACCCACCACCTGGAAGCTCTCCGTCACGGATCGCTCTGCGAAGCGCCTCACCGCCAGCGGGCGGATGGGGGTTCGCGTGTACGTGTCGCGAAGCACGCCGACCCTCACGACGCTGTTCGACGATCTGCGGGTGACGACGAAGAAGGCGACGACGCCGACGCCTCCGACCAACCCCACCAACCCGACCAACCCCACCAACCCGACACCGCCGAAACCGCCGACCAACCCGACTCCGCCGACTCCGCCGACTCCGCCGACGACTCCCGCCGGCAACGCTCCGGCGTGGAACGTGACGGGCGCGCGAACCGGAGCGGGATCCGCGGCGGTGGGCACGACGACGTACCCCGTGCCCGCGGGCGCGCTGTTCGTGAGCCCGACCGGCAAGTCCGCCGGCACCGGTACATCGGCGGCGCCGTTCGCGTCGGTGCAGGCGGCGGTCGACCGGGCCGCCTCCGGAGCGACGCTCGTCCTGCGGGCGGGCTCGTATGCCGAGTCGGTGGTGGTCCCCTCCGGCAAGAAGATCACGATCCAGTCGTACCCCGGTGAGGCCGTCTGGTTCGACGGCGCCACGACGCTGAAGAACTGGCAGTCCTCCGGTGGTCGCTGGTTCAGCGCCGACTGGAAGTACGACTTCGATTCGACGCCGTCCTTCACCCGGGGCGAGTCCGACGGCACCGCCGCCGGGTGGAAGTGGCTGAACCCGGCGTACCCGATGGCCGCCCACCCCGAGCAGGTGTGGATCGACGGCGTCGCCCAGGCCGAGGTCGCGTCGCTCGCAGCGCTCAAGGCCGGCACGTTCTTCACCGATGTCGCAGCCGACCGACTGTACCTCGGCAGCGATCCGACCGGTCGCACGGTACGCACCTCCACCCTCACGAAGGCGCTGTCGTTGCGCGGCGAGGGTGCGGTCGTGCGCGGGATCGGCGTGCGCAACTACGCGACGTCGGTCTGGATGATGGGTGCGGTCACCGTGGAAGCGCCGCGGGCGACCCTCGAGAACGTCGTCATCTACGACACCGCGACGACCGGGCTCTTCGTGGGTGCCGCGAACGCGACGATCCGTGATGTCACCCTGGCGCGGAACGGCCTCATGGGTCTCGGAGCGAACTACGCCGACGCCCTCGTCATCGACGATCTGCTCTCCCTCGAGAACAATGCGGAGCACTTCAACACCGCACCCGTCTCGGGGGGCGTCAAGATCACGAAGTCGCGTGGCGTCACCGTCACCGATTCCGCCATGCTCCGCAACGACGGACCGGGACTCTGGCTCGACCAGTCGGTGTACGACGTGCGGATCGCGGGTTCCGACTTCGTGGAGAACAGGGGAGCGGGAGCGTTCCTCGAGCTCTCGAACAAGATCGACTTCGTGAACAACCTGGTGCTGCGCAACGTCGGCAACGGCGTCAAGATCAACAACACCGGCGCTGTGAACCTCTGGAACAACACGATCATCGGCGGCGATCGCGCGGTCAACATCGTGCAGGACAGCCGCAGCTCGACGGATGCGGCTGTGCCGGGTCACAACTCGCGACGTCCGTTCCCGGACGCGACGATGCCCTGGCTCATCCGCGACATCTCGATCGGCAACAACGTGATCGGCGAGAGCTCGGGCAACTGCACGGTGTGCATCGAGGACTACACCCACCGGTACACTCCCGCCGAGCTCAGGATCAGCTCGGACGGCAACGTGATCCAGCGCAACAGCGCCAGCGCACCGACCTGGTTCGTCGTGTGGTCGCGCGGCACCGCCAACGTGGACCCCTATGTGTTCACCACCTGGCAGAGCTACCGCTCCACGACCGGACAGGATGCGAACTCGACGGCCGTCGAGGGGCGACCGGTCACCGACTCCTCCGGGCGACTGCTCGCGGGAGTCACGGCGGCGACCCGTGGTCTCCCGGGCATCGTCGCGAGCATCCTCGGCTCTTCGACGCCGACGATCGGGGCGCGGTTCCCCTGATCCACGTCCGCACGGGATGACGTGAGGGGCCGGGGTGCATATGCACCCCGGCCCCTCACGCGTCGTCCCGGACCGCGCCTACTGCGCGGGGCCGGCCCAGAAGTCGTCGTACGTGTACACCACGGGCACCGCCGTGGCGCTCGATGACAGGTAGCTGTTCACGCCCACGTACCCGGGGGCCTGGAGGGCGGCGGTGGCATCCGTCGTCGTGGCCGTCCATGCCGCGGGTTCCGCGGCGGACGTGCGCCAGATCTTCGCCTTCAGCGTGGTCGGGTTGGTCCCGGTCGCCTGGAACCTCACGCTCAGCTGGTCCGCGGCCGTGACGGAGAGGCCGCTGACCGTGGTCGTCGTGAGGATCGTCTCGGTGCCGCCGGTGGTCTTCGTCAGCCACAGCGTCACGACGCCGTTGGAGGCGACACGCACCTTCGCTCGGTAGTCGTTCGCGCTGTCGATCTGACGTGCGATCGCCGAGAAGTAGAATCCTCCGCCGGTCGAGGGCTGGGAGAACGCGAGCGTGAACCGTTCCTCGGTGTTCGTCGACGCCGTCGAGCCCGCCAACGATGCGGTGTAGTTGTTCCCCGCCGAGAGCGAGACGGTCCCGCCGGTGCCGTTGACCGCGAACTTGCTCAGTGCCGTCGAGGTGTTCGGGAACGTCGTCCAGGCGCCACCCGTGGTCGTCGCTGTGCCCCACCCGTTGGTCCCGGTGCGGGTGAAGGCGTCCTGCGCCCACACCTGCGGAGCTGCGGTGACCGTGACCGTCTTCGTCGAAGTGGCCGTCGCGCCCCGGTCGTCCGTGACCGTCAAAGTGACGGTGTAGGTGCCACCGGCCGTGTAGGTGCGGGTCGCCGTGGCGCCCGTACCCGTGCTGCCGTCGCCGAAGTCCCAGGCGTACGAGGCGATCGCCCCGTCGGGGTCGGCGGATCCGCCGGCGTTCACGCTCAGCGCGAGATTGGTCGCCGCCGTCGTGAAGGCCGCGGTCGGCGCCTGGTTCGGAGCCACGGTGACGTCGTGCGTGAGCGTGGAGGTGCCGCCGCGGTTGTCCGTCACGGTGAGCGTCACGGTGTACGTGCCCGCTCCCGCGTACGTGTGAGCGGCCGTGACCCCCGTGCCGGTCGCCCCGTCGCCGAAGGTCCACGCGTACGACTGGATGGTGCCGTCGGGATCGGTGGAGGTGGTGGCGTCGGTGCTGATCGCGAGAAGGTCCGTCGAGGTCGTGAAGGCCGCCGTCGGATCCTGGTTCGGAGCCAGCGTGGTCGTGACCGCGCGGGTCGTGCTCGCGGTCGTCCCGTTGTCGTCGGTCACCGTCAGGGTCACCGTGAACTCGCCCGCGGTGGCATACGTGTGCGATGCGGTCGCCCCCGTGCCCGTGGCTCCGTCGCCGAAGTCCCAGGCGTAGCTCGCGATCGTCCCGTCGGCGTCGGCCGAGGCCGAGCCGTCGAAGGCGACGTCCAGGTGAGCCGCCGTCGCGCTGACGGCCGCTGTCGGCGCCTGGTTCGGCACCACTGTCACCGATCGCGACACCACGTTGACCAGCGACGTGCTGTCGGTGACCTTGAGAGTGACCGTGTAGGTACCGCCCGTGCTGTAGGTGTGCGAGGCCGTGGCGCCCGTCGCGAGCACGCCGTCGCCGAAGTTCCACGCATAGGTGAGGGGGCCGCCGTCGGCGTCCGTCGAGGTGCTCGCGTCGACGTCGAGCTTCAGCTTGTTCGCCGCGGAGGTGAAGGCCGCGACGGGTGCCCGACCGGGGACGGTGCGACCGCTTGCGGCGAAGTGATCGCGGATGCTCTGCTCGGAGAGCGCCGTGGGATACACGGCGACCTCGTCGAGCGTCGCGGCGATGTAGTTGCTGGAGGTGCTGCCCCAGGTCTTGTCGCCCCCGATCCGCCAGTAGCCGCGGTAGTTCTCGGACGCAGCCATGGAGTTGCTGCCTACGAGCTGCGTGTCGAGCCAGAGCTTCATGCCGGAAGCGCCCTGCGTGGCGACCACGTGGTGCCACTGGCCGTCGTTGTACGCCGTCGGCGTGAGCAGCGTGGTCTGCGGCTGGCCGCTGCCGAACTGGATCTTGCCGTCGTTCTGCATGATGACGTGCCGATCGTACTGCGTGCTCAGACCGCTCGACGTGTTGCCGAAGCCGATCAGTGTGCCGCCCCTGGTCGTCGTCGTCTTGAACCACAGCTCGGCACTGTACGTCGTCGGAGCGTTCCAGCTCTCCTGGGCGACCACGAGAGCGTTCGATCCGTTGAAGGTCGTCGCGGTACCGGTGCCGATCGCCGACGTCTGGCCACGGGTCACCGTGCCGCCGAGATTGCCGGTCGAGCCGCCCGCCGCGGAGTCGGCGATCGTGCCCGCCGCGGTCTCGTTGAGACGCCAGTACACGTCGGGCTTGTCGGTCGACACCGCAGCGCCGTACGCATCGGTCGGCGCCGCGCTCCAGGCCGCGGAACGCCCGCTGGAGAGGTAGTGCGACCGGATGTCCGCCGGGCTCAGCGCGGTCGGGTAGACCGCGACGTCGTCGATCGAACCTGCGAGACCGGCGTTGGTCGGCTTGTTGGCGAAGCCGTTCGTCTGGTCGGCGCCGATGCGCCAGAAGCCGTTGTAGATCTTCGGCGACGTGCGCGCCTGGTCGCGGTCGACCCGCTTGCCGTCGACGAACAGCTGCATGCCCTGACTGTCGACCGTGCCGACGAGGTGGTGCCAGTTGCCGTCGTTGACCGCGGAGCGGCTGAGGACCGTGCGGTACGAACCGTCGTTGATCGCGAAGTTCGCGCGCCCCGACGTGTCGAGGTAGAGCACGCGGTCGGTGTTCCCCGATGTCGAGGTGCCCGTCGCGGAGTCGCCGAATCCGACGATGCGTCCGCCGCGGGTGTTGGTCGTCTTGACCCAGGCCTCGACGGTGACCGCCGCGGGCGCGGCGCTGACATCCTGCGTGGTCATCTTCGGGGAGCTCCCGCCCGCGGAGGTGATCGCAGCGGTGCTCTCGTTCTGCAGGGCGCCGCCCGTTCCGAGGGTCAGCCCGCTGGCGGTGCCCGGTGCGTCGCCGACGTCGTCGGAGAGGCGAGTCCCGGTCGCCTCGTCGAGGCGCCAGTAGTGGTTGGCCCCGCTCGAGCGGACCGCAGCGCGGTAGGCCGAGGTGGGTGTGCCGGACACGGTCACGTAGGGCGACCAGGCGCTCCACTGCACGTTGCCGTCGGCATCCTTCGCCCTGACCTGGTAACGCACCTGCGCGCCCGGCGTCTGTCCGCTGTCGGTGATGCTGATGTTCGGGAGGTTCCAGAACCGACCGTCGGTGCGGGTGACCGTGGCGATCTTGACCGAGGGGCTGCGGAACACGTCGTACGTGATCGTCGCGTTGTCGCGATCCCACGCGCTGTTGAAGGGAACGCGCACGACGCCCGACTCGTTCGAGTACGGAGAGGGGGTGAGTCCGGCGTTGTAGACGGGCCCGACCGCGTGCGGGGAGACGTTCGCCTTGCCGAAGCGCACCAGACCCTGCTGGGCCACATTGTTCACCTTCGGGAACTCGCCTCCGAGGACGACGTAGTTCGCGTTGCCGGTGACCGACCACGCGGCCTGACGGGAACTGGTGTACGTGCCGAACTCGAGGTCCGGGTACCAGTTCAGCTGCTCGGTGTAGGGCAGGCCCGTGAAGTCCCAGCCGTACGCGTCCTTCTGCGTGATCACGCCGGTGGGCGTCGTGCTCTCCGCGAGCGCCTTCTGCCAGCGCGACCGCGGGTTCGTGTCGCCGAATCCACCGACGACGCTGCAGTCGTGCTTGTGCGAGACCGAGTACAGCACCCCGCCCTGCGGGAAGCTCGCGTAGGTGTCGCCGAGGCAGTCGTTGAGCCAGGTGATCTGACCCGAGTACGGATCGGCGGCGAACGTGCCCTCGAACGACGCACCGGCGCCGAACGCGTAGCCGGTGCCGTACACCTGGGTGCCGTCGGTGGTGAGGCTCGAGATCGCACCGTTCAGGCCGGCGGACTTGATGCGGTCGGTGGCGGCCCAGGGGAGTGTCGCACCGGTCGCGGCATCGATCGAGGCCATGCCGTACGCGCTCGCGTCGTTGAGCGTGGTGAAGGATCCGCTGATGATCACGCGGGAGGAATCGGGGCTCGTGAGCATGTCCCACACGAAGCCGTCGCCGGCGGCGGAGGGCGCCCAGGCGGTGAGCGACTTCGTCGTGGAGTTCCATGCCGCCAGTTCGCTGCGCGGCTGACCGCCGCTGGAGCGGAAGTTCCCGCCCACGTAGACCGTGTCGCCGGCGAAGGCGAACCCGCGGACCTGTCCGTCGGCGCGCGGGGCCCAGTCGAGCATCGCGCCGGTGGCGACGTCGAACGAGGCGACGTGGGCCCGTGCCTGTCCGTCGACCGTGGTGAAGTCTCCACCGAAGTAGACGGTCTTGCCGTCGGGGGTCGCGCGGACCACGAGACCCTGTCCGTCGAACGAGTGGCTGAAGTTCGGCACCGGGTTGCCCGTGGTGATGTCGAACGCGAACACGTTGTTCGCATCGATCTCACCCGTGCCGCCGACCGGGACCCCCGGCGGGCGGGCCTTCGTGAAGCTGCCGGTGACGTAGACGGTGTTGCCGACGACGGCCTGGCTCCACACGACTCCGTTGATCTGCCAGGTGGGCAGCACGTCGGCCGTGACCGTCTCCGGCTGGCCGGGCGTATCGGCGCTCGCCGAGTCGGCGGGCAGAGCGACGAAGGCGATGGTGGCCAGTGCGGTCGCCGCCGTGGCGATCGTGGCGAGCACGCGGCGGAGACGGTTCGTCCCGCGGGTGGTGCGTGTCATGGAGGTTCCTCGTGTCGAGAGTCGTGCGGGACGGGCGGTGTCGGGAGTGCGGGCGGTGCGCATGTCAGTCCAGCCCTCCGCGGAAGACGGCGGAGGTGTGCTCGCCGTCGAAGTCGACGACGACGGTGACCTCGTCACGGGCATCGGCGGGTATGGCGAACGCATAGCTCGCGGTGGCGGTGTCGCCGGGGGCGAGGGCGCCGGCGAAGTCGACCGTGTCGGCCTCGGCGGCGTAGACGCGGACCGCGGCGGCGCCGCTCGCGTCGAGCACGGTGAGCACCGAGGTGCCCAGGTCGATCGGGTCGGAGGAGCCGTTCTCGATCGACAGCGTCAGACGCGCGTATTCGCGGCCGGGAAAGCTGCCGGGCCCCTGCGACGTCTCGGCGGCGAACGAGACGTCATCGATGCGGACGCTCACGTCGTCGCCGTATTCGACGGGCTCGTCGGTGTCTGCGGGGTCCGCCGTCACCGACGGCGCCTCCGACTGACCTGCGCGCTCGACCTTGACGACCGGCTGATCGGGATCGGTCGATCCCGCGTTCGGCGTCGGTGCGGTGCCCACGGTCGGAGAGGCGTCAGGCGACGCCGACGACGTCGCCGCCGGCTTCGTCCCTTCGGACGGATCCGTCGTCGCCTCGGCCGAACAGGCCACGAGACCCACGCACAGTGCCAGCGCCACGATGGGCGCGCATGCTCGAACAATCCCCACGATTGTCATTCCCCAGTTTCCCCAGCGGGGAGCTGCGTCAGGCCGAGACCGACCAGACCGCGTGACACCATACCCCTATGGCGCACTCCCCAATGAGGTGATCCTAGCGTGTCGCGCTCGCGAGCGCTACGGGAACTTCTAGATCGCGACGCTCTCCTCGCGGCGGCGGGAGGCCGCGGCCGCGATCTCCCGTGAGTACCTCTCGGAGGAGAACGCCTCGGCGACCGTGACCGCATCCGATGCGGCCTTCTCGCGGTACTCGTCCCACCCGTCGGAGATCCGGGCCACGGCGTCTGCGAGCGCTCCGGCATCGCTCGGCGGAACGAGGATGCTGCTGCGGGAGTGGCCGCTCGCCTCGGGGAGGCCGCCGACGTCGCTGACGATCGCCGGTCTTCCGGCGAGGGCCGCCTCCACCGCGGTGTTGCCGAAGGGCTCGTCGACCGTGGACGGGATGAGGACGATGTCGCTCTGCGCGATGTCATCCCATACCGACGCCTTGAACCCGAGGCTGTCGACCCGATCCCGCAGCCCGTGGCGCTCGATGAGCGCCTGCAGCTCGTCGGCGTATGCCTCGTTGCCGGGGAAGACCGCGCCGAGGAGCGACAGATGGGCATCGATGCCCCGGCGGGTGAGCTCGCTCAGGGCCTCGACCGCGACGTGCGGTCCCTTGCGGTGCGAGAGTCGACCGACGTAGAGCAGCCGGACCGGTCCGTCGAGGTGAGCGCGAGCGGGGACCACCGTCTCGGGGCCGCTGACGGCGTTGTAGATGATGTGCGTGCGCGCGGCCAGCCAGGGTGCGGCGTCCTCGAGCACGTCGAGGCTGAACCTGCTGTTGATCAGGACCCGGTTGGCGAAGACGAGCGGCACGTAGAGCGCCCGACGCAGCGGCCCGGTGACCGAGGCCTCGCCCTCGTGCACATGGCAGATGGTGTAACGACCGCCCAGGCGGCTCAGCGCCAACCACAGGGGAGGGGTGATCGTGTTGACGATGACCGTCCCCGCGCCGGACTCCCGCAGCACCCGAAGACTCGGCAGGATCGACCGCATCGTCTCGCCGACGAGAGTCAGGAGCCCCCGCGGACTCAGCAGCCCTTTGCGGATGATCGGCGTCGGACACTCGACGACCTCGGCGCCCGCCGCCTCCAGCAGGGCGACGAGGGGACCGGGGCCGGGCACCGTGACCACGACGCGCCGACCGTGCTGGACGAGCCCGCGCACGGTCTCCACCGCCATCCGGTCCGAGCCGTAGAGGTCGGCGCCGGGGTTGGCGAGGAGTACCGTGCGCCTGTCGCGCGTCACGCCCGCGCGCCCGCCTGCGGCCAGAACTCCTCGACCAGGCTCACCGTGGAGGCGATGTTCGCGCGGCTGGAGGCGCCGAACACGATCGACTCGAGGTTCGGCAGCGAGGTCACCCATTCGATGGCCTCGCGCGGCGGGATCGCACCGCTCGCGTACACCGACATCGCGACCGCGCGGAACGGGCGCTTCTCCATCGCGTCACGGTAGGCGTCGACGCCGCCGGACATGCGGAATCCGAGCTTGTTGATGTTCGAGCACACGATCGGGTTCTCGACGCCGGCCTTGTCGAGGTCGTCGAGCAGGCGGGGCAGATTCATCGTGATGAAACCGGGCTCCGCGTTGTAGCGCTTGCGCACGTGGTCGGCGAAGATCCGGAACGCGTCGGTGAAGCCGAGTCCGGAGAGCAGGTCGACGACGACGTTCTGCAGCCAGATGACGGGTGTCGACAGGCCCTCGAACATCTTCATCTCGGCGTCGATCAGCAGCGTCGTGATGCCCTCGATGTCCTTGCGGGCGAGCGAGGAGGTGCCGCGGGCGATGCTGTCGAGCAGTCCCTCCTCGGGGAGGAACTTGCGGACGGCGCCGAGGAAGCCGTCCTCCGTCACCGCATTCGCGTATTTGTGCGCGTAGGGCATGCACGGGAAGAACGTCATGTCCGCGTAGCGCTCCGGCTGGGTGCGGACGTGGTCGGTGACCTCGGCGATCCGGTCGTGGGTCGTGCACATGAAGGTGTGCACGCCCTCGTCGTACGCCGCGTCGAGCACGCTCATGATCGCGTCGGTGTCCTGGAAGCGCATCTGCTGGGCGCGCGCCTTCTCTTCGGACATGTGGTTCACGCCGAAGAACTGGTTGTCTCCGAACAGCAGTCGGTCCATGGTGCGGGTGGATGTCGTCATGGTCATTTCCCTCCGCGCAGGGCGGTCAGTGCTGCCGCGATGCGCCCCTTCGGTGCCGCCTGGACGGCGAGATCGGATGCTGCCTCGGCGGTGAGCCGCGAGTCCTCGCGCACCGCGTCCTCGCTGATCATGGAGATCACCCGGTCGGTGACCGCCGCGGAGGCGAAGTCGTTGGTGCCGGCAGACGAGCCGGCCTGAGCGCGCTGCACGAAGGCGTCCAGCTGCGCGCTGTACTCCTCGCCGCGCAGGTAGAACCACGGGGCCTCGGTGAGGTCGGTGGTGTACCGGACGTTCCAGCCGGCCCGGTATCCCTCGGGGATCGTGGCGGTGTCGCGCAGGTAGACGTGGATCTCCTGGCGGTCGGCGTAGATGCGCCCGTTCGTGCCCCACAGCGTGATCTTGGTCGTCATCTTGCGCTGCGACTCGTCGGACCAGTTCGAGATGATCTGCGCGGTGCCGTCGGCGTAGTGCAGTGTGCTCGCGACCGCGTCGTCGATCTGGGCCGAGAAGATGCTGGTGAGCTGGCTTCCGCTGACCGACTCCGGTGTCCCGAGGTACCAGGTGAGCAGGTTGAGGGGGTGCGCGGCATAGTCGTAGAGGCAGCCGCCGCCCGTCGCCCGCTCGCTGCGCCAGGTGCGCCCGGCCGGCTTGAGGACGACGGGGCCGTAGGCCTCGGCGAGTGCCGTGTTCACGGTTCCGATCGCGTCGAGGTCGAGCAGACGCTTGACCTCCATGAACGCCCCGACGAAGCGGTTGTGGTACCCGACCTGGGTGACCAGGCCCTTCTGCTCGGCGAGGGCGGAGAGCTCGATGCTGTCGGCGGGATCGATCACGAGCGGCTTCTCGCAGAACACGTGGATGCCGCGCTGCAGCGCGTTGCGGATCATCCCGGCGTGCAGGTGCGTCGGGGTCGCGATGATGACGGCCTGCGGGCGCGCCTCGTCGAGCATCTTGTCGAGATCCTTGTAGGTCTTCACCCCGGTGTACTTCGCCAGGATGTCGAGCAGGTATCCCGTCGCGTCGCACACCCCCACCAGATTCACGTCGGGGTGCGCCTTGATCATCGACAGATGAGACAACCCCATCTTCCCGAGTCCGACCACTGCGACATCGATCATGCGTGTACCCCTGTCTGCTGCTGTGCATGTCCGCGCCGCGCGAGCGCGGTGCGGAGTGAATGCTCGTACTCCGAGCCGATCTTGGCCCAGGTGAATTCGGCGCGGAACCGATCGCGGCTCGCGGCTCCCATGCGACGTCGTCTGTCCTCGTCGGAGAGCAGCTCGTCGAGCAGGCCGGCGAGATCGTCGGCTCCGCGGAAGTAGGCGTTGTCCTCGCCGGCGACCCAGGTGTTGTACGGGTTGTCGTGAGCGACCACGGGGTTCCCGGCGGCCATCGCCTCGACGAGCGAGGGATTCGTGCCGCCGACCGTGTGCCCGTGCAGGTACAGGGCGGAGTGGAAACGCAGCGACTGCAGGCGCTCGGCGTCGAAGATCGCCCCGGGGAACAGCACCTCGTCGGAGGCGGCTTCGCGCACGGCCACGTGGTACGGGTCGTCATCGCCGTACGGCCCGACGATCACCAGCGGCATGCCGCGTCGTGCGGAGGACCATGCCCGGACGATCTCGAGCACCGAGTTCTCGGGGATCGGCCTGCACACGACCATCCCGTATCGGTCGGGGGTCAGGCCCAGTTCCTCGACGGCGGCGGTCGGTGCATCGACGACCTCATGGGCGCCGTAGGTGATCGTCTGCACGCGGCGGCGGCCGAAGTGACGGCGCAGATAGGTCGCGATGACGGGATGGTCGGCGATCAGCACGTCGCCGACGAGGCCGGCGAGGCGCTCATTGGCGAGCAGGATGCCCTGCTTGAGGATCCCCCAGCGCTTTCGCGTCCACTCCATGCCGTCCATGTTGATGACGTTCGGGATGCGGCGGAGCCGTGGCACGATGTCGAACACGCCGGTGTTGTAGCCGAAGGTGAGCCAGACGTCGCCGTCGACGTGCTCGCGCATCGCGTGGCGGATCGAGGTGAGGTCGAAGGCAGACGTGCCCTTCCAGCCCTCCCGGGGCTCATGGATCAGCACCCGCTGCAGGCCGTTCCAGTCGTCGACGGTCGTCGGCCCCTCGCCGGGGATCTGACAGTAGACGATGACGTTCCAACCCTGATCGCGCAGGTAGAGGCCGACGTTCTCGGCCGCGGTCTCGAATCCGCCGTAGGCGGCGGGCACGCCGTGGGTGCCCAGGATCCGCACGGTTGATGGCACGTTGATTTTCCCCTCATTGCGGATGCTCGCGCATCCCTTCGCTGCGTCGCGGTCTCCTCCGCCTCCCCGGCGAATCGGACCCACAGCATTCTGTGACTAGTATGCCCCGCTGGGCTGCACCATGACCTTGGCCGTGCGCCACATGATCTGGAGGTCGTTCATGACCGACCAGTTCTCGACATAGCGCAGGTCGAGGCGGACGCTCTCATCCCACGACAGGTCGCTGCGGCCGGAGACCTGCCACAGTCCGGTGATGCCCGGCTTGATGTACAGGCGGCGGAAGACGGTGCCGTCGTACGAGGTGACCTCCGAAGGCAGCGGAGGCCGCGGGCCGACGACGCTCATGTCGCCGATGAGGACGTTCCAGAACTGCGGCAGCTCGTCGAGCGACAGCTTGCGCAGGATCCGGCCGACGCGGGTCACGCGAGGGTCGTCCTTCATCTTGAACAGCAGCCCGGCGCCCTGGTTCTGCTCCTTCAGTGCAGTGAGCTGCTGCTCGGCGTCGGTCTTCATCGAGCGGAACTTCATGATCCTGAACGTCCGGCCGTCGCGCCCCACGCGCTCCTGCGAAAAGAACAGGGGACCCGGCGAGTCGAGCTTCACGAGCACGGCGAGCACGGGGGTGATCAGCGCGATCGGGATCAGCGCGACAGCGGCGACGATGATGTCGAGCGCACGCTTGAGCACGTGCACGCCACCCTCGTACGTCGGGATCTTCACCTGGATGAGCGGCAGTCCGTCGACCTGACGCAGCGAGACACGCGGTCCCGCGACGTCGGTCAGGCGGCTGGAGAGCACGAGCTCCGCAGCGGTGCCCTCGAGCTGCCAGCTCAGATGCTTGACGAATTCGGGGTCCCCCTCGGGGCGGCTCGCCACGATGATGGTGTCCGCCCCGAGTTCCACCGCCGCCCCAGCGACGGTGTTCAGGTTGCCCACGCTCGGGTAGGTGCTCTCCCCGAGCGTCAACGTGCCGGCTTCGCGATCGAACAGCGTCGTCCCCACGACGTTGTACCCGTTCTCTCCACCCTTCTGGAGAGAGTTGATCACGTACTCGACATCGTCCGTCGCGCCGACGACCAGAGTCCTCGACGCGTACTCGCCGCGCAGACGGCGGTGCTGCAGCCAGCGACGCCAGCTCCACCGTCCGAACAGCAGTCCCAGAGTGCCCACCGGGAGGGCGACGAAGAACAGCGGCTGCAGTCCTTCCCACTCCAGGAGGACGCCGAGGATCGCGATGATGCCGAAGGCCAGGCCTGCGGCGTGCGCGACGCGACGGTACTCGGTCGCACCCGATCCGAGGATCGTGCCCGCCCTGGTGCCCAGTGCGGACAGCGTGACGAACCACGCCAGCGACAGCAGCAGACCGTTGCGCAGGGCCTCTTCCCCCACGACGCCGGTCAGCAGCTGCACGGCCGCGGTGGCTCCCATGGCGACCAGGATGACGCTCGCATCCGTGATGCGCAGTCGCAGCCGGTACCGGCGCTCCCACTGTCGACGTCGCTCGAGCGTGGCCGACACGCGTGGCGTGACGACGGTCTGCATGATCGACTTCGTCGCCCGCGGTGCCGCGACCGGTGTGAAGACCGAACCCGTGCGAGTGATGCTCAGCGCATCCTCGACGGAGGTCATGCTCGTGCCTCGCGCGTCACGAATGTACGCAGAATTCCCCAGTGCGCCATATCATCCCCAGATTTTCCCCAGACCACGGACCCCACGTCCATGGCATCGTCCGCATACCCGACCCCTCGGGTCCTGCTGCACTCGTGATCCCACATCACGGGTTGCCCACACCGTCCCACACGGTGGTTCTGGCAGCAGGAACTGCAGACATCGTTCACTGTAGCGGAACCTTCCGTTCAACGGAAGGTAATTCCGGCGAGTGGACGAACCAAGATTCCGATAGTCATTCCGAGGGGTCGCGTGACGCCGGTACTCTGACCGCGTGACCACCACCTCCGTGCCGCGATTCCGGCTGCAGCGCATGCTGCCCCGCGACCCTGCGCAGCCGCATCGCACCGCCAGCTCGCTCGAGCTGTTCTTCGATCTCGTCTTCGTCGTCGCCGTCAGCATCGCCTCGGCCGAGCTGCACCACGCTCTCAGCCACGGCGATTTCGTGCACGGCATCACCTCGTACGCGATGGTCTTCTTCGCGGTGTGGTGGGCGTGGATGAACTTCACCTGGTTCGCCACGTCGTTCGACACCGACGACTGGCTCTATCGGCTCACGACGATCGTCCAGATGGGCGGTGTGCTCGCCTTCGCGGCGGGGATCCCTGCGGCGTTCGAGCGCGGCGACTTCACCATGCCGGTGATCGGCTACATCGTGATGCGCATCGCGATGGTCGCGCAGTGGCTGCGTGCCTCTCGCGGCGCAGGTGAGCTCCGCGCGGCGACGAGACGCTACGCGGCCGGCATCGCGGCGGTGCAGGTGCTCTGGGTGCTCTTCCTCCTGATCCCGTCGGGAGCGCTCCAACTGATCGCCTTCGTGACGTTCGCTCTGATCGAGGTCAGCGTGCCCGTGTTCGCCGAGTACCGCAGGCAGACGCCGTGGCATCCGCATCACATCACCGAGCGCTACGGGCTGTTCACGCTGATCGTGCTCGGCGAGAGCCTGCTGGCCTCGGCGAACGCCATCATCGACGCCAGCCACGAGCTGGAATCCCTCGTGCCCCTCATCTCCATCTCCGTGCTGACGCTGGTGGTCACGGCGTCGCTGTGGTGGATCTACTTCTGGGCGCCGCATCACCGCGCGATCACCGGCTTCGCCAGCTCGCTCCGGTACGGATACACGCACTATGTCGTGTTCGGGGCTGCTGCGGCGTTCTCCGCAGGGATCGAGGTCGAGCTCGACGTCCTCACCGGCGAGAGTCACCTGTCGGAGATCGCGGCATCCTTCACCGTCACGATCCCGATCGCCGTGTTCCTGCTCGGCATCTGGGTCGTCGCCATCCGCGCCAACGCCGACCGCCTGGTCAACACCGTGGTCCCGCTCGGCGCGCTGGTCGTGCTCCTCGATCCGGTCCTGCCGATCCCGGTGGCGATCACCGCGCTGGTGCTCGTCGCGATCGTCGCGGTGCTCGTGCTGCATCCACCCGTCGACAAGAGTCCATAGCTTTCGCATAGACGACGCATGGGCTCCTGATCGCCTCCTCCGTGACCGTGGGTACATCGACATCCCGAACTCCTCGAGAGGAGCACGATCATGAGCCGCATCCCCGAACCCGTCCAGACCCCTGAGGGCCCCACCTATGAAGGGCGCCTGCTCGACCGGGCGGATGAGGAGGTCGTCGATCAGGGCGCCGCCTTCGACATCCGCACCCTCGTGACCCGCCGCGGAGTGCTCGGTCTCGCCGGTCTCGGCGTCGGAGCATTCGTCCTGGCCGCCTGCGCCCCCATCGCGACCGGCACATCGAGCACCAGCAGCAGCGACCCGACGGCGAGCACCGACGCAGGCACACCGACCGGCACCGCGACCGCGGCGGGAGAGATCCCCGACGAGACCGCCGGCCCTTACCCGGGTGACGGGTCCAACGGCCCGGACGTGCTCGAGGAGTCGGGCATCGTGCGTCAGGACATCACGACCTCGATCGACGGCTCGGCCACGGCCGAGGGCATCCCGCTCACCTTCGAGTTCCAGGTGCTCGATCTGGCGAACGGCGGGGTGCCGTTCGCGGGCGTGGCCGTCTACGCCTGGCACTGCACCGCCCAGGGGGAGTACTCGATGTACTCCTCCGGCCTGGAGGACGTCACCTACCTGCGCGGTGTGCAGGTCGCGGACGCCGAGGGGAAGGTCTCGTTCATGTCGATCTTCCCCGGGTGCTACTCCGGCCGGTGGCCGCACATCCATTTCGAGGTCTATCCGGATGTCGATTCGATCAGCGACTCGACCTCCGCGATCGCGACCTCGCAGCTGGCCCTGCCGGAAGACGCCTGCAGTGCCGTGTATGCGGACTCCCGCTACGACGGCTCCTCGCGGAACCTGTCGCAGACGAGCCTCGCCGGCGACAACGTCTTCGGCGACGACTCCGCCGCCATCCAGCTGCCCACCATCACAGGGGACGTGACCCGCGGTTACGCGACGACCCTCGTGGTCGGCCTCGACACCACGACCACTCCGACCGCAGGCTCCGCCCCCTCTGGCGGCGACGGCGGGCCCGGCGGCGGCGGAGGTCCAGGCGGCGGCACGCCGCCGACCGGTTGATCGCACTGCTCGCACGGGGTCGCGATCCTCATCGCCCGGCTCCCGAGGACTGCGCCGTCGCGGCCGGATGTCGACTCTGCTAGGCTTGACGAGCTTCGTGTGTTCTGGCCGCCCTCTCGGCCACCGCGCAGCCACTGATCAGGGCCATCACGGACCACGCGCATCGATGCGCTCGGCATCCGCCCACGATCTCACATCTTGCGGGTCGCGACATCGCGCGCCCGCCGCACAGCAATGAGTACCAGCATGACCATGACCACCTTTCCGCCCTCCGATCCCTTGACCTGGAAGCAGGCCGACACCGACGTCCACGTCGCGACCCGCGCCGGTGAGTTCGCCGGCTTCGTCGAGTTCGACGGCACCGCGTACCTCGCTCGCGACAACCGCGGCATCGACCTCGGCTCGTTCGTGTCGCTCGATGACGCGCGCGATGCTCTCGATGGGCAGATCCCCGTCGAAGTCCGCCCGTGGAGTTTCACCGTGTCGCTTCCTCGCGCCCTCCGGCGCCGTCCGCGCCGCGCCCGCGCCTGAGCCTGGAACGGGCGAACCTGACCGGTTCCCCTCCGGGTTCTGTGAATATTCCGGGGATGCCGAAGTATTCCCCAAGGCGCATGGGGTGCGGGCTAGCCTGAGGTAAGCGTTGGGCGATCCGCCTTGGGCTTTCACAGCCCAAGGGCTCCAATCGACAGGAGAGCAACATCTCCATTTCGCAGGTCGAAAAGACCGCAGGCCAGCTCGGACCCGTACGTCAGACGTACTCCGGCAACGCAGAGTTCCCCCCGATGGCACAGGCCTACAAGCAGGTGTCGCAGGTCGTCAAAGAAACCGGACTGCTGCGGCGGGCCGGCTGGTTCTACATCTTCGTCGGAGCCGGCCTCGCCGTCGCTCTCGGCGGCGTGGTGACGGGTTTCATCCTCCTCGGCGACAGCTGGCTCCAGCTCCTGATGGCCGGCGCGCTCGGCATCATCCTCACGCAGGTCGCCTTCCTCGCACACGAGGCCGCGCACCGGCAGATCCTCTCCTCGGGCCCGGCGAACTTCCGTCTCGCCCGCATCCTCGCCGCCGGAGTCGTCGGCATCAGCTATTCCTGGTGGGACTCGAAGCACACCAAGCACCACGGCAACCCGAACCAGGTGGGCAAAGACCCCGACATCGAGGTCGACACGGTCTCGTTCCTCGAGACCGATGCCGCGAAGTCCCGTGGCCTGGTCCGTCTGATCACCCGCAAGCAGGGGTGGCTGTTCTTTCCGCTGCTCACGCTCGAGGGACTCAACCTGCACTACCTGGGCGTCAAGCACCTGGTCACCAGCAAGAAGGCCAAGGGTCGCTGGATCGAGCTCGGCCTCATCGCGCTCCGCTTCGCGGTCGTGCTCGTCCCCGTGTTCCTGATGCTCCCGCTCGGCATGGCGTTCGCCTTCATGGGCGTGCAGCTCGCCGTCTTCGGCGTGTACATGGGAGCGTCGTTCGCGCCGAACCACAAGGGCATGCCGATCATCGACCCGAGCGCCCGCCTCGACTTCTTCTCGAAGCAGGTGCGCACCTCCCGCAACATCCGCGGCGGATGGTGGGCGACCTGGCTCATGGGCGGCCTGAACTACCAGGTCGAGCACCACCTCTTCCCCAACATGCCGCGCCCGCACCTGTCGAAGGCTCGCGAGATCGTCCGTGACTACTGCGCCGCGAACGACGTTCCGTACACGGAGACGAGCCTCGGCCGGTCGTACGCGATCGTCATCCAGTACCTGAACCGCGTCGGCCTCGCCGCCGGTGCTGATCCGTTCGACTGCCCTGCGGTCGCGCAATTCGGCCGCGCCTGATCGCCACGGCCGCAGTGCGGTCGGATCGAAAGGCCCCATCCTCCCGGATGGGGCCTTTCGCGTGTGCGGCGTCTAGAGCAGGCCGAGTTCCAGGGCGAGGGTCACGGCGCGCGTGCGATCCGAGACCTCGAGCTTCTCGAAGACGTGGAGCAGATGCGTCTTGACGGTCGCCTCGCCGATGAACAGTTCGCGGGCGATCTCGGGGTTGCTCCGGCCGGCCGCGACGAGGCGCAGCACCTCGCGCTCACGGGGGCTCAGCGGTGGCCTGCTCGGACGATCGCTGCGCATGCGCGACACGAGAGTCGTCGCGATGCGGGGTGCGAGGACGGTGTGCCCCTCGGCGACCGCACGGATGCCGGCGAGGATCTCCTCGTGCGGTGCGGCTTTGAGCAGGTAGCCGCCGGCACCCGCCTCGATCGCGCCGATGATGTCGTCGTCGCTCTCGTAGGTGGTCAGCACGAGCACACGCACGGTCGGCTGCTCGGCCGCGAGGCGCGCGGTGGCCTCGATGCCGGATCCGCCCGGCATGCGCAGATCCATGAGCACGACGTCGGGATGCAGTCGCGCGGAGAGCTCCACGGCCTCCGGGCCGCTCGCCGCCTGTCCGACCACCTCGAGAGAGGGATCGAGGTCTATGAGTCCGACGATCCCGGAGCGCACGATGGGATGGTCGTCGGCGACGATGACACGGATCATGCGGCCTCCTCGTTCGGATGCAGGGGGATGCGGACGGCGAGGCGGGTGCCCGTGGCGCCCCCGCTGTCGTCGCGGGCGTCCTGCACGGTGAGCGTGCCGCCGACGAGGGCGACCCGGTCGCGCATGCCGGCGAGCCCGAATCCTCGGTCGTCGTCGATGGTCACCCCGCCCAGGCCGCGGCCGTCGTCGCCGACGGTGAGCTCGGCGGCGTCTCCGACGGTCAGACTCACGCGCGCGGAAGTCGCCCCGGAGTGCTTGCGCACGTTGGCGAGTCCCTCCTGGGCGCAACGGAGCAGAACGACCTGGATCTCCCGCGCCAGCACGGCATCCGATACCGCGACGTCGACCCGCACCCCGGTCTCGCGGGTGAAGCGGTCGCCCAGACGCTGGAGGGCATCTCCCAGAGAATCGGCGGACGGGGCGGGGGAGGCCACCGCGACGAGCGTCCTGGCCTCCAGCAGCGCCTCGCGCGCCGCGCCCTCGATCAGCTCGAGCGCCGCGGGCGAGCCGTCGACACGGGCGCGCTCCGCGAGCATCACGATGCTCGTCAGGCTCTGCGCGATCGTGTCGTGCACATCGCGGGCGAGGCGGGCACGCTCCTCGAGCGCCCCGGCCTCCCGGCTGGCGGTCTCGAGACCCGCCTGTGCGGCGGTGAGCTCGGTCAGCAGGGTCTGCCGCTGCACGCCCCACTGCGCGATGCGGGTGATCCACAGGCCCAGCGCCAGGCTGAACGCGGCGGAGAGTGCGGTGGTCACGACGCCGGCGCTCACGGCATCCGCAGAGAAGTCGCCGGCGTACGCATAGGCGAGTGCGAGGACGATGCCGTTGCCGATGGTGACGAGCACGGCCTGCATGGTCGAGCGCGACGTCATCCAGATGAGCGGCAGCACGAGCGTCTGCAGCAGGAGCATGCTCGGCTCGATCGCGGTACCCGCGGCCAGCACGGCGACCAGCCCGATCTGCAGGAACGCGGAGGCCAGAGGGGAGGGATCGTCGACCCCCTCGTGGATGCCGACGTAGGGTCGAGCGCCGAGCGCGTAGAGCAGGTAGACCGCGAGGGCGACGCCGATCAGCATCCAGCGGGATCCCGCGAAGCTCTCGCCGTCGGCGAAGATGAGCGCGACGACCGCGATGAGCAGCGCAGTGGCGGCGAGATCCCATCCGAGGCGCTCGCGGCGGATGGTGAGGCTCATGTCCTCCACTCTCCCACCCCTGCGAACGTGCGGATCCCCGGCGCCGTCGCGTGCGTCATCCGTTTCGTCGGATCCAGCGGAACGTCGCGCGGCTCAGGACCACCCCGACGACGAGCCACAGCGCGAGCGCGATCGCCACGAGCCCGAGCTCCCAGCTCCCGTTCGGCTCCGCCGCTCCGAAGGACTCCGGCAGGATCGCCGCGCGCATGCCCTGCGCGATCCATTTGAGCGGGAACACCGACGCCACGTTCTGCAGCCACTCCGGCAGCGTGGTGAAGGCGATGTACACGCCCGAGATGAACTGCAGGAGCAGCACGACCGGGATGACGACGGCCGATGCCGTCTTGCCGGATCGGGGGACGGACGAGAGGGCGATCCCGAGGAGGGCGCACGCGAGGAGGCCGAGCGCGAAGACCCATGCGAAGCGCCCCCACGACTCGGCATCGGCGGGCAGCTGCACCCCGTAGAGCACCACCGCGACGGTCAGGAGCAGCGCGATCTGCAGGATCGCGGTCACGAAGACCTCGCCGATCTTGCCGATGAAGTACGTGGCGGGGGAGATCGGTGTGCTGCCGAGGCGCTTGAGCGTGCCATCGCTCTTCTCGACCGCGATCTCGATCGACAGCCCCTGCACGCCGGAGAGGAAGATGCCGCCGGCGACCAGCCCTGGCAGGTAGTAGGTGGCCATGCTGACGCTGTCGGCGCCCTGGCCCACATCACCGGTGAAGATGGTGGCGAAGATCAGGTACATCACCGTGGGGAAGAGGAAGGTGAAGAACACCTGGTCGCCGGCGCGGAAGTACTGGCGCAGCTCGAAGCCGATGCGCCGGACGCCGAGCCGCACCGTGCGGGCGGCGGTGAATCCCGTGGGTGCGGTCACGGCGGTCATGCGGGCTCCTCTGCGGTGGCGGATGCGGATGTGACGGAAAGGGATGCGGCTGCGGCATCGTGCCGGCGGATGAGATCGAGGTAGATGTCCTCGAGCGTCGGTCGGACGATCTCGAGCGCATCCGGCTCGCCGTGCGTGCGCTGAAGTTCGGCGACCAGAGCCCCGGGGGATGATGTGCGCTCCTCCCGGCGTGTGCCGGTCGAGTCGATCCAGCGGACCATCGGGGTGCGGGCGTCCTCGCCGCCGATCTCGTCGATGGCTCCGATCGCGGCGATGCGACCGCCCACGATGACGGCGGCGCGGTCGCCGAGCTGCGCCGCCTCGTCGAGATAGTGGGTGGTGAGTAGGATGCTGGTGCCCTCGGCCTTGAGCGTTCGGATGAGCCCCCAGAACTGCCGTCGCGCCTCGGGGTCGAATCCCGTCGTCGGCTCGTCGAGGAACAGCAGCTCGGGGTGCCCGATGATCCCCAGGGCCACGTCGAGACGTCGCTGCTGCCCGCCCGAGAGTCTGCTCGCGCGCGTGCGCTGCTTCTGCTCGAGCCCGACGGCCGCGATCACCTCGTCGACCTCGCGCGGAGCGGGGTAGTAGCCCGCGAACTCGGTGAGCAGCTCACGGACGGTGAAGGACCCCGCCTCGCCGGTGGACTGCAGGACGATGCCGAGGCGCGCCTTCCAGTCCAGCCCTCCCCGTTGCGGATCCACGCCGAGCACCCGCACGTCGCCGGAGGAGCGGTGCCGGTATCCCTCGAGGATCTCGATGGTCGTCGACTTGCCCGCGCCGTTGGGGCCGAGCAGCGCGAACGTCTCACCGCGGCGGATGTCGAAGCTGATGCCGTCGACGGCGGCATGGCCGCCGTACTCCTTGCGGAGGTCGCGGACCTCGATCACGCTGTCTGTCATGACTCCAGCGTGGCCGTCGGCGCCGCCGAGCGGTAGCCGTGGAGCGGCGGAGCCCGGCATCCACCGATCGGGGGATGCCGGGATCACGACGCGGGGCGCACGCGGATCATCCGCGTGCGCCCCGAAGGTGTCGGCGGAGCGGGCTCAGCGAGCCGTGTCGTCGGCCTCGACGACCTCGATCGTGATCTTCCCGTCGATGGTCTCGGCCTCGTCGTCGAGGTACTCGTCGTCGAGAGCCTCGTCCCCGCGGAACTCCGAGACGGGCGCGTCGTCGGCCTCGACATCGCCGTCGTCGATCAGCTCCGCATCGAGGGCGTCGTCGTCGGCCGCCAGAACCTCGCCGGCACCGCTCGTCGCGGCTGTCGAGGACGCCGCGGTCTTGCCGGCCTCGTCGCTGAAGATGCCGTCGGGGCGGATCAGCTCGCGCACCTCGGCCATGAAGCTGGCGAGCTGCTGCTGCTGCCAGCGCAGCTGGCGGGCGTGGTCCTCGGCGTCGCGCAGCACCGACGAGGTGTGGCTCGTGACGGAGTCGACGATCTTCTGCGACTTCACCCTGGCGCGGTCGAGCGTGTCGCGTGCCCGCACCTGTGCGTCGGCTTCGATCGTCTGCGCCTGTGCGCGCATCAGACGCTCGTAGTCGTCGGCCTTGCCGGAGATGCGCTGCGCGTGCTCCAGCGATGCCGCGACCTGCTCGTTGGCGTCGGTGGTGATGCGCTCGGCGTGGGCGACGGCCTGGTTGTGCAGCACCAGGAACTCCTGCTGCGCGTCGTCCTGGCGGCGGGTGAGCGTCTCCTCGAACTCCAGCACGCGGGCGTTCATCTCCCGCACCTCGCGCTCGGCATCCGCGCGCAGCTGCGTGGTCTCGCGGGTGACGAGCGAGCGCAGAGCCGCAGCGCCCTTCTCCGCCTCGGTGCGGATCGCGGTGGCCTCCTGCGTCGCCTGGTGCACCTTCTCGGCCGCGTGCGCCGCCTCGCGCTCGATCGTCGCCTCGTGGGCGGTGTACTCGGTGTCGATCTTCAGGCGCACCTGATCCGCGTCGTGCTGCGCCTGCGCGATGATGCGCTCGACGTCGGCGTCGGCATCCGCGCGCTGAGTGGTCACCTCTTCGCGGGCTGCGGCCATGAGGCGATCCGCCTGCACGGCCGCGTTCTGGATGAGCACGTTGGCCTGCTCCTCCGCGACCCGCAGAATGGCTTCGAACTGCTCGCGCGAGGGGGCCTCCTGCCCATCGGCACGCGGGGTGTCGACGAGCTCGTTGGTCAATGTCGCGACCTGCTGCTCGGTCTCGGCGGCCTTGGCCTTCGCGGTGAGGAGCTCGGCCTCCAGGTCCTCACGCGCGATCCGCTCCTTCTCGCGGAGCGACTCGACGTCGTCTTCGTGACGTGCCTCGGCGGCGGCGAGATCGGCCTTCGCCTGCTGCAGCTGGTTGCGCAGGGTGCTGAGAGCGGAGTCGACCTCCGCCTTGTCGTAGCCGCGGAACGACGCGGTGAACCCGGACTGCTCGCGGGGGTTCTCCTCGATCAGCTTGTCGAAGAAGTCGGGAGTCCGGTTGTTGTCGGGGGATTCACTCATTGATCAGCCTTTCCGGCGCAGGTCACAGGCACGGGATCTGTGATGAGAAGAGGTGCCGTCGCAGTCCGACTGCAGCACGGCGCAGAGCGCCGTCGGCAGTACCACAGCCTAGTTGCGACGGCTGTGAGATGCACAGGGCATCGAGTCCGGCGACTCACTCGCTCCCGTCGGACCGGACCCACGATCCGTCGTCTCCCCGCCGGTGGGGCAGTGGCGGTCCGGGATGCGCGTCGATGCCCCTGGCCTCCGCCGCCGACGCCGCACGGGTGCGCAGGTCGGCCCAGGCCTCCGCGGTGTTGGGCCGGCCCAGGTGCTCCCGGAACCCTTCGACCTGCATGCTCGTCCCCTCGGCATCGGCGACGAGCCGGATGACCGCATCATCCGGCTCCACGAAGCGGATGCCGTAGCGGCCGCCGTCGAGCATCGCGAAGCGTCGCGGCTGCTGCACGACGAGGCCGTCGACGATCTCCCGCACTGTGGGCTCCGGTGCGAGCAGGACGACGGTCGTGGCGAGCTCGTCGAGGATCGGCGCGAGCTGCGTGTCGGCGAGTCTGCGCTCGGCCCTCCGTCCGGCCGCGCCCGCGGAGCCCCGCACCCATCGCGGCAGCAGCACCGCGAGCACGAGCAGTGCGACGATCACGGCGATGAAGATGAGCGGATTGTCCACGGGACAACCCTAGAGCGCCCGCCGATCGACGCTTGGAGGACTTTAGCTACAGTGCTATGTTCGCATCATGAGGATCATCCGCGATGTCCGCGCGCAGCTTCGTCGTCGACTTCTGATCAGCTATCGCGTCGACCCGGCGGTGGCCGCAGCGCTGCTCCCGGACGGATTCCGTCCGCAGCTCGTCGACGGTTCCGCGGTCGCCGGGGTCTGCGTCCTGGGTCTCGAGGACATCCGTCCCCGCTGGGTCCGGCGTCGGATCGGCCTCCGGTCTGAGAACGCCGCCCATCGGATCGCCGTCGAGTGGGACGGGCCCGACGGAGTCGAGAGCGGGGTGTTCATCTTCGAGCGCCACAGTTCGGCGTGGCATCCCGTGCTGTTCGGCGGACGCCTGTTCCCCGGAGTGCATCGCAGGGCGCGATTCCGGATCGCGGAATCGGAGGATCGCGTCGCCCTCACGATGGCAGCGGGCGCCCACAGCCTCGATGCCGACGTCGAGGTGGGAGGGGAGTGGTCGAGCACGCTCTTCCCGTCGATCGAGGCCGCGTCCGAGTTCTACCGCTCCGGCCGGGTGGGCTGGTCGCTGGCGAGGGACGGGCAGCGAGTCGAACCGGTCGCGCTCGCGTCTGACCGGTGGAGGGTCGAGGCGGCACGACTGCATCGCCTACGGTCGTCGTTCTTCGACGCGCTGCCCGAGGGGGCTGCCGTGTTCGACAGCGTCGTCGTGATGCGCGACCTCCCTCTGCTGCTGTCGGACGCTCGCGTCGCGCGCACCGACCCGATCGCCGCAGGAGTCGGCCGCGCAGGAGTCAGCCCAGCAGGAGCATGATGCCGATCAGCACCGGCAGGCACCCGAGCGTCGTGAGGAAGACGGTGTCGCGCGAGATCGTCTCGCCGATGTCGTACCGCTGTGAATAGTTGAAGACGTTCTGCGCGGTCGGCAGTGCTGCGAGGATCACCACGATCAACACCTCGGACGACGAGAGTCCGAAGACGAACTCGGCCACGACCCACGCGATCACCGGCATCGCGAGGAGCTTCAGCACGGTCGCGAGGATGATGTCCCGTCGATGGCCCGGGGAGCCGAGCACCCGCTGGCCGTGCAGTGAGATGCCATAGCTGATGAGCAGAACGGGCACTGCGGCATCGGCGATCAGCTGTGCGGGCTGCATCACGATCGGCGGGATGGTGAGATCGAGCACGGAGACGAGCGTGCCGAGGATCGAGCCGATGATGATCGGGTTCGTCGCCGTGCGCACGAGGGTCTTGCGCAGCGAGACCCGGTCGCTCGTCACCGCATCGAGGATCGTCAGCGAGATCGGGGTGAACACCAGCAGCTGCATGAGCACGACCGGCGCGGGGTACGCGGCGCTGCCCAGCAGGTAGAGCGAGAGGGGGATGCCGATGTTGTTCGAGTTCACCTGGCCCGCAGACAGAGCGCCGATCAGCGTCTCGCCGACGGGACGCTTCCACCACAGTCGTGCGACCAGCGTGTAGATCGCGATGATGGTGACCGCGGCGATGGCGGACACCGGCAGCAGCGAGGAGAAGAGCATCTTCGCGTCCGCGTGCGCGAGCACCGTGAAGAGCAGGAACGGTGACAGCACGAAGAAGATGAGCCGGCCCAGCACGTGCCGGGCGTGCGGGCCCAGGAGGTCGATGCGGCCGAGCACCCAGCCCAGCGCGATCGCGACCCCCACGACGGCGAATCCGGTGAGCGTCTCGATCATTCTCCGAGCGTAACCGTGGTGCGATCCGGTTGCCGCCACGACCGCTTCTCCCGCGCATAGCAGTCACTGTCACCCCGCGTCAACGGACGGACGAAAATGAGTGTCCGCGAGCCTTCCGTCTTACGCTGATACCACGACGAGCCGGCTCTGCCGCTCTGCGTCGGTCGAACCAGACGGTGCCCTCGATTTCTCTCGGTCTCGAGCGCCCATCGGGGGTGGGTGCGCATGCGGACCTTCTCATCGACTGCTCCGGTCCTCCCCGTTCGGGCGCGGGAGGACCGGAACCAATCTCTTCCGCGGCGACGATCTTCCGCAGCGGCGATCTTCCGCGGCGATCGGCTACTTGAGTCGGAGCATCTGCTGCACGGCGCGCACGCCGGCGTTCGCGCTGCGGGCCCGCATCGCCGACTCGAGCTCCTCGAGCGACTCCCTCGTGTTCACCCTGGGCTCGCCGAGGTAGAGGTCGCGGAAGACCAGGTACCAGAAGTCGCTCAGCATCAGCCGGTAGAGGTCATTGAGCGCGCGGTCGGTGAGGAACTCGAACAGCTCGACGTGCGTCTCGATCCAGCCCTTTCCGGACTCGACGGACTCGATCGCGTCGTGGATCAGCTCGCAGGCGATGACGAGGTCCTGCTCGGAGAGCGCGAGCGCGGCTTCGCGGATGATCTCGCCACCCTGCGACGCGGCGAACTCGCGAGTGATGCGCGAGCGCTCGTCGGTGATGTCGGTGACCATCGAATAGCGATTCGCGTGCACCTCCATGAGTCCCGCGCGCGCGAGGCGCTGGACGGCCTCGCGAACAGGGGTGCGCGTCACGCCGAGGTCCTCGGCGATCGCCTTGTCGCTCAGCTTCGCGCCCGGTGCATACGTGCCGTCGGCGATCGAGGTGGCGAGCCGGCGGAAGAGCTCCTCGGCGCCGAGGTTGTGTTGCGCCCCAGGCACAACAGGTGATTCAGGTCCCATAGTGCAATTGTACGCACCGAAGCCCTGGAAATCGCTGATGATTGCCAAGGTTTCTGCACGACTCATCCCGCGGCGGAGGCGCGCTCCTCATCCGAGTTCGGGGTCCAGCCGAACCAGCCGTCGTCCGTGGGAATCACGCCCCAGTCGCCGCAGACGAAGACCGTCTTCGCCTTGTAGGGGTCAGGTGCATCGTCCAGGACCCACGAGGGGGCGGAAGAACGCTCGACCTCTGTGCACTCGTCGGACAGCGATGACGAGCTCGTGAGCAGGATGACGGCGTCCGGCGCCTTCTCGATGGTGGACGTGCGTTCGGTGATCGCGGTGGCATCGGCGGGCACCCAGCTCGCATCGAGGTCGGCGCCGGCGCGGAACGCCTCGACGTCGTCGAACCTCGACGTGGACTGCTTGTGGACGATGCTGTCGACGGCGGAGCATCCGGTCAGGGACAGCAGGCCCACGGCGATCAGAGCGGGGACGAAGAGGGTGGTCCGTGTGTTCATCTCCTCAGCATCGCCACCCGGCGACGGTCCGGCATCGGGCGGCGGAGGTATCGGCATCCGTCTGCGGGATGATCCGAGCCGGAGGGTGCGGGCGCAGGTACGCTGAAGGTATGAGCGATCCTGAGCGGGCCACCTCTCGCCCCCTGTGGGCGAGCGTGGCCGACGGCTTCTACGTCGGCAGTCAGGACGGATCCTTCCTCGGGTACGTCGACCGGCAGGATGACGGGGCATGGCGGGCGTTCGACGCGGCGTCGCGCGCCGTCGGCGACTTCCCCGACCACCACCGCGCGATGGCCGCGGTGACGGAGATCGGCGCGGTGACCGTTCCCGCCGGCGAGGTCGAGACCCCGGGAGTGATCCTCTGATGGCCCCGCACAGCTCGCTCGTCTCGCTCGTCTACAGCAGCACCGCGACCCGCCCCTTCGACGACGACGAGCTGGCTGCCCTCCTCGCCGTGAGCCGCGCGAGGAACGCCGAGCGGAACATCACCGGGATGCTGCTCTACCGCGAGCGCGAGTTCATCCAGATCCTCGAAGGCGCGCGCGCCGACGTCGAGGCGCTCATGGCCGACATCGCAGGGGACCCGCGTCACAACGACGTCCGCGTGCTCCTCGAAGAGCCGCTGCACGAGCGACGCTTCGATCAGTGGACTATGGGGTACCGACCGCTGGTCGCTGCCGAGCCGGAGATGCTCGCCGGCTACCGAGACTCCTTCGACGACCTCCGCATCGGCGACCACGACATGATCGGCCGGGCGCTGATGGAGCTCACCATGTGGTTCCGCGTCCGCGAGGCGGCGCCCGGGCGGTCGTCGGTGCGGACGCCGTAGGTCCGCTCGCTCTTTCTCAGGCCCGGTCAGCCCTTCGTCGGCCGGCGAGAGGAATCAGCTCCGGGGGCCCCTGGCGCGCGTGGGCGAGACGCCTTCGGGCGGGCCGGCCTGATCGCGCTCAGCGATGATGCGGCGGGTCGGCGAAAAGCTCGTGTTCCGCGTGCTGCAACAGGTTCTCCACCAGGAGGGAGACATGCTCGCCGACCACTCGATACCGGATGGAGGTGCCGTCTCGTCTGGCAGTGACGAGGTTGCCGCTCTTCAGCTTTGCAAGGTGCTGGGAGACTGCGGGCAACGGCCGGTCGAGTCGCGTCGCGATCTCGCCGACGGCCAGCTCCGTGTCGGCGCGGAGCAGCGAGATGATGCGGAGCCGGGTGCGGTCAGAGAGCAGGTGAAGGACGGATGCCGCGCGGTCGATCTCGGCTTCGGTGGGCTGCCGCTCCGCCGGCGTCGTGCTGGGCTTACCCATGGTCACCCTCTCCTCGTGTCTCCATTGTGCCCGATGAAGACCCCACCGCCTCGGAAACGGGTCTCCAGAGGCACATGGCGAGCAGCAGCGTCAGGAGGGCGGTGACGGCGAGGATCATCGTGATCGGTCCGAATCCGAGGATCGTCGCACCCCATCCGGCGATCGGATAGCTCAGCAGCCACCAGCCGTGTGCCAGCGAGAACTGCGCTGCGAACACATGCGGGAGATCCTGATCCGGCACCGAATCGCGGTAGACCCGTCCCATCGGAGCCAGCACCGCCGAGTTCCCCGCTCCGGAGAAGAACCAGATCACGGAGAGCCAGGGGAGCGCCGTCTGGCCAGGCTCCGCGGCGAGGACCGGCCACACGAACAGCATCGCGGTAGCGAAGACGAGCATCCCGGTCAGCATGTAGGACCGAGGCGGGATGCTTTTCAGGATGCTGGGCATGAGGGCCGCGGACGCCAGCGACCCGGCCCCGAAGGCTGCGAGAAGGCCTGCGGCCTGTGCGTCGGTTCCGTCCAGTTCGCCGACGACGAGCGGCACCGTCAGGACCATCGCGATGGCACCGACCGCAGCGAGGGCGAGGTGCAGCGTCAGCACGCCGCGCAGTGGGGCGACGGTCACCATCAGGCGTGTCCCTCGGGTGATCTCCGTGCGCACCGAGCCTCCTTCCACCGGTGCGGCGTTCGGAAGTGCGACGGACAGGATGAGAAGAGCGGAACCGAGGAACCCGGCACCGGTTCCGAGGAAGAGAATCGCCGACGGCGCGAACACGAGGATCGCGGCAGCGATCGAGGGCGAGACCAGCGCCTCGAGGTCGTAGGCGAGGCGGCTGAGGGCGAGGGCTCCGGTGTACTCGCGCTCGTCGGTGACGACCCTCGGGATCGTCGCCTGGAAGGTCGGGGTGAAGAGCGCCGACGATCCCTGGAGCAGGAAGATCAGCACGTAGGCGACCGCGATGTCGTCGACGAAGGGGAGGCTCACGGCGATCAGGACCCTCGTGATGTCGGTGAGCACGAGGAGTCGCTTGGTGCCGATGCGGCGGGCGATCGCGGGAGCGAGCGGCCCGACCAGCAGGAACGTGAACATCTTGATCGCGAGGAGCGTGCCCAGGACCGCTGCGGCGTCTCCGCCTGCGACATCGACCACGAGGAAGCCGATCGCGATCGTGGAGAGGCCGGTTCCCAGCAGCGCGACGATGTGTGCGGCGAAGAGGCCTCGGAAGGCCCGGTGGCGGAGCGCGGTGAACATACTTCATTATTTGCGCACATGCGCAAGTAAGCAAGATGCTTCCGAAACAGACGTCACACTGGTGGTACCGTGCAGCGGTGAGCACTGGACAGGATGCGCGACCCGGAGCTGCCGAGGGCAGCGCGCTCGCCGCCTTGAGTCTGCAGCGCACGAGCGCCGCGGAGCAGGTCGCTGACCTGCTCACCGCCCTTGTCCTCGACGGCACCCTGCGACCGGGCGAACGGCTGCGCGAGAGCGCTCTGTCGCAGAGCCTCGGTCTCTCGCGCAACTCGGTGCGAGAGGGGATCCGGCTGCTCGAGCAGGGACGTCTGGTGCACTACGAGATGCACCGCGGGGCCGTCGTCGCGACCCCCACCATCGACGAGCTCGACGATCTGTACCGCACGCGCGTGCATCTCGAGACACTCGCGGTCATGACCCCGCCGTCACCGGAGCAGGTCGCCGATCTCGAGCATGCGTTCGACGATCTGGTCGCCGCGGCGCGCGACGGCCAGCCGCGCGACATCGTCGCCGCCGACATGGCCTTCCACTCCACGCTCGTCGCCCGGCTCGGCAGTGCCAGGATCAGTGCCTTCTTCCGGCAGGTGGCCACCGAGATGGGGTACTACCTGCTCATCCAGTCGCACGCCGACGACGAGCCGGCTCACGCCGACGACGCCGTCATCGCGCAGCATCGCCTGCTGCTCGACACGGCCGTCGCCGAAGACGTGGATGCTGCACGCATCGCGCTCCTGGATCACCTGCGGGAGAACCACGAGCGCATCCGACAGATCCTGCAGCAGTCCTGACGGCTACCGCGCCCGTCTGGCGAGGTTGTAGAAGCGGATCTCCTGGTATTCCTCGAGGCCTTCGCCGCTGCCCTCGCGGCCGAGGCCCGATGCCTTGACGCCGCCGAAGGGTGCTGCGACGTTCGAGACGATGCCCTGGTTGATGCCGACCATGCCCGCGTCGAGGCGATCCGCGACGTCGAACGCCCGGTCGATGTTCTCTGTGAACACGTAGCTAGCGAGGCCGAACGGCGTGCTGTTCGCCCGTTCCAGGGCTTCTGCCTCGGTGTCGAAGCGGGAGATCGCGGCGATCGGCCCGAAGATCTCGGTCAGCGCGATCTCGGAGGCCTCGGGCACGCGGTCGAGCACCGTCGCCTCGAAGAAGTGGCCCGCGCCGTCTGGGGCGGAGCCGCCGAGGCGCAGCTCGGCACCGTGCGCGACGGCATCGTCCACGAGGGAGGAGAACTTGCGCACGGCGCGGTCGTCGATCACCGGCCCGAGCGTGACGCCCTCGCCGAGACCGTTGCCGAGCACGACCCGGCTCATCCGCTCGGTGAAGCCCTCGACGAATGCGTCGGCGATGCCGGACTGCACGAGGATGCGGTTGGCCGCGACGCACGACTGGCCGCCGTTGCGCAGTTTCGCGACGACGGCGCCCTCGACCGCGCGTTCGAGGTCGGCGTCGTCGAACACGAGCAGCGGTGCGTTTCCGCCGAGCTCCATCGACGTCTTGATGACGTGCTGCGCTGCCTGCCCGAGCAGGATGCTGCCCACGCCTGTCGAGCCGGTGAAAGACACCTTGCGGATGCGGGGATCTGCCATGAGCGCAGAGCTGAGGTCTGCGGCGCGGGTGGTCGTGACGATCTGGATGAGGTCTTCCGGTACCCCCGCGCGCACGAAGATCTCGGCCACGGCGAGCGTTGTCAGCGGGGTCAGCTCGGCCGGTTTGACGACCGCGCCACAGCCGACCGCGATCGCCGGAGCGATCTTGCGCGTCGCCATCGCCATCGGGAAGTTCCACGGCGTGATCAGCAGCGCCGTGCCGATGGGGGCGCGGCTGGTGAGGATGGTCGAGCCGCCCACAGGGTTCTCGCGGAAGTTGCCGGCGGGGCGCAGCGCCTCCTCGGCGTACCAGCGCACATAGTCCGAGGCGTACTGCACCTCGCCGTAGGCCTCGGCGAGCGGTTTGCCCATCTCGCGAGTGATGATGCGGGCCAGTCGGTCCTTCTGCTCGATGAGCAGGTCGTAGGCGTGGTGCAGCACGTCCGAGCGGCGCCGCGCCGTTTCGCGAGCCCAGGCCCTGCCGGCGCGGTCGGCTCGCGCGAGCGCGGCCAGTCCGTCGTCGACCGAGTGGTCGGGTGGCGTCGCGATGACACGCTCGCTGGCGGGGTCGCGTACCTCGAAGATCGCGTTGGTCGCGCTGCCCTGACGATCCAGCGTGATGCTGGCGACCGCGGCATCCGCGCTCTCGGACAGCGGCGACTCGACATCGCGCACGATCTCGCGCACGATCATCGGACCGACTCCCGCGCCGGAGCAGCCGCTTCGACGGCATCGAGCGCGGTGACGGTGGCTGCCACGATGCCGCGCAGCTCGTCGTCGGTGGTGGTGAAAGGCGGGCTGATCTGTACGACGTTCCCCCGCAGCGGGCGCGCGATCCAGCCGTCGTCGACCATGCGGTCGGTGACCTGTTCCGCCGAGAACTCCGGCCGCAGCTGAAGGCCGCCCAACAGACCGGCCACGCGGGTCTCCTCGATGCGCGGATCCGCGCCCAGGGTCGCGAACTCGGCCGAGAGCACGCCTTCGAGGCGCTGCACGTCGGCGAGCAGCCCCTCGCGCTCGATGATCTCGATGTTCTTGAGTGCCAGAGCAGCCGACGTCGCGTGCCCCGAATAGGTCGTACCGTGGCGGTAGATCGGCGCACCGGTGCGGTAGAACGGCTCCCACACCTCGGGGGCGACGATGATGCCGCCCACCGCTGAGTAGCCGGAGGAGATTCCCTTGGCGACTGCCACGATGTGCGGACGCAGGCCATAGCGCTGCGCGGCGAACCAGTGACCGGTGCGACCGAACCCGGTGATGACCTCGTCGAGGATCAGGAGGATGTCGTGCTCGTCCGCGAGCTGCTGCAGGCCCTCGAGGTATCCAGCGGACGGCGCGATCACGCCGCCGGTGCCCTGCACCGGCTCGGCGATGATGGCGGCGATGCGGTCGGGGCCGATCTCGGCGACCGTGGAACGCACGCGCTCGATGTCGTGGGTGTCGAATCGCGCCGTCTCGGGCACGAGTGACTCGCTGCCGTACCCCTCGCGGTTGAAGTCGAGGCCCGCGACGCTCGTGCCGTAGGCATGGAGGCCGTGATACGCGAGATCGCGACTGAGGATCATCGTCTTCTCCGGTCGGCCCTGCACCTGCCAGTAGCGGCGGGCGAGCTTGAGCGCGACGTCGATGGAGTCGGAGCCGCCGCTGTTGAGGATGATCTTCGAGTCGGCCACAGGGGCGAGTGTCGCGACCTTCTCGGCGAGTTCGACGGCGCGATCGTTGAGATAGCGCCCGAACACATGGTAGGTCTCGAGCTTCTTCATCTGCTCGGCCGCGACCTCGGCCATCTCGGCGCGGCCGTGGCCGATGTTGGCGTGCCAGAGTCCGGCGGTGCCGTCGAACAGGCGTCGCCCGTCAGCCGTGAAGACGTAGTTGCCCTCGCCGCGTTCGATGACGATCTGTCGGCCGAGGACGGACGGCATGTGCGCCTGCGCGCTCCACAGCGCTGTGCCGGAGTCGTTCGCGTGAGTCATGGTTCTCCTTCGTCTCGGCCGTCGGCGGTGGGCAGGAGGACATCCACGCCGCGACAGCAATTGTAGGGCAATACTACGATGAGACCCGGAGTAATGGCCAGCATTCTCGGCATTGTTGTAGATTGTTGACATTCTGCAATATTGACTCGAGGAGGACGACATGAGTGTGCACGCGATCTCGGTACTGGCCGGCGACGGTATCGGCCTGGAAGTGATGCCGGTGGCCATGGACGTGCTCGACGCCGCGACGAACGACCACGGCATCCACCTCGATTGGCGCATCCAGCCCTGGGGCAGCGACTACTTCCGCACCCACGGTCGAATGATGCCGGTGGACGCCCTCGAGACCATGGCCCAGACGGATGCAGTCTTCCTCGGCGCCGTCGGTCATCCCGACGTCTCCGATGTCGAGACCCTGTGGGGCATGCTCATCCCCATCCGGCGCGAGTTCGATCAGTACGTCAACCTGCGTCCCGTGCGCTCGTTCACCGGTGTGCGTTCCTCGCTCGCCGGCGACCCCGAGATCKACACCGTCATCGTGCGGGAGAACGTCGAGGGGGAGTACTCGGCGGTCGGCGGCCGCAGCTACCAGGGCACGCCCTTCGAGGCAGCGCACCAGCAGTCGATCTTCACGCGCCACGGCGTCGAGCGCATCGCCCGCTATGCCGTGGAGGTCGCCAAGTCCCGTTCCGGACGCCTCGTCTCGGCCACGAAGTCGAATGGCATCATCCACACGATGCCGTTCTGGGACGAGATCGTCGCCGAGGTCGTCGCGTCAGAGTCCGGCGTGCAGGTGGAGTCGGTGCTCATCGACGCGCTCGCGGCGCGGGCGGTGCGCGCTCCGCGGAGCCTCGACGTGATCGTCGCCTCGAACCTGTTCGGCGACATCCTCTCTGACCTCATCGCCGGAGCCGTCGGCTCGATCGGCATCGCGCCGAGCGCGAATCTGAACCCCGAGCGCCGGTATCCGTCGATGTTCGAGCCTGTGCATGGATCCGCTCCCGACATCGCCGGCCAGGGGATCGCGAATCCGATCGGTCAGATCTGGGCCGGCGCGATGATGCTGCGCCACCTCGGGCATGCCGCGCGGGCGGATGCCGTGGAGCGCGCGTTCACGGCCGTGATCGAACGGGGCGACGTGACTGCGGATCTCGGCGGAACGCTGACGACGGCCGAGGTGGGTGCTGCGGTGGTGTCGGAACTCGCCCTTGTGTGAGGAGGGTTACCGCGCTGTTTCGTACAGGTTTCATAATCGTTGGATTGTTGACAATCCAACGCAGCCAGGGTTACGCTCGCCCCACAGGTCAGCTTAGGTGGCGGACCCAGACACCTTCTACGGGGGACCATGAACAGTCTCGAAGTGACGGATCTGCGGGTATCCATCGGTCGCCGCGCGATCGTGAAGGGCGCCACCTTCACCGTCGGAGTGGGCCAGCGTCTGAGCCTCCTCGGCGAATCGGGCTCCGGCAAATCGCTGACCGCCAGTGCCGTCCTCGGTCGCCTGCCCGCGAATGCCGTCGCCACCGGCAGCATCAAGATCAACGGTGTCGAGGTGCTCGGCATGCGCGCATCGAAGCGTCCGGAGGAAGCCCGCGTCGCGATGGTCTTCCAGGACTCCGCCGTCGCGCTCAACCCGCTGGTCCGGGTCGGTGAACAGATCATCGAACCGCTGCGCCGGCACCGCGGCCTCGGCCGTGATGCCGCCGAGCACGCCGCGATCGAGCTCGCCGAGTCTGTGGGCCTGCCGGATCCGGCAGCGATCATCCGGCGCTTCTCGGCCGAGTTGTCGGGCGGCCAGCGCCAGCGGGTGTGCATCGCCCTCGCTCTCGCCTGCAACACCCGACTGATGGTCGCCGACGAGCCCACCACAGCCCTCGACGTGGTCACCCAGAAGCGCGTGCTCGACGTGCTCAAGAGGTACACCGCCGGACAGAACACCCCGGCGCTGCTGTTCATCACCCACGACTTCGCCGTGGCATCCGAACTCTGCAGCGACGCCGTCGTCATGAAGGACGGCGATGTGGTCGAGCAGGGCCGCATCGACGAGATCTTCACCGCGCCCCGCGACCCCTACACGCGCGAGCTCATCCGAGCAGCCAGGGCCGCAACCGTCGAACCCTACGTCGAGCGGTTCCGCGCAGAACTCGCCGCAGGCCACATCACCGCCCCTACGGAGCCCACGGCTGCCACGTTCTTCGACATCGGCGAGGTGAGTCGCGCCTACCCGATGCCGCGCACGAGCCTGTTCGCGAAGCGCGAGACGAAGACCGCGCTGTACCCGACCAGCCTCGTGATCGAGGAGGGGTCGAGGGTCGGGATCGTCGGCGTCTCCGGATCGGGCAAGACGACCCTGCTGCGCCTCATGCTCGCGCTCGAGTCGACCGACACCGGCGCAGTCACCTGCCAGGGCACAGAGGTGTACCCGGCCGATGTCAGGAAGCTGAAGTGGTACCGGCGCAAGGTGCAGTACGTGCCGCAGGACCCGGCGAGCACCCTTGACCCGCTCATGACCGTACGCAACCTCGTGCGCGAGCCGCTCGTGCGTCTCGGCGTCACCGGCGACCACGACGCCATGGTGCGCGAGGCACTCGATTCGGTCGGCCTGGATGAGAAGTTCATGAACCGCCGAGCGAACGAGCTCTCCGGTGGGCAGGCCCAGCGCCTCGCCATCGCCAGGGCCATCGCCACGCGCCCCGACTTCCTGCTCGCCGATGAGCCGGTGAGCGGACTGGACCTGCCGATGCGCGAAGCGATCGTCGCGTTGCTCCGTCGCATCTCCGAGGAGCGCGGCACCGGCATCGTCGTCGTCTCTCACGACCTGTCGATGGTCGCGAGCCTCTGCGACCGCACGGTCGTGATGCACGGCGGCCACGTGGTCGAGGACCGGCCGACGCGCGAACTTCTCGCGGCACCGCGCCATGAGCGCACCCAGGAGCTCGTCGACGCGATCCCGGTATTGCAGGTCGAACCCGCCGAGCTCGAGCCGGCTGTCTGAGGCAAGGAAAGGACACGCGAATGGCTCTCTCCACACAGGCTGTGCCGGCACTCGGCCGCACGCAGCGCCGCAACTCCCTCATCAGCGGCTCGAAGGGCGCGATCATCGCCGGCGCCTCCCGCGTCGTGATGATCTTCCTCGTCATCTTCATGCTCGGCATCCTGCCGCTGCTCTCTGGGCGCGACATCGCGACCTCGGTCTACCGCGCACGCTACGCCGAGGGCGAGATCGACCCGCAGGCCCTCGAGGCCATCCGCCAGGAGCTCGGCCTCGAGAACGGCGTGTTCGGCGCCTTCTTCGCGTGGCTCGGCAACGCCGTGCGCGGTGACCTCGGCACCTCGTGGTCGAGCAACCGTCCGGTGCTCCCCGACATGTTGGTCTCGCTGAGCAACTCGCTCCTGGTGATGCTCGCCGCGCTCGTCGTCGCCGTCATCCTCGCCGCTCTCCTGACCATCCCGACCTTCCGCCGTGGGCTCGCCGGGCGCTCGGATCGGACCGGCGGAGGACTCGCTGCCGCCTTCACGGCGCTTCCCGAGTTCCTGCTCGCCTCGGTGCTGCTGGTCGTCTTCGCGGTCTGGCTCGGCTGGCTGCCGCCGTTCGGCTGGCGTGGTCCGATCTACGCGGTGCTCCCCGCACTGTCGCTCGGTCTCCCGGCCGGCGGATTTCTCGGACGCCTGATGTCCGATTCCCTCGCGAGCACGTTCAGTGAGCGGTGGGTCGCCACCTGGCAGGTCGCGGGCTACTCGAAGAGCCGCATCGTGCTCGCCGCGATCCGTCGCACGCTCCCGGGCGTCGCCGCACCCATGGCCCTCATCCTCGTCGGCATCACGGCGGGTGCCGTCGTGATCGAGCAGGTCTACGCGATCCCCGGCATCGGCCGGGCGGCGCTCGGTGCAGCGCAGTCGCAGGACCTGCCGACGCTGCAGGCCGCCGTCATCCTGCTGATGCTGCTGGCCGTCGCACTCGGAATCGGTGCGAGCCTCATCCGCCGGCTGCTGCTCGGGCCGGCGCTGCGCTCGAACTCCCTGCCCGCCGCGGTGCCGAAGACGCCGAGCTCGAAGTGGGCGCTGGTGCTGCCGGCGACCATGCTGCTGCTGCTCGTGCTGATGATCGTCGCCGGGCTGCCGCGCGACCCGTTCGCCCTCGACTACACGCGTCTGCAGCCGCCGAGCTGGGAGCTGCCGCTGGGCGCGGATGCGAGCGGACGCGACGTGCTCGCCCGCATCTCGCACGGAGCCATGTCGACCATCGGCGTTGCCGCGGTCGTGACCGCCATCTGTCTGGTGCTCGGCCTCTTCGTCGGCATGTTTCCGAACCTCGGCGCCGGTCCGATCGAGGTCACCAACGCGGCACCGACGATCATCGCCGGCCTCATCGTCGCCGCCATCCTCGGACCCTCCGCCTTCGGCGCCGCCGTCGCGGTGACGGTGGTGAGCTGGGCGCCGCTCGCGGCGCACACCGCGGCCCTCGTCTCCGAGGTGAAGGCGCAACCACACGTGCAGATCGCGCCGGTGCTCGGCGTCGGCAAGACCCGACTGATGCTCCGGTACGTGATGCCGAGCGTGATCGGCCCCGTCTTCCGCCACGCGTGCCTGCGGCTTCCCGGCATCGCACTGGGCCTCGCAGCGCTCGGCTTCCTCGGCCTCGGCCCGCAGCCGCCGGCACCCGACTGGGGCCTGGTCCTCGGCGAGGGTATGCCGTACGTCGAGCGGGCGCCGCTCGTGGTTCTCGTGCCCGCACTGGCGCTGGTGCTGCTCTCGATCTTCGCGGTGTCGCTGTCGAGCCTGAGCTTCGACCTCCGCGGCGGACGCGCGTGGCCGAGCCGCCGCCGCCGTACCCTGCGCTCCGCGCTCGCGACCGACACCGGCATCCTTCCCATCGCCCCGACCTCCTCCGATCCTGCACGACCGCTCCAGACACAGGACACCGACTGACCCCGATCCGCCGCCCGTTCGCCCGGACTCCCACGAGGAGCCCTGCCTCCGGAAAACTCCGCACCACCCGACACACACGGAACACCTCCCGATGGGTGCTCCGCCCCTTCTTCTATGTAAAGGAACCGAGATATGAGCAAGCACACTGGTCGCACCGCGACTGCCGGGTTCGCGCTCCTCGCCGCCACCGCCCTGGTGGTCAGCGGCTGTGCCGGAGGTGACGCCGACGGCGCTGCCGGCGGCGCCCCCGACGACGATCGCATCAAGCTCGCGATGATGCAGCCTCCGACCGCGGCACTCAACCCCTACAGCGATGACGTCATGAAGATCTCGCGCTGGAGCACCGGCGAGACGCTGGTGCGCATCAACGACGCTCTCGAGGCCGAGCCGCTGCTCGCCACCGAGTGGGAGCGGGTCGACGACCTGACCTGGGTGTTCACCCTGCGTGAGGGTGTCACCTTCCACGACGGCACCGACTTCGATGCGGATGCCGTGAAGAACTCGATCGATCACGCCGTCGCCGCCGCCCGGCCGCCGCGTGTCATCAAGGGCGTCACGATCGCGACAGAGGTGACCGGCGACAACGAGGTCACCATCACGACCGACGTGCCGGACCCTCTGCTCGTCAACCGCCTGGCCAGCCCCCAGATGTCGATCCTCTCGGACGCGGCCTACCTGGAGGATGGCAATGTCACTCCCGTGGGCACCGGCACCGGCCCCTTCGAGCTGGTCGAGCTCAACGGCACGTCGACGGCGACACTCGACCGCTACGACGATTACTGGGGAGATGTCGCCAAGCTCGCGGGCATCGACGTCGACTTCGTGCCTGACGGCACAGCACGCGCCGGTGCGATCCGCTCGGGCGAGGTCAACATCGCCGAGAGCATCCCGGTCTCGCAGGTCACCCTGCTCGATCCCGACGATGCGCACGAGGTCTTCATGCCGCGCACGTCGTTCCTCACGCTGAACTCCGAGAGCGGACCGTTCGCCGATCCGGCTGTGCGCGCCGCAGCCCGAGCCGCCATCGATCCCCAGACGATCGTCGACACGGTCTACGAGGGCCAGGCCGACCCGGCCGTCGGTCTCCTCGGCCCGGCGATCGAGTGGGCGGAGAAGCTGCGCGGCGACGTCGAGTCGTCGGTGAAGCCGGCGAAGGTCGACGGCGTCAAGATCACGCTCGCCACGTACACGGACCGTGCGGAGAACCCGGAGATCGCGGTGCAGCTCGAGAAGCAACTCGAAGACGCCGGCTTCATCGTGGAGCAGGACGTGCGCGAGTACGTCGCGATGGAGGGCGAGATGCTCGACGGCGCGTTCGATGCGGTCGTCGTCTCCCGCAACATCCTGCTCGACATGGGCGACCCGCTGTCGTTCCTCTCGCAGGACTTCACCTGCGAGGGCGGTTTCAACATCGCGCAGTTCTGCGACACCGATGTCGACGAGTTGATCGCCAATGGCATGCAGGTAGCCGGCGACGAACGCCGCCAGGCGACCATGGACGCCGAGGCTGCCGTGCTGCAGCTCGACGCCGTCGTGCCGCTCGTGCACGAACGCGTCGTGCAGGCCGAGGCCGGTGGATTCGCCAACATCATCCGCGATCCCCTCGAGCGCCGTCTGATCACCGAGTTCACCACGCGCGGCGAGTAACGAAAACCCTCACGGGCGGTCGACGCCTCGCGCGTCGACCGCCCACCATCCCGACGAAGAAATGACGGAGCATCCGATCGTGAAAATGCACTCCTACTGGCTCGACACCGCGACCCCGAGCGGCGACTACACCCGCACCGAGGTGCCGAAGGAGGTCGACGTGGCCGTCGTCGGCGGTGGCTTCACCGGCCTCTCGACGGCGTATCACGCGGCGCTGGCCGGGAAGTCGGTCGCCCTGCTCGAGGCGAACACCGTGAACTGGGGCGCCTCAGGGCGCAACGGCGGTATGGCCACCACCGGCCTCGCGATCGGCTTCCGCGACGCGATAAAGCGCTACGGCGAGCAGCGGGCCGTCGGCTACTTCCGCGAGTACAACAAGGCGATCGACCTGATCGAGGACCTGGTCGAGGAGAACCAGCTCGACGTCGACTACGAACGCTCCGGCAAGATGAACCTCGCCTGGAAGCCCTCGCACTTCGAGGGCATGAAGCACACGGCCGAGGCGCTCAAGCGCCTGGTCGGCCAGCCCGTCGAGCTCGTCGACCGCGCGAACATCCGCAGCGAGATCGGCTCCGATGTCTACCACGGCGCGATGGTCGATCCGCTCGGCGCCGGCATGCACGTGGGCAAGTTCGGGCACGCCCTCGCCGGACTCGCGATCGACGCCGGTGCGACGATCCACGAGAAGGCTGAGGTCGTCGACGTCGAACGCGTCGGCAGCGGCACCGTGCACGACCTCAAGACCACACGCGGCAACCTGCGTGCCGGTGCCGTCGTGCTCGGCACGAGCGGGTACACCGGTAAGCCGTTCGGCTGGCAGCAGCGTCGCGTGATCCCGGTCGGCAGCTTCATCGTCGTGACCGAGCCGCTTCCGCAGAGCGTGGTCGACGAGCTGCTGCCGAACCGTCGCATGGCATCCGACAGCAAGAACTTCATCTACTACTTCCGCATCACGCCCGACAACCGCCTGCTGTTCGGCGGCCGTGCGCGGTTCGCGCTGTCAGACCCCTCGCAGGACAAGGAGAGCGGCGACATCCTGACGAAGGCCATGCACCGGGTGTTCCCGCAGGTGCGCGACGCGCGCATCGACTACATGTGGGGCGGACTCGTCGACATCTCGATGGACCAGATGGTGCACGCAGGCGAGCGCAAGGGCATCCACTACTCGCTGAACTACTCCGGTCACGGCGTGCAGATGGCCAACTACATGGGCAAGGTCATGGCGGATGCCGTCTCGGGCAAGCCCGAGGCGAACATCTGGCGCGACCTGAAGAACCCGTGGATCCCCGGTTACTTCGGTCAGCCCTGGCTGCACCTGCGAGTGGGCGGCGCCTACTTCGGGCTGCAGGACAAGTTCAGCTGAACCCGGCGACAGAGCATCAGAGAACAGGAATGACAGACATGAGCGACCACGCGACCGTGTGCGAATGCGAGACGGTGTCGACGGCATCCGATCCGGCCGAGGAGACTCTCCGCGCGCTCGGCCTCCGGGGCGGCGGATACATCGCGGGCGAGTGGGTGCGGGGGCCGCTGACGCTCGAGGTCACGGACCCGGAGGACGGGAGCCTCGTCGCCTCCGTCTACCAGGCGAGTGTCGACGATGTCGATCGGGCCGTGGCCGATGTGCAGCGCAGCCTCCGCGAGGAGCGCTGGGAGCTGTGGGAGCGCCGCGAGGTGCTCGAACGCGCTGCCGACCTCGTGCGCGAGGAGGGCCCGCGCCTTGCTCGCATCATCTCCGCCGAGGGCAGCAAGACGATCACCGAAGCGACTCGCGAGGTCGCCCGCACCGCTGAGACGCTGCGCATCTCGGCGCACTCCGCCGCGCTGCTCGAGGGATCGACGCTGCCCTTCGAGGACACGGCGCGCGGTTCGGGCAAGTTCGGCTACTACCGGCGGGTGCCGCTCGGCGTGATCGCTGCCATCACCCCGTTCAACGACCCGATGAACCTCGTCGCCCACAAGGTCGGCCCCGGCCTGCTCGCGGGCAACGCCATCGTGCTGAAACCCGCTGCCGTGACCCCGCTCTCGGCGCTCGCGCTGCACGACATCCTGCTGCGCGCGGGGATGCCGCCGCGTCGGATGGCGGTGCTCGCGGCCGGTCGAGAGGCGGGTTCCGCGCTGGTGAGCGACCCGCGCATCGCCGCCGTGAGCTTCACGGGAGGGCCGACGACCGGCGATGCGATCGCGCGACTCGTCGGGGCCCGTCGTATCCTCATGGAGTTGGGCGGGAACAACGCCGTGTTGGTGTGCGAAGACGGCGACGTCGAGGCGGCGGCCGCAGGGATCGTCGACGGCGCCTTCGGCGTCGCCGGCCAGAACTGCCTGTCGGTGCAGCGCGTGTTCGTGCACGAATCGCACTACGAGCGGATGCTGTCGCTCCTCGCACGTGACACGGAGCGACTGATCGTGGGGTCGAAGAAGGATCCGATGACCGATGTCGGTCCTCTCATCTCGGAGCAGGAGGCCCGACGTGTGGAGACCTGGGTCGACGAGGCCGTCACCGGTGGCGCCCGCGTCGTCGTCGGCGGTCGTCGCGAAGGGTCGTTCTACTGGCCCACCGTGCTCGCCGATGTGCCGGGCACGGCCCGTATCTACCGTGATGAGGTCTTCGGGCCGGTCGTCTTCGTCGAGCCTTTCAGTGACGTCGATGCGGCCCTCGAAACGATCGACGACACCGAGTACGGACTGCAGGCAGGCGTGTTCACTGCATCGTTGACCACCGCGATGCACGCCGTCGACAGGTTGCACATGGGCAGCGTGCTCATCAACGACACGAGCGACTTCCGGATCGACGCCATGCCGTTCGGCGGGTCGAAGCGCTCGGGTGTCGGACGCGAGGGCGTGGCCGAGGCGGTGCGCGAGATGAGTGAGCCGAAGAACGTGATCCTCAACCGCATGGGGTGAGAGCGGGCTGACGGGAACAGAGGGCCGGTGGCGGGGTTCCCACCCCGCCACCGGCCCTCTGCGTCGCTGCGGTCTGATGCGCAGATGTGCCGGAGTGTCAGGCAGCCGTGTAGCCGCCGTCGATCGGGAGCACCGCCCCGGTGATGTATGACGAGGCGGGCGAGCCGAGGAAGAAGATCGCCTCGGCGACCTCCTCGGGGCGCGCCAGGCGCTGCATCGGGATCGTCGCCGCGCGAGAGGCGCGATACGCCTCCGGGTCGTCCTTCTGCTGGAAGCCGGCTTCGATCACCGGGGTCTCGGTGAGGCCGGGTGCCGCCACGTTCACGCGGATGTTGCGTGCGGCGAGTTCGATCGCCGCGCCCTTGCCGAGCATGATCAGGCCGCCCTTGGCCGCGGTGTAGACGACCTGGTCGGCGATGCCGACCATGCCGAGCCGCGAGCTGACGAGCACGATCTGCCCGCCGCCGTCGCGGATCGCCGGAACGGCATGCTGGAGCAGGGAGAACACACTCAGGATGTTCGCATCGAGGACGCGCGACGCGGTCTCCAGCGGCATCTCGGTGAGGGCGCCATCGGCCTGCAGTCCGTGGCATGCGACGACGGTGTCTATCGCGCCGAACTCGGTGACTGCGGCATCCATGAGCTGCGCGACGAATCCTTCGTCGTTCAGGTCGCCGGGAAGGTAGGTCTCGCCGTCAGCGAGGTCGGCCGGGGCCTGTGCGCGCCGACCGGTGAGGAACAGTCGTGCCCCGGCCGCACGGAAGCGCGCGGCCACGGCGGCGCCGATGCCGCTGGAGGCGCCGGTGATCAGGACGGCGAGAGGGCGGTCGGCGCTCACGCGCGGACCTCGCACACCATCTGCACCTCGACCGGGCTGTTGCGCGGGAGTCCGGCGACGCCGATCGCGGTGCGCGCGTGGCGCCCCTCCTCGCCGAGCACGTGCACGAGCATCTCGCTGCCGGCATCCGCCACCTTCGACTGCTGGCCGAAGCCCGGGGCACTGAGCACGAAGACGAGCAACTGCACCACACGCACGCGGTCGAGGCCACCGGTGGCATCCGCCGCGACGGCGAGGGCGTTCAGCGTCGCCTGCTGCATCATCTCGCGGGCCGTGTCGATGTCGACGAGGGCAGGGTCGGTGCCGGCATCCGCGCGGTCGCTGACGGTGCCGGTGACCGGCAGGATGCCGTCGCGGTAGGGCAGCTGGCCGGAGATGAAGATCTGTCCGCCCTGCGACGAACGCCAGTTGATGTACTTCGGGTCGTCGGGGATCACAGGCAGCGAGAGTCCGAGCTCGTCGAGCGCGGCGGCCGGGTCGGCGACGGAGGGGATCGGGGCGACGGTCATCGCGGGGTCCTTTCGGCGGAGGTGCGGGGTGTCAGTTGAGTCGGCCCTGCGCGTCGACCGGCCAGCGGTCGAGCAGGGTACCGGTGCGATCGGTGATGATGAGCTCGTCGAAGCTGTTCACGACCGGGCACACGTGGTGCGGTACGACCGGCACGGGGTCGCCGACGGCGGGGCGCGCACCGCCGTCGGGGAGCTGAAGAAAGCCGTGGTACTCGTTGAGGAGGCGGAGGTACCCGTCGACGCTCGGCACCTGGCCGTACCCTCGGTCGGGGTTGCCCTCGCGGGCGAGTGCCTTCGTGCCCGCATCGATGATCACGTGCGCATGGCCTTGGTCGCTGACGACCGTGCTGGCGAGGAAGAGGGCGATGTTCTCGGGCGCGCAGTCGCCGAGACGCACGTTGTCCCAGTCGTTGAACACGTACTCGCCTGGCCTGATCTCGGTGATCACCGGATCGATGCTGAACTCGGCGGTCGGCGTCGACCCGGCGCTGACGATCTCGGGTTCGATGCCGTGTGCGCGCAGCGAGGCGACGGCTGCGCGCAGGGCCTCGGCCTGATCGCGGGCCGCGCCCTCCCGTGCGCCGATCGAGCCGCCGTGGCCCGGGTAGGTGAACACACCTGTCGGGCGCAGCCCGCGCGCCGCCGCATGGGCGGCCAGCGCTCCGGCATCCTCCGGGCGCACACCCGAGCGGCGGGCTCCGCAGTCGATCTCGACCACGATGCCGACCGTGCCTGCGCGATCTCCGAGGGCATCGGCGATCCGGTCGATCGCCGATGCGCTCTCCGCGCCGATGCTCAGGCGCGTCACCTGCGCGAGGCGCCTGAGGCGCTCCTCCTTCGCGCCGGTGACCCAGAGGGGATAGGCGAGCAGGATGTCGGAGCACCCTGCCGCCGCGAAGATCTCGGCCTCGCTGAGGTTTCCGGCAGTGAGGCCGATGGCGCCGGCATCCAGCTGCATCTGTCCGATCCGCACGCTCTTGTGGGTCTTCACGTGTGGGCGCACGGCTTTGCCGTGCGCGTTCGCGAAGGCCTGCATGCGGGCGATGTTCTCGGCGACGACGTCGATCAGCACCACGGGCGCGGGGGTGCTGACGGCCGTGCCGAGGGCGCGCAGGATGCCGGGGAAATCGTGCACCGGTCAGCTCATCCGGTCTTTGAGGCCGTACCAGGCGCCGCCGGCGCGCAGGTGCAGCCACGGGTTGCCGAAGTAGCCGGGGATCCATGGGTTCTTGAGGTCGCGCCACGGGTTGGCCTCGTGGCGCCCGCCGACGACCTCTGCCATGACCTTGCCCATGTGGGTCGCCATCTGCACGCCGTGACCCGAGTACGCCATCGAGTAGAACAGCCCGTCGCGCTGCCCTGCATGCACCATGCGGTCCATGGAGATGTCGACGAGGCCGCCCCACATGTAGTCGGTCTTCACGTCGCGCAGCTGAGGGTAGATCGCGTTGCGCGCTGCGACGAGGATCTCGCCGCTCTTGCGGTCGGATGCCGGGTCAGAGAGGGCGAAACGCGCGCGGCCGCCGAAGAGCAGACGATCGTCGGGCGTGAGGCGGAAGTAGTGCAACAGGTTGAAGGTGTCGGTGGCGACACGGCGGGTCGGCAGCAGCTCGCGAGCGAGGTCCTTTCCCAGGGGCTCGGTGACGGTGATGAAGCTGCCCACCGGCACGACACGACGCCGCAGCCACCCGAAGGGACGACCGGTGTAGCCGCTCGTGCCCACCACGACCTTGCCGGCGCGCACGGTGCCGCGGGTCGTGACGAGGTCATGCATGGTGCCCGATCCGATGCGGTGGAGGTCGACGACCTCGGCGTTCTCGTGGATCGTCGCACCTTCTCGCATGGCAAGGCCCGCAAGGGCGTGGCCGAACTTCGCCACGTGCACGGCAGCCGACCGGGTCTCGGTGAACCCGCCGAAGAACGCCGAGCTGCCGACCTCCGCACGGATCTCGTCGCGGTCGAGCACGTGCGTGTCGTGGCCGGCGATGCGGCTGAGCGCCTCGCTGCTCTTGCGCACGCCGTCGAGGTGCGACTCCTTCGCGGCGAGGATGAGCTTGCCGTTGCGTTCGAAGTCGACGTCGAGTCCATTGTCGACGACGAGCTGTTCGATGAGATCGACGGCATCGTTGTACAGGTCGATGTACTCCTTGGCCTTGGCCTCGCCGTAGCGGTCCACCGCATCACGGAAACCCATGGCCAGGCCGTTCGTGACCATGCCGCCGTTGCGCCCGGAGGCCCCCCAGACGACCGTGTTGGCCTCGAGCACCGCCACCGACAGCCCGGCCTTCGCCGCGTGATAGGCGGTCGAGAGGCCGGTGAAGCCCGCCCCGACCACCGCGATGTCGACCTCGCGCGGGATCGGGGTCTGCGTGTGGTCACCGCTGGGAGTCGCAGTGTCGAGCCAGTAGGAGTGCATCTTCACGGGGGAGCCTCTCAGACGATCGGACGGGTCAGGCGATGCCGAGGGCGCGGTTGACCTCGTCGAGCGAGGTCATGCGGACCGCGCCGTAGTGGGGCAGGTCGGGGTCGTAGCCGCGGTCGAGGAACACCTTGTTGGTGAAGCCGAGCTCGGCCATCGGGATGTGGTCGTAGAGCTGGTGCGAGGAGATGTGCAGGAACTCTTCGGGCTTCGCGTCGAGCACCTTCAGCATGTGGTCGAAGGCCTGGTGGCGTGGCTTGTAGGCGCGCGTCTGCTCAGCGGTGATCACGGCGTGGAACGGGGCGCCGAGGCGAGGGATGAAGCCGGCGAGGTGACTGTCGTCGGCGTTCGAGAGGGCGACGAGCGGGAAATGCTCGGCCATCGTCGCGAGGGGCTCGAGCACATCGGGGTGTGCGCCCCATCCGCGCATGTCGTCGATGATCGTGGCCACATCGGTGTCGCGCACCTCGACGTCGAAGCGTGCGGCGGTGCGACGGAAAGCGCGGTCGATGATCTGGTCGTACGGGCGGTACTCCATGATCTCGTCGTAGCGGTCGAGGCGGAAGCGGTCGTAGAACGCTTCGAAGTCGTCGCCGGTGATCCGGTCTGCAAGCAGGGGCTCGACGGTCTTGCGCATCTCGAAATAGATGAGGGTGCCGATGACGTCGAACGAGATGTACTTCGGACGGGGGAGTTCGATGGACACGTGCTGCCTTTCGCTGTGGTGGGAAGGCGATGGATCTTCGCCTGCCTCCATATTGTCTCATGCTGAGACGAAATGCTAGGGTCGTCGTGGATCAGCCGACGACGCTGCGATCGAGACCGAGGAGAAGCCGATGGATGCCGAGACCGAAGCGCTGCTCCGCGACACCGGCCTCGCGGGCGCCGCACACCGAGTCGATGAGGAGTGGCTCGCCCGCGTACTCGACCAGGCCTACGGGCTCAGCGGACGACTCACCCGTCTCGACACCGAGAAGGACGCCACCTACCGCCTGAGACCGGATGCCGGGGACGACGAGTTGCTCGTCAAGGTCTCGCACCCCGAGGAGCCCCTTGACGTCGTGCGCTGTCAGATCGACGTGATCGCCTGGATCGAGGCCGTCGATCCGGGCATCCCCACCCAGTCCGTGCGCTCTGCTCTCGACGGGCGCACCTGGCGCCGGCTGCAGGACGAGACAGGCCGGTTCGCCGGGATCCTCCGGGTGTACCGGTTCCTCCCGGGGGTGCTGCTCGCCGACGAGATGCCCTCGGTGGATCAGCGCCGCGCGGTCGGGGCGATGCTCGGACGTGTCGATCAGGCGCTGGGCGGGTTCGCTCACCCCGGGGAGAGCCCTGTGCTCGCCTGGGACCTCAAGAGGTTCCTCGCCTTCGAGCCCCTCGTCGAACTCGAGGCGGATGCGCGTCGCGCCGGGCTCGCTCATCAGGTCTTCGACGCGTTCCGCGACCGCGTGCAACCTCAGCTGGAGACGGCCCGCACGCAGATGATCCACGGTGACTTCAGCCCCTACAACGTCGTCGTCGATCGCTCCGGCGACCCCTACGTCACCGGAGTGATCGATTTCGGCGACACCCTGCGCGGACCGGTCGTGTTCGACCCGGCGGTGCTGCTCGGCAATCACCTGCAGGCGGCGCCCCGGCATCCGTGGGAGGTCGCCCGCGACCTGCTCGACGGCTACCGGCAGGTCTTCCCGCTCACCGACGACGAGGTCGAGCTCGTGTCCGTCGCGAGCGTCGCGCGGGTGGCGCTGCGCGCCCTCATCGCGACCTGGCGCCTCGAGCGGGGCACCGATCGAGGCGACTACATCCGTCAGCACGCCCGGAACGACTGGGATCGCGTCGCGAACGTGATCGACCTCGGATTCGACGCGGCTCGCGCCCACCTGCTTCACCGACACTGACCCCGATCACGGAGGACGACACATGGTCTCACTCGGCGCATCCCGCTACCCCAGCCGCTTCGATCCCGCACGACTCGACGAGGTCGATCCGGCGATCAGAGGCAACATCGAGCGTCGTCTCGACGTGCTCGGGCCCGGCTATCTGCTCATCTACAACGACCCGGTCGCCTTCGTGCGGGGCGAGCGCGCCCATCTGTACGATGCCGACGGCGCCGACTATCTCGATGCGTACAACAACGTGCCCTCGGTCGGCCACTGCCATCCGCATGTCGTCGAGGCGGTGAACCGGCAGGTCGCGACCCTGAACACCAACACCCGCTACGCGCAGGAGGGGCTCGTCGACTACGCCGAGCGCCTGGTGTCGTACTTCCCCGATGAGCTGCGGCGAGTGACCTTCGCGTGCTCCGGTTCCGAGGCCAACGACCTGGCGCTGCGCGTGGCCGCGCATCACACCGGCAACGAGGGCATCATCGTCAATCGCTGGGCGTACCACGGCATCACTCGCGCGGTCGCGGCGATCTCGCCGGCGCTCGGCGAAGGCTCCCCCCTCGGGCCGCACGTGCGCGAGATCGACCCGCCCGATGTGAAGCTCGTGCCCGAGGGCATGACGCTCGCCGAGCACATGCGCGCCGAAGTCCGTCGTGCGATCGACGACCTCGCCCGCCACGGCTTCGGGATCTCGGCCCTCGTCCTCGACCTGTCCTTCATGAGCGACGGCATCTTCCCCGAGCGCGGCGACTACCTGCAGGGCATGGTCGATGAGGTGCATGCCGACGGCGGGCTGTTCCTCGCCGATGAGGTGCAGGCGGGATTCGGGCGACTCGGGACGTGCATGTGGGGCTTCGCGATGCAGGATGTGGTGCCCGACATCGTCACGATGGGCAAGCCCATGGGCAACGGCATCCCGCTCTCCGCCGTCGTCTTCCGGCCCGAGGTGGCGAGTGACTTCGGCGACAAGGTGCGCTACTTCAACACCTTCGGCGGATCGTCGGTGCCGATCGCCGCCGGCGCCGCCGTGCTCGACGTGTTCGAGCAGGAAGGCGTGCCCGCACGGGTCGAACGCATCGGCGAGCTGTTGCGCACCGGCATCCGCGACCTGCTGGCCGATTCGCCGCACGTGGCCGAGGTTCGTGGCGCGGGGCTCGTCGTCGGCGTGGAGATCGTGCAGGATCGCGAGACCCGCACGCCCGACCGTGCGCGCACCACGAGGATCATCGACGGCATGCGCGAGCGCAGGATCCTCATCAGCGGTGCAGGACGTGACGTCAACGTGTTGAAGATCCGTCCGCCGCTCGCCTTCGACGAGGCCGACGTGGCGCGCTTCCTCGAGGGGCTCGCAGAGGTGGCGGAGCTGCACCTCTGACCGCGTGGGTCAGTCGATCGACCAGGTGCCGTTCGTGAGGCGCTCGCGCAGTCGACGCTGCACGGCGGTGAGTGCGGTGTGGGCCGCGCCGAGAGACGTGGTGTGGGCGCGGGTGCGAGCGTTGGCGATCAGGATCTGCGGTGGCTCGTCGAGATGGTCCGCCAGCGTCTCGGTGAGACGGGGCAGCACGCGCTCGGCGAGCGGGGCGAGGCGCCCGGCGAGCACGATGAGCAGCGGGTCCGAGATGACGGAGATCATCAACAGCGCCGAAGCGAGGGCCTCGGTGTACACCTGTACGATCGCGTCTCGCTCGGCGGACGGCAGGGTCGTCTCGAACCGCCCGAGTTCGTCGTCGCCGCCCCACAGCTCGGAGATGTGCGCCAGCGCCTGCCCCTGGCGTCGGCAGTACTGCATCAGGCCGTGGGTGCTCAGCAGCTCGCCGATCGTGCTCTCTCCATCCCCCGCAGGAAAGGGGAGCACCGAGAAGTTCCCGAATGAACCGGTGACGCCGTGCGCCGAGGAACCGTCGCGGCGCAGCATGGCCATCGTGAGTACCGTGCTCATGTTGAGCAGCACCGGGAGCGCGCCCCCGGGGATGAAGCCCTCGACCGTCAGGCCGGCGAGTGCCATGTTCGCGTCGGTATCGAGTTCGACCTCGGCGCCGACCGCCGCCGCCAGCTTCTCGGCGAAGACCGTTCCCCCGATCGCAGGCATCGCCGAGGGCGGATGCGGCACCTCGACGCCGTTCACGACCCGGGCCGGTACCGCCACCAGCACCCGTTGCAGAGGAGCGGCCGTGCGTTCGCGGGCCCGGTCGATGAGGCCGCCGAGCCACTCGACCGCCGCGCCCGCATCGGCGTGCAGGGGAGTGGCGAGAGTGCTCCACGAGAGTTCGCGCCCTGCGAGGTCGACCGCCAGCACTCCGGTGCGCTGCAGACCGAGACTGATGCCGACCACTTGGCCGACCTCTGACGGAACCGTGAGGGCCGTGGGCCGCCGCCCGCGTGAGGCGGCGGCGGAGGCGTCGACCGCGTCGGCTGACGCGTCGCAACCTGCGGGGGATGCCGGCGCGAGCAGCTCCAGGCGTTCCAGGTCGTCGACGACGCGGCTGATCGTCGCCTTGCTGAGGCCGGTGTCGGCGATGAGCTCCCGCCGGGTCATCGTGCCGCGGGCGAGCGCAGCATCGAAGACGCTCGCCAGGTTACGGGAGCGCTCGGTGAGGTTCGCCGCGTTCGGCGAGGCCGGCGGCCGGTTCAGGACTCGTCGCCTTCTTCGTTGCGTCCGTGCCGCAGTGCGCCCTCGTCCTCGTGGCTGTGCAGCTGGTAGTTGCTCAGCGAGAGATGCTGGTGAAGCACGTGATGCAGCTCCTCCATCTCGCCGTCTTTCAGCAGATCGGCGATCTCCTGGTGGCCCGGCACGACGCGGTCGGGCTTCGGGTATGCGTCAGGGAAGTGGAAGAGGCAGATGAGCGCCTCGGTGGCGAGCGTGGCGTAGGCGCGCACGAGGCGGGTGTTGCCGGCGTCCTGCACGAGAGCGGTGTGGAACTCGAGGTCGATGCGCCCGAGTCGCGCCCAGTCCTCATCCTGGAGAGCCGACTGCATCTTCTGCACGATCGCCGTGAGCCGATCCGTGGTGGCTGCGCGGCGCTCGGGGGAGAATTTGGTGATGATCTCGGCGGCGGCGCATTCGATGACCTCGCGCGCCTCGTAGACCTCTGCGACATCGCGGACGGTCAGTTCCTGCACGAAGACGCCACGGTTCGGACGGGAGAGCAGGAGCCCTTCCTGCACGAGGCGGTGAAGCGCTTCGCGGACCGGGCCGCGAGACACGTTCAGCTGTCCGGCGACCTGTGCCTCGTTCACCTGGTCGCCGGGGGAGAAGCCGCCATTGATGATGCTCTCGCGAAGCTGATCGGCGATCACGACCGCCGTCGGTCGATTGTTGATCGCCGAGAGTGTCTGTACGCCGTTCATCGATATCCCCCGTCGTGAAATCGGCGTTCCGTTCGCCGCCGTCATCACCTGCATTGTAGACAATCTACACTGGCGTTTCGGGCTGTGGCGTCGCGGATCGGATTCAGTGTCAGGCGTGCACGTCGTTCTCGTGGTTGGCGTGGTCTGCCGGCTCGAGCTGGATGGTGCAGTGGCTCGTGTCGAAATGCTCGCCGAGGCAGGCGTGCAGCTCGTCGAGTATGCGATCGTAGTGATCCCAATCCAGGGACTCCTGATCGATCACCACGTGCGCCGACATCGCGTTGACGCCCGAGGTGATCGTCCATGCGTGCAGATCGTGCACCTTCTCCACGCCGGGCACCGACAGCATGTGCTCGCGGGTCTGGTCGAGATCGACGTCCTTCGGTGTGCTCTCGAGGAGGATCCGCACGACGTCTCGCAGCAGGCTGTATGCGCGGGGAGCGATCAGCAGCGCGATGGCGAAGGCCGCCACCTGGTCGACCCAGTTCCATCCGGTGAAGAGGATCACGACGCCGGCGACGATGACCGCGCCGGAGCCGATCAGATCGCCGAGCACCTCCAGATATGCACCACGGACGTTGATGCTCTCCTTCTGGCCGGACTGCAGGATCAGCAGCGAGATGAGATTGGCGACGGCTCCGGCGATCGCGGCGATGAGCATCGGCCCCGTCTCGATCTCGACCTCAGTGCCGATGCGCTGGATCGCCGTGTAGACGATCACGATGCAGATGACGCTCAGCACGATGCCGTTGATCATCGCGGAGAGCACCTCGACGCGCATCAGCCCGTAGGTGCGCTTGGAGGTCGCAGGCAGAGCGGCGATGAACGTGGCGATGAGCGCGATGAGCACGCCGGTAGCATCCGTGAGCATGTGACCCGCATCCGCCAGGAGTGCGAGTGATCCTGAGATCAGAGCCCCGACGACCTGCACGGCGAAGACGCTGAACGTGATGCAGAGCACCAGGACCAGCTTCTTGCGGTGTTTTCCTCCCGCTGTCGAGTGACCCTCGAGGCCGTGGTCGTGATTGTGGCCGTGGCCGCCCGATGCTTCCGCCACCGGGCGGCGGGGGTGGCCGTCGCTGAAGGCATGCCCGTGGTCATGCCCGTGGCCGCGCTCTTCATGCGAGTGCTCGTGGTCGCCATGCTCGTGAAGGTGTGAGGAGGTCATGGACAGACAGTAACAGGAAGGTAGGATTGTTGACAATCTGATTGTCGATCCAAATACTGAGAGTGCGCGGTCCTCGCGCGCCGGAGTATCGAGAAGGCGGACACCATGACCAGAGCAATCGTCGTCCACGACGTCACCACTACGGATGCCGGTGACCACAAGGCCAAGGCCACGGCGGAGAGCGCGGGGCAGACCGAGTCCTCCCGCACTGTGTGGGAGTCACCGGAAGGCATCCGCTCCGGAGTCTGGGAGGTGACGCCGGGCTCGTTCCGCAGCGCCCGCCCGCAGTACCACGAGATGTGCCAGATCGTCTCGGGCTCCGCCACCATCGAGGAAGAGGACGGAACCACGTTCGATGTGCAGGCCGGCTCGTTGTTCATCACGCCCGAGGGATGGATCGGGCGGTGGACGGTTCACGAAACTCTGCGCAAGGTGTGGGTCGTGATTCCCTTCACCGCTCTCGCCGACCCCGGGCGCGCAGTCGGCTCGTGACTCGCTGATGCGCGATGCCGGCGACCGCATCGACGGTCGCCGGCATCGCGCATCATGAGTCGCCCGCAGAGGCGACGTGCTGCACTCAGCCGCAGGACTCGTACGGCGGCTTCTCGAGGGTCGTCGCCGTGACTGCCCAGATGATGTCGCTGCCTGCCGTGTAAGTCAGGAATACGGAACCGGTGCCGGTTTCCGACTCGATCGCGAGGTACCGGCGATCGCCGACGCTCTCGATCTCCACCGCGTCGGGATACGCGGCCAGCGCCTCGTCCATCCGGGAACCGACACCGATCCCCTCGGCCGTCAGCGGGCCGACGGCCGGCCCGCCTTCGAGATCGGCGGGGGAGGCGGACACCTGTACGAGATCGACCACCGCCGGATCCTGTTCGGGGATCTCGGGGCTCTGGAGGGTCAGCGTATATCCGTCGGCTTCGACCGTGGCAAGCCACGGGCAGACTTCTGCGGGGGTCGCACCCGCTGCCGCGACCGCCTCGTCGTAGGGAGTGCCCAGCTCGACGTCGCCGATGCCCGACGGGCCGGCGCCCGCGGTCGGGGACGCGCTGGGAGATGCGCTCGGCGTGGGATCGGCGGGTGCCGTCACCGTCTGCGTGACGGTCGGCGTCGGCGAGACGGGGGCCGAGCATCCCGCCAGAAGAGCAGCTGTCACGGCCATCCCGAACAGTGGTGTGAGGATGCGTGCACTGCGAGCCCGAGGTCGTGTCGTGTCGATATCCATCCTTCGACGCTATCGGCGGGGACGAGCGTCGCGCGTCGATTCCCACGGGACTCCCAGATCGAGCGGATAGCAGATCTGCAGCGTCCCGCAAGGCATTGTGGTCGGTGATCGAGGGTTCATAGTGTGGATCGATGGACACTCGCAATCGCACTCGCGCCGTCGCCATCGTGCCCACCGGGCTGATGGCTCTCGCCTTCGTGATCGCCGGCTGCACCTCGGGCGACGCTCCCGAGCCGATGGCGTCGGAATCGACATCCGCACCGTCGCCGTCGGCGACGTCAGCGCCTCCTGCGGGGGCATTCGCCTATCCCGACAAGACGGACCCCACTCAGGTCGGCATCGCCCTCAAGTACGGGGAGGGCAGCGATCCGTCGGGCGAGATCATCGCCGGGCCCGCTGTGCTCGTGGCGGATCGACAGTTCACCGTCGAGGGGCAGTGCGAGGGCGATCGCGTCGGGTTCGAGGTGGTCACGGCCGACGGAGAGAGGCGGGTGCTCGCCGAAGGGGGATTCCGCTGCGACGATCCGCCGGCCGGTGAGTTCTCGTACCGGCTGCCGTACGCCGGTGTGGTGCAGGTGAACCTCACGGACGCCGACGACGTCGATCGGGCATGGGTGCGCGTCGTCCAGACCTGATCCGCGATTCGCGCCGCCACGGCGCCCGTCATCGCGCGCAGCGGAAACCCAGATGGGTGGTCGCGGAGTCCTCGGTCTGGGAGCTTCGCGCGGCGGGCCTGTAGCGTCGGCAGTACTCGGGGGCGCAGAGGTGCGAGCCGCCCTTGGTCACCCGACGTGGGGGACCTCCGGCGTCCACGCCGAGAAGATTGCGGCGTTCACCGGGCTGGATCGTCGGGCTCATGCTGTGACGAGCGCTCCACGTGTCCGCTGTCCATTCCCAGACGTTGCCGATCATGTCGTGAACCCCGAAGCCATTGGCAGGGAACGCCCCTGTCGCGGACGTTCCGATGAAGCCGGCGGCTCCGGAGTTGCGGTACGGGAAGTCTCCCTGCCAGGTGTTGGCCATGAGCTCTCCGTCCGGGCGCAGCTCGTCGCCCCACGCGTAACGCGCACCGACGAGCCCTCCTCGAGCCGCCCACTCCCACTCCGCTTCGGTGGGCAGCCGCTTGTGCGCCCAGGCGGCGTATGCCGAGGCATCCTCGAACGCGATCTGCACGACCGGATGCTCGAGGCGTCCGTCGACGTCCGATCCTGGCCCTTCGGGCGCACGCCAGTGCGCCCCGGGCTGCCAGCGCCACCAGCGCTGCCACTCGTTCAGATTCACGGGGCCGTCGGTCGGGGTGAACACCAGCCCACCGGGAACGAGCGTGGCCGGATCAGCGCCCGGGAACTCGCGAGGATCGAGGGGGCGCTCGGCGACCGTCACGTAGCCGGTCTCGGTGACGAAGCGCAGGTACTCCGCATTCGTCACCGGGTACGGATCCAGATCGAACGCCTCGATCTCGCGTTCGTGCACCGGCCCTTCCTCGGGGTAGAAGTCGACGGAGCCCATGAGCAGCCGCCCCGCGGGGATGCGGGTCATCGCGGCGGTCACGTCAGCACCGAGATCGTCACGAAGAGGATCGCTGCCGCGCCGAAGACGGCCGCCAGCACCGCTACTGAGATGAGAAGGCCACCGCCGTGCGGTGTGCGCGATGACGTACCGGTCAGGAACGCGGTCAGCCGGATCTGACGGCGACGCGCAGCCATCCAGATCGCGCATGCCGCCAGAAGGCCGAGGAGACCCGGTATCACGCCGAACGCCGCGGCGGGGGCCGGTAGTGCCACGGGGAGGACTCGTAGCGAGAGCAGCGAGCCGACGGCGATGGCGAGGGCGGTGCGGCGCCAGGCGAGTTCGGTGCGCTCCGGCTGCAGACCGGGATCGAAGAGCGTCGACTCCGTCATCGCCAGATGACCCCTGCGATGACGAGCAGGCCGACGACGAGCACGATGATGCCGAGGACGACTGCCGATATCGCACCGGGCAGTGGCAGCGACCGACGCAGAGCCCGCTCCGTCCTGCTCCACTCCCACCATGCGAGCGGCGCGACTGCCGTGCCGGCGACGATGAGGACCAGCGAGGCCGCGAGTCGGAAGCCGGGATGCAGATCGAGACCGAGCACCTCGAGTGCCACGCCGCCGGCGATCAGAGCGAGTGCCGTGCGCGTCCACGCGAGGAAGGTGCGCTCGTTCGCGAGTGAGAAACGCGGATCCGGCTCCTCGCCGGTGCCGTACACGGATGTGGGGAAGCGGTGCATCCCGACATCGTATCTGCGTCCGGCTTCGGGAGCGCGGCGCGTCGGCCACGAGACTTCTTTTTCGGACCTGCTTGCCTTCAAACGTTTGAACTGGTTATCGTCCTCTCGCCCGCTCTCGACGAGGAGAACCATGACTTACACGAGCACGACAGAAGCGATCGCCACCGCGAGGCCGTTCGGCTGGCGCGACAAGGTCGGATACCTGTTCGGAGACTTCGGCAACGACTTCCTGTTCATCCTGGCGTCGAGCTATCTCCTGATCTTCTACACGAACGTCCTCGGACTGAACCCGGCGCACGTCGGAACCCTGTTCCTGCTGGTGCGTCTCCTCGACGCGTTCACCGATGTCGGCTGGGGCCAGTTCCTCGATCGGCACATTCCGTCGGTTGCCGGGCGGTTCCGTCCCTGGATCATCCGCGCGGCCATCCCCCTCGTCGTCGTGAGCGCCCTGTTGTATGCGCCGTTCGCGGCGGACTGGGATTACACCGTCAAGCTGATCTGGGCGACAGCGACGTACATCCTCTGGGGGTCCGTCTTCTACACGATGGTCAACATCTCCTACGGTTCCCTCGCCTCGGTGATGAGTGAGGAGCCCGCAGAACGAGCGTCCCTCTCGGTCTTCCGTGGAGTGGGGGCGAACCTCGCGGGGATCTTCGTCGCCCTCGTGCCGCCTCTGTTCATCTATGCGAACGTCGACGGCGTGTCGCAGGTGCTTCCGCCGGCGTTCTTCGCGACCGGCGTCGCCTTCTCGGCCGCCGCGCTCGTCTTCTACATCATCTGCTACTCGCTCGTGCGAGAGCGCGTGAGAGCGGTGCCGGGTCGTGCGAAGGCGTCGTTCCCCGCCCTGCTGCGTTCGCTGGCAGGCAACCGCGCCCTCCTTTCGCTCATGGGCGGCAACCTCGTGCTGATGCTGTCGTCGCTGTTGACCGGTTCGGTGGGTGCCTACCTCTGGCTCAACTACTTCAACAACGGTGCGCTCTCGGGTGTCGCGGCGCTCGCCAACGTCGTTCCCGCGCTCATCGCCGCACCGTTCGCTGCCGCACTCGGTCGCCGCTACGGCAAGAAGGAGATGCTCGTGGTGCTGCTCTTCGCGAGCGCGGCGATCTATCTGTTGCTCTTCTTCCTCGGAATCACATCGCCATGGGTGTTCATCGTGCTCAGCATCGTGGCCGGGTTCGGGGTGGGCATGTTCAACCTCCTGGTGTGGGCGATCATCACCGACGTCGTCGACCATCAGGAAGTGCGCACGGGGCAACGCGATGACGGCACGGTCTATGCCATCAACACGTGGGCACGCAAGCTCGGGCTCGCGCTCGCCGGCGGCCTCGGAGGTTACGCCCTCGCCATCATCGGCTACGAGGCCGGCACCGACACACAGGCGGCAGGCACCGTGCAGGGCATCTACACCATCGCCACACTCGTGCCTGGCGTCCTGTACGCGATCGTCGCGCTCATCCTGCTGTTCTGGTTCCCGCTCGACCGCCGCACGGTCGAGGCGAACAGCGCCGAGCTGAGCAGCCGACGCGCAGTCGTGGTGGGATGAGAGCATGGGCAGGCCGACACTGAAGGACATCGCCAGCAGGGCGGGGGTCTCGATCTCGACGGTGTCGTATGCACTGAACGACAAGAGCAGTCTGCCTCTGGCAGAGGCGACGAAGACCCGCATCCGCACGATCGCGCACGAGCTCGGGTACGTGCCCAACGGCTTGGCGCGGTCGCTGCAAGCGAGGTCGAATCGCACCATCGGAGTTCTGCTGAACAAGCCTCTGACGACGCCTCGATACGCCGAGATCGCCCAAGGGCTCAGTGAGGGACTGGCTCGACGGGGGTTCCATCTCGCTCTGCTCCACGGTGACTCGGCGGAGCGGTGCACGGACGATGTTCGCGGCGGGCTGCTCGACGGACTGGTGTTCATCGGTCACGATGACCTCGACGTGCCACACGAGCTGGCGGTCGAGGTCATGGCGCACAGGATTCCGTTCGTCGCGCTCGACTGCGGGCCCGCAGTGACGCCGGGCATCTGGTCGAGCGTCGACTTCGACTACGCCGCCGGCGCGGAGCAGCTCGTGCAGAATCTGATCGGCGAGGGCGTGTCGAGGATCCTCCACCTTCGACCGGATGTGACATCACGCGCTGATCGGACGAGGAATTCGGCGATGGAGGCGCTCGCCCGCGACAACGGACTCGATCTCATCGTGCTCTCCACCGGAGTCACCGATGAGATCCTCGCTCGGTTCGATCGTGACCCGGGCGGCACCACCGGATATGCCGCGACCGTCGTCGGGCGTCTGGATGCCGCTCGCGAATGGATCGATCAGGAGCCGGAATCCACGGCGATCGTCTGCTCCTGGGGTGCGGACGCCGAGGCGGCCTACTTCTGGACCGTGCAGCACGGTCCTCGCGTAAGGGTCGCCGCTCTCGCAGGCGGCTCTCTCGACCCGCGTCTCTGGCCGCGCCTCACATACAGTCGGCTGCCCCTCTCGGCGGCCGGAGAGGCCTGCGCGGGTCTCATCATCGACGCCAGCACGGCGAAGGATGCGCCGACGTGCGTCCTCCTCGCTCCCGCCCTCGACACCGGCGCCTCAGGCACCGGTGCAGCAGGCGACTGAACGACCGATCTCGACGAAGGAACCGGATGCCGAAACCCAACATCATCTTCATCATGTCCGACGACCATGCCGCTCACGCGATCTCCGCGTACGGCAGCCGGGTCAACTCCACTCCGCACCTCGACCGGATCGCCGACCAGGGGATGCGGATGGATGCCGTGTATTGCACCAATTCGATCTGCTCTCCGTCGCGGGCGTCGATCCTCACCGGCACGTACAGCCACGTCAACGGAGTGTCGTCGATCTGGACGGAGATGGACTATCGCGTGCCCACGTTCATCGACGTTCTGCACGATTCCGGATACAAGACGGCGATGTTCGGCAAATGGCACCTCGGCGAGGAGGGCGTATCGCGCCCGCGGGGGTTCGACGCATGGAAGGTCTTCCCCGGACAGGGGGACTACGTCGATCCGCAGATGATCGATGAGGACGGCGTCTCGACCGTCGAGGGCTATGCCACCGACATCGTCACAGATCTCTCTCTCGAGTGGATCGACGGACTGGATGACGACGAGCCCTTCTGCATGATGGTTCATCACAAGGCGCCGCATCGTCCCTGGGTGCCCGACACGAAGCACTCGCATCTCTACGCCGACGGCACGATCCCCGAGCCCGAGACCTTCTTCGACGACAACGCGAGCCGCAGCAAGGCCGTCCGCGGCGTGCACATGACGATCGCCGACGACATGGGTGGCGACGATCTCAAGATCGCGATGCCCGAGGAGCTGCGCGGACCGGAGAACCGTGAGGCGCGGATGCGCTGGAAGTACCAGATCTACATGCGCGACTACCTGCAGTGCATCCAGTCGATCGACGACAACGTCGGGCGCCTCCTCGATCATCTCGAGGAGAAGGGGCTCGCCGAGAACACGCTGGTCGTCTACACCTCCGACCAGGGCTTCTTCCTCGGAGACCATGGATGGTTCGACAAGCGGCTCATGTACGACCAGTCGCTCCAGATGCCGATGCTGATGCGCTGGCCGGCGGTGATCGAGGCGGGGTCGCGGTCGGAGGCGATCATCACGAACGTCGACTTCGCTGCGACGTTCCTCGACATCTGCGGCGTCGATGCGACACAGGCGCTGCCCACCTCGCAGGGGCGCAGCTTCCTTCCGCTTCTGCGTGGCGAGGAGGTCGCGGATTGGCCCGACGCGATGTACTACCGCTACTGGGAGCATGACGACCCGATCCATGCGGCTCCCGCCCACTACGGCATCCGCACCGATTCGTACAAGCTCCTCTACTTCTACGGGGCGGGACTCGGGGTTCCCGGAGCATCGGACGAGATCTACGAGCCGGAATGGGAGCTCTACGACCTGAAGGCGGATCCCGAGGAGATGCGCAACGTCGCCGCCGATCCGGCGTACGCGCAGATCAAGGCCGACCTCGAGGTCACGCTCGCCGAGTACCAGCAGCGGTACGACGACGAGCCCTACCGGGGTCCGTCGACGCCGCGACCCGAGTGGGGTCCGTACGACCACGAGATGTTCGGACGCCTGCAGGCGTACGTCGCGAGCACGCGTTCGGCCAGCTGAGAGGGACTTCCTGATCCGATTGTTCTCGGTCGAGGTGTTCGCTGATCGTACCGGCGCCGGCAGCGACACCGAGGGCGGCGACTTCACCGTAGGAGAGGTGTACTCCACCAGCACGTTTCGGCCACATCGTCGAGGCTTCACCGAAGCCGCCCACTGTCGGGGGTGCAGGGGGCGGCTTCGGTGTCTTGCGCTCGGAATCGTCTACTCCTCAGGGACGCCGATGCGAACCAGTTCGATGCCGCTCCCCGACTGGGGCCATTCTGTGCGCGGCTGGTCCAGATTGCTGGGCAGCGACTCCCAGCGGAGATACCAGGTTCCTCCCGTAGCGGCCGCGCCGTTGAGGTCGGTCTGAAGATTGACCTGAAGCCCCGGGTAGGTGCCTCGAACGGTGGTGACCGATGACGGCAGCGGCGGGGTCGGGGCCTGAGCCACACCGGTCAGCGAATCGTTGACCACGATGCTCTGGGGAGATCCCTCGCACCGGAAGTCGACGCGGATGTTCCCGTCGCTCATGACCTGAGATCCGCCCATGATGACCTTGAAGTCGAGGCTTCCGCCGCCGCCGAAGCTCCAGCGTCCTTCCCAGTTGCTGACCTGGCTGATATCCCAGTCACCGGTGCCGTCCGCGCGGGCGACATAGATCTGCGAGCGACCTGTGTCGTCGTACTTGTGGTAGCTGATGATGGGCGTGCCATCCGCGTCGAAGCCGAGCTTCGCGTTGCCGTTGAGCAGTCCTCCGCCATTGGGTACGGGGTCCACGACATCGGCGTCGCCATAGCGGAACGGAGAGGTGAGCGGGTTGCCCGCACTGTCGAACCAGTCGACCAGGTTCGCGCTGCGCGCGTACGTGAGCAGGCTGTTCGTCGCCGCGTCGGGTGTGTCTCGCCAGACCCAGATCATGTGGAAGTTGCCGTCCGGCCCGAGAAGCGGGGTCTCGAAGTAGGCGTTCCACGTGCCGGATGGGTTGGTGGCCGAACCGGTCCCGTTGAACAGCGGCTGGTCGACGAGACGGGACCAGGTGTTGGAGGTCTCGTTGTAGAGGTTGAAGTACGTGACGCCATCCCCGGAGCCGCCGTTGCGGTGGCTGAAGACGAGGCTGCCGTCCTGCCTGTTCACGAACTCCGGGTAGGTGACCGAGTTCTCGGTGCTGGCGCTCACCATGTTCGTGACGCGTGTCAGGGTGTTGACATTGCCCGGCGTCGTGGTGCGGAAGTAGATCAGGCCGACGTTGTGCATGTTGCCGGCGACGTGGAGGTTGCGGTTACGGTCGAGCCCGATGGAGATGTAGTTGTGACTGTCCCAGCCGAGGGTGGTGGGGAGGACCTTCGTCGTCCACGTGGGAGTCGCGGCCGAAAGGCTGCGGTGCGCGATGGTCATGCCGCGCTGCGCGTTGTAGTAGGCGACGTACTGGTCGTCGCCGTCGGTGAGCACGCGCTGTGTCACGGGCGCTCCAGCGAAGGTGGTGCCCACCGGGACCGTCTCGAGAACCTGTCCGCTGCCGCCGGGGAAGTCGTACTCCCCGGCGGGCTTGCACGCCACGGCGCCCGGGGGCGCGATCGCCGGAGTGGAGGTGGTGAGATCGAACGACCGCGCCTGGAGGTTGCCGGAGTTCGAGTAGAGCCCGGCGTGGCCGCCGACGCGCGCAGGGTCGACGACGGCAAGGGCGTGAGCGCCGGTGGCGAGAGTCGCTCCCGTCGCACCGTTGCGGACCGTCACCTGGAACTGTGCTCCGTCTCGCGCCAGGCTCAGCTGCAGACGCGTTCCGTAGGGAGCGGTCATCGTGCCCTGGGTGAGGACCGTGGGGGTCGCGTTGTTCGTCATCTGCAGCAGCTGCCACTGGGCGGGCCGGGTGCCACCGGCGGTCGTCGCCCGGAGCACGTAGTAGCTCAGAGAGGTCGTGCCCTGGACGTTCGCGACGATTCCTGACCACTCGGTACCGCTGGGCGCCGACGAGACGATGTCGATGTCAGCGGTCACCGTGTACGAGCGGCCGAGTTGCAGCGCTCGATGCGTGGCGACGTTGTTCCCGGGTGAGCTCGAGGACAGCGCCTTGCCCGATGCGATGCTCCACGCGCCGCGATCCGTGGTCCATGCAGTTCCCAAAGTGCCGTTCGCACGTTCGAAGTCGTCGGATGCGCTGGCGCTTCCGGTCGTGGCGTGGGCGGGGGGAGCCGCGGCGGCGCCCGCGAGCGCACCCGCCGCGAGCATCGCGGCGACGAACGCGGCAGTCAGCCGGTTCCTTCGCTGTGTGAGTCGAACGGTCTTCATCTACTTCTCTCTTCCTTGAGATCGGTAAGCGCGCGGGGAGACTCCCGCAATCGAGCAAAACGTTACGACATGCGAAGAACTGCGTCAAGGCAAGCTTTGCCATTGATTTTCAGCGCGTTCCGCTTTACTCTGAGTAAATCGTTTCGCCACCCCGACGTCGAGGAGCCCCATGTCTATGGTCGGTCCCTCTGTCGTCCCCAGCGGTCCTGCGTGCGCGGACCGGCTCTGCGACTCAGTCGCTCAGTCGCCGCACCGACGCACCGATCTGCAGGTGTCCGGGAAGCTCGAGCGTCACGCGGCTCGTCGACGAATCCGGGTCATCCAGTCGAGAGTTCATGATTCGTGCGGCCTCGGTCGCGATCTGCTCGACGGGCTGCACGTAGACCGTCAGCTTCGGGCTCGTCACCTGGGCGAGGTCGACGGAGTCGAAGCCGACGAGCGAGATATCATGCCCGAGACGGAGGCCGGAGTCGTTGATGGCGGTCACGGCGCCGACGGTCAGGTCGTAATTCCCGGCGAACACCGCCGTCGGCCGTGTATCTGCCGCGAGCACCCGCATCATCGCCGCGTATCCCGCCTCGACGCTGATGGGACCGCGTTGGATGTGGTCTTCGGCGACAGCGATGTCGGCAGCTCGGGCTGCTGTGAGGAAACCATCGAGCCTGCCCTGCAGGCTCCACATTCCCTCTTCTCCGACCAGGGCGCCGAGGGTCCGATGGCCGTGATCGATCAGATGCTGGGTTGCGACCTTGCCCGCCTGCACGTTGTCGAGCGAGACCGAGTCGGCGTCGAGTCCGCGCGGGAGCCAGTCCACCGTGACGACCGGGATGCCGATGGAGACGGCGGTCGCAAGCGCCGACGAGTCCGACAGTGCGGGAACCCCGATGATGCCATCGACCCTTCTGCTGAGGAGCAGCTCTACGGCATTGACGGTGGATGGTGTTCCGTCCTGCTCGTTGGAGGTCACCAGCACGCCGATGCCGTGGGTGCGCAGATACTTCTCGATGCCGACGACGATCTCGAGGTGGAAGGGGTTCTGGAACGAGGGCAGCAGGACGCCGACGGTTCGGGTGACGCCGCGCCGCAGACTGCTGGCGAACGCGTTCGGTCGGTAGTTCAGTTCTGCGGCCGCCGCCTCGATCGCTTCCCGGTTCGAGGTCAGAACGTTTCGCCCGTTGTAGTACTTCGAGATCGTCGCCAACGACAAGCCTGTCAGTCGCTGGATGTCCTTATACGTTGCGGGAGATCTAGTGCTTTTCGACAAATTCGGTCCTTCGTATCGCGAGTGTCGCCACCGTTCGCGCTGATCAACGATGTTGCCCGGAGTCTACCTACGATCCGCAAAACTTTAGTCGTTTCGCTGTATCGCGAATGCAGAACCACCTACCAGGCGGTGCGCCACGCGGCGATTCGCCGAGTCACGCCGAGGAGAGAGCAATGACCGATAGCCCCAGCCTGCCCGAATGGGCGAGACAGTCCACCCTGGGCATCTTCATCCATTGGGGGCCGTACTCTGTTCCGGCCTGGGCGGAGCCGACCGGAGCATGGGGTGCTGTCCCCGAAGAGAAGTGGTTCGCGCACAACGCGTACGCCGAGTGGTACGCGAACACCTCGCGCATCGAAGGGTCCCCGGCAGCGCTGCACCACGTCGCTGAGTACGGGGACAACTCGTACGACACGTTCCTCGACCGGTGGATCCCCAGCCAGTTCGATGCGTCCGAATGGGCGCGGCTCTTCCATCGTGCCGGTGCGGACTATGTCATCCCTGTGGCGAAGCATCACGACGGAGTGACCCTCTGGGATGCACCCGGAGCGGGCAGGCTGTCCACGGTGGCTCGGGGCCCCAAGCTCGATCTGCTCGCGCCGCTCGCCGAGGCGGTGCGCAAGGAAGGAATGCGCTTCGGCGTCTACTACTCGGGCGGACTCGACTGGGCCTTCACGGATTTCCCTCCCATCGAGTCGATGGCTGATGTCGCCGAATACCGCCCCAACGGCGCGGAGTACGCCGAGTATGCGACCGCGCAGGTGCGCGACCTGATCGACCGCTACAAGCCGGCGGTGATCTGGAACGACATCGAGTGGCCGGACGCGGGAAAAGCTGACGGCTCGCTGGTGCAGCTGCTGGACTACTACAAGCGCGTGGTGCCGGAAGGCATCGTCAATGACCGTTGGGGTGCGCCGGTGTGGGACTACCGGACCAGCGAGTACTCGCACGACACCCAGAACGAGCGCGGGATCGGTTGGGAGCACAACCGCGGGCTCGGCTTCTCGTTCGGACACAACCGCACGGAAGACGAATCCCTCACGCTCTCTGCGCGCGAGCTCGCTCGTCTGTACGCCGACGTCGTCTCGCGCGGCGGTCGTCTGCTCCTGAACATCGGGCCGGAGGCCAGCGGGCGGATCCCTGACGTTCAGCGCTGCAGTCTCGAGGGGTTCGGCGAATGGAGCCAGGACCTGAAGCCGTACACGCTCGACAGGTCGCCGATCGAGCCCGGCACCGTCAGCGTCACCGGCAGCGACTGGTGGGTTGCATGGCGACACCGTGACTCGATCGTCGTGGTGGCGGAGGATCCGCACGTCGTTGTCCGCACGGATGAAGGTCTCGATGCGATCGTCTTTGAGCTGCCCGCAGGGGAAGCTCCGGGAATGACTGCCCGAGCATAACGTTTCCCTCGCGGGGCATTCGTGAAATTCAACCTGATTATGGATGAAAGTCGAGACGTTTCGCTCGCTTGGTGCTATATTTGCCCCGGCAGAGCGAAACGATTCACCCTGAAGGATCGTCTACGCCGCACAGCAACCACAAAGGAGTGAAAATGCACCAGATCAAGATCCACCGGGGGGCGCGCACACGCGTTCTCTCGCTCAGCGCCTTCGTCGGCATCTCCGCGCTCGCGCTCGCCGGATGCTCGTCCGGCGCAGCATCCGAGGGCGGTGGTGACAAGACGCTGACCGTGCAGGTCCAGTCGGTCCAGCAGCCCGCCTTCGAGTACGCGGCCAAGATCTTCGAGAAGGAGAACCCCGGAGTGACCGTCGAGTTCCAGACGGTGACCGAGCAGCAGAAGAGCACCACCAACACGCAGATCATGGCGTCGTCGAATGCTCCGGACATCGGTCTCGTGCCGGTCAACGCACAGCCCTACTTCGACCTGGTCAAGGCAGACGCGCTCGAGCCCCTCGACGACCTGTGGGCGGATGCGGACCTCGAGTCTCGCTACGGCGACACGATCGCGGGGGCCCTCAAGTGGAACGACACTCCGTACCTCGTCCTGTTCGACACCACGTACTACAACGTCGTTTTCTACAACAAGGATGCGTTCGCGGAGGCCGGAATCACCGCACCCGTCAATCACCAGATCGCGTCGAACGACGAACTGTACGACATCGTTTCGAAGCTCGACACGTCGGGGTATGACGGTCTCGCCGTCGGAGGGGCGGCCGGATATCAGCTCGCCTGGCTCCAGGATGCGCAGCTGCAGGCGAACGCGCCGGATGCCCTGAAGGACTACCTCGTCTCGTGGCAGCCGGGAGCGGAGCCCAAAGAGAAGTACGACGACCCTGCGTTCACGGATTCGCTCCAACAGATCGCGGAGTGGAACGACAACAACGTCTTCCAGGAGGGAATGGCCGGCGCCGCGGGCGACCAGGCGCAGGCGGCCTTCGCTGCCGGTGATGCCGCGATGCTCCTCGGCGGCGTGTGGATTCCGTCCGTTCTCGGCGATGTCGACTTCGAGTACGACTGGCTGCTGCTCCCCGGAGCGGGAGACGAGCCGACACTCCCGTCGCTGTACGCAGGTGACACGCTGGCGGTCCCGAAGACGTCGAAGAACATCGACCTCGCCAAGAAGTTCCTGGCCGTGTACTCGTCCGACGACGTCCAGAAGTTCGCCGCAGAGAACGTCGGGTCTCTTCCCGCCGTCAACACCGTCGCTGCATCGGACGTTCCCGGTCTCGGCCCGGTGGTGCAGAGCGTCGTCGAGTTCACGAACACCGTCGGATTCGGACTCGGCTGGACCGGCAGCCTCCCGGGAGCGATCGGTCAATCGTTCCTCGATCCGCACATCCAGCAGCTCGTCAGCGGACAGACCACTGCTGAGCAGATCGGTCAGGCGGAGCAGGACGCGTTCGATGCTTGGAAGTCTCAGAACAAGTAGCGCACGACGGTGTGCCGTTCGCCCTGGCGGGCGGCACACCATCCTGTTCTGCGAGAAAGGCGCATGGTGAGTTCACTCGAAACCGTGACAGTAGTCCTCCCCGATGAATCGGGGCCCTCCCGACGAGCGGCACGAACAGCGACAGGACGGGGGACGCCCCGGGAAGTCTGGTGGATGCTCGCCCCGGGGCTGATCATCCTCGCGGTGTTCTTCGGGCTCCCGATCATCGATCTGATTCGAACGTCTTTCACGCAGTGGCCCGGTGTCGGTGAACCCCGGTACATCGGGATCGACAACTACGTCGCGGCGTTCACCAGTTCCGCGGTGCGTGACGCTCTGTTCCGCTCCGTCCTCCTCGGCGTCGGCGCGGCGCTGGTCCTCTGCGCCATCGCCACCGTCCTTGCGGCGCTCGTGTCGGGCGGCATCCGAGGAAAGGCCTTCTACCGGGTCGTGTGGTTTCTGCCGGCGATCGCGCCGCCGTCTGCCGTCGCCGTGTTCTGGGCGCTGTCCGTCCAGCCTCGGTCGGGTGCCGTGAACGCCTTCCTCGGCGCCATCGGTCTCGGCGATACACATGCATGGCTCGCGGATCCCTCCACGGTGATGTACGTCGTCATCGCCGTGGCGGTCTGGGCGGGCGTCGGATTCGCGTTCCTCGTGATTCTCGGGGCGATGGAGGAGGTGCCGGTCTCGGTGTACGAGGCGGCATCGATCGACGGTGCATCCCGGATCCGGCAGTTCTTCTCGATCACGCTCCCGCTCGTGCGCCCGGTTCTCTCCATGATCGTTCTTCTCGAGGTGATCTGGGCGTTCAACGGATTCACCCTGGTGTGGGGAATGACTCAAGGCGGGCCCGGAAGCGCCTCGACGATCCTGCCCGTGCAGGTCTACAAGGATGCGTTCCTCTTCGCCAACTTCGGCCTCGCCGCCGCCGTCAGCGTGATCGGCGGGCTTCTTCTTCTCGTCGTCGGCCTCGTCGGCCAAGCCCTCGGATCCCGGAAAGGGGTCGACGAATGACCCGCAAGACTCGCGTTCGCGCCGGCACCGTCGTCGGCCACACCGCTGCAATCCTCTGGAGTGCTCTCGCGATCATCCCGTTCGCGCTCATCGTTCTCCTGGCGTTCAAGTCGAACACGGACATCTACACCGATCCCCTGGGGCTCTTCGACGTCGACTGGTATCCGCAGAACTTCGTCGACGCGTGGAACGGAGCCCCCGGCGGTCAGGGTTTCGCCGTCTACCTGATCAACTCGGCGATCGTCACGACCGTGGCGATCACGGGCTGCTTGCTCATCGGGGCGTTCACCGCCTACTTCGCGACGCTCGCATCGACGCGGGTGCGGTCGATGATCGTCCGACTGTTCCTGGTGGCGACGACGTTGCCGCTGATCATGCTGCTGATCCCGTACTACTCGGCGTTCAACGCTCTCGATCTGCTGGGATCCCCCTGGGCGCTGGGAGTGCTGTACATCGCGCTGTGCCTCCCCACCTGCGTGCTGATCCTGCACAGCTTCTACCTCGGGTTCCCCGCGGAGCTCGCGGAGGCTGCGGCGATCGACGGCCTCGGGCGATTCCAGGTCTTCGCGAAGATCGTGCTTCCCCTCTCGAAGGGTCCGATCGTCGCGGTGGGAATGATCAACGCGTTCTTCGTATGGGGTGAGACCCAGCTGGCGATCGTGCTCCTGCAGGCCCCCGACAGCCGCACCATCCCGGTCGGTCTGCTCGACTTCAAGGGGCAGTTCGCGAGCAACACCGGAGCCATCTTCGCAGGCCTCACACTCGCGACGATCCCGCTGATCATCGTGTACCTCGTGTTCAATCGGAGCATCACCAAGGGTGTCGCCCTCGGTGGCGTGTTCCGCTAGTCGGAGAGGTAGACCATGCTCCACGGTCATGTCGCCCCAGGCTTCTCCGCGGTCGGTGCCGCCTTCGAGCGCGGGCACTCAGGCGATCCCGGCGGCGCCCAACTGTGCATCTATCACGAAGGGCGAGTCGTGGTCGATCTGTGGACGGGCACCGACCCGATCACGGGCGACGCGATCGACGGAGACTCCCTGTTCGTGCTGTGGTCCACCACCAAAGGGATGGTCGCGATCCTCGCAGCGCTGCTCATCGAACGCGGACAGCTCGACCCCGAGCAACGGGTGTCGAGCGTCTGGCCGGAATTCGGCGTCGGCGGCAAGGGCCAGACGACCGTGGCGCACGTCCTCAGCCATGCAGCGGGTCTGCCCTTCTTCCCCTCCGGGGCGGGGATTCAGAGTCGCGACCTGCCGAACTGGGCGCTGTGCACAGAGACGCTGGCCGCCGCCGAACCGCTCTGGTCGCCGGGGACCGCATCGTGGTACCACCCCTTCACGTTCGGGTATCTCAACGGCGAGGTGATTCGTCGCGTCGCGGGCAAGTCAGTGAGCGACCTCTTCGACGAGTACGTCGCCACCCCGCTGGGAGTCGACTTCTGGATCGGCGGGCTCCCGACCTCTCGCGAGCCCGACGTGACGCATCGCAATGAGATGCACCCTGCCGCCAGCCCGGCCGACCTCTGGTCGCAACACGGAGTGGATCTCTCCGACCCGGTCGTCCAGGAGCTCCTCAGGGAGGTGCAGTCGATCCCCGACATGGTCGAGTTCCTCAACAGCGCCGAGGGGCACCGGATGGAGTTCGGCGGCGCCGGCGGAATCGCGAGCGCCCGATCGGTGGCAAAGGTCTACGCCGCCGCCATCGGGGAGATCGATTCCGTGCAGCTGCTCTCACCCACGACGCTCGACCTCGTCACCGAGCCTCGCACCCTGGGGCTCGGTCCGGTCCCACAACTGGCCGGCGTGCCCGATCAGCAGCTCGCCGAGTTCGGGCTGGGATTCTGGTTGGGGTCGCAATTCCCGTCGGGAAGATTCGCGACGGGGGGAACATTCGGGCACCCCGGCGCGGGCGGGAACATCGCGTTCGCGCATCCTGCGTCGACCACGGCTGTCGCCTACACGTGCACCGGGATGTGGTCAGACGGCTCCCGGCCGGACCCTCGTATGGGGTGGTCCGAGCCGCTCGCCGACCTGGCCGGTGCCTGAGTCCCACGCCCCGCGGAGACCGGCGGAGACCGGCTCACACCCGAGACGTCTCGACATGGCAGTGGGTTCGATGATCGCACGCGCATCGAGCATCGATCCGGCTCGTGAGGTCGTGATTCCGGCAAGTGGGATCGGCGTCTCGGCGTTGCAGGGCGTAGCGGGGGAGAGGCGCCACTGCCGGAGAAAAGCGGAAACCCCCGCCATGTAGAAGCTAGGCGAGGGTTCCTAAGGTGACTGTAATGATCACCCTGTGGCTCCGACGGGCGTCGATCCCGTGACCTCACGATTTTCAGTCAGATTTCGCGTTCATGGGCCGAAGCGTCGAAGTTCCGATCCCCGCTATCTCGGTGATCTATGTGATCTGTGTGATCTCTCTGAAGCGATATCTCGCCGAGAGTTGTGGTCAAACCGTGGTCAAGGTGGTCAGCTGGCACGCGAACTCCATGTTGTTCCAGGAAGCTCGCCATGCGTCGAAGCTCAGCGAAGGATTCGGCCGCGCGGTTGCGGAGAAGCCCCAGATCGTTGAAGCCGGGGAACTTACGGTTGACCTGAAGCGCCCGGGCCAGCAATTCCGTATGGTGCGCCGCTTCCCGTCGTTGCATCTCATAGCTTCGAATCGCGACCAGCGTAGACGTTTCTTCAGGCGTCTCCGCGTTCACGTTCATGAACAGCTGGTGACCCTCGAACGGGAGGGAGAGCCATTCGAGGAAATCGATCGCGGACATCGTCGCGATCTCCTCGCTGATTCCTGGAATCCCTGTCGCCTCATAGGGACGGTGGTGATCGACAAGGATCTGCTGTGGTGCAACGCCCAACGCTCTAGACAGCTCAAGAAGCTCGACAACTGTCAGATCGAGCTTGCGCCCGATCTCGATGTTGCTGACGACCTTCGCGCTGAGGCGTTCGTTCGGGATAGCAGCAGCTAAATCACGAACGGATCGGAATCCGCGGCGCAGACGCAGTTCCCGGATGCGCTCACCGATCGAGCGAGCAAACGAGTCTTTCCCCGATTCGGACCAATCCATCTCACCATCGTGTCTCAGACTTCAGACGTTGTCATCGTCGAAGCAAGTGCTCACAGCAGACGAGCACAACGAAACGAAGGGAACATGATCATGGATGAGTCACTACTCACTCCCGCAGAGGCTGCCCTCATCGCCGGAATGACGACTGGCGCGCTGGCCCAGCTTCGCTACCTCGGCAAGGGGCCCGACTTCTACAGGCTGGGACCTCGAACGATTCGATACGCGCGTTCTGAAGTCGTGGAGTGGATCCGACAGAGTCGCACGACGGCGAGCGGTAGGTGAATCTCTTGGTCACTCCGATACCTGAGCTCGCGGACGCGCTCGATTCCGCTCAGCGAGCGATTCGTCGATACTGCGTGCTGCCGGACGCCGCGTCCTACGATGCAGTGACTTTGTGGGCGGCCGCATCCCATGTGGTTCCAGCTCTGGACGTTGCTCCGCGGTTGGTGATCCGATCAGCCGAGAAGCGATCGGGCAAGACGCGCCTACTCGAGGTGCTGAGCCTGCTAGTGAATGATCCTGTGCGATTTGCCGACGTCAGCGTTCCCTATCTCTTCCGTCGCATCGAAAAGGCAGGGGACACCCCGCCGACGTTGATGCTCGACGAAGCGGATGCGATCTTCTCAGCGGGGAGGCCGAGTGAACGGTCGGAAGCTCTTCGAGGGATCCTCAACACCGGATTTCAGCGAGGATTCGTCTATGGCCGGGTGGAGAAGCCCAACAATCAACTGAAGGAGTATCGGGTTTTCGCCCTGGCAGCAATCGCTTCGATCGGCGCACTACCGGACACCATCGAAGATCGAGCGATAGTGCTCACCATGCGCAGGCGCTCGGGCAATGAACTCGTTGAGCAGTTCCGGCTCAGGGACGCAGGGGAGTATCTCGCGGTAGTACGCCACCGCCTGCACCGCCTACTGACCGATCATCAAGATGAGATAGCCAGCGTCCGCCCTGAACTGCCGGTGGAGGACCGTGCAGCGGATCTCTGGGAGCCGCTCGTTGCAGTGGCTCATCTCGCTGGAGACGAGTGGATCAACCGTGCTTGGACAGCAGCAATCACCATGGTTGAGCAGGCGCGAGAGGACGAGAGTTCCGCGAACGTTGGTTTGGCTCTTCTAGAAGCCACCCGTGAGGTGCTTGACTCGCAACGGGATGGCACATGGATCGGGAGCGTCCAGCTGGTCGAAGCCCTAGCCAAAGTGCCGGAGTATCGGGATCTCGCGGGTGCGCTCGGAGTCGCGGGAGTCGCTCGGGTGCTCCGCCCATACGGAGTCCGCCCAGCCAATCACCGGGTGGGAGAGAGCGTTCGAAAGGGATACCGACTCGTCGATCTCCGTGACGCATGGATGCGGTACCTCGCCTCTGCACATTTGTCCGCTACAGGGGCTACGCCGCTACATACGGAGAGAGACAAGGAAGAACCAGGCACTCGACAAGCTACACAGCCGCTACGCGCCGCTACCCGCGATCCGAACGGAAGGCAAAGGGATGCGGAGCATCTCGCGGCAGCGACAGGTCCCCACATCGACGAGGTGACCCATGTGCGGTCGTGAATCCTGCGGAGCAAGCTATACCGTTAGGGCCCCTAACTCGGCTTGTCTGTCCGGCCGAGTCTTCTCCCGTTCGCTGCGCTGGGCATGGAGAGCATGATGGTCGACCACGCAGGCCGGAGCCGTCGCAGGCCGAACGCGCCCGTGTCGCGACAGATCGTTCACAAGGTGAAGGTCAACGAGGACGAGGAAGCAGCATTGGTCGCTCGGTCCGCCGAGCAAGGGGTCACTGTTGCCCGCTTACTGGTTGAGTCAGCACTTTCTCCCGAGCCCGGCGAGACGGCTACCGATCGAAGGAACGCTCTGGAGATGTTCTTCCGCATCGAGCGACTCATCTCGAACATCGCCAGCAACGTCAATCAGATCGCGCGAGTGGCTAACTCGACGGGAAGCACCGATATGCCTTCGTTGCGCGAGCATCTGCAGCAAGCGAAAGCCGCTTACGAGTCGATCGATCGATGTGTAGAACGGTTCTCGCTATGACAAGCTCCGAGGGTCCGGTGCCGAAGAAGGTGTCTTTCTACATAGATCCAATGCTCGACGAGCGTATGCGCGCTGCCATGCTCAGCACGATGGTGGTCGAGGGGCACCGCTCGCTGTCAGATTTTCTCAGCAACGCTGTGCTCTACGAGGTCGCTCGTCTCGAGGCCAGGTACAACTCCGGTGAGACCTTCTTGGTCAGCCGGCCGAATTCAGTTCCTCGGGGCCGACCGACGGGTTCTCGGAGTCGCTCGAGGGATGCCGACGGTTGAACACAGCCTCATAGACGTTGTCGCCGATCAGTCCATGTCGAGCAGCTGTGCTCACTTCCGACCAGGTGCCGGGAGGATCGACGATCAGCGAGTCGTAACCGTCGGTCGTCCCGCCCGGGGCATACGGATATCGAACCAGCTCGTCGATAACTTGAGACTCCTCGATGAGCCCTGCAGCGAACCGCTCACAGATTTCGTAGGGGGTCGAGCCGCTGAATCCCTCCAGCAGCCGGGAGCCAGGCCCTGAACCGATTGGCCGAGACCGATTCAGCCACCCTTCAAGATCGTGGTCGCCCGCTTCAGAGCGAGCTGATTGAGCCATGGCACGGTCTAGGTCAAGCGCAGCGAGGTCTCGACGAATTGCCGCACGCGCGACGATCTGAGCGGTTGAAGAAAGATCCGGTAGATGTGGCAAAGACAAGCGCTCCTAGAACAAGAATCCGCTCAAGCCTAGGGTGGTCACCCACTGCTCGTCGGCCGTTCTCGTGTGTGTACCCCATTCCGGCGGTCTGGAACCGATCGATCAGCGGCTCGGATAATTCACGGCTCCGCCGAACGAGGGGTGTGAGAGACCACTCGGCGATCGCCACGTGCTCGCGGCATACTCGCCGGGAATCGGCCACCAGCTGCTCCGCCGTGACGGGCATTGCCTCGTAGGCGGCTTCGTGGGCTGCTGAGGGCGTCCACCGGTTCTGATCGTTGCCGGCTGCCTCTCCGAGGTAGCGGCTCACGGTTCCGAGGGCGGAGACGGCGCCAGGGACGGCGAGCACGTGCGCCTCGACCCGATAGCCCTGCGTGCGGAACGTGGCTGCTGTGGATTCGACCACCGGCAGCTGTCGCATCGTCGTCTCCAGGATGACGCTGCGCCGCTCGGCGCGCAGGTAGTCGGCGGCCATGCCGACCCAAGCGCCGGAGGCCTGGGCGGTGACGTGCGGCATCGCGAGCGGGTCGGTGCGCATCAGGGTGCGGTAGTCGGGGTGGAAGGCGCGGAAGTCGTCGCCGATGACGGGCACCGCACCGGCCGCTCGCTGTGCACGTCCGCGATCGCGCGCGACTTGCCCGCTCCCGGCTGGGCACCGACGAACACCAAATACGGGTGCAGCTCGGCGGCGGCGCCGCCGGCGGTCAGCGTGGGCGCGATCTTGCGGTCGAAGATCTCGCGCAGCTCGTCCGCGCTGAGATCATCCCTCCAGCTCACGCAGTCGCGCGTAAATGGCGCAGACGTGACCGGTACTCGTCGGTCTTCGCCTTGATCGTCGCCAGGTCCGAACCGCGCACGCTGTTCACGTCCTGCCACAGGGCGATGTGCGCGGCCGTGGCCTCCTCGCGCTCGGCGGCCGTGTCAGCGTGGTCCGAGAGCCAGATGCACTCGCCACGCAACTCGGTCGCGGTCTCGCGCATGATGTCGTAGACCATCGGGTCGAAATCCACGATCTCGGGAGCGACTGCCGTCTTAGCCATGAGATCCCCTTCCGCCTACCTCTCCAGCATTCGCCGCGCCTCCGACACTGCGCCGGGTCAACCTATGCGCGCGATCGCCCCACCGACTCTGCCGGCGCTCGGAACGAAAGCACCGCAGCGGTGCACCCGCACGGCCGCAGAGTCACGGTCGCTGACCGTCATACCGGAACTCAGTCAAACGAACCAGCTGCGGTCGCCCACCGCGCCGTTAGCCTCCAACTATGAAGGCCTCCACGAGAACGCCGCCCAATCGGACGGGTGATCAGCGCGGACCTCGGCCAGCAGCCTCAGGGCGCGTTCCCGGAACTCGGTTGGATAGATTCTCGACATCATTCCAACTCTTACAGATAGAAAAGTCGGGACGAAACCCAGGGCGAATCACTCTTCAAGATTTCGAGGACGCAGCCGACTTCGACCTCGCCATCATGGAACGCCTCCAGCATTACGTGGCGGAGCCGCTGGCCTGAGCTGACGACATCGCGTGTGCGAGCTATAACGCCGGGGGAAGACCGTGCGCGTGCAAGAATACCAAGATGCCGGTCGTCGACCAGCGTTGCGAAACCAGGTACGAAAGATGAACGTGACAACTAGCAAGGGTCAAGCCGGTACAGCTGTCAACTCAGACGCCACAGCACCAAAGCGCGACGGCTCTCCGAGCACGAGCCGCGAATTCCGATCGGAGATTCAAGCACTCCGTGCAGTTGCAGTTCTGCTCGTCGTCCTCTGGCACCTGTGGCCCAGCGCTCTGCCAGGAGGCTACGTCGGCGTCGACGTATTCTTCGTAATCTCAGGTTTCCTCATCACCGCGCACCTCCTCGCCGAAGTCCGGACGAGAGGAACAGTATCAGTGACGCGCTTCTGGGCGCGGCGAATCCGTCGATTGCTACCGGCGTCACTGCTCGTGCTCTTCGTCTGCGTCGTCGCAGCTTTCGTGTGGTTGCCGGACACATTTCTGCGGAGCAATTTGCAGCAGATTGCGGCGAGTGCTCTCTATGTCGTGAACTGGGCGCTTGCAATAGATTCCGTCGACTATCTCGGCGCAGACAGCCCGACCTCTCTCGTGCAACACTACTGGTCGTTGTCGGTCGAGGAGCAGTTCTATCTCATCTGGCCTCTGCTGCTTGTGGCCGCTATCGCAATCGTGCGTCTGAGGGTACGACGCTCGACTCCTCCAACAGCCTGGCCCCAGGTGCGAACCACCGTATCGATAGTCCTCCTCGCGGTATTTTTGGGCTCGCTCGCCTACTCTATCTACCTGACGGGTTATGCCAAGCCGCTCGCCTACTTCAGCACTTTCACGCGCGCCTGGGAGTTCGCTGCCGGTGCATTGCTCGCGATCCTCTCTCTGCACATCTCCTCGCCACGGCGGGACGCTAATTCAACGGCACGACGGGCGCTTTTTGGGGAGGTGGCTGCGTGGGCTGGGGTGGCGCTCATCGCCTGGTCCGCCATCTCTTTCTCAGATGCGTCCCCGTTTCCGGGGGCGATCGCCCTGCTTCCGGTGGCCGGGGCGCTCCTGATCATCGGCGGTGCGGGAAGCGTCAGCACAAGATCTTTTACCCGAAAGATTTATAGCGTTGGGCCTGTCCAGCGAATCGGCGACTGGTCGTACGCGATCTACCTCTGGCATTGGCCCCTGATTGTCTTGTACCCCTTCGTTTTCGGGGAGGCTTTTGGCCTCTTGGGGGCGCTCGCGATCGGACTCATCAGTGTTGCCCTCGGCTGCGTGACGAAAGTTCTGGTGGAGGACCCGGTTCGCACCGCACGATGGTGGGCGGTGCGGCGGTGGCCGTCGTACCTCCTTGCGCTGATCGGCGCCATCGTCGTCGTGGCAATTGCTTTCGCCGGAACGAGGATGATCGACGCTCGAACGTTTGATGCTCGACAGTGGGTGCAGACGCAGCTGGCCGATGAGTCCCCATGTTTCGGCGCAAGCGCATTGGCGCCCCAAGCTCAATGCGGAGACCCTTTCGCGGTCACCGATCGGATCAACACCCGCTTCGCGGCCACCGATTTAGATCCGAATTGGTGCGTCGCTGAACCTGGTGAGGAGTGGAGAAGCTGTGAATACGGTGCGACGAGCGGATTCGACCAGACGATTGCTCTCGTCGGGGACTCTCACGCGGCGGCGCTCGTACCTGCCTTCGATTCGTATTTCGCGGAGAGAGGCTGGAGAGTTGTCACCTACCTGCGAGTGGGGTGTCCTGGCGTGACCGATGTGCCTTTCGCGGTACCCGGGCGTGAAGAGTGGAAACGCGAGGAATGCGCCACCTGGTCTAAACGTGTTCTCGATGAAATCGAATCACGCGAAGACATCGGAGTCGTTGCCTTTTCGAGTTTTTCGAGCAGCTACGACCACGCTGTCACCGGGGAAGTTTCGCTCTCGGCCGCGATGATTTCGGAAACATGGGAACGCCTGCGTGCATCGGACAAGGAGGTCCTTTTCATTCGGGATGTTCCCTCAACATCGCAGGTCAATATTCCGCGTTGTCTGGATATGACGCATGACGTCAAAGCGCCGTGCGCGCTTGACCGTTCCACGGCAGTCTCGTCCGACGAATTCACCGCGGCAACTGCCGCGAGCAATCTACCCCTAGTTGACATGACTGATTTCTTCTGTGATTCAACCGACTGCTTCGCCGTCATCGGAGATGTCATTGTGTACGCGGACTCTAACCACGTAAGCGGCACATACGCGAGAACTCTCGCCTCGTTTCTCGGGGACCGAATCATGACGAATATCGGCGAAGAATGACGACATCCGCGGACCGGATGAAGTAACTTGACATCCCGAGTGGTGAGGACGCGCCAAAGATGGCGACTGCCTGCCTGAGTTGGCCTATCGGTCGATGGGGACTGCTGACGGTTTGGTTGACTCCAACGCTGTGAGGATTTTGGTTCTCACGGGAGGATGGTCAACGTGCCCAAAGCATTCCCCAAGGAGTTACGAAACGATGTCGTCGCGGTCGCGCGGCGGGGTGAAGCCCCGATCAGCCGGATCGCGAAGGACTTCGGTGTCTCGGAGTCGTGCCTGCAACGGTGGCTCAAGATCGCGGACGTCGAAGACGGCATCAAGCCCGGCGTGACTCAGGCCGACGCGGCCGAGTTGCGGGAGGCGCGCAAACGCATTCGGTTGCTCGAGCAGGAGAATGAGATCCTGCGCCGTGCGGCCGCGTATCTGTCGCAGGCGTCACTCCCCAAATGATGTTCCCGCTGGTCCACGAGTTGGCCGCTGATCGGATTCCGATCGCGGTGACCTGCCGGATGCTGGGTTTCAGCAAGCAAGCGTTCTTCAAATGGCGCGCCGACCCGGTCGCGCAACGGGACTGGGACAACGCCCACCTCACCAATGCGGCCGTCGATCTGCACCGAGACGAACCGGCGTTCGGGTATCGGTTCATCTCCGACGAGATCGAAGCCGAGACCGGTCTGAGGGCGTCGGAGCGGCGCGTGTGGCGGCTGTGCTCCGAGCAGCGCCTGTGGTCGGTGTTCTCGAAGAAACGCGGCCTGAACCGCAAGGCCGGGCCTCCCGTGCATGACGATCTCGTGCTTCGTGATTTCACCGCGACCCGGCCGGATCAGTTGTGGCTGACCGATATCACCGAGCATTGGACTGATGAGGGCAAGCTGTATCTTTGCGCGATCAAAGACGTCCATTCAAATCGGATCGTCGGCTACTCGCTCGACTCGCGGATGACCGCGAATCTCGCTGTCGCGGCGCTCCGCAACGCCGTTGCGCTCCGTGACCCGGTCGGGACGACGCTGCACTCGGATCGTGGGTCGCAGTTCCGGTCGCGGAAGTTCGTCGAGCTGCTCCGAGAAGTCGGGATCATTGGGTCGATGGGCAGGGTCGGAGCATGCGCGGACAACGCCGCGATGGAGTCGTTCTTCTCGCTACTGCAGAAGAACGTGCTCAACAAGAAGAGGTGGCATTCGCGGCAGGAACTCCGCCTCGAAATCGTGACCTGGATCGAGCGGACCTACCACCGCCGCAGGCGCCAACGCAGGCTCGGGCGGCTCACCCCCATCGAGTTCGAGATAATCAACTCAGAGGCCGCTCACGCGGCCTGACAACCCCAAACAAGACGAGTCAACTGAACCGTCAGCAGTCCCGTTTCAGCCACGAGCAGGCTCTAGGTGACAAGGCCAGGATGGCTTCTGGCTTCTGGCTTCTGGCTTCTGGCTTCTGGCTTCTGGCTTCTGACGTCGAGAGCGAGAAGTGTGTGAGGGGTGTAGCGATTGAGTAGCGCCCTATCCTGCCCGCGGTTGCAACGATGTGGCGGTGTGGCGTCCGTAGCGGGTGAATGTATCGAGCGCGTGAGCGTCGGTGGTTCGTGATCCTCTTGGAGTGGAGGTCGTCATGGGATCAGTGGAATCGTACGAGACGGCGCGGGGAAAGCGATATCGGGTGAGGTATCGGCGTCCTGACCGGACGCAGACGACGAAGCGGGGCTTCACCACGAAGCGCGAGGCGGACAACTACCTCGCAACGGTCGAGGTGTCGAAGATGCGCGGGGAGTGGCTCGATCCGTCCCGCTCGAAGGTGAGTGTCGCAGACGTCGCCGCGGAGTGGATCGCCGGCCAAGTGCAGATAAAGCCAAGCACGCTCTCGGGGTATAGATACACGCTCGATCGCCATATCCTGCCAACGTGGGGGAACCGGCGGCTCGTCGAGATCGGTCACGGCGAGGTACAGGCGTGGATCACGACTCTGGCAGAGGGTTTGGCTCCGTCGACTGTGCGCCAGATCTACTTCGTTCTCGCGGCCCTCATGAAGTACTCCGTGAGGGATGGTCGGATTAATCGCGACCCGACCGATGGTGTGCAGATGCCGCGGAAGCGCGCGACCGACCGTGGGTACCTTTCCCACGACCAGGTGGCGTCTCTCGCGTGGGAGTGTGATGGACACGCGGATCTCATCGCCTTCCTCGCCTACACCGGGCTCCGGTGGGGAGAGATGGCTGCGCTAAAGGTCTCGTCGATCGACTTTTCCCGTAGGCGCGTCGACGTGAAGGAAGCTCTGACCGACGTGCGCGGAACGCTGGTGCGCGGAACACCGAAGACGCACGAGCGCCGCTCTGTGCCCTTCCCCGCGTTCCTGGAGACTCCGCTGCGCGCCCGAGCGGCAGGAAAGCAACCTCAGGAGTCTCTCTTCGTCTCTAGTCGCGGTCTGGAGATGCGCAACGGCAATTTCCGCAAACGGGTGTTTCTCCCGGCGCTCAAGCGTCTCCAGGAGCGTGATGCGGGCTTCCCTACAGTGACAGTGCATGATCTGCGTCACACGGCCGCGTCGCTCGCGATCTCCGCGGGGGCGAACGTCAAGGCTGTGCAGCGGATGCTCGGTCACGCATCGGCCGCGATGACCTTGGATGTGTATGCAGACCTGTTCGACGACGATCTTGACCACGTTGCTGGTCGTCTCGATGAGGCAGCCAGTGAAGGCGTGGCCAAAATGTGGTCAAGTCCGTCACCGGGGCAAAGCAAAACCCCCGCCATGTAGAAGCTAGGCGAGGGTTTCTGGGCTGATTGTAATGATCAGCCTTGTGGCTCCGACGGGCGTCGATCCCGTGACCTCACGATTTTCAGTCGTGCGCTCTACCAACTGAGCTACAGAGCCGTGCGACCGGCGAACCTGCCGCACCTAGACGAAAGGCCCTTCTCGAAGAAAAGAGCCCATCGCTTAGAGCGACCCTGACGGGACTTGAACCCGCGACCTCCGCCGTGACAGGGCGGCACGCTAACCAACTGCGCTACAGGGCCATACTTGTTTTCAATTGTATCGGAAGGAGTGACCCCAACGGGATTCGAACCCGTGCTACCGCCGTGAAAGGGCGGCGTCCTAGGCCGCTAAACGATGGGGCCGAAGTCTGTCCCGGGGGACTTCCTTGCCGACGCTCAAGCATAAGGGAAGATTCGAGCAAAACGCGAATCGAGGGCGAGCCTGCTGTCCCCCGGGCGTGTTCGGGAGGAACATGGGGTCATCGCTGTGCCCGCTGATGTCGCCCGCCACCTGTTGCGGATGTGACTGATGTTGTTAGTGTGGCATCTGTGAAACCGGCGGAAGGGGCCGTGTGAACGACAAGCACTCTCCGACGGATGCTGCTGCGGCGGCATCCGACGACTGCGGCTGCGCGCCCACGCCCGCAGAGAGCCGCGCTTTCTGGAAGGACGGCGCGGTCAGCCGCCGCGGTGCCCTGACTCTCGGCGCGCTCAGCGTCGTCGCTCTCAGCGCATTCGGCGTCACCTCCGGTGTGAACGCCGCCTACGCCGCGTCGTACCCCAGCTGGGACGACGTGCAGAACGCCATGAACAACCAGTCCTCGAAGGCCGCGGAGGTGACGCGCATCGAGGGGCTCATCCAGTCGCTCACGCAGCGGGTCGCCGACGCGCAGGCCAAGGCCATCCTCGCGGGCGAGGAGTACAACACCGCCCAGCTGGCGTACTTCGACTCGATCGCCGTCGCCGAGGAGCTGCAGTCGCAGGCCGACGCTCAGGCCGTCATCGCCGACGACGCCACCAAGAAGGCTGCACAGCTCGCCGCCCAGCTGTACCGCAACGGCGGCGACGACACGGCGCTCGAGCTCTTCTTCGCCGGGTCCGCCGACAACGCCGACGAGCTGCTCTCGCGCCTCGGCACGATGGACAAGGTCTACCAGTACAACCAGACGGTGCACGACAACGCGGTCGCCGCGCGCAACTCCGCGCAGTCGCTGACCGATCAGGCCAACGTCGCCCGCACCGAGCGCGACCGTCTGCAGAAGATCGCCGAGCAGAAGATGATCGAGGCACAGGCCGCAGCGGATGCCGCGCAGGCCGCACTCGACGAGCAGTCGGCCAACCTCGCCACGATGCAGGCGCAGCTCGCCGCTCTGAAGGACGCCACGGCCACCACCGTGGCCGGCTACCAGGAGGGCGTGCGCGTCGCCGAGGAGGAGCGCAAGCGCCGCGAGGCCGAAGAGGCCGCCAAGGCTGCAGCGGGCAACGACAACGGTGCTGGTGGCGGCGGTGGCGGCGGCGGTGGCGGAGGCGGTACCGCCGGAACGGGCGGCTGGGTCCGCCCGCACGGTGGTCACCGCAGCGCCGGATACGGCCCGCGTCCCAAGCCCTGTGCGGCGTGCTCCGGCTGGCACTACGGCGTCGACCTCGCGAACGGCTGCGGGGCCGCGATCTACGCCGCGCAGTCCGGCACCGTCGATTACGCCGGCCCCCGAGGCAATTACGGCAACTACATCCGCATCCAGCACGGCGGGGGAGTCTCCTCGGGCTACGCGCACATCAGAGACGGCGGCTTCGCCGTCCGCAACGGCGCCTGGGTGAACTCCGGCCAGGTCATCGCCTACGCGGGCAACACCGGAGCATCCGTCGGCTGCCACCTGCACTTCGAGGTCTACCTCAACGGGGAGTACACGAACCCGATCTCGTTCCTCGCGGACCGCGGCATCTCGGTCTGATCCCCGCACCGATCATGCAGAAGACCCCCGGCCGCTGAGAGCGGAACCGGGGGTCTTCTGCATGCTGCTCGGGTCAGTGACCCTGCTCGCCGAAACGGACGATCGCCTCGTCGAGGATGCGCTCGGCCTCAGCCTTGTCGCCCCACGCGTCGACCTTGACCCACTTGTTGGGCTCGAGGTCCTTGTAGTGCTCGAAGAAGTGCGCGATCTCCTTCTTCGTGTACTCGGCGATGTCGTCGATGTCCTGGATGTGGGCCCAGCGCGGGTCCTTCGACAGCACGGCGACCAGCTTGTCGTCGCCGCCGGCCTCGTCGCTCATCTTGAGAACCGCGACGGGGCGGACCTCGACGACGACGCCGGGGTAGATGGCGTGGTCGAGCAGCACGAGAACGTCGAGCGGATCGCCGTCCTCGCCGAGCGTGTTGTCGAAGTAGCCGTAGTCGGCCGGGTACCCGAAGGTCGTGTAGAGCACGCGGTCGAGGTGAACTCGTCCGGTCTCGTGGTCGACCTCGTACTTCACGCGGCTGCCGCGCGGGATCTCGATGACGGCGTCGTGTGCGCCCATGCGTGTGCTCCTCAGAAAAGACGGTTGGATGCCGCGCACCAGCCTACCCGGGGAGGCCGCCGCCGTCCGGGCGGTCGTGCCCTGCCGTTCAGCCTCGACGCCGCGTGATGCGGCCCAGCAGCCGGGAGAAGACTCCGCTGAGCAGCAGCACCAGGGTGCCGGCGTACCCGACCGTCGGCACGAAGACCGCGAGCGCCAGCGCGATCAGGAACAGGATGATCGCGGCGAGATCGCCGATGATCCCGGCGCGCAGGGTCTCGGGCGTCGTCGTGCCGAGCTCGGGATGACGCAGCAGGTAGACCCCACCTGCGAGGGTGGTCGTCTGCGTCGCGATCAGGGTGCCGATATAGACCACGGGCTGCAGCAGGTCGGTGTCCATCTGCCCGACCATCGCCGTGGGCACCGGCAGCCAGACGATCGTCGCCATCCACGCCACGTTGATCCACAGAAGCGGAGTGGTGATCCACTCCACGTCGCGGTACTGCCGGTGGTGTCCCATCCAGAACGTCGCGATCAGGACGAAGCTCAGGCCGAAGCTCAGGAGCTGCGACGAATGCTCGGAGAAGAACTCCACGGTGGTCAGCGTGTCGGACGCCGCCTCCGACACCGCCTCCATCAGGGGGAGGATCAGCAGCGTCATCGCGATCGCCACCACGGCGTCGACGAAGGCCTTGAAGCGCTCGGGAGGGAATCGGCCGTCGGTGCGGGATCGCGATGCGTGTTCTGCCACGGCGTCAGGTTAGGGCGATCGGTGTCATCCGCGCGACCGCGGCACGGCGATCCGTCGTCGTGATCTACCGTGGAGCTGTGCCCTCGCTCTCACCCGCCATCGCCGAGATCCGCCTCGCCGTGCGCACCGCGCTCGCCGATCTGCACGAAGGATCGACCGTCGTCGTCGCACTGTCGGGCGGAGCGGACTCGCTCGCGCTCGCCGCGGCCGCCGCGTTCGAGGGCTCCAGGCTCGGACTGCGGGTGCGCAGCGTCACGGTCGACCACGGGCTGCAGGACGCATCGGATGCCGTCGCCGCGCGCGCCGCGCAGACGGCGACCTCGCTCGGCCTCGACACTCTCGTCGTCACCGTCGACGTCGGTGCGGGGGGCGGCCCTGAGGCCGCCGCGCGGGATGCGCGCTACCGGGTGCTGAGGGACGCCGCAGCGGATGCCGGTGCCGCGGCCGTTCTGCTCGGGCACACCCTCGACGATCAGGCGGAGACCGTGCTGCTCGGCCTCGCCCGGGGCTCCGGTGCCGCCAGTCTGCAGGGCATGGCCCCGGTGCGCGACGACGACGACGGTCTGCGCTGGGTGCGCCCGCTACTGCGGGTGAGGCGGGAGACGACGCGGGCGTTCTGCGCGGCATCCGACCTGGAGTTCTGGGACGACCCGCACAATCTCGAGGATCGCTTCGCTCGGGTGCGCGTGCGGGAGCGGGTGCTGCCGGTTCTGGAATCCGAACTCGGGCCGGGCATCGCCGAGGCTCTCGCCCGCACGGCGGAGCAGCTGCGCGAGGACGCGGAAGCCTTCGACGAGATGATCCACGAGACGATCGAGGACATCGTCGAGCACGCGGAGGCGGGGATCTCGGTCAGCGTCGCAGCGCTCGCCGCGAATCCCGCGGCGCTGCGCAACCGCATCATCCGCCTGGTGGTGGACAGCGAGTTCGGTGTGAGCCTGACCCGGCTGCAGACTCTGGAGGTCGCGCGCCTCGCGACGGACTGGACGGGTCAGGGACCCATCGACCTGCCCTCGTGCTCCGCCGCTCGAATCGGCGGACGCATCGTCTTCACCGCGCGCTGAGGACGCAGACCGCGCAGGGAGCGATCGCCCCGCGCTCGCGTCGATCGCCTTCGCGCCGATCTACTTCTTGCCGCCGAAGAGCCCGCCCAGCAGATCTCCGATGCCGCCGCCGCCCGACGATGCGCCGCCTCCGAGCAGGCCGCCGATGATGTCGCCGATGCCGCCCCCGCCCGACTGCGCCCCGGAGGTGCTCGACGGTGCGCTCTTGCTCTTCGTCGCGTTGGCGATGAGCCCCATCACGATGGGGGCGAGGATCGGGAGCAGCGCGCCGAAGTCGATGCCGGCGGTCTCCTTCGACTCGGTGAGCTTCTCCGTCACCTTCTTCTCGTCGGCGCCGAGGATGTGCGAGACGATCTTGCCGCCGTCGGTCTGATCGATGTCGTCGACCTTCGCCGCACCGCCTCTGCCCTCGTGGCGCTTGAGGGCGTTCTCGATCGCCGTCGAGCCCTCGGCGGTCGAGGCGTTCTTCGCCAGCCCGCCCAGCAGCACGGCACCGCCCTGCTCGACCGCGGACCTGGCGACGTCCGGCGAGACGCCGAGCTTCGCGGCGATGTCGTCGACCGGCACCTGCGTGAGGATGTCATCAAGAGCCATGGGTGATTCCTTCCCTCGGTGGACGGATGCCCGTTCCACCGCCAGGGTAGTGCGCGTGGCGCTCCGCCGGTATGCCGTTCGCGCGGGCCGCACCCGGTTGGGGGAGACCGCCTCCGACGACGTAACATCGATCCATGCGCGCCGCGGAAATCCAGGACGACCTTGCCCAGATCCTCGTCACCGAGGAGGAGATCATCGCGAAGCTCGATGAGCTCGCGATCCAGGTCGCGGCCGACTACGCCGGCAAGGAGATCATCCTGGTCGGCGTTCTCAAGGGCGCGGTCATGGTCATGGCCGACTTCGCTCGCGCACTGCCCTTCCACGCGCCCATGGACTGGATGGCCGTCTCGAGCTACGGCGCCAGCACCAAGTCGAGCGGTGTCGTGCAGATCCGGAAGGATCTCGACACCGATCTGAACGGCAAGCACGTGCTCATCGTCGAGGACATCATCGACTCCGGTCTCACGCTGAGCTGGCTGCTGGAGAACTTCGAGTCGCGCGGAGCGGAGTCGATCGAGGTGCTCGCGCTGCTGCGCAAGCCCGAGGCGGCGAAGGTCGTCATCGACTGCAAGTACGTCGGCTTCGACATCCCCACCGACTTCGTCGTGGGCTACGGACTCGACTACGACGAGCGCTACCGCAACCTGCGTGACGTCGCGGTGCTCGCGCCGCACGTCTACAGCTGAGTCGCGTCTCGTCCCGTCGCAGGCTCCTCGCCCGACGACCGGGTCTGAGCGCCGGTACGCCGTGGGTGAACGCACAGCGCCCACCTAGAGCGTGCGCGATACGCTGATCCGACCATGGATGTCAAGAAGCTCACTCGGAATCCGCTGATCTACGTCGCGCTGATCGGGCTGCTGCTGTTCGGCGGCTTCCTGCTGATCTCGAACCTCGGCGCCCCGAAGCAGATCACGACGCAGGAGGGGCTCACGCTCCTCTCCGGCAAGACCGTCACCGAGGTCGTGAACACCGACGGCGACCAGCGCGTCGACATGACCCTCTCCAAGCCGTTCAAGGGCTCCGAGAACGTGCAGTTCTACTACGTCGACGCCCGGGCCGACGAGGTCGTGACGGCGATCACCTCCGCCGACCCCAAGGACGGCTTCGACGACGCCGTCCCGCGTGCCACGTGGTTCGACGGCATCCTCTCGCTCCTCCTCCCGCTCGTGCTGCTCGGCCTGCTGTTCTGGTGGCTGCTCTCGTCGATGCAGGGCGGTGGCAGCAAGGTCATGCAGTTCGGCAAGTCCAAGGCCAAGCTCGTGAACAAGGAGACCCCCACGGTCACCTTCGCCGACGTCGCCGGTGCCGACGAGGCGATCGAGGAACTCCACGAGATCAAGGAGTTCCTGCAGGACCCGGCCAAATTCCAGGCGATCGGCGCCCGCATCCCCAAGGGCGTGCTCCTGTACGGCCCTCCCGGAACCGGAAAGACGCTGCTCGCCCGCGCCGTGGCCGGTGAAGCCGGTGCGCCGTTCTACTCGATCTCCGGCTCGGACTTCGTCGAGATGTTCGTCGGTGTCGGTGCCTCCCGAGTGCGCGACCTGTTCAATCAGGCCAAGGAGAACGCCCCCGCGATCATCTTCATCGACGAGATCGACGCCGTCGGCCGCCACCGCGGCGCCGGCATGGGCGGCGGGAACGACGAGCGCGAGCAGACGCTCAACCAGATGCTCGTCGAGATGGACGGCTTCGACCCGAACGCGAACGTCATCGTGATCGCGGCGACCAACCGCCCCGACATCCTCGACCCCGCGCTGCTGCGCCCAGGACGCTTCGACCGTCAGATCGGCGTCGACGCCCCCGACCTCAAGGGTCGGCAGAAGATCCTCGAGGTGCACGCCAAGGGCAAGCCGCTCGCGAAGAGCGTCGACCTCGAGGTCGTCGCCCGCAAGACCCCCGGCTTCACCGGTGCCGACCTCGCGAACGTCCTCAATGAGGCCGCGCTGCTGACGGCACGCTCGAACGCGCAGCTCGTCGACAACCGTGCTCTCGACGAGGCCATCGACCGTCTGATCGCCGGACCGCAGCGTCGCACCCGCGTCATGAAGGACCGCGAGAAGCTGATCACGGCGTACCACGAGGGCGGTCACGCGCTCGCCGCGGCGGCGATGAACTACACCGATCCCGTGACCAAGATCACGATTCTGCCCCGAGGCAAGGCCCTCGGATACACGATGGTGCTGCCGCTCGACGACAAGTACTCCGTCACCCGCAACGAACTGCAGGACCAGCTCACGTACGCCATGGGTGGGCGCGTGGCCGAGGAGATCATCTTCCACGACCCGACCACAGGTGCGTCCAACGACATCGAGAAGGCCACGTCGATCGCCCGCAAGATGGTCATCGAGTACGGCATGACGACGCAGGTCGGACCGGTCAAGCTCGGCTCCGAGGGCGGCGACATGTTCGTCGCCCGCGACATGGGACGCGGCCGCGAGTACTCCGAGAAGGTCGCCGAACGGGTCGACGCCGAGGTGCGCGCCCTGATCGAGCAGGCGCATGACGAGGCGTACAAGGTGATCAGCGCGAACCGCGACATCCTCGACCGCCTGGCCCTCGCCCTGCTCGAGGAGGAGACGCTCGACCACAACCAGATCGCCGAGATCTTCACCGAGGTGCGCAAGCTCCCCGAGCGGCCCCTGTGGCTGTCGAGCGAGTCGCGGCCGGTGTCGGACGTGCCCCCCATCGAGGTGCCGAAGAAGGTCGTGCCCGTCGCGGCATCCGTCGAGGCGCCCGCCACCGCTCCGCGCACGCAGCCCGGATCTGCGGGAGCCGGTCAGGCTCGACCCGCGACGGCCTGATCCGTGGCTGTCGACCGCGCACGGGTCGAGCGGCTCACCCGTGAGCTGCTCGAAGCGATCGGCGAGGATCCGGATCGCCCGGGGCTGAAGCAGACCCCGGCGCGGATGGGCGAGCTGTACGCGGAGTTCTTCTCCGGAGTCGGGGAGGATGCCGCCGCCCCGCTCGCGCACACCATCAGCGTCGCGCGCGGTCCGGCGCCAGACACCCTGCCCTCGGGAGCCGTGCTGCTGCGCGACATCCGCTTCCGCTCGGTCTGCGAACACCACCTGCTGCCGTTCGCGGGACGGGCGCACATCGCGTACCTCCCCGGTGAGCAGGTCGTCGGCCTGGGCGCGCTGGTGCGCGTGGTCGAGACCCTCGCGGCCCGGCCGCAGGTGCAGGAACGTCTCGGCGAGCAGATCGCCGACACGATCGCCGAGAACCTCGACACCCGCGGGGTGCTGGTCGTGCTCGACGCGAGCCACGGCTGCGTCACGATGCGCGGCGGGCGTCAGCCGGAGGCGTCGACCCTGACGATCGCCGCGCGCGGCGAGTACACGGATGCGGTCGCTCGCGCCGAGCTCATCGCGCTGATCGGTGCATCGACCGGGTCGGCGCACGCATGACCGGCATCTGGGGCATCGTCAACATCACCCCCGACTCGTTCAGCGACGGCGGGCGCTACTTCGACGTGGACCGCGCCGTCGCGCACGGCCTGCAGCTGCGCGCCGATGGAGCCACCGTGCTCGACATCGGCGGCGAGTCGACCAGGCCCGGCGCTCAGCGTGTCGGAGCCGAGGAGGAGCAGAGGCGTGTGCTGCCGGTGATCGAGCGGCTGGTCGCCGAGGGCGCTCCGGTGAGCATCGACACTCTCGACGCCTCGACCGCCGCCGCGGCGGTGCGAGCGGGGGCGCGGATCGTCAACGACGTGTCGGGCGGTCTCGCAGATCCGGACATGCTCGCGGCGGTCGCCGAATCCGGCGCCGACTACGTGATCGGGCACTGGCGCGGGTTCTCCGACGACATGTACGCCAAAGCGGTCTACCGCCGCACCGCCCGCGAGGTCGCGGGGGAGCTGCAGGAGCGGATGGGCGAGACCGCCGCATCCGGCATCGCCCCGTCGCGGCTCATCCTCGACCCGGGCATCGGCTTCGCGAAGGCGGGTGCCCAGAACTGGGACGTGCTGCGCGGACTCGACGAGATCGTGGCGCTGGGCCCGCGCGTGCTCATCGGCACCTCGCGCAAGAGGTTCCTCGCGGAGACCCTGGGCGCGGACCCCGCCGGGGTCTCGGAGGCCCGCCACGATCTCGCGACCGCGGTGACCAGTGCGCTCGCCGCCCGGGCCGGGGCGTGGGCCGTGCGCGTGCACGACGTGAGTGCCACACGGGACGCGCTCGCCGTCGTGCGCGCCTGGGAAGGATAGGACCATGGAGCCCCTCGATGAGATCGTCCTGACGGGACTCACCGTCTTCGGCAGGCACGGCGTCTATGACCACGAGCGCGAGAACGGTCAGGAGTTCACGATCGACCTGCTCCTGACCATGTCGCTGCGCGCGGCCGCGGCCTCCGATGACGTCGTCGACACGGTGCACTACGGCGAACTGGCCGAGGAGGTCGCCGCCGTCGTCGCCGGAGAGCCGGTGAACCTGATCGAGACGCTCGCCGAGCGCATCGCCGACGTCGCCCTGGCGGATTCCCGCGTGCAGTTCGCCACGGTCACGGTGCACAAGCCGCACGCTCCGATCGCCCTGACATTCAGCGACGTCGCGGTCACCGTGCGCCGTGCGCGGTCGACCGAGAAGGACACACCATGAGTCGCAACCTGGCGAACCCGCCCAGCCTTCCCGGCCCCCGCCCCGGACGTGCAGAAGCCGTGGCCGTCGTCGCCTTCGGCGCGAACCTCGGTGACCGTGAGGCCACCATCCGGGCAGCGGCGGACCGCATCGCGCGACTGCCTCTGGTCAGCGACGTGCGTCTGTCGCCGCTGTTCGAGACGGTGGCGCTCAGGCTGGACGGTCCGGATCCCGAGGCGCCCGGCTATGTCAACGCGGTCGCGCTGATGACGACGCGTCTGGCTCCGAGCATCCTGCTCGGGATGCTGCACGCCGTCGAGGACGAGCACGGCCGAGAGCGGCACGAACGCTGGGGGGACCGCACGCTCGACCTCGACCTGATCGCCTACGGCGACGAGAGTGCGGATGACGAGCGACTGCAGCTGCCGCATCCGCGCGCCGCCGAGCGGCTCTTCGTGCTCGAGCCCTGGCTCGCTCTCGACCCGGACGCCGAGCTGCCGGGCCGCGGCAGGGTCGCGGACCTCGTCACGAGCCTGCGCGCCGCGGAGCAGCGATGAAGCGCACCTCCGTCGGACTGCTCGTCGTCCTCGCGCTCCTCTCGGGTGCCGCGGGCTACGTGCTCGACCACATGCTCACGGCCATGGGCCGCACCACCTTCACTCCGTCGCTCCTGCTGCCCCTGCTGCTCCTGCTCATCGGTGCGGCATCGCTGGGCGTGGCGTGGCCGGTGCGCGTGAGCGTGCGCAGCGGCATCCGTATCGATCCGTTCCGCGCGACCCGCGCCGTCACCCTCGCCCGGGCGTCGAGCCTGCTCGGCGCGATCATGGCCGGGTTCGGCGTGGGGCTGCTGGTGTTCCTTCTGTCCCGGCCGATCGATCCCCCGGTAGGGTCGACTGTGGCGATGCTGGCGCTGATCGGAAGTGCGGTCGCGCTCGTCGTCGCCGCGCTCATCGCCGAACAGTTCTGCATACTTCCGAAGGATCCTGATGACTCAGAACCCAGAGATCGAGCCGGGGACCCCGGCCCCGCTGAACTCGGCGGAGGTCACTGACCTCGCAGCCCTCGACCAGGGGACGTATCCGTCGCTGCGCACCGCGCGCAACGACGCCCGCCTCGAGCTCGACGGCAGCTGGCACCAGATCTCGCCGCGCTACGTGGTGTCGCAGATCCTCCAGAACGTGATCTTCATCGCGTTCATCCTCGCGATCGCCGTGGTGCTCGCGCTCGTCCTGCACCAGACCTGGGTCTGGATCCCCGCGGGGGTCGTCGTGGTGATCACCCTGATCACGCTGGTGATCCTGCCCCGTCAGGCGAAGGCGATCGGATACATGCTGCGTGCCGACGACATCGTCTTCCGCAAGGGCATCCTGTGGCAGCGCATGATCGCGGTGCCGTACGGACGCATGCAGCTCGTCGACATCACCCAGGGCCCGCTCGATCGCGCGTTCGGCGTCACCCAGCTCAAGATGGTGACCGCCGCGGCGACCACCGGGGTGCAGATCCCCGGGCTCACGCAGGCCGCCGCCGAAGCGCTGCGCGACACCCTCATCGAGGTCGCCGAGACCCGCCGGACGGGCCTGTGAGCGAGCAGCAGCCCCCCGCTCCTCCCGCACCTCCCGGCGCGGACACGGAGCGGCCGGGCGGGCTCACCACGCTCGCCGACGGTGAATGGCACCGGATGCATCCGCTCACCCCGCTGTTCAAGGGCGGGCTGGCGCTCATCATCGTCGCGGGCATCGCGTTCGCGAACCTGCGTGATCGGCTGATCGCCTGGTTCGTCGAACTCTTCACCCCGGGCGAGGAGCACTACGACTACTCCGGGGGAGACCCCGTCGACTGGGTGCTGTCGAACAACCTCGTCCTGGTCGTGCTGCTCGGCGTGCTCGTTCTGGTCGTGGTCCTCGTCGGCATCTTCTGGTTCGTCTGGCGGTTCCAGCAGTTCCGCATCACCGGCGACCACGTCGAGGTGCGCAAGGGCATCGTGTTCCGCTCGCATCGGCGCGCGCCTCTCGATCGCGTGCAGGGCGTCAACCTCACCCGGCCCTTCCCCGCACGCATCATCGGACTCGCCAAGCTCGAGGTCGTGGGGGCGGGGAACGACTCGAACGTCGAACTCGAGTACCTCGCGACAGGGCGCGCGGAGTCGGTGCGCACCGACATCCTGCGCCTGGCCTCCGGTGCCAGGGCGGCGCGCCAGGGCACCGCGGATGCCGCCGCCCGTGCCCGCGCCGGGGACGACGGGGTCGCGGGCGCACCCGCCTCCACCCGCTCCCAGCTCGTGGGCTCGATGAACGAGGGCGTCACCGGCCTCATCAGCGGCGTGGATCTCGCCGACGTCGCTCCCGAGAGCGTCGTGAAGATCCCCACGGGCCGCCTGATCGGATCGCAGCTGATCTCGAGCGTGCTCTGGTTCGTGTTCTTCGGCGTCATCTTCGGGGTGGCCGTCGGCGGCGTCGCGATCGGATCCCTGATCGACGGCGATCCGATCGGCGGATTCCTCGGGCTGGGGATCACGCTCGGTATCGCGATCCCCATGGTCGTCGCGATCGTGGGTATCACCTGGGCGCAGATCTCGAAGTCGCTGCGGTACTCGATCGCCCCCACTCCCGACGGCGTGCGGATCACCTACGGGCTGCTCACGACCGTCACCGAGACGCTGCCGCCCGGGCGCATCTTCGCCGTCGAGGTCACGCAGTCGCTGCTGTGGCGGCCGTTCGGCTGGTGGACCATCAGGATCAACCGCATGAGCGGCAAGAGCGCGGCGCAGCAGTCCTCGGGCTCGGCGCAGCAGTTCAACGTGGTGCTCCCCGTCGGCAAGCGGGCAGACGTGGAGCGCGTGCTCGCGCTCATCCTGCCGGAGGCGCCGGTCTCCGACATCCCGCTGGTCTGGGAGCACGGCATCCTCGGCCCGGTGGAGGGCGACCCCTATCGCACGATGCCGCGACGCGCCTGGTGGCGCCGTCCCCTGTCATGGAAGCGGCACGGCTTCGCGCTCACCGAGTTCGGTCTGCTGCTGCGCCGCGGCATCCTGTGGCGCAAGCTCGCGATCTTCCCGCTCGCCCGCCTCCAGGGGGTCTCGCTGTCGCAGGGCCCCGTCGATCGGGCGCAGCGGGTCTCCGGCGCGCAGGTGCACTCGGTGCAGGGACTCATCACCGGGTACCTGTCCGGACTCGAGCGGAGCGACGCCCTCTTCCTGCTCGACGGTGTGAGCTCGGCCGCGGTCGCCGCGGCGGCACGCGATCACACGCACCGGTGGGGTCAGTACGTGACGGACGCCGACGGTGCGCAGGTTCCGGGGTACCCCGGGCAGACCCCGGATGCGGCGGTCGATACGCCTCCTGCTCCGCCGGTGGCTCCGCCTGCTCCGCCAGTCGGTCCGCCTGCTCCGCCGGTGGCTCCGACTGCTCCGCCGGCGGCTGCGCCGGCTGGTCCGCCTGTTCCGCCCGCTCCTCCGGCTGGTCCGCCTGCTCCGCCGGTGGCTCCGCCTGCTCCTCCGGTGGCTCCGTCCGCTCCTCCGGTGGCTCCGCCCGCTCCCGACCGTGACTGACCCGTCTCGACGCGACGGTCGGCTCGGGGTCGGGATCATCGGGGCCGGCCGCGTCGGTCCGGTGATCGGTGCGGCGCTGGCCGGAGCGGGCCATGCGATCACCGGCATCACGAGCGGCTCCGATGACGACCGTGCCTCCGCGGTTCTGCCGGACGTCCCGGTCCTCGACCCGCTCGAGGTCGTGCGCCGCAGCGAGCTGGTGGTGATCGCGGTTCCGCACGACCAGTTGCCCGACCTCATCGCCGGCATCGCCGAGGTCGGCGGGTGGCAGCTCGGGCAGCTCGTGCTGCACACCGACCCCGCCTACGGCGTGGGCGTGCTGCGTCCTGCCGCGCAGAGCGGCGCGATTCCGCTCGCCGTGCACCCCGCGATCACGTTCACGGGCTCGACGATCGACCTGCGCCAGTTGCAGGCGAGCTATGCGGCGGTCACCGCCCCGCCGGGGGTGCTCCCGATCGCACAGGCCCTGGCCGTGGAGATGGGGTGCGAACCGATCGTGATCGACGAGGCCGATCGTCCCGCCTACGCCGACGTGATCCAGACGGTGACGGAGTTCTCGCGCTCGATCATCGCTCAGGCCACGGGCCGTCTCGGCGAGATCGGGGTCGAGAACCCCGGCGGATACCTGTCTGCGCTGGTGCAGTCGACGGTCGAGCGAGCGCTTCGCGACGCGTCGAGTCCCGAACCGCTGCTCTGAGTCAGCGTCCGCCCGAGAACCCGCCTCCGCCGCCGCCGCCCGAGAACCCGCCGCCGAAGGAGCCGCCGCTCGACGAGCTCCCCGTGGTCGGAGCGGAGTACGAGGCGGCAGCGTGGGAGGTCGCGGCGAAGCCGATGAGCTGAGCTCGCAGGAACGGAGCACTCGGGTCGCCGATCCAGGATGCGCCGCGCTGCTCGTAGGCGTACACGTGCTCGAGCACGGCGCCCCATTCGTCCTCCATGCCGAAGAGCATGGCGTAGGGGAGCAGCCGCTCGTAGACGACGATCACGTTCGCGCCGCCGTCCTGTCGCCGCTCGGCGCCCGAGTACGACTGCAGCATCTGCAGCCGATCGGCCTCCGCCACCCGGATGAACTCCTTGACGCCCATCAGATACTCGTACTGCCGTGCGCCCTCGGCCGTCAGCACGACGTGCTTCGAGAAGCCGTAGAAGCTCGACAGCAGCACGAGGAAGGTCGCGAACGCGATGGCGGTGAAGGCGGGCAGCGCCGTGACACGGCCCGCGATCACACCCCAGAGGCCGAGTCCGAAGCCCGCGAGCACGAGGGCGATCGCGCACCACTGCAGGATCACGGCCACGCGACTGCGCGCCTTGGTCGTGAGCCCGCGGGACACCGCTGCCTCGACGCCGCTCCTGGACAGTGTGGTCATCCGCGCAGCGAATGCCTCGCTGGATGTCGGGAGGTCGGCGACGCCGTCGGCGGCTCCCTCGAACAGCGCGTCGAGGGCCTCGGCGTCCAGAGGATCGGGGGCGCCGCCGTCCAGGCGACGCAGGCGCGGCTGCTCGGACTCTGCGCCTTCTTCGATCCGCAGCGCCCCGCGCACCGCGAGGTGGACGATCTCGGCCGGGATCGCATCCTTCGACCCGGGCACGATGGTGGCCGCCACCAGCGGGGGGAGCGAGTCGGGCACGTCGTACTGCGCGATGACGAGCCCGCTCGAGGTGCGGCGCGATCGCTTGAACGCCGACACCGCGAACCAGCTGCCCACCGAGAGCGCCGCCGCGCCGAGACCCGCGAGCGCGGGCACGGTGTCGGTGACCGGGTCGGGTTGACGCGCAGTCGGCTGCACGGCGGTACCGGCGTCGAAGCCGATGGCGACCGTCACCCCTTCGCCGGCAGCGAGGTCGACCGCCTCGACGCTGTACTCGCCGGGCGTGGGCATCGCGAGGTCGCACTTCTCCGTCGATCCGGAGACGCCGATGTAGCAGCGCGAGGATCCCGTCAGATGCTCCGTCATCTGCGGATCGACGGTGATGTCGGCGCGGAACGCATCGATGCGCTGGGTGCTGTCGAGGGGCAGCAGGTCCCAGTAGAACTCGTCGACGCCGGAGTCGGCGGCGAGGACGACATCCCGCATCTCGTACTCGATGACGTAGGTGGTGAGGCCGCGGACGTAGTCGTCGTCTCCCGTGAGGACGTACAGCAGGCCGTCGTCCTCGTCGGTCTCGTAGGGCACCTCCGCCCCGTTCTCGTCGGTGACCGAGAGCACCCGCAGGTCGACTCCCGCGTTCTCGTAGGTCGTGAGCAGCCCGCGCACGATCCCCTTGTTCTGGTCGACGTCGGGGAAACGCGCGGTCAGCGATTCGGTGACGTGCATGCGCGCATGTCCGTCCTCATCGAGGCCGAGGTCGATCTGCGTGTCCCACGACGCGTACGAGAAGTCGTCGACGTCGGCCTCCGCTGCGGGCACAGGGACGGAAGCGGATGCGGCCGCCGCAGGGAACAGAACTGCGGCCGCGGCGACGATCGTGGCGAGGACGGGGGCGAGTCTGTGGGCTGCCATGCTTCGAGGCTACCCAGACTTCGCCGCAGGAGCAGGGGCGCGACCTCGGTAAACTGGACCCGACTTTCCAAGGAGCCCCGAATGACTGACGCGTCTGCCGCGCCCGAGACGACCACGGTCGTCACCGAAGAAGACGTCCACGAGCAGAAGGCCGTGCGGCTCGCGAAGCGCGAGCGTCTGGTTGCGAACCGCACGGATGCCGGCGGAGGCGCCTTTCCGGTGAGCGTCCCCGTGACGCACCGGATCCCCGCGCTGCGCGCCGAGTACGGCGAGCTCGAGCCCGGTGCGGAGACCGGAGTGATCGCGGGCGTCGCCGGTCGTGTGGTCTTCAGCCGTAACACCGGGAAGCTGTGCTTCGCGACGCTGCAGGCCGGTGACGGCTCGCGCATCCAGGCGATGATCTCCCTGGCCAACGTCGGCGAGCAGTCGCTCGCGGACTGGAAGGAGTACGTCGATCTGGGCGACCACGTCTTCGTGCACGGTGAGGTCATCTCGAGCCGTCGCGGCGAACTGTCGATCATGGCCGACGACTGGGCGATCGCCGCGAAGGCGATCCTGCCCCTGCCGAACGCCTACTCCGAGCTCAGCGAAGAGGGACGGGTGCGCAGCCGCTACCTCGATCTGATCGTCCGCGAGCAGGCCCGCACGACCGTGCGCGCCCGCGCCGCCGTCAACGCGAGTCTGCGCGCGACCTTCGGCGACCACGACTACCTCGAGGTGGAGACGCCCATGCTGCAGGTGCAGCACGGCGGGGCATCCGCACGCCCGTTCGTGACGCACTCGAATGCGTTCGACACCGAGCTCTACCTGCGCATCGCACCGGAGCTCTACCTGAAGCGCGCCGTCGTCGGCGGCATCGAGCGGGTCTACGAGATCAACCGCAACTTCCGCAACGAGGGTGCCGACTCGACCCACAGCCCCGAGTTCGCGATGCTCGAGGCCTACCAGGCCTACGGCGACTACGACCAGATGGCCTCGCTCACCCAGGAGCTGGTGCAGAACGCGGCCGTCGCGGTCGCGGGGTCCACCACCGTCACGTGGGCCGACGGCACCGAGTACGACCTCGGCGGCGAGTGGGACCGCATCTCGATGTACGAGTCGCTGTCGACCGCCGCCGGACGCCCGTTCACTCCGGCCGACACCGTCGAGGATCTCGTCGCGTTCGCCGAGGCGAACGGTGTCGACCTGCCCGCGCAGGAGACCCACGGCAAGCTCATCGAAGAGCTGTGGGAGCACTTCGTGAAGGGCGATCTCGTGCGCCCGACCTTCGTCATGGACTTCCCTCTGGACACCTCGCCGCTGGTGCGCGAGCACCGCTCGATCGACGGCGTGGTGGAGAAGTGGGACCTGTACATCCGTGGCTTCGAGCTCGCGACGGGGTACTCGGAGCTCGTCGACCCCGTCATCCAGCGCGAGCGCTTCGTCGAACAGGCGAAGTTGGCCGCGCGCGGTGATGTCGAGGCCATGCCCGTCGACGAGGAGTTCCTCCGCGCCCTCGAGCACGGCATGCCGCCGTCCGGGGGCATGGGCATGGGGATCGACCGTCTGCTGATGGCCATCACGGGTCTGGGCATCCGCGAGACGATCCTCTTCCCGCTCGTCAAGTAGCAGGCGTCGCGCCACGGCGGAACGCCCACTCCGGCAGCACCGCGGCGGCGATCATCGTCTCGAGCAGGGCCGCCAGTCCGTATTCGGGATCTATCGCCCGGACGAGATCGAGGTAGTGCGCCGCGTGGCTGGCGCGACCCAGTGCCCACGACAGCCACGCGGCGGCCGTGAGAGGAGCGGGCCTCGACGCCCGCGGCGCCCGCGCCGCGGCGATGCGGACGAGGAAGAGCGCGCGTCTCAGGCGCTCGGGGTCGGGCGTCGGCCCGCGGCCGAGGAACACGTCTCCGAGATCGTCGGGCACGCTGGATCGGGCGTCGGCGAAGGACAGCTGGGCCTCGAGGGTGCGCATGCCTCCGACCGCGTCCGTGGCCCACTGCACCAGGGCCACGTCGCGGAACAGCGGACGATCGAGGCACCACAGGAGTGCCGCGATCGCGAAGGGCGGAAGGTCGTCCGGCGCGGTGATCGCGGCCTCGAAGAACGCCGGGACATCGTCGAGCAGGAGGAGCGCCACGATCGCCTGAGGGTTCTCCTGGCCGGTCGGCCCCTGCCCCCGAGTCCGCTCGAGCAGCGCGTCGATGTCGCGGAGCGCGCGTCCGACCCGTTCGGTCTCCGCGAGGTCCGTCGGGGGAAGCTCGGCGCCCGACCTCTGGTCGCCCGAGACGTCGCCCACCCCCGGCACCGCGGGGACCCGGGGATCGAGCACCCGCAGCTGCGGATCGTCGTCGAGGTAGCTCGACCACCCTCCCCGGGTCACGCAGAGGGCGTCGACGATGCGCAGGCCCGAGTCGTCGGCCCGCTGGAGCACCTCGTCTACGGCGATGGCGAACGGCAGGACGAGTCCCTCGGGGGTGACGTGCACGTCGTCGTCGGTGTAGACGACGAGTGCCACGGCATCCGCAGCGCGCACCCGGGACACGAGCCCGATGGCGGCGTCGGCGTAGTCCTCGGTGCGCACGTCGTCGTGGGGGAGGTCGAGTCGCATCGCGCCGCTGGTGCGCGAGCCGTGGAAGGGGAGCAGCACGAGGCTGTCGCGGGGAGTGAAGCCGGCCAGGGACGGCACCATCTGGAGGAATTCGGCGGAGCCTGATGCGCGAAGGAGTGTGGTCATCAGGGGAGTCTCGTCGGCACGTCGTGAGCGTGGCGCGATTCCACAGGTCGCGCGGCCGGTTCCGCCACAGGCGTCGAGTGTGGAGGAGTGATCGGTCGCGTACCATGGGGTCATGGAGAACTTCTGGCTCGCCGCCGCATGGTCGATCATCCCGACCATCGGAGTGAGCGTCGTGTTCTTCTTCGTACTCAGGGGTATTCTGCGATTCGACCGCACCGAACGCCGCGTGCACGCGCGGATCGAGGCGGAAGAACGAGCCGCGCGCGGCCTGCCTCCGCGCTCCTGAGGGCGTCCGGACCATCGGCTACTGTGTAGCCAGAGCACCGCTGGTGCCCACTGAGGCGTATGCCGTCGAGGTGCCGACCCGTCGGGAGGACGAGGCATGACGCCGGAAACCTTGGCATGGTGGATCGCCGCCTTCCTGCTGGCGCTCGACCTGGCGATCCGCATCACGGCGATCATCGTCATCCCGAGGAACCGCCGCCCCACCGCTGCGATGGCCTGGCTGCTCGCCGTCTTCTTCATCCCGTTCGTCGGCGTCTTCCTGTTCCTGCTGATCGGGAATCCGCGTCTGCCGCGCGTGCGCCGCCGCAAGCAGGATCAGATCAACGAGTACATCGCCGACACGAGCGAGCATCTGCACTTCGGAACCCTGCGCCCCGACGCCCCGAGCTGGTTCCCGCCGCTGGTCGAGATGAACCACCGCCTCGGCGCACTGCCCATCTCGGGAGACAACGGTGCGCACCTGATCTCGGACTACCAGGAGTCGCTCGATGCGATGGCCGACGAGATCCGCAAGGCCGAGGACTACGTGCACATCGAGTTCTACATCCTGCAGTCCGACGCGTCGACCGACAACTTCTTCCGAGCGATGGAGGAGGTCGCCGAACGCGGAGTGCATGTCCGCGTGCTGCTGGACCACTGGGCGAATCGCTGGAAACCGAAGTACCGGGCGACGATCTCGCGGCTGGACCGCATGGGTGCGCACTGGCACCTGATGCTCCCCGTACAGCCGTTCAAGGGGCGCATGCAGCGGCCCGACCTGCGCAATCACCGCAAGCTGCTCGTCGTCGACGGCAAGGTCGCCTTCCTCGGTTCGCAGAACGTCACCGACTCGACCTACAACCTCCCGAAGAACATCAAGCGCGGTCTGCACTGGGTCGACCTGATGGTCCGCATCGACGGTCCGGTCGTGCTGAGCGTCAACGCGATCTTCCTGAGCGACTGGTACAGCGAGACCGACGAGATCCTGCAGGAGATCGACATCGCGCATGCCGAGACGGGGTCGGGCGACCTCGACTGCCAGGTCGTCCCCTCCGGACCCGGCTTCGAGGTCGAGAACAATCTGCGCCTCTTCCTCGGGCTGCTGTACGCGGCCAAAGAGAAGATCATGATCGTCAGCCCGTACTTCGTGCCCGACGAGGCGCTGCTGCTGGCCGTGACCGCCGCGGTCGACCGCGGCGTGCAGGTCGAGCTCTTCGTCTCGGAGGAGGGCGACCAGGCGATGGTCTACCACGCCCAGCGCAGCTACTACGAGGTGCTGCTGAAAGCCGGGGTGCGCATCCGGATGTACCCCAAGCCCTACATTTTGCACACGAAGAGTCTGACCATCGACGACCAGGTCGCGGTCATCGGGTCGAGCAACATGGACATGCGCTCGTTCGGTCTGAACCTCGAGGTCTCGATGCTGGTGCGGGGCGAGGAGTTCGTCGCCGAGATGCGCGCGGTCGAGGACGGATACCGGTCGCTCAGCCGAGAGCTCACCCTCGACGAGTGGATGCAGCAGCCGCTGCGCTCGACCGTGCTCGACAACCTCGCCCGGCTCACCTCCGCGCTGCAGTAGCGAGATCAGGGTGCCTGCCCGAGATCGGGCGCCGAGGCTACCCTGGACGTATGGCCTTCTCCACGCGTCTCCTCGCCGCCGCCGTGTCCTCGTTCGCCGTCGCCGTGCTCCTCGCGGGGTGTGTGTCCGGACCCGTCGGCACGGCTCCGGAGTCCACCGGCGACCCGTCGAACGGCCCGGGGCAGAGCTCCGGCGACTCCGACGACCTGGAGGGGACGCTGCTCGATGACGGGCGCCTGTTCGCCGTCGTCACGAGGGGATCGTCGACGTGCGTGCCGCAGGTGGATCAGGTCGATGCAGACGGGCAGACCGTCTCGGTGACGCTGGTCGACCCGGCCGACGACGGCGACCGGGTCTGCACGGACGACCTGGCTCCGCGAGCGAGCATCGGAGCTCTTCCCGAGGGCGTCGACCCGACGAAGGAGATCACCCTGCAGGTCGCCTACAAGGATCTGCGCGACGACGTCGATCTCGACGGGGACCCCTCGTTCAGCGGTACGCCGGGATCGTCGACCGAGTACCTGCCCAGCGCGGGATGGGTCGACGACGGAACGCTCGTCCTGCTGACCTGGGGATCGTCGAGCTGCATCCCTGTCGTCGAGGGCGTCGAGGCGGCGGGTTCGACCGCCACGGTGACCTTCACGACCGACGACCAGCAGGTCTGCACGATGGACATGGCTCCCCGGGCGACGCTGATCGAGCTCGGCGACGACGCGGTCGACGACGACGGCGTGACCCTCACACTGGTCGGCGGCGGCCTCGACGGGACGGTCGACGTCCGCGGCTGACACGCTGACCCGCGGCCCCGGGTCCTGCGGTGTGCTTCAGAGGCCCGCGACGGGGTGGTCGGCGGGCAGCGCCAGCAGCAGCGCCCGAGGATCCACCCGGCACGTGATGCGCACGGCGGTGCCGAACCCGTCGCCGTCGAGTTCGATCGGGGTGGGGGCGGATGCCGCGGCCTCGGCCGCCACGCCGCGGAAGTAGTGCACGGAGGCGTCCCTACCCCGGCGCTCGAGGACGCGTCGTCCGGCGCGCGAGCGCCGCAGCACCGAATTGTCCCACCAGATCTTGCGCCACACCCCGAGCCAGCCGAGCACGCCCGTCGGCTGGATCACGGCGACATCGAGCACGGCATCGGTGATCGATGCATCGGGGATCAGCGCGATCCCTGCGGGAAGGGTGCCGCAGTTCGCGAACAGGATGCTGTGCACCTTGGTCGAGTGCAGGCGCCCGTCGTCGATCTGGAACACCGCGCGGAACGGTGCGGCTGTCACCAGCGAGCGCGCCGCGCCGTCGACGTAGGCGATCCAGCCGACCGTCTTCTTCAGGTCGGAGCGGGTGTTGGCGATCATGTCGGCATCCAGCCCCATGCCGGCGAGGACGACGAACGCGTGCTCCTCGTGCGTGCCGTCCGCCCGCGTCAGACGCGCCCAGCCGATGTCGATGGCGTGGCGGAAGTCGCCGAGGGCGGCGCGGATCATCTCGTCGGGGACCGAGAGGGGGAGTCCGAGGTTGCGCGCGAGCAGGTTGCCCGTGCCGCTGGGCAGGATCGCCAGCGGCACCCCTGAGCCGGCGATGGCTTCGGAGACCGCACGCACGGTGCCGTCGCCCCCGGCGACGAGCACGACGTCGACGTCGCGCTCCAGCGCCTGCGAGGTCGCCTGCTGCCCCGCGTCGTCGACGGTCGTCGGATAGAAGGCCGGATGCTCCCATCCCGCCTCGCGGGACAGATCGCGCACCCGTGCGCGCAGATGCTTCTCGTCGACCTTGATCGGGTTGTAGACGAGTGCCGCCTGGCGTCGGCCGGTGGCGCTCGTGGTCATGGCGCTACTCTAGCCCCGGCATCCGCCCCGTCCCGCCGCGGGCCGAGCCCCGCCCGCACCATAGACTTGGTGGATGATCGACCTCGCACTCCTCCGCGACAACCCGGAGATCGTCCGCCGCTCTCAGGCCGCCCGTGGCAACGACCAGGGCACCGTCGACATCGCACTCGAGGCCGACCGATCGCGTCGTGCGGCCCTCGCCGCCTTCGAGGAGCTGCGAGCCGAGCAGAACGCGTTCGGCAAGCGGGTCGCGAAGGCGCCCAAGGACGAGAAGGCGGCCCTCGTCGCCCAGGTCAAGGACCTCGCCGAGCGCGTCAAGCACGCCCAGCAGGCCGCCAACGAGGCGTCGGAGGCGGCATCCGTCGCACTCGCCCGCATCGAGAACGTCGTGATCGACGGCGTGCCCGCCGGCGGCGAAGCCGACTTCGTGGAACTGCGGACGGTGGGCGAGCCCCCCGCCTTCGACTTCGAACCCCGCGACCACCTCGAGCTCGGAGAGATCCTCGGTGCGATCGACATGGAGCGCGGCGCGAAGGTGTCGGGCGCGCGCTTCTACTTCCTCCGCGGCATCGGCGCGCGTCTCGAGATCGCCCTGATGAACCTCGCGCTCGACAAGGCGCTGCAGAACGACTTCGTGCCGCTGATCACGCCCACGCTCGTGCGGCCCGAGATCATGCAGGGCACCGGGTTCCTCGGCGAGCACGCCGACGAGGTCTATCACCTCGACAAGGACGACGACCTCTACCTCGTCGGCACCAGCGAGGTCGCGCTCGCCGGGTACCACAAGGACGAGATCCTCGACCTCGGCAAGGGAGCGCTGCGCTACGCGGGCTGGTCGACGTGCTACCGGCGCGAGGCGGGGTCGCACGGCAAGGACACCCGCGGGATCATCCGCGTGCACCAGTTCAACAAGCTCGAGATGTTCGTCTACACGACCCCCGAGGAGGCGGAGGCGGAGCACCTGCGCCTCGTCGCCCTGCAGGAGGAGATGCTGACCTCGCTCGGCCTCGCCTACCGCGTCATCGACGTCGCCGCAGGAGACCTGGGATCCAGCGCTGCTCGCAAGTACGACATCGAGGCGTGGGTGCCCACCCAGGGAGCGTTCCGCGAGCTGACCTCGACCTCCAACTGCACGACCTACCAGGCGCGTCGCCTCGACATCCGCCACCGCCCCGAGGCCGTCGAGGGCGTGCAGTCCAAGACGCAGCCCGTGGCGACCCTGAACGGCACTCTCGCGACCACGCGCTGGATCGTCGCGCTGCTCGAGACGCACCAGCAGGCCGACGGATCCGTGCGGGTGCCGGAGGTGCTGCGACCGTACCTCGGCGGCCTCGAGGTGCTGGAGCCCGAGGCGTGACCGCCCCCTGGCTGGTCGGGCTCGACGTCGACGGCACCATCCTGCTGCAGGACGAGTCGATGAGCCCCGGCGTGCCCGAGGCCGTCGCCCGCCTGCGCGACGCCGGTCACGAGGTGACCATCGCGACCGGGCGCAGCTGGATGGCGACACGGAGGTGGGTCGAGCAGCTCGGCCTCACCCCGGAGTTCGTCGTCTGCTCCAACGGAGCGGTCACCATGCGTCGGGTCGGCGACGACTGGGAACGCTGGCACATCGAGACCTTCGATCCGTCGCCCGTGCTCGCGCTGCTGCGGGACCGCCTGCCCGAAGCCCGGTACATGGTCGAGCTGGGTTCGGGGCTGCGCCTGTACACCGCCCAGCTCGACGACTGGACGCTCGACGGCGGACGCCAGGTCGGCTTCGAGGAGCTCGCCGCCGAGCCCGTCTCGCGCGTCGTCGTGGTGTCTCCCGGGCATGACGAGGAGGACTTCCACCGCCTCGTCTCCGACGCCGGTCTGAACGAGGTCTCGTACGCGATCGGCTGGACGGCGTGGCTCGACATCGCACCCCAGGGGGTCGACAAGGGCACCGCGCTCGAGCGGGTTCGCATCGAACTCGGCATGGACCGCGAACGGGTGCTCGTCGCCGGAGACGGCCGCAACGACATCGGGATGTTCGGCTGGGCGCGAGGGATCGGCGGACGGGCGGTGGCCATGGGGCAGGCCCCAGACGAGGTCAAGGACGCCGCGGGGGAGGTCACCGACGATGTCGAGGACGGCGGGCTGGCGACCGCACTCGACACGCTTCCAGCGACCGCCCAGGTCAGCGCGGGAGAATAGGTTCGGCTAGACTCACGGCTTGTCGGCAGATTCGTCTGTCGGGAGGGTTGTCCGAGCGGCCGATGGAGCTGGTCTTGAAAACCAGTGGGCAGAGATGTCTCGTGGGTTCGAATCCCACACCCTCCGCTGTACTGGGCACGGTGTCCCCCGCACCGCACGCTGAACCGAAAGGCCCCGAGTGAGTCCTACCGCCCGACGCCGTCGCACGATCGCGCGCCACGGTCAGCTGCACACGCCAGGACCGCTCAACCAGCTCCTCAAGTTCATCGCGATCGGCCTCGCCGTGGTCCTGGTCAGCGGCTTCGGCGTCGCGGGCTACGTGGTCTACGACCTCTCCAGCACGGTCACGGCCAACGCGGTCGAGCTCGACACGAAGAACGAGGTGCCGCCGGACATCGGTGAGTACAAGGAGGGCTTCAACCTCCTCCTGACCGGTGTCGACACCTGCGAGGAGGCGTACGCGGCCTACTTCGGCGATCGGTGCAGCGGGAAGGACTCCGGGGGCACCCTCAACGACGTGAACCTGCTCGTCCATGTCTCGCAGGAGCCCCGCCGCGTCACCGTCGTCAGCTTCCCGCGCGACCTGATGCTCGCGATCCCCGAGTGCGAGGATGTCGAGGGCAACGTCCACTCCGCGATGAGCAAGCAGCCGTTGAACGTGGCCTACACCGACGGCGGACTCAACTGCGTCGCGCAGACGATCACCAAGCTCACCGGCCAGGAGATCCAGTTCGCGGCCTCGGTGACCTTCGGCGGCGTGATCGAGATCACCAACGCGATCGGCGGCGTCGACGTGTGCCTCGCCAACCCGATCAAGGACCGCCACACGGGCCTCGACCTCCCGGCCGGCACGCGGACCATCCAGGGTCTCGAGGCGCTGCAGTTCCTGCGCACGCGACACGGCGTCGGCGACGGCAGCGACCTGGGCCGGATCGGCAATCAGCAGCAGTACATGTCGAGCCTCGCGCGCAAGCTGATCAGCAGCGAGACGCTGGGCAACGTCCCGACGATGCTCAGGCTCGCCAACACGGGAATCCGCAACCTCACGACGAGCACGTCGCTCGCCGACCCGGTGAAGATCGTGCAGATCGCTCTCGCGGTGAAGTCGGTGCCGTTCGAGGACATCGTGTTCCTGCAGTACCCGACCAACACCGACTCGGAGAACCCGAACAAGGTCGTGGCGAACCAGTCCGCGGCGGCCGAGATGTGGGACGCGATCAACGCGAACGCCCAGCTGCAGGTGACGCACCAGAACACCGAGAACGACGGCGTCATCCTCACCGACCCCGAGACGGGGACGCCGATCGAGGGCGGCACCGAGACGCCCGATCCCTCGGCCACCTCCGAGAACGTCGTGGCGCTGCCGGATTCGATCAAGGGCAACTCGGCCGCTCAGCAGACCTGCTCGAACGGCAACGTGCGCTGACCCTCCCCCGGTGGAGGTCTCGACCCGGCAGGGGTCGCGTCGGCAGGGGTCAGGCGTCGGACCTGGGTGGGTAGAGGACGTCCATCAGGCCCTCGATGATCCCGGGCATGTCGACGTCGGGGTCGATCATCCACTGCAGCTGAAGTCCGTCGGCGACCGCCTGGATCACTCGCGCCATCGACTCCGGATCGAGCGTCCGGTGACGCTCGGGGTCCTCCTCGAAGGCGCCGGCGATGCTCTCGCGGATCTTCGCGCTGCGCTCCAGGAAGTATCGATGCGCGGGATGCTCGGGGTCGGCGGCGTCGACGGCCAGTCGGGAGAAGAGCTCGACCACCCCGGGGACCTCGGTGTTGCGGCGGATGACGTCGATGAACGCGGACTTCGCCTGATCGGGGGGAAGGGATCCCGGATCCATCCCGTCGTGCTCGTCGCGTGTGCGGAGCACGGCGGTGAAGAGCTCCTCCTTGCTGCCGAAGTAGTGCAGGAGAGCGGCGGGGGTGACGCCGACGACCTCGGCGATCTGCTTGAGAGAGGCGTTCTGATACCCGCGGCGTCCGATGACGTCGAGAGCGCTCTCGAGGATCTCCTCGCGTCTGGCGACGCCCTTCGCGTATGAACCTCGTCGTGCCATCCTCCGAGACTAATCCTGAATGACGTTTGAAATCCAATACCTACTCGCATATAGTTTTCGCAAGACACTGCTGTCTCCTGCGAAAGGAACACCATGACCGAGCCCTCGGCCTCCGACCTCACGCTCGACGAGAAGGCCTCGCTCACCAGCGGCGCCGACTTCTGGACCACGAAGGCGATAGATCGGATCGGGCTCCCGTCGATCATGATGACCGACGGCCCCCACGGGCTGCGCAAGCAGGCGGGCGGCACCGATCACCTCGGCCTCTCCAGCAGCGTGCCGGCGACCTGCTTCCCTCCCGCCGTGGGGATCGGGTCGACCTTCGATCCGCAGATCATCGAGCGGGTCGGCGCGGCCATCGGCATCGAGGCGGCGATCGAGGACGTGGCGGTCGTGCTCGGCCCCGGCATCAACATCAAGCGCTCACCGCTGTGCGGTCGCAACTTCGAGTACTTCTCCGAGGACCCCCTCGTCTCCGGCATCCTCGGGGCCGCCTCGGTGCGCGGCGTGCAGTCGCAGGGCGTCGGCACCTCGCTCAAGCACTTCGCCGCCAACAACCAGGAGTTCGATCGCATGCGCGCGAGCTCCGACATCGATCCGCGTCCGCTGCACGAGATCTACCTGCGCGGTTTCGAGCGGGTCGTCACGGAGGCGCAGCCGTGGACGGTCATGTGCTCCTATAACCGGATCAACGGTGTGTACGCCTCGGAGGACCCGTGGCTGCTCACCCGCGTCCTGCGCGATGACTGGGGCTTCGACGGTCTCGTCGTCTCCGACTGGGGCGCGGTCAACGATCGCGTCGCGGGCGTCGCCGCAGGGCTCGATCTCGAGATGCCGTCCTCCGGAGGTCGCACCGACGCGCAGCTCGTCGCGGCCGTCCGCGCAGGGGAGCTGTCGGAGAGCGTGCTCGACACCGCGGCGGATCGCGCGATCGACCTGGTGCGCAAGGCCGCGCAGCGACCCTCGGTCTCGGGACCGCTCGACGTCGAGGCACACCACGAGCTCGCGCGAGAGGCCGCCGGGCGGTCGATCGTGCTGTTGAAGAACGACGACGACCTGCTGCCGCTCGACCCGAGCACGCGCATCGCCGTGATCGGCGCCTTCGCCACGGAGCCGCGGTTCCAGGGCGCAGGGTCGTCGCTGATCAACCCGACCAGGGTCGACAGGGCGCTCGACGAGCTGCGTGCCGTCGCGGGTGACACCGTGTCGTATGCGGCGGGCTTCGGCGTCGAGGGCGGGGCGATCGCGGCATCCGGTCGCACCGCCGAGGACCTGCGCGACGAGGCGGTGGCCGCCGCCTCGGCCGCCGACGTCGCCGTCGTCTTCCTCGGGCTCCCGGCCGCCCAGGAGTCCGAGGGCTTCGACCGCGAGCACATCGACCTTCCGGCCGCGCAGCTCGCGGTGCTGGATGCCGTGATCGAGGCGAACCCGGCGACCGTCGTCGTCCTCTCCAACGGCGGTGTGGTCGCGCTGCCGTTCGCCGACCGCGTTCCGGCGATCCTCGAGACCTGGCTGCTGGGACAGGCCGGTGGCGGCGCGGTCGCCGACGTGCTGTTCGGCACGGTGAACCCGTCGGGCAAGCTCACCGAGACGGTGCCGGTGCGGCTCGAGGACAACCCGTCGTTCGGCAACTTCCCCGGCGAGTTCGGCCATGTCCGCTACGGCGAGGGCGTGCTCGTCGGCTACCGCTGGTACGACGCGAAGGGGCTCGACGTCACCTTCCCGTTCGGCCACGGGCTCTCGTACACGACGTTCTCGTACGGCGACGCAGAGGTCTCGACGACGTCCGACGGCGACCTCGTGGTCACGGTCGACGTCACGAACACCGGATCCCGCGACGGGCGCGAGATCGTCCAGGTCTACGCCGCTCCCGTGGCGTCCGCCGTGCAGCGGGCTCCTCGCGAGCTCAAGGCGTTCTCATCCGTCGCGATCGCGGCAGGGCAGACCGCGGCCGTCGAGCTCGTCGTCACTCGTGCGGACCTGGCGTACTGGGACGTCCGCGTCGACCGCTGGATCGTGGAGCCCGGCACGTATCGCATCGAGGTCGCCGCATCGAGCCGTGACATCCGTTCGTCCGCGACCGTCGAGGTCGAGGGCGACGTCGTCGTGCTGCCGCTGACGATGGCCTCGTCGATCGGAGACGTCGTCGCGCACCCGGTGGCCGGGCCCATCGTGATGGAGGCGCTCGGAGGCCTGATGGGCGGGTTGAGCGGCGCGGACTCCTCGGCGGCATCGATGATGCCGAACGACGAGGCGATGGAGAAGATGATGGCGTCGTTCCCGATCGGACGCCTGATCGGGTTCCCCGGGGTCGACGTCACCTACGAGCAGATCGAGCAGCTGCTGGACGGGGCGAACGCGCAGGTCGCCTCGCAGACCTGACCCTCGGCCTCGCGACAGGACGCCCCTCTCCATCCTCGGACGGAGAGGGGCGGCGTCACGCGGTCGGCGCAGTCGGCAGGGACGGCTCGGACGGGTCGGCGCCGAGCAGCGGCGCGAAGCGGAGCCCCAGGCCCGGGTGTGCGTTCTCGGTGAGATATCCGTCGGCGATGCGCACCGGCGAGGGGTCGACGAGGGCGCCGAGGGCGGCGAATCCGGCATCCTCGACATCTTCGACCCACAGCTCGGCTCCCGTGTCGGGCAGGGTCAGGGCGAGTTGTCCGGAGAGCTCGGGCAGCAGATGCGGATGCAGGGTCGCCCCGTGCGACGCCGCCAGCTCGGCGATGCGCAGGAACGGGGTGATGCCGCCGACGCGCACGATGTTGGGCTGCACGATCTGCGCGGCGCCGGCACGGAGGAAGTCATCGACGCGGTGCACGGTGTGCAGGTTCTCGCCGACGGCGAGCGGCACGTCGATGCGCCGTGCGAGCTCGGTGTGACCGGCGAGGTCGTCGGCGCGCAGCGGTTCTTCGACCCAGGTGAGGTCGTGGCGCGACAGCGCCTCGATGGCGGTCGTCGCTGCGGTCAGATCCCATCGCTGGTTCGCATCGATCATCAGCGCACGGTCAGGACCGAGCACCTCGCGCACGGCGGCGACGCGCTCGAGGTCCTCGGCGAGGTCCGGTCTGCCGACCTTGATCTTGACGGCATCGAAGCCGGCATCGACCCACCGCTGCACCTGGGCGAGCAGTTCGTCGAGCGGATAGTGCAGGTTCACCCCGGAGCCGTAGGCGCGCACGCGTTCGCGGCGTCGGCCGATCAGTCCGGACACCGTGGTGCCCGCCGACCGCGCCTCGGCATCCCACAGCGCGAGATCGAGCCCTGCCAGCGCGATCGTCGTGACGCCTCCGCCTCCGGCTTCGTGCAGGTGCTCCCACAGGTCCTGCCAGACCTCGCCCGGAGCCGCCGATCGACCGACGGCCGCGGGAGCGATGTCGCGTTCGAGCAGCGCCTGCACGGCGGACGCCCCGATCTGGGGAGTCCACGCGAACCCCCACCCCTGCGCGCCGTCCGAGCGGACGACATGGGTGGCGACGATGCCGACGGAGGTGACCTCCGCGCCCCACGGGCGCGTCAGCGGCACTCGCTGCAGACGCGTCGTCAGACTCCGGATCGTGGTCACAGCAGCGCGCGTCCTGCCGCGAGGATCTCGGCGAGGCGCGCCTCCTGGGCAGGCGTCGGGTCGACGAGCGGTGCGCGCACCGACCCGACCGCGAGGCCGGAGAGTCGCAGCCCGGCCTTGATCAGGGAGACCCCGAAGCCGGGTGTCTCGTCGCGGAGTTCGACGAGCGGACGGTAGAAGCCGTCGAGCAGGGCCAGGCGCCGTGCCTCGTCTCCCTCGGCGTACGCGCGGTAGTAGGCGTTCGCTATGTCGGGCGCCATGGCGAAGGCGGCTGACGAATAGAGGGGAACGCCGATACCGCGATACGCGCCCTGCGTGAGCTCGGCCGTGAGCAGCCCGTTGAAGAAGGCGAAGTCCGACCGGCCCTCCTCGGCGACGGCGCGGACGATCAGCTGCATCGTGCCGATGTCGCCGGTGCCGTCCTTGAACCCCACAACCCTCGGGTTCGCGACGAGTCGGCGCACTGTCTCGACCGAGTACTGCGCGCTCCCGCGGTGGTAGATGATCACGGGCAGGCTCGCTGCCTCGACGATCTGCTCGACGTAGGCGGTGAGTCCCGCCTGGGTGCCGCCGACGAGATAGGGCGGCAGCACGAGGAGTCCGTCGGCGCCGGCATCCGCTGCCGCCTTCGCCACCTCGATCGCGTGGCCGACCGGGCCACCGGCACCGGCGATCACCGGCACACGTCCGGCCACAGCGATGACCGCCGTGCGCGTGACCGCGGCCGCCTCGCTCGCCGACAGGGCGTGGAACTCGCCGGTGCCGCACGCGGGGAACACCCCGCCGGCTCCGGCCTCGACGCCGGTCGCGACGTGGGCGGCGAGCAGCTCGCGGTCGATCGTGCCGTCAGCGGTGAACGGGGTCACCGGGAAGAAGAGGATTCCATCGAAGTCCATGTCGCGCCTTTCAGGAGACGGATGCGGTGGCGGATGCGGTCGAGGAGGCGAGCTCGGTGCGCCAGCTGCGGGTCGGGTGCCAGCCGAGCAGGCGAGCGGCCTTGGCGGACGAGAAGGCGGGGGCGCTGCCGGTCAGGGCCGAGGCCGCGTGCGCGGTGCCGGGGTGGAACCGGGGCAGAAGTTCGCTCAGGGGGCGGCGGGCGAGCGCGTCGTCGGCGCCGACGAAGAAGACCTCGCCGTTCGGGATGTCGTCGAGGGCGGCGAGCAGCGTGTGGGCGAAGCCTGCCACGTCTCGGGCGTCGACGTAGTTGAACAGGGCGGGAGCCGACAGCGCCGGGTCGTTCAGTCGATCGAGCACGGTGTGGCCCTGCTGCGTCGGAGCGCCGGCCCACTCTTCCGGGGCGATCACGTAGCAGGGGCGGAACGAGGCGAAGCGCACGTCATCGCCGGTCTGACGCCGCAGCATGTCGACGGTCTGTTCGATCAGCAGCTTCGACAGGGCGTAGGCGTTCCAGGGCTCCGCGGGCGAAGCCTCATCGAGAGGAAGTCGCTCTGGCGTCCATCCGCGTGGGGCGCCGTAGCCGATCACGGTCGGGCTGGACGCCGCGACCACCCGGGGGATGCCGGCGCGCACCGCTCCGCCGAGCACCGACTGCGCGAGGGCACCGTTGGTGCGCAGAATGACGTCTTCCGGGGCGCTGAACGGCACCGCGATCGCTGCCAGGTGGATGAGAGCGTCGGCCTTCGTCACGGCGAGTGCCGATGCCGTGGCAGCGGCATCCGTGAGATCGAGCGAGAACTGGGTGATCCCGGGGCGATCGAGGCCGTCCGTCGGCTGGCGGTCGATCGAGACGATCTCGTGCCCGGCATCGGCGAGGCCCGTCACGAGCGTGCGCCCGAGTCGGCCGGATCCGCCGGTGACGACGATCCTCATCGACGTGCCAGCAGGGCGATCCCCAGCTCGTCGACCTTCACCGGCAGCCCCGTCTCGAGTGAGCGGTTGCCGGCGATGCCGACGGCGATCGAGCGGATGCCGTCCGACCAGTCGGCCGGACGCGCGAGCGGGTCGTCGCCCGGCCCCTCGAAGACGTCCGACAGCAGCAGCTCGTCGCCGCCGCCGTGTCCGCCGTCGCTGCCGTGGATCGGCACCTCGTAGGCCTCTTCCCAGTGTCGCTGGACGAGCAGCCGTTCGCCCTCGGGTCGCACCGCGGTCGTGCCGTCGGCGCCGGCGAGACTCGGGTCGATGTGCGGGTGCAGCCCTTCGCCGGCGAGCACGGCGCCGCGCTCGATCACCTCGAGCTCGGCGCGCCCGAGCGTGCCGTTGACGGCGACGCGGTACCCCTCCCAGGGGGAGTGGGCATTGAGCGAGTACGACATCGTCGCGCCCGACGCGTAGTCCACCACGAGGGCGAGATTGTCCTCGATCGTGATCCCCTCGCTGAAGACGTCGAGATCGCGCCGATACCCGTCGTGCTCCTCCGCGTCGAGGTACAGGGCGGTCAGCGTCTCATCGGTGCGCAGGTCGAGCTCGAAGAGGTCCCCGTCGTCGTGGGTGCCGCGGGCCGGACGCGCGCCGAGCCCCCGTGCCGTCGCATTGTCGGCGCCGTAGAAGCGCAGCCCGCCCGATGCGAAGACGCGGGTGGGCTGCGAGCGGATCCACCAGTTGACGAGGTCGAAGTGGTGACTCGACTTGTGCACGAGCAGCCCGCCGGAGTTCTTCTTCTCGCGATGCCAGCGGCGGAAGTAGTCCGCGCCGTGATTGGTGTCGAGCATCCACGAGAAGTCGATCGACGTGACCTCCCCGATCGTGCCGTCCTGGATCACCTGGCGCAGCGCGCTGTTGCGCGGCGAGTACCGGTAGTTGAACGTGAGCACGACCTGGCGACCCGTGCGTGCGACCGCGTCCTCGATGCGGGCCGCGCTCGCCGCGTCGATCGTGAGCGGCTTCTCGACGACGACGTCGGCGCCGGCCTCGAGCGACCGGACGATCAGCTCGGCGTGCAGATCGTCGCGCGCGCAGATGATCACCCGGTCGACGTGCTCGTCGCGGATCACACTCTCGAGCTCCTCCGGAGCGGCGAGACGAGGGGCGGGTGCGCCCTCGTCGTTGATCCACGCGGCGTGGTAGGCGGCGCGGACCGGATTCGGCTCGACGATCGCGACGAGCTCGGCGCGCTCGCTGTGCGCACCGAGGATCGCTCCGACGTACATCTGTGCGCGGACTCCGGCGCCGGCGAGTGCGTAGCGGGTCTTCGTCATGGTGATCCTCTTCGATCCAACGGCCAGGAAACGTTTTCTCGACGATATCACAGGGCGGATGTCCCGTCGGAGGATGCGGCGGTCAGAGAGCCGACGGCGGGGCCGTGCTGCCGCGCGCGATGAGCGTCGGAGTCATCGTGTGCGTCGACCTCGGCGTGCCCCCGGTGAGCTGCGCGTGCATCGCGGCCCACGCGGCCGCGCCGATCTCCACGGCGGGAACCGCGGCGGTCGTGAGGGGCGGTGACGTGTAGGCGGCGAACGGGATGTCATCGAACCCGGTGATCGACAGCGCGCCGGGCACGTCGATCCGTCGCACGGTCAACGCCGAGAGCAGGCCCATCGCGACGAGGTCGTTGTAGGCGATCACGGCCGTCGCCCCGCTCGCGAGAACCCGATCGGCGGCCGCGGTGCCGCTGTCGAAGTCGACACCGGCGGCGATCTCCTCGACCTCCAGGCCCGCCGTTCTCGAGATCGCTGCGGCGATCGCCTCCTGTCGAGCGCGATGGGTCACGCTGCGGGTGGCGCCGGCGAGGTACACGAGGCGACGGTGACCGAGCGAGGTCAGGTGGTCGACGATGTCGCGCATGCCCACGCCGTAGTCCGCACCGACCGTCGGGGCCGTCTCCTGCGGTCCGCGGTTGATCACGACAGCGGGGGAGAGCGAGGGAAGCAGTCGTGCCAGGTCCTGTTCCGCCATGCGGGGGGCGCAGAGGATGACGCCGTCGGTGCGCAGCCGCGTGGTCCGCGCGAGGGCGTGCTCCTCGTCGAGGTCCTCGCGGGAGTCGGCCACGAGCACGTGGTACCCGTCGGCCGTCGCGGCGCGACTGAGCCCGCGCAGGATCGCCTGGAACGTCGGGTTCTCGAGGTCGGGGATCACGACGGCGACGGTCTGGGTGCGACCGAGCACCAGGCTGCGCGCCACCGGATTGGCCGTGTAGCCGAGTTCGGCGGCGGCGGCCTGGACGCGCTCCGCGAGAGCGGGGTCGACGGTCGGATTGCCGTTCATCGCCCGCGACACGGTCGACAGCGAGACCCCGGCGAGTCTCGCGACGTCGGTGATGCCGGCGCGTGACGATTCGCGTGCCATCGGCATCCCTTCGCTCCGCCTCGTTCCGCGATCGGTCGCGGCTGTCGTCATACTACGAGAAAACGTTCTACAGGAGGAGTCGCGTGGTCGGAGCATCCGAAGACCGCATCGAGAAGCAGGATCGTGTCGCCCGCGTGCGGCGGGAGTTCGACGGGGCGCCGCTCGTGCTCACCTCCCACGAGTCCGTGTCGTGGTACCTCGAGGGTGTGCGCACGCACGTCTCGCTCGCGGGTCCGCCGGTCGTCGCGGTGCGTGCGGAGGAGAGCGGAGACGTGCTCTACATCGCCGACAACGAGGCCGACCGGATGATCGCCGAAGATCTGCTGCCCGACGACGCCGCGCGGATCGTACGGGTGCCGTGGTGGATCTCGCCGGCGGTCGCCGCCGCCGATGGCGCCGGGGTGTCGGAGTCTCAGGTCGCGCCTCAGCTGCGTGCGGCGAGGGCCAGGATGCTGCCGGCAGAACGGGCGAGATATCGGTCGCTCGGGACGGAGACGGCCGAGACGCTGACCGATGTCCTCGGTCGGGTCGGGCCCGAGCAGACCGAGCGCGCGGTCGCGGCCGTCGCCGCCGCCGAGCTCATCGCGCGGGGCATCGATCCGCTCGTCGTGCTCGTCTCGGGATCCGCGCGGGTGGGGTATCGACATCCGCTTCCGACCGCCGGCCTGCTCGGCGATCGCGCGATGATCGTGGTGTGCGGTCGCCGGGACGGGCTGATCGCGAATGCCACGCGATGGGTCGGCGCGTCCGTCGACGAGGAGCCGATCCTCGGGGTCGAACGTGCGTTCCTCGATGCCTCGGTTCCCGGCGCTCGTCTCGATGGCGCCTTCGAGTCGGGGACCGCGGCGTACTCACGCTTCGGTTTCGACGCCGACGAATGGCACCGCCATCATCAGGGAGGACCGACCGGATATGCCGGACGCGACCCGCGTGCCACGGCATCCACGACCGATCTGCTGGTCGAGAATCAGGCGTTCGCGTGGAACCCGACCGCGCCGGGGGTCAAGGTCGAGGACACCATGCTGCGCACCGCGACGGGCTGGGACGTGCTGACGTTCGACGAGCGCTGGCCGTCGGTCGACTACGAGGGGCTGCGGCGGCCGGTCGCCCGGGCGTACGGGGCCTGACCGGCAGGGACGGATGGCTGAAGAGAGTACGGATGGCTGCCGAGAACGGGTGGTCTCGGCAGCCATGCGGGGAACGGTCAGCCATCCGGCCGGCGCGCACAGGCAGTGCGGATCAGCGCGGGTCGAAGCGCTCCGGTTCGTGTGTGGCGGCGACCAAGGAGCGCAGCTCCTCGAGAGAGGCAGGCGCCGCGCCGAGAGCGCGCCCCTGCACGAGGACGTTGCCGAGGGCCGTCGCCTCGACCGGGCCGGCTAGCACCGGAAGACCGGTGCGATCGGCCGTCGCCTGGCACAGCAGGCGGTTCAACGAACCGCCACCTACCAGATGGATGCTGTCGAGCTCGCGGCCCGACAGATCGGATGCCGTCTGCACCGCATCCGCGAAGGCCGTGGCGATCGACTCGACGATCGCCCGGGCGAAGGCCGGGCGGGTCGAAGGGGACGCAGAGCCGAGAAGCGCCGCGATGCGTGCGGGCATGTCTCCCGGTGCGCTGAGCGTGGGGTCATTCGCGTCGAACAGCGGTATGTCGCCCGTGACGGCGGAGGCCTCGGCCAGCAGCTCGGGCAGGTAGATCGACGATCCGTCCTCCGCCTCCCAGGCGCGCACCGTCTCGCTCAGCAGCCAGAGCCCCGTCACGTTGTGCAGGAACCGGTAGCGGCCGTCGACGCCGAGCTCGTGTGTGAAGTTCGCCTCGCGCGCAGCATCCGTCAGCACCGGGTCGGCCAGCTCGATGCCGACCAGACCCCAGGTGCCGCACGAGATGTACGCGGAGTGCGGCGTCGACAGGGGAGTGGCGACCACAGCGGATGCCGTGTCGTGCGAGCCGACCGCGATCACGGGCAGGTCCTTGCCGATGCGCTCAGCGAGGTCCGCGCGGAGGATGCCGATCGTCTCGCCCGGATCGACGAGCGTCGGCAGGATGCTCGACGGGATGCCGAGCCGGCCGGCCAGCTCGCTGTCCCACTCGCCCGATTCGACGCCGAGCAGTCCGGTGGTCGACGCGTTCGTGCGTTCGGCGACAGCCGTTCCGGTGAGCAGGAACGCGATGAGGTCGGGGATCAGCAGAGTGGTGTCGGCGTCGGCGATGCGCGCGTCGACGCGGTACTGGTACAGCGTGTTGAACGGCAGGAACTGCAGTCCGTTCCGCTGGTACAGCTCGGCGAACGGCGCCTCGGCGTGCACCTCGGCGACCCCCCGCACGGTGCGATCGTCGCGATAGTGGAAGGGCTCGGCGAGCAGCTCGCCGTCTTTCAGAAGGCCGTAGTCGACGGCCCAGGAGTCGATGCCGATGCTCTCGATGCCCGGCTCTCGGCGCACAGCCTCGGCGAGCCCTGAGACGACGTGCTCGTACAGAGCGCCGAAGTCCCAGTGCAGGCCGTCCTCGCGCTCGACGGGCCCGTTCGGGAACCGCGAGACGAGTTCCAGATCGAGCCGGCCGTCGCCGATCCGCCCGATCATGACGCGACCGCTGGTCGCCCCGAGGTCGACCGCGGCGACAGCGGTGACGGTCATCGGGTGCGCCCTTCGTCGTGTCGCTGCGCTCCGGTTCCTGAGCGCCCTTCGTCGGATCCTGAGCGCCCTTCGTCTCGCTCCGCTCGCTCAGGAACCGGAGCGCAGCGACGTCCTTTGTCGGATCCTGAGCGAGGAGCGCAGCGACGAGACGAAGGACGCTCAGGAACCGCGGAGCGAGACGAAGGGCGCTCGCGCACCAGGGTGGCGATCGTCATCGCAGGAAGGCCGCGGCGACGCCGGAGTCGACCGGGATGTGCAGACCGGTGGTGCGGCTGAGCTCGGGGCCCGTCAGCACGTAGACGGCATCCGCCACGTTCTCGGGCACGACCTCGCGCTTGAGGATCGTGCGGTTGGCATAGAACTGACCGAGGTCCTCTTCGGCGACGCCGTAGGTGGCGGCGCGGTTGGCGCCCCAGCCGGAGGCGAAGATGCCCGAGCCGCGCACGACGCCGTCGGGGTTGATGCCGTTGACGCGGATGCCGTACTCGCCGAGCTCGACGGCCAGCAGCCGCACCTGGTGCGCCTGGTCGGCCTTGGTCGCCGAGTAGGCGATGTTGTTCGGACCCGCGAACACGGAGTTCTTCGACGAGATGTAGATGATGTCGCCGCCGAGCTTCTGATCGATCAGCACGCGCGCTGCGGCCTTCGACACCAGGAACGACCCCTTGGCCATGACGTCGTGCTGCAGGTCCCAGTCCTTCTCGGTGGTCTCGAGCAGCGGCTTCGACAGCGAGAGTCCGGCGTTGTTGACGACGAGGTCGACGCCGCCGAACGCGAGCACGGCGTCGTTCAGCGCGGTCTGGATCGCATCCGCATCCGCGACGTTCGCCGCGACGCCGATCGCGACGTCGGTGTTCCCGAGCTCTGCGGCGGCGGCCTGCGCCTTCTCGAGATCGAGGTCGGCGATGACGACGCAGGCGCCTTCGGCGGCGAGACGGGTGGCGATGGCCTTGCCGATGCCGCTGGCGGCACCGGTCACGAAGGCGATGCGGCCCTGGTGCGACTTCGGCTTCGGCATCCGCTGCAGCTTCGCCTCCTCCAGCGCCCAGTACTCGATGGCGAACTTCTCGGCGTCGGAGATGGGGGAGTACGTCGACAGTGCCTCGGCGCCGCGCATCACGTTGATCGCGTTGACGTAGAACTCTCCAGCGACACGGGCGGTCTGCTTGTTCGCACCGTACGAGAACATGCCGATGCCGGGCACGAGCACGATGAGCGGGTCGGCCCCGCGGATCGCCGGCGACTCAGCGGTGGAGTGGGCGTCGTAGTAGGCCTGGTAGTCGGCGCGGTAGTCGGCGTGCAGCTCGTGCAGACGCGCGATCTGCTCGTCGACCGATGCCGTGGCGGGCAGGTCGAGGATCAGCGGCTTGACCTTGGTGCGCAGGAAGTGGTCGGGGCAGCTGGTGCCGAGGGCTGCGAGCTCGGGAGCGCGATCCGAGGCGAGGAAGTCGAGCACGACGTCGGAGTCGGTGAAGTGGCCGACCATCGGCTTGTCGGTCGACGCGATGCCGCGGACGGTGCCCGCGAGGGCTGCTGCGCGCTCCCGGCGCTCGGCCTCGGGGAGCGCCTCGAATCCGGCGCGGAGTCCGCCGAACGGGTCGGCCGTGCCGTTGGCCTCGATGTAGGCGGCTGCGGTGTCGATGATCCACAGCGAGTTCGACTCGGCCTCTTCCGACGTGTCGCCCCACGCGGTGATGCCGTGCCCACCGAGGATCGTGCCGATCGCCTGCGGGTTCTGTGCCTTGATCGCGGCGATGTCGAGTCCGAGCTGGAAGCCGGGGCGGCGCCACGGCACCCAGACGACCCTGTCGCCGAAGATCTTCGCGGTCAGCGCTTCGCCGTCGGCGGCGGTCGCGATCGCGATGCCCGAGTCGGGGTGCAGGTGGTCGACGTGCGCGGCGTCGACGAGGCCGTGCATCGCGGTGTCGATCGACGGGGCGGCGCCGCCCTTGCCGTGCAGGCAGTAGTCGAACGCGGCGACCATCTCGTCCTCGCGGTCGAGGCCGGGGTAGACGTCGACGAGCGCGCGCATGCGGTCGAGGCGCAGCACGGCGAGCCCCTGCTCCGTCAGCGTCCCCAGGTCGCCGCCCGAGCCCTTGACCCACATCAGCTCGACCGGCTGACCGGTGACAGGATCGGTCTCGGTGCCCTTCGCCGACGTGTTGCCGCCCGCGTAGTTGGTGTTCTTGGGGTCGGCGCCCAGACGGTTCGACCGCTCGATGAGGGCGGCGGCGGTGGGATTGGTCATGGCTGTTCCTTGTTCTCGGGAGAAGTGGCGAGGATGCGGGCGGCGAAGCGATCGATCGATGCGGTCGCACCCGGGTGTTCCGGACTGTTGAGGTGGCCGTGGCGGGTGCCGGGCTCGGTCGAGATGTCGAGGTCGACGCCTGCGGACCGCAGCGAGGCACCGAAGGCCTCGCCGGAGACGCGCAGCTCGTCGACCTCGTCGTTGATCATGATCGTGGAGGGAAAGCGCGAGAGCTGTGCGGAGGATGCCGTGCCGGGCACGGCGTAGATCTCTGCGCTCTCGACGGGGCCGCCGAGATAGTTCTCGTACATGACCCGCACCGGCTCGGGCCCGAACGTGTCGGCGTCGGGATCGGCGTCGAGCGCCGCGCGCAGCGCAGCATCCGGGTGTCCCTGCACGGCATGCAGGGTCGGATAGGCGAGCACGGCGAGCGCCGGAACGGGTCCCGCGCCGTGGCTCAGCCGCAGCGCGGCACCCGCGGCGAGGTTGCCGCCGGCGCTCGCTCCGCCGATCGACCAGGGGCCGCGGGCGAGATCGGAATCCACGGCCCACCGGAACGCGGCCTCGACCTCCTCGGAGGCGACGGGGTAGTGCACGCCGTCGCGCTCGGGGGCTCCGGATGCTGCGGCCCACGCCTGAGGGAACGGTGCGAGTGCGTAGTCGACCGAGACCACCACGATGCCGCGGTCGGCGAAGCTCCGCGCGACCCAGTCGGCCTCCGGCATGTCGATCTCGCCCGCGAGGAAACCGCCGCCGTGCACCCAGACGAGCCCAGGGCCCGCGGGGTTCTCCGGCTCGTACACGCGCACGCGCAGCGGTCCGTGCGGTCCGTCGAGCACCTGGTCGCTCACAGCATCGTCCGTTCTGTCGGTGGGGCGTCGGGACGCGGGGATCGGCTCCCGCATCCCGACGGGTCTTGTGATGTCAGGGGGCGAAGTGTCAGGCGCCCCAGCCTGCCTGCACTCCGCCGACGCGCTCTGCGGCGATCTTCTGCTGGTAGCCCGAGTCGGCATAGGCCGCCATCGGGTCTGCGGCCAGACCGCGCGACTCGCGCCATTCGGCGAGAGCCGGGCGCACGTCGGTGTAGAAGGCGTCCATGAAGACGGCGTTCGCGGCGAGCACGTCGCCGGACTTCTGCGCCGCAGCCAGGGCGTCTCGGTCGACGAGCAGTGCGCGCGCCGTCATCTCCTGCACGTTGAGCACCGAGCGGATCTGGCCGGGGATCTTGTCCTCGACGTTGTGGCACTGGTCGAGCATGAACGCCACGTCGGGGTTGTTCAGGCCGCCGCCGCGTACGACCTCGAACAGGATGCGGAACAGCTGGAACGGGTCGGCCGCCCCGACGATCAGGTCGTCGTCGGCGTAGAAGCGCGAGTTGAAGTCGAACGAGCCGAGCTTGCCGAGACGCAGCAGCTGCATCACGATGAACTCGATGTTGGTGCCGGGTGCATGGTGGCCGGTGTCGAGGCAGACCGAGGCCTTGTCGCCGAGCGCGACGACCTGCGCGTAGGAGGTGCCCCAGTCCGGAACATCGGTGTGGTAGAAAGCCGGCTCGAAGAACTTGTACTCGAGCACGAGGCGCTGCTCGTCGCCCAGGCGCGCGTAGATCGTCTGCAGAGACTCCTGCAGGCGATCCTGGCGGCCGCGCATGTCGGCCTGGCCCGGGTAGTTCGAGCCCTCGGCCAGCCAGATCTTCAGGTCGCGGCTGCCGGTGGCATCCATCACGTCGATGCAGGCGAGGTGGTGATCGATCGCCTTGCGGCGGATCGCCGCATCCTCGTGGGTCAGGGCGCCGAACTTGTAGTCGTCGTCCTGGAAGGTGTTCGAGTTGACCGTGCCGAGAGAGACGCCGAGGTCTTCCGCATAGGCCCGCAGATCGGAGAATGAGTCGACGAGATCCCACGGGATGTGCAGCGCGACCGAGGGAGCGAGCGCGGTGTACGTGTTGACCTGCGCGGCATCCGCGATCTTCTCCCAGGGGTCGCGGGGGGTGCCCGGCGTGCCGAACACCTTGAAGCGGGTGCCGGAGTTGCCGAATGCCCAGCTGGGGAGCTCGATGCCCTGCTTCTCGAGGGCGGCGAGGTTGTCGGACGAGAGGATGCTCATGAGGCGCTGCCTTCGATATCGGAGTCGGTGGGGGATGCGGGGGAGTCGCCGGCATCGGCGAGCTGGTCTTCGAGGTGGAACACCTCGGTGAGTGTGGCGGCCGCCTGGTCGGGACGACCGTCGAGCCCGATGAAGAAGCGGCCCATCTCGGCCTCCCAACGGGCGGCGACCGCGGAGGCGGCGAGGTAGGCCTGCGCCGCCTCGTCATCGTCGGTCTCGTAATAGCCGAGGAGCGTGCCGCCCTCCGCGAGGAACAGCGAATAGTTGCGACGTCCGGCAGCGGCGATCTCAGCCAGCATCTCGGGCCACACGGGCGAGTGGCGGGCGAGGTATTCGTCGAGCAGCTCAGGGCGCACCTGCAGCTGGAACGCGACGCGGGTCATGGTCGTTCTCTCTTCATCGAGGTTTTGAATCGTTTCATACGGCGTGGCCCAGATTAGCACGGACCACCCGGCTGTCAAGTGACGGACGGATGGTGCGGGGGTCTGCGCGCGTCCGTCGCGACGATCAGAGGCCAGCGACCACCGCGTTGTCGAGCTCGTCGGCGTCGACGCCGGGCCGGACGGCCGCATTGGTGAGCAGTACCCAGGCGATGCCGGCGCCCGGGTGCACCCAGAATTCCGTGCCCGCCCATCCGCCGTGTCCGTACACGTCGCGATCGATCAGTCCGGGGGCGCGAGAGCGCAGATTGAAGGTGAACCCCCAGTCCTGTCCGCGCTCGCGGGGGTACGGATCCAGGCGCGGGATGTCGCCGGTGAGCGGCCGCACCATCATCTCCAGCCCCGCGGGCGACAGGATGCCGTCGCGGGAGCCGCGATGGATGCGCAGCAGCTCGGTTCCGAGGTGCAGCAGGTCCTCGGCGCGACCGAGCAGTCCGGCACCGGGCGCGCGGGTGGCGTGGAAGCGGTCGAGGTCGAGCCCGCCTGCGGCGGCGTCGGGCACTCCGATCGATCGCTCCGCATCGAGCGTGAGGCCGATCGCGCCGATCTCCGCCGCCCAGGCGAGCGTCCCGTCATCCCAGGGTGTTCCGGTCGCGTGCTCGACCAGCGCCGCGATGCCCTCGAAGGCCAGTGTCGAGTAGCGCGAAGCGGATCCCGCCGCGAAGTCCCGCCCTCTGGTGAGCAGCTCCTGGCGCAGAGGCAGCGCCGTGTCGAGTGCAGGCTCGGCGATGCCCGACGTGTGCGAGGCGAGATGCCACAGGCGCACGATGTCGTCGCGGTCGCCCCCGAATTCCGGCAGAGCATCGGTGAGCGGGGTGTTAGGTGTGAGCAGTCCGCGCTCGATGGCACGCGCCGCGGTGATGCCCGTGAGCGCCTTGGTGATCGAGAAGAGCGGGTAGACCGCATCGGTCGCCGCCCCGAAGCCCTCGAGGTCGACGATCCCGTCGGCGGTGGCCATGCCGAGCACGGCCGTGGGCAGGCGCTCGGCCTGCACGTGGCGGCGGGCCCAGGCGAATGCGGCGTCGAAGGTCATGAGTGCGCTCCCGCGGTTCTGGCCGTCGCACTTTCCCGGCGACGGTTCGGACTCTACGATAGGACCATGGCACAGAAAGCGCTTTCCCATCCGGCCGCGCTCATCGACGGGCACCATCCGACCCGCTCCGTGCTGCGTCTCGTCGCCCGTCGTCCCTGGCGGCTGACGTTCGCGATCACCGCATTCGCCGTCAAGGAGATCCCCCTCTGGTCGCTGCCCGTCATCACCGCAGCGATCATCGACGTGGTGGCGAGCAAGGGCGACGTGACCGAGGTGCTGTGGTGGTTCGCCCTCGCCGCCGTGCTGCTGCTGCAGAACTACCCCAACCACATCATCTACACGCGGAACTTCATGACCGTGGTGCGAGACCTCGGGGCCGACCTCCGCAACGCCCTCACCGCGCGTCTGCAGAGCCTGTCGATCGGATACCACACGAGAGTCAGCTCCTCGATCGTGCAGACGAAGGTGGTGCGCGACGTCGAGAACGTCGAGCTCATGCTGCAGCAGGTCACCCATCCGCTGCTCTCGTCGACCATGGTCATGCTCGGTGCGCTGGGCATGACCGCGGTGACGGTGCCCCAGTTCCTCCCCGTCTACGCGCTCGCGGTGCCCATCGCCATCGGCATCCGCTACGGCATGCGCAACCGGTCGCAGCGGCGCAACGAGGTCTTCCGTCGCGAGATCGAGACGCTCTCCGCCCGCGTCGGCGAGATGGCCTCGCTGATCCCGGTGACCCGCGCTCACGGACTCGAGCAGACGGCGATCACGCGCGTCGCCGGAGGAGCGGACGGCGTGCGCCGTGCGGGGCTCGACCTCGACCTGCTCAACGGCCGCGTCGCCTCGATCTCCTGGGTCGCCATGCAGCTGCTGGGCGTCGCCTGCCTGATGCTCGCCGCCGTGTGCGCCCTGACGGGTTTCCTGCCGATCACGCCCGGCGAGGTCGTGATGCTCTCGAGCTATTTCACCCTGTTGACCGGCGGACTCACCCAGCTGCTCATGCTCATCCCGGTGGGCGCCCGAGGTCTCGAGTCCGTGCGCTCCATCGCCGAGGTGCTGCAGGAGCCGGATGTCGAGCAGAACTCCGGCAAGCAGGTCGTCTCGCGCGTCGAGGGGGAGATCGTGCTCGATGCCGCGGCGCATCGGTATGCGGATGCCGACGACGACGCGCTGGCCGCGATCGATCTGCGCATCGCGCCGGGCGAGACCGTCGCCTTCGTCGGTTCGTCGGGATCGGGCAAGTCCACCCTGCTCAACCTCGTGCTCGGGTTCGTGCGCCCCACGAGCGGAAGGATCCTGCTCGACGGCCGCGACATGCAGGAGCTCGACCTGCGGACGGTGCGCCGATCGATCTCGGTGGTGCCGCAGGAATCGGTGCTGTTCGAGGGATCGGTCTTCGACAACATCGCCTACGGCCTGCCTGACGTGACGCCCGATCGTGTCGAGCGCGCCCTGCGCGATGCGAACGCCTGGGAGTTCGTGAGCGCACAGCCGCACGGCTGGGACACGGTGGTCGGCGAGCGCGGTGCGCGACTGTCGGGCGGACAGCGGCAACGGCTGGCGATCGCGCGAGCGCTGGTGCGCGATCCGCGGATCCTCCTGCTCGACGAGGCCACCAGTGCCCTCGACCCCGAGTCCGAAGGGCTCGTCAAAGAGGCGCTCGAGCGGCTCATGCGCGGCCGCACGACCCTCGTGGTCGCACACCGGCTGTCGACCGTCCGGCAGGCCGACCGCATCGTCGTGCTCGAGCACGGACGCATCGTCGAACAGGGTTCCCACGACGAACTGCTCGACGCCGACGGGCGATACGCTCGGCTGCACCTGGTGCAGAACGGCATGAGATGACAGGCACTCACCGTCCTGAGGAGGACAGATGACATCCGACAAGACCCTGCGCGCCGTGCTGGTGGGCACCGGCTCCGTGGCGAACTCGCATGCCGAGGCGGTCGCGGCGTATCCGCACGCCGAGCTCGTCGCGGTCGCCGATCTGAGCCTCGCCAAGGCCGGCGAGTTCGCCGATCGATACGGTATCGCCCGCGCCTACGCCGACCTCGACGAGATGCTGGCGGTCGAGCATCCCGACGTCGTGCTCATCTGCACGCCACCCGCGCCGCACCGCGAGCAGGCGCTCGCCGCCTTCGCGGCGGGCGCGCATGTGATCGTCGAGAAGCCGCCGGCTCCGTCGCTCGACGAGCTCGACGACATGCGCGCGGCCGCCGAGGTCGCAGGACGGCAGCTCGCCGTCGTCTTCCAGCAGCGCACCGGGACTGCCGCCGCGCACGTGCGCGGCCTGCTGCAGGGCGGTGCACTGGGGCGTCCGCTGGTCGCGGTGTGCCAGACGCTCTGGTTCCGCGGACCCGAGTACTTCGCGGTGCCGTGGCGCGGCAGGTGGGAGACCGAGGGCGGGGGGACGACGCTCGGGCACGGCATCCACCAGATCGATCTGCTGGCGCACCTGCTGGGCGACTGGTCGTCGGTGCAGGGGCGGCTCTGGCGGCTCGATCGCGAGACCGAGACCGAAGACGTCTCGACCGCCACGATCGTGTTCGAGGCGGGCGTGGTCGCCCAGCTGATCACGAGCGCGGTGTCGCCGCGTGAGACGAGCTCGATTCGCATCGACACCCAGAAGGCGACGATCACGGTCGATCACGTCTACGGGCACGGTCACGAGAACTGGCGGATCACCCCCGCGCCCGGATTCGAAGGCGAGGCCGAGGCGTGGTCGTTCCCTGAAGTCGAGGAGCGCAGCGCCCATGCCCCGCTGCTGCGTGACGTCTTCGACGCGCTGCGCGACGGAGCCCCGCTGCCTCCGACCGCCGACGCCCCGGCCCGCTCGCTCGAGATCGTGGCGGGCATCTACGCCTCCGCCGCCGCGGACGGAGCGGTCGTGACGCCGGAGCTGCTCGGCGCGCACCCGACGCATCGCTCCGGCTTCGCGAGCCCGGTGACCGACCTGCGCCGATGAGCGAGCTGTACCGCGACCCGGTCTACGACGGTGCCACCGACCCCCGCGTCGTCGTCGATGCATCCGGGCGATGGTGGATGTTCTACACCCAGCGGCGCGCGAGCCTGGAGGACGCGGGGCCGGGAGTCTCGTGGATCCACGGCAGCCGGATCGGGGTCGCCACCTCGGACGACGGACTCGGGTGGGAGTACGAGGGGACCCTCGAGCCGGCGGCATCCGACCTCGTGCTGGAGCAGGGACCGCCACCTGCCGAGGTGGACCGGACGCACTGGGCCCCCGAGGTGGTCTGGGACGGCGAGCGATGGCGCATGTTCCTCACCGAGATCGACGGGATCCCCGACCGCTGGCCCGGGTTCGGGCGCACCATCGTCGAGTACACCTCCGCCGATCTGCGGCGATGGAGCAGGCGGGGGCCGCTCACGCTGAGCAGCGACCGGGTGATCGACGCCGCGGTGGCGCGCACCCCGGAGGGGGCATGGCGACTCTGGTACAAGGACGAGGCGGCGGACTCGGTGACCATGGTCGTGTCCTCGACCGACCTCGACGCATGGAGCCTCGACGGTGTCGCGATCGGCGGGCGCCCGCACGAGGGGCCGACGGTGTTCGAGTCCGGCGGATCGTGGTGGATGATCGTCGACGAGTGGCGGGGGATGGGGGTGTACAGATCTGACGACGGCGTCGGCTGGACGCGCCAGGGGGATCCGGATGCCGTGATCCTCGCCTCCGCTCCCGGCAGCGCGCAGGGCAGCCACGGTGCGCACGTGCGCCACGGCGACGACCTGTGGTTCTACTTCTTCCGCACGGCGGCGGACGGGGCCGCGCACGGCGCGACGGGTGAACGACGGCGGTCCGCCGTGCACCGCGTGCGCCTCGACGTCGAGGCCGGGAACCTCGTCGTGAGAGGATCGGAGAGCGGGCGGTAATCGATGTAATCCCGTCCCGCGAATTCCCGGTTGCGAAACGTTTCAATCTGGATTAGCGTGCAGGTAAGCGTTTTCCCCGCTCGATGGAGAATGCACCCGCACCACATGGACAGAGGCGTTCCGCGGCATTGCCGGACGAGGACGTTCACCAGAGAGGACAACGATGTTCAGCAAGAAGCGTCTGGCGGCCACAGCGGCCGTCGCCACCAGCGCAGCGCTGGTGCTCGCCGGCTGCGCCGGCGGCGGAGGCCCCGAAGCCGGTGCCACCTACGACCCCGACGAGAAGGTCACGCTCGACCTCGCGTTCTGGGGCAACGACGTGCGGGCCGACCTGTACAACCAGGCGATCGACGCGTTCAACGAGGAGTACCCGAACATCACGGTCAACGCGACCTTCCTCGGATTCCCCGAGTTCTGGGAGAAGCGTCAGACCGAGGCGGCCGGCGGCGGCCTCCCCGACGTCATGCAGTTCGACTACTCGTACCTCCGTCAGTACGCCGAGAACGGCCTGCTGCTCGACCTCGAGCCCTACCTCGGATCCGTCATCGACACCGAGCCGCTGTCGGAGAACATCCTCGGCATCGGCGTGGTCGACGACACGACCTACGGCATCACGACCTCGACCAATGCCTGGGCCGTCTTCACCAACCCGGTGCTGCTCGAGACCGCCGGCGTCGAGCAGTTCGCCGGCGGCGACTGGGAGGACTACGACGACTGGATCACCGAGATCTCCGACGCCGGCGCGGGCCAGTACTGGGGCGGCTCGGACTGGACCGGCCGCATCCAGAACTTCGAGCTGCAGCTGCGCAGCGAGGGAAAGAACCTCTTCAACGAAGACGGCACGGCAGGGTTCGACGAGGACCGTCTGAAGGAGTTCTGGGAGTCCGGCTCCGACATCCGCGATGGTGCCGTGGTGCCGCAGCAGGTCGTCGAGGAGGTCCTCCCGCTCAGCGCCTTCGACACCGCGAAGAACGCCAGTGAGCTGACCTGGGACAACTTCGGTGCGGGATACCTCGCCAACCTCGGCGAGAGCTACACCGAGCTCGGCATCGTCGCACCGCCCGTCACCGAGGAGGGGGCGAAGGACCTGTACCTGAAGCCCTCCATGCTGCACACGATCTCGGCCAAGACCGAGCACCCCGAGGCTGCGGCGACCCTCGTGAACTTCCTGGTGAACTCGCCGGAGGCCGGATCCATCTTCGGCACGAACCGCGGGCTCCCCGCCTCGGAGACCGCCCTCGAGGCCGCTGATCTCGACCCGATGAGCCAGGCCGTCAAGGACTACGAGGAGTCCATCGCCGACCGTCTCGGCGACGCTCCTCCCGTGCCGATCGTCGGCTACGGCACCCTCGAGGAGAAGTTCCGCGTGCTGGGCACCGAGCTGAACTTCGGCACCACGACGGTCGACGACGCGGTGACGCAGTTCTTCTCCGAGATGGACGTCGTCCTCAACCAGTGATTCCGTCGGTGGGCCGGGCGTCATCCGCCCGGTCCACCGCACCCCGCACACTTCGGAAGGAGCTGTCATGAGCACGACGGCGACGAGGACGATCGTCACGGGCAAGAAGTCCGGACGAGGGCAGGCGCTGCGCAGCGGCCGTCGCCCAGAGAACGAGCCCGCACGGCCCGGCCAGCGGTCGCGCCAGCGGCGTGAGACGGCGACCGGCTACGCGTTCCTCACCCCGTGGCTCATCGGATTCTTCGGCCTCACGGCCGTGCCGATGGTCTACTCCCTGTACCTCTCCTTCACGAAGTACAACATCTTCCAGCCGCCCAAGTGGATCGGGCTGGACAACTACATCCGTCTCTTCACGAGCGACCCGAACTTCATCCAGTCGGCCCAGATCACCCTGGTCTACGTCTTCATCGGCACGCCGATCACTCTCGCCGCCGCACTCGGGGTCGCGATGCTCCTGAACTACCGCGATAAGGGCGCCGGCTTCTTCCGCTCCGCGTTCTACGCCCCCTCGCTGATCGGCGGCTCGGTCTCGGTCGCCATCGTCTGGCGTGCGATGTTCAACTCCGACGGTCCTGTCGACAGCGGTCTGCAGATCTTCGGGATCGACCTGGGCGGATGGATCGGCAATCCGGGACTCGTGCTCCCGATGATGATCCTGCTCGCCGTCTGGCAGTTCGGAGCCACGATGGTGATCTTCCTCGCCGGTCTCAAGCAGATCCCCAAGGAGCTGTACGAGGCCGCCGAGATGGACGGGGCGAACGCGTACCGACGGTTCCGTGCGGTGACGATCCCGATGCTCTCTCCGGTGATGTTCTTCAACCTGCTGCTGGGCCTCATCGGCGCCTTCCAGGTGTTCGCCTCGGCGTACATCATCTCGAACGGCTCCGGCGGCCCCGCCGGCATGACGAACTTCATCACCGTCTACCTGTACAAGCGCGGCTTCTCCGACGGACAGATGGGGTACGCCGCCGCGATCGCCTGGGTCCTGCTGGTGGTCGTCGCGATCATCGCCCTCATCCTGTTCCGCACCCAGAGGTCGTGGGTGCACTACTCGGGAGACGACAAATGAGCACCTCCAATCAGGCCACCACCTCCGGCTCCGCGTCGACGCCGGCGTTCGCCGCGCAGCAGACGACGCCCGTCGGCCCGCCTGCCCCTCGCCGCCCTATCACGCGCAAGACCTGGCAGACGGTCATCTGGTTCGTCGGTCTGCTCCTGCTCACCGCTGTCGTGCTGTACCCGCTGCTGTGGCTGTTCCTGTCCACGTTCAAGCCGAACTCCGAGTTCGGCCAGAATCCCGGTCTGTTCCCGCAGGCGCCGACGATCGAGAACTACGGCAAGGTCATGGAGGGCATCGCGGGAGTGCCGATGTGGCGCTTCTTCCTCAACTCGCTGATCCTCGCGGTGTCCGCGGTCGTCGGTACCGTGCTCTCGTCGGCGCTCGCCGCCTACGCGTTCGCCCGCGTGCAGTTCAAGGGACTCGGCGTGCTGTTCGCGGCGATGATCGGCACACTGCTGCTGCCGTTCCACGTCGTGATCATCCCGCAGTACATCATCTTCAACCAGCTCGGATGGGTCGACACCTTCATCCCGCTGATCCTGCCGAAGTTCCTCGCCACGGAAGCGTTCTTCGTCTTCCTGCTCGTGCAGTTCATCCGCCAGATGCCGCGCGACATGGACGAGGCCGCGCGCATCGACGGTGCGGGCCACCTGCGGATCTTCTGGTCGATCATCCTGCCGCTCATCAAGCCGGCGCTGATCACCTGCGCGATCTTCTCGTTCATCTGGGCGTGGAACGACTTCCTCGGGCCGCTCCTCTACCTGACGAGTCCCGAGAACTACCCGCTCCCGATCGCGCTGCGGCTCTACAACGACCAGACGTCGTCGTCGGACTACGGTGCGACGGTCACGGCCTCGTTCGTCGCGCTCGTGCCGGTGCTGCTGTTCTTCGTCGTCTTCCAGCGCTTCCTCGTCGACGGTGTCGCGACACAGGGTCTGAAGGGCTAGTCATGTCGGTCATCAGCGGAGAGCGGCGCGCACAGCGCGCCGCGACGCGCGAGGCGCGCTCCGGCGCAGGACCCACCGTCGCGGGTGTGGAACCGGGGGCCAACCCCGGTGCGACGGCGAAGTTCGGCCTGTTCGGCGAGGTGCTGACGATCGGCCTGATGATGACGATCGTCGCCCTCGGCGTCGTCACGCTGCCCATCGCGCTCGCCGCCGGCATCCGTCATCTGCGGCGGTTCGTCGCGGCCGAGGACTCGCGCAGCTCCCTGTTCTGGGACGACGTGCGTGCCGGCATCCTCCGATCTCTCGCGGTCGGCGTGCCGGCGGCGCTGATCGCGGCCGTGCTCACGGTCGACATCGTGCTCGCGGGGTCGGGCGCACTGCCCGGTGGAGAGGCCATCGCCGTCATCGGCTGGGCGGGTCTGCTCGTTCTCGCGGTCACCGTGCTTCTCGCGGCGGGCGAATGGTCTCCCTCGCGCGGCTGGGTCGTCGCGGTGCGCGCGGTGCCGGGCGTCGTCCGTGCGGATGTCGCGGGAGCCGCCTACATCGCCGCTGCCGCGATCTTCACCGGCGTCGTCACCTGGGCGCTCGCGCCGCTGTTCATCGCCGGAATCGGCTGCGCGACGCTCGCCGTCGTCGCCGTGCCCGCGCGTCGCCGGCGTGGAGACAACCACGCAGGATGAGAAGGTAGTCGTTGGCGCACGCGCAGACGGACGGAGGCACGCCATGGCTGTAGGGGTGAAAGACGTCGCGGCTGCGGCCGGCGTCTCGGTCGGCACCGTCTCGAACGTCTTGAACCAGCCGGAGCGCGTGTCGGCGAAGACCGTCGAGCGTGTGCAGCGCGTGATCCGCGAGCTGGGCTTCGTGCGCAATGATGCCGCCAGGCAGCTGCGCGCCGGTCGCAGTCGCAGCATCGGACTCGTGGTGCCCGACATCGGCAACCCGTTCTTCGCCGAGGTGGTGCGCGGGGCCGAGGATCGTGCGGCGGATGCCGGCATGACCGTGCTGCTCGGCAACAGCGACGAGCGGGATGAGCGCCAGCTGGCGCATCTCGAGCTGTTCCAGGAGCAGCGGGTGAACGGCGTGCTGCTGACCCCTGCGTCGGACGACCTGTCCGCCGTCCACCGCTTCGCCGCAGGCGGGATGCCGGTCGTTCTCGTCGACCGCGAAGTGGAGGAGGGCGTGCTGCCGTCGGTGTCGGTCGACGACGTCGAGGGCGGCAGGGTGGCCGCCGAGCATCTGCTGGCTTCAGGGCGTCGCCGGTTGGCGTTCGTCGGTGGACCGCCGTCGGTGCAGCAGGTCGCCGATCGTCTGCGCGGGGTGCGCGCGGCGGTCGACACGCACCCGGACGTCACCCTCGAGGTCTTCGAGCAGTCCGCCCTCACCGTCCTGCAGGGCAGGGCCGCGGGCGAGATCATCGCCGCCCGCCCCACCGGATCACGACCGGATGCCGTGTTCGCGGCGAACGACCTGCTCGCCGTCGGTCTGCTGCAGGCGTTCAGCTTCGGCTCCGCCATCCGCGTGCCGGAGGACATCGCGATGGTCGGCTACGACGACATCGACTTCGCCTCGGCCACCGTCGTGCCGCTGAGCTCGGTGCGGCAGCCGGCGAGACTGCTCGGCTGGACCGGCGTCGACCTGCTGCTGAAGGAGCTGGACGGCGTGGAGCACGACCGCCGCGTGCGATTCCAGCCCGAGCTCGTCGTGCGCGAGTCGAGTGCCGTCACCGACTGAGCACCGATTCGTCGCTGCCCCGTGAACCCGTTATGCTTGCAGGGTGCATCCGGTCTTCACGGAGCGGATGCCTGGAGACGTCGCATAGTCCGGCCGAGTGCACCACCCTGCTAAGGTGGAGTCCCCTCACGGGGACCAGGGGTTCAAATCCCCTCGTCTCCGCAGAAGGAATCCCCGCTCAGGCGGGGATTTTCTGTTTTCAGGCGCTGATTCCGCGGTCCTGCGCCGCGAGGGCATCCGCGAGGTACGTCGCCGTCGTGCTGTCGCTCGCTGAGGCGACGGAGCGGGCAGTGCCCTGTGCCACGACGGATCCTCCGAGGTCTCCGGCGCCGGGGCCCATGTCGATCACCCAGTCGGCCTGCGCGACGACACGCATGTCGTGCTCGACCATCACCACAGTGTTGCCGGCGTCGACGAGGTGCTGGAGGTGCACGAGCAACCGATCGGTGTCCGACGGATGCAGCCCGGAAGTGGGCTCGTCGAGCAGGTACAGGGTGTCGCCGTGCTGGGCGCGTCGCAACTCGGATGCCAGCTTCACGCGCTGTGCCTCGCCGCCCGACAGCTCTGTCGCCGACTGCCCCAGCGGCAGGTATCCCAGTCCTACATCGAGCAAGGCATCGAGGTGTCGCGCGACATCGGCGTCATCATCGAAGAGCACGCGCGCGTCGTTCACGCTCAGGGCGAGGACGTCGGCGATCGTGTGACCGTGGAGTTCGATCTCGAGGGTCTCCGGGTTGTAGCGCGTGCCGCCGCACGTGCTGCACGGGGCATGGACGGTCGGGAGGAAGAGCAGCTCCACCTCGACCGTGCCCTCGCCCTTGCAGGTGGGGCATCGTCCGTTCGGCAGGTTGAATGAGAACCGGCTCGCGGCGTAGCGTCGCCGGCGTGCTTCGGGAGTCGCGGCGAACAGAGCGCGGACGCGGTCGAAGAGGCCTGTGTACGTCGCCACGTTCGATCGCGACGTGCGGCCGATCGGCTTCTGGCTGACCTGCACGACGCGCCGCACGCGGCTGGCAGGACCCGACGCCCGCCCCGTCGTCTGGGCTGTCGGCGCGGAGAACAGCGGATCGGCGGTCGTGCTGCTCTTCTCGCCGTTCGACGCGTCGATCGTCGAGCCGTCGACCTCGCTCGACAGGCTCTTCTGCAGCAGATCGGGCAGAGCCTGGGTCACCAGGGAGGACTTGCCCGAGCCGGAGACGCCGGTGACGGCGGTGAGGCAGCCGAGGGGGATCGACACCGACACGCTGCGGAGGTTGTTCCGCGAGACGTCGGTGAGCACGAGCTCGCCGTCGGGCTCGCGGGAGGCGGGCCTCGGGGTCGGCTGCTGCGCGGCGCGCAGGTCATCGGCGAACAGGTAGCGCCGGGTCTGGGAGCGCTCCACGTCGCGGAGACCGTCGATCGGGCCGGAATAGACGATCTCGCCACCGGTGGCCCCCGCACCGGGGCCGATGTCGACGATCCAGTCCGCATGCCGGATCACGTCGAGCGAGTGCTCGACGAAGAAGACCGTGTTGCCGGAGTCCCGGAGCGAGCGGAGGATGCGCACGAGCGCCTCGCCATCGGCGGGGTGGAGGCCGGCGGAGGGCTCGTCGAGCACGAACATGACCCCGAACAGCTGCGAGAGCACCTGGGTGGCGAGCCGCATGCGCTGCAGCTCGCCGGAGGAGAGGGTGGGCGTCGATCGATCCAGCGAGAGGTAGCCCAGGCCGAGCTCGATGATGGGCGAGACCCGGTCGCGCAGCTCGTCGACCAGCCGCTGCGCCGCGAGCTGCTTCTCGGGTGCGAGTGCCCTGCCCTCGGAGCCGCCGGCATCCGACCCGCTGTCGGAGGGGGCGAGTGCCGTCTCGAGAAGCGCCGCGAGATCGGCGAGCGGCAGCGCGGCCATCTCGGTGATGTCGAGACCGGCGAACGTCACGGCGAGCGCTTCGGGCTTCAGTCGACGTCCCTCGCACAGCGGGCAGCGGACGCTGACCATGTAGCTCGCCGCCTTCTCGCGCATCTTGGCGCTCTTCGAGTGGGCGAACGTGTTGAGCACGTACTGCTTCACGCCGACGAACGTGCTCATGTACGACGGTTCGACCCCGGCGGCGACGGCCTTGCGCACCTGTGCAGGACCACGATCGGTGAACACCGGCACCTGAGGGGATTCCTCGGTGTACAGCACCCACCGACGCTGCTCCTCGGGCAGATCGCGCCAGGGGATGTCGATGTCGTAGCCGAGGGAGATCAGGCTGTCGATGAGCTGCTTGCCGTGCCACGCTCGCGGCCAGGCGTCGAGGGCGCGGTCGCGGATCGACAACGACTCGTCGGGGACCATGAGGTGCAGGGGCACGTCGTACACCTGCCCGATGCCGTGGCATCGCGGGCATGCGCCCTGGACGGTGTTCGCCGAGAAGTCCTCGGCGAACAGGGGCTCCGCGCCGGGCGGGTACGTGCCGACGCGCGAGAACAGCATGCGCACCACATTGCCGATCGAGGTGGCGCTGCCGACGGTCGATCGAGCGCTGCCGGCGGTGCGCTGCTGGGGGAGGGCGACCGCCGGGGGCAGCCCGCCGATGGCGTCGACGTCGGGGATGTCGACCTGGCTCATCAGGCGTCGCGCGTAGGGCGCCACGGACTCGAAGTAGCGTCGCTGGGCTTCGGCGTAGAGGGTGCCGAACGCGAGGGAGCTCTTTCCGGAGCCGGAGACGCCCGTGAAGGCGACGAGGGCGTCGCGGGGTATCGCGACGTCGACATCGCGAAGGTTGTGCACACGTGCTCCGGTCACGACGATCGCGTTCGACGTGCCGGAGAGCTTCGACGGTGGGGTCCCGCCCATCATGGACCTCTTCTCGTATCCCGCGCAGGACGGGGGTGGATGCGACGATCGCCGACTCCGCGCCACGTTACCCCGACCGTCCGACTTCGTCGGCGTCCTTGACAGCGGGGAGCGGACCCCGCCCGCACCGGCGTCTCGAGGATTGCGGAGTATGGCACCCCGGTCTGCTCGGGTCTTTCGGGAAGCGCTATCCTGAAGCCCTTCCTCTCGCCTCGCCTAGGAGCATCCTCCATGCCCATCGCCGCTGATGACCCCCGCCTCACCTCCGTCTACGAGGCCGCATCCACCCGCTACACGGACGTGCCCTTCCAGCGCGCGGGCGCGAGCGGCGTGCAGCTCCCGAAGGTCTCGCTCGGCCTCTGGCAGAACTTCGGACGAGACCGCACCTTCGACAGCCAGCGGCAGATAGTGCTGCACGCGTTCGACCGGGGCGTCGTGCACATCGACCTCGCGAACAACTACGGCCCGCCGTACGGATCGGCCGAGTCGACGTTCGGATCGGTGCTCGCCAGCGGTCTCGCCCGTTACCGTGACGAGCTGTTCGTGACGACCAAGGCCGGCTACGACATGTGGCCGGGGCCCTTCGGCGACGGCGGATCGCGCAAGTACCTCGTGCGATCGCTCGAGCAGAGCCTGCAGCGCATGAACACCGACTACGTGGACGTGTTCTACTCGCATCGGCCCGATCCCGAGACTCCGCTCGAGGAGACGACGACGGCCCTCGCCGACATCGTCCGCAGCGGCAAGGCGCTGTACGTCGGCATCTCGAACTATCCGGCCGAGCTCGCCCGCCGCGCCTACGAACTGCTCGCCGAGCAGGGCGTGACGCTGCTGCTGCACCAGCCCCGCTACTCGCTGTTCGACCGCACACCGGAGGCCCAACTGTTCCCGGCGCTGCGCGAGCTGAACGTCGGCAGCGCGGTCTTCTCACCGCTCGCACAGGGCCTGCTGACGGCGAAGTACATCGACGGCGACGTGCCCGCCGACTCACGGGCGGCGAGCAGTCACTTCCTGAACGGGTCGGCGCTCACCGACGACTACCTCGAGCGCATCCGCGGCATCGACCGCATCGCGAAGGATGCGGGGCTCTCGATCCCACAGCTCGCCATCGCCTGGGTGCTTCGCGATCCGGTGGTCACCACGGCGATCATCGGCGCCTCCCGCACCGGACAGATCGACGATGCGGTCGCGGCAAGCCGCGTGGAGCTCTCCGCCGAGGTCGTCGCCGCACTCGAGGAGTTCGCGGCCGCGCCCGGCACCGCCGTCGTCTGACGGCACGCCCGCGGGGCGCGATCCCGCCCCCGCGGGCGGGTGCCTCGCTAGAGTCGATCGCATGAGTGCGACGAAGGTGTTGTTCATCGGCGGAACCGGGATCATCTCGTCGGCGGCGAGTGCGCTGGCCGCCTCACGTGGCATGGAGGTCACGCTGCTCAATCGGGGCACGTCGCGTCGCGACCCCGCGGAGGGCGTCGAGGTGCTCACGGCAGACATCGAGGATGCCGCGGCCGTCGACGCGGCGCTGGCCGGACGGGAGTTCGACGTCGTCGCCGACATGATCGCGTTCACCCCCGAGCAGGTGCAGCGTGACATCGACCGGTTCGAGGGGCGCACCGGTCAGTACGTGTTCATCAGCTCCGCGTCCGCCTACCAGAAGCCGGTGGCCCGCCTGCCGATCACGGAGTCCACACCGCTGCGCAACCCGCACTGGCAGTACTCACGCGACAAGATCGCCTGCGAGGATCTGCTCACGACCGCCTATCGGGACCGCGCCTTCCCCGTCACGGTGCTGCGCCCCTCGCACACGTACGACAAGTGGACGATCCCCGCGTTCGGCGGCTGGACCGCGATCGACCGCATCCGCCGTGGCGAGGAGATCATCGTGCACGGCGACGGGACATCGCTGTGGACCCTCACCCACGCGAGCGATTTCGCGGTCGGGTTCGCGGGACTGCTCGGCAACCCGCTCGCCTACGGGGACACCTTCCAGATCACGAGCGACTTCGTCTATACCTGGAACGAGATCTACGGGATCCTCGGGCGCGCGGCCGGTGCCGAGCCGCGAATCCGGTATGCCACCAGCGCGGCGATCGAAGCCGCGGCCCCCGAGCGCGCGGGGCAGCTCTCCGGCGACATGGCCCACTCGGTGGTCTTCGACAACACGAAGATCCGCCGCATCGTGCCCGACTTCGCCCCGGTCGTGGCGCTGCACACCGCGGCGCGCGAGATCGTCGACTGGCACGACGCGCACCCTGAACTGCAGCGCGTCGATCCCGCCGTGAACGCGCTGTTCGACGCGCTTCTGGCCTGACGCCAGGCGTCTGACGTCTGACGTCTGGCCTGACGTCCGGCCTCCGGCTCAGGCGGCGGACATCACCGCGAGGACGTTGCCGGCCGGGTCGCGGAACCAGGCGATGTCGGGCCCGCGCCCCGGTCCGCCCCGCATGATGCCCTTCGGATCGCTGTCGAACTCGGAATCGTCGTAGATCTTCGTCGCCACGCCACGTCCGTTGAGATCGTCGACGGCGGCATCGATGTCGTCGACGGGGAAGTTCAGGATCGTGAAGCTCGCCGGAGTGTGGTCGGGCTTCGCGTAGACGAGGATCGATCCGCCGTCGGGAAGATGGATGTCGAGGAACCCCATCGCGTTGGTCTCGACCCGGAGTCCGAGGACGTCGCCGTAGAACGAGCGGGCGGCATCGATGTCGTCGACGCTGAACCCGCTGAATGCCCGTGTGGTCTGGAATGCGCTCATGCGTTCAGCATGCGCCGCCGCACCGCGCATGTCCAGGGTGTGCGGGTGCGCGGTCTACCGCGGGGAATACGAGAATCTCATTACTTCCACGTGGAGGTTTCTGGTACTCTGGCCGCGGGCGATTCCTCCGCCCACTCGCACAATCAAGGAAGGTCAACGTGGCCCTGCCAGAAGCATCTGTTCAGCTGTACACACTCGCCGCGGAGTTCTCCGCCGACATGGGCGGCTCGCTCGACAAGCTCGCCGCCATCGGACTGCGCAACGTCGAGGCGTTCGACTTCGTGCGCCGTCCCGATGAGATCCGCGCGGCCCTCGACGCCTCCGGCCTCGTCTCGCCCACCGGCCACGCACCGCTGCTCTCGGACGAGCTGTGGACGCCGGACGGATCGATCCCGACCCCCGCGCCCGAGGTCGTCTTCGAGGCCGCGGCCAAGGTCGGCATCAAGACCGTGATCGACCCGTTCGTGGTTCCCGAGCGCTGGTTCACGCTCGAGGGCGTCACCGACATCGCCGAGCGCCTGAACGCGCTGGTCGAGACCGCCGCGACCTTCGGCCTCGAGGTCGGGTACCACAACCACGCCCAGGAGTTCGTCGAGGAGTTCGACGGACAGACGGCGTACGAGCGCTTCGTCGCGCTGACCGACGAGCGCGTCGTCCTCGAGCTCGACCTGTACTGGGCGCTCGTGGGGGAGCAGGACGTGACCGCGCTGGTCTCGCGCCTCGGCGACCGCCTCGTCGCCGCGCACGTCAAGGACGGCGTCGCGCCGGCCAGCAACCCGTTCGCACCCGGTGCCGCGGAGTTCGGCTCGGCGAGCCTCGACCAGCGTCACGCGGGCACGGGCGACGTGCCCCTCGCGGACTCGCTGCGCGCGGCATCCGACCTGAAGTACGCCATCATCGAATACGACAACGCCCCGGGTGACGTCTTCGCCGACATCGCCGCGAGCTACTCGTTCCTCATCGAGGGTGGGTTCGCACGATGAGCGCGGTCGGCATCGGCATCATCGGCCTCGGTGTCATCAGCGACACCTACCTCGAGAACCTGTCGTCGTTCCCCGACGTCGAGGTGCTCGTCGTCGGCGACCTGCTGGTCGACCGCGCCGAGGCGCAGGCGGCGAAGTACGGGGTGCCGTCGTTCGGCACCGCCGACGACGTCCTCGCTCACCCCGGCGTCGATCTGGTCATCAACCTGACGATCCCCGCCGTGCACATCGAGGTCTCCCGCGCCGCGATCGCCGCAGGCAAGCACGTCTGGACGGAGAAGCCCCTCGGGCTCGACCGCGACGGCGCTGCCGAGCTGCTCGGTGAGGCCGACGCCGCGGGCCTGCGGATCGGCTCCGCCCCCGACACGCTGCTCGGACCGGGCTTCCAGGCCGCTCGTCGTGCGATCGAGAGCGGAGTCATCGGCCGCCCGCTGTTCGCCCAGACCACGTTCCAGACCCAAGGGCCCGATCTGTGGCACCCGAGTCCTGCCTTCCTCTTCGCGGAGGGTGCGGGGCCGCTGCTCGACATGGGGCCGTACTACTTCTCGGCCCTGGTGAGCCTTCTCGGACCGGTCGACCACGTCGCCGCGGTCGGCACGAAGGCGCGCGAGGAGCGCGAGATCCACACCGGACCCAACGCAGGGACCATGTTCCCGGTCGAGGTGCCGTCGACGATCCAGATCGTCACCGCCTTCGAGGGCGGTGCGCAGTCGCAGACGCTGCTGAGCTTCGACTCCGCGCTCGAGCGCCACGGCATCGTCGAGATCCACGGCACCGAGGGCACGATCGTGCTCCCCGACCCGAACCAGTTCGCCGGTCGCATCGCGTACGTCAAGCCGCTCGGTGTGATCCGTGACGGCATGTCGTTCGAGCAGGAGTGGATCGAGATCGAGCACGACGACGTCGTGGTCGGCCGCGGCATCGGCGCGCTCGACATGGTGCGGGCGATCGCCGAGGGGCGTCCGCACGTCGCCTCCGGTGAGCTCGGCTTCCACGTGCTCGACACCCTGCTCTCCGCACAGGAAGCGGCGGCGACCGGTCAGGCTGTCGTCGTCGAGAGCACGGTCGCTCCGGTGCCGCTGCTCCCCGAGGGCTTCGACCCGTTCGCGGCGACGCTCTGAGCGACTGACCCGCTGCACCGACCGCGCCCCCGTCGACACCGCGTCGACGGGGGCGTGGTCTGTCCGACCCGTCCGGCCGCAGGATCGGGGGTGCATCGCCGGCGGTTCTCGTCGCCGGGTGTGCCTATCGGCGCCGGTCGCCGGCGAGCAGGTTGTCGAGCATCTCGAGAGCGGCCTCATGGTCGACCGACGGCTCGAGGAGCCATTGCGTCTGCAGCCCGTCGGAGGCCGCGATGACGAGGGCCGCGACGAGCGCGGGGTCGAGGTCGTCGCGCAGCTGCCCGGTGGACTGCAGCAGACGCACCCGGTCGGTGAGCTCGATGCGGAGTCGACCGAATCGCTGGGTCGCGAACTCGTGGGCCGGGGAGCCCTCCTCCTCGAGTGCTGTGGCGACGAGCGTGGAGTACAGCTGGATCAGGCCGGGGATGCTGCGGTTCTCCTCGGCGGAGACGCGCATCATCAGCGCAGGGCTCACATCCGCCGGCGTCTCGGGATGCTCGGAGTCGGAGCGGCGCTCGTGCTCGCGGTAGACGGCCACGAGCAGGTCTTCGAGAGAGCCGAAGTAGTGCGTGAGGGCGGCGTGCGTCACGCCGACCTCCTGAGCGATAGCGCGCAGGCTGGTCTTCTTCGCCCCGCGTCTCGCAAACACCTCGATCGACTTGTCGAGGATCTCCTGACGCCGCGCGATGCCCTTCGCGTAGCTCCCTCGCGGTCCCGACGATCGGGGTGTCGGATCGGTCATCCTCCGATGATAGCGAGGGCGCGCCGAAAACCTCCGATTGGAGGTTATTCTGCGGTCGTACAGCTCAGGGGTGCACCTGATTGACGAGGTCGTCACCCGCCTGCAGTCGGGCGATGTTCTCATCGACCAGGTCCGCGGCGCCGACCGGGCGGTTGCCGGCGACGTGCGGGGTGAGCAGGAGGTTCGGCGCCTCCCACAGCGGATCGGATGCCGGCAGCGGCTCGGCCTTCGCGACGTCGATCGCCGCCGACCGCAGCTGCCCCGACTCGAGGGCGGCGATGAGGGCGGTCTCGTCGACCGTCGCCCCGCGCCCGACGTTCACGAACACGGCGCCCGGCTTCAGCGCGTGGAAGACATCGGCACTGAGCAGGTCGGTGGTCTCCGCCGTGGCGGGCAGGATCGATACCAGCACGTCGGTGTCGGCGAGGACCGCCGTCGCATCGGCATCCGCGTGCACCTCGACGCCCGAGCGGGTGCCCGCCGTGCGGGCGATGCCCTGCACCTCGGCGCCCAGCGCCGTGAGGAGGGGAGCGAGGGTCGAGGCGATCGATCCGAACCCCCAGATCGTGACACGCGCGCCGGCGAGCGTGTACGACGCCTGCGTGTCGGGCGCGCTCTGGACGTCGTTGAAATCGTCGTCCCAGTGGTGCTCGCGCTGCGCGTCGCGCAGCCGGTCGAGGCGCCGCACGGCGCCGAGGATCAGTGCCAGGGTGTGCTCGGCGACCGGGCCGTCGTGCAGCGAGCGTCCGGAGCAGATGCTCACCCCGTCGGCGAATCCGGCGTTCAGCACCGCGTCCGCGCCGGAGGCGAGCGCCTGCACGAGCCGCAGTCGCGGGAGCATGCGAGCGGCATCCTGCAGCCAGGCCGACGAGTTGTGCCAGACGACCAGCACCTCGGCATCGCGATGCTCCGTCGGGATGACCGCGTCGATGTCGTAGACGACGACCTCGACGTCGGCGGTCACCGGCAGGTCGATGGTGTTCGGGATCAGGATCTTCATGGACGCCTCCACTTTCACGGTAGTCGTTGGGGGGACTCGGTCGACTCGCGCCACACGATGGTGAGCAGGCCGTCCGGTTTCACGGGTGGCTCGCCGCGCCGAACGGCAGCCACGAGCCGGTGCATCGAGTAGGCGCCGAGGCGCTCCCGGTCCTGCGCGACGCTCGTGAGCGAGGGCACGAGGAAGGCGCTCTGGTGATGGTCGTCCCACCCGGTCACGGCGACCTCGTGCGGCAGTCGCCATCCGCGCCGGGTGGCTGCTCTGATCGCGCCGGTGGCGATGACATCGTTCGCGGCGATCACCGCGAGCGGGGGAGCGTCATCGGGCAATGCGTCGATCGCCTCCTCGCCGGCCTCGCCGCTCCAGTCGCCTGCGGTCACCCCGAGGGACTCGAGCCCGAGCCGATCGATCGTCTCGAGATAGGCGTCCCGGCGCGCTCGTGCGGAGGGGAAGTCCGGGGCCCCGGCGAGATGGATGAACCGGCGGTGGCCCTGGGTCGCCAGCCGCTCGATCATCTCGGTGATCGGACGCGAGTCGGTGAACTCGCCGGTCATGTGCATCGCGTCGTCGAACTCTCCGACCGAGAGCACGATCGGCCCACCTCCGGTGGTGTCGGTGAAGGGCAGCGGTGTGAAAGCGAGAACCCCTTCGTACTGCCCGGAGTCGACGAGCTCGGACAATCGCCCCTCGCGTTCCTCAGCGTCATCGGGCAGGCTGACGACCTCGACCACATAGCCCTCGTCTCGGGCGGCGGCGATCGCGCCTGAGAGCAGAGTCAGCGGGTTCATCGTGGCGATCGGCACGACGACGGCGAGGCGGCCGGTGCGCTGGGTGCGCATCGATCGGGCGGCGAGGTTCGGCCGGTAGTGGAGCTCGGCCGCGGCCCGCAGCACCTTGTCGCGGGTTGCTTCGGAGATGCCCGAGCGGCCGGTGAACACCATCGACACCGTCGATTGCGAGACCCCGGCGCGATGCGCGACGTCGTGGCTGGTCGGTCGCCGATCCATGCAGCCGTCCTTCCGGGGTTGACGTGTCCGGGGTGTCCCTCGATAGTATCTACTACGTCTTAGTAATACGTAGTAACAGCTCAACGAGGAGTCGCGTCATGCTCAGGATCGGCATCATCGGGACCGGCGGCATCGCGGACGCCCACATCGAGGCGTACCGCGCGTTCCCCGAGTCCTGCGAGATCGTGGCGCTGGCCGACGTCGTGCCGGGCAGAGCCGAGGGTAAGGCCGTCGCCTTCGGCCTCACCGAGGTCGCGGCGTTCGATGACCCGCTCGCGATGATCTCGTCGGGTCTGGTCGACCTCGTGAGCATCGCGACGCCGCCGTCGACGCACGCGTCTCTGGCGATCGCGGCGCTCGATGCCGGCCTCCATGTGCTGGTCGAGAAGCCCATGGCACCCTCGCTTGAGGAGTGCGATGCGATGCTCGCGGCGCAGGAACGCTCAGGAACGGTGCTCTCCGTCGTCGCGCAGAACCGCTTCCGTGACGACCTCGCGACCCTCAAAGACGTCGTCGACTCGGGTCTGCTCGGATCGATCTCCCACGTCCGCGTCGACTCGGCCTGGTGGCGGGGGCTGCCCTACTACGACCTCTGGTGGCGCGGCACGTGGGAGAAGGAGGGCGGCGGATGCACGCTCAACCACGCCATCCACCACATCGACCTGCTGCTGTGGCTGCTGGGCAGCCCCACCGAGATCACCGCGATGCTCGCGAACGCGCAGCACGAGAATGCCGAGGTCGAGGATCTGTCGGTCGCGATCTTCCGTTATGACCGCGGGCTCGCGCAGCTGACCAGCTCGGTCGTGCACCACGGTCAGGAACAGGCGATAGTGATCCAGGGCGCGCACGCGCGAGTGTCCCAGCCGTTCTCGGTGGTCGCGGAGCGATCCCGCCCTGACGGCTTCCCGGAACCGGGCGGTGATCCTGACGTCGTGTCCCGCATCGAGGCGCTCGTCGCCGCACGCACACCACTTGCCCACCTCGGGCACGAAGGGCAGATCGGCGATCTGCTCGCCGCCGTCCGCGAGGGACGCGCGCCGGTCTCCACGGGCCAGGACGGGCGCAACGCGGTGGAAGTCGTGACGGCGATCTACAAGGCGGGCTTCGAGCGCGAGTTCGTGGCGCTGCCGATCGCGGCATCCGACCCGTACTACCGGGCGGGCCGGCTCGTCGCGAACGCGCCGCACTTCTTCGAGAAGAAGGCCTCGCTGATCGAGGCCGCGTCGTGAGCGGGTCGTCGTTCCCCGGCGGCACGTCACTGTCGCATCTGGACGTCTATGCGGATGCGGCGCCCGACGGCATCTGCGGCGGGAGCCCGCACATGCACCTCGTCTCGACCGAGGCCTACGTGGTGATATCTGGGCAGGGCGCGCTGCAGACGATCGACGCGGACGGCTTTCGAGAGACCGCGCTGTCGGCGGGATCCGTCGTCTGGTTCACCCCGGGAACCGTCCATCGCGCCGTGAACCACGGCGGCCTTCGCGTCGTCGTGCTGATGAGCAACGCGGGACTGCCCGAGGCGGGGGACGCCGTGATGACCTTCCCCGCAGAGGTCGTGGCAGACCAGGAGGCCTACGCGGCGGCGGCGTCCCTCGGAGGCGAGAGCGGCAGAGCCGCGCGCGCGTCCGCACGTCGGGACCTCGCCGTGACCGGGTTCGAGGCCCTGCGGGATGCGGTCGTCGCGGGCGATCATGCGGCGCTCGACGACTTCCATGCCGCCGCGGGTGCGTTGGTGCGCGATCGTGCCGAGGCGTGGAGCGACCTCGTGCGCGCACGTCCGCTGGCGCAGGCCGAGCAGTCGCTCGCGCTCGCCGCAGCCGTCGCGTCCGGCTCGGTGGCGCACCTCGCCGACGCCCGCGTGCACCAGGCCGTACCCTCGGTGGGGGATCGCGGATACGGCATGTGCGGCCGCCTGCGCACCTACGACGTGACAGATGACGACATGACCGACGGCGCCGCGACCGACGAGGAGAACGACCGATGACCCGCACGTACACCTTCGATCCGCTGCCCGAGCCGGTCGTCGGCCCCGGGGAGTTCGTCTTCGCGGCCGTCGGTCTGGCGCACGGACACATTCACGGCATGGTCGAGCAGCTCATCGAGGCCGGTGCGACCCTGTCGCTGGTCCACGACGACGACCCCGCGAAGGTCGCCGACTTCCTCGAACGGTTCCCGCAGGCGCGGGCCGCGGCGAGCGAGCAGGAGGTGCTCCGCGACCCCGAGGTGCAGCTCGTCGCGAGCGCGTCGATCGCGAACCAGCGGGCTCCGCTCGGAGTGCGCGTGCTCGATGCGGGCAAGGACTTCTTCGCCGACAAGCCCGCGATCACCACGATGGACGACCTCACGGAAGCCCGCGCGGCTGTCGAGCGCACCGGTCGAAAATTCGCGGTCTACTACGGCGAACGGGTGCACTCCGAGGCCGCGATCCTCGCCGGCCAGCTGATCGACCAGGGTGCGATCGGCACCGTGCTGCAGGTCGCGTCGTTCGGGCCGCACCGTATCGGCGCCGGACGCCCGGACTGGTTCTACGACCCGGAGCAGTACGGCGGCATCATCTGCGACATCGGCAGCCACAACTTCGAGCAGATGCTCTATTACACGGGCGCGACCGACGGCGAGATCGTCAGCTCGACGGTGGCGAACTACGCGCACCCTGAGACTCCTGGGCTGCAGGACTTCGGAGACGCGCACGTCGTGCTCGACAACGGCACCACCGGGTACGTGCGGGTGGACTGGTTCACCCCGGCGGGGCTCGATGTCTTCGGCGACGGCCGCACCGTTCTTCTCGGTACCGATGGGTACATCGAACTGCGCAAGTACACCGACATCACGACCGACAACGGCGGCGGGCAGGTGCTGCTGGTCAACCAGGACGGGCAGTTCCGGTTCGATGCGACGGGCAAGACCGGGTTCCCGTTCTTCGGGCACCTCATCCGCGACTGCCTCGACCGCACCGAGCGCGCGATGACGCAGGCGCACGTCTTCACGGCGGCAGAGCTGAGCATCATCGCGCAGCGGGATGCTCGGGTGCTCGCCGGCTGACGGCATCCGTCTCGTGCGGCGGAGAACTGCGCCTCGGGAGGAAGTATGCGGGGGATCTCTCCTCCCGACACGTACTTCTCCTCCCGAGGGGTTGGTGCCGCTCGCTCAGCCGACCAGCTGGGCCGCCTGTCGCGCCGCGCCCAGCGCCACGTACTCGCCGGGCTCGGGCACCTCGACCGTGAGGCCGAGGATGTCGGGAGCGATCCGACGCACGGCCTCGGACTGCGCGCCTCCGCCGATGAGCAGGGCGCGCTCGAGAGGGATGCCGAGCTCTCGCAGGGCGTCGAGGCCCGCGCCGAGGCCGCGCAGCATGCCCTCCACCGCGGCACGCGCGAGGTTGGCCCTCGTGGTCGACGCGAGCGTCATCCCCGACAGTGATGCCGTGGCGTCAGGCAGGTTCGGGGTGCGCTCGCCCTCGAAATAGGGGAGGAGTGTCAGCCCGGCCGCGCCGGGATCGGCGTGCAGGGCGAGGTCGCTGAACTCACCGTGCGTGACCCCGAGCAGGGCCGCCGTGACATCCACGACGCGCGCCGCGTTCAGCGTCGCGACGAGAGGGAGGAAGTTCCCTGATGCGTCGGCGAAGCCCGCGACGGTGCCGGTGGGGTCGATGACGGGTGTCCGGCTGATCGCGCAGACGGTGCCGGAGGTGCCGATCGAGACGACGACATCTCCCGGCGCGGCGCCGAGGCCGAGCGCCGCCGCCGCGTTGTCGCCCGCTCCGGCGCCGACGCGGCGCTCGTCGACGTCTGTCACCCACTCGTCGTGCGCGAGCACGCGCGGCAGCACCACGTCGTGTCCGAGCGCCGCCACGAGCAGCTCGCGGTCGTACTCGCCGGTCGCGGGATTCCAGTAGCCGGTGCCCGAGGCATCCGAGCGGTCGGTGACGAGCTCGTCGAGCACCGGGTTGTGCGGGCCGAAGCCGCGCAGACGCCAGGTGAGCCAGTCGTGCGGCAGCGCGACGGCCGCGACGCGCGTCGCGTTCTCGGGCTCATGGTCGCGCAGCCAGCGCAGCTTGGTGATCGTGAACGACGCGACGGGCACCAGCCCCGTGCGCGCGGCCAGCACCGAGGCGCCGAACTCGGCGATGAGATCGGCCGCGGCGCCCGCCGAGCGGGTGTCGTTCCAGAGCAGCGCATCGCGGATCACGCGCCCTGACGCGTCGAGGGCGACCAGGCCGTGCTGCTGGCCGCCGATCGACCACGCGGCGATGTCGTCGAGCGAGCCGGCCTCCGCGATCGCGTCCTCGAGAGCACGCCACCAGGACTCGGGGTCGACGGACGTCCCTTCGGGGTGCGAGGCGCGACCGGAGCGCACGACCTCACCCGTCGCGGTATCGACGACCACGACTTTGCAGGACTGGGTCGACGAATCGACCCCGAGAACCAGTGGCATGACGATCAGCGGGCGCCGAGCAGGTGCTCGGTCGCGAGCTGCTGCAGACGGACGAAGCCGAAGCCCTTGCCGCCGAAGTAGGAATCCGCGTCGAAGTCCTCGTAGGCGGCGCGGTCGGCGAGCAGGTCGTCGTACGTCTCGCCGGCATTCAGGGTCGGTGTCGACAACTCGTCGACGCGCGCGGCGGCCAATGCCTCCTGCACCTCGGGGTCGGCGCGGAACGCGGCGGCCCGCTCCTTGAGCAGCAGGTAGGTGCGCATGTTCGCGGCGGCCGAGTCCCACACGCCGGTCTCGTCCTCGGTGCGGCTGGGCTTGTAGTCGAAGTGGCGGGGGCCGTCGTAGGCGGGAACGCCTCCGGGGCCGCCGTTCTCGAGCAGGTCCACGAGCGAGAACGCGTTGTGCAGGTCGCCGTGACCGAACACGAGGTCCTGGTCGTACTTGATGCCCCGCTGGCCGTTGAGGTCGATGTGGAAGAGCTTGCCGTGGAACAGGGCCTGCGCGATGCCGGCCGTGAAGTTGAGCCCGGCCATCTGCTCGTGTCCGACCTCGGGGTTCACGCCGACGAGCTCGGGGCGCTCGAGCGAGTCGATGAAGGCGATCGCGTGACCGAGGGTCGGCAGCAGGATGTCACCTCGCGGCTCGTTCGGCTTCGGCTCGATCGCGAAGCGGATGTCGTATCCCTTGTCGGTGACGTAGTCGCCGAGCAGGTTGACGGCCTCGCGGTAGCGCTCGAGCGCCTGACGGATGTCCTTCGCGGAGTCGTACTCGGCGCCTTCGCGGCCGCCCCACATCACGAACGTCTTGGCGCCGAGCTCGGCGGCGAGGTCGAGGTTGCGCAGCACCTTGCGCAGGGCGAAGCGGCGCACGTCGCGGTCGTTCGAGGTGAAGCCGCCGTCCTTGAAGATCGGTGCGCTGAACAGGTTGGTCGTCACCATCGGGACGACGAGACCGGTGTCGGCGAGAGCGCCCTTGAGGCGGTCGATCTGGTTCTGACGCTCGGCATCGGTCGAGCCGAAAGCGAAGAGGTCGTCGTCGTGGAACGTCAGACCGTAGGCGCCGAGCTCGGCGAGCTTCTCGACGGCGTGGACCACATCGAGAGCGGGTCGGGTGGGGCCGCCGAACGGGTCGGCTCCGTTGTAGCCGACGGTCCACAGGCCGAAGGAGAACTTGTCGTCACGGGTGGGAGTGGGCATGTCTGCTCCTGTGCAGGTCAGCGAATAAGTTGTGAATCACAACATATCTCATGTCGGTGCGGTCGTCCACCCCCTACAGTGAAGGGATGCCGTCACAGCCGAGCCCCGCGCCGGGCACGCGCGCCCACAATCTCTCCCGCATCCTGCGGGTCGTCCACGAGGACGGCGCCCGCTCGAGGGCAGCGCTCACCGAGCAGACCGGACTGAACCGTTCGACGATCGCCGACCTCGTGGGGGAGCTGGTGCGAAGGGGACTCGTCGACGAGCGGATCCCCGACGTCGCGGGTCGGGTGGGCCGCCCCTCGCCGGTGGTGAGCGCGTCGGCGCGGGTCGTCGCGATCGCGGTGAACCCCGAGGTGGATGCCATCGAGATCGCCGCGGTCGGCCTCGACCGCAGCATCCTGGTGCGCGAGCGGCTGCCCAACCGTCACACGCCCACCCCCGAGGCCGTCGCCGAGACGATCGCCGGCCGTGTGACCGCCTGGCGTGACGGCCCCCTCGCCGACGTACGCATCGAGGCCGTCGGCGTCGCCGTCCCCGGTCTGGTGCGCACCTCGGACGGCGTCGTGCGCAACGCCCCTCACCTCGAGTGGGCCGACGTGCCGCTCGCTGATCTGGTGAGCGCTGCGACCGGGACGCCGACCTTCGTCGACAACGACGCCACGCTCGGTGCCATCGCCGAGCACCGTTACGGCGCGGGGCGGGGGATCGACGACATCGTCTACCTGAACGGCGGCGCGTCGGGCATCGGCGGCGGCCTGATCATCCAGGGCCGGGCGGTGGCGGGGGCGGGCGGATACGCCGGGGAGTTCGGGCAGAACCGTCCGCGCATCTCCGCGGACGGCGACCGCCGCACCGGCGACGGCGTCCTCGAAGCGGAGGTGAGCAGGCGGCTGCTGCTCGACGCTGTCGGCCTCGACGCGGTCGGCCCGCACGCCGCCGATGACGAGACGCTCGACGCCGAGCTCTCCGCCTCGACCTCCAACGCGGTGTCCGAGGAGATCACGCGCCAGGCGCATGTGCTCGCGAGCGCACTGGCCAATGCCGTCAACGTGCTCAATCCGTCCCTCGTCGTCCTGGGCGGATTCCTCGCGACGATCGCGGATCTGCGCTCCGAGCAGATCGCGGCAGACGTCGGTGCTCTCGCGATGTCCGAGAGCGTCGAGGGGCTCGAGATCCGCCCGGCAGACCTGGGCGTCGACCGGCTGCTGATCGGAGCCGCGGAACTCGCCTTCGCCGGTCTGCTGGCGGACCCGGGGGAGCGCAGCTGACGCCGCCCGATGTCGACCGTTCGTGCGACACTGTCGTCGCGGCCCGAGGGGCGCTCTGCGGCGAGAGGAACGGCGATGGCGATCGACCCGAAGAAGACGCTCGACGCCTACGCGGCGAAGCGGGGCGAGTTCCGCATCCTCGAGGTGCCGCCGATGCAGTACCTGATGATCGACGGCGCAGGCGATCCGAACACGGCGTCGGCGTACGCGGATGCGGTCGCTGCGCTCTTCCCTCTGGCCTACACGCTCAAGTTCGAGGGTAAGAGGACTCTCGGCGTCGACACCGTCGTGATGCCGCTCGAGGGGCTGTGGGACGCGCCCGACAGGGAGTCGTTCACATCGCGGCGCGACAAGTCGGCGTGGGTGTGGACGCTGATGATCATGGTTCCCGAGCACGTCACGCCCGCGATGTTCGCCGATGCCGTCGAGGCGGTCGAGCAGAAGGCGGCGAAGAAGAAGCAGCAGAACGCGGCACTGCGTTCGGTGCGCCTCGAGACGCTCGACGAGGGACTCTGTGTGCAGACCCTGCATGTGGGCTCCTACGACGACGAGGCTCCGGTTCTCGCCTATCTGCATGAGCGGTTCATCCCCGACAGCGGCCTGCGCATGACCGGCCTGCATCACGAGATCTATCTCAGCGACGTCCGACGGGTCGAGCCGGCGAAGCTCCGCACCATCCTCCGGCAGCCGGTCGAGCGCCTGGGGTGACCCACCGGTCCGGCGCCGAGGTCAGAGAGCGCCGGATGCGCCTCTCCGACCTCAGCGTCAGCCTCGGGCGTGGCCGCTGCATTCCGTCTCAGGCGTGGCCCCAGAACGCGTCTTCCGCCTGCTGGTCCTCACTGATCAGCCACACCTCCGCGATCCGCCCGGCCGCCACGCGGAACACATCGACGCCGTGCTGATCGAGATCCGCATGTCCCTCGCGCGCGGCGCGGAAGCGCACCGTCGCCGACACGAGATCGCCGCTCTCGGTCGCCGAGTCGGTCTCAAGGACGAAGGTGCCACCGCTCAGCTCCATGAAGTGCCCGAGGTGCGCCATGATCGCCTCAGGGCCGACCTTATCGCCGGAGACCTGGCTCTTGCCCGGCTGGTGCCAGACGGCATCCGCGGCGAACGTCTCCGCCAGCGCCTGCATGTCTCCCGCGGCCATGGCCGCCCCGTACTGTCCCACGATGTCGATCGCCGACATGATGTCCTCCTCGTCGTCTCGGTATTCTGAGCATCCAGCGTCTCCATACGGGCGTGGTCACTTCAACGTCACCGGAGGGATGTCGAGCGGATGAGCCCCGAATGGACCGTGTTCTCCTCGAGTTGCCCGTCTCGGGCGTCGTTGGCGCGGGTGGCCAACAAGTGGACCGCGATGATCGTGATCCTCCTGCACGAGGAGCCGCTGCGGTTCGGCGAGCTGCACCGCAAGGTCGAGGGGATCACGAAGAAGGTCCTGGTCGACACTCTTCGCGCACTCGACCGTGACGGCATGCTCGTGCACGCGGTGGACGACGACGGACATGCACGCTATCGGCTCACCCCGCTCGGGCGCACACTGCACGAACCGCTGCAGGCTCTGCGGATCTGGGCGGAATCGCATGTCGACGAGGTCCTCGACGCCCAGGATCGCTACGACGACGAGGCCGACCGCCGACTCCTCGGCGACGGCGATGGCGTGGGCGATGGCGCCGCCGCACGCCCCGCCGATGCCTCGTCACGCGGCGATATCCTGCAGGGATGACCTCCTCCCCGAAGGATGCCGCGCGCACGGCCCAGCATTCCGACGCCTTCCGCCGTGTGGCGAGGGTGGGTTTCGTGATGGTGGGTGTGGTGCACATCATCATCGGAGCCATAGCCATCTCGATCGCTTCGGGCGGTGGCGGGGATGCCGATCAGGACGGCGCGATGGAGCAGATCCGCTCGACTCCGATCGGCGGACTGCTGCTCGCCGTGGTCGCCGTCGCGCTGATCACGCTCGCGATCTGGCAGGTCGCGAGCGGCATGCTCGCCTCGGGCGCGGAACCCCGCAAGTGGGGTCAGCGGGTGAAGCTGATCGGAATCGCCGGCGCGTACCTGGTGATCGCCGGGCTCGCGTTGATCTTCGCTTTCGGCGGAACGGTCGAGTCCGAGAAGACGTCGCAGACCCTCAGCGCGGTGGTGCTCTCCGCCCCGGGAGGGGTGGTGCTGCTCTTCATCCTGGGGCTCAGCGTCGCAGGTGTCGGAGTGGGGTTCGTCGTCATCGGATTCACGCGCGGATTCAGGAAGACGATGGACGTGCCGACGGGACCTGCGCGGCCGGGCATCATCGCCCTCGGCGTCGCGGGCTACCTCGCGAAGGGCATCGCGATCGCGGTCACCGGCGTGCTGTTCGTGGTGGCGGCGTGGACGCAGGATCCCGAGAAGGCGGCCGGCCTGGATGCCGCGCTGCGCAGCCTCACCGATCTGCCGTTCGGGCGCCTCGTGCTGTGGGTCGTCGGTGCAGGGCTCGTGATCTACGGCATCTTCTCTATGGTCCGCGCCCGCTACGCGCGGATGTGAGCTCGCGGCTCAGACGCTCGCGGGCTTCTCGCTCCACACCAGGAGGAACGCGCCGAGAGCGATCATGAGGCTCCCGCCGGTCGCGCTCACGGCCTCGATGCGTCGCGGCGAGCGGCCGAACCAGTCTCGTGCCGCACTCGCGAGCAGTACCCAGATCGCATCGCAGGCCACTCCGATCGCGACGACGATCGCCCCGAGCACCAGCAGTTGCAGAGGCACCGATCCCGAGTGAAGGTCGACGAACTGCGGCAGGATCGCGAGGAAGAACGCGATCGACTTGGGGTTCGTGGCACCGACGACGAAGCCCTCGCCGAGCAGTCGCAGGCCTGAGCGAGTCGGCACCGCCCCCGTCATCGCCTTCGCCGCGTCGGTGCGATGTCTGATCGCCTGGATGCCCAAGAACACGAGGTACCCGGCGCCGAGGACCTTGACGATGGTGAACAGCACGATCGACTGCGCGACCACGGTGCCGACCCCGAGCGCCACGCCGATGATGAGCAGGATCGACCCGACCGCGGTGCCCAGGATGCTCAGGAAGCCGCCGACCCGTCCCAGAGCCATGGCGCGGCCGATCGTGAAGAGCACGGTCGGACCGGGGATCACGACCATGACGAATGCCGCGACGACGAAGGTCACGAGCGTGGCGGCGCTGAACATGCTGCGAGCCTAGGGCAGTTGCGCGCCAGTCGCCGGCCGCGATCGTGACCCGTCTCGACCCGCCGGATGAGAAGCTAGAAGGATGAGCACTTCCCGCGACGTCGACGCGATCAGCCCGCCGAGCGACGGTCCCCTCACGGACGAGGAGGTGCGACGCCTCCGCCAGGACTTCCCGATCCTGCAGACCGAGGTGCACGGGCATCCGCTCGCCTACCTCGACTCCGGGGCGACATCGCAGCGCCCGTTCTCCGTGCTGGATGCCGAACGCGAATTCGCCTCGACCCTCAACGCGGCCGTGCACCGCGGCGCGCACACGCTGGCCGCCGAGGCGACGGAGGTCTTCGAGGACGCCAGGGCGACCGTGGCGCGCTTCATCGGCGCAGACGTCGGGGAGCTCGTCTGGACCTCGAACGCCACAGAGGCGCTGAACCTCATCGCGTACTCGCTCTCGAACGCCTCGCTCGGACGGGGAGGAGCAGCGGCGGAGCCGCTCCGCCTGCGCGAGGGCGATGAGATCGTGACCACGGAGATGGAGCACCACGCCAACCTCATCCCCTGGCAGGAGCTCGCCGCGCGCACCGGAGCGACCCTGCGCGTGATCCCGCTCGACGACCACGGGGCGCTGCGGCTCGATGTCGCCGCGGACATCATCTCCGCGCGCACCAGACTCGTCGCCGTCACCCACGTGTCGAACGTGCTGGGGGTGATCAATCCCGTGGATCAGCTCGTCGCCCTCGCCCGCGAGGTCGGTGCATTCGTGGTGCTCGATGCCTGTCAGTCCGCACCGCATCTGCCGCTCGACGTGCACGCCCTCGACGTCGACTTCGCCGTGATCTCGGGTCACAAGATGCTGGGCCCGACCGGGATCGGTGCGCTCTACGGTCGCCGTGAACTGCTCGAGATCATGCCCCCGTTCCTCACCGGCGGATCCATGATCACCACCGTCACCACCACCGAGGCCTCGTACCTGCCGCCGCCCCAGCGCTTCGAGGCCGGCACGCAGCGGGTGTCCCAGGTCGTGGCGCTTGCGGCCGCGGTCGACTACCTCACCGCGGTGGGGATGCCGCGCATCGCCGCGCACGAGGCAGCGCTCGGCGCACGCCTCGTCGACGGGCTCACCGCCGTCGACGGGGTGCGGGTGCTCGGAGCCGGCATCGATCTGCCGCGAGTGGGCCTCGCGAGCTTCGACGTCGACGGCATCCACTCGCACGACGTCGGGCAGTTCCTCGACGACCTCGGCATCGCGGTGCGGGTCGGGCATCACTGCGCGCAGCCGTTGCACCGCCGTCTCGGCATCACCTCGTCGACCAGGGCGAGCACGTATCTGTACACCACCGACGCCGAGGTGGATGCCGTCGTCGACGGCGTCCAGGGCGCGATCGACTTCTTCCGGAGGGGCGCATGAGTGATCTGCAGGGCCTGTATCAGGAGCTCATCCTCGACCATTCGCGCACCCCGCACGGGTTCGGGCTCCGCGAGGAGATCGCGGCGCAGTCCCACCAGGTGAACCCGACCTGCGGCGACGAGGTCACCCTGCAGGTGCATCGGGCCGACGACGGCAGCATCGAGGCGCTCGCGTGGGAGGGGCACGGATGCGCCATCTCCCAGGCATCCGCGTCGCTGCTCGCCGAGCTCGCCGAGGGACTCACCGTGCCCGAGCTGGAGGTGCGCATCGCGGCGTTCCGCGAGGCCATGCGCTCGCGCGGCAAGATCGAGCCCGACGAGGAGCTCCTCGGCGACGTGGCGGCCCTGGGCGGTGTCTCGCGGTACGTGGCACGGGTGAAGTGCGCGATGCTCGCCTGGGTCGCCGTCGAAGACGCACTCCACCGGGCGTGAGCACGCACGGGCAGGATGGAGACATGCCTGTGCGCCTGACTCCGCTCGATGACGCCCGGTTCGACGACTGGCGTGCGGCCACGCGGGAGCGCCTGCTCTCCCTCCGCCTGGAGTCGGGGATGTTCGTCGGGGGCGACGCGATCGAGAGGGTCGATGCGTTCCTCGACGAATTGCTGCCGCACGGGCCCGCCACCGAGACCTCTCTGATCCTCACGATCGACGAGGGCGCGCATCGGCGCGGAACGGTGTGGCTCGCCGCCAACAACGGCGTGCTGTTCGTCGTCGACCTCTCGTTCGACTCCGCACCGGATGCGGCGCTGCTCGACCAGGTGCTAGAGCGTCTGAGGGAGCTCGCACGGCGGCAGAGCGTCGACCGGATCAGCATGGCCGTCTACGTCTGCGACGCCGCGAGTCGTGCATTCGTCGAGGGACGCGGATTCGAGGTCGCCTCGATCCAGATGCTTCTCGAACCGCTGCCGTCGCGCGATGCGCCCTCGTCTCTGGTGCTGACGCCGATGACGGCAGCCCGCTTCGTCGATTTCGCGGCGAGCTCCGAGGCGGCCTTCGCCGAGGATCTCGCATCCTCCGGCCGCTATTCGGCGGAGGATGCGGCGGTGGAGTCGCACCGGCAGATGCAGCTCGAGCTGCCGGACGGCATCGATTCCGCCGGGCAGGAGCTCTTCACCGCCGAGGTCGAGGGCGAGGAGGTCGGAGTCCTCTGGATCGGCATCCGCCGTCGCGGCGGGCGCCCGCACGCGTTCATCCTCGACATCGAGATCGCGAGCGACCGACGTCGCCGGGGGTACGGGCGCGACGTGATGATCGCGGCCGAGCGGGAGGCGGCGCGGTTCGGCGCCGACTCGATCGGACTCCACGTCTTCGGGTTCAACGCCGGGGCGGTCCGACTGTACGAGAGCCTGGGGTACCGGCGCATCGAAGAACGCTTCCTGCTCACGGTCTGAGTGACCGGCGACTCGGAGCGGGTGCGGAGACACGCGGTCGCCGCGGGAATAGTGCGCCCGCTGTGACGTTGGGCCGAGCATGACAACTCTCGGAATCATCGGAGCAGGACACATCGGCAGCCAGATCGCGCGCGTCGCCGTGGCGAACGGATACGACGTCGTGATCGCGAACTCCCGCGGACCGGAGACGCTCGCGGATCTCATCGCAGAGCTCGGGCCGAAGGCGAAGGCGGCGACCGCCGCGGAGGCCGCCGAGGCGGCGGAGGTGGCCGTCGTGACCGTGCCGCTCGGCGCGATCGATCAGCTGCCCGCCGACCAGCTCGCCGGCAAGATCGTGCTCGACACGAACAACTACTACTTCGAGCGCGACGGTCACATCGAGGCGCTCGACAAGGGCGAGACCACGACCTCCGAGATGCTGCAGCAGAAGCTGCCGACGTCGCGCATCGCGAAGGCGTTCAACCACATCCCCTCGGGTGACATCACGACCGACGGAACCCCGGCCGGAACCGAGGGCCGCCGCGCTCTCGCCACCGCGGGCGACGACGCGGAGGCCACGGACTTCGTCACGCGGTTCTACGACGAGGCGGGTTTCGACACGGTGAACATCGGCCCGCTGAGCGAGTCCTGGCGCGTCGAGCGCGACCGCCCGGCGTACGTCGTGAAGCAGACCGCCGCAGAGCTTGAGGCGAACCTCGCGAAGGCGAACCGCCTGCCCTGAGCGATGTGCTCCGAGAGGGGGTCGGATGCTGCGGCATCCGGCCCCCTCTCGCATGATCTCGATCCGACAGGGGCGACCGGCGATCCCGGGCGCTGGGATACCGAACTTGTCCGGCCCGGGCCAGGAATGAGATGATCCGCATATGGTGGGGCTGGGGACTGCAGGCGAACTCGAGTCGGTGAGGGTGACGCGCATTCTCCGCGACGACATCATCCTCGGGCGCCGCGCGCCAGGATCGCGGCTCGTCGAACGCGACATCGCGGCTGAACTCCACGTCTCGCGGCTGCCTGTTCGCGAGGCGATCCGCACTCTGGTCAGCGAGGGCGTGGTGGTCGCGCGGCCACGCAGCTGGGCGGTCGTGCGGAAGTTCACGCGCCGGGACATCCAGGATTTCGGCGAGGTGCGCGAAGCGATCGAGACCCTGATCTTCCTCTTCGCCGCCGAGCGTCATACCGACGAGGGCATCGCGCGCCTCCGGGCTGCGCTCGACCGGGAGCTGTCGGCGGCCCAGGCGGGAGACATCGAGGCCGCCCGCATGGCTGCCGGTGAGTTCCACGCCGTGGCGGCAGAGCTGGCGGGCAACGAGATGCTCGACGAGCTGATCGGCGTGTTCGTGACACGACTGCGCTGGCTGTTCGGGCAGCATGACGACCTGCTCGCGATGGCCGAGGAGCACCGGGTGATCCTCGAAGCGGTCGCCGCTCGTGACACCGACACGCTGCGCTGGCTGATCCCGCGGCATCTGGCGAGTGGGCAGGCCACCGCCGAACTGCGCCTCGCCGGTGGGCCCTCCGCGGTCTGAGATCGCTTCGGGAATAGACCTCGAAGCGGTACTGTTATCCTCGGAAGAATACCCCAGGGGGGTATTCGGAACCGTCGAAAGGATTGCAGAGATGAGTACGACCACATACGTCGTCACCGGGATGACCTGCGGACACTGTGAGCGATCCGTGCGCAGCGAGGTCTCGAAGCTGTCTGGAGTCACCGCGATCGAGGTGAGTGCGGCTTCGGGCAGCCTCGTCATCACCGCCGATGCTCCGGTCGACGACACTGCCGTGCTGGCCGCCGTCGACGAGGCCGGATACACCGCGGCGCGTGCCTGAGATGGCCACCTCGACGGAGCCCGTCTCCTACGACCTCGACATCGGGGGCATGACCTGCGCGTCGTGCGCCGCACGGGTGGAGAAGCGTCTGAACCGCATCGACGGCGTCTCCGCGTCGGTGAACTACGCCACCGAGAGGGCCCACGTCGAAGCCCCCGCCGGAGTCGACGTCGAAGATCTCATCTCCGAGGTCGTGCGCACCGGGTACACGGCCGCACTGCCGAGGGAGAAGCGGGCGGACGAGGTCGATCCGGCCTATCTGCTGCTGCGGCTGCGCCTGATCGTCGCGATCGCGCTCGCGGTGCCCGTCATCGCGATGGCGATGGCCGAACCCCTCCAGTTCGCCGGATGGCAGTGGGCGTCGCTGATCCTCGCCACTCCCGTCGTCACCTGGGCGGCCTGGCCCTTCCACCGTGCCGCCGTGCAGAACGCGGCGCACCGCACCGTCACGATGGACACGCTCATCTCGGTCGGCGTCACCGCCGCCTACGCATGGTCGCTGTACGCGCTGTTCTTCGGCACTGCCGGCATGTGGGGCATGACGCATCCGTTCCGCGTCATCGAACGCGGCGACGGTCTGGGCAGCATCTACCTCGAAGTCGCCGCCGGCGTGACGATGTTCCTGCTGCTCGGGCGCTTTCTCGAGCAGCGGTCCAAGCGTCGGGCGGGCGCGGCGTTGCGCGCACTCGGCGAGCTCGGCGCGAAGGATGTCGCGGTCGTGCGCGGAGGTCGCGAAGAGCGTATACCGCTCGCCGATCTCGCGGTGGGCGACGTGTTCATCGTGCGGCCCGGCGAGAAGATCGCGACCGACGGCGTCGTGCTCGAGGGGGCGTCCGCGGTGGACGCCTCGATGCTCACGGGCGAGTCCGTGCCGGTCGAGGTGCACCAGGGCGACGCCGTCACCGGTGCCACCGTGAACATCGGCGGTCGGCTGCGGGTCACGGCGACGCGCATCGGCGGCGACACCCAGCTCGCCCGCATCGCGCGCCTCGTGGAGGAGGCGCAGTCGGGCAAGGCCGAGGCGCAGCGGATCGCCGACCGGCTGTCGGCGGTCTTCGTGCCGATCGTGTTCGCGATCTCGGCGGTGACGCTCGTCACCTGGCTGCTCGTCGGAGGCGGCACGGCGGCCGCGTTCACCGCGGCAGTGGCCGTGCTCATCATCGCCTGCCCGTGTGCGCTCGGCCTCGCCACCCCGATGGCCCTGCTGGTGGGGACGGGGCGGGGCGCTCAGCTCGGCCTTCTCATCAAGGGACCGGAGGTTCTCGAGTCGACCCGTCGCGTCGACACCATCGTGCTCGACAAGACCGGCACCGTCACCACCGGACGCATGACGCTCCTCGAGGTCATTCCCGCGTCGGGAGAGGACGAGGCCGAGGTGCTGCGCCTCACGGCCGCGGTGGAGGAGGCATCGGAGCATCCGATCGCGCAGGCGATCGTGCGCGGCGCGACCGAGCGACTCGGCGCTCTGCCGGCGGTCGAGTCCTTCCAGAACGTGCAGGGACGCGGCGTCACCGGTGTCGTCGAGGCGCGAGCAGTGGTCGCCGGGCGGCCCTCTCTGCTCGCCGACTGGGGGCTGCAGCTCGGCTCCTCCCTCGCCGCCGCGTTCGATGACGCCGAGGAGAGCGCGCGGACGGCGGTCGCCGTGGCGTGGGACGGACGGGTGCGCGGCGTGCTGATCGTCGCGGATCAGGTCAGGCCCTCGAGCGCAGACGCGATCGCCGCACTGCGACAGCTCGGACTGCGACCCGTGCTGCTCACGGGAGACAACGAGCGCGCCGCGCGGCGCATCGCCGCCGCGGTCGGCATCGACGAGGTGCGCGCCGGAGTGCTGCCCGAGCAGAAGGTGGCCGAGATCGTGGCCCTGCAGCAGCAGGGGCGCCGCGTGGCGATGGTGGGCGACGGTGTCAACGACGCCGCGGCGCTCGCGCAGTCCGACCTCGGGATCGCGATGGGCACCGGAACCGATGCGGCCATCGAGGCCTCGGACCTGACCCTCGTGCGGGCCGACCTGCGGGGCGCCGTGGATGCGATCCGGCTGGCGCGGCGCACGCTGGGGACCATTCGCGGCAACCTGTTCTGGGCGCTGGCCTACAACGTCGCGGCGATACCGCTCGCGGCCCTCGGACTGCTCAACCCGATGCTCGCCGGGGCGGCGATGGCGTTCTCCAGTGTGTTCGTGGTGCTGAACAGCCTGCGACTCCGCCGCTTCCGCGGGGCGGTGTCGCCCGCTGCTCGCTAGCTGACCGCCCGCGACGAGGATATATTGGCCCTACGGAATCGTTCCGGATGGTCATCTTCTTCTGGGGAGCGATATGAGGGGCGTCGCGGTCGTCGCGGGTGGTCTGCTGCTCATCGCGGGAACCGTGCTCGTCGTGGTCGCGGATCAGCAGCGGGTCGACGCGCTCGAAGAAGCGAAGGCCGCCGTGGTGCGTGCCGAGCAGTCGCTCGAGGCCACCCGCGACGCCAACTATCGATACGCCGAGCAGCTCACCGGCCTGCGCACCGCACTCGCCGCGCAGGAGACCCTACTGTCCGACACCACCGGGTTCCTGCCGTGAGGGGCACGCCGTGATCCGGCGCATCTTCTCGGTCACCATGGTCGCGACCCTGCTGCTGGCCGCGGGGGTCGTGAGTCGCGCCGTGGCGCTCGACGCCGACCGTGCCGCCGTGATCGACGAGCTGCGCACGCTCGTGCAGTCCGAGCAGTCGGCGCAGATGCGCACCGACCGCCTCACCGGACTGATCGAGATCACCGAGGGGGAGATCGCCGATCGCGCGGCCGTCCTCGATGTGCGGGCCGCGTTCGTGGCCGAGCTGGCGGGTCTGCAGACGGCGCTGACGTCGGCCGAGGGCAAGGTCGACACCGCGGCGCATCGGGCGGCGGTGCAGTCCGCTCAGCAGGCCGTGCTCGCCGAGCGCAAGGACCCCGCGGTGGTCGTCGCCGCGACGGCGACGGTGCATGCCCTGATCGACAAGGTCGGCCAGGACGTCTCGGTCTGGGAGGCCGCGCAGTACGCGGCGCCCGGGGGACCTGCCTGGTCGTCGAGCGGACCCGACGGCTATGCGCGGGTGCGCGCCGCCCTCGACACGGTGGGCGGAGGCGGGGTGGGACTGTACGAATCGGCCTCGTGCGCCGGGGGATCGGCTGCCGCCTGTGCGAACAGCAACGGGTACATCAAGTACCGCGCGGACATCGCCCAGTGGAGCACCGAGCGACTGAACTGGGCGATGGCGCACGAGCTCGCGCACATCTACCAGTTCCGCGTGTGGGGTGCGCTCACCGCCTCGGACACGTATCAGTCGATGTTCGGCGGCGACCCGGAGTTCCTCGCGAACTGCATGGCGGTGGTGCGCGGGTATCCGGGCTCCGTCGGCTGCGACGGCGATCAGCAGGCCTGGGCCTCCGGGATCTGGGTCGGCGCCGTGCGCTGAGCCCGTCAGCCGATCGGGGTCGTCGTGTCGACGGCGTCGCGCAGGGGGCGGCGCATCACTCGCCAATAGGCGGCAGGAGCGAGCCGCACCAGGACGTCGACGAGGCGGGCCTCCCGGCCCACCATCGTGCGCGCACGACGGCGCACCGTGGCCCGGACGATCGCGGCAGCCGCGTCCGCGGGCTCGGTGTGGTACATCGCCGCCTGCGCCTCCGCCGCCCGTGCGGCCACGGCGGGATCGATCGCCGCGGCGTAGCGACCGTGCAGGATGATGCCGGTGCGGACTCCGGCCGGGTACACCGCCCCCACCGTCACAGTCGTCCCCTCGAGCTCGTGCCGCAGGGCCTCGGAGAAGCCCCGCACCGCGTACTTGCTCAGCGCATACGGGATGCGTCCGGCGGGTGCGGCGAGCGCGTAGATGCTCGCGAGGTGGGTGATGTGCGCAGCGCGAGACGCGCGCAGCGAGGGCAGCAGGGCTTTGGTGATGGACACGGTGCCCCAGAGGTTGACGTCGGCGAGCCAGCGCATCTCCTCCATCGTGAGCTGGTCGAGCGTGCCGAGCATCGACGATCCCGCGCACGTGATCAGGGCGGAGATCCGAGGATGCGCGGCGGAGATGTCGGCGGCGGCGGCGAAGACGGCCTCATCGTCGCGCAGGTCGACCACGTGAGCGGTGACGGTCGTCGGCGGTAGGGCCGCGACCACCGTCGCGAGCGCGTCGGCGTCGTGGTCGATCAGAGCGAGGTGCACGCCGTCGGCGGCGAGGATCCGCGCGATCTGCGCGCCCATCCCGTTCGCGGCTCCGGTGATGACCGTCGTGCTCCCGGCGAGGGCGAGACGCTTCACTGCACTCCTCCCGACGGGGATCGAGGGTGACGTTCGGCGCCGGAAAGGAGGCGACGGCGTGATCCCGATCCATTCTGGCCGAGTGCGCGACGAAGCGATACGGGTATTCTCAATGGAGGAGGTCGGGGTGGGAAGAACTGCGGATGCCGTCGCCGAAGGCGTTGCGATCGCGACCGCCGCCGCGCGCCTCGCCGTGAAGAATCACATCCTCATCGGCACGATCGCCGAGAACGGGGTGTTCGACACCGACCGGTACGTCGCCGACGCGCGGGAGGCGCTGCGGGCGATGGCCGAGGAGTCGGAGGAGATCGAGCGCAACCTGACCCAGCTGCGCAAGCGCGCCAGGGGCCGTCACTCCGATCCGTCGGGCACCCACGACTACCGCGACCGCGATGTGCGCAACCTGCGCCGCCGGGCCAAGCAGTCGCACGGTGTCGCCGCGAAGCTGCGCGACGTGATGGAAGACGACGCGGCGCTGCGCGTGATCGTCGAGGAGGCCCGCGAGGGCGCCTGGGCCGATGTGCGCCACAACCTCGATCGGCGCCTGCGCGTCGAGGGGATGCGGCCCGATCAGGACCCCGACTACGACCGGATGCGCGAGGCCAGGATGCAGGCGCTGCGGCTCGTCGACCTGCAGGCGCTGTCGTCGCTGCAGCGCGCGAAGGCCAAGCGGAAGACGAAGCAGAAGGTCGGCGCGGACGAGGACTGACCCTCGTTTCGCTTTCGCGCCGCGTCTGTTGTAGGCTGTTCCACGGCCCGCTGAGCGGTCCAGGAGCGCCCGTAGCTCAATGGATAGAGCATCTGACTACGGATCAGAAGGTTAGGGGTTCGAGTCCCTTCGGGCGCACATCAGGTGAGATCCCCGTCGCGAGAGCGGCGGGGATCTTCCGTTTCCGGGGCCGCTGCGGGGTGATCCCTTCCTGCATCGCGGAGGCGGTCACGCGTCGGGGGACGGGGCGAGGCGGTAGAGCACCTGCGGGCGTCCCCGCTTGCCGTACCGGTGTGCCAGATCGATCACACCCGTCGCGACGAGGTGCTCGAGGTAGCGGCGAGCGGTCGCCCGCGAGAGCGCGCACGCGGTGGCGATCTCGGATGCCGACCGCGAGGTGACCGGGTCGAGAGCCGCCATCACGCGGGCCAGCGTGACGTCGGCGAGTCCCTTCGGCAGACCGCCCGTCGGGTCGGCCGAGAGTGCCGGTGGACGCTCCTCCGTCCGGTCGCTGACCCGGATGGTTCCGGTGGCGAGCAGCCGGTCGACCTCGCCCTGTGCGAGGGGTCGGTCCTGCTCCGAACCATCGCGGGCGCTGCGCCGTGCGGCGTACTCCTCCAGCCTCCGGCGCAGGACTTCCTGCGTGAAGGGTTTGATGAGATACCCGGCGACGTGCGCCGCGAGCGCCTGTCGCACCGTGACCTGGTCGCGCGACGAGCTGATCACGAGCACGTCGGGGCCCGCTGCATCGACGGCGCGAAGTCGGTGCAGCACTTCGACGCCGCTGATGTCGGGCAGGCGCATGTCGAGCAGCAGCAGGTCCACGTCGTCGGTCACCTGTGCGAGCGCTGCGGCGCCGGTGCCCGCCGTGCCCACGAGGTCGAAACCGGGAGTCTCGGCGATGAACCGGCCGTGCAGTGCGCGAGCGCCGGGGTCGTCGTCGACCACGAGCACACGGATCTCGCTCATCGCACCTCATCCATCTCGAAGTCGAAGCGCGCGCCCCCGAGGGGCGAGCGTCCGATCTCGATCACTCCGCCGCGCGCCATCACGGTGCGGCGCACGAGATCGAGTCCGATGCCGCGACCGCCGACCGTGCGCGCGGACTTCGACGAGTACCCGCGAGCGAAGACGCGATCGACGTCGGCGGGGTCGATGCCCGGCCCGTCGTCCTCGACCGAGCCGATCAGCGTGCGCCCGCGCTGCGTCACCGTGCAGCGAACGTTGCCCGCGCCGGCCTCGCCCGCATTGCGGCAGAGGTTGGCGATGATGAGCAGCACGCCCTCGTCGATCTCGATGTCGTCATCGACGTCGACCTCGAGGTGCGCTCCCAGCGCGGTGAGCTCCCTCCGCACGGCCTCGATCGCGACGCTCGTGATCGGGGTCCGCGTGGTTCCTGGGAGCTCGGAGGTGAGCACAGGGACGATGTCGTCGATGTACGTCAGCGCCTCCTCGGCGTCACCATGCGAGACGAGCCCGTGGATCACGTGCAGGCGGGTGCTGAACTCGTGCGACTGCTCTTGGAGAGCGGTGGTGATGAGCCGCAGGTGCTCGTGTTCGGCCGCCTGCTCGTCGAGTCGGCGGAATCGTCGCTCGATCGCCGCCCCGACGGCCGAACTCGCGAGGGTGCCGACGACGAGGGCTCCGACGATCCACGGCAGGATGTCGCCGAGGGCCTCCTCGCGACGCGCGGAGAGGCTCGACTCCAACACGCCGACGGCCACCATGCCGATGATCCGGTCGCCGTCGCCGAAGACGGGCACCTTGGCGCGCAGCGATCGACCGGACGGACCGGTCTCGGTGCCGAGGAACTCCGCGCCCGCCAGCACCGACTCGTTCGTCGTCGACACGCGCACCCCGCGCTCGGACGGGAGCGGATGGGTGATCCGCACACCCTCGTCGTCGGTGATGACGACGTAGTACACCCCGGCGGCCTGCGCGACGATGTCGGCGAGGGGCTGCAGCTGCTCCGTCGCGTCGGCGAGGTCGCCCGCATCGGCGGGATCGTCATCGTCGCCGCTGTCGACCGTGGACTCCAGCGTGCGCTGCACCTCGGGGAGCACGGCGAGGCTCGCGGCGACCTCGCGCACACGATCCGCCGTGGATGCGCGGATGCTGCGTTCCTGCGCCGCGATCGCGACACCCGCGGTCACCCCGACAGCGGACAGCACGATGAGGCTGGGCAGCAGGAGCATCCCGAGGCGCACGGCGCGTGCGCCGACCCTGCGTCTCATCTCGGCCGCCTCTCCGTCGCTGGATCGCCGCGCTCCGCTCTCCTATGAGCATCTATGAGCACAAAGCCGAGCGCACACGACGTGCGCTCGGTCTCTTGCCATCCTAATAACCGTCTTGCGGCGACAACGATGTCCGCACGAGGAGGCAATGATGACGACGAGTTCATCGGGGACGCGGATTCTGCCGCGGGTCATAGGCGGCACGATCGCCGCAGCGGCGATCGGCATCGCCGCGTTCGGTTCCATCACGTCCGCCGCCGCCGGGCAGGACATCCACGCATCGATGACGATCATCGCCCCCGCCGCAGCAGGCGGTGGCTGGGACGGCGTGGCGCGCGAGCTCCAGCAGGCGCAGAAGGCCAACGGGCTCGTGAACAACGTCCAGGTCGTCAACATGCCGGGCGCCGGCGGCACGATCGCTCTCGGCAACGTCTCGGTGCTCGAGGGCCAGCCGAACAACCTCCTGGTCGGAGGGACCGGTCTCATGGCGGCGACGATCCAGTTCGGCTCCGCGGCGACGCTCGACGATGTGACGCCCCTCGCGGTGATCGTCGAGGAGTACGACGTCATCGTGGTGCCGGCGGACTCGCCGCACGAGACGCTCGACGATCTCGTCGCCGCCTGGAAGGCGGATCCGAAGAGCGTGCCGTGGACGGGTGGCGGCTCGTTCGACCAGCTCGTGGTGACCGATCTCGCGATCAGCGCGGGCATCGCGCCGCTCGATACGACGTACATCTCGTCGGACGGCGGCGGGGAGGCCATCCAGGCTCTCCTCAACGGCACGGCCCAGGCGGCGGCAGGCGGCTACCCCGACAACATCGATCAGATCGAGTCGGGCCGTCTGCGCGTGCTGGCTCTGGTCGCGGAGGAGCCGGTCGACGGCATCGACATCCCGACGGCCGCCGAGCAGGGGTACGACGTCTCGCTCACGAACTGGCGCATGCTCGCCGCCCCCGCGGGGCTGGAGGACGATCAGATCGGCGACCTGCGCGAGCTCATCACGGACTCGATCGCGACGCCGGAGTGGCGCGACGCGATCGACCGCTACCGCTGGACGGAACGGGTGATCATGGGGGAGGAACTCGACGCCTTCCTCGCAGACGAGCACTCCCGCATCGAGGAGCTGTACGAGGAGATGGGGCTGTGATGTCATCGAGCAACCCGACAGCGGTGTCGGCGGTCGTCGGGCAGCGGCTCGCGTTCGGCGCCGGGCCCGGACGGGCGGCAGCGCTGCTGAAGAACCTGACGATGCCGGTCGTGCTCGTCGCGTTCGCGACCTATCTGCTCGTGGGCATCATCACGATGAAGGTCCCCGAGGGCACGGCGTTCCCCGGCCCGCAGTTCTTCCCGATGCTGATCATGGCCGGCCTCTACCTGTTCGCCGCAGTCCTCTCCGTCGGCGCGGTGCGAGAGCATCGTGCGGAGGTCGACACCGCGTCCGCGGCATCCGTCTCGTCTGAGCCGGCAGCGACGACACCCGTGTCCCCGGCATCCGCGTCCACTCCCGAGGCGCCGGCCGAGCCGCGCACGGTCCGCGTCGACGGCAGGTCCCTCGCCTGGGTCGTGGGCTCGTTCCTCGTGTTCTCGCTCGTGCTGAACATCCTCGGCTGGATCATCGCCGCGGGGCTGCTGTTCTGGTGCATCGCGCGCGGCTTCGGTTCCACCCGCTGGCTGTTCGGTCTCGTGGTCGGTCTGACCGTCAGCTCGCTCTCGTACATCGCGTTCGACATGGCGCTCGGCATGTCGCTGCCCTCGGGCATTCTCGGCTGGGGGTTCTGACATGGATGTTCTGCAGCTTCTCGCGGAGGGGTTCGCCGGGGCACTGACCTGGCAGAACCTCGTCTGGGTGCTGATCGGATGCCTGCTCGGCACCGCGGTCGGCGTGATGCCCGGCCTCGGCTCGTCGATGGCGGTGGCACTGCTGCTGCCCGTGACCTTCTCGCTCGAGCCGACCGCCGCGTTCATCATGTTCGCCGGCGTCTACTTCGGCGGCCTCTTCGGTGACTCCACCATGGGCATCCTCATGAACACCCCCGGGCAGGCGTCGGCGATCGCGTCGACGATCGAAGGTCACAAGATGGCCCGTAACGGGCGGGCGGCACAAGCCCTCGCGACCGCGGCGATCGGCGCGTTCATCGGCGGTTTCATCGGCTCTATCGTCGTGGTCTTCCTCGCGCCGGCGCTGGCCGACTTCTCGAGCCGTTTCGGACCCGCGGAGTTCTTCGCGCTCGCCGTGTTCGCCTTCGTCGCGACGTCGTCGGTGGTCACCGACAACGTCGTCAAGGGACTGACCTCTCTGTTCATCGGTCTCGGCATCGCCGTGATCGGCGTCGACGGCGTCTCGGGCGCGCCTCGCTTCACGATGGGATCGCCGAACCTCTTCGACGGCGTCTCGCTGGTCACGGTGACGGTGGCGATCCTCGCACTGGGCGAGGTGATCTATGTCGCCTGCCTCGAGCGGCACATGAAGGACAAGGCGATGATCAGGCCTTCGGGTCGGCCGTGGCTCACGCGCCGCGAGTTCAAGGAAGCGACTCCGGCGTGGCTCAGAGGGACGGCGATCGGTCTTCCGTTCGGCGTCGTTCCCGCCGGCGGCTCCGAGATCCCGACCTTCCTCGCCTACGGGCTCGAGAAGCGACTGGATGCGCGCCGGGCGCGACCGAAGTTCGGCACCGGGGCGATCCGCGGCCTTGCCGCCCCCGAGGCGGCCGGCAACTCGACCACGAGCATGGCGATGGGCGCTCTGCTCGCGCTCGGTCTGCCGATCTCGGCGACCGCCGCGATCATGCTCGCCGCCTTCCGTCAGTACGGGCTGCAGCCAGGGCCCCTGCTGTTCGAGCGCGCCCCCGAGCTCGTCTGGGCGCTCCTCGCGAGCTTCTTCATCGCGATGGTGGTGCTGCTGATCCTCAACCTCCCGTTCGCGATGCTCTGGGCCAAGCTACTGCTCATCCCGCGTCCATACCTCTACGCGGGGATCACCCTCTTCTGCGCACTCGGCATCTACGCGACGAGCGGTTCGGCGTTCGACCTGCTCATGCTGCTCGGCATCGGTCTGCTCGGCTTCCTGATGCGGGCTCTCGACTACCCGCTCGCCCCGCTGATCATCGGCATGGTCCTCGGGCCGCTCGCCGAGACCAGCCTCCGCGATGCCGCGATGAGCGCGAACGGCGACTTCTCGGTACTCGTCCAGGGGCCCATCTCGATCACGCTGTACGTGATTCTGGGCGTGGTCCTGCTGGTCGCGATCCGCGGGCGCATCGTGACGCGAGCACAGGCGAAGGCCGAGGCGAGGACCGAGGCGAAGGAGTCGGTCGAGGCATGACGTCGGGCGGACGCCTCGGCGCGCTCAGTCGAGCAGGCTGGTGATCGCGGGGTCTCGTCGCGCGTAGTCGGCGGCGGTGGTGAGGATCACATCGCGCATCGCGGCGACGGCGACCGCGGGGGTGACGTCCGCGCGGTGCGCGAGACTCACGGTGCGCCGCATCATCGGGTGTGTCAGGCGCACCGAGCGCAACGCCGGCTGGTCGAACAGCACCATCGCGGGCACGACGGCGACGCCTACTCCTCGTTCGACGAAGCGGAGCACGGCATCCATCTCCGCCCCCTCGAGGACGTGCTTCGGGGTGATGCCCGCAGAGCGGAAGGCCGCGTCGGTGGTCGCGCGCAGCTCGTAGGTCTCGTCGAGGGCGATCAGCGGAAGCGTGGCGAGGTGCTCGAGGCCGATCGCGGGGGTGATCGCGACGGGAGGCTGGGATGCCGCGGAGACCACGACCAACTCCTCGGTGAGCAGAGGCATGCGCGTCAGGCTGAATCCCGACGGGGGTGGGCCCGTCGACTCGGTGATCAGCGCGATGTCGACGGCGCCGACCGCGAGCTGATCGACGAGAAGCCGTGACCCGCTCTCATCCAGGTGCAGGTCGACACCGGGGTGGGCCGCATGGAACGCGCTGATGGCCTCGGCGACGAGGCTGATGCACAGGGTCGGGGGAGCGCCGAGGCGCACGCGTCCGCGTCGGAGCCCGGCGAGCTCGCCCATCTCGTCGCGGATGGCCTCCGCTTCGGCGAGCATCCGCTGAGCGCGGGGGAGCAGCGCCTCGCCGGCGGCGGTGAGCGCGATGTGGCCGCGCGCGCGGTGGAACAGCTCCGCGCCGAGTTCGCGTTCGAGGGTCGAGATCTGCCTGCTCAGCGAGGGCTGGGCGAGGTGCAGGTACTCGGATGCACGCGTGAAGTGGCCGAGGCGGGCGACCTCGACGAACCCGCGGAGCTGCTCGAGGTTCATGCCTTCAGTCTATCGATACCAGCAGGACTATGCATTGGACGGCATGAGGATGTCCTAACTAGCGTTGTGCCCATGACCTCACGCGAACGGCAGATCTCCACCACGGTCCTCGTCATCGGCACGGGAGGCTCGGGGCTCCGGGCGGCGATCGAGATCGCCGAGCACGGCGTCGACGTGCTCGCGGTCGGCAAGCGTCCGCGGCAGGATGCGCACACCTCGCTCGCCGCCGGCGGCATCAACGCCGCCCTCGGAACCATGGACGAGGCCGACAGCTGGCAGCAGCACGCCGCCGACACCATCAAGGAGAGCTACCTGCTCGCCAACCCGCACACGGTCGAGATCGTGACCCAGGGGGCCGAGCGAGGCATCCGTGATCTCGAGCGCTGGGGCATGGACTTCGCCCGCGAGGACGACGGCCGCATCTCGCAGCGGTTCTTCGGGGCGCACACCTTCCGCCGCACGGCCTTCGCCGGCGACTACACCGGCCTCGAGATCCAGCGCACCCTCGTGGCCAAGGCCGAGCAGCTCGAGGTCCCCATCCTCGACCACGTCTACATCACCCGCCTGCTCGTACGCGACAACGTCGTGTTCGGCGCCTACGGCTTCGATCAGTCCGACGGCACGCGCTACCTCATTCACGCGGATGCCGTGATCCTCGCCGCGGGCGGCCACAACCGCATCTGGCGTCGCACCTCGTCGCGACGCGATGAGAACACCGGCGACTCGTTCCGCCTCGCGGTCGAGGCAGGGGCGAGGTTGCGCGATCCCGAGCTCGTGCAGTTCCACCCCTCGGGCATCATCGAGCCCGAGAACGCGGCCGGCACCCTCATCTCCGAAGCGGCCCGAGGCGAGGGCGGCATCCTGCGCAATGCGCTCGGCGAGCGGTTCATGTCGAAGTACGACCCCGAGCGCATGGAGCTCTCGACCCGCGACAGGGTCGCGCTCGCCGCGTACACCGAGATCGCCGAGGGGCGCGGCACCGAGAACGGCGGCGTCTGGCTCGACGTCTCGCACCTGCCGCGCGAGACGATCATGACCCGGCTGCCCCGGGTCTACCAGACGATGATGGAGCTGCAGATGCTCGACATCACCTCCGAGCCGATCGAGATTGCCCCCACGGCGCACTACTCGATGGGCGGCGTGTGGGTGCGTCCGGAGGATCATCAGACCGACGTCGACGGGCTCTACGCGATCGGCGAGGCGTCGAGCGGGCTGCACGGCGCCAACCGCCTCGGCGGCAACTCGCTCATCGAGCTGCTCGTATACGGCCGCATCGTCGGGCAGGCCGCGATGGCCCATGCGGCCGGGCTCGACGCGCAGCGTCGATCGCCGGAGGCCGTGGCCAGGGCTCGCGCCGAGATCGACGACCTGCTCGCCGCGGACGGCCGCGAGAACGTGCGGGCGCTGCAGCGCGCGATCCGCAACACGATGACCCAGCATGCGGGGGTCGTCCGCTCGGAAGAGGGACTGCGTGCGGGTCTCGCCGACCTCGACATGATCGAGGGACGGATGGAGGACATCGGCATCCACCCCGACATCGCAGGCTTCCAGGATCTCGCGCACGCCTTCGACCTCAAGGCCTCGGCGCTCGCTGCCCGCGCCACGATCGAGGCGGCGCTCGAGCGTCGCGAGACGCGCGGATGCCACAACCGCAGCGACTACCCCGACACCGACCCCACGCTGCAGGTGAACCTCGTCTGGTCGCCCACCGGCGGAGTCACGCACGAGCCGATCCCCGAGATCCCGGCGGAGATCGCCGAACTCATGCGGGAGGTCGACACCGAGGGCAAACTCGTCGAGTAGCCCGCATCCGAACGCGCTCCCGTCGCAGGGTGCATCGCGACGGGAGCGGCCGGGTGGCGGAGCGAGGTAGGAGTCGCTCAGTCGCCCTCGTCGGTCTCCGGACCGTCGATGACCCCGATCCCGACCGCTTCATGGTCGGGCTCGGGGTCGTTGCGCGTCGGCGCCTTCGGCTCCTCGCCGGGGTCCTTCTCGGTGCTCGGCTCTTCGAGCTCGGCGTCGTCGGGAACCTCCGCGGGGTCGGCGTCCTCGGGTGACTCCGCCTCGTCGGGGGTGTCGGCGGTGTCGGCGCTCTGACCCGTCTCCACGAATTCGCCCGCTTCGCCCGACGACGGTGTCGGGGTCGGTGCCTGCGCCTCCGGAGCGAGGTTCGCGGCCGGGTCCTGGTCGGGTGTGCTGTTCGTCATGATCATCCCTTTCGCATCGAGTGCCCGATCAGCTTCGCCTCTCGGTCGCGCAGCGGGAAGGGGCTTGACGACACGCGGGGGGCCTCTGAGCGTGTCGTGCCGACGTACGCTGGAGGGGTGACAGCGTACGTCTCGGCATTCGACCTCTTCTCCATCGGCGTGGGGCCGTCGAGCTCCCACACGGTGGGACCCATGCGAGCCGCGCTCGACTTCGCGCACCGGCTGCGCGCCGAGGGATCACTCGATCCTGTCGCCCGAGTCGGGTGCACGCTCTTCGGCTCGCTCGGCGCGACCGGGATCGGGCACGGAACCCCGGATGCCGTGGTCGCGGGCCTGCGCGGCCTCTCACCCGAGACCTGCGACCCCGCCGAGGTCCGCTCGGCGTGGACCGATTTTCCGGCGGGAGGGATGCTCGCGCTCGACGGCGACCACGAGGTGCCCTTCGCGAAGGACGACATCGTGTTCGCCCCGCGCACGAGACTCCCCGGGCATCCGAATGCGATGACGATGACGGCATGGTCGGCCGACGGCGCCGTCGTGGCGGAGGAGACGTACTACTCCGTCGGCGGCGGATTCATCCGCCGTGACGGCGAAGAGGCGAAGCTCGCTCCCGCGCCGCTGCCGTACTCCTATCCGGATGCCGCGTCGCTGCTCGCACTCTGCGACGAGCACGGGTTGTCGATCGCCGAGGTCGCGCGTCTCAACGAGACCGCTGAGCGCAGCGAAGAGGACGTGGCCGCCGGGCTCGACGCGATCTGGGACGCGATGGCCGCCTGCGTCGATGCCGGTCTGCACTCCGACGGGGTGCTTCCCGGCATGCTCAAGGTCAAGCGGCGTGCGGGCGTGATCCGCGCCCAGCTCGAAGAGGCCGAGTCCGACGGGCACCGCGAGTTGCCGGGGGAGTGGCTCGGAGCGTTCGCGCTCGCCGTCAACGAGGAGAACGCGGCGGGCGGGCGCGTCGTCACGGCACCGACGAACGGTGCCGCCGGCATCCTTCCGGCCGTGGCGATGTACTGGTGGCGGTTCCTCGCCGATTCGGGGCTCGGGGCGGGCAACGCCGTCACCCCGTACGGAGAGCTGGTGGGCAGCGCACTGCTCGGCTTCGACGGCTCGCGTGCGATCGATGCCCCCGTTGTCGACGGCGCCGAGGGCGACGAGAGCGTCGCCGAAGCGAACCGTCGCCGCGGCATCCGTCGGTTCCTGCTCACCGCCACCGCGCTGGGGTCGCTGTTCAAGGCCAACGCGTCGATCTCGGGGGCCGAGGGCGGATGCCAGGCGGAGGTCGGGTCGGCCTGCGCGATGGCTGCGGGTGGTCTCACCGCCGTGATGGGCGGAACGAACAGGCAGATCGAGAACGCCGCGGAGATCGCCATGGAACACCATCTCGGACTCACCTGCGACCCGATCGGCGGGCTCGTGCAGATCCCGTGCATCGAGCGGAACGCGATCGCCGCGTCGACCGCCGTCACCGCCGCGCGACTCGCGCTCCGGGGCGACGGCAGCCACTACGTCTCGCTGGATGCGGTGGTCGAGACCATGCGCCAGACGGGCATCGACATGTCGACGAAGTACAAGGAGACCAGCGAGGGCGGACTCGCGGTCAACGTCATCGAATGCTGAGACATCTCGCGCCGATCGGCGTCTGAACCTGCCGATGTCGGCGGTCGCGCGTAGCCTCGGGGCATGGAGTCGATCTGGATGCCGGGCAGTCGTCGTCGGCGTGAGCAGCCCGTCGTCTCCGTCCGCGCGAATGACGACGCGCCGGAACCTGGAGAGGTCTGGCCCACGAGCATCCCTGCGGTCGCCCAGGTGCTCCGCGAGGGGCTCGACCTCTCGCCAGGGGTGACTTTTCTCGTCGGCGAGAACGGCAGCGGAAAGTCCACCATCGTCGAGGGCGTCGCGATCGCCTACGGGTTGTCCCCCGAGGGCGGATCGCGCAACGCCACGCACAGCACCCGCCCGACCGAGTCGCCCCTGTCGGAGTGGCTGCGGATCCAGCGCGGCGTCGGTGCGAACCGCTGGGGCTTCTTCCTCCGTGCCGAGACGATGCACTCGTTCTACACGTACCTCGAAGAGAACCCGTCGACGAGCGGTCCGGATGTACCCTTCCACGAGATGAGTCACGGCGAGTCCTTCCTCGCGGTGCTGCAGAGCCGTTTCGACGAACCCGGTTTCTACTGCCTCGACGAGCCCGAGGCCGCGCTCTCGTTCCAGTCGACGCTCGCGCTCATCGCGGTGCTGCAGAGGATCGTCGACGAGGGCGGGCAGGTGCTGTGCGCCACACACTCGCCGGTGCTCGCCGCGCTGCCCGGTGCGCGCATCCTCGAGGTCGGCGACTGGGGCATCCGGCCCGCGCAGTGGAGCGATCTCGAGCTGGTCGGCCACTGGCGCTCGTTCCTGCAGGACCCGCCCCGGTACCTGCGGCATCTGCTGGACTGAGGGCGCGGGAGAGGGCGTGGGCGGTACGGCGGCGACAGTCGCCGCTCAGCCGGGGGCGCGTTTCTTCGTGTGCCTGGTCGGGGCAGCGAGCCAGGGATCCTCGGGCCACGGATGCTTGGGGTAGCGTCCGCGCATCTCCGCGCGCACCTGTGAGTACGGACCCGACCAGAACGAGGCGAGATCGTCGGTGACCGCGAGCGGGTGTCCGGCGGGGGAGAGCAGGTGGAACAGCACGGGGGTCCGTCCGTCTACCAGCCTCGGGGTCTGCGCCCAGCCGAAGCACTCCTGCAGCTTCACCGCCACCACGGGTCGTGCCGTCGGATCCCCGAGCTCCGGGTAGTCGATGCGGATGCGCGAGCCGCTGGGCACCTCGAGCCGCTCGGGGGCGAGGTCGTCGAGGCGGGATGCCTCGGGCCAGGGCAGCAGGCGGCGGAGCGCGGACGTCAGATCGAGCCGCGCGACCGCAGTCCCGGCGGCCAGCGCATCGAGCTCGGGTGCCATCCAGGTGTCGAGGGCGTCGAGCAGCCCGGCATCGGAGACATCGGGCCAGGGAAGGCCGAGCTCGCGGTGCAGCAGACCCAGCCGACGCCGCAGCGCATCGGCGCCACCGGTCCATGCGAACAGGCCGAGACCGTCTCGACGGAGCGCCCGACGCACGGCATCCCGGCCCTCCTCCGCCGACGCGCGCACCGGAGCGGATGAGCGAAGGATCGCGCCGACGCGGCGTTCCCGTCGTGCCTGCACGCGCCCACCGGTGAACTCCGCCTCGACCCGGTCGGTCATCAGATGGCCGGCGGACTGCTCGAGCTGGCTCTCCGACAGTGCCGCCGCAGAGCGGATGACGGCGCCCGATCCCGCCGCGGCCCGACCCGCCGCGCGTGCCACATCGGCGACCGCGAGCCACTCCACCGCAGCGAGCGGGCCCTGCACCCCGGCACGGGTGCCCGATGCCAGCAGGAACGTCGCACCCTCGGCGGTGCGATCGACGCGCTGCGCGATCCGGTCGGGAAAGGCGAGGGCGATCACGAGGCCGACGCCGTCGAGGTCCGACCGGACTCCCGGTGCGGGATGGGCGAGGCGCTCGAGCCGATCCGCGTCGCTGCGCCAGCGCCGGGCATCCGGCGTGCGTCCCCCGCGCAGGGTGACGAGCGCCTGTGCGGCGTCGGCCTGGGCTACCCGCACATCACCACCCAGCAGCGCGACGACCTCGGCGGTCAGTCGGGCGCCGACGATCGGGCTGCCGTCACGCAGGGCGCGGGCGAGTCGCGGATCGGCGGGGATGCGCGCCAGCGCACGGCCGTCGGCAGTGGCGTGGCCCTGGTCGTCGATCGCTCCGAGTCCGCGCAGCGCGGTGAGCGCGTCGGCGAGTGAGGCAGCGGGCAGCGGCTCGATCATCCGCAGTCCCGCGCCACCGGGCGCACCCCAGCACGCGAGCAGCAGTGCGGCGTCGGCGAGGTCGGACACGGCGATCTCCGCGACCGGGCGGGCAGGCGCCGCCGCGTAGGTGCGCTCGTCGACGCAGCGGATGACCGTGCCGGGGCCCTGTCGCGTCGCACGGCCCGCCCGCTGCACGCAGGACGACCGCGATGCCGCGGTCGTGACGAGGCCCGTCATCCCCCGGGCGGCGTCGCGCTGCGGATGCCGAGACAGACAGCTGTCCACGACCAGGCGCACCCCCGGCACCGTGAGCGAGGATTCGGCGAGAGAGGTGGTGACGATGATGCGCGGCGCCTCATCCGCGCGGCGGCCCCGGATGACGGCATCCTGTTCCGCCGCCGGGATGCGTCCGTGCAGTTCGCGGATGTCGGCCTCACCGCTCGCGTCACGGAGGCGCCGGGCGATCTCCGAGACCTCGCGCACACCCGGCGCGAACACCAGCACGTCCGCCGTCGGGTCGTCGCGGGTCAGCGCACGCGCGGCATCCGTCGTCGTGCGGGCGACGTGGTCGAGGAAACCGCGGGTCACGCCGCGCTCGTCGAGCCGTGGTGCGGGACTCGGCGCCCAGCGCTCGGTGAGCGGAAAGGCGGGGACCTCGTGGTCGACCACCGGGGCGGGCAGGGTGTCGGTGCCCAGAGCGTCCGAGATGCGCGCGGCGTCGAGGGTCGCCGACATCGCGACGACCACGAGGTCGTCCCTCAGCTCGCGCACCTCGGAGAGCAGGCCGATCAGCAGATCCGTTTCGAGCGCGCGCTCGTGGACCTCGTCGAGGACCACCGCATCGACACCGTCGAGGCCGGGGTCGTCGAGCATCCGCCGCAGCAGCACCCCCGCCGTGACGAACTCGATCCTGGTCCCGGGCCCTGCCGAGCGCTCGCCGCGCACCGTGAATCCCACCCGTGCGCCCAGCGGCGTGCCGTCGAGGTGGGCGAGTCGTCGGGCGGCGGCACGGGCAGCGACCCGTCGAGGCTGCGTGACGATCACACGGCCGGGCGAACGCGACGCCAGCAGCGGCGGTACGAGAGTGGTCTTGCCCGTTCCGGGAGGAGCGCTCACCACCACCGCGGCGCGGGTGTCGAGTGCCGCCGACAGCTCGTCGAGAGCGGCCGCGAACGAGAGCCCCGCGCCGATGGCATCGAGGTCGAAGGCGGTCATGTCCCCAGTCTGCCCGGTCCGTTCCCCATCCGGGTGCCGGCAGAGGGGTGGGCGGTCAGGCGGCGGTCGAGTGGGCGTCGAGCGGGCGGTCGGGAACCGCGTGCACGATTCAGCATGAGCGCCACTGAACTCGGCCGATCACACCCGATAGCGCCCGGTGTGCGGCGTTCATGCTGAATCGTGCACGGGAGGCTGCCCGCACATGACGGATGCCGCGGCCGAATCGGCCGCGGCATCCGCTGTGCTGCTGGTTGCTGTGCTGCTGCTTACTCCGCTGCGGGAGCCGGCGGTGCCGGGGGCGGCGGGGTGGTCGGTGCCGAGCGTCGCGTCGGTGCAGAAGCCGCGGACGGTGCGGACGCTGCTGCGACTCCCTCGCCGATGCCACGACCGACGGCCTGGCCCTGGATGATCGACGCGAGGTCGAGTCCGGTCGCCGAGCTGACGCTGTCGAACACCGACTTCAGAGCCCGTGCGCTGTCGGCGCCGACGAGGTTCGATGCTCCGTCTTCGCTCGAGCCGCCGATGATCGACACGTTGCCGATCGCGGCGTAGCCCTTGGAGAACTCGGCCATGATCGACGGCAGCACGTCCAGCACGCGCTGCGACAGGAAGGCGTCCTGGTTGGACGCGATGGCCTTCGCCTCGGCCTCGACGGCTGCGGCTCGCGCCTCACCCTCGGCGCGGATCGCGTCGGCTTCGGCGTTGGCCCGCAGGCGACGTGCCTCGGACTCGGCCTCTGCCTGCGCGCGCAGCGCGTCGGCTTCACCGCTCGCGCGGGCGATCGCGGCTGCGGCCTCACCGTCGGCCTTGGCCTTGTCGGCCTGCGCCTGCTGCTCGGCGATGCGGGTGCGGGCCTCGGCCTGCTTGACCTGCTCGATCGCGCCGGCCTCGGCGGCACGCTCACGCGTGTAGAGCTCGGCCTGCGCGCGGGTCTCGGCCTCGTACCGCTGGGCGTCGGCGACGCGCTTGACGTCGGCGTCGAGCTGAGCCTGGCGGTTCTCGGCCTGCTGCTGCAGAACGGCCTGCTGAGCCTGCTCGCGGGCGAGGTTCTCGGCCTGCTCGGCCTCGGCGCGCGCTCGGCCGATGCCGGCGTTGGAGTTCGCCGTGTTGGTGTCGAGCGCGGTCTGCTCGATGAGGTTGGCTTCCTGGTTGGCGATGTTCTTCTGGTTGATCGCACGGTCGGCGTTGGTCTGCGAGATCTCCGCGGACTGACGCTTCGCCTGGATCTCGGGGGCACCGAGAGACTGGATGTAGCCGACCTTGTCGGTGATCCCCTTGATCTGGAACGAGTCGAGGATCAGACCCTGCTCGGCGAGCTCCTGCGAGACGTCGGCGGCGATCTGGTCGGAGAACTTCTTGCGCTCGCGCATGAGCTCGACGACCGAGAGCGTGGCGACGATGCCACGCAGGGCACCCTCGAGCTGTTCGGTGGTGAACTGCTCGATGGCCTTGTCCTGCGAGGCGAATCGCTCGGCGGCCCGGCGGACGAGGATGGGGTCGGAGCCGATCTTCACGATCGCGACGCCGTCGACGTTGAGCGTGACGCTGTCGAGCGACTGCGCCTCGGCGTTCAGGGAGACCTGCCGCGAACGCAGCGAGATGATCTCGTGGCGCTGCGTGATCGGGTTGACGAGCGACTTGCCGTTCACGATGACGGTGACGGGCGATTCCGACATCTCGTCGCGGCTCGACCCGTCGGCGGCGATGACGGCGCGCTGCACCTTCTGCTTGCGACCCGAGATGACGAGGGCCTCGTCGGCTCGGGCGACCTTGATCCAGCTGCGTGCGAACAGCAGCAGGATCAGCAGTATGACGACAGCGGCGACGACGGCGATGCCGACGATGATGAGGATGCCGACTGCTCCGGCGATCTCCATGGATGACCTCCCTGGTTCCCCCCGAGGGGGCGGTCCGTGATGCCCGCGCGGTCGCGCGGGCGGTTACGGTCCACCCTGCCAGAAAACGGTTCCAGCCGTCGCCGGGAGTCGGGCCCGCTTCGGTGTGGGAGGCGAACTCCTCGACGGGAGGACACCTGTGCGTGATCTCGCCGCCCGACGGGGAGAAATCCGCCCGACGGGGAGAACCTTCCAGGGGAACCCCCCCGACAGAGATCAGCGGCCGCGGAGCTTCTCGGCGAGGTCGCGCAACGCCTTCAGCTCGTCGTCATCGAGCCGCGACATGCGGTCGGCGATGGAGCGGCCGTGCACGGTGGCGATCTGACGGAACGCCCGGACTCCCGCATCCGTCGCGCGGATCAGCGCACCGCGTCCGTCGTCGGGGTCGGGGCACTTCTCGACGAGCCCGCGCGAGACCATGCGGTCGACGAGGCGCGAGACGCTGGGCTGACTGATCAGCATGTTGGAGGTGACGTCGCGCAGCCGGGCGGACTTGCGGGGCGAGCGCGTGACCGTGAGGAGCACGTCGTATTCGGCCTGTCCGAGACCGGAATGATCGAAATCGGCGTTCATCTCGGTGAACAGCTCGTGCTGCGCGCGGAACAGGCTCTCCCACGCCTGGACGGCGAGCTTGCGATCGGTCATGGAGACCAGGTTAGTGGCAACAGTAAAGGGCCGGTCGGAGAGGCTCCCGACCGGCCCTTGTCCCTTGCACCAAGAGTGTCCTGCAATCACATGCGGTGTATGCCACAGCAAACATTCACCGTGCAATCACTCTATAACGGCGAGATAACGAATGCAACGGTTTGGTCACGGAAAGTTCGAGATCGGGATGTCGGTCACGATCGTTGTCCGATCTCAAGCAAGTTGGCAACATCTCAGACACTTGGCACGACGTCTCATGCAAGTGGCAAGTGTCTCAATCCGTTGACAACTTTCTCACGAGGCGTTGCCCGCGGATGGGTACGGCGGTACCGTGTCAGCACGCGCGGCTCTTCGTGGGAAGGGATCGCCATCGCGCGGGCTTCGAAAGAGTCTCTAATGGTGATCCCGTCGGCCTTAGTTCCTTGGAGAGCAAGCAGCGACATCCAGCCCTCTGAGGGGCGAGTAGACGTGGCCTTCGTGCTCGCAGACAGTCGGCGCCTGATGGACGCTCGCGATGTCTCGGAGATTCCCTTCGAACTTTGCTCACCCGTGCGTGAGTTTTCGACGTGGCAGGGCAAACGCCACCACTCAGGCGCGCTCTGGATGTCTAAAACAGGTCGACACGTGGTCTTCGAGTCGCTCGCAGAACGTACATTCCTCCTCGAGCTAGATCGCACGGTCGGAGTGGACGCAGTATCGAGTCAACCGATGGAGATTCAGTGGGTGGGGTCCTCCACCAGCCGGCACACGCCCGACTACTTCGTTCGGATGATCGACAGTCCTCCGGTGCTTGTCGACGTCAGGCCTTTGAAACGCATCGACGACGTGGCACGCGCTCAGTTCGATCGAACAGCGGAGTTTTGCGCTCGGCTTGGGTGGTCGTACACCGTGTATGCACTCGACTCGGTGGTGCGCGATGCGAACCTACGATTCTTGTCGCGCTATCGCGATCCGCGCTGGGACCTCGACTCGCCTCTATCGCTTCCTGTTGGCGATGTCGGAACAGTCGACCACGTGAGCAAGAACCTCGACTGGGACGGCAGGGGGATCGAACGCTGCTACTGGCTGTTGTGGAGCGGCTACCTCGAGTTCGACCTTGAACTGCCTCTGACACCCGCGACGCGGCTGACTCGGCGGTCAGTCGAATGAGGCAGCGCGCTGGTTCATGGATCTCTTGGCGATCTGTCGACTACGAAGTAATGGTCATCAGCCCGACCTTCGCAGTGTTGCGCTCAAGCGACGGCGTCGAGCTGGAGGTCTCGCGCGATGAGCTGGAACGGAGTGCCGGCCTCAGTTCCCGGTTGGCAACTCGATTTGATCTGCGGGAACTCAGAGATGAGGTGATCGAGGACGAAGCAGCGCAGACCTGGTGGCACGTATTGAAGGCGATGGACGATGCGGTTCAGAGTGGAGTGACGAAGAAGGCCGCCGTTCTTGACGCGGCGAGGGAGGCGGCCGCTCGCCTGGGGAGCACCGTCTCCCCACGAACCGTGTATCGGCGGTTGGAGGAGTTCGAGCGTTATGGCTTGCCCGGACTGGTCGACGGTAGAAAGCCGTCATCAGGTAGATCTGCCGGAATTGGGCGTACGGATCCGCGTGTCGTCGAGGTGATCAATGAGGTGCTGGACTCGCGCGCGGCCGCATCCACGATCAGCAAGGATGCCTTGATCCGCAGAATCGAACGACTGACCCATCAGAAATATGGAGCGGAAGTTCAACTGCCCAGTCGAGCCACGCTCCATCGCATTCTGAAAGCAGAGGACGTCGGCCGCGGCTCATTCGGCTCTGCCAAGACAAGAGAATCACTTTCCCTCCGGCACAGCCGCTCGTTCAAGAGCCGCCAAGCGCTACGCCCTGGAGAACAGACTCAGATCGATTCAACGACGTTGGATGTCCTCGTGCGGATCGATGAAACCACGATCGCTCGCCCGGAGCTCACAATTCTCATCGACGTTGCCACGCGGTCGATACTGTCTGCGGTCCTTCGACCGGAGGGCACTAAGAGCGTCGACCTAGTCGTTGGGAGCTGAACCCGGTCTTGTGGACACCTGATCTGAGCGGCGAGAGTCGTTCGTGAAGGAGTCATCATGCCTGCAGCTCACCCGGTGGAGTTTCGTCGGAGGGCGGTCGTGCTCGCGCGGTCAAAGGAGAAGCCGGTGGCGCAGCTCGCGGCCGATCTGGGGATCAGCGAGTCGTGTCTGCGCCGGTGGATGAAGATCGCCGACGTTGACGAGGGCGTCGAGGAAGGCGTGACCTCGGATGAACGCGCCGAGCTGGTCCGGCTGCGGCGCGAGAACCGGGTTCAGGCCGCGGAGATCGAGATCCTCCGGCAGGCGTCGGCGTATTTCGCGCGGGAGGTGGTCGGCCCAAAAGGGTCTTCCCGGTGATCGATCGCCTCGTCGCCACCGGGATAGACGCGGCCCTTGCCTGTCGGGTGTTGCGGGTCTCGCGGTCGGGGTACTACGCGTGGAAGAGTCGCCCTCCGTCGGAGCGAGCACGGGTGGACGAGGAGCTGACGGTCACGATCGTCCGCGTTCACAGGGACTCCCGAACCAGCTACGGCGCGAGGCGCGTGCACGCGGAGCTGCGGCTCGGGTTGCAGATCCGATGCGGGAAGAAGCGGGTGGCCCGGCTGATGCGTCTGGCGGGGATCGCTGGGATCAGCCACCGCCGCAAACGCGGGAAGGTCCGCCCGCTGCCGGCACCGCATGAGGATCTCGTGAAACGCCAGTTCGTCGCGGACGGCCCGAACAAGCTCTGGGTCACCGATATCACGGAACATCCGACGAAGACCGGGAAGGTCTACTGCGCGGCCGTCGTGGACGTGTTCTCCCGTCGCGTGGTCGGGTGGGCGATCGCCGATCACATCCGTGCAGAGCTCGTTGTCGATGCGCTCGACATGGCAAGGTGGCGACGCAAACCCGAGCCGGGAACCGTGGTCCATTCGGACCGCGGATCCCAATACACCTCGTGGGTGTTCGGGCACCGGCTCCGCCAAGCCGGGCTGCTCGGATCGATGGGCAGGGTCGCGTCCAGCGTCGACAACGGACTCATGGAGTCGTTCTGGTCCACGATGCAACGCGAACTCCTCGACCAGCACGTTTGGCAAAGCCGAGACGAACTGGGGCAGGCGATCTTCGAATGGATCGAGGCCTGGTACAACCCGAAACGCCGCCACTCCGGCATCGGAGACGTCTCACCACTCGAGTTCGAGAACACCCATCACGCCGCTATCGCGGCATAATTCAACACACAACCCGTGTCCACCGAACCGGGTTCAGCTCCTTGTGCTTGCGAGAGCGCTCGCACCGTACTCACGTCGTCCTGAAGGCGCGCAAGAAACGCGGCGACTCATCTCTACAGCGTGGGTCGAGGACGCTCTGCTGGATCAAGAGCAGTTTGAGCGACTGCGTAATCAACAGCCGTTCATCTTCCCCGAGACGATCACCACTGACCGCGGTAGCAACTATCTGTCCGCACACTTCCTTGCCGCCTGTGAGCATCTGACAATCGGCACCATCACGGCTTCAACGCACACTCCCACCGACAAGCCTCACGTCGAACGGACATTTAAGTCGATCAACACGATGTTCCTCAGCCACGTCCGCGGTTACACCGGCCGAAGTGTTGAGCACCGTGGAAAGGACGTCTCCCATAACTCAGATCAGCTCCTCACGATCGCGCAGATGCAAGAGCTTCTCGAAGATTGGATCGCAGTGGTCTGGCAAAACAAGGTCCACAGCAGCCTGAGAGATCCGCTTGAAACGACCGTCGCGCTCTCCCCAAACCAGATGTGCCGAGCGTATCGGCGTCGAGTGCCCGAGCTGCATATCCCGTTGACACGCGAGGACTTCATCGCGCTGCTTCCTACGGTCAAACGCCGAATCAACCGCTACGGGGTGACGATCGACCATCGGGTCTACGACTCGTCGCGCCTTGATCTGTATCGGAGGAGGGTGTCCGACTCAAGAAAAGGTAGCGGGCGGTGGTCGATTCGTGTCGATCCGTACAACCTGCACGTGGTCTGGCTCGATGCGGATGGCGAGTTCATCCCGTTGCATTGGTCCAACGAGATTCATCGCATGCCGATGCTCGGCGAAGTCTGGCGGCTTGCTCGTGAAGAGTACAGAGCGACGGGTGTTGCAACGCCTGACCCTCATCTGGCGGGGGCAATCCTGGACTTCTCTACGCGAGGGAACCCGAAGGGTTCGGGTTCGAGATCAGCGCGCGTTTCTGCGGCACGAGCGGACCCAATGCACCTCACGGCAGGTAACGCGCCCGCTGAGGAACGAACGGAAGTGATCGCCGGTCTAGCAGGAGGCGTGGACAGCGTCCGCGAGAACGAACCCTGGCCGAATCGGGGTGGATTTGAGTTGATAGCGGAACCGTCCGAAGAGTCGGAGGGATAGGCGTTCATGGACATCACCACGAGCGAAGGGTGGAGGGAGTTCGTTGACTCAACGTACGAACGACCCGCAAGGATCACCCCTCCGGCGCTGCGGAGGATGCCTTCCTCCGAGCGGTGGATCTACAACGAGGCGCGGGCTAGGTATTCACAGGCTGGGGCGTTTGTGAAGACTCCTCAGTACGCGGCCTTCCAATCAGCTGTTCGTGAGCGGGTATACCTCAACCCGCACCGCCAGGTCGGCAAACTTGGTCTGATCCTGTCAGGCGAGCCCGGGCAGGGGAAGACGACGACCTTGCTGCAGATTGGCAAGGAGCACGAACTGCGTCGGCGTCTGATGGGTCGGTCATCAACTGCGGATGGGCGAATCCCCGTGATGTACGTAATGGTGCCGGCGCAGTGCACAGCGAAAGCCATGTTGCTCGAGTTCGTACGGTTCTTTGCGCTCCCCACCATTGCCCGGACGACCTACAACTCGCTGCTTGAGATGGTCGCCAACGCGATTCGGCGCTGCGGAACCGAGTTGATCCTCATCGATGACGTCCACCACCTCGATTTGCAGTACCGGCAGAATCTAGAGGCATCCGACATGCTCAAGCAGCTTTCCGAGCGGTGCGGAGGTACTTTTGTCTACGCCGGTATCGCTGTCGAAGCGACTGGCCTGCTGTCCGGGTCTCGTGAAGGGCAGATACGCAAGAGGTTTGAGCTTTTCACCGCATCGCCCTTCACTATCACGAGCGCTCAGGGGCAGTCTGACTGGGGCGATCTCTTACTCGCGTTGGAAGATTCTCTCTGCCTGCTCAAGCAGAAGCCCGGAAGCATCCTCGAGGTCGCGAAGTCGTTGCACTGGCTCACTGGAGGGGAGATAGGTCCCCTCAAGGACATGCTTCAGCTTTCCGCCTTCAGGGCCATCGACTCTGGCGCGGAACGACTCGACACTTCGGAGTTCGATCGCGAAGTGGAGCGACGCAGGCGAGTCATGGGTGATCGACGATGAACGCACTTCCGGTACGTGTGATCTGTTATCCCGCCGAGGCGACCACTAGCTACTTCACGCGGTTGTGCGCGGCAAACTGCGTTGCCGAACACCTGATGTGGCGATCGCTGTTCGAGCAGTATCCCCGGATAGGAACGGCCGTGAGGCCGCAGTCGATTCCGCGGCTGGTTGAAGCTCTTGGCGGTCTGCCTCCGGGTTCTCTCGTTCGTCGGAGCCGAGAGTTTGTGTCCATGTGCAGACACGATCCAACGCTTTGGGTGCGCGCCTGCACCTTCTGCAACGGTTCGCGTCGTGGACTCCTGTCGTTGTGCCGCCGCTGCACCGCAGGAGAACTCGTGCTCGTGGAACGGCTGACTGGCCCGATCTGCGTGAAGCACGAGCGCTGGCACGCGAATGGCCTCGATATCGACGTGTCCGGGCGGGCGGCTCAACTGAAAGCTCAGAGGCGACTCGACCGCTGGCTGCATCCCATCGCGATCGGACATCGAACCGCGCTCGCAGCAATTGCCCGAGAGGTCATCAACTCCTGGTGGCACCCCCGTAACCGCTCCACGAATCAACTCAGCTTGAGAGACGAGATCGAGGGTCTGCCGCGTTTGTTGGATGTGGTGAGTGCCTTGTGCTCGCCAAGAATGACCGAAGTCATGGCAACAGAGCTGACCGGCCGCGCATTGGCCGGAATCTTGATTCGAATGAGCTACGGTGTCGCCAACGGCCTCGACTCGCGCGCGCTCACGGAAATGATCGCGCCGGTCTACCGTGAAGATGGGAACCTCGATCGATCACTGCCGGAAGATCATGTACTCCATCTGATTGCGCGCAGTTCCACGATCAGGTCAGGTCTTGGCCGCCACTTGAACCGCCGGGCGGAGAGGCCGTCGGATGCGCTGTAGTGGCGAGGCCCTCCAGTGCACCGGAGTTGCGTGAGTGCCCACACCACTAGGCGGCTTAGCTGTGGAGGCGAAGGTCGACAGCGGGTTCAAATCCCACCGTCACCGCCATGGAAGCCCCCGAGAAATCGGGGGCTTTTCCGTATCTGGGGTGGGGCGTGGTGCATTTTTGGTGCAGATTTCGGAGGTGTGCGGGGGGGACGGCGGGGCGCGTCGTTGTCAACGCGGTGACTCGATCTGGGCTCAAATCCCACCGTCACCGTGACCTCGAAGGCTTCGCCCTCCGCCAGCGAGGTTGACGTACCACGCAGACGATGCTCATCGCGCTCAGTCGCTGCACCCCGTGTTTGCCGCTCGTGACTTTGCAGTGGTGCTTTCCCGGGTGCCACGGGGCGGAAACACAGCCAGCGCTTACCCGCTGTCTCGTACGGTCCAGCCGCGTGTGAGCGGGAATGGTCCTGCGTGTGGCTGGAGCGGTGGTGCCGGGCTCTTCAGCGAGCTCATGCATATGCCCGTGAAGAGCGGTGCGGATGCGATCAACGCGATGGTTGCTTGCGCGCCGGGCGGCCGTCTCTCGAGGATCTGAGCCGTCACGCGGATCCCCCCGGTATGACGGTGAGCGCGAGAAGATCGTTGAGGGAGTCGGCGGCGGCAGAACTGGACAACCGGCTCACGATGTCGTGGACCAGTGCCTGTAGAGCGATCGTCGTGTCAACCGAGATGGTGGTGAGGCGGGGGGCCATCAGCGCGCCAATCCGCGTCGCGTCCACCCCCAACAGGGCGACAACCTCAGGAACGCGGCGCTTGATTTCTCGTGCAGCGGCGAGGAGCGCGACCGCCACATCATCGTTGTAGCAGGCGATGGCCACTCCGCGGGGAAGTCCGCTCAAGACGGATACCGCATCGAGAAGGTCGACGGACAGTCGAATCGACTTCGGCGCTGCACGCCCGCTCTCTCGGCAGTAGTCGGCGAGTCCTCGTTCCCGGCTGTCGCCGTAGACGTCAAGACGTGCGTCGTGCAGGTGCGCATACACCAGGTTCTGGTAGCCCTTCGATGCGAGGTGCTCCCCTTGGAGTCGACCGATGCGATAATTCACATCTTCTGCTGCGGCGAGATCGATCAGGGTGACGCCGCTCGCTTCTATGGACTCTCGCTCCGCAGCAGTGGCAGCGACGAAGGGCGCGATCACCGCACGCGGCCGAATCGTGGTGATGAAGTGCTCGAGCAGTTCGACTGGCGAACTCGAGAAACGCAGAACGAGCGTCAGGCCGACTCGAGCGAGTTCCGCAGTGAGAACATCGACGACGTCTTGCAAGTTGGCGCCGAACGTCGTGTTGGGTACAAGGGCGACGATGACGTCGCTCGTTCCGGTGGCAAGAGGCTGTATCCGGAGCACAGCGTCGATCAGGTGGTCGACGCCGTGCTCGCGCTCGGGCCGTCACTCGTGGCGGTGGCGCGGGGAGACCGTGGAGCCGTCATCGCCAACTCCACTGCGCACGTGGAGATCCCCCCGGTGCTCGTCGAGGCCGTCGATACGATCGGCGCGGGGGACACCTTCATGGCCTCGTCGATCCGATCGGTGCTCGAACACGGAAGCCGAGGGGCTGGGACAACGGGTGCTCGAGCGCGTCGGACACGATGCTGTGTGCGCTGCGGCGATCACCGTCTCGCGCCCCGGAGCCGATCTGCCATGGGAGTCGGAGCTTCGTCAGACGAACCAGTGATCAGTTCTCGGGGTGCAGGCCAGCGCTCCACCCGGTGGACCGGATCCACCCGGCGAAGTCGAGGGCGGCGGGCTCGAACGCACGCACCACCGAGAGGTCCGACGGGTGTTCTGCCATCTTCGCGAACTGTCGGAACATCGCCCGGTCGAGCTCGCTGGGAAGCATGCTCACCGGGACGGCCTCGTACCGTGCCGGCAGCCCGGCGTGCGCGCCGAACGCCGCGGCCATCTGAGGGCCCGTCAGCTCGTCGCCGACAAGCTCGACGGCGCCGCCGGGCGCCTCCGCGGCCCCCAGTAGGAGCGCGGCGGCCACCCGGCCGATGTCTCTGAGCGAGATCATCTTCACGGCGACGTCCTCCGGCAACGGCAGCCGCAGCACGATCTCTCCGTTCTCCAGGCTCGGCGACATCACTTCCATGAACGGGGTCGGTCGCATCACCGTGACTCTGAGGCCGGACTCGGTCAGGTGCTGCTCGATCGCGCGCTTCGAGTCGTGGTGCGGCACACCCGACTCCTGGTCCGCGCCGAAGACAGAATTGAACACCACGTGCGGCACGCGAGCCGCAGCCGCCGCGTCGACGAGCGCGGTTCCGATCCGGATCTCGGCCTCCACCTCTTCGAGGGTGTTGGCCTCCGGGGTCATGAAGGAGAACGCCTCGACCTCCGTCAGTGCGCCGACCAACGACCCGGAGTCATCGGTCCGGATGACCGCCAACTCGATGCCACGGGCGGCCAGCGCGCGAGCGCGGTCGGACCGCGGATCGCGGACGAGCGCCCGCACGGGAGCCCCCTTGTCCAGCAGGGCGTCGACCACCGCCCCACCTTGGTGCCCGGTCGCGCCGAATACTGCGATCTTGCCGGTCGTCCGTGTGCTCATCGCTGCCACCCTTCACTAGTTCATGGCATGAATAAAACTAGTTCATGCCATGAACTAGGTCAAGGTGAAGGCTTGCGAACTCTACTGTGCGACGGTCGGATTCGAGGTCGATGGTGACAGGGGGGAGGTGTCCGCTATGGCGGTGGCCACTCGCGCGAAGTCGCGCTGGTCGTCGGCGTCCAGGTCTTTCGCGATCTCGGGGAGGCGCCGGGAGATCTCGGCGAACACGGCCTCGGCGAGAAGCTTCCCCGCAGGCGTCGTGCTGAGCATCACGACCCGTCCGTCCTGCTCTGAGCTCGCCCTGGTGACCAACTCGAGCCGCGAGGTGCGATCGACCAGCTGGCTCAGAGCGTTCTTGGTCATGCCCAACGACGCGGCGAGGTCGGCCATCTGCCGCGGCGTGTTCCTGACCGCGCAGATCAGAGTGGCCTGCGAGGGGGTCAGATCGAACTCGGCGCAGACCTGCGCGTACTTCCGTTGGATCACGACCGAGAGCCAGAAGAGCTTGTCGCCGTAATCCACGTTGGCCTCCCCGTTCATCGACGAACGATCAGCCTACTGGTCACGGCAGGCGGATCGCGGCGCACTCGAATCGCCCCGCGCAGATCGGCGAGCGGCCGGAGGTCAGCTCGTCGGGATCGCCTTCTCGTCGTGTTCGCCGCAGAACTCGCGCCACCTCGCCGCTCAGCGTCGAACACTCGAACACGGGCAACGCCCTATCCGCTTGACTGCCGGAGCTGGGTGGGCGGCCGAGTGCCGGGGTGGCGTGACCGATACCTACGAGAGGGTGAAGCGGCGAGCGCATGCGAGCTACGAATTCCTCCGCGAGGCGTGTGGCGGAGACGTCGGCTGTTGTGGCCTTTCGGCCCGCCGATGCCTATTGCTCACCCGCGAAGGCCTTTTCGGAGCGGTCGCTGTGCGCTCATTTCGGCTGGCTGGGAAGCCGATGACTCAGGTCGTTTCGGCTAGGTCGAGCTCCAGGGCGAGTTCCATGCACCGCCAGCGTGCGGGGGAGAAGTCGTAGGGCATCATTCGGACGGCCTCGGCGAGGGTCGTCGACCCGCGCGACGCACCGGTATCGGCGGCAGCGGGGTGCGCCTCGTCCCAGGTGTCGAGCCGGGCGTGGTCGGCCTGGGCCAGGCCGGCGCTCTCGATGACCGTGCGGAGGGCGGTCTCGAAGGCGTGTCGGTCGGCGGCCACCTCCGCGACGCGGGGGTCGTCGATCGCGACCGAGTCGTCGAGAGCTTCTTCGGCGGCGTTGATGCGGTCAGAGTCTTCTCGCAGGTCTGGGTGAGTGGCCAGGGCGATGAAACGCGATGCCTGAACGGACGCGACGGGGGCGCCGAAGATCCGCTCGGTCACGAGCAGGGTGTCCAGGTCGTCCTGCCGCAGGGCGTCCTCGGGTAGGTCTGCGAGGCGGTCGCTCACGACATCGGAGAGCACGCCCAATCGGCTGCCCTGCGCACGCATTCGCTGCACGGCGGTCCGCTGCTGCTCGATCTCGGCCTGCCGGGCGACGAGGGACTCCTCCAGCCGGTCCAGGATGCGCGCGACGTCGACGGCGCTGTCGTTGTCGCTGTGGGTAGCGTCGGGTGCGAACGTGAAAGCGTCGCGGATGTCATCGAGGGCGATGCCGGCGTCGGCCATGCGTCGTATCCACAGCAGTCGGATCATCTCGTCGTAGCCGTAGCGGCGGCGGTCATCGCTCCCGCGCTCGGGCTCCGGAAGCAGACCGATCTGGTGGTAGTGACGGATCGCCCGCGGAGTGGTGCCGACAAAGGTCGCGGCATCCCCGATCGCGACTCGGCGAGGGGGGATGAATGACGAGAACATGTGTGGAGCCTTTCCTCGGTGGACGGGATGCATCCACTGCACCACATGACGCTACGGAAGGTGCAACTCCGCGCTCAGCGCCTCGGGCCGATCCTCCCCGCCGCAAAAGAACGTTCCGTTGCGGTCAGCCGCTGCATGCTCGGTATCGACGACATCCGGTCGCCGTCGCTCCCTCGAGATCGTCGCACTGATCGATCGAGTACGCTCTGTACCAATCGGTAAAGAGCCGGTGGTGACATCGAGGAGCGACTCATGGACGCCCGTCCGCCCCTTCCCCCCTTCACGGCAGAGACCGCAGCACACAAAGCGAGAGCGGCCGAGGATGCCTGGAACACCCGAGATCCCGAGCGAGTCTCTCTGGCCTACACCGTCGATAGCGCCTGGCGGAACCGTGACCAGTTCGTGAGCGGACGCGCCGAAATTGTGACGCTGCTCACCGAGAAGTGGAGCCGGGAGCTGGACTACCGGCTCATCAAAGAAGTCTGGGCATACGAGGGCAACCGGATCGCTGTCCGCTTCATCTACGAGTCTCACAATGCAGCTGGGCAGTGGTTCCGCTCGTTCGGAAATGAGAACTGGGAGTTCGACGAGCACGGTCTGATGCGTCGCCGGCTTGCGGCGATCAACGACGTTCCGATCGACGAGACCGACCGGCTCCTCCATTGGCCCCTCGGCCCGCGACCGGCCGACCACCCGGGACTGACTGAGTTGGGCATATAGCGGCCGTGGCCAAGCCCTCGACGACGCGCGAGGCCGTGATCCCACTCTTGGCAGAAGCGTTCCGCGAGCACGGGTACGAGGGGGCGAGTATGGCCATTCTTCAGGACGCGTCCAGCCTCGGCCGCGGGAGCCTCTACCACTTCTTTCCCGGGGGTAAGGAAGAGATGGCCGCGGCGGTCCTCGCCGACATCCAGGCGTGGTTCGACGAGCGGATCTTCGCGCCGCTGCGCGCCACCAGCACCAGCAAGGAGGACGCGCGTCAGGGCATCCACACCATGTTCGGTGAGGTGCGGGCCTACTTCCGCTCCGGTCGGCGGGTGTGTCTCCCCGGCGCATTCGCCGTCGGTCGAGAACGCGACCGGTTCGATCAGGCCGTGCGCGGCTATTTCACGGAATGGGTCGACGTGCTCACTGCCGCTCTGGATGCCACGGGAGCATCGGAGTCCCGCTCGCGCGCGCTTCAACTGATCGCTACTGTTCAGGGCGGCATCATCCTCGCCCGCGCCCTCAACGATCCGGACGCGTTCGACACCGCTGTCAACTCCGCGCGATCTCTGAACCCGCGTGGTTGTCGATCTCTGCGGTCGTGAGCTCGAAGGGCGCGTCGTCGAAGTCCGAGAGGGGACCTTGGCGCTGAAGGAGCATCGCCGACTGGGCGAGCGACACTTCGACGCCTGGGTGGCCTGATCCCGTCCTCCGCGTTCGATCGAAGGCGGACGCGAGCTCGCTGCATGCTCGAGCGCGGGGAGGCGAATGGCTTCGCGGGGACCTTTGTTCAGCTCTTGGCACGGCGCGCGTGCGTGCGCGCCTTCATCCTGTTGCCGCAGACCGCCATGGAGCACCACTTTGCGGTGCCCGGGCGGCTGTGATCGACGAGAAACTGCGTGCATTCGTCATTCGCGCATGCACGGAGGCGACCGGGGAACTCTGTGATGACGTTCGACCAGGCCAGCACGACCCCCGCCACAAGGCGGTCGTCTTCGGGAACGTGAAGTTCCCAGACCACGCCACTCGGGGTTATGCGCGGCGTCCGCACGGCATCGTCGAGGACGCCCGCGAGCTCGCCAACAGCTGTTCCATCATCTTCGCGGACGATGGTCTGTAACGCCCGTCGCACTCGTGTCAGGAGCGCTAGCTCATCCGCGGACCCTTTTCCGCCCCAACTGCGCGCGAGCTCTCGCCCGGCTGCTCCTTCGAGACCGTCTGTTGGCACGCCCTCGATGACAGGCGCGCTATTGAGCAAGGCCAGCAGCAGCTCCTCGTCTCGAAGCATCTCTTCTCCATTCTCTCGCGACGCCTGGCGTCATGAATCTATGTTAGCGTCTTGCTAACCAGTAAAACAATCTAAAGGGGTTAGCAATGGTCACTGTCCACCACCACACCGTCTCCATCGACGGGCTCGACGTCTTCTACCGCGAAGCCGGCCCTGCCGACGCCCCCGTGCTCCTGCTCCTGCACGGATACCCGACCAGCTCCCACATGTTCCGGCACCTCATCCCGGCACTGGCCGACCACTACCGCGTCATCGCTCCGGACCACATCGGGTTCGGACGCTCCTCTGCGCCCTCGGTGGGCGAGTTCGAGTACACCTTCGAGGCACTCGCACGAGTAACCGCCCGGTTCCTCTCCACCCTCGGGGTGACGCAGTACACGATCTATGTCCAGGATTACGGCGCCCCTATCGGCTGGCGCCTGGCCCTTGCCGACCCTGCTGCCGTCGTCGGGGTCATTTCTCAGAATGGCAACGCGTACGAAGAGGGCTTCGTGCCGAGCTTCTGGAACCCGATCTGGGCCGACGCAGCCGAACGGACCGCCGAGACGCGTGACGCGCTCCGTCCCGCCCTCGGGCGGGAAGCGGTCGAATGGCAGTACACCCACGGCGTCCCGGACCCGACCACCGTCGACCCGGACGCATGGGAGCACGACCTCGCGCTCCTCGCCCGACCCGGACAAGACGACGTGCAGCTGGCACTCTTCCGCGACTACGCCACCAACCGAGACCTCTACCCCGCGGTGCAGGCCTGGCTCCGCACCTCCCACGTGCCTGTTCTTGCGATCTGGGGGCGCAACGACGAGATCTTCGACGCCGCCGGCGCCAGGGCGTTCACCCGCGACGCCCCCAACGCTCGCGTCGAGCTCATTGACGGCGGACACTTCCTGCTCGAATCTGATCTTGACCGCGTCGCTGCAACGATCAAGAGCTGGCTCGGGAACGAGTGACCACAGTGCGGGAGGCGCCTTGATCTATCAACTGTCGGGCCGCTGAGCGATCGTGACCTGGACCAGCTTCTCGTCGTGCTTTCCGCAGGACTCGCGGACCACGAGTTCGAACGATGCAGTTTCATGCACCGGGGTCTCCGTTCGCTTCGCCAGCAGTGTGAGCACGCGCTCTGCCATGTCGGCCACCGGCTGGCGCACGGTTGTCAGCGGGGGAAAGGTGTAGGCGGAGTGCTCGGTGCCGTCGAATCCGGTCACGGCGATGTCGTCGGGGATGGCCAGGCCGAGGCGGTGGCAGGCGAACATGACGCCGTGCGCCTGCTCGTCGGTCGAGCAGTAGAAGGCGCGGGGTCGAGAAGGGCGAGCGAGGATGTCGAGCGCGACCTGAGCGGCGTGGGCCCGTGATATCTCGGTCTGGAGCTCGACCGTCTCCACGGGCTGCTCATGCGCCTGGACCGCCCGGAAGAAGCCCTCGCGGTGCTGACGGGAGCCTGCCGATTCGTGTGGACCGTTGAGGAGCGCGATGGAGCGGTACCCGTGCTCGAGAAGGTGTGCGGTCGCCGCCTGCGCTGCAGCGCGGTAGTCGATCGATATCGACGATGTCTGTTGTCCGGGATCGACGGGATGCAGGACAGCGATCGGGATACCTGCTTCGGTGAACGGGCGGAGATCTGGTGTATCGGAAAGGGACACCATGACCACCGAGTCGACCCGCCGCTCGACGAAGGCCGCCACGTGTGACTGCTCCCGTTCGAGGTTGAGCCCGGAGTCGCCGATCAGGAGAAGGTTGCCATGGGTGGCCGCTGCCTCCTCGAGCGCGCGGGCGAGCTCGCCGAAGAACCTGTTGGCGATGTCGGGCACGATCAGCCCGACCGAAAGGGTTCGACCGAAACTCAGCGCGCGAGCAAGCGCATTGGGGTGATAGTTGAGTTCGGTGGCGGCGAGCAGCACCTTCTCGCGGGTGGTCGGCGCCACGTTGCGGGGGCCGTTGTTGAACACATAGCTGACGACCGCCGTCGAGGTGCCCGCCCGATCCGCGACGTCCTTCGCAGTGACCACGTGTTCCCCCTCCACTAAGCGGTTAGATATCGAGAGGTCAGCGTAGCATCGCGCGCATGCTGACCTCTCTTGATTCGGATGCAATCAGCCGCTATAGTCCATCTAACCGCATCGTCTAACCGCATAGATTCATGCATGTTCGAAGGAGAAAAGCAGATGAAGCGACACATCGCCCTGATCGCCGGGCTGGGCGTTGCCGCCCTTGCGCTGTCGAGCTGCTCGGGCTCAAACGCCGGCTCGCAGGACTCCGAAGACGCGTCGGGTGTCGTCAGGTTCCTGGGACCCGAAGACCCCAAGACGTTCGCCCCGGTGATCGCCGCGTTCGAAGAGAGCCACCCGGATATCACGGTCGAGTATGCGCAGGTGCCCTTCGACCAGTACGCGAGCACACTCCAGCAGCGGCTTTCGGCCAAGGATGACACCATCGACGTGTTCGCCGTGGACCAGCCGAACCTTGCGCAGATGGCGGCGCAGGGCTTCCTGGAGGACCTGAGCGCCCTGAAAGACGACGCGAAGGAGGCGACGTCTGAGGCGCAGTACAACATCAACATCTACGACGACAAGATGTACGCGCTGTCGATCTGGAACTCGACGCAGATGATGTTCTACAACAAGGATCTTCTGGCCGCAGCGGGTATCGAAGGGCCCTCCGCCGATCCGGCGGAGAGGTGGACCTGGGAGCAGACGGTCGACGCCGCACGCGCAGCCCAGGAGGCCGGGGCCGAGTCCGGCCTTCTGCTGGAACAGGTCGAGGCGTACTACCAGCTGCAGCCCCTCATCGAATCCGCCGGGGGTGGCTCTGGCATCTCAGGACCGGAGATGCTCGACCTCGACGTCACCGACGACGGCTGGGAGAAGGCGCTGTCCTGGTACGCGGAGTCGTTCGAATCGGGTTTGTCGCCTCGCGGCGTCGGCGGATTCCAGACGAGTGCCGTCTTCACCGACCAGAAGGTCGCGTTCTTCGTGGGCGGTCCATGGGACGTCGGCGGATTCGCCGCCAACGCGACGTTCGACTGGGGCATCGCCCCGCACCCGTATTTCGAAGGCGGAGCAGAGGTGACTCCCACAGGCTCATGGTCGTGGGGCATCAACACCGCATCGAAGAACAAGACTGCTGCGCAGGAGTTCCTCGAGTTCGCCGCTCTCGACCCGACCGGAAGTCTCGCCACCACAGCGGCGACGACGATCATCCCCGCGAACTCCGAGGCGGCCGCGGAGTATCTGCCCACGCTCGAGGGCCTGGCAGGAGATCACGGCGTCGGTGTCGGGGACCTCATCTCCTTCGAGATCGACAACACCGCCGTCGCTCGCCCGGTATCGGTGGGGTACGTCCAGTTCGAGTCGCTCATCAACAAGGCCTTCGCGGACATCCGCAACGGTGCCGATGCAGCGGAGCGTCTCGAGCAGGCGCAGACGCAGATCGAGGATGCCTGGAGCCAGCTGCAATGAGCATCATGACAAGGGGTGCGGAAACTGTCGACGACAGTTCCCGCACCCACGGGGCGGGCGGGCGACGTCGGAGAAGGAGCGTGGCCGGGGTGGCCCTGCTCTTCCTCCTGCCCGCACTGGTCGCATTGTTGCTGCTGAGACTGGCGCCGGCCGGCGTCGCGCTCGTCGACAGCTTGTCTCGGACGACACTGCTGGGGGGAACCTCCTTCGTCGGGCTCGGGAACTACCTCGAACTCTTCGCCAACGCCGACTTCCAGAACTCCCTGGCCGTGACCCTTCTCTTCGCGGTCATCATCAACCCTCTTCAGATCGCGGCGGCGTTCCTCCTCGCCATCCTCTTCACCCGCCGAGCGGCCGGCTCGAAGTTCTGGCGCTCGATGGTGATCCTCCCCATCGCCGTGCCGCCCGCGGTCTCCGCCGTCGTCTGGAGTGTCATCTACCGCCCGGATGGACTCGCCAACGGGTTCCTCGCGGTCATCGGCATACCCCCGCAGCCATTCCTCACCTCGCCATACCAAGCCCTGCTGTCGATCATGATCCTGCTGTCGTGGATCGGCGTCGGGTACTGGATGATGTTCCTCATCGCAGGCCTCAACGACATCCCTGCCTCGTACTACGAGGCGGCATCCCTCGACGGAGCCTCCTGGTGGCGGCAGACCTGGTCGATCACGCTCCCGCTGCTGCGCAGACCGCTCGCCTTCGTGCTCGTGGCCGACACCGTGTCGAACTTCCTCGTCTTCGCTCCGGTGCAGATCCTCACCAAGGGCGGACCGAACGGCTCCACCAACCTTCTGATGCACGATCTCTACACGCGGGCGTACACCTTCGGTGACATCAACAAAGCGCAGGCCGAGGTCGTCATCCTCGTGCTCATCACCGTCGTGATCGTCGCCGCGCAGTTCCGCCTGCTCAAGACGGAGGACCAGTCATGACCACGATGACCTCGACGCGACGGAGCTTCTCGCGCCAGACGATCCTGCTCATCTGGTCGACCCTCCTCGCAGTTACCGTCGGCATCGCGTTCCTCATCCCGCTGTGGTGGACGTTCGTCAATTCTCTCCGCCCCGGCTCGGAGACCTTCAGTTATCTGAATCCGCTGCAGTGGCAGACGTTCTTCACCACCACCCCCACGCTGGACAACTACGCCGCGCTGCTCGACAGCGATCTCGGCCGGGCGATCCTCAACTCGCTGTTCGTGAGTGTCGTGACCGTCATCGTCGGTCTCATCGTGTGCGCCACCGCGGCCTTCGGCCTCTCGGCGTTCCGGTTCCGGGGACAGGCGGCGCTCTTCTCGGTCGTCATCCTTTCCTTCCTCATCCCCTTCGACGCGATCGCGATACCCCTCGCCGCGATGTTCCGGGACTGGCAGCTGCAGAACACCTTCCTCGGCCTCATCCTCCCGGGTATCGGCAACGGGATGGCGATCTTCCTCTTGCGGACGTTCTTCCTCGCGATACCGGAGGAGCTCGTCGAGGCGGGACGTCTGGACGGCCTCGGCTGGTGGGGCATCTTCACCCGCATCTATCTGCCGCTGTCGCGCCCCGCACTCATCGGCGCGGGCCTGATGCTCTTCCTGTTCCAGTGGCAGGCCTACGTGTGGCCGCTCCTGATGGGCACCGACGAGGGCCACATCCTCGGCCCGGTCGCCCTCTCGAACATGCAAGGACAATTCCAAGTCGACTACGGCGTTCTGTTCGCCGCATCGATGGTCCTCGTCCTCATCCCGCTGGCGATCATCCTCGGTTTCCAGCGGTACTTCATCCAGTCGGTCAGCACGACCGGGCTGAAGTAGCCCCCGATCCATGAAAGGCACACACCAGATGTCTGCAGCCCACCGCGTCATCCTCGACACCGACATCGGAACGGATGTCGATGACCTGATGGCCCTGGCGCTGATCCTCGGCTCACCGAGTATCGACCTGATCGGCGTCACCACGGTCTACGGCGACACGACGCTGCGCGGTCGGATGACCAAGCGCATCGCCGAGATCGCGGGCGTCGATCTGCCGGTGCATGCGGGCGAGACCGCAACGCTCTCGGGTCGCGAGGTCTGGTGGGCGGGACACGAGGCGAAGCTCTACAACGACCTCGATCGCCACCGGCTCGACGGGACCGACGCGGTCGGCCAGCTCATCGACGCGGTCTGCGCTGTCCCGAAAACCGTTGATGTCATGGCCATCGGTCCGTTGACCAATATTGCTGCGGCGATCGAGAGGGACTCGCGGTTCGTCTCGTCCGTGCGACATCTGTGGGTGATGGGCGGTTCCTTCTCCGATGATGAGCCGGAGCACAACTTCCGCAGCGATGCCGCAGCGGCATCGATCGTCTTCGACTCCGGCATCCCCATGACGATCGCGGGACTGGAGGTCACTCGCCTCATCGAGATAGGCCGAGATGCGCTCGCCCGGATGAGTGCGTCCGGGCCGCTGGGGCGGACCATCGAGGCCGAGATCACCCAGTGGTGGGAGTTCTGGGGCACGGAATGGAACGTCCCTCATGATCCCGTGACAGTGCTGACCATGACGCACCCGGAACTCTTCGAGTTCTCGCCGGAGGGTCGGGTGGAGATCCTCCGAGGCGATGGCGATGAAGGCATCAGCAGGTTCCACGCTGGGGAGGGCCATACCCGAATCGTGACCGCACTCGATGCGGCTGCAGTCGCCGATGCGGTCGTGTCGGGCATCGCCGCAGCGTCGAGTCGGTCGCAAACGGGAGACCGCGTATGAGCGGGCAAGTGAAGCTTGCCGTCATCGGAGCGATCAATGTCGATCTCACCGCGCGGGTGGACAGGGCGCCCGAACGGGGTGAGACGGTCGGAGACGGTCGTCTCACCCGAGAAGCGGGCGGCAAGGGAGCCAATCAGGCGGTCGCAGCCGCGCGTCTCGGCGCTTCTGTCCGCCTTCTGGGCGCCGTGGGAGACGACCCCGACGGTCAAGAGATGCGATCTGAGCTCAAGCGGGCAGGGGTCGACATCACCTCCGTGCAGAGCGTCACCGCGGCTACTGGCACGGCGCTGATCGTCGTCGACGCGAAAGGTGAGAACTCCATCGTGGTGTGTCCCGGCGCCAACGCGAGTATCGACGCCGGCGAGCTCCGTGTGCCTCCGGGGGAGTCCGTTCTCGCTCAGCTGGAGGTCAGCGATGATGTCGTCGTAGCGGCGGCGATGCAGGCGACAGGATTGTTCGCGCTGAACGCGTCACCCGTGCGTGCGATCCCGCCGATCATTCTTCGGAGGACGGATCTCTTCATCGTCAACGAGACCGAGTTCGCACAGCTGCCGGAACTGCATGATGCGCCGCTTCTCGCCGTCACCCTGGGCGCGGAAGGCGCTGTGCTGTTCGAGCATGGAACGGAGATCGCGCGCGCAGCGGGGCACGCCGTGGAGGTACGGAATTCTGTGGGAGCGGGCGATGCCTTTGCCGCAGCGCTCGTGATCGGCATCGCCCGCGGTGACTCATACTCCTCCGCGCTGCAGCGCGCTTGTGCAGTCGGAGCTGCTGCCGTCGCCGATGACCGGTCGCAGCCGGAACTCCAGGCGCTGGATTCTTATGCCGTGTGAGGCGACTGAACCACTTGCTCGGCCCGTCTTCATCGACTGTGACACGGGCATCGACGACGCTCTTGCGATCGCGTATCTCATCGCCGACCCACGAGTGGAGATCGTCGGCATCGGCACGGTCTCAGGAAACGTGTCAGCCGCGGGGGCTGCCGTCAATACGCTCCATCTCTTGGCGGACGCGGGTCGCCCGGACATCCCCGTCGCACTCGGGCACATGCATCCGCGCGTCGGGCAGTTCCAAGGAGGTGCGCCCCACGTGCACGGTCGCGACGGCATGGGCGACATCGACCGTCGTCTTCCACCGGGAGATCTGGAAAGCGGATCCGCGGTGGCGCTCTTGGAGCACCTCGTCGGCGAGCACCCGGGTCTGTCCGTGCTGGCCCTCGGGCCGCTGACCAATCTCGCCGACGTCGTCGAGTCGCGTCCGCACGTCGTAGACGCGATCAGCCGGGTAGTGGTGATGGGGGGTGCTTTCGAGCACCCCGGCAACGTCAGCCCCGTCGCGGAGGCGAACATCTCGAACGACCCGGAAGCCGCTGCGCTGGTGTTCTCAGCCGGCTGGCCGGTCACGATCGTACCGCTCGACGTGACGATGGGGCACGCACTGACTGCAGAGCATGTCACTGAGCTGGCGTCGATGCGGGGAGCCATCCCCGCGACGCTCGCTCAGATGCTCGAGACGTACCTGGACTTCTATGCCGGCGTGTACGGAACTCGCCAGTGTGCGTTGCACGACCCGCTGGCCGCGATGATCCTCTCGGGTGCGCTCTGCGTCACCGAGTCGGTGAACAGCGGTGTCGAAACGCTGCTCACCGGCGCAGACCGCGGCCGAACAGTGCTCCAGTCTGCGCCCCCCTCTGACGAACGAGAGATCGTGTTGAAGGTGGATCGAGAAGGCGCGGAGTGTCTGTTGTCAACGCTGAGCGCCCACTCCTGGCCGGAGGAGTGACCGCGTCAGGCTCAGGCGGCTGCAGCTCGCGGTGATCGGGATCGATGACGTCGAAGAGGGTCGCTTCACCCGCCCGTCGCTCAGCACAACCCGTCACTGCCTGCAGGCGCAGGAAGATGACGCGCCCTCGTTTCAGACCGGACCTCGCGAACTCGTCTGTCCGATCAGGTGTTGTTGAGGACGAGATCGTGGATGTCGCGGCTGCGCAGCACGTTCGCGGCATAGCGTTCGGCGAGCGGTCCCGTCACGGGTTCGCTGATGATCAGAGGGACGAGCTGTTCATAGCGGCCGCCGTGCGAGCGCAGGGCACTGTGGAGCTGTGTGAGATCGTGGGCGGACGCGGTGCGGCCGAGTGCGGTGTCCGCCGCGGCAGTGACGGCGAGGTCGCCGATGCGATCGAGAGGATGTTCGTAGATCGTCGCTGAGGCTTCGCGGTCCCAGACCTCCTCGATGCCAGGGATCGCGGCGAGGGCCTGGCGGGCGCGTTCGCGATCGGCGTCGTCGAGGTAGATCCAGGCGAAGGAACCGAGCGCTCCATGGTGCTTGGTGTACGGGTCGGTGATCGGGAGCACGATCTCATTTATGCGAATGCCCGCGTCGCGAAGCGCGTCTTCCAGGTAGATGACCCGCGCCTCTCCGTTGTCATCGTGCTTGCTGTTCATGCCATGATCGGCGGTGATCGCAACGAGGCATCCCGCATCGAGGTAGTCGCCGAGGAGCCGGTCGAACTCGATGAAGAAGTCGTCCGCGAGCTCCTCACCCGGCGCGGACGCGTGCTGAACGCGGTCGGTGAGGGAGACGTAGATCAGCTTCAGCTGCGGGGCGCGCTGCAGAGCTGCGAGGCCGATGCGCATCGCGTAGTGGCTTGCGCGCGGTTCGTAGACGCCGGGTGCGGCCTCGCCGACGAGCTCCTCTACGTCCTCGATGCCGTAGGCGGCGAGGCTGGCGCCGGCAGCGCGTTCCACGCTGACCGAGGGGACGCCTCCGTTGCCGAGCAGCAGGCGCAACTTGTCTTTGGTCGTCACCATCAGCGTGGGCACGCCGGCCGCCTCGAACGCCGCGTGGATGCTCGGGGATCGCAGGAATCGAGGGTCGTTGAGCAGTTCGAGCGTGCCGTCGGGGAGTCGGCAGTAGTTGCCGGGGATGCCGTGGATCGCCGGAGAGACGCCCGTGACGATCGAGATGTTGTTGGGGTTGGTGAGGCTGGGCATCTCGGAGGCGCCGAGGGCGTACGAGCCCCCGTACGCGAGCATCGCGGCCAGGCGAGGCATGATGTCCCGCCTGAGGGCGTCATCGAAGTAGCGCGGGTCTCCGCCGTCGACGGTGAAGACGACGGTCGTGCGCTCTGGGATCGTGTAGGTGCGGTCGTTGACGGTGACGGTGCTCATACGGAGCTGCCTTTCTTCAGGTGAGCGAGGAAGAGCTCCTCGATCAGGTGCGGTGTGCGGTTCGGACGGCGGATCAGAGAGATGGGGCGCGCCGGAACCGGGGTCGGGAGCTCTATCTCGGCGACGGCGCCGGCCCGCAGGTGGATCTCGACGACGGATCGGGAGAGGCAGGTGATCCCGAGCCCGTGCGACACGGCCGCGAGGATCGCGGAGGTGCCCGTGAGCGTGCTGTGCTGCGCGGCAGGGATCTGCCACTGCTCGGCGAGTCGAAGCTGGTGCTCACGGGTGCCGGATCCGCGTTCGCGGAGCAGGAGACGAGTGCCGTGCAGTGTCGCCGGGTCGACCCTCTGGCCGGCCAGGAGATGGTCCGGCGCGATGATGACCGCCTGCTGCTCCATCGCGATCGGCTCGCAGACGAGGCGCGGATCATCGCTGACACCTGCGATGAGGGCGAACGGCAGAGCACCGTCGATGACCTGAGCGACGATGTGCTCGGTGCGGGCGACGACGACATCGACATCGACATCCGGGTAGCTCGTGAGGAAGCCCGCCAGCGCGCGGGGGAGGGCATGTTCGGTGGCTGTGGTGGTCGCTCCGGCACGCAACATGCCGCCGACGGGCGCGTCGCGGGCCCTGGCGACACCGTCGAGCACCTCGTCCGCGCTCGCCAGCAGGGCTCGGCCGTGATCGACGAGCGTGCGTCCTGCATCGGTGACCTGGAACCGTCGTGCATCGCGTTCGATGAGACGCGCCGCGACGTCTGTCTCGAGTTGGCTGACCGCCGCGGAGACGGATGACTGCGCTATTCCCAGCGCGCGTGCGGCGGCCGTGACACCACCGAGATCGACGACGCGGATGAAGGTCTGCAGGCGCTGCAGGTTCAGGGTCACTGCGAGATCCTCTCGACCAGAACCGGTCCGCGCGCGGCGGGATCGTCGAGCTGATCGTCCGAGACCGGCATCTCCCGGCCGCTCATGATCGCGTTGGCCGCGGATGCGGAGATCTCTCCCTGCCAGCGAGCGATCACCAGACCGGCGACGGCATTGCCCAGCGAGTTGACCACGGCGCGGCATTCCGACATGAAGCGGTCGATGCCGAGCACGAGCATGGTCCCGGCGACGGGGATGAGACCGGTCGATGCCACCGTCGCGTTCAGCATCACGAAGCCGCCGCCGGTCACACCTCCCGTGCCTTTCGACGAGAGCAGCATGATGGCCAGCAGGAGCAGCTGCTGTCCCAGATCGAGGTCGATGCCCAGTGCCTGGGCGATGAACACCGTCGTGAGCGACAGGTAGATCGAGGTGCCGTCGAGGTTGAAGGAGTAGCCGGCACTGACGCTGACGCCCGCTGTGCCCTTGTCGACGCCGACGCGCTCGAGCTTGCGGATGATTCCCGGCAGGGCGACCTCCGATGAGGAGGCGCCGAGTGCGAGGAGCACCTCCTCGCGGAAGTAGCGCAGGGTGTGCAGCGGGTTCAGGCGGGTGAGGAGAAGGGCGCCGCCCAGGACGATCACGATGAAGAGTGCGGAGGTCGCGTAGAACGTGCCGATGAGCTTGAGCAGTCCGGTGATCACCGCCGCACCGTGGGCGCCGACCGTGTACGCCATCGCTCCGAACACGCCGATCGGTGCGAGATAGGTGACGAAGCGCACGATCGTGAACAGCACGGTGCTGAGTCGCTCGACACCCCGCGCGACGACCCTCGCCGGCTCTCCGACGACGGTGAGCGCGATACCGAACAGCACGGAGAAGACGAGGATCTGCAGAATCGAGCCGGTCGCGAAACTCTCGACGATGTTCGACGGGATAAGCGGGGTGAAGTAGTCCGACCACCGCATTCCCTGCGCTGCGTCGATCCGCTCCGCGGCGTCCGCCGACACCTCGAGGGACGCAGGGTCCACCCGTAGGTCCGCACCGGGACGCACGACGTTGACAGCGACGAGCCCGAAAATCATGGCGATCGTCGTGACCACCTCGAAGTAGATCAGGGAGCGCATCGCCACCGCGCCGAGCTTTCGCAGATCACTGACGGCGGCGATGCCTGCGACGACCATGCAGAAGATGATCGGGCCGAGCAGCATCGTGATCAGCGCGATGAACGCTTCTCCGATCGGCTCGAGAGACGCCCCGAACTCCGGGGCGAGAAATCCGACGACGATGCCGGCGAGCATCCCGGCGACCACCCAGACATACAGATGCTGGAACCATCGGGACCGCTTCGGCGACACGGATTCACGAGACACGGCTACCCCCAGAAGGATTCGACCCGAGACGTTCGGGCGGTACCCAGGATCTGCGGACGCCGAGGCATGGAGGAGTACGCGGGACAGCTCGTCGATCAACGAAAGGTGAACGTGCTGCGAACCGCTGCTGTCTCCCATCGGCTGAGGCGATGATCCGCATGGTCGCCAGCGGCGATTCCGCGGGCGTCTCGCCTGTCCGACGTCGTCGACGAGGCTCGTGGATAGACTGCCTCGGCGGGGGCATGGGGGGAGGGAGCGCGGATGGACGGTGCGAGAGGCGAAGATCGGGTGATCCTCGTACACGGGTGGCCGGGGCTTGCGTCGGACCATGACGCGGTGAGAGGTGCGCTTCAGCCCGCGACGGTCATCGTGCCCGATCTCCGCGGATTCGGAGCGGCATTCGACGGCGACCTTCCGCTGGCGGAGGCCACGGCCGACGCGCACGCGCGTCGTCTTCTCGAGGCGCTCGAGGCGCTCGAGAGCGACGGTGCGGGTGGTCGCACCGTCATCGCCGGATACGACATCGGCAGCCGCATCGCTCAGGCGGCCCTCCGCCTCGACCCGTCGCGTTTCGACGGTGCCGTGCTCACTCCGGGGTATCCGGGTATCGGAGACCGAGCTGCGGCGCCGGCCCTCGCGCCGGTGTTCTGGTACCAGCACTTCCATCGCGAGCCGATCGCCGTCGAGCTGATCGACGGCAACCCCGACGCGGTGGCTCGGTATCTCGACCATCTCTGGAGTGCCTGGAGCGGCCCCGCTGCGCCGACGGCCCACCCGCACCGCGAGCACCTCATCGAGGCCTACTCGCGACCGGGAGCGTTCGCTGCGAGCATTCAGTGGTACCTCGCGAACCGTGGGTATGCAGGCGATCCTCCGACGATCGAGACACCCACGCTCATGCTCTGGCCGACGGATGACCCGCTGTTCCCGATCGAGTGGGCAGACCGGTTGAGCGACCACTTCACCGACATCGCCCTCCGACCCGTCGACGGGAGCGGGCACTTCGTGCCGCTCGAAGCGCCGTCGGCATTCGTCGACGCGATACGCTCTCTCCTCGCCCGCTGACCCGACGTCGAGCGGACGGGCTCACGCTGCTCTGGTCGAGGTGCGGATGCGGTAGAGACTGCTCGTGGCTGCGATGAACAGGTCTGTGCCGTCGTCGCCGCCGAAGCAGAGGTTGGCGACGACCTCCGGCACGGCGATGAAGAGGAGCTCCGTGCCTTCTCTGTCGAACACATGCACACCGTCGCCGGCAGAGGACCACACCCGACCCTCCACATCGACGGCGATCCCGTCGGGCAGACCGACCTCGATCGAGGCGAAGTGCCGACCCCCGCTCGCTCGTGCTCCGTCGACGTCGTAGGCGCGGATCCAGTGCCCTGGCCCGTCACCGAGACCTGCGGCGGTGTCGGTGACGTACACCGTGCGTCCGTCGGGCGAGAACGCGATGCCGTTCGGGCGATCGATGTCATCGATCACTGCCGTGAGACCGTCCTGCGCCGACCAGCGGAAGACACGGCAGTCGCCGTACTCGCGGACGCCGGGATGCCCCTCGTGCGGTTGCACGATCCCGTAGTCGGGATCCGTGAACCAGTACGAGCCGTCGGGCGCGACGGCGACGTCATTGGGGGAGTTGAGGCGGTGTTCCCCCCACCGGGCGACGATCTCGGTGACCGTTCCGTCCGGAGCCTCCCGCTCCAGGCGTCGTCGCCCGTGCGAGCACTGCACGACACTGCCGTCACGGTCGAGTGCGCGCCCGTTGGTGAACTCCACCTCATCGCGGTGCACCTCGACCGATCCCGTCGAGGCATGCCAGCGCAGAATGCGGTTCCCGGGGATGTCGCTCCACCGCACCACGCGCTCGTCGGGGATCCAGAGCGGTCCCTCGCTCCAGGTCGCCCCCGAGCCCAGGAGCTCGATGGCCGCGCCGGGGCGGATCAGATCGGTGTCAGTCGTCATCGGTGTTCTCCTGGATCTCGGTGTAGGCGACTCGCACGGCGCCGGCGATGCGACCGGCGTCGGGGTAGTGGGGGAGAAGGGCATCGGTGATCTCTGCCACGGTGTCCTCGACCGTGCGGCCGGCCGCGAGCGCAGCGGAGGTGCGCCGATGCACGTCGCGGAAGTAGAGACGGTACCCTTCGATCAGTTCGCCGCCCCCGACGGGGCCGTGGCTGGGCACGATGATCCTGGCGGACATCTCCCCGAGCACGTCGAGGCTCCGCACCCAATGGCGCATGCTCGACCGGGAGCTCGCGAAGGCCGGCGGCGGCTTCATGGCGATGTCGCCGGAGAACAGCACCGCGTCTTCGACGACGTGGGCGACGGTGTCACCCGGCGTGTGGTTCGCACCCATCGACCTCAGCAGGACGCGAACTCCTCCGAGGTCCAGCTCCAGAGCATCGTCGAACACGATGTCGGCGTCGCGGAAGGCGGCACCCTCGAGCAGGTCGGCGTAGTCGCTCGATCGCCGACGGAAGTCGGCCGCGATGCGCAGGCCCTCCTCCGCGATCTCCGCGACCTGGCTGCGCGTCCGGATCATCACCGTCTCGGTGGGGAAGGCACCTGCTCCGAGGTCGTGCTCCGGATGGACATGCGTGGTCATGAGTCGTTGAGGACGGCCGGGCGCGACCGACATCACGGCGTCGAGCACGCGGCATCCGTTGCGTTCTCCGATTCCGGTGTCGATGACGAGGACGGCCCTGTCGCCGACGACGACCCCGACGTTCGGAACCCCCGGCACGCTCTCGTCGGGGATGACATGCACGTGCTCGGTCAACTGCACGAGGTTCTCCGGCCGCACGAGGGGAGCGGGCCAGCCCGACACCGTCATGAGGGCAGCACCGACGTCGATTCGCGGACGACGATCTCGCAGTCGTGCGCGATCTCGCCCCGGAGGTCGTTGCCCTCGAGGATGCTGAGCACCGCCTGCGCGGCGACCCGACCGAGCTCGTCGAGCCGCGGATCTATCGTCGTGAGCATCGGGCGCGAGGCGAGTGCCATGACGTCCCAGTTGTCGAAGCCGACCACCGACACGTCCTCCGGCACCCTGATCGATTCCTGTTGAAGCTGCTCCACGACGCCGCGCGCGATCTGATCGCTGCCGCAGAACACCGCGTCGAAGGGGGTGTCGGACCGCGCGAGGATGCTCGCGGCCTGGCGTCCCCACGCCTCGCTCCATTCGCCCCACATGACGGCGCCCTCGGTGTGTTCGATGCCCGCCTCCGTGAGCTGCGCCGTCATCCCCGCGTGACGCAGCCGCGCCGAGAGGTGCTTCTGTGGGCCCGAGACGTAGGCGATCCGCCGGCGACCGAGTGACAGCAGGTGTGTCACGGCGAGGCGTGCGCCCTGCTCGTCGTCGATGACGATGGAGAGATCCTCCGGCCGCTGTGAGGGGGACAGCACGTAGCAGACCGGCACACGCGTGGGGATTCCGATGGGTGCCCGTGCCTCCGCGCGTCGACCGGTGACGATGATCGCGTCGACACGGCGGGCGAGAAAGGTCTGCAGGTGATGGTTCTCGCGGATCGGATCTCCGCGCCCGTCGGCGAGCAGCACGGATATGCGTCCCGCGCTCAGCGCATCTTCGACGCCGAGCATCATCGGGATGGCGAAGCGCGTGAAGCTGTCCGTCGTCAGGAGGCCGATCGTGTACGACCGTGTGGCGCGGGGCTCCCGGCGGCGTGGTCGAGCCGAGTAGCCGAGGCGTTGCGCCACGTCGACGATCCGCGCTCGAGTGTCCTCGCGCATCCGGCCGCTTCCGCCCAGCGCCTTGGACACGGTGCTGATGGACACGCCTGCTTCGCGGGCGACATCCGAGATGGTGGGATGAGAAAGATCCGGCATCGTTGCCCTCCTTGCGCAAGAGTTTTCTCTCTATTCACAAAAGAGTCAATCCTCATTTTTGGGAAAGTAGAGGAAAAAGCTTGGTGCTCAGGTCAGCGTGGCCCGAAACTGACATCACAGCCGGTCCATCTCAATGAGGAGTAAAAATGACTGCAGTACGAAGGGTTATCGTCGGCGGTGCCGGTCTGATGACTGCCGCCCTGATCCTGACCGCATGCGGCGGCGCATCGACGTCGGGGTCGGAGGATGTCGACGAACTCACGATGTGGGCGCGGTCTTCCACCCAGGACTACACGCAGGCGCTGGTCGATGCGTACAACGAGACTCATGACACGCAGATCGCGCTCACCATCGTCGCGTCAGACAGCTTCCAGCAGAAGGTCGGTGCCGCAGCCGGTGCCGGGTCGCTCCCCGACATCCTCGCCTCCGACGTCGTCTACGCGCCGAACTATGCGAAGCAGTCCGTCTACATGGACATCACCGACCGGATCGCCTCGCTGCCCTTCGCGGACGACCTCGTCTCGGCGCACGTGGAAGCATCGACCTTCGACGGAAAGACCTATGCGGTGCCGCACAAGGTCGACTCCAGCTTCATCTTCTACAACAAGGATCTCTTCGCCGCCGCGGGTCTCGATCCCGAGAGCCCGCCCACGACCTACGACGAGATCTACGAGGCGGCGAAGGCCGTCACCGCTCTCGGTGGCGACACCTACGGCTTCTACTTCCCCGGCAACTGCGCAGGGTGCAACGCCTACACCTCGTTCGGCGTGGCTCGCGCCGCGGAGGAACTCCCCATCAGCACGGACGGGAAGACCGCCGACATCGACAGCGACGCTCTGACGGAGTGGTTCGGTCTGTACCAGAGGCTCTTCGCTGACGGGCTCGTCCCCTCCGGTGCGACGACGGGAGACACCACCACCCAGCAGGAACCCTTCCTGCAGGGCAAGGTCGCCATGTGGCCGAACGGCTCGTACTCGATCCCGACCGTGAACGAGACCGTCGACTTCGAATGGGGTTACATGCCGCTGGCGACCGCGGACGGCTCGGCCACCGGCACATTCGTCGGAGGTGACGTCATCGGAATCTCCAGCACGACGAAGAACGCGGATGCCGCCTGGGACTTCATCGAATGGACGCTCGAGGACGAAGCGCAGGTCGACATCGTCGCGAAGGACGGCAACCTCCCGGTCCGCGTCGACCTCTCCGACAACGAATACACCGCGGCCGATCCTCGTCTTACGGAGATCACCGAAGGCATGGAGAACGGCTACACGCCGTCGACGCTCCCCTACGGCGAGGCGATCAACTCCCCGAACGGACCGTGGTTGACCGCGATGCGCGGCGTCGTCTTCAACGACGACCCCGATGCTCTCGCCCAGGGACAGAAGGCCGTGCAGACACTGTTGGATGGAGCGAACTGACCGTGTCCGTCGTCACCACTGCTCCGGTCGGGTCGGCGCGCACGCGCCGGCCCGACCGGAGCCGCGGCAGCATCCGCCATCAGCTCGCCGGATGGGCGTTCATCGCACCCACCGCCGTCACCATCCTGATCCTCTTTCTCCTTCCCCTGGCGATCGTGCTGTTCATGTCGCTGAGCGACTGGCCGCTGCTGGGTTCTCCCACGGTGATCGGAATCGGGAACTACGTCGAGATCTTCAGCGACCCCGGGTACATCGGCGCCATCCTGTTCACGCTCGGTTACACCCTGCTCGCGACCGTGGCCATCTTCGTCCTGGCGCTTCTGCTGTCGGCGTTCCTGAACTCCTCGCGACGCGGGTCGAAGTTCTACCGCATCGCGATCTTCGCCCCCTATGTCGTCGGTCTGTCCACGGCGAGCCTGATGTGGGTGGTCAACTACAACGACCAGGTCGGCATCTACGCGCACGCACTGCGCTGGCTCGGCATCGTCGACGGCCCCGTCGGGTTCTTCGACACCCCTCTGAGCGCCACGCTCGCCGTCACGGTCATGATCGTGTGGAAGTTCGTCGGGTTCCAGGTCATCATCCTCCTCGTGGCGCTGCAGTCGATCCCGGCCAGCGTCAACGAGGCGGCGATGATGGACGGCGCCTCCTCATGGCAGCGCTTCTTCAGCATCACGCTGCCGTTCCTGCGTCCGACGCTGGCACTCCTGCTGGTCCTCTCCGTCACGGGATCACTGCTGGCGTTCGACCAGTTCGTGGTCATGACCCAGGGAGGTCCGGACAACTCCACGGTCACGCTGGTGATGTCGATCTACAACACGGCCTTCACCTCGTTCGATCTCGGCAAGGCGGCCGCGCTGTCGATCATCATGCTCATCGCACTCGTGGTCATCAACGGCCTCCAGATGAAGTTCGTGAAGGGCTCTGACAAATGACTCTCCTCAACCGGACTCCGACCTCCACCACGGACACGCAGCTCCTGACGACCCTGAGTGGGCGCCGTCGATCGAGCACGCGGCACACCCTGCGGGGAATCCCGTACCACATCACGGGAATCGTGCTCGCGCTCGTGTTCCTGTTCCCCCTCGTGTGGTCGACGCTGAACTCGTTCAAGACCCCGGCCGAGGCGAGCTCCTCCCCTCCGACGCTGTGGCCTCAGCAGCTCAGCGGCGAGAACTACGAAGAGCTCATCGCGAACGGCGAAGGACTCGGGCAATACGTCGGCAACTCGCTGGTCGTCGCCGGCGTCTCGGTGCTGCTGACCATCGTGATCGCCACGCTGGGCGGCTACGGCTTCGCCCGCTTCCAGTTCCGCGGCAAGAACATCGTCTTCCTGGCGGTCATCGCCGTGCTCATGGTGCCGCATGCGACGCTCGTGCTTCCGCTGTACTTCATGTTCGCGAGAGCCGGAATGCAGGACAGCCTCGTCGCGGTCGGCCTCGTGCTCACCGTGTTCCAATTGCCGTTCAGCATCTTCCTGATGCGCAACAGCTTCGAGGCCATCCCGGTCGAGCTCGAAGAAGCCGGCAGGGTCGACGGAGCGAGCTCGTTCGGAGTGTTCCTGCGCATCTCGTTGCCTCTGGTGCTGCCGGGGGTGGTGACGGTCGCGCTGTTCGCGTTCCTGGTGTCGTGGAACGAGTTCTTCATTCCGCTGCTCCTGCTCAACGACGGCTCGAATTTCACTCTGTCGGTGATGCTCGTCAACATCCGAAGCGGTGCCTACGGCTCGATCGACTGGGGCCTGCTGCAAGCGGGAACCACCGTCGCCATCCTGCCCTGCCTCGTCCTCTATCTCGTGCTTCAGCGCTTCTACATCGGTGGGCTCACCGAGGGCGCGCTGCGCGGCTGACCTTCGTCTCGATCCGGGAGAACATCCATGTCATCCATCCACTCCGCATTCTCACCCTTGCCGCTCGGCGCCGTGACGCCTTCGGGCTGGCTCCGCCGCCAGTTGCAGATCCAGGCCGACGGACTCTCCGGTTCCATCGAAGAGCTGTGGGACGACCTCGGCTCCGACTCCGGCTGGCTCGGTGGTGACGGCGAGAGCTGGGAGCGCGGGCCGTACTACCTCGACGGTCTGATCCCGCTCGCTCACGTCCTCGGCGACGAGGCGCTGATCGCCAAGGGGCGCAAGTGGATCGAATGGATGCTGCAGAGCCAGCAGCCCAGCGGCCAGTTCGGCCCCTCCAGCAACGACGACTGGTGGACCCGCATGGTCGCCGCCAAGGTGCTGCAGCAGCACGCTGAGGCGACGGGCGACGAGCGGGTGCTGCCGTTCCTCGAGCGCTACTACGAGTTCCAGCTGCGCGAGCTTCCCGGCCGTCCGCTGAAGAGCTGGGCGCAGGCGCGCGCCATCGACAACGTGCTCGCTCTGGCCTGGGTGCACGAACGGAGTCCCCGCCCCGAGTGGATCGAACTCACCCGTCTCCTTCTCTCTCAGGGGCTGGACTGGGACGACGCGCTGGGCGACGGTCTCATCACGGGGCGCGCGATGGGCTTCGACCATCGGACCCACGGGCCGAATGTCGCGATGGCGCTGAAGAATCCGGTCGTGCGCGCGATGATGCTCGGCGAGGGCGAGCCGCACGCGGAGACCCTGCGCGCACTGGCGAACCTCGACCGCTGGCACGGCATGGTGCACGGCATGTTCTCCGGAGAGGAATGGCTCGCAGGCCGCGAGGCCGCCAGGGGTGTGGAGACCTGCCAGGTCGTCGAGTACATGTTCACCATGGAGATCGCAGCCCGCGTCACCGGAGAGGCCGCCTATTCGGATCTGCTGGAGGGGGCGGCGTACAACCTGCTCCCCGCGTCGTCCGACCCTCTGATGCGTGCGCATCAATACCATCAGCAGGCCAACCAGATCGAGGCGTCGACCGCGGACCGGAACTGGGCGTACAGCACCAACGGCGCCAACGTCTTCGGACTGGAGCCGCATTTCGGATGCTGCACGGCCAACTACCACCAGGGGTGGCCGAAGTTCGTCGCCGCGCTGTGGATGACGGCGGACGACGCCCTGTCGGTGACCGCGTACGGACCGAGCAGGGTCGAGGCCCCCGTCGGCGGTGGCGTGCTGACGATCGTCGAGGAGACGGACTACCCGTTCGACGAGACGATCGTGTTCCGCGTCGAGGCCTCCACGGCGGAGCGCGACGTCGCCCTGCGGCTGCGCATCCCCGAGTGGGCCTCTGATGCGACGTTGGCAGTGAACGAGACGAAGATCTCCGTCGACGCGGATCCTTCGGGGTACGTCCTCGTCTCCCGTCGGTGGAGCGCCGGCGATGAGGTCGCACTGACGCTGCCCATGCGGCCCCGCCGCGTCAAGCGGGAGCGTCAGGCGGTCGGCGTGCGCCTCGGACCCCTGGTCATGGTCGCGACCGGCGGGGAGAACTGGTACCCGGTTCCCGATGCGAAGGGGATGGGGGAGTGGGAGGTCTTCCCTCGACGCAGCTGGAACTTCGCGCTCTACCCGGACGCCACGGTGCCGTTGGAGCAGTGGTCAGTGCTGCGCTCCGACGTGCCGGACGTGCCGTTCGGGCGGGACGGCGTCCCGGTATCCATCCAGGCCGCGGGCGTTCGCGACCTGGCGGAGTGGCAGCGTGACGGCGCGAATGCCGGGAATCCGCCGGACAGCCCGGTCGCCGCGCGATGGATCAACCTCGTGCCGCTCGTTCCCTACGGCAGTGCGACGATCCGCATCACCGAGTTCCCCACCGTGGTGCCCGTGGTCGGGGCGAAGATGCCGGCGGAGTTCGGGCGATGACGAAGGCAATCGCCCTCACCGCGGGTGACCCCGCCGGCGTGGGTCCCGAGCTTCTCGTCAGGCTGCTCGTCGAGCTGCGCGTCGACCCCGCGGAGGACGTCGTCGTCATCTCTTCGCGCGAGGAGCTCGCCGCGGGGGTCGCCGATTCCGGAATCGACACGGATGTGGACGCCTTGCTGGATCCGGCGCATGTGCGGCTGATCGAGATGGACCGCCCCTGGCCGCCGGCGCGCGGTGAGGTCGGCGCAGAGGCGGGGCGCTGGGCGCTCGAGGGGCTGCAGCGAGCTCTCGCGCTGCATGAGGCGGGTGAGGTCGCCGGACTCGTCTTCGGCCCGCTGAACAAGACGTCGCTGCATCTGGCCGGCATGACCGAGCCCGACGAGATGCGGTGGTTCGAGAACCGCCTCGGTGCCGCCGCAGCGGTCTCCGAAGTGAACGTGAGCACCACGTTCTGGACATCTCGCGTGACCTCGCACGTCGCACTGCGGGAGGTGGCAGACCTGGTGACCCCGCAATCGGTGCGCGAGTCCGCCCTGCTGCTGCATCGGCTGCTCGTCGCAGCCGGAGTCGCGTCGCCTCGCCTGGCCGTCTGCGCACTCAATCCGCATGCCGGTGAACATGGTCTGTTCGGTGACGAGGAGATCACCGCGATCGCTCCCGGCGTCGCGCTCGCCGCCGAGACGGGCATCGACGTCGTGGGGCCGTTCCCGTGCGACACCCTGTTCCGGAGAGGGTTCGACGGGACCTTCGACGGCATCGTGACGATGTATCACGACCAGGGGCAGATCGCTCTGAAGACGGCCGCGTTCGACGGGGGAGTCACGCTCGAAGCGGGGCTCGTCCTACCCATCTGCACTCCCGCGCATGGGACGGCGTTCGACATCGTCGGCACGGGCAGTGCCAGCCTGGACTCGACGCGCAACGCCTACCGACTGGCGCGAAAGCTCGTCGCCGGAGTGTGGTGACGATGAGGCAGTGTGTCGTCGTGCTCGACGACGACCCCACCGGCACACAGGCGGCGAGCGATGTCACCGTGCTCCTGAGCATCGACGCGGAGGCTCTGACGGAGGCTCTGCGCCAGGCGGACAGCGTCTACATCCAGACGAACAGCAGGGCGCTGAGCGAGGAGGACGCGGTGGTTCTCGCGCGCGAGATCCGCGCGCATGCCGACGACGCGGCGACGCGGCTCGGCGTCCGCATCCACATCGTCCTCCGCGGGGACTCCACGCTCCGAGGACACGTCGTGGCCGAGTCCAGGGAGATCGGCGGCGACGAGGCGGTGATGGTGTTCGCGCCGGCCTTCCCCGAAGGGGGCCGGGTCACCCGTGATGGGGTGCACTACCTCCGCACCCGCGAGACGTTGGTCCCGGTCGGCGAGACGGAGTACGCCCGCGATCCGGTCTTCGGCTTCGGAACCAGCGACCTCGTCGCCTTCGTCCGCGAGCGTTCTCGGAGTGATGTGCACTGCGTGCGGGTGCCGCTCGACGTCGTGCGAGCGGGGGGCACGGAGCGGGCGATTCTCGACGCGCCCTCGGGCGCGGTGGTGCTGCCGGATGCCGAGACGGACACGGACATCGACGCGATCGCCGTGGGCGTCGCGGGCGTCTGGAACCGCAGGCCGGTGATCGTCCGTTCCGCGGCTCCGCTCGCCGCGCGTCTCGCGGGGGTCGTCAGCGTCGGCCGACTGGACCCGTCGACCCTCCACCGCTCTGGCTCGACGCTGGTGGTCTGCGGTTCGCACACCGATGGCGCGAGAGCGCAGGTGGCGCGGCTCGCCGAGCTCATCGGCGCCCCCTCCGTCATCGACGCGGTGCGTGCGGTGCGCGACCCGGACGTCGAAGGCGAGCGGGCGGCGGCCGAAGAAGCCGCACGGCGACGCCCGGGGGGCGTGCGATTCCTCGCCACCGGGAGAGATCGACGGCGGGACCACGGCGGTCTCGACCACGGCGCTGCCGTGATGCGGGCGCTCGTCACCGCCGCGCGGCGTCTCGCCGACGACGAGGTGACCACAGTCGTCACCAAGGGGGGTATCACCTCCGCGGAGGTGATCGGCCGCGGCCTCGGCGCTCGTGAGGCTCGCGTGCTCGGGCAGGTGCGCGCGGGAATCAGCGTCTGGCGCGTATCCCGCTCCGGCCTCGATCCTGCCCACGCCTCGATCGACGGGACCCTCGACTGCGTCATCGTCCCCGGCAACATGGGCGACCCGGAGATCCTGGTGGATGCCGTCTGCTGGACCGATCGAGCGCGAGCCCGGACTGAGCGCCTCTCAGGCTGAGCGCAGCGTGTATCCGACCCCGTAGACGGTGATCAGACGAGCGGGGTTCTGCGGGTCGTCCTCGATCTTCGCGCGGAGGTTCTTCACGTGGGTGTCGATCGTGCGGCCGCCGATCCAGCGGTCGGTGCCGTGGAGTCGATCGAGCAGACGGGCGCGGCTGAGGACGATTCCCGGCTGCACGGCGAACTCTTCGAGGAGGTCGAACTCGGCGCGGGTGAGGTCGAGTGTCCGTTCTGCGATCGTGGCCTGCCGTCGCTCCGGATCGATCTCGAGATCGCCGACGGTGATCACCGTGGAGGTCGGCGTGGCGCGGCGAGCGCGTCTCAGAAGTGCACGGACGCGGGCGACGAGCTCGCGCGGGCTGTAGGGCTTGGCGAGGTAGTCGTCGGCACCGAGCTCGAGTCCGAGCAGGAGATCGTTCTCGGTGGAGCGGGCAGTGAGCAGGAGGATCGGGATCTCGTATTGCTCCTCGCGCAGGGTGCGGCAGACCGTGAGCCCATCGGCGCCGGGGAGCATCACGTCGAGAACGAGCAGGTCGGGCGGGGAACGACGCACCGCGGCGAGAGCGTCGGCACCGTCGGCGAGCACCGTCACCTCGTGGCCCTCGCGTTCGAGGTAGCGGCGGACGAGCTCGGACTGCAGCGCATCGTCCTCGACGATCAGGACTCGGGTCACGATTCGATCCTATGCACGGGTGGACGCGCGGTCGGGCTCTGGACCGATCCCTCACAAGTCCCTCACATTCGAGGCCGAGTGTGGATGGCAGCCGCACTCGACATCAGGAGGAACCGTGTTCCGCACCACCCGCAGACCCCTCATGGCCGCAGCAGGCGCGATCGCGCTTCTGGGGGTGCTCGCCGCCTGCTCCGCGCCCGCGGCGGAGCAGGGCGCCGACGGCGACCCGCAGGTCGCCACGCTGGAGACCGGGGCTCCGGCGCCGACGGAGAGCGTCGATCCGCTCTTCGCCGAATACGGCGAGCCCGTCCGGGAGCGTCTGGACATGACAGACGAGGAGTCATTGGCCGCATGGGCGCCCCGTGATCGCTGTGTCGCAGACCACTCCTCACCGCAGGGACCCTCGGAGGAGGGAGGCGGTGGTGGCAGCAGCAGTGCCACCGGAGCGGCCACCGGGGACCCCGAGAAAGCCGCCGAGGCAGAGGCGATCTGCTTGCCGCTGGCGCCGCTGCCCCCGTGGGAGGTCGACGTCAAGAACCCCGATGCGCCGCGGTTCATGCAGCAGGTCGTGGACTGCCTGCGCGAACGCGGCGTCCGCGAGGTCGAGATCGGAGACGCCGGTCAGTTCGGCAGGATCGGCATCGATCTCGGCGGTGAGGGCAACGACTCCTCGTCGGTCTCGCTGGGGATGCAGCACATGGACGCCTGCATGGCGTCGGCATCCGACGAGGTCGCCCCATGACGCGGTCGCGGCGTCGCACCGTGATCGTCAGCGTCGTCGCGCTCTGCCTGGTGCTGGCCGCGGGGGGCGCGGGTGCTGTCCTGCTGCTCCATCCCGCTGACGCCGCCCCCGTCGAGGAGGCGGCCGCTCCGTCCACGGTCGTCGTCGAGCGCGGCGTGCTGTCGCAGTCCGCGCGCCTCGACGGCACCGTGGGCTTCGGCGCCGCGGCGCCGGTGACGGTGAAGGCCGACGGCATCATCACCGAGCTGCCCGCTGTCGGCGCGCAGCTCGACCGCGGCTCCGTGGCACTGCGCGCGAACGAGCGTGCGGTGCCGGTGCTGATCGGCGATGTGCCGCTCTACCGTGCTGTCGACGGCTCCGGGCTGAAAGGCGCGGATGTCAGCATGATCGCCGCGAATCTCATGGAGCTCGGGCACCTTCGTCGGAGCGACCCGGCGACTTTCACGACGGGACCGCAGTTCGCCGAGGCCGTGCGCGATTGGCAGGAGTCACTCGATCTGGAACGCACCGGTGCCCTCGGCCCCGCCGACGTGATCGTCCTGAGCGCGCCGAGCCGCATCGCCGCTGTGTCGGCACGACCGGGCGACGGGGCAGCGGGCCAGCCGTTCACGGTCACGGCCACGGCGAGGATCGTCGAGGCATCGGTACCTGCTCAGGATGCCGGAGCCGTCGGGGCGGGCGCGAGAGCGACGATCGAACTGCCCGACGGGCGTACCGTCGAGGGTTCCCTCGTCTCGGTGACGACGACGGGAGAAGGAACCGACTCCAAGGTCCGGGCGGTGGTCTCGATCGATGATCAAGCGGCGGTCGACGGCATCGATGCCGCAGCCGTGACGGTCCGTGTCGTGACGAGGAGCGTGGAAGACGTGCTGATCGTCCCGGTCGCCTCGCTCGTGGCCCTCGCGGAGGGCGGCTATGCGCTGCAGGACGAGAAGGGGGCACTCCACGGCGTCGAGATCGGTCTCATCGCCGATGACTTCGTCGAGGTGAGCGGCGCGGGAATCGACGCCGGCATGACGGTGGTGACGGCGAAGTGACCACGCCTGCGCTCGAACTCGACCACGTCAGCCGCATCCACCCCGGCGGTGTCGCGGCCCTCGACGATGTCTCCCTGCAGATCGCCGCGGGGGAGCTCACCGCGATCGTCGGGCGCTCCGGCGCCGGCAAGTCGACGTTGCTCAACGTCCTCGGCACTCTCGACCGCCCGACCGAGGGCTCCGTGCGGATCGGAGGAGTTGACACCCGCGATCTCACGGATCGGCAGCTCTCGACCCTGCGGGGCAAGACGATCGGGTTCGTGTTCCAGGGTTTCCACCTGACCGACGGCGTCACCGCCGAGCAGAACGTCGCGACCGCATTGCTCTACAACGGAGTCCCTCGGCGTGAGCGCCGCGGGCTCGCGCGCGCGGCTCTGGAGCGCGTCGGACTCGGTCATCGCATCGGGCACGCGGCACAGGATCTCTCCGGCGGTGAACGGCAGCGGGTCGCCATCGCCCGCGCGATCGTGACCGACCCACTCGTCGTCCTCGCGGACGAACCGACCGGCGCTCTCGATACGGCGAACGGCGAACGCGTGCTCGCTCTTCTCGAGCAACTGCACGACGAGGGTACAACGGTCGTGGTCATCACACACGACGTAGAGCTCGCCGCACGACTGCCGCGGCGCATCGAGCTGCGCGACGGTCGGATCATCACGGACACGGACACGGACACGGACACGGACACGGACACGGACACGGACACGGACACCGATACGGACACGGACACGGACACGGACACGGACACCGATACGGACACCGATACCGATACCCGCACCGATGTCGATACCCGCACCGATGCCGAGGAGGTCGCGCATGCGTGAGCGTCGCCCCCGTCTCGACATCCGCGATCTGTTCGGGGTCGGCACCGTCGGGCTCCGCACCCGCCCCCTCCGCGCCGTGCTCTCGGCGATCGGAGTGGCCATCGGCATCGCCACGCTGGTGACCGTCACGGCGGTGCCCGCGTCATCTCAGGCTGCTCTCGAGGAGCGGCTTACCGCGCTCGGCGCCGACCTGCTGCGCGCGGATCCTCGGGCAGGCGCCGACGGTGATCCGGTGCCGCTGCCGGCCGAGGCTGTGGGCATGCTGGAGCGCATCGGCACCGTCACCGGAGCCGCATCGGTCGGCAACACGCATTCTCCCGTGCGCAGCAACGAACTCCGCGGCTACCCCGAGAGTGGCATCACCACGCTCGCGGTGGGCGGTGATCTCGCGGGCGTGGTGCGCGCGGACGTGACCTCCGGTCGCTGGCTCGACGGCAGCGACCTGCCGACCGCGGTGCTCGGCATCGACGCCGCCGAACGACTCGGCCTGTCGCAGCTTCCGGACCGGCCGGTGACGATCGACCTCGGGGGTGTCGCGTTCACTGTCGTCGGGGTGCTGGCGGAGACCCCGCTTTCGGCAGACCTGCAGTCGGCGGTCCTCGTCGACGATGCTGCTGCGCGGCGCTGGCTGGGCTTCGACGGTGTGCCCACCGTCGCCTACGTCACCGGTCTCGAGGCGTCGATCGACGCGCTGCGTCCTGTGATCGCGGCCACCCTCTCGCCGGGGGCGAGCGGACTCGTGCAGGTGAGTCAGCCCTCCGCCGTGCTCGCCGCGAAGGATGCCGCCCGCTCCAGTTTCGACGGGCTGTTCCTCGCGCTCGCGGCGGTCGCACTCGTGATCGGGGGGATCGGCATCGCCAACACGATGTTCGTCTCCGTGCTCGAGAGGCGCAGGGAGATCGGACTGCGCCGGGCGCTCGGCGCGCACCGTGGTCAGATCCAGGCGCAGTTCCTGGTGGAGGCGATCGTGCTCTGCGCGCTGGGCGGAGCCGGCGGAGTGATGCTCGGCCTGCTGGCGACGGCTGCCTGGAGCGGCGTCCAGGGGTGGCCGCTGGTCGTTCCGATGGCGACGGTGCTGTCGGGCATGGCCGCCGCGCTCGGTACGGGCGCTGTCGCCGGACTCGCTCCGTCGGTCCGCGCCGCCCGGCAGTCGCCGACAGCGGCACTCGCGGCGACGTGAGCGAGCGAGGTCGGGGAAGCGAGGGACGGATGCGCGCTGCGGGAGGAGTCGATGAGAGCATTGCAGGCGAGATGGGTGAGACGACGAGACGCGCAGCCGGAGGCGGTCGACGCGTGCCACGGCTGCTCATCCGATATCTGGCCGCGTGCCTGCTGCTCGTCCTCGCCTCGGTGGGTGGAACCGTCTGGCTGGCCCAGACCTCGGAATACCGATATGACCAGCAGGTGTCCGATCTGAATCTGGCCCGCGATCAGCAGGTGATCGACGCGCTCACCATCTGGGCCGGGAGCCACGCCGACTGGGACGACGTCGGTCCGGTGCTCCTCCGGCTCAGCCAGGAGACGGGGCGTCGCATCGCGCTCGTCGACGGCACGGGAAAGGTGATCGCCGACACGGCACCGGGTCTGCCTCGTCCGCAACGCGCCACCTGGCTGCTCGACCCGCTGCAGATCCTCGCCGATCCGCTGACGCTGAAGCCGCGCCTGCACGAGGGCGTCAACGGTCCCTTCCTGCTCGATGACGCGCAGCGAGAGCAGCTCACGCGCCAGGCGAGCGCCGTCGTCGAGTGCCTAGGGGATGCGGTCGTGGAGACGGCGGTCTGGGGGAGCGGCCGGCCCGTGGTCGCCGGGTACGACGATGCTCCGGACTGCGGCCGTGCAGCCTTGAACAGTCCGCTGCCGAGCGAGAGAGTCGCTCTCGACGACGTCCGCGACCGCATGAACGTCTGTCTGCTCGCCGCCGGCGCGGCTCCCGTCTCGGCCGTCGAGCTCGACCTGTCTCCGTCGTACGTGCCGTCGTATCTGACGCTGCGCAGCGTCCCGACCGGCGGCGCCACCGCAGACGACACCGCCGCAGACGACACCACCGGGGACTGCCTCCTGCGGGCGCGCGGCGCCCAGGCCGCGGCGACGACGGCACCTGCCGTGCATCTGGTGATCACCGACCAGCGCGGCGACGAGCGGGGGCCGCTCGACGCGAGTCCGGGGTCGATCGCCCGCATCGCCGTGGTCGTCGCCGCGCTGTTGGGACTCCTCGCGGCTGCGGCGGCGCTCATCATCGTGCCCACCCGGCGCAGCGCGCGCCGCCTCGAGGCAGCTGTCGATCGCTTTCGTGCGGGCGATCGCGACGCCCGCACCGGTCTGCATGCCCGAGACGATCTGGCCGACGTCGGTGCCGCCTTCGATCGCATGTCCGCCGAGATCGCCGGACACGAAGCATCACGTCGGCGTCTGCTCGGCGACATCGCTCACGAGCTGCGCAGCCCGCTCACGAACATCCGCGGCTGGGTCGAGGCAGCCGACGACGGCCTCGGTCTCGATGACGCGGAGCTGCGCCGACTGGTGCTCGACGAGGCGGGACGGATGGAGCGCATCACCGGCGACCTGCAGCTTCTCGCGCTCGCCGAGGCCGGCGACCTTCTGCTCGAGCGCAGGGATTGCGATGCGGCGGAGATCGTACGGGAGGTCGTCGAAGCGCACCGCGCGCACGCGGCCACCGCCGGAATCCTGCTGACCCTCGCGACCCCGGACGCGCTGCCGCTCGACACGGACCCTGCGCGGTTGCGCCAGATCCTCGACAACCTGCTCGCGAACGCCCTCCGTCACACCCCGACCGGCGGGCACGTCGCGCTCGAGGCGAAGGCATCGCATGGTCGGGTGCGCATCGCTGTGGTCGATGACGGTGAGGGCATCGCTCCGGCTGACCTGCCGCGGGTCTTCGATCGGCTGTGGCGCGGCGAGCCGTCTCGGGCCCGCGCCGGACAGAGCACCGGTCTCGGCCTCTCGATAGCTCGCGGCCTCGCCGAAGCACTGGGTGGCACGCTCGACGCGCAGAGCACACTCGGCGAAGGGAGCCGGTTCGAGGTCGCATTGCCCACGCACGCCTAGCGCGAACGCCGCTCGCTGTTGATGCGCGGCCTCGCAGGCGGACTCTACGCGTCGATGTGGGGTGCGCCCTGCTCGACTGCGCGAGAGCGTGCCGACAGGAGGTCGGTGATGGCGTCGAGGGCCGCACCCGGCTGATTCGCGAGAGGTGAGTCGGTCGAGACGAGCGCGACGATCGATTCGCGGGCCGTGCGACCGCGCGCCGTGAGTTCGATCACGCGCTGGCGCTTGTCGGTCGGCGATGTCCGACGTTCGACCAGCCCCCTGGCCTCGAGCTGCTGACACATGAACGTCACGTTCTGGGGGCTGCAGTGCGCCCGCTGGGCGACGGTGCGCATGGACGGGGCCGGTTCGCCGGGGTCGATCGTCCAGAGCACATGCGCGGTCGTCGCGGTGATCCCATACTCGCGCAGGGCGGGCGCAAGAGCCTCCTCGGTGCGTGCGACGACGTCGTAGACGGCGAAGAGCGCCTCCGACAACTGCTGTTCTCGCGAAGAGGCCATGCACTCAGCGTAACGCTCTTCACTTCAAGTGCTGTACTATCGGTCCGAAAGCTTCAAGTGCTGAACAAAATTCACTGAATCGAGAACCCTCTCTCATGGACATATCGCTACTCGACGGACGCACGATCCTCGTCACCGGCGCCAGCGGCGGCATCGGCTACTTCATTGCAGAAGGGCTCGCTCGCCGGGGCGCACGCCTCATCGTCGCCGCGCGCTCCACGACCAGGGCGGAGGCCGCCATCGATCTGCTGCCCGAACCGAGCCGACATCGTCACCTGGAACTCGACCTGTCCGACCGGGAATCGATCCGAACTGCCGGAGCCCTCATCGGCGGAGAGAGCACGCTCGACGGGCTGGTGATGAACGCCGGAGTCATCGCCGCGTCCCCCACCTCCACGACCGGCGCCTTCGGGGTCGAATCCACCGTCGACGTGAACGTCGTGGCGCACATGGAGTTTCTGCGCCTCGCGCTGCCCGCGCTCCAGCGGGCTGGCGCCGCGCGCATAGTCAGCACCGGCAGCATGCTCACGAAAGCGATCCCCTTCGACCTCGACAACTGGCGTGCGCAGACTTCGTACCGCCCCCGAGTCGCGTACGCGATGTCGAAGCACGCCGCCGAGATCCTGGGATTCGAGCTCGACCGGCGCCTCATCGCATCGGGCTCGCGCCTGCGGTCCGTCGTCTCGCATCCGGGTGGAGCCATCGACGCTCTCACGCCCGACAGGCCGCCGCTCCACCAGCGATCACGGATCGTCCGCCTGCTGGCGCCTGCCGTCGCGCCCGTGTTCGCGCGTCTCGTGCAGGGCAAGGAGTCCGCAGCCCAGTCGGCCATCGCCGCCGTGGCGACGCCGTCGCTGGGTGCGCGTCCGTACATCGGCCCCCGGCATGGCGCGTCAGGCTCACCACATTTCGCCACACCCGTGCCCAGCAGCTCCGATGAGGCAGTCGGCGCAGCGCTGTGGGCCGAGATCGAGACGATCCTGGGAAACCCCGTCCTCCCATGACGCTGACGCACTGACACTCGGTCGCTACGCGACGGGTCCGGTGTACTTCATCCAGAAGTCGACCTGTTCCGGCTGCGGGCGCGGAGCGACCCGACTGCCGTGGTCGAACTCCATCACCTGGTCCGGGGCGTCGGTGAAGCGTGGCCACGCGGGGAGTGAGTCGCCGTTCGGATCGCCCGTCTTCACGAAGTTCAGCCAGTAGGTGCTCATCTGGTCGCGCAGCGCATAGTCATCGGCGCCGTAGCGTGCGTCGTCGCCCGCCTCGAGATTGTCATAGGCGTACAGCACCTCGGCGCCGTGGTACGCGCCGAAATGCTGGAGGCGCGGATCGGGCGGAACGTGCGAGAAGAAGTAGAGGAACGTCGGGGATGACGTGTGCGTTCCGTGCAGCTGGGCCCACCGGTACATCGCCGCCGTCATGACGCGGTCGGTGTCGGCCTGCGCCTGCACCTCCGGCGCATTCTCCTCCGTCGCCGGATACAGACGCAGGAACTCCTCGGCGTCGTCGCCGTACGTCTCGTGCGCCGAGCGCCGGAAGTCCTCCAGGGAGCCTCCGAGCGGTACTGCGAGTCCCAGCGATGCCTCATCGGCGTTGCTGCCGAGCAGATGCGGGACATCCAGTTGTTCGCCCCGCGCGTAGATCTCCACCGGGGAACGAGTGAGCACGTGGCCGTCGACCGAGGGCCGCCAGTGTTCCGCCAGATCCGCGGCCGCGCGCTGCAGCTCTTCGGCGGGCAGCTCGCGCATCTCGGCGATGCTCATGTCGAGCTGATCCGAGAGGCGCTCGCCGGCCTGCTCCGCGACAGCACGCGTGTCACCCTGGTCGCCGGCCTTGACATCGCCGGTGGTTCCCATGCACGCGCCGCTCTCACCGATGATCCCGTCGACGAGTCCGGCGGCCAGGCGTGTCGCGCCGAGGATGCAGACCGCTTCGCCGCCGGCTGACTCCCCGGCGATCGTGACACGGGTGTTGTCGCCACCGAAGGCTGCGGCGTTCTCGTCGATCCAGCGCAGAGCCGCCAGCTGGTCGAGCGTGCCGAAGTTGCCCGAGACCCCCTCGGGTGACTCCGCCGCGAGGTCGGGGTGCGAGAGGTATCCGAAGACGCCGAGGCGGTAGTTGATGGTGACGACGATCGCATCGCCGTGCGACGCGAGGTTCGCACCGTCGTACAGCGGTACGGCGCTGGATCCGCTCCGGAACCCGCCGCCGTGGATGTAGACGAGTATCGGACGCTTTTCCGTGCTAGGCCGGGTGCTCCGCCAGATATTCAGGGTCAGGGCGTCCTCGCTCATGGGTGAGGTGTTCCGCAGTCCGGGCCGCAACGGAAAGGGGATGATCTTCGGGAGCGCTCGGGTGAGGAAGTCCGAGCCATCCTGCATCGCGATATCGGAGAAGTGGTCAGCGTGGAAGATGCCCTTCCGGACGGACGGGCGTTCCGGCGCCTGCCACCGCAGGTCGCCGACCGGCGGCTTCGCATATGGGATGCCGGCAAAGACTTCGACTGCTCTGTTGCCGTCGATGACGCCGGCAACAGGACCCTCCGTCGTGTCCACGGTCGATGTCGACGGGACACCGCTCCTGACCGCTGCCATCGCTTGGACGGCAGGTCCCGCGCTGATCGCCGCCGTCACGGTGAGTGCTGCTCCGAGCGTCCATGCCGTGGCGCGCAGCCACCGACGGCGCATGAGGGGAAGCGCCAGCACGATCGCGGTCAGCGCGACGGGCACACCGGCGAGCCCCCATGCCCACCACGGGGAGTCGTTCAGCCAGGCGAACAGGCCCCCGATCGCAGTGAGCACGGCGATGGCGATCGATCGTCCCACGATGGTACGGGTGGTCGCCCGTGGCGTCGAAGGCGTGTGTGGCAGAGCTTCCTCGGCGAGCATGAGACCTCCGGTAGCGAGGGACGGATACCTCCACCTTTACCGCGCACCAATAATTAGTCAAATTTGACTAATTCAGGACGAATTTGCGTCGCGATCGTCACGGGCGGGCTAAATTCGGAGGATGACAGAGTCTGCACGTCCTGCTCTTCCCGTCCAGGAACGTTCGCGAGAGACGCGCCGTCGCATCCTCGATGCGGCCGTCACCTGTCTCGCCGACGAGGGGTATTCAGCGGCGACTACTTCGCGCATCCAGCAGATGGCGGGAGTGTCCCGCGGCAGTCTGCTGCACCAGTTCCCCTCGCGCGAAGACCTGCTCGTCGCGGCCGTTCAAGATCTCGCGCGCCGGCGGGAGGGCGGGATCGCAGAACCGGAGCCCGGGGCGCCGGCCCGCGACATCGACAGCTCGGTCGGCCTCATGTGGGAGAGCTTTCAAGGGCCGCTGTTCCGAGCGGCGATGCAGCTCTGGGTCGCCTCCCCGCACAGCGCAGAACTGACCGCCGCTCTGAAGCCGCGGGAGCGCGAGCTCGGTCGCCGCATCCGCGAGGTCATCGCCGAGGTCTTCGGACCCGCGCATGCAGCGCATCCCGATTTCGACAGTCTCGTGGCCGTCATCAACACGAGCATGCGCGGCGTCGCGATGACCTACCTGTTCGACCCGCGTCCTGCGGACGACGAGCCCCTCCTTCCGGTGTGGCGATCGATCGCGCACCGGATCCTCGACGCGTCGGCCTGACGCGTCACTCTGCGAGGACCTTTTCTCGCCAGGCGCTGCGACGTACCTTCCCCGCGTCGTCTCGGATGGCATCGGCCGTCCAGGTGTACGTGCGAGGGATCTTGTACGGCGTCAGTCGCTCCCGCAGATGCGCGATGAGCTCCTCCCCGGTCAGAGGGGATGTCGCCTGCACGATGGCGTGCAGGCGACTGCCGTATTCGTCGTCCGGGCGGCCGACCACGCAACTCGACTGCACGAGCGGATGCTCTTCGAGGGCGGCTTCCACCTCAGCGGGGTAGACGTTGCTTCCGCCGACGATGATCATGTCCGAGGCCCGATCGGCGAGGTACACGTATCCGTCGCGGATGCTGCCGAGGTCACCGACCGAGTCCCATCCGTCGTCGTCTCGTCGTGCCTGGGCACCGAGGTATCGGTAGGGGATCGGCTCCGTGGCGCCGCGCCGCATCCACAGTTCACCGACGGTCCCCTCCGGAACCCCGGCTCCGGTGTCGTCGCGAACCTCGAGCTCTCCCAGCACGACGCGGCCGACCGAGCCCGGGTGCGAGCGCCAGGTGTGTCCGTTTGCGAGGACGATCACCTGATTCTCGGTCGTCGAATAGAACTCGATCATCCGCTCTGGGCCGAGACGGTCGGCCCAGAACTCCTTCAGACGCTGAGGGCATGCCGAGGCGCCGACGGCGACGGCCTCCAGGCTCGACAGATCTGCGAGACCGCCCTCGCTCATCAGACGCTCCGTCCGGTGCAGCATGGTCGGCACCGCGATCGCCCAGGTCGCCCGTCGTTCGTCGATGACCCGCACGAACGACTCCGGTGTGAATCGCGGCAGGATGACCACCTCACCGCCGGTGAGCAGCGTCAGGGTCCCGAACAGCAGGCCCATGTTGTGTGACAACGGTGTCGGGATGACGCTGATCCCCTGCGACCTCATCCGCACCAGCGGTGCGAACGGGGCGAGGCTGCCGTACCGTGCCGGCAGAGTCGAGACGATCAGCTTCGGGGCGCCAGTGCTGCCGCCCGAGAGCGGTGCCTTCCAGGATGCCGCGACGGCCTCATGCGAGCGGCGGCCCGTGTCGTCGCGTCTCTCGAGAGGGAGGAGGATGCTCGGCACACCGTCGACCCGCCGGCCCACGACCAGCGCGGGCTTCGCCAGCTCGAGGACGCGTGCCAGCTCAGCATCCGGGCTGCGCGACGACACCGGCTGAGGCGTCGCGCCCAGCTTCCAAGCGGCGACGACGGCGGTGAAGAACGCCACCTCGTTCGGCAGCGCGATCGTCACGAAGGAACCCGCGCGCACACCCTGCTCAGCGAAGGCGTCGGCGAGAGCGTCACTGTCGGCGTCGAGCTGGGCACGCGTGAGCGTGCGATCAGGATCGGATACGGCCGCGCGGTCGGGGTCGTGCTCGGCCCAGCACCGCAGCACCTCGACGAAGGGGGTGTCCGCGTCGAACACCGGCTCGTGGTCGCTCATCGTCGATCGCCCTCACGCTCGCGCCAGACGGCGAGCTGCGCATCGCGTCGGCGGTCCACCACTTCGGAGCGCTCGGCTCCGAACACCATCGTCGGTCGGTCGGCATCCCACTCTCGCCAACCGGGATCGCCGGTCTTCGCGAAGCGCACCCAGGCGGCGTGCACCTCGTCGGCCAGGCGCTGGGGGGCTTCGGTTCCGATGAAGTTCGTCCAGTCGGGCGAGGCGAGCGTGTCGAAGACGAACGGCAGCTCGACCGCGTGTGTGGCACCGAGACCGTCGATGGGGCTGCCCCAGTCGAACTCGTAGAACCAGGTGCGCGCACCTCGTCTGAGACGCCCGTCCGCGACCTTGTTCATCGGCAGACGCAGGATCCTGTCGATGGTCATGATGACCATCAGCTCGGCTCGTGTCGCTGTGGGGCAGGCGCGACGGTAGGCGCGAACGACCCGGGGGCCCGCGCCGACCTTCGCGCAGGCCAGGGCGAAGAGGACGCGCCCGACGGGGGTGTCGAGGCGGAAGAACGTGTGCTCCTCCGAGGTCCACCCGGCGAGCACTCGCAGCCCATCGGCCACGTCGGTCATGGCGGCGTCCATCGGGTCGCGCTCGACGGACGGGCCGCCGATGGTGGCGTTCCAGCCGGCCTCCTTGATCCGCCGATCGGGGTGGTTCTTGGTCTCGCGATCCGCCTGGATCATGCGCTCGACCGGTACGGCGGAGAACGCGTCCCGCGTGGCAGGGATGCCCAGGACGCGACTCAGTGCGCGCGTGGCCCGCACCGACTCGGCGGGTTTCGCCGCAGCCGGCATCCCGCTCTGGACGATCACCTGGTGGAAGAGACTGCCGGCGTGAGCGCCGACCATCAGGTTGCTGACGATGACCGCGCCCGCGGACTCCCCGAAGATCGTCACCGACTCAGGGTCGCCGCCGAACGCGGCGATCTCGGCCTGCACCCAGCGCAGGGCCGCGACCACGTCGCTGTATCCCACATTGAGCGGAGCGCCCTCGATCACCGCGAAGCCTTCGAAGGCGAGGCGGTAGTTGATGCTCACGAGCACCACACCGTCGCGAGCGAACGCCGTGCCGTCGTATCCGTCGAGGGCGTTGGAGCCGTGACGGAGGGATCCGCCGTGGATCCACACCATCACCGGGCAGTCCACCGCGTCGGCGGGTGCCCAGACGTTGAGGTTCAGATACTCGTCGCCCAGTGCGACGACGTTCGGCAGGTACCGCGCCGACAACGCAGACAGCTCGTTCTGCGGAGCGGTGGGTCCCATCGTCGTCGCGTCGCGCACGTCGTCCCAGGGCGCGACGGGTGCGGCCTCGCGGAACCGCAGCTCTCCGATCGGCGGCGCGGCGTAGGGGATGCCCAGGTAGCTGTCGACGCCTCCGGTGCGCCGACCCCGCAGGTCACCCGTGCTGATGCGGGCGGTCGTGGTCATCGTCTCGCTCATGCGTCCTCTTTCCGGTGCTCGAGTCCATGCAATCGGCTCGGACCGACGTGCAGCAAGGCCGGGTCGACGTTCTGCACGAGAATCCGTCGTCGATCGCCGTCGCGCATGTCGAACCAGTTGTCGCTCAGGCGCGTCGTCGGTTCGGGGTGGGAGATGCGGATGCCGTAGTTGTAGCCCGTCGAGACGAGGTCGAGGTAGGGGCCGTCGATGCTCCACGAGAGGCGCGGCGGATCGATCTGCAGGGCGCCGGGGTCGACGAAGTGCTTGCGGGCGATGGGGAACGCGTCGTCGGGACTCGACGCCCAGACGTAGTGCCGCTCGTCGGCGGCAACGGTCGTCGACCAGACGAGCACGGACGTGCCGGCCTCGGCCTCTCCGATGATCTGCTGACGGTCACGATCCGCGCCGTCGAAGGTGCCGATCTCGACGTCGATGGGCACCTGCCGGCACCGTCGGGTGTTGTTGACGAGCCAGACCTCCACGCCCCCCTGACCGTCCTCGGCGATGCTGACCGCCAGGGGTGCGCTGGCCCGAGCCATCGCGTAGTACGCGGCCTTGGGTGTGCCGTCGACATCGATGAGCGACCACGTCATTCCCGGCCAGCAGTCGTTGAGCTGCCACACCAGCGTGCCGGCGGTGCGGGGCTGCCGGCGCCGGAAGTGCTCGACCGCGAACAGCACCGACTCGGCCTGCACGCTCTGCGTCGAGTCGATGTACTGGTCGAGTTCGCCGGGAAGGCCCGTGGCGATCTCCATGATCTGCTCGATCTTGTCGCCGGGGCGATCGGTGAGATGGGTGTCGAACACGTCATCGTGCAACTGGGCTCCCGGCATCCATCTGTCGAACGTTTCGCGATTGGGAGCGGACAGCACGCCGAACTCGGCGATGAACCGGCCCGTGTCGGCGGCGTAGCGACGCCAATGCCGTGCATGGCCGGGGCGGTCATCGCGGCCGGCGAGCTCGGTGAAGAACGGGGCGCCGTCACGTCCGTGCCAGACCTCCCACGAGTGCCGGTCACCGTCTCGGAAGCCGTTGAGCTCGTCGGTTGTCTCGCCCCAGGGGCTTCCCGGCCAGTAGGGGGTGACGTCGTCGAGTCCGTCGAGCGCCCGGGGGAGCACGGTGTGGAAGAGATGGTGCCCCCACTCGCCCGCCGAGCTGCCGGATTCGTGCTCGAAGATGGCCGCGAGGGCCTCTGTCTCGTTGTTGCCGCACCACAGTGCCAGGCATGCCCGGCTGCGCAGGCGTCGGATCTGATGCCGCGCCTCGTTCTCGACCTCCGCGGCGAAGGCGGGGTCGTCGCCCGGATAGGCGACGCAGGCGAACATGAAGTCCTGCCAGACGAGGATGCCGAGCTCGTCGCACGCGTCGTAGAAGACGTCGTGCTCGTAGATGCCGCCTCCCCACACGCGCAGCATCGACATCCCGCCCTCGGCGGCGCGCTGCACCAGCTCGCGCCGCAGGGGCGCGTCGACGACTCCGACGAGAGGGCTCGGCGGCACCCAGTTCGCGCCGCGGGCGAACACCGGCACGCCGTTCAGGACGAACTGGAAGAGTCGCCCGCCGTCGACAGGATCGATGGGACGTGACAGGTCGATCGTGCGGATGCCCACTCGAGAGCTATGCGTGTCGACGATGCCCTCGGCGCTGCGCAGGTCGACGCGCAGGTCGTGCAGGGCGGGTCGGCCCAGGTCATGCGTCCACCATAGGTCGGGGTCGTCGACGACCAGCTCGATCGAGGCGATCCCGTCGACGACGGCGACGGACTGCGCGTGCGCGGTGCCGCCGGGAGAGGTCAGGACCGCGTCGACCGACAGCGGCACAGCGCCGGCGGCCCCGAGGTTCTCGACCTCGACGCCCACGACCACGCGCGCCCGCGAGTGGTCGGACGCCAGGAAAGAGGTGTGCGCATGGGGCGCGGCGAGCCGGGTTCGTGCGGCGCGCTCCACGATGACGTCACCGGAGAGGCCGATCGAGGGCAGACGAGGACCGAAGTCCCACCCCCACGAGAAGGTCGCCTTGCGCAGACCCGCCGCCACCTTCGCGGCCCCCTTGTTGCCGTTCTCCTCCGCTTCGGAGCTGTGAGGCAGGGGGCGCGAGAAGCGGATGAGCATCACGTGCTCGCCGCCCGTCTCGAGCGTCACGTCGAACTCGGCGGGACGGAACTGGTTGGCGTGATGACCGATCGACCGTCCGTCGATGAAGAGCTCGGCGATCGTGTCCAGCCCGTCGGCTGTGATCCGGACGTCACCCGCCTCGGCGTCGAAGCGCGCGCGATACCACCAGTCACGGTTCTCGATCCATCGGTGCTTCGAGAGGTTGTCATCCGCGAACGGGTCGGGCAGGCGCCCCGCCGCGATGAGCGTGGGGTGCACACCGCCGGGGATGACTGCGGCGAGCCACTCCTGCGAGTCGCCGGTCGAGAGCGCCAGCGCATCGCCGACGCCCTCGGCGGTGTCGCGCAGCTCCCACCCGCCGATCACCAGGGTCATCGTGTCACCGTCAGTTGTGCCCATCGCGGGTCTCCTTCTTTTCCGAGGTCAGGCAGCCGCATCACCAGCAGGCCGCCGATCACGCCGAGGACGGCGAGCAGCAGGTACAGCAGGGTGAAGCCGCCGATGGCGAGCAGGAGCGGCGCGATGAAGGGGATGGCCGAGGCGGGGATCGTTCCCGCCAGGCTCATCACGCCGAGGTCCTTGCCGATGGTCTCCGCGCGGGGAAGCATCCGCGAGCTGAGCGCGGTGTCGACGGACAGGAAGATGCCCGCGCCGACGGCGCTGATCGCGGTCGACAGGTAGACGGCGGGAAGTGCGTCGGCGAAGGCGAGCACCACGAGTCCGCCCGCTCCGAGGAAGCCGCCCGCCATCACGAACGGCTTCTGCACCCGCAGCCGATCGGAGACGATGCCGGAGATCAGACAGGCCGTGCCTCCCACGCCGACGAAGATGACGGAGATGCCGAGCACAGTGGAGGCGAGTTCTTCCGTCGTCGTTCCGATGCGCTGCAGCAGGAAGACGCCGTTGTACGCGCCGGCGGCTCCGACGGCTCCGACGAAGAGCTTCACCATCCAGGCGTAGGCGAACGCCGGATGGCGACGCGGGCTCACCCAGAACGAGGACAGCAGCTCGCGGACACCGATCGGGGAGGGCTTCTGCAGCAGAGGACTCTCACGCAGCAGGCTCACGGCGATCAGCGCGCCGATCGCCGTGAGCGCGGCGAGGACGACCCATTGCGCGGCGCCGCTGAGCGGAGTGATGATGGCCAGTCCGATCAACGGGCCCGTGGCGACGATCAGGCCGAGCGCGCCCGAGATCGATCCGCGCTTCGCCGCCGGCACCTGGTCGACCATCAGCGCACCGGTCACCGACATCTGGAAGCCGATGAAGATCTCGACCAGGCACCAGAGGATGACGATCTGCCACACCTCGGTCGTCACCCAGATCGCCGACAGCGCGCACGCCCCCGCCAGTCCGCCGGCGAGGATCCACGTGCGTCTGCGTCCGAAACGCAGCTGCGTGCGGTCGCTGATGCGACCCGCGATCGGATTGACGAAGAAGCCGGTCGCCGCGCCGCATCCGGTGATCAGGCCGAGTGCCAGCGGCACCCCGTCCTGGCCGACCATTTCGACGAGCTTGAGTGTCAACAGCACCGACACCGGCACGGCCAGCGCGACGATGCCGCCGACGTATGACGCGATCATCGCCGCCATCACCCGCCCGAAGGGGGTGGTCACGGTCGGGGTGGGGGGAGCCTTGGGGCCGTCGACGTCGACGGCGGGCTGGGGGATATCCATGGGGTTCATCTCGATCCGATCCGTTCAGCCACGCCAGCCGCCGCCGCAGACGAGGGTCTCGCCGGTGACGTAGTCCGACTCCGGCAGACAGAACAACAGCACGGCGCCGGCGGCGTCGACGGGCGTGCCGACCCGACCGAGGGGGATGCTCTCCCTGGCTCGGTCGAGCACGGTACGGTTCACGCCCACGCGGATGGCGGAGCCGGCGATGTCGATCTCGACGTCGTCGTCTGCGGGAGCCGTGAGGCGGGTGGCGATGAGCCCGAACGCCACGGCGTTGACCGTCACGTTGTAGCGGCCCCATTCGCGGGCGAGTGTCTTCGTGAGTCCGCTGATCCCCGCTTTGGCCGAGCTGTAGGCGACCTGGCCGGGATTTCCCGACAGGGCGGAGACCGAGGACACGTTGACGACCTTGCGGCAGCGCGCACTCCCCGTCTCGGCCTGTTCGGTCTTCGCCGCCGCGGCGAACACAGGCTGCGCGGCACGCAGCAGACGGAACGGCGCGGTGAGGTGCAGCGCAAGCATCTCCTCCCATTGCTCGTCGCCGGTCTTCTGGATGACCGAGTCCCACGTGTATCCGGCGTTGTTCACGATGATGTCGAGGCCGCCGAAGTGCGAGACCGCGGTGTCGACGATGCGATCGGGAGCGTCGGCGTCGGTGATCGAGCCCACGCTCGTGACGGCGGAGCCGCCGGCGGCGTGGATGGCCGCCACGGTCTCGTCGGCCGGGCCGGCGTCGAGGTCGTTCACGACCACGCGCGCGCCTTCTCGAGCGAGGCCGAGGGCGATCTCGCGGCCGATGCCGCGCCCCGCGCCGGTGACGATGGCCGTCCTGTCGAGCAGCTTCATCGCTGTGTCCCCTGTCGCTCGTAAAGTGTGACGACGGCGGCGCCGCCCAGGCCGATGTTGTGCTGGAGAGCGAGGCGTGCGCCCTCGACCTGCCTCGCACCGGCGGTTCCGCGCAGCTGCCAGACCAGCTCCGCGCACTGAGCGAGTCCGGTCGCGCCGAGCGGGTGTCCCTTCGAAAGCAGTCCCCCGGAGGGGTTGGTGACGACGCGCCCTCCGTACGTGTTCTCCCCGTCGTCGACGAACGCCGCGCCCGTGCCCTCCGGCGTCAGGCCGAGCGCCTCGTAGCTGATCAGCTCGTTGGTCGCGAAGCAATCGTGTAACTCGACGACGGGGATGTCGGCCGGGTCGACGCCGGACTGCTCGTAGACCTGCTGTGCCGCCTGTCGAGTCATGCCCGCACCGACCAGCTCGCGGCGATCCCCCGAGGAGAAGGTCTGGGGCGTGTCGGTGGTCATGGCCTGAGCGCGTATCGTCACGGCGGTCGACAGCCCGTGCGCCGCGGCGAACTCCGGCGTGCAGATGACGGCGGCCGCGGCCCCGCACGTCGGCGGGCAGCTCATCAGGCGCGTCAGCGGGTCGGACACCGGGGCGGATGCCAGGACCTCCTCGACCGTCAGAGCAGTCCGGAACACGGCGTACGGGTTGTTCGCGGCGTGTGATCTCGCCTTGACGGCGATCTTGGCGAACGTCGACGCGGACGTTCCGTAGCGCTCCATGTGCTCGAGGCCCGCTCCGCCGAAGAGTCGGCCGACGATGCCGTTCTCCCCGGAGCCCGGGGGGAGCGCGTCGATCAGCGCGGTCATCGGCGACGTGCGGTCCTGAAAGGTCTCTCGGAGGGCACCCGGGGTCATCTGCTCGAAGCCGAGCGCGAGTGCGCAGTCGACGGCGCCGCTCTCGACGGCCTGGCGGGCGAGGAAGAGCGCGGTCGACCCAGTCGCGCAGTTGTTGTTCACGTTGACAATCGGGATCCCCGACAGTCCGACGCGGTAGAGCGCCACCTGCCCGGCCGTCGAGTCGCCGTAGACCCATCCGACATACGCCTGCTGGATCAACCCGTAGTCGATGCCGGCGTCGGCGAGCGCCAGAACGGTCGCCTCCGAGCCCATCGTGTCGTATGACGCCCCCGCCGACGGCTTGGTGAACGGCACCATGCCCACTCCCGCGACGACGACCTGATTTCGATTGGCCACATGAACTCCTCGTTGTGTTCCGACGACCTCACTATGACCGCATCCAAAAAATTAGTCAAGTCTGACTGTTTAACGGCGAGAGGGTCGATGCTCGTGAAGCGAATCAGTAATTAGTCATTCTTGACTAATTAAAACTTTTCCGTCACTCTGATCTCCAGCAGGCCCACGAGGCCCGCCGCATCGGGGCGATGAGGACCCTGACCTCACGCCATCCGAAAGACTCCGCGCGTCCTCGCGCCCCTCGTGTCAAGGAGGACACCCATGAAGAAGATCCGATCGCTCGCACTGATCAGTGCGACAGTGCTCGTCGCCACCGGCTGTTCGGCCGGCGCAAGCCCCGCCGGCACCGAGCAATCCGCCGCCACCGGTCCCATCGACATCTGGCTGTCGAACAACGAACAGGAGCTGGCGTGGGGAAAGGCCATGGTCGACGCCTGGAACGCCGACCATCCCGACGAGCAGGTCACCGCGCAGCCGCTGCCGGCCGGGTCCACGTCGGAGGAGGCGATCACCGCCGCCATCACCGGGGGAACAGCACCGTGCCTCGTCTACAACATCTCGCCCGCTGCAGTGTCCGACTGGGTCAAGCAGGGTGGTCTGGTCGACCTGAGCTCCCTCGAGGGCGGCGACGACTACATCGAACAGCGCAGCGGTGACGTGGGTTCCTATGCTGTCGACGGACGCTTCTACCAGCTGCCGTGGAAGTCGAACCCCATCGTCGTGATGTACAACAAGACGCTGTTCGCCCAGGCCGGCATCGATCCGGAAGACCCGCAGATGCAGACGCACGAGGCGTTCCTCGAGGGCGCGCGCACGCTCGTCGATTCCGGAGTGCAGAGTGCGATCTGGCCCAAGCCCACCAGCGAGTTCTACTGGGCGTGGGGTGACTTCTACCCGCTGTACCTCGCCGAAACCGACGGCACGATGCTCGTCGAGGACGGCACGTCGACCTTCGATTCCGACGCCGGGCGTGCAGTGGCCGAGTTCTGGGCGACGATGTACGACGAGAAGCTGGCCCCCACCGAGACCTCGACCGACAACCCGATGGTCGTCGGCACCACCGCGATGCAGATCGGCGGCCCCTGGGCCATTCCGACCTACGCGGGCGCCGTCGATGTGGGCTTCATGCCCGTGCCGACGAGCGACGGCCGCGAGGATCCGATCTCGTTCGCCGACTCGAAGGGGGTGTCGATGTTCACGGCCTGCGAGAACCAGGGCACCGCCTGGGAGTTCCTGAAGTTCTCGACCAGCGAGGATGCCGACGGAACCCTTCTGGAGCTGAGCGGACAGATGCCCATGCGCACGGCGCTGATGGACACCTATCCCGACTACTTCGACGCGCATCCCGAGTCGGTCTACTTCGCCGAGCAGTCGGAGGCGACCCGCGGAGTGCCCAGCATCCCGAACTCGGTGGAGGCGTGGCAGACCTTCCGTGACGAGTACTCGTCTGCGGTGATCTTCGGCAAGGGGTCCGTCGACGACTTCCTGACGAACACCGCGGCCAAGATCGACGACCTCGTCGCCGAGTGATCACATGACCGACAACCGGCGGCTGCGCACCCGATGGCTGGGTGCGCAGCCGATCGGCGGCCTCTTCGCGCTGCCCTATCTCATCTTCGTGATCGCGATCTTCGCCTACCCTCTGGGGTTCGCGGTCTACATCGCGTTCCACGACTACTTCTTCACCGCTCCGGGCGTCGAGGTCGATCGGCCGTTCGTCGGCTTCGACAACTTCGCCACCGTGCTCACGGATCCGAGAGTCCTCGACGCGCTGCGCAACACGCTCCTGTTCCTCGTGATCAACGTGCCGCTGACCGCCGTCTTCTCGCTCGTGCTGGCGGTGGCGCTGAACAACGGCATCCGGTGGGCGGCCGCATACCGGGTGGCGTTCTACGTTCCGTACCTGACGGCGAGCGTCTCGCTCGTCGGCGTGTGGATGCTTCTCTTCTCAGGCAACGGTCTGGTCAATACGATCCTTGGGCCGTTCGCCCCCGATCCGTCCTGGCTGGTGAACAGCGCTCTGGCGATGCCGATGATCGCGCTGTACGTCACGTGGAAGGAGATGGGCTTCTACATCCTGCTGTACCTCGCGGCACTGCAGAACGTGCCGAAAGAGCTCTACGAGTCGTCCGAGACCGACGGGGCGAGCATCTTCACGCGCTTCCGTCACGTGACGGTCCCCGGCGTGCGCAACGCCACCACGCTCGTGCTGATCCTCTCGATCATCACCGGCGCCAATCTGTTCACCGAGCCGTACCTGCTCACCAACGGCGGCGGCCCGGACGGCGCCTCGACCACACCGGCGCTGCTCATCTATCAGCTGGGCATCCAGCAGCAGAACCCCGACACCGCGGCGGCGATCGGCATAATCCTCGTGATCCTGGTGGGCCTGCTGTCGCTGGCCGCGCAGCGTGCGACGAAGGAGCGATGATGACACGCAGCAAGATAGCCCCCCGCGTCGTGAGTGCGACCCTGCTCACGATCGCGGCCATCGGGTTCGCCTTCCCCTTCTACTTCATGCTCGTCGGGGCCTTCCAGGAGAATCCGACGAATTCCCCGACGTCGCTGTTCCCGACGAGCGGATGGACGGTCGACAACTTCCTCGCGATCGACTCGCGCATCGATCTGGTCGGCTCGCTCGTCAACTCCGTCATCATCACCGGGGCGGTGCTGCTGGGCACGGTGGTGTTCGGAGTGCTCGCCGGCTACGCGATCGCCCGGCTCGACTTCCGTGGTCGCGGCATGATCTGGGTACTCATGCTGCTCGTGCAGATGGTGCCGTTCCAGCTGCTCATGATCCCGCTGTACATCCAGATCACGCGCAACTACGGACTCGGCGACTCGTACCTCGGAATGGTCCTGCCGTTCATCATCAACACCACCGCCGTGTTCATCTTCGCGCAGTTCTTCCGCGCGCTGCCGGTGGAGATATTCGAGGCAGCGCGCATCGACGGGGCGGGGGAGCTCCGCCTGCTCTTCTCGATCGCGATCCCTCTCATCCGGCCCGCCCTGGTCACGGTCATCCTCGTGACGTTCATCGGCCCATGGAACGAGTTCCTCTGGCCGTTCCTCATCACGAAGGATGCGGCGCTGCAACCGCTCGCCGTCTCGCTCGCGAACTACATCTCCAACGCCGCACAGTCCACAGCCAACCCCAACGGAGCAATCCTCGCCGGCGCGACGGCGCTGGCCTTCCCCGTCGTCATCCTGTTCATCTTCTTCCAGCGCTTCTTCACGGCCACCGACCTCGGCGCGGCCGTCAAGGGCTAGTCAGAAAGGACGCCATGTTCACCGGAGCATCCTTCCCGCTCGGACCGTTCACCCCCTACGAGGGCAACCCCATCCTCCGCCCGCGCGGCGACAGCTGGGAGTCCGGCAACCTCTACAACCCGGCCGCGCTCGTCGACGGCGACGAGGTGCTGCTGCTGTACCGGGCGCACGCCGACGACATCATCTCTCACATCGGTCTCGCCCGATCGAGCGACGGCGTGAACTTCACCCGTGAGGACGCGCCGATCCTCTCGCCCGCCGAGGACTACGAGTGCTACGGATGCGAGGACCCGCGCATCGCGCTGATCGACGGCACCTACTACCTCACCTATACGGGGTGGGATCGGCGCAGCGCGCAGCTGTGCCTCGCGACCTCGACCGATCTGCGCGACTGGACCAGGCACGGACCGCTCTTCGACGGCTTCGACACCTTCAAGACCACCTTCCCCCGCGGCCGGAAATGGTCGAAGGCCGGGGTGATCGTGCCACAGAAGATGCACGGGAAGTGGTGGATGTATTTCGGTGAGGGGGCGATCTACTGGGCCACCAGCGACGACCTCATCCATTGGACGCCCGGCGCTCCCGACACCGAGCCGATGTACTCGCCGACGGCCGGCGCATGGGACGAGACGCTCGTCGAGATCGGCACTTCGCCCGTCGTCACAGACAACGGCCTGCTCGTCATGCTGACCAACGGCGCGACGGTCACCGTGCGTGATGACGGAACGACAGGCGTCGACTACCGCTGCGGGCAGATCGCGATCGATCCGGACGAGCCGACGAAGGTCATCGCCAAGATGCAGAACCCGTGGCTGCGTCCGCAGACCTTCGAGGACAGGAACGGCCTCGTCTCGAACGTGACCTTCGTCGAGGGCCTCGTGAAGTTCCACGGCAAGTGGTTCGCCTACTACGGCCAGTCCGACACGACCCTGGCCGTCGCGACCCACGACCCCGCCGAGCCCTGGGGCCGCGCTCTGCGGGATCCCGACCCGCTCGCCTGACAGACCTCAGCGACGTTAGGCTTTCTCGCATGTCGTCTCACGTCGCCGCAATACCGGTCCAGCAACGGGCATGGGACACGCGCGAACGCATTCTGACGGCCGCGGTGACCTGCCTCGCCGAGGAGGGTTACGTGGCGACGACGACCACGCGCATCCAGGAGATCGCCGGGGTCTCGCGCGGAAGCGTGCTGCACCAGTTCCCCTCGCGTGACACGCTTCTCGTGGCGGCGGTGCAGTACCTCGCCGATCGTCGCGAGGGTGGACTCGAGCTCGATGATGATCTGGTGCCTGTCGACGATCTCGACGAGGCCGTCACCGTCATGTGGTCGACCTTCCACGGACCGCTGTTCCGAGCAGCGTTGCAGCTGTGGGTCAACGCCGAGCACAATCCCGATCTCGCTGCGGCGCTGCGACCCGCCGAAGGAGCGCTCGGCCAGCGCAACCGCGCGCGCATCGTCCGGCTCTTCGGAGAGCGGTATGCATCGCACGAAGGCTTCGCAGACCTCATCTCACTGCTCCACAACGCGATGCGCGGCGTCGCTCTGACTTACGCGTTCGCCGCGCATGATCCCGCCACCGACCCGCACCTTCCGGCCTGGCGGCGCATCGCCCGCTCCATGCTCGGTGAGAGCTGAGCTAACGCGCGAGGAGGGGGCGCGGTGACCGGCGTGCCGGCATCCAGATGAGGAGCGTGCCGACGAGCGCGATCACATAGATCGCCCCTGTCGCGGCGAACACGGCGGTGTAGCCCGCGACCGGGTCGGATGACACTCTCGCGACGACAACGGAGACCGCATTGAGAGCGGTGACCCCGATCGCGCCTCCGATCTGTTGGAAGGCGTGGACGAGAGCAGCCCCGACGCTCTCGTCTGCCGCCGAGAGCCCGCGGGTGGCGAGATCCTGAGCCGACGCGAAGACCAGTCCCATCCCTGCGGCGACCATCACGATGCTCGGCAGTGTCGAGAAGGCGTAGCTTGCTGCGGGAGCGGTCAACGCGGCCCACGCCATCCCTGCGCCGGCGAGGCCGAGTCCGATGAGCAGACCTGCTCTCTCGCCGATTGAACGCTGCAGGAGGGGTGCGAGGAGTAACGAGGACGCGACCGCGGCGACAGGGAACGGGATCAGCGCGATGCTGGTGGTGGCCACGTCGAACCCCAGGACGACGTCGGAGTAGTAGACGACGAAGAGGAAGACCGAGAAGAGTCCGGCCGCACCGAGCCCGAGAGCGACGAGCGCACCGAGCCGTGTTCGATCCTTCAGAACTCGGGCCGGCACCAGGGGGTCGGACGTGCGCCGTTCCGCGAAGATGAAGCCCAGTACGGCGCCTGCGCCGCCCAGGATGAGCAGCACAGCCGTCCTCAGATCTCCGGACTCGAACACTGACAGCGCGAGCACGAGAGAGAACAGGCCAGCGGTGATGAGTATGCCGCTGAGCGGGCGTGTCGAGCGATGTTCGGAGCTCCTGCGGGTAGGGAATGCAATCAGCGTCATCGCCAGGACCACCCCTGCGAGGACGGCCAGGACAAGCAACGTCCACCTCCAGGAGAGCATCTGAGTGAGCGCACCACCCGCGAACAGGCCGACCGCCGCGCCCGCCACTCCGACAGCCGCGTAGATTGCGAAGGCTCGAGTCCTCCCCCTCCCGGAGGGAAACGTCAGCGATAGTGCAGCGAGAGCGGCGGGGGCGATGAGCGCCGCTGACGCGCCCTGCATCACTCTGGCCAGAACGAGGAGACTGAACTCAGCGGAGAACCCGCCCAGGACGGAGGATGCAGCGAAGCCGGCCGCTCCTGCCGCGAGTGTCGCTCTCGGGCCGAGTCGGTCTCCGAATCGGGACGAAACCAGGAGAAGACTGCTGTCTACGGCGCGACGCGCCCGCCGGCCCCCGCCGCCTCCCGCGTCTTCGCGATGGGTTGGCGGTTCTGCGCAACCCGGCGCGCCCGAACAATGCCGCCCGTCTACTCGCCAGCGGGGCTGGGAGTGGTTAGCGTCAGAGCAAGGCGACGCGCCTCCGGCCCCATTCGTGGGTTGCCACTGGGCCACCGACCCAACCCGCGGCCGTGCCAGCGCCTAGCTGACTCCCCGCGCCAGCAGCAGCACGGCGACGATGACGAACCTGTAGCTGTCGAGGTCGGTGTTGGCTGTCCGATCGCGGACGCAATGCCCTAACCCCTGACCGGCGGTGATCGCGACTCAGGAGGAGGTGCAGGTGCGATTCAGTACCAGGGCCGTGCGCGCGAATGTCGCCCGAACTTTGGTCGAGGATGTCGATGCGCTGTATGGGAACGGACTTGCAGGTGGTGGGGCTCGGCCGGCAGGGCTAGGCTCAAGTCGACTCCGCGCGAGCATGCGTAAAGCGATATCGAGAGGCACGGCACCTCATGGCGCCCACTACGGCATTGCGTGGACATCCTCGCGTCACGTTGGCTGACGTCGGTCGGCGTGCCGGCTGCTCGGCGGCGGCAGTGTCGTTGTGGGTCAACGGCAAAAGCGACGGACGCCTCACCGCGGAGAATGTCGAGCGGATCGCGAAAGCCGTCGAGGAGCTCGGCTACGTCCCCAACCGGGCGGCGCAGAAGCTCGCGCTCGGCTCGTCGCAATCTGTATCGTTTTTGTTTCCCGGTGCCCTCTACGGTGACTTCATCGCAAGTGTCGTCGATGGTGTCTCCTCGCACCTCGGACCGGATTGGGAGGTCGCTTTCGTCGACGCGAAACCGTCGGCGGGTGGGGGAGGCGTATCTCCGCTGGAGCGGGCGTTGCGCTCGAACCCTTCCGGTCTCGTCGTCTCCGCACCGTCGCAGCAGCTCCTCGACGGCCTCGAGCGCGTCGCGGTTCCCACCGTCGTGATCGATGCTCCCAACGCTCCCGCGCACACCTCGCTGGTGTCGATGGCGCTGGAGCCGAGCATCGCTGACCTCGCCGCACATCTCGCCTCACTCGGGCATGACACCGTGGCGTACGTCTCGTTTGTCGCGGAATCGCTCAGCCTCGCCTCCCGCCGCACCCAGGTCAGCGGTCATCTTGCGGCCCTCGGCATTCGGATGGTGCCGGATGACCTGCTGCTGAGCACTCTGCGAGTCTCCGACACCCTGGATGCGTTCACCGAAGTCTGGCCCTCGTGGTCGGCGAGCGGTGTCACCGCCGTCATCTGCGCCGACGATCGCCACGCGTACGGCGTGATCGCCGGCGCGCGCGCCCTCGGGGTCGACATCCCCGGCGATCTCTCCCTGGTCGGGTTCAACGACCTCGACCCCAACATCGTGATCGACCCCCCGCTTGCCGCCATCTCGCTCCCGGCATCCCAGATGGGAGAGCGCGGAGGCGACGCTCTCGCCGAGCACATCCGCTCCGGTGAACCGGCGAGGATCGAGCTCGCGACGGCGTACGTTCCACGGGCCTCCGTCGGGCCCCGGCCTCCGCGTTCCTGAGGCCCCTCAGGGTCGCGGGGCCCGAAGGAGGCCATGACCTTCGCATAGAAGGTTAAGCGCTCGACACGTGCATCTGACAGGAATGCGGATCTTGCGATCTGCGCTTGTCAAGCGCTTAACGTTGGTGCATACTGACTCAGGTCACCCCGGTCAGATCGGGACGGCGGCGCCTCTCCGCAGGAATACCGCGCCGTCGACCGCGCTGACGGCGAGCCCAGGCTACGGCCTACGAAAGGAACAATGATGTCCAGCTCCACTCGACGACTCTCCACTGCAACCCTCATCGTGATCGCTGCCGCCGGTGCACTCGTCGCCTGCGCCCCCGCGCCGGACGCGCCCAGCGACGCGGCATCCTCCGATTTCCTGCCCTGCATCCTCTCTGACCAGGGCGGATTCGACGATCGCTCGTTCAACCAGCTGGCCTACGAGGGCGTCCAGGATGCTGCCGAGAAGGTCGGTGCAGACTTCAAGTCCGTGCAGTCGAAGTCGCCGAACGACTTCACCTCGAACATCGCGGCTCTGGTGAGCCAGAAGTGCGACGTGATCGTCGGAGCTGGCTTCTCTCTGGTCGCTCCGATCCAGGAGGCGGCCGCCAAGTACCCCGACGTGAACTTCGTGATGGTCGACGACAATTCGATCGTCGCGCCCAATGTGAAGCCGATCGTCTTCGACACGGACCAGGCGGGCTTCCTCGGTGGCTACGCCGCGGCGAGCTACACCGAGTCCGGCATCGTCGCGACCTACGGAGGCCAGCAGTTCCCGTCGGTGACGATCTTCATGGACGGGATCGCCCAGGGCATCGACTACTACAACGAGCAGAGGGGCACCGACGTCCAGCTGCTCGGCTGGGACGTCGACGCGCAGCAGGGCACCTTCGTCGGAGGGTTCACCGACCAGAACGCGTCGAAGACCATCACCACGAACTTCTTGAACAGTGACGCCGATGTGATCCTCCCCATCGCGGGAACCCTGTACCAGGGAGCTGGCGCCGCGATCACGGCGTCCGGCAAGAAGGCCGTGCTCGTCGGCGTCGATGCCGACACCTACGAGACCGACGAGAACGACCTCCAGAGCCTGATCCTGACCTCGATGCTCAAGAACGTGCGAGTGACGGTGGGCGAGGTCGTCTCTGAGGCAGCGGACGGCACCTTCGACAACACCCCGTACATCGGGACGCTCACGAACGACGGCGTCGGTCTCGCTCCCTTCCATGACTTCGACGGCCTCGTCGCTCCGGAGCTGGCCGGGGAGCTCGAGAAGATCACGGCCGGGATCCTCGACGGCAGCATCGCCGTCGACAGCCCGTCCGCGAACCGCTGACCGTCGGCTCCGAAAGAGGTCTGCTGTGAAACTCGAACTCCGAGGCATCACCAAGAGATTCGGCACCCTGGTGGCCAACGATCACATCGATCTGGTCGTCGAACCCGGGGAGATCCACTGCCTCCTGGGCGAGAACGGCGCGGGCAAGTCCACGTTGATGAACGTGCTCTACGGGCTCCTGCGCGCAGACGAGGGCGAGATCGTCCTGGATGAGGTCGTGCAGAGCTTCGCCGGTCCCGGCGACGCGATGAGGGCCGGGATCGGCATGGTGCACCAACACTTCATGCTGATCCCCGTCTTCTCGGTCGCCGAGAACGTGATGCTCGGGCAGGAGGAGTCCCGCCACGGAAAGCTCGACCTGAAGAGCGCGAGACGTCGAGTGACCGAGATCTCGGAGCGCTTCGGCTTCGACATCGACCCCGATGCGTTCGTCGGCGACCTCTCGGTGGGAGCCCAGCAGCGCGTGGAGATTATCAAGGCGCTCTCTCGAGATGCGAAGGTGCTGGTCTTCGACGAGCCCACCGCGGTCCTGACGCCGCAGGAGACCGACGAGCTGATCGTCATCATGCGACAGTTGCAGGCGTCGGGGACCGCGATCGTGTTCATCACGCACAAGCTCAGGGAGGTGCGCGAGGTGGCGGACCGCATCACCGTGATCCGCCACGGCAAGATCGTCGGCACCGCGTCGCCCATTGCCACCAACGTCGAGCTGGCTTCGCTGATGGTCGGACGCGACGTCGGCCTCGTCGTCGTCAAGAGCGCGGCGTCACCCGGACGGCCGGCGCTGGAGCTTTCCGGTGTCTCCGTCTTCGGATCCGATGGACGTGCCACCGTCGAGGATGTCACCTTCGACGTGCATGAGGGAGAGATCCTTGCGATCGCCGGTGTGCAGGGCAACGGGCAGACCGAACTCACCGAGGCCATCTTCGGCCTGCAGCCACAGGTGACGGGCGACATCCGTCTGAACGGGAAGTCCATCCGCGGGATCAACGTCGCCCGCGTGCTGCATGCAGGTGCCGGCTTGGTCCCCGAAGACCGCAACGAGGACGGGCTGGTCGGGGAGTTCTCCATCTCGGAAAATCTAATGCTGAACAGGTCGTTCGAGCGTCCGTTCGTGCGCAACGGCAGCCTGCAGCTGCACGCGGTGCAGGAGTTCGCCGAGAAGAAGATCAACGAGTTCGATGTACGCGCTCAGGGTCCGGCGACGCACGTCGGACGTCTGTCCGGCGGCAACGCGCAGAAGGTCGTGCTTGCCCGCGAGCTGAGCAGACCCCTGCGCCTCTTCGTCGCCGCGCAGCCCACCAGGGGGCTCGACGTCGGATCGATCGAGTTCGTCCATGAACGCATCGTGCAGGCGCGAGACGAGGGCGTTCCGGTCATCATCATCTCGACCGAACTCGATGAGGTCATCGCCCTCGCCGACCGGATCGCGGTGATGTACCACGGACGCATCGTCGGGATCGTTCCCGGCGACACCCCGAGGGATGTCCTCGGGTTGATGATGGCGGGCGAACTTCCCGCAGGAACGGAGCTCACAGCATGAGCATTCGCACCGCGGCGTCGGGGGACGCGACGAGCACCCTCGAAACCACGAACATCCCCGCAGATCAGCGCTCCTCGCGCGCGCGAACCGAGCGGTCCCGCGCCGGTGAGATCCTCAACGAGATCCTCCGCAGCAGCACCCTCATCTCGATGCTCGCTGTCGTGCTCGCATTGCTCGTCGGCGCGATCCTGATCGCCGCGGTCAACCCCCAGGTGCAGCAGTCCTCCGCCTACTTCTTCAGCCGACCGGGCGACGCCCTCACTGCCGTGTGGAACGCAGTCTCCGGGGCCTACCTCTCCCTGTTCCAGGGCGGCGTTTACGACTACACCGCCGGGGATTTCGCGACCGGGATAGCACCGCTGCTCGCCAGCCTGGGCTTCGCGACACCGCTCATCGCGGCCGGTCTGGGCATCGCATTCGGCTTCCGCGCAGGTCTGTTCAACATCGGCGGCCAGGGGCAGATGCTCGTCGGCGCCGCCACCGCCGGGTACATCGCGTACGCGTGGCCCCTGCCCCCCGTGCTGCACGTGATCGTCGCCGTCCTCGGCGCGATCATCGCCGGCGCGCTCTGGGCCGGCATCGCCGGCCTCCTGAAGGCGGCATCCGGCGCCCACGAGGTGATCTCGACGATCATGCTCAACTACGTCGCGCTGTACCTGCTTGCGTACCTGTTGACGACTCCCGTGCTGCAGGCCCCGGGGAGCAACCCCGTGTCGCCCCCTGCGTTGCCGACCGCCGTGCTCACGCCGCTGTTCGGATCCTCCTTCGCCGTGAACGTCGGGCTACCGGTTGCCGTGCTCGGGGTGCTGCTCTTCGGTTGGCTGCTGAACCGTTCGGCGCTGGGCTTCCGGGTGCGCGCGGTCGGCATGAACCCGCGGGCCTCGCGGGTGGCGGGCATCGACGTCAAGCGCACGTATGTCGTCGCGATGCTGATCTCGGGGGCGTTCGTCGGATTCGCCGGTGCCTATCAGGTGCTTGGGCAGGTCACCTCAGGATTCACGAGCACCCTCGATGCGGGCATTGGCTTCACGGCCATCACCGTCGCCCTGCTCGGACGATCCCGGCCTCTGGGCGTGCTGATAGCAGGGATCGTGTTCGGAGTGCTGCAGGCCGGCGGGTACACGATGCAGGCTGCTCAGAACATCGACATCGATCTCGTGTCGGTTATACAGGCGGTCATCGTGCTCCTGGTCGCGGCCCCGCCCCTGGTCCGCGCCGTGTTCCGGCTCCCGGCCCCCGGGGCGCACCGCACACGAATCGCATCCACCTCGCAAGGAGCATCGGCATCATGACATCCGCAGCTGCACTCGTGCCCGCCTCGTCGACGCGCGCGCGGCGCTCTCCTGCGGCGCTGCGTGCGTGGAAGACGCCGATCGTGCTCGCCGTCTTCTCGCTCCTCTCCGTCGTCCTGCTCGTGGGCTTCGGTCGCGACGGCGACGTCGCCTACTCGCTGAACTCCGGCGGCGCCACAGACGCTGTCAGCCTCCCGCTCATCACCGTCAGCAGCAGGATAACGGGCGTCGTCGTCGCCGTGCTGTCCGTTCTCCTCCCCCTGGGAGCAGCGCTGCAGACGAAGTCGGGGCGTCGCACGCCGGTCTGGTACCTGACGGCCTTCGCACTCATCCAGCTGTTTGGCTTCCTTACCTGGGCGACAGCGGGGAACACGGTTCCCGTGGTCGGGCTCCTGGCCGGGTCGCTCGCGCTGAGCGTCCCTCTGATCTTCGGAGCGCTGGGCGGGGTACTCTCCGAGCGCGTCGGCGTGATCAACGTCGCCATCGAAGGCCAGCTCCTGGCCGGAGCCTTCGCCTCCGCGCTGGTGGCGTCGCTCACACAGAACCTCGTCGCCGGACTCCTCGGCGCCCTCGTCGCGGGAGCGCTCGTCTCGTTCGTGCTCGCGGCGTTCTCCATCCGCTACCTCGTCGACCAGGTCATCGTCGGGATCGTGCTGAACGTGCTCGTCATCGGGCTCGCAAGCTTCCTCTATTCCAACCTGCTGGCCGTCAATGCCGCGACCCTCAACTCGCCGCCGCAGTTCGTGCCGATCGCGATCCCGATCGTGAGCGCGATTCCCGTGATCGGCCCTGTGCTCTTCACCCAGACGATCATCGTGTACGCGATGTATGTGGGCGTCGCTGTGATCTTCTTCGGATTGTTCTCCACACGCTGGGGGCTGCGGCTCCGTTCGGTCGGCGAACATCCGCAGGCCGCCGACACGGTCGGTATCAACGTGAGCGGCACCCGCTTCTGGAACGTGATGCTCGCCGGTGCGATCGCCGGTTTCGGGGGCGCGTACTTCACTCTCGGATCGGTCGGCGCCTTCTCGAAGGACATCACGAGCGGGGCGGGATACATCGCCCTGGCTGCGGTGATCTTCGGCCAGTGGAACCCGGTGCGTGCGGCGTTCGCCGCGCTGCTGTTCGGTTTCGCGACCAACCTCCAGTACGTGCTCGGACAGCTTGCGGCACCGTCGCCCGTGCCCACCCAGTTCCTGCTTATGCTTCCTTACCTGGTGACCCTGGTCGCCATCGCCGGTCTCATCAGCCAGACCCGAGGACCTGCTGCGGTCGGCAAGCCGTATCCCGCTGCCTGACGAGGCTCTCCGCCATACGAAAAAAGGACTTTCATGACTTCTCTCCTTTCAGCCGATGACCGCACCTGGCTCTCCGAGGCCATCGATCTGGCCACTGCCAACGTCGCAGACGGCGGCGGCCCCTTCGGAGCGGTGCTCGTCGCAGCAGACGGCACCAGGGTCGCCGTCGGACAGAACCGCGTGACCCGCGACAACGATCCCACCGCGCACGCAGAGGTCGTCGCGATGCGCAGGGCCGGCTCGATCATCGAGAGCTTCGACCTCTCGGGTCTCACCCTGTACTCCTCCTGTGAGCCGTGCCCAATGTGCATGGCCAGTGCACTTTGGGCACGAGTCGACCGTGTCGTCTACGCCGCGGATCGCCTCGACGCGGCCTCGGGAGGATTCGACGACCTCGAGTTCTACGAACTCTTCGCCCGTGACCGCGCCACCTGGTCGACGGCCATCGAGGCGGCGCCCGTCGACGGCCGCAACGCCCCCTTCGACGCATGGCGCTACAAGCTCGATCGCGTCGCCTACTGACCGGACCGACCCGCGCGGCGGCACCCCGCCCGCTTCTGAATCTCAACCCCGAGGAAACCTCAGACATGACTGCTTCACCCCAAGACGAGATCGCTCTCGTGCCACTGCCCCCGACCGGCGATCCCGACACCGACTGGGCGGCCCGGTCGATGCCGCTGCTGCAGCGCACGATGCAGGAGTTCGGCTTGGCCTTTGCCGGCCTTCACATCGGCGTGTGTCTGCACCTCGAGCCCAAGACCGCCGTGCTCGTACAGTGGCTGCTCCGGTACGGCGCGGCCGTCACCATCACGGGCAACCTCGGCACGACCGACCCGAGGACCGCAGAGGTTCTTCGCGGTCTCGGCGCGAACGTGATCGGCGGTCGTCACGACGATGCCGCCGCTCACTCTCGCAATCTTGATGCGATCCTCGACAGCACGCCCGACCTGATCCTCGACAACGGGGGTGAGCTGATCGAACGGCTCACTCAGGGCGTCCCACGCTCGTCGGGGTTCCTCGGGGCGACCGAGGAGACGACCACCGGTGGGGCTCGTGTACGCGCCCTTCCAGTGCAGCCTGACTTCCCGGTGATCGTCATCAACGACAGCCCGCTCAAGCTCCTGGTCGAGAACGAGTACGGCGTTGGGCAGAGCATCGTGCAGGGCTTCATGAACGCCACGAACCGGATGCTGCCAGCGCTGGAGGCCGTCGTCATCGGCTTCGGGCCCTGCGGCAAGGGCGTGGCCGACACGCTGCGCCACCTCGGCTCGCGGGTGACAGTCGTGGACGTTGATCCGTTCCGGTCACTGGAAGCGATCATGAGCGGTCATCGTGTCACCTCCCTCGAGGATGCGGTTCCCACTGCCCAGGCGGTCTTCCTCTCGACGGGCCGACCCGACGTGCTGCCACTCGACCAGTTGCTGCGACTGCCCGACGGAGCCATCTTGGTCGGCGTCGGTCATGAGCCGAACGAGGCCGACGTCGCAGGGCTCGCCTCGGTCGCCGCGCACACGCGCAGCCTTGCGTCGTCGAGCGACGTCGACGCGCGAATCGCCTATCAGCGCGAGGACGGAGCGGAGATCGTCGTCCTGCAGGGCACAAAGATGATCAACCTCACGGCCGCGAAGGGCAACCCGATCGAGGCCATGGACCTCGGGCTGTCCCTGCAGGCCGCCAGCCTCGGGTCGATCGCACGCGGTCGGGCCGCCTTCACGGGCGCGTACCCGGTGCCGAGCGACATCAATCTGACGCTCGCCGCCGGACTCGTCGAGATTCTCGGCTGAAAGCGCACACGAACATGACGTACACATCGCATTCCTCTCAGGATCCGTTCGATCTCGCCCGGAGAGCGGCTGATGCCATCGCTGACGCCAGCGGGGTCGCGCGGCATCAGATCGCCATCACGCTCGGCAGTGGATGGAAGACCGCGGCGGATCATCTTGGTGAGACGATCGCGGAGATCCCCGCCCACGAGATCCCGGGGTTCCGAGCATCGAAGGTCGTCGGACATTCGGGGACCATCCGTTCGGTGCGGATGACCGACGGAGCGCACGCACTGGTCATTGGTGCTCGCAACCACTACTACGAGGGCCACGGCACCGATGCGGTCGTGCACGGTGTGCGCACCGCCGCCGCCGCCGGCGCCTCGGTGATGGTACTCACGAACGGCGCCGGTGGTCTCAAGCACGGATGGACCGCCGGGGTGCCGGTGCTGATCAGCGACCACATCAACCTGACCGCGGTGTCCCCGCTCACCGGTGCGACCTTCGTCGACCTCACCGACTTGTACTCCCAGCGTCTGCGGGACCTCGCGCGCGAGATTGATCCCTCCCTCGATGAAGGCGTCTACGCGCAGCTGCCGGGGCCGCACTACGAGACACCCGCCGAGGTGCGCATGGTCAAGGCCCTCGGTGGCGACATCATCGGCATGTCGACGGCACTCGAGGCGATCGCCGCGCGCCACGCCGGGCTGGAGGTGCTCGGCCTGTCGCTGATCACCAACCTGGCAGCGGGCATCCAGGATGGCCCTCTCAGCCATGAGGAGGTACTCGAATCCGGGAACGATGCTGAGGCGCGTCTGGGCCCCCTGCTGGCCAGAGTCGTGCGCCGCATCGGCGAGATCCGCTCATGAGCGGCGGTGTCACACGCCGTTCGATCGTGCTCGCCGAAGTGCTCGCGGCTGCGACGCGATGGTTGGCGCAGGATCCGGATCCGCGAACGCGCGCCGAGCTCGAGGACCTGATCGGCCGTGCCGAAGCCGCCGGTGGCGACGAGGCAGCGGGTGAGCTCGCCCGCCGGTTCGACGGGCGGCTACAGTTCGGCACCGCAGGTCTTCGCGGCCCGCTGGAAGCGGGGCCGAACGGAATGAATCGGGTGGTCGTGGCGCAGACAGCCGCGGGCCTCGCGCGATACCTCCGCGGAGAAGGAGGCGATCCGAGCATCGTGGTCGGGTACGACGCTCGCACGAACTCGCGCGTCTTCGCCGAGGACCTCGCGCAGATCATGGCCGGACACGGCATCCGCACCACGCTTTTGCCCAGTGCGCTTCCTACTCCAGTGCTCGCCACCGCGGTCCGCCGCCTCGACGCATCCGCCGGGGTCATGGTGACGGCCAGTCACAACCCCGCCCAGGACAACGGGGTGAAGGTGTTCCTCGGAGGCGCTGACGGCGGATCGCAGATCGTGAGTCCGAATGATGAGCGCATCGCCGCTGCCATCGCTGCGGCGGCCGACGAGGACATCTCCACCTATGCGCGGGCCTCGGCGTTCCGGATCGCCGGGGATGACGTCGTCGACTTCTACGTCGATGCGACCGCCCGGCGTGGCGTCCCTGGGGCGGAACCGCTCCGATTCGTCTACACCCCGCTGCACGGAGTCGGCGGACGCACTGCGCGTCGTGTGTTCGTGGCGGCAGGCTTCGGCGACCCGATCGTGGTGCCGGCACAGGAACACCCTGACGCGAGCTTCCCGACCGTGCCGTTCCCGAACCCGGAAGAGGAGGGGGCGCTCGATCTCGCGATCGAGCTTGCGCACAGCGAAGGTGCCGGCCTCGTGATCGCCCACGATCCCGATGCCGATCGGCTGGCGGTGGCTATCCCCGCACATGCGGGGTGGCGACGCCTCACGGGCAACGAGATCGGTCTCCTGCTCGGCTGGCGCGCCGCCGCTCGGACTACCGGGCGGGGTGGATCGCTGGTCGCCTCTCTCGTCAGCTCACCCGGACTTGCGGAGGTGGCGCGGCTCCACGAGCTGTCCGCCGTCGAGACCCTCACAGGGTTCAAGTACATCTCGCGGGTGCCCGATCTTCTCTTCGGCTTCGAAGAGGCGCTCGGCTACCTGGTCGATCCCGATAAGGTGCACGATAAGGACGGCATCTCGGCCGCGGTCGAGTTCCTGTCGCTCGCCGCCGAGGCCCGCGATCGCGGGGTGGGCATCGAGGAGTGCCTAGAGGAGTTGGCCGAGAGGATCGGCGGCCATGCGTCGGCGCAGGTCTCGATCCGGGTCGAATCGACCGACGGCATTCGGGCGATCATGCACCGGCTGCGCACCGTGCCACCCACCGCTCTCGCCGCGGAACCGGTGCAGACGGCCAGCGATTTCGCGAACGGTCACGACGGCTTCGCGCCGAGCGACCTGCTCCGCTTCACTCTCGCCGGCGGCGCGCGCGTGATCATCCGGCCATCCGGGACCGAGCCGAAGCTCAAGGCGTACATCGATGTGCGGGATGATCGCGGTACCGGGGCGGAGCGGTTGGAGCACGCACGCGCACGGGTCGCCGAGATCGCGGATGACGTGCGTATCCTGCTGCGCGAAGGACACGAATGACGGATGAAAGAGGCACAATGGCCCACTCTGAGATGAAGAGCACGGGTATAGGTGTGATCGGTGCCGGGTTCCATGCGCGGAGCAACGTGCTCCCGGCGCTCGTGCTCCCGGACGTCCCGGTCGTCGGTACCGCGGCGCGCAGCATTCCCAGTGCCGGGCGTGCGGCGCGTGTGCTCGGCGGAGACGTCGCAACCTACGACAGCGCCGCCTCCATTCTTGCCGACGCGGCTGTCGGGGGTGCGGTGATCGTGGCGCAGCCCGGCGATCAGGTGCACGCCGTCGAGGAGGTGATACGCACGGGGTGTCACGTGCTCGTGGAGAAGCCGCTCGGGCTGACCACCGAACAGTCGCGGGAGGTCGCGCGCTTGTGGGCGAGTCTCCGGCGGTCGCGGCCGAAACCTCAACGCACGCTCGGTCGGCCCTGCCGAAAACGATCGTTTCCGGCGGGTTCTCGACTGCCTGGCTGGGTGAACTACCCGAACCCGCTGCAGCATGACGGAAGCTCGGCCCCACAAGTTGTCAGCGTTTAGAACACGAAGGCGGGACATGGAGACCACTCAGCCATGGGTTCGTCGCCGGACGTCCCGCCCTCGCGGGTCGCTACCAATCTGCCTCCGGGCATCGGTTTGATGTCTTCGCTTCGCAATCAGGAGCATTTCCGTTCTTCTCGGTGCTTGAGTTGCACCTCGGGTGACTCAACAGATGGCGTCGACGAGTTCGCTCAGCGCCTCGAATCGAAAATCGAACATGTCCTCGTTCGTCGGCGGGTCTCCGGTCGGACGGTTCAGATACGCCGTCCGCAGGCCCGCCGCCTGTGCTCCACGGAGATCCCACGAGTGCGCGGCGACCATCAGTATCCGATCGGGGTCACGGCCGGCCACACGCGTCGCCAGTTGGTAGACCGCCGGGTCGGGCTTGTATGTGCTGATGGCTTGAGTTGACAGGGCGGAATGCCAGCGGAGCCCGGCGCGTGCGTTCATGCGCAGCAGCGCCGTCGTGTCGGCGTTGGACAAGCCTATGATCTCCTTCTCCTTGCTCAACCGGGCAAGCGCGTCGGCAGAGTCGGGCCAGGGGGGCAGGAATCCCGCCGCATCGACCAACGAGTCCACTGCTGCCGGGTCGGAGATGCCGGCGGCAGCGCAGATGGTGCGCGCAGCTTCCCGGTCGAGGACCTTTCCGGCCGCGTAGTCGCGTTCGCCTCGAACGATTCGGGCGTGCTCTGCGCCCACGAGGCTGTGCCATTGCGAGGTGAGTTCATCCGCCGCATCGGGAGTCGCACCGAAGACGCCCAGCTGTGTACGGATACCCGCATTGTGATCTACGAGAGTCCCGAGAATGTCGAAGACGATCGTGTCGATACTGCCAAGGCTGGTCATTCCACTCCTGACGCTGCGGTTGCGAGGGTGTGTCCCCGAATGGATAAGTGTCTTAATGTTGACATTATTACGGAAATTTGTCTAGAGTCACGCTCATGACCTCAACGACGAAGTTGCAATCGAACGAGCGGAAACGCGGATCCTCAACGTCACGGGAGCGGAGGAACGCGAGCCTCTCCAGTCTGGTCGGAACGACTCTGGAGTGGTACGACTTCTTCATCTACGGGACTGCCGCGGCGCTCCTGTTCAATCAACTCTTCTTCCCCCAGCTCGACCCCACCACCGGCACCCTGCTGTCACTTGCTTCGTTCTCGGTCGCGTTCATCGCACGACCACTCGGCGGCATCATCGCCGGCCACTTCGGCGACAAGGTCGGCCGCAAGTCCATGCTGATCCTGACCTTGACGCTCATGGGGATCACGACCGGCCTGATCGGATTCGTCCCCACGTATGCGCAGATCGGGTTGGCGGCGCCTCTTCTGCTCGTGCTGCTGCGCTTCATTCAGGGGCTGTCTCTCGGCGGCGAGTACGGCGGGGCGATCCTCATGGCCGTCGAGCATGCTGACCGAGGCCGGAAAGGGCTTGTCGGCGGGTGGGTACAGGTCGGCGTCCCGCTCGGTCTCATCCTCGGCAACACCATCTACCTGGCGCTCGGGGCGACTCTCGCTGACGAAGCGTTCCTCTCCTGGGGGTGGCGAGTCCCGTTCTGGCTCGGCGGATGTCTTGCGATCGCGGGCCTGATCATCCGGCTCAAGGTGAGTGAGAGCCCCAGCTTCTCCGAGGTCAAGAACGCGTCGGCAACCGTCAAGGTGCCCCTTGTCCTCCTGCTTCGCAAATACCCTCGGCAGCTGCTCCTGACGGCCGGCAGCTACATCGTCTGCGGCGTGACCTTCTACATCATCAGCGTCTTCGGGGCGAGCTACGTCACCACTCAGATCGGGTTCGACCGCACGGCGACACTCTCTCTCGTGCTGGTCGGTGCGGCAACCTGCGCCATCACGTTGCCGGTCTTCGGCAGGCTTTCGGACCGCTTCGGGCGCAAGCGGCTCTACCTCGGCGGGACCGTGGCGATGGGACTCCTCGCCTTCCCCTGGTTCTGGCTCCTGCAGACCGGTCAGTATCCGTTGGCCCTGCTCGGGTATGTGATGTTCTTCCTCGCCTTCTCGTGTTCCTTCGGGGTCCTGGGGACATTCTTCGCCGAGGTGTACGAGCCGGCCGTGCGGTACTCCGGCCTCTCGCTCGGATACACCCTCGGCACGATCGCCAGTGGCGCGATCGCACCACTGATCGCCACGTACCTGCTCGGCCTCACGGAGAGCTACGTTCCCATCGCCTGGTACATGGTCGCCATGGCCGCGATCTCGTTCGTATGCGCCGCGTTCCTCAAGGACGTGCACCGGGACTGACCGCCGATCGCGACGACGACGTCCTGCACGCGCCCTGTCCGACATGCCGGAAGCGCGACTCGCCGCGGAGCCCATCACTCGGGCTTCGCGGCGAGTGGCGATGTATGGACGTGGGGTGCCCTCGTCGGCGACCGTTTAAGTAGAATGTTGACATTCGCAGGACATGTCGACGACGGAACGTCGCGTCTGCGTGAGATCGACGAGAGGCGGCTTCGCGTGAAGATCGTGATCGGGGGAGCCGCGAGCAGCTCCGAAGTGCCCGGTCTTGACGCGGTGGGTGCTCGGCACGAGATCGCATTCGCTCCAGACGGGAGAAGTCTGGAGCGATGTCTCCCCGATGCCGACGTGTTCGTGAGCTGGAGCTATCGCGACTCCGGACTCGAGCAGTGCTTCCCGTCCGCTCAGCGACTCCAGTGGGTGCATTGGTGTGGCGCCGGGGTGCGCCCGGCCCTGTTTCCCGCACTCGTCGACAGCGATGTCGTACTCACGAACACCCGCGGCATCCACGACCGGGCCATGGCCGAATACGTGCTGGGTATCGTGCTTTCGTTCGCCCTTCGGCTCCCGGCGATGGCGAGCGACCAGCGACACCGCCGCTGGCGGCCCGGCCAGGCGGAGCGCGTCGACGGCACGCGGGCCGTCATCTTCGGCGTCGGTGCCATCGGGCATCGAATCGGTGCGCTTCTGCAAGCCGCCGGCGTTCACGTCACGGGTGTCGGCCGTCAGGCGCGCAGCACCGACGGCATCTTCGGAGAGATCCACGGTGGCACCGACCGTCTCGAACTGTTACGACACGCCGACTGGGTCATCAGCGTGATGCCAGACACCCCGCTGACCGAGGGGTACTTCGGTGCCGAAGAGTTCGCAGCCATGCGACCCACTGCCCGCTTCGTGAATGTCGGCCGCGGCAGCAGCGTGGACGAAACCGCGTTGATGGCCGCACTTCGCCGCGGCACCATCGCCGGCGCTGCGCTCGACGTCTTCCGGCGCGAGCCTCTCGACTCCCACAGCCCACTGTGGTCGACTCCCGGATTGCTCCTCACGCCCCACATCTCGGGTGACTATCGCGGCTATGAGCGAGACGTCACGATGCAATTCCTCGAGAACCTCCGCCGATTCGAGAAGGGCGACGTGCTGGCGAACGTTGTCGACAAGAAAGCAGGCTACGTGACGACGCCCCCGCAGACTCTTACGCTGTAGACATGCCCCGGCTCGGCACCCGGACACGCGACTCCCGCTTCGATGGCAACACTGAAGGAACATGATGCACCAGAGGATCACCGCCGGCCAGACGCCCCCAAGGGCATGGCGATGACGGGTATGACGACCGTGCGCGGTGTGCTCCTGCACGAACGGGCAGCAGACGAGATCCGCGCGAGCATCTATCGCGGAGACATCGCCGCGGGAGAGCGCATCAACGAGGTCCTCGTCGCCGAAGAGCTCGGACTGTCTCGGGGGCCGATCCGCGAAGCGCTGCGCGTCCTCGAGCAGGAAGGGGTGGTGACGAGCGAGCCCCAGAAAGGCGTCCGCGTCGCGGCATACACCGAAGCCGACATCCTGCTGTCTCTCCAACTCCGCGAGCACGTCGAGACCTTCTCCGTCCCCGCCATCTGCGAGCGGGTCACCGATGACGACATCGCCGAGCTCCGCGGCCTGGTCGAGCGCATGCGATTCGCCGAACAGCGCGACGACCTCCTCGAAACGATGGAGTGCGACTACCTCTTCCACGTGCGCTTCCTCGAGGTGGGAGCCTCGGCCACCGCACAGCGCGTCTGGCGCACGCTCGCCAGCCAGATCAGGCTCTTCATCTCCCGCGGAGACGAAGAGTTCCGCAGGCATCGCTCCATCGCCGACACACACCTTCCGTTGATCGATGCACTTGCCCGCCGCGACGTCACCGCGCTCATCGACGCCGTCCGCGCGCACATCGACGAGAACCGCCGCTCGCTGCACATCTCCGGTTGATTGCGTCTGAATTAGTGGGCGATGCGGTCCATTGAAAGAATGTTGACATTCCGACATTTGCCCTCTACCGTGAAGGCATGACAACGACGTTGAGAAGCGCGGAGCGCTACCAAGGACCAGATCGAGCGTTCGCCCGAGCATGGTGGTACGGCACAGGACGCACGTTCGATGAGATCGATCGTCCCCTGATCGCAGTGGTGAACGCCTGGAACGAGATCGCCGACGAGAACGTGCATCTTGACCGCGTCTCGCGACGTGTGAAGGACGGCATCATCTCTGCCGGCGGTACGCCGATGGAGTTCAACGTCATCCATGCGACAGACGTTCTCAGCGAGGCGAGCGCCGGCATGCGTTACGTGCTGCCCGCACGCGAGACCATCGCCGATTCGGTGGAGATCATGATCGAAGCGCATGCTTTCGACGCCATGGTCATCATCGCGGGCGGCGACAAGGTCACCCCGGGGATGATCATGGGTGCGCTGCGCGTCGACCTCCCGACGGTGTACGTCTACACCGGAACGACCGAGGTCGGTCGGTACGAGGGCGAGGCTGTCTCCTGGGAGACGGTGTTCGAGGCGATCGGTCGCTTCCACGATGGGCAGATCACCGAGGCGCAGCTCGAGGAGCTGACACTGGCGCAGATGCCATCGAGCGGCGGTGGAGCGAGTGCCTACACCGGCAACACGATGGCGCTGTGCGCAGAGGTGATGGGGCTCGGACTCCCCGGTGTCGGATCGGTCGTGGCAGGCTCCGCGGAGCAGCTGCGTCTCGCGTTCGATTCCGGTGTCCGTGTGATGCAAGCACTCGCGGAGGGCACGCGGATCGGCGACATCGTGACGCCGCAGGCTGTGCGAAACGCCGCCAGGGTCGCGCTCGCCGTCTGCGGGTCCACGAACATCTCGTTGCACCTTCCCGCCATCGCCCATGAGGCCGGATTCGAGTTCAGCTGGGAACAGTTCGACCGCCTCGCGCTCGAGACGCCGACGCTCGTGAAGCTTCGCCCGTCGGGTGAGGTGTCGCTGCCGGAATTCCATCGAGCCGGGGGCGTCCAGTCGGTATTGCACGCCCTGGCAGGCCAGCTCGAACCGACCCCGGTTCGCATCTCGCAGCCCACGGGGATGCCTGCCGTCGACGCCGACGTGATCCGGTCCGTCGACTCTGCCCATTCGGCGACCGGCGGCCTGCGGGTCCTCCGCGGATCCCTGGCGCCCGAGGGGGCGATCGTCAAGATCGGGGGAGTGCCGGAAGCTCTCCTGTCCCATGAAGGACCTGCGCGCGTCTTCGAAGACGAGGAGACGGCGATCACCGCTATCCACGGCGGATCGATTCAGCCGGGCGACGTCGTCGTCATTCGTAACGAAGGTCCGCGAGGTGGTCCGGGGTTCCGAGAGATGCTCGGCGCGACCGCTGCCATCGTGGGAATGGGACTGGCTGAGACAGTGGCCCTCGTCACCGATGGTCGCTTCTCGGGCGCTTCTCATGGCGCTGCGATCGGCTATGCCTGCCCCGAGGCGGCCGCCGGCGGCCCGATCGGTCGCGTTCGGGATGGGGACATCATCGTGCTCGACCTGCACAACGGCATACTCGACGTTCGAGTCGACGCTGACGAGCTCGCAGCACGCCCGGCAGCGGAACCGCTCTGGAAGCCCACCGGCGGCGTGCTGGCCCGGTACGCACGCACCGTATCCGGCGCCTCGAAGGGTGCCGTCCTCAACTAGTCAGACCCATGCGGTTGGCCTGGGTGACGGTGAGCACCGACATCCAGGCCAACCGTGAAGCCACACCCGACGACAGCCCTTGCTCGTCGCCAGGTCGACTCGATCGATCACACTGCGATACCCGAACGCCGGGGATGGAGCCTGCGGAAAGGCTCTGCCATGAGCGCCAGCAAGAGTGACCTGCAACGATCCGTCGTTCGCAAGACCACGAGAAGAATCGTTCCCCTGATTCTCTTCATGTATTTCGTGTGCAACCTCGACCGCGTCAATATCAGTTACGCGGCCCTCGAGATGAACGATGACATTGGCCTCACCGACGCCGCGTACGGCTTCGGGGCCGGCATCTTCTTCATCGCCTACGTCACGTTCCAAGTGCCAGCGAACGTGCTGCTCACCAAGGTCGGTCCTCGACGTTGGATGGGCGGATTGATGGTTGTCTGGGGCGTCATCGCTCTGCTGATGTCCACGCTTCAGTCGCCCACGCAGTTCTTCGTGCTCCGGTTCCTCTTGGGCGTCGCCGAGGCCGGGTTCTTCCCCGCCTTGATCTTCTACATCGCCGCCTGGTTTCCCACGACTCATCGCGGGCGCATCATGGCGATCGCCATCGCGGCAGCGCCGCTTGCCGTGAACGACCGGGTTCCCGACTTCGTGTGGGCGGTCGGGGCGGCGAACGCCGCGCGGCCTCCGTCCTGATGTAGACGGCTCACGACCACCTCAGAGCGGGAGTCGTGCGCTCGTCGTCCACACGTCGTGATCACACGATGTCTCGACGTCGCCGCCGAGCATCTGCGCGTGCTCTCGCATGCGTGTGATCCCGTGCCCTCCGAGCGCGAAGGGGACGTCCGTGCCCTCGGGGTGAATCGGGTTGCGCAGCTCGAGGCGCACCTCGCCGTCGCGGGACTGCACCTCCAGCGTCGTCTCGCCGGGTGCTCCATGCTTCGAGGCGTTCAGCGCGGCCTCGCGGAGGATCCGACCGAGGGCCCCGTCGATGTGCTTGGGAAGTTCCGGGATCGCACCTCCGACTCGGAGCGTGCGTCCCGGGGCATCGAGGAGATGGTGCGCCTGGGCGATCTCCTCGGCCAGCGCCGGTGCGTCCACTCCGGATGTCAGCGGAACGGGGTCGACCGCCGCGACGATCACTCGGATGTCGGACAGCGCGCTCTTGGCCGCGCTCAGTATCTCGGCCTGGGCCTGCGTCAGTGCGGGCCGGTCGAGCTGATCGAGGGCCCTGGCGTGCATGACGATCACGACCAGATCGCGCGCGATCACATCGTGCAGGTCAGCGGCGATCCGCGCGCGCTCGTCCCTGACGATGTCTGTGGATCTCCGCTCCTCGGCGATGAGCTGAACCGCCAGGCGCTGCTCGCGCGTGGCTCCCGCACGCATCAGGAGACCGAGGGACCCCGCGATCACCGCGAAGACCACGTACAGCAGCACGCTCATCGCCGGGATCGAGCTGCCGTCCATCCAGACGATCCCTGCGATGGCGACGACGACGAAACCCCCGTAAGCGAGGAGAAGCGTGCGCGATCCGATGCGGGAGACGAATCCGACGGCGACGATCACCGCCAGCAGCATCGGCCTCTCGATGTCGAGGGGGAAGGAGAGGCACATGGCTGCAGCGATCGCCGCGGCAGCAGCGATCGGGTTGACAGCGAACAGGGCGAAGGCCGCCGTGACCCCGAACTGCAGCGCTGCCGTCGGCGGGAACCCTGAACTCGCGGCGGAGACAAGAGTGGCGATGCACCCGACGACTGCTGCGACGAGGAGCACGACCCTCGCCGCTGGTACGAGAGGTATGAAATCCGCGAACCCGGTGTCGCCGGTCGCTGGAACCCGCTCCGACGCATCACCGCGCAGGAGTCCGAGCAGGCGACGGCGCGCCGGATCGCTCACTCGCTCAGCTGCAGAACTGCAGGATGCGGCAGATGTCCTCCCACACGCCATCTGCGTATGCGGCGGGGATGAGGATGCGGAACATGGTGATCTCCTTTTTTCGGACCTTCTGACATCTTGGTCGAAAGTGGAGGATCACGATCTGCACTTCTGGCCAGAAGATGGAAGAGCCTCTTGTTCGAATGAGTAAGTTTGTCAGCATGGAGCCGATCCGGGTCATGGTCGTCGATGACGACGCTCTCGTTCGCCGTGCTCTGAGTCTCTTCTTCGCCACCGTGGCCGACGTCGTGGTCGTCGCCACGGCGAAGGACGGGGTGGAAGCCGTCGACCTGGCGATGATGCACCGTCCGGACGTCATCATCATGGACGTTCACATGCCGAACATGGACGGGGTGATCGCGACCGAGCGGATCCTCGCCGAGCACCCGCAGGTGCGCATCCTCGCGGTCACCGCACTCGGCTCCTACGACGCCGTTCTGCCGATGCTTCGTGCCGGAGCGTCGGGGTACCTGCTGAAGGATTCCGAGCCGGAGGACGTCATCGCGGGGGTCAGACAGGTACACGCGGGCATGACGATCGTGTCGCCCGCCGTGACGAAGCGTCTGATCGGCGCGGTGCTCTCCAACGCGTCCGAGCCCATCGCCCGGTTCTCCCCGGGGATGGAGCTCACCGGACGCGAACTGGCGATCGTGAAAGAGCTGGCGCATGGCCGATCGAACCCTGAGATCGGTGCCAGGCTGAACGTCTCGGAGGGCACCGTCAAGGCGTGCCTCAGCACCGTCATGCGCAAGTGGAACGCACGCGACCGGCTGCAGGTTCTGATCTTCGCGGTGCGGGCCGGTCTCATCGACGTCTGACGATCACGTCCGGATGCCGAGCAGAGCGCGTCCGTCTTTCGAGAGCGGCGTCAACCCCAGCAGCTGACTGACACTCAACAGGACGCCGACGGCGATCCCGAACGGATCTCCGATGAACGCCCAGATACCCGTCCAGATCGCGCACACCGCGATGCCCGCGCACGGCCCCGCAGCCGCCACTCTGCGCATCGTGCTCGTGTCCAGGTCCGGCGTCAGCACCGCGATCTGCCGGCCGCGGACCAGCAGCGCGCCGGATGCCCGCGCGGAGGTCAGCCTCAGCATCGTCATCCAGTGCGCGGCCTCATGCGTTCCGATCACGACGGGGATCAGCAGAGGGAGCACCAGGATCATGGGGATCTGGCGAGCCGGGAGGTCGAGAGCGATCGCCATCGCGCCGAGCAGAAGCGAGGTCACGACCAGAACAACGGTCAACTGGCGCACCACCGCACCGATGACGAAGCCGCAGACCGAGAAGGCGTCGAAGCGACGCGGGCGCATGCGTCGAGACCGAGCGAGCGACCGGAGCAGAGCCCGCTCCGGTGAGGACAGGGAGGCATCCCCTCGAAGGCTTTCGATGAATCGACGATCACCGCTCGCGGCGCCGTGCAGAAGCACATCGATCGCGACCGGCCATCCCAGCTCTCGACGTTCCCCGTCTGAGCCGTCGACGCAGACGGTGTCGAGGGTTTCGGCATCCGCGGTCGTGAGCGGGACGCCGCGCAGCGCTCGGGCGTCGTCGGAGAGCAGCCATGCACCGTCGACGCCACGATCGAGTCGGACTCCGGGGTGGAGTCGCAACACGCGAACGGCTCCTGTCGTCGTGGTGTCCGACGGCGTCATGCGGCCAGAGCCGCGTGGGCGAGCGGCTCGCGGCGTCGCACCACAGTGAATGCGAGCGCGAGCGCGACGACCCCCACGACGACCATCGACAGAGCGCGCCCCCAATCAGAGGCGATCTGCTGAAGAGCGACGCCCGCACCCACGGTCAGGAGCAGTGCCAGCAGCAGGGTGAACAGACTCGACATGTTCTGCCGCGGACTCACCGGAAAGAGCACTCCCGCTGCGAAGGCCGCGCAGAAGCTCAGGACCATAGCCGGGAGGGCCGCGATGACGTCGGACACGCTCAGCATGCCGGTTGCGACGAGCAGAACCATCACGCAGAGCGTGATCACCGATGCGACGACGACCGCCGCGGCGAGCGAGACGCGCGTCGCCGACGCCTGACCTCTCCGCCCCGCGACCGCCGCCCTGATCCATCGGTAGGGGGCGGTGACACCGAATCCGAACATCGCGCTTCCGCCGGCGGCTGCGACGAGCAGAGCGAAGCCGACCGACGCGGGCAGCAGCACTCCCAGACCGATCATGAGGGCGATGGCCACGGCGACCAGCACCGTGAGGGTCTCGGCGGCGACGACCAGCGAGGAGCGCATCCATTGGGTGAGTTCGATGCGCACGATCGTGCGCTCCCGCCCGGGCACGGAGACGCGGCGCCCCAGCCTGGCGGCGATCGGGATGATCGCGCCGTCGCCCGCCTCGCGAACGTCGGAGGGGATTCCCGTTCCCAGGAGCAGACACAGCACGCAGACCGCGGCAGCGCCCAGAGCCACGGACGAGCCCACGAGGACGGAATCGGCCCAAGGGAGGCGAACGCGCAGAGCCAGGATCGCGATGACACCGGCGATCAGTGCGAACGAGGCGAGAGAGCGGCCGAACGCCGACGGCACTCGCAGGACCGTCCGAGACAGCCAGGTCGCACCGCGGAAGAGCGCCCAGCCTGCGGCGATGCTTGCGCAGCAGACGAGCATCCAGGCGAGCACGAGGAGCACGCGCATCTTCTCGCTGATCAGCGGCACGGCCGGCACGATGAACGGCAGCGTGAACAGGAGCCCGGCGGCGCACGCCGACCCCAGGAGGACTCCGTGCGACCCGAACCGCAGGGCTGCGGCGCTCACGGGATACGGCGCGAGCAGATCGTCCACAGCCGTCCGCGAGGGAGACACGACCAGGACGATGGTCAGCAGGCAGAGACTCATCGCCGCGGCCATCGTCAGCTGCTCCGACACCATCTGCACCTGAAGAGCAGCGGGGACGACCGCGGTCTGCCCCATCAGGAGGGGGACGACGCCCAGCAGCTGCCATCCGGCGAGCAGCGCGACGAGAACCCCGATCATGGCCCGTGAGGTCGCTCGACTGCCGCCGAACTGACGGGTGAACTCGTTCGACCACACCCTGAGCGTCAAGGACGCGATCGTGCGGGACTGGCCGAAGAATCCCGCCGGCCGGGCGATCATGCGAGAGCGGGTTCGCTCGCCCGGGAGCTGCGTCGCACGATGAGCAATCCGACGAGGTAGATGACGACGGCGGTCGCGATGAGCCAGATCAGAGAACCCGGGAACACGAACTGCGCGCTGGCGAGCTCGGCGCCCACGCCGCTGCCGTTCTCGGTCATACCCGGCACCGAGACCGCGGTGCCCGTGGCGACGGTGAGCGCGATGCTGCCGAGGAAGAGGAGGAAGCAGACGATCGGCGCGAGGAGGAGCGCCGAGAGGATGAGGGCGAGCTGGCGGAGCGCGGAGGACATGAGAGAAGCCTTTCGTTGGATCAGAGTCGGACGTGTACGGGGAATCGGGCAGCGATACCGGACTCCACCGTGAGCACCTGAGAGGCGAGCCCCGACACGTGCAGGAACACCTCTTCGAGTGACGCGGCGCCGCTTTCCTCGCGCAAGGCGGCAGGGTGCCCGGAGGCCGCGACTCTCTGATCCGCGAGGATCACGACGCTGGTGCAGAACTGCTCGGCGAAGAGGAGATCGTGTGTGGCGACCAGCACCCCGCCGCCACGCGCCCTGTGTGCGTCGATGAGCGCACGGATGCAGATGGCGGCCTCGGGGTCGAGACCGCGGAACGGCTCGTCCAAGACCAGGAGCCGCGGAGTATGGGCGAGGGCGGCGACGAACTGGATCTTCTTCTTCATACCGTGTGAGTAGTCGCCGATGAACCGCGCCAGGTGGTCGGTGAGGCCGAGTATCTCGCAGAGATAGTCTTTCCACTCGGAATCGAATCCCGGCTGCAGGCGGGCGAGGTAGTCGATGAACTCGTTTCCGCTCAGACTCGACGGAAGCGGCAGCTCGTCCGGCACGAAGCCGAGCTTGCTCTTGGCGTCGAGATCCGCGGCGGGAGACCGATCGATCAGCACTTCACCGGCGTCGGGCTCGAGCAGTCCGACGATGCTGTGCACGAGAGTCGTCTTGCCGGAGCCGTTCGGGCCGATCACCCCTAGGAGGGCGGAGGGCGCGACCTCGATACTCGCGTCGGTGATTCCCTGTCCGCCCCGGTAACGCTTCGTCAGAGCGCTCACGGAGAGCACGGGCGCGACACTCGCGCCCGCACCCTCGGTGGCATGCGTCATCTCTAGATGCATTTGAACGTGACGTTCGCGGAGAACGGGTTGGTCCAGGTGATGTCGACCACCGCGCCGAACCCGCTGTAGCCGCGGCTGATGCACATGGCCGTCAGGAAGGCGATGAAGCCGACTCCCAGCACGATCGCCGCCGCGACAGCCACGACGATCACGGGGTTGTCGCTCGTCTCGTATTTCTGCTGGAGCGCCTCGAGGGCCCTCGCGGGCGCCTGTGGGAGTGAGTAAAGGTGCGTCATTGCATTCGACATCTATGTCTTCCTTCGTGATGGTATCCGATGATCATCGGCTCACCGCGAAGGTATGTGAGAGCGCCTCTCGGTCTCGACCAACGATGAGTCAGTGTTTCTGACTTTCGGCCAGAGGCGGGCTGCATCCGTACGTCGAGGGGGTGATCCCCTCGACGTTCCGCTGGTGGTCCTGACGATGCTGATCAGTGCCTTCGAGGGTGCACCTGCTCGTCCCCGGAGAGATCGACGACCATGAGCCCTCAGCGCGGTCGAGCCCGGCCCGCGACCGCGGCTGCGGTCGCGCGTCAGAGGAACAGCGGCACCAGCGACACGATCAGGCCGAGCGCGCCGACTCCGGTGAACACGATCCCGAGCGTCCGCACGACGCGGCGGAAGTGCGGAGGCTCGCCGATCCGCGCCCTCGCCGGGTCGTTCGCGCTGACGACGCCGGTGGTCCAGCCGACCGTCGACGGCTCGCTGCGTCGCAGCCTCCGTTCTCGGAAGTCGTCGCCGGCGAACCAGCGGGCGAGCAGCTCGCCGTCGCGGTCGATGACGGCGATCTCGATCGGCATCCACGGGCCTTCGGTGACTCTGATGAGCGCAGCCACGATCAGCAGCGGCAGGCCCAGCCCCAGCCCGATCCACGACAGCACCTCGGCGACGAGAGCGAGGGTGTCGATGGGGTGCATGCCTTCATCGTAGAGACGTCCTGAGGCATCGGCGGCACAGCGGCTCGATACGCGCTGTGCCGGAATACCGCAGGTGTATTCCGAGATGCGCGTAATGGGAGGCCCCTTTCCTGATCTCTTAGGAGGACCACGACTGGGAGTGGTCCGAGTAGATGCCGAAGATGATGACTGGGGAGTGTGATGTCGTGCGTGCACGCAGAACGATGAGCGGCGACGAGACGTCGGAGAGACGGATCGAGAACGGAACGGGGGCCGTATCGCCGAGGCGACGCGTCGTCGCGATCGTGGTGGCGATGCTCATGGGCATCGCGGGTCTGCTCGGGGGCGCGCTGCCTGCGGCCGCCGCGCCGACGGTGACCTACCCCGGTGCGATCTCGAACGTGGTGCTCGAGGGGCAGAACGGGGGCGGTCCGCTCGAGCAGTGGCAGACGGTGCGAATCTCCGGTGACTGGAGCGTGCCGGAGGGGGCGCACGCCGGGGAGACCTTCGGCATGACCCTGCCTGCCGAGTTCAGCCGTCAGGCCGCGGGCACGTTCGACATCCTCGACCCGGAGACGAACGAGGTCATGGCGACATGCGTCGTCGCCGCGGGGCAGGGGCCCGACATGGTGTGCACGCTCACCGACGCCGTCGAGGGTAAGGAAGACGTGGGCGGCACCTTCTGGATGCAGGCCAGGGCATCGCAGTCCACGACCGACGAGACGGTCGAGTTCGACCTGGGAGACACGATCGAGATCGTCGACCTCCCCGGAGACGGCGGCATCGTGCCCACAAACCCCACGGAGCAGGCGAAGCCCTACAAGTTCGGTGGTCAGACCACGACCGACGGCCGGCTGAAGTGGGTCGTCGGAGTCCCGAGCGGATACGTCACCGACGGATCCTTCACGATCGCCGACACCCTCGACGGCACCCACAGCGCACACCACTACACGGGCGAGGTGCTGCTGCGGCAGCAGGCGGTGGAGAACGGACAGCTCGTGGGCGGCTGGACCGTCCTCGGTCCCGAGAGCTACCAGACGGTGTTCGCCGACGACGGCGGCTCCTTCCGATTCACGGCATCCGGGCTCCCGCACAGCGGCTTCGCCTACGAGCTGATCTATTACACGCAGGCCGACGGCCCGGTGGCGCCGGGCGACGTCTTCGGCAACAAGGCGGTCGTGAACACCTTCGAGACGTCGGCCACGCACACCGTCACCGAGTCGGGCGGAGGAGGCGGCACCGGTGTCGAATTCACCCGGTTCTCGATCATGAAGCAGCTCACCGGCCCGCTGGCAGAGGCCGCGCGCTCGGCGACGTACACCGTGCGGTACTCCGTGAAGGGATCCGATGCCCCCGCCACGGCCATGACGGTGCCGGTCGGCGAATCCGTCGCCAGCACGAGGGCACCTCTGGGGTCGACATTCGTGATCGAGGAGGTCGACCTGCCGAGCATCGAGGGCGTCACCTGGGGCCCCTGGACGATTACCGGTGAGGGCGTCGTCGACGTCGGCAACGGAACCTTCGAGGTCACGCCGTCGTCGAACGCGGGGGTGGCGCTGACACTCACCAACACCGCGAATCCGGTGACGCCGCCGCCATCCGTTCCGCCGACGACGCCCCCGCCGTCTGTGCCGCCGACTGTGCCCCCCACCCCGACGCCGCCTCCGGGCGTGCGGACTCCGCCTCCCGGCGGGCTGGCGCTGACCGGAGGCGAGATCGGGTACGGGTTCCTGGCGCTCGCCGTCGCGCTGATCGCGGGTGGCGGCATCGCCACCGGCGTCGCGGCCCGGCGCCGTGCGAGCGCCGAACAGCTCTGAGCAGACGGGACACAGACGACACGAGGCGGTCACCGAAGGGGTGACCGCCTCGTGTCGTGTGCCGTGCGAAGTCCCATCCGGGGACGGGCCGCGACGGGTCAGCGGATCGCGGAGACCGCGCCGCCGACGATGACGGCGACGATCGTCGTCCAGCCGATGATCGCCACGGCCTGCCAGATGAGGATACGTGCCTTGCCGATGCCGGAGGCGGCGAGCATCGTCGCGGTGAAGTGGGTCGGCAGCAGCAGCGGACCGAGCAGGCTGACGCCCGGAACGCCGTAGCGCTCGAACGCACGCTGGAACTTCTCGCGGCGGGCACTGCCACGGTCGGAGCCGCCGGCGTCGACGGTCTCCGAGACACCGCCTCCGGCGCTGCCCGCGCCGCCGGCGGCGACCGCCTCCCGGCTCCGCGTGCGCTTCACGATCGCCGAGCGGGCACCGGAGCCGGCGATCACGAGGATGGCGACGCAGAGGAAGTTGCCCACGATCGCGGCGATCGCGGCGATCACCGGATGGATGCCGCCGATGATGCCGATCGACACCGCCCCCTCGCCCTCGATGAACGGGATCGCGCCGGCGAGCGCGATGATGAGCGGCTGGATGAGTTCGGGCACCTGGGCGACGAAGCCCTGGAACGTCTCGATGAGGTTCATGGATCTCTCCCGTTGGTCTGTGCGCCGGTCTCTCCGCCGCGATGACTACAGTCCATCGCGCATCGTGCGTCGACGGCAGTGTCGGGTCGTCACCGCTTTCCGGGTGGTTCGCCTGCGGCATCCATGACATCTGTCACGCCCGTATCGTGGGGGCATGAGCCCCTCCTCCCGCCCGGTCGATCCGCTCGTCGATCCCCCTCCCGGTCAGCGGCAGCTCGCCCGCGGCATCACCGCGACCTGGTGGTACACGTTCTCGGCCGTGGTATTCCTCGAGCTGTTCCTCGTGCTGGTGTGGGCACTGCAGGCACTGGCGGTGCCGGGTCCGGGTGCAGGGTGGATCGTCGTGGGCGTCGGCGGACTCGTCTGGTGGCTGTCCACGATCGTGCTGCTGTGGGCCTACCGGCATCGGGTCGACGCCGAGCCCGGCATCGCGTGGACGCGCATCGCCCCGCCGCTGCTGATCGCGGTCGTCTACGGGGTGGTCGCCGGGGTGGTGGTCGACAGCTGGTTGCTCGCGCTGATGCCGGTCGCGCAATCGGTGGTGCTGCTCAACTGGCCCAAGGGCATCCGGCTCCGGGTCGTGGCGCTGATGACCGCCCTGCTCGTGGGCGCCGCGTTCGTCGACGGAGTGAGGGGAGCGGTCCAGCCGGGAGGGCCGGGGTGGATCGCCGCGTTCTACGCGATCCTCATCCCGGCGATGTCGGTGAGCTCGCTCTGGTGGTGGGACGTTCTCGTCACCCTCGATCGCGCGCGGGCCTCGGAGGCGCGTCTCGCCGCGACCCAGGAGCGCCTGCGCGTCGCCACCGACGTGCACGACCTGCAGGGTCACCACCTGCAGGTGATCGCCCTGCAGCTCGAGCTCGCCGAGCGTCTGCTGCCCCTCGACCCGGATGCCGCCCTCGAGCAGCTGCGGGCCGCGCGGGTGAGCGTCGACGAGGCACGCCAGGGCACGCGCGACCTCGCGACCCGGTTCCGTTCGGTGCCCCTCGGCGACGAGGTGGCGAATGCCCGCGATCTGCTCGCGGCCGCCGGTCTCCAGGTGCAGGCGGAGATCGCCCCGGATGCCGATGACGCGCCGTCCTCGGCTCTGGGGCCCGTCATCCGGGAGACCACGACGAATGTGCTGCGCCATGGAGCGGGCGGGCACGCGCGTCTCGCCCTGGGGCGCGCGCCCGAGGGATGGCGCTACGAGGTGGCGAACGACGTCGGCGCGGATGCCGTGGTGCAGCCGATCGGCTCCGGGCTGGACGGCGTCAGGCGGCGTATCACGGAGGCCGGTGGCACACTGGAGATCCGCGACGATGAGGGGGAGTTCGTCGTGGTCGTGACGGTGCCCGCCGCGATCGCGGCATCCGACGAGAGGGCGATGCGATGATCCGGGTGCTGCTCGCCGACGACGAGGGGATGATCCGCTCCGCGCTCGCCGCGCTGCTGCGACTCGAGGGGGACATCGAGGTCGTCGCCGAGTGCGTCGACGGCGAGGAGGCCCTCGCCCGGGCGCTGGAGCTGAAGCCCGACGTGTGCCTGCTCGACCTCGAGATGCCCGGACTCGACGGGGTCGAGGTCGCCGAGAAGCTCGGCAGGGCGATCGCCACGCGGTGCGTGGTCGTCACCCGCCACGCGCGCCCCGGAGTGCTGCGGCGCGCCCTCGCCTCGGGCGTCTCGGGGTTCCTGCCGAAGTCGCGGGGCGCCGACCAGGTCGCCGACGTGATCCGCCGCGTCGCCGCGGGCGCGCGGTACGTCGATCCCGAGATCGCCGCCGACGCGCTCAGCGACGAGCGCTCGCCGCTGACCGATCGTGAGCTCGATGTGCTGCGCGCGGGGCGCCGCGGCGAGACCACGGGGCAGATCGCCCGGAGCCTCTCGCTCGCCCCCGGCACAGTGCGCAACCACATCTCCGCGGTGCTGGCGAAGCTCGGGGTCGGCACGCGGCAGCAGGCGGTGCTGATGGCCGAGGCGCGCGGCTGGATCTGAGTCGCGTCAGCGGTGCGCGCGGCCGTCGCGGTCGTGGTCGTGGTCGTGATCGTGATCGCCGTCGTGATCGTCCTCGAGGATCATGCCGACCGAGGTGGCGCACGCGTCCCCGCGCCAGGCCTCCACGCCCTCCCGCACGGCGAAGACCGCGATCACGAGTCCTGCGACCGCATCCGCCCACCACCATCCGAACAGGCTGTTGAGGGCCAGCCCCACCAGGACCGCGGCCGAGAGGTAGGTGCAGATCAGTGTCTGCATCGAGTCGGCGACGGCGGTGGCCGAGCCGATCTCGCGGCCCGCACGCCTCTCGGCGAGCGACACGATCGGCATGATCGCCACACTCAGAGCGGTGAGCACGAGACCGACCGTGCTGTGCTCCGGTCGTTCCCCGCCGATCAGCGCCCACAGCGAGGTCGCCGTGACGTAGGCCGCCAGTGCGAAGAACGCGACCGCGATCACCCGCAGCGTGGGCTTCTCCCACCGTTCGGGGTCGCGCCGGGTGAACTGCCACGCGACGGCGGCGGCCGAGAGCACCTCGATGCTCGAGTCCAACCCGAAGCCGATCAGGGCGGCGGAGGAGGCGACGGAGCCTGCGGCGATCGCCACGACGGCTTCGATGAGGTTGTAGACGATGGTGAACGCGACGATGAGACGGATGCGTCGCTGCAGCCGTGCTCGTCGGTCGGGGGTGATCGTGAGCGTCGACATCAGCAGGTGCATCCGTCGGAGTCGCAGCAGTCGGGCTCGACGATCAGCATCACACGCATCAGCTCGTCCAGTGCCGGGGCGAGGTGCGGGTCGGCGAGGTGATAGCGGCTGCGGCGTCCGTCGGGGATCCCCTCGACGAGACCGCATCCGCGCAGGCACGCCAGATGATTCGAGAGGAGCTGGCGGCTGACTCCGAGCTCGTCGGCGAGATCGGAGGGGTATGCCGGAGTCTCGCGGAGCGCCAGGAGGATCGCCGCCCTCGTCGGATCGGAGAGGGCATGCCCGAGGCGAGCCACGGCGGCGGTGTGGGTGGGGGAGGCGGTCAGCGTCACACGCCAACTGTACACAAAATACTGAACTCAGCGGATCGTGTATCGATGGACCCTAGTCGGCCGGCCCGACGATAACCGCCGACTCGGAGGGGAGCGCGATGGTCCGGGAGGAGATGCGCACAGGCGTGGTCTCGAGCAGCACCCGGGCGTCGGGCGCCAGCTCGAACTCGATCTCGCCGGCGGTCAGGTTCACCAGCACCGACACGTCGCCGCGATCGAGGCGGTACGCGCGGGCATCGGGGGCGGCATCCTCGTGCATCACGGTCACACGGGTGTGCGCGAGATCGGGGTCGGTGAGATCGGGCAGTTCCCGGCGCAGCGCGATCAGTCGTCGATGAAGATCGAGCATGCGCGCCTGCCGAGGGCGGTCGAGCTCGGCCCAGTCGAGGTGCGAGCGCTCGAAGGTCGCCGGATCCTGCGGGTCGGGCACCTGGGCGGGGTCCCACCCCATGCGCGCGAACTCGGCGATGCGACCTTCGGCGGTGGCCTTGGCGAGCTCCGGCTCCTCGTGCGAGGTGAAGAACTGCCAGGGCGTGGTCGCCCCCCATTCCTCGCCCATGAACAGCATCGGTGTGCCCGGCGCGGTGAGCGTGAGCACGGCGGCGACCGCGAGGCGATCCGCCGACAGCGATGCCGAGAGCCGGTCGCCCGCCGCGCGGTTCCCGATCTGATCATGGTCCTGGGTGAAGGTGACCAGGCGCCAGGACGGAACCTCGGCCGGCAGTGGATGCCCGTGCGCGCGGCCGCGGAAGGAGGAGTGGGTTCCGTCGTGGAAGAAACCGCTCTGCGACACCTTCGCGACGGCATCCGAGGCGGCGAAGTCGGCGTAGTAGCCCTCGGTCTCCCCGGTGAGGGCGACGTGCACCGCATGGTGCCAATCGTCCGACCACTGCGCGGTCAGTCCGTATCCGCCCTCGTCCCTGGGCAGGACGAGGGTGGGGTCGTTGAGGTCGGACTCCGCGATGAGGGTGAGCGGTCGGCCGAGCTCGGCGGCGAGAGCATCGACGCGTTCCGCCATCTCCTGGAGGATGTGCGGGGTCTGCTCGTCGTGCAGCGCATGCACGGCATCGAGGCGCAGACCGTCGACGTGGAAGTCGCGCAGCCACATGAGCGCGTTCTCGAGGATGTACTCGCGCACGGTCGGCTCGCTCAGATTCAGCGAGTCCCCCCAGGACGTGTTGTGCTCGCCGTCGCGCAGGTACGGACCGAACTCGGGAAGGTAGTTGCCGCTCGGGCCGAGATGGTTGTAGACGACGTCCTGGATCACCGCGAGCCCGCGGGCGTGCGCGGCATCGACGAGTCGCTGGTACCCGGCGGGCCCGCCGTAGCCCTCGTGGACGGCGTACCACAGCACTCCGTCGTATCCCCAGTTCCATCGTCCGCTGAACGCATTCACCGGCAGCAGTTCGACATGGGTGACGCCCAGGGAGACGAGGTGGTCGAGTCGTCCGATCAGCGCGTCGAGGGTCCCCTCCGGCGTGAAGGTCCCCACATGCAGCTCGTAGACGATGCCCCCGGCGAGCTCGCGCCCTGCCCAGTCGTCGTCCGTCCACTCGAACCGGGACGCATCGTAGAGCGCCGACGGTCCGTGCACGCCTCGGGGCTGTCGACGCGACCGCGGGTCTGGGCGCAGCATCGAGCTCTCGTCGAGCAGGAATCCGTAGCGCTCGCCTTCGGCCATGGCGACGTCGGAGCTCCACCACCCGTCGGGCTGTCCGTCACGGCTGAGATCGTGCTCCGAGATGGTCACGCAGGCCGGGGTGAGTCGGCGAAGCCGCACGGACTCGGCGCGCGGCGCCCAGACGGAGATCATCGGTCCTCCACCAGCAGGGCGACGGGGTACGTGTCGAGAAGCTCGGACAGGCGTACCGGACCCGCGGCGATCCGCCGCCCCGTCAGCACGTCGGTCGCGGGGATCTCACGCCGCAGCAGCACGGTGTCGCCCCACCCGCCCCGGTCGGCGAGGCCGACGGGGAGGCGGGTCGCGACGGCGAGGACGCCGCCCCGGTCGACGGCGACGGCGTGTGCGGACGCCTCGCCCGCCACGGTGCCGGGGCGGTAGCCGTCGAAGAGTTCGGGGTGGTCGCGGCGCAGGCGCAGCGCGCGAGAGGTGACGAGCATCTTCGCGGCGCCCGAGTCGTCGATCGGCGGGAGGACGCCGCGTACGGCATCCGCATCCATCCGACGCAGCAGGTCGGCGCGCGCGCCGAAGTCCACGGGCCGCCGATTGTCCGGATCGACGAGGGAGTGATCCCACAGCTCGGTGCCCTGGTACACATCGGGGACGCCGGGGGTCGTGAGCTGCAGGAGCTTCGCGGAGAGGGAGTTCACCCGTCCGGCGTCGACGATCTCGGCCACGAAGGCGTCGAGCACCTCGCGGGCGGAACCCTCGGTGGCCTCCGCGATCGCGATGACGCCCTTCTCGAAGTCCTCGTCGGGATGCTGCCAGGCGGTGGACTCGGCGGCCTCTCGGGCGGCTTTGAGCCCGTACTGGCTCATCCGCTCGGCGGTGATCGGCCAGGCGCCGACCGCCGCCTGCCAGAGCAGCGCGTCGAGGGGGCCGTGTCCGGTGGAGGCGATGCTGCGGAGCTCCGCGAGGACCTCGGCCCAGCGCCCCGGAATCTCGGCGAGCACCGAGAGCCGCGCCCGGACATCCTCCGAGCGCTTCGTGTCGTGGGTCGACAGGGCCGTCAGCGAGTGCGGCCACGACGCGAGTCGCGCGCGCTGGGCGTCGTGGAAGGCCTCGACCGTGATCGAGGCGATCGACGGATCGCCGCCGACTTCGGTGAGGGTGCCGAGGCGCGTATAGCGGTAGAAGGCGGTGTCCTCGACGCCCTTCGCCATCACGGCGCCGGTGACCTGCGGGAATCGCTCGGCGATCTCGAGGTCGGTGTCGACGAGCAGGGGAGCGAGCTCGGCGATCGCGGTCGCGAGGTCGGGTCGCCGGGCGGCCGCATCATCGAGCGCATTCTGCAGATGCTCGTGCCCGGCAGGCAGGTACGCGCGATACACGGGGAAGCTCGCGATGATCTCGGCGAGCGCCTCCTCGGCGTCCACGACCCCGAACGGCAGGGAGCGCACCAGGCGTCGCACTTCGGACCGCAGCAGCTCGTCGGCGATCATCCGCTTCGTCGAGTGGATGAGATCCTGCCAGGATGCGGCGGGCGGGAGGCCCGAGTCCTCCCGCAGGCGTGCGTCGAGCTCGTCGAGCGCGCGCACGCCGTCGCCGTCGATCAGCACGCGATCGAACTCCACGAGAGCGTCGTACCCGGTGGTGCCGTCGGTGCGCCACCACGAGGGCAGCTCCTCGCCGGGCTCGAGGATCTTCTCGACGACCGTGTAGGCGGCGCCGGTCGCATCCGCGAGGCGCTCCAGGTAGGTGCCGGGGTCGACGAGCCCGTCGGGGTGGTCCACCCGCAGGCCGTCCGCCAGGCCCTCGGTGATCCACCGCACGATCTCCCGATGGGATTCCTCGAAGACGTCGGGGATCTCGACACGGATGCCGGCGAGCTCCGAGACCGCGAAGAAGCGGCGGTAGTCGAGGTCGGTGTTCTGGTCCTCCCAGAAGCGCAGTTCGTAGTGCTGGGCGTCGAGGAGGGCGGGGAGATCGTCCGCGAGGGCGGCCGTGCCGGGGGCCAGCGGAAGCTCGTGGTCGAAGTAGTGCAGCGTGCCGTCGGGGGCGTCGTCTGCGGGGGTGGTGTCGATCGTGATCTCACCGGCGGCGAGCACCTCGGCGGGCGACGAGCCGAGAATCGGCAGCCGCACCCGACCCGCCGACACCCGCCGGTCGACGTCGAAGGCGATCGCATGCCGCGACGAGGTGCCGAGGCGCAGCAGATCCCACCACCAGTGGTTCGCGCGCGGCAGGGCCACGCCGACGTGGTTCGGCACGATGTCGACGAGGATGCCGAGACCCGCCGCGCGCGCCGCAGCGGCGAATCGCGTCAGGCCCTCCGGCCCTCCGCGCTCCGGGTCGACACGGGAGTGATCGACGACGTCGTACCCGTGATCGGATCCGGGCACCGCTGCGAGCAGCGGCGACAGATACGCCCACGACGCGCCGAGGTCGGCGAGATATCCCGCCGCCTCCGCCGCATCGTCGAGGGTGAACCCCTGTCGGATCTGCAACCGGTACGTCGAGAGAGGTCGTCGCGTCATCGAGGCAGCTCCGGGCTCGGTGCGGGCGCCGGGGCCTCCGCGCGTTCGGTCTGGATGCGCAACGACGCCTCCACGGAATCGTCGGTTGGCACCTCGGTCTGGTCGACCTCGCGCAGCACCAGCATCGAGTGGGCCTCGAGCGTCACCGGGGCGCCGGCGTCGATCGCGGGTCCGCCTGCGCGATCGCCGGCGGTGTCGATGGCGACCTCCCAGGCGCGACCGTGCCTGTCATCGGGGAGCATCGCGTCGATCGCATCCGCTCCGCTGTGGAAGTAGACGAGGAAGTTCTGATCCGACACGGGCCGGCCGCGGCGATCCTTCTCCCGGATGCCCTGTCCGTTCAGGAACATGCCGATCGCGAGCCCGAAGCCCGAATCCCAGTCCTCCGGCTCCATCCGACCGCCGTCGGGGCGCAGCCAGACGACGTCCGGCACGCGCTCGCCGTCCTCCGACCGCACAGGGCGTCCGTCGAAGAATCGGCTGCGCCGGAAGGTCGGGTGCGCACGACGCAGTCTTGCGACGGCGGCCGTGAACTCGACGAGGGGTCGATCCGCGGCCTCCCAGTCGATCCAGGTCAGTTCGTTGTCCTGCGCATAGCCGTTGTTGTTGCCGTGCTGCGTGCGTCCGAGTTCGTCGCCGTGGGCGATCATGGGCACGCCCTGCGACAGCAGAAGGGTGGCAAGGAAATTGCGCTGCTGCCGGGCGCGCACCCGGTTGACGCTCTCGTCGTCGGTCGGTCCTTCCACGCCCTGGTTGCTCGAGCGGTTGTGCGACTCCCCGTCGTTGTTGTCCTCGCCGTTGGCCTCGTTGTGCTTCTCGTTGTACGAGACGAGGTCACGCAGCGTGAACCCGTCGTGCGCGGTGACGAAGTTGATCGACGCGACAGGGCGACGGCCCGAGTGCTCGTAGAGGTCGGCCGAGCCGGTCAGCCTCGAGGCGAACTCGCCGAGGGCCTGCGGCTCCCCGCGCCAGAAGTCGCGCACGGTGTCGCGGTACTTGCCGTTCCACTCTGTCCACTGCGGGGGGAAGTTGCCGACCTGGTAGCCGCCGGGGCCGACGTCCCACGGCTCGGCGATGAGCTTCACCTGAGAGACGATCGGGTCCTGCTGCACGAGCTCGAAGAACGCCGCGAGCCGGTCGACGTCGTAGAACTCCCGCGCGAGGGTCGACGCGAGGTCGAAGCGGAAGCCGTCGACGTGCATCTCGGTCACCCAGTACCGCAGCGAATCCATGATGAGCTGCAGCGCGTGCGGGTTGCCCGCGTTGAGGCTGTTCCCGGTGCCGGTGTAGTCGGTGTAGTAGCGACGGTCCTCTTCGAGCCGGTAGTAGGCCTCGTTGTCGATGCCTCTCATCGAGAGCATCGGGCCCATGTGGTTGCCTTCGGCGGTGTGGTTGTACACCACGTCGAGGATGACCTCGATGCCCGCCGCGTGCAGCGCGCGCACCATCGCCTTGAACTCCTGCACCTGCTGGCCGTGCTCGCCGCTGGAGGCGTAGTCGTTGTGCGGGGCGAAGAAGGCGAGCGTGTTGTAGCCCCAGTAGTTCGAGAGGCCCTTCTCCTGCAGCGTCGAGTCGTTCACGAACTGATGCACCGGCATGAGCTCGAGTGCGGTGACCCCGAGGTGCACCAGGTGCTCGATGACCGACGGGTGCGCGATCGCCGCGTAGGTGCCGCGCAGTTCCTCGGGGACGTCGGGATGCAGCTGGGTGAGCCCCTTGACGTGGGCCTCGTAGATCACGCTCTGCGCATACGGCGTCTTCGGGAGGCGGTCGCCGGCCCACTCGAAGAAGGGGTTGATGACGACGCCCTTCGCCATGGTGGCGGCCGAGTCCTCGTCGTTGCGCGAATCGGGGTCGCCGAAGGTGTAGCCGAAGAGCGGCTGACCCCAGTCGATCTCACCCGACACGGACTTGGCGTACGGGTCGAGCAGCAGCTTGTTCGGGTTGAAGCGCTGACCCTGCGCGGGATCGTAGGGGCCGTGCACGCGGTACCCGTAGAGCTGGCCCGGCTGCACGGACGGCAGGTAGCCGTGCCATACGAACGCGTCGACCTCGTCGAGCGGCACCCGCTCCTCGGTGCCCTCGTCGTCGAACAGGCACAGCTCGACCTTCTCGGCGCCCTCGCTGAACAGGGCGAAGTTCGTGCCCTGACCATCGAAGGTCGCGCCGAGCGGGTAAGGGGATCCAGGCCAGACGTCGTGGCTCACCGCGCGTGCCGCATCGCGACTGCACGGTGCAGAACGGTCTGAAGAGCATCGTGGAAGTCGTGCACTTGCGCCACCTCGTCGGCTTTCGGGTAGGGGTGGCCGACGTAGCAGACGAAGACCGGATGAACGTGTTCGATGTAACCTATCGGGCCGTCGTGCATGACGACGTAACGATCGAGGTCGACGCGCTCGTAGAGGGTTTCGACCGGAGTCGTGGTTCCCTGTGAAGCCTGGTCCCGCGGGGACTCCCGGTCATGTGCGGCATGGGTCTTCGCAGTCATGATGGCTCCTGATTCTCTTGATGCTCTCACGATAGGAGCGGGGGTGAATCTGGGATATCCCATTGCCAGCAGGGCGATCACGCGCTATGTCTCGAGTCGTGCCCGCGCGCCCGTGGCCGACCCGTGAAATCAGGGCGGCCGCACCTGCGACAATGGAGTTCCCGCGCCGATCCCGAACCGAGGAGCTTCCGTGCAGTACATCTCCACCCGAGGCGGCATGCAGCCGCTGCCGTACTGCGAGACGCTGCTCGAAGGACTCGCCCCCGACGGCGGTCTCGCGGTGCCCGAGACGATGCCGACGGTCGACGGCGAGACCCTCGAGCGCTGGCGCGCACTGACCTATCCGCAGCTCGCGACCGAGGTGCTGGGTCTCTTCGCCACCGACATCCCCCGCGCCGACCTCGCGCGCATGACGGCGGCGGCCTACGAGCCGTTCCCCGAGGCGGTCGTGCCGCTGCGGGCGATCGACGATGACCTCACCCTGGTGGGGCTCTCGGAGGGGCCGACGCTGGCGTTCAAGGACATGGCGATGCAGTTCCTCGGCCAGGTCGTCGAGTACGCGCTCGAACGCAAGGGCTCGGTGCTGAACATCCTCGGCGCGACCTCGGGAGACACCGGATCTGCGGCCGAGCACGCCCTGCGCGGCAAGGATCGCATCTCGGTCTTCATGCTGTCGCCGAAGGGACGCATGAGCGCGTTCCAGCGTGCGCAGATGTTCTCGCTCGACGATGAGAACATCCACAACATCGTCGTCGACGGCGTGTTCGACGACTGCCAGAACCTCGTCAAGAAGCTGGCGGGCGACCTCGATTTCAAGCGCGCGCAGAACCTGGGCGCAGTCAACTCCATCAACCTCGCGCGCATCACCGCGCAGGTCGTCTACTACTTCTGGGCCTGGCTGAGGGCGACGGACGTCGGCGGATGGACCGAGGTCTCGTTCACGGTGCCGTCGGGCAACTTCGGCAACATCCTCTCCGGGTTCTTCGCGAAGCAGATGGGGCTGCCGATCCGTCGCCTCGTCCTCGCCGCGAACGAGAACAACGTGCTCGACGAGTTCTTCCGCACCGGGGTCTACCGTCCCCGCAGCGCCGCGCAGACCCTGGCGACCTCGAGCCCCTCGATGGACATCTCGAAGGCGTCGAACCTCGAGCGCTTCATCTTCGAGCTGGTGGGGCGAGACGCCTCGCGCGTGGTCAGCGCCTGGAAGGACCTCGACGACAAGGGGCACTTCGACTTCACCGCGGACCTCTCGCGGTTCATCGAGGAGTTCGGCATCGTGAGCGGCACCTCGACGCACGCCGACCGGCTCGCCACGATCGAAGCGGTCTACGACGCCTCGGGCGACATCATCGATCCGCACACCGCCGACGGCGTCAAGGTCGCGCGGGAGTACGTGGAGCCCGGAGTGCCGATGCTGGTGCTCGAGACCGCGAAGCCGCAGAAGTTCGCCGAGACGATCCGTGAGGCGATCGGTGTCGAGCTCGAGTACCCGTCGGAGCTGCGCGCGATGCTCGATGCCCCGCAGCGCACCAGCGAGATGGCCGACGACGAGCACGAGCTGCGCGCGTTCATCGAGGCGAACGCGCTGCGCTGACCGGTGCTCAGGCCGGGAGGGCCTTCACCGCCGCGGTGAGGACCTGAGGCACGGTCGGCACGCCCTCGGCGCGGAACACCTCGGCGCCGGACGCATCGCGGATGATGACGGTCGGTGTGAAGCGGATGTCGAGGGCTTCGGCCGCATCCGGTTCCCGGGCGACGTCTATCTCGGTCACCGTCGCGTCCGGCAGGAATCGCACCGCATCCGCGAGGACCGCGCGCGTGCGGGAGCAGGCTCCGCAGAACGCGGATGTGACCAGCGTCAGTTCCATCGGGCTCCTTCTCGATCCTCCCGATGCAACCGATCGGCTCGGTGTGGTGTTCCCGGGTGCGGTGTTCCCGGGGGCGGTGTCCCCGCCTGCGCAGAGCCCGGGTCAGGGGGCTGCGGGGGCCGCTCGGGGATGCAGTACTCCCGAGGCCGCGCCGAGCGCCGCACCCACCAGGGTGTCGATGATCCGCTCCCCGGCGACCTGCATCGATCCGATCTCGCCGGTCGCCGCGCCGGTGAGCAGCAGCACCAGCGGAGTGATGAACACGAGCGCCAGGGCGTAGTTGCGCACCACCACGAGCTCGATCGTGAACTGGAGCGCGCCCAGCAGCAGCGCCAGCCAGAGACCTGACGGATGCAGCAGCGCGAGCAGTGCGTACACGCCTGCTCCGACCACGGTGCCGAGCATCCGGTGGAGTCCTCGCTGCAGGGCGGCGCGACGCGCGGCGGCGACCCCGACCACGGCGACCGCGGAACCGACGATCCAATAGGTCCGTGTCGGATCGACGAGCAGGCCCAGCAGCACGCCGAGGACCGCGACGATCGCCACGCGCAGCACGAGCATGCGTGTGTCGGCCGTGAACGCGGGGCCGGGTAAGAGCCGTCGCAGCGGGGTCGGGGCTACCGCCCGTGCGCGGGGGAGGAGCAGCGGCGCCATCGCGACCGCGTAGGAGAACGTGCAGCCTGCCGCGAGTGCCGCGATGTAGCCGGTCGGCGGGATCGGCGAACTGGCGATCACGTGGGCGGAGAGACCGAACACCAGCACGAAGAACAGGGGGCCGGGCGGGCCGAGGCGGAACCCGAACGAGAGAGCCGCGCCGACGATCGCGACGACGACCACGCCGATGCTCACCAGCCACGGGCTCGCGGAGGCCAGGACGCCGAGAAGGGCGCTGACTATGAGGCCGGCGGCCACGAACGGCAGGATCCGCGCCCGATCCCGCACCGGCGCGGCGCCCGCGAAGAGCACGGTGAAGGCCCCGGACGCCGCGATGTAGCCGAGCGACGGCGCGCCGAGCACGGTCATGACGGCGATCGGGACGGCGATGCCGAGAGCGGCCTGCGTCGCCAGGTGCCAGCGCGGACCGCGCGTGGGGGCCAGAGCGAACAGACTCATCCCTCCATTGTCTCGCGCCTCGCTCGCCGCCCGTGACACGGAGGGCCGGCGATACGATGGCCGACGTGACCGCACCCCGCCCCGGAATCGCCGAGCGCCTCGCGCAGATGATCCAGCTGCCGACCGTCTCGGCAGAACTCGAGCAGCGGGGAACCGGTCCGTTCGAGGACTTCGTGGCACTGATCGCCGAGCTCTACCCGCTCGTGCACGAGCGGCTCACCATCGAGAGGCACACCGAGTTCGGACTGCTCTTCCACTGGGCGGGCAGTGGCGCCGCGCCCGGTGGCCCCGTGGTGCTCATGGCCCACTACGACGTCGTGCCGGTCGACGAGAGCGACGAGTGGACGCACCCGCCGTTCGCCGGTGTGATCGCCGACGGTCTCGTGCACGGGCGGGGCGCACTCGACGACAAGGGGCCGCTGCTCGTGGTGCTCGAAGCGGTCGAGAACCTCCTCGCCGAGGGCGTCGTGCCCGCTCGCGACGTCTATCTCTCGTTCGGCGGCAATGAGGAGACGTACGGAGATGCCGCCAGGGAGATCGCCCGCTCGTTCCGCGAGCGCGGCATCGTGCCCTGGCTCGTGGTCGACGAGGGTGGCGCCGTCGTCGACGCTCCGCTGCCGTTCGTCCCTGGGCGAGCCGCCATGATCGGGGTCGGGGAGAAGGGCCTGATGACCCTCACGCTCTCGGCACGCGGCGACGGCGGGCATGCGTCGGCGCCTCCGACGCGCACGGCCGTCCGCCGGATCGCCCGCGCTCTCGAGCGTCTGGGGCCGTCGACGTTCCGTCCCCGTCCGTCGAGGGCCGTCGGTCGGATGCTGTCGCAGCTCGGGGCGCAGACCCCGGGGCAGGCAGGTCATCTGCTGAGACTGCTGGGATCCGCGCCGTGGCTCACCGGTCGCCTGTTCGCCGCTCTCGGCGGCGAGTCCTCGGCTCTCGTGCGCACGACGGTGGCACCGACCATGCAGTCCGGCGGCACGGCCGCGAACGTCCTCCCGTCGCAGGCATCGGCGACTCTCAACCTGCGGATCGCGCTCGGGGAGACGCCCCAGCAGGCCGTGCTGCGGGTCCGCAGGCGCATCCGCGATCCGCTCGTCACCGTGACGGTCGAGGAGGCGAGTGCTCCGTCGCCCGAGTCCGCGACCGACAACGCCCAGTTCGCGCTGCTGGCCGATGCGCTCGCGGTGTCGCATCCGGGGGTCGCAGCGGTGCCGTACGTGATGATGGCGGCGACGGATTCGCGGCATTTCCATCGCTTCGCGCCCGCCGTCTACCGCTTCGCACCGTTGGAGATGTCGAACGCGCAGCGCGCGTCGATCCACGGGGTCGATGAATACGTCGAGATCGCAGCCCTCGAGCGGGGGGAGCGGTTCCACCGCGCCCTCATCCTCGGGCTAGGGTGATCTCACCCCGCCGGGTGCTCGAGCGCCCGGTCATCCCTTTCATCGAGGAGCCGCGATGACGCGCAGCCGCACTCTGGGCACTCTGGCCACGGTCGTCGGGTTCCTGGCGTTCGTCGAATTCACCAGCGGCGTCCTGCAGGGTTATTACACGCCCATGCTCACCGACATCGCTCGTCATCTCGGCATCCACGACGCCGACGTCAACTGGCTCGAAGGCACGCAGCTCATGCTGTCGGCGCTCGTCGTGCCCGCGTTCGCGAAGCTCGGCGACATGGTCGGCCACAAGCGGATGCTGCTGATATCCACCGCGCTGACCGCCGCGGCAGCCCTGGTGCTGCCCTTCACCGACTCCTTTCCCGTGTTCCTCATCGGCTGGACGCTGATGGGCTTCTACGTCGTGTGGCTGCCGCTCGAGATCGCGCTGATCTGGTCGCGCTCGCGGCGCATGGAGGGACGGTCGTCGATCACGGCGAAGGCGGCAGGACTCCTCGTCGCGGCGCTCGAGGGCGGTGCCATCATCGGAGCGCTGGTCGGCGGGGCTCTCATCGACGTGCTGCCGCTGACGGTCGTGCTCCTCATCCCGGCCGTGCTCATCGTCGTCTGCTTCTTCGTGATCCTGTTCGGGGTGAAGGAATCGCCCGACCCGACAGGCGGCGTCTTCGACACCGTCGGCGTCGTGCTCATCTCGATGGCGCTGATCTGCTTCACCGGTGGCCTCAGCCTGCTGCGCCTCGAGGGTGGACTCGCGAACCCGTGGTCGTGGGCGGTGGTGCTCCTCGGCATCCTGCTCGTGATCCCCTTCGTGCTCTGGGAGCTGCGCTGCGAGGATCCGCTCATCGACGTGCGCATGTTCCGCTCGCCCGCGCTCGGCCCGGTGTTCCTCACCGCCGGACTGTTCGGCGTGAGCGTGCTCGGAGCCCAGGCGCCGCTGTCGACCTTCGCCCGCACCGACCCCGGCGAGTACGGCTATGGGTTGGGCACGACCGGGTTCGCGACCTCCCTGATCATCGGGCTGTATCTGATCGCGATGATCGTCGGCGCCCTGCTGTTCCCGGTGATCGCGCGGGTGCTCACCCCGCGGGTGACTCTCATGGGTGCGTCGCTGCTCGTGGGCATCGGCTTCCTCCTCTTCCTGCCGTTCCATGACTCGTATCTGCAGGTCGTCACGAACATGGCCGTCGTCGGACTCGGATCGGGTGCGCTCGTGGCGGCTCTTCCCGCGGCGGCCGCCTCGGCCGCGCCCGCCACCCAGACCGGCGTCGCGACGGGACTCACGAACTCGGTCAAGACCGTGGGCGGGGCGATCGCGTCGTGCGTCTTCGGCATCGCGCTGCTGAACGGCGTGAGCGGAGCGGTCGAGGGCACAGCCGGATCCTTCGCCGGCTACATCACGGTCTGGGTGGTCTGCGGTGTCACCGCACTCGTGGCGGCCGCGATCCTCGTGTTCGTCCCGAAGGAGGCGTTCACCGACCGGGCGGACGCCGAGGCGGTCGCCGCCCCGATCGTCTGACGTCAGTCGCGGTCGAGGCCGAAGGTGCGCTTCACGACGGCCTGCATGTCACGATCGAGCCCGTCGATGCGCGAGTTCACCGCGTCGAAGCGGGCGTTCATCTCGTTGCGGAGCCCGCCGATCTGGGCGTTCATCTCCCCGCGGAGCCCACCGACCTCCCCGCGGAGTCCGCCGATCTCGGCCCGGACGACGCGGATGAAGAGCGTCGAGACGACCGTCAGCATCCCGAACATGAGAGCGGTGAAGCACCCGATCATCGTCCAGATCTGAGCGTCGTTCATGAGGTGCACCGTGTCATCCTCGCATCGTTCCAGACTGCGCCTCGGGATCCACGTCGCTGTATACCGTCATCCCATCTTGCGGGGAGAACTGTCGCGACAGCACAGCTGTGCAGGAGGAGCCGACGACGATCGTCCACCGGCTCCTCCTCTGTTCAGTCGCCCTTGACGTTGACGAGCTGGTGCAGCGTGTGCCGGATCGACACCAGACCCGCGGCATCCGCCATGACCTGATCGATCGGCTTGTATGCCTGCGGGATCTCGTCGATGAAGGCGCTGGTGTCGCGGAACTCGATGCCGGTCATCGCCTCGCGCAGCTGCTCGTGCGAGAACGTGCGGCGCGCCGCGGACCGCGAGTACTCCCGCCCGGCGCCGTGCGGCGAGGAGTTCAGCGACTGGGGGTCGCCGAGTCCTTCGACCACGTACGACGCGGTTCCCATCGACCCGGGGATCAGCCCGGGGCGCCCGGCATCCGCCTGGATCGCACCCTTCCTCGACACCCAGACCTGCGCGCCGTAGTGCTTCTCCGACTCGGTGAAGTTGTGGTGGCAGTTGATGCGCTCCTGCTCATCGACCGGCGTGCCGAGGAACTCGGACACCTGCCGCGCGACGCGGTCCATCATCTCGTCCCGGTTGAGCAGCGCGAAGTGCTGCGCCCACCGCAGCTCGCTGATGTACCGGGTGAATTCTGGTGTGCCCTCGACCAGGTATGCCAGATCGCGGTCGGGAAGGTCGATCCACCACTGCTTCGCGAGTCTCTGCGCGACGACGATGTGGTGTCCCGCGATCCTGTTGCCGACGCCGCGGGACCCCGAGTGCAGGAACAGCCAGACCCGGTCGAGTTCATCGACCGACACCTCGATGAAGTGGTTGCCGGAGCCGAGCGTTCCCAGCTGCAGGCGCCAGTTCTCGGCGTACGTCTCTGGGTCGAATCCGCTCTTCTCCGCGAGCGCCTCGAGTTCGGCGATGCGCGGAGCGGCGGTCGCGACCACCGTGTTGTTGTAGCGGCCGGCGGACAGCGGGATGGCGCGTTCGATCTGCTCGCGCAGCTCCGCGAGCGCACGCCCCTGCAGGTCGCTCCTCGTGAACTGGGTGCGGACGGCGATCATGCCGCAGCCGATGTCGACGCCGACGGCGGCGGGAATGATCGCGCCGAGCGTCGGGATTACCGAGCCGACCGTCGCTCCTTTGCCGAGGTGGGCATCGGGCATCAGTGCCAGGTGCGGGTGGATGAACGGCATGCGGGCGGTGGTGAGCGCCTGATCGAGTGTCTTCTCATCGATCATCGACGCCCACGAGAGCAGCCGTGTGGAGAGCCTCTCCATGATTCCTTTCCTTGTGTGATGGTCAGCCACAGGTCGGGAAATCTGGTGAGAGACAGAAGTGCCCCGGACCTGACGGTGCGGGGCAGAGGGCAGCGGATGCTGTCACACGGCGCGCGCCGGAGGGTACGACTCATAGCGGTCATTGCGCTTCGGCTGAAGCGGCAAGACCGCGGTGAAGGGGAAGTTCCGCGAAGCGGGCATCCGTCGTCTCCTCGGCATGAATGTTGTGCGCGATCGGCACAGCTTTGCCACACTAGGGTGCGACACGCCCGGGCGTCAAGTTCGGGTGTGAGGCGGGTTGTGCATGAACTCGACGCGGATGCCGCTGGCGTCCTCGACGAACGAGGCGTAGTAGCTCTCGCTGAAACGCTCGAAGATCCGGGGCTCGCGCACCACGGTCCACCCCGCGGCGACGGCGACGGCGTGCAGGCGTTCGACCTCGTCGCGGGAGTCGACCGCGAACGCGAGATGCTGCCATCCGGCGCGTCCGTGCACGTGCGGGCCGGTGTTCTCGCCGCGTGAGGCGAAGATGATGATCTCGGTCTCGTCGCCGTGGTGCCAGGAGATACCGCCCTCGGCTTCGCTCCCGAACTCGTACCCGAGCGCCGTCAGCACGGGGTGGAACTGCGCCCGCCCCTGCTCCAGGTCGTCGACGGTGATGCCCAGGTGATCGACAAGTGCCATGCCGCCAGTCTTGCAGGAGGTTTCGGCGTCGCGCCAGGGGCGCGCAACCGGGCGCACCCGAGGGCGGTCAGAGCTCGATGCCGTGATCCTCGTCGTTGACCCCGGCGTTGCGTCCGCGGCGGGACTCGTAGCCGATGAACCAGCCGAGCCAGACGATCGCCGCGAGCAGGATGCCGAGCCAGACGTTCTGGAAGATCAGACCGATCACGATCCCGAGGATCAGGAGTCCTGCGGTGACGGAGAAGCGGAGAGCAGTGCGGGACATGGCCTCAGCCTAGAGGTGATCGAGCCGCGAGCGGATCGGTCGCGGCGCGGTCAGCGAGAGCGGTGGTCTTCGGGCGAGAGTCGCGGGCCACGGCGCGGCTCGCTGACGCCGCTCGCGAAGATCAGCCGGATCACCCGTTGCCGGTGACCGGACCACGGCGCGAGGAGCTCGAGCATCCCGTCGTCGTCGGTCCGGTGCCCGGTGAGTGCGTACCCGACCTCATGCGCCAGGTGGTAGTCGCCGACGCTCACCGCATCGGGGTCGCCGAGCGCTCGGAGGCGGGTCTCGGCGGAGGTCCACACCCCGACGCCGGGCAGGCTGGTGAGAATGCGGTCACGGTCGGCGCCGTCCTGCGCGGCCCGCAGGGCGCGGGAGATGCTCTCGGCCCGTTCGGCGACCCGGACGATCGTCTTCGACTGCGGCGGCTGCACGCCCACCCGATGCCACTCCCACGAGGGGATGCGCCGCCACTGCTCCGCCGTCGGAGCGGCGAACATCGGTCGCGGGGTCGGGCCCGGTGCACGCTCGCCGTACTTCGTGACGATCAGACGCCAGGCGCGGAACGCCTCGAGCCCGGTGACCTTCTGCTCGAGGATGGCGCACGCGAGAGCGTCGAAGACGACGTCGGTGCGAGACAGACGGATGCCGGGGGAGCGGCGGGCGACCTCGGCGATGAACGGATGATGCGACGGATCGAAGCCCGACGGATCATCGTCGGCCCCGCACAGCCGCGGCACCGCATCGAGGGCGTGATCCGCGCCGCGGCCCCATGCGCTCGCCCTGATCTCGCCGCCCTGTGCTCGGAGCGCGACGGTCGCGGGGCCGGACGGGGTGCGCACCGCGCGCCAGATGACGGGGCCGTCGTGCACCATCGTCGGGTCGCCAGGGCCGCGTCGCAGCATCCCCACCGTCGCGCGCAGATCGAGCGGTGAGGAAGGTCGGTAGACGCTCTCTCGCGGATGCTCCCGAGAGGCTGCGTCGGCAGCTCCGGCATCCGCGGTCAGGGTCATGCCGCCCACCATACGTGGCGGTCCTGACACTCGGATCAGAAGCGGTCGGGCGAGGGCGTTCCGTGGCCGTAGCGGATGACGACGTCGGCGTGACGGTCGAAGCGGTAGCCGATGCCGCGCACGGTGCGGACGATGTCCTCGTAGCGGCCGAGCTTGGCGCGCAGTCGCCGCACGTGCACGTCGATCGTGCGCTCGCCCGGGGTCTCGTCGTCCTGCGCCTGCCACAGGGCGGAGACGAGCTCGCTGCGCTCGATCGTGCGTCCCTCTCGGAGCACGAGGTACTGCAGCAGCTCGAACTCCTTGTAGGTGAACGCGGCGGACTCGCCGTCGATCAGCACGCGCTTGCGGGAGATGTCGACCACGACACCGCCCTCCTCGTCGGTGATGTCCTCTTCGGCCGCCGCCTTCGTGCGTGCGATCGCGCCGGGCTCGTGCAGCGCCAGACGGACGACATCGAGGTCGCGGCCCCCCGATCCGTGCGGGGCGAGGGCGACGGTGGCGTGCGTCTCGGCCCCCGGTGCCAGTTCGGCGAGGGTGCGGCGCAGGGCATCGACGAGGAGCGGAAGGCTGACGCCTGCTTCGGCCGCCTTGATCTCGTCGAGACCGACGTAGAGGGCGAAGCCGCGGGGCGATCGGACGGCGGGAAGATCCGCGTCGAGCGGCGCGGCGACAGGAGCCTGCGGGGCGGGGCGTGCGGAGGTGGCGACGGGACGCTCGAGAAGTGCGATGTTCGACATGATGATGAAGTCCTCAGGACGTGAGCCGGAGAGAGGCTCTGATGCGTTGCATGAATGACCGGGCGAGCCGGGAAGCGAGCAAGGGTGGGTGCTCGGAGACCAGTCCTCGCAGATCGCGAGGAGTCAGGTCAGACGGAGTGGCTGTTCGTTCAGCGACACATTCGGCAACACATGCCAACGCGACCGGGCATCATCATCCCGGCAGTCCTGTTCGCCTCCTGGGCGGACGAAGGGCTTGCGTTGGTAGTCATGGGGGGATTATGACCGAAGAAGTCCGCGCGTGTCAAAACGGCCGTCGGTGCGGGCGGCGGGCTTAACGTGGGAGTGTGACCTCCTCCAGCCTCGCAGCCGGCTTCATCCTCACTGACGAGAAAGACGCCTCGCGATACTCGTTGACGCGAGACGGCCAGCTCGTCAGCGTCCTCGACTATCGCGACGACGGACACACGATCGCGCTGACACGGGCCTTCACGATCCCGACTTTCCGCGGACACGGCTACGCAGCGGTCGTCGTCGAGGGTGCGGTCGCCGACATCGAGCAGCGCGGGGACCGCAAGGTCGATGCCGTGTGCTGGTACGTCTCGGACTGGTTCGAGGCGCACCCCGAGCACGCCTCGCTCCTGCGGGTGCGCTGAGGCGTTCGTGCGACGCTCGCCGTGTGACGCTGTGTTACACGACGGCGCCCTGACAGGATGATGGCATGAAACTCGCCGAGGCCCTCGCCGCCCGTGCCGATCTGCAGCGTCGTATCGAGCAGCTGCGGACCCGCATCACCGCGAACGCCAGGTATCAGGAAGGCGAGGAGCCGGCGGAAGATGCGGCGGCCCTCCTCGCCGAGGCCGATGCCGCCCTCGTGCAGCTGCGGGATCTGATCCGCCGGATCAACGCGACCAACGCGGCGCTCGACCTCGGTGCGGACGGGACGATGACGGATGCGCTCGCCGCGCGCGACGTGCTCCGACTGCGGCACTCGCTGCTGGCCGACGCCGCCGCTGCAGCATCCGGGGCGAACGACCAGTTCCTCCGACAGATGCGCTCGGAGCTGCGGCAGATCTCCGCGCTCCCCGTCGCCGAGCTGCGCTCGCGCGCGGACGCCGTCGCGCAGGAGCTGCGAGAACTCGACAATCGGATCCAGCAGGCGAACTGGCTGCATGAGCTGAAGGAGTAACGAGCGGAAGTCGGTAGTCACGAGGAGGCGGGCACACCCCCAGCCGGAGGGGCAATTCCGGCACATGTCGGGCGGAGGGCAGCCCTGATTCGCATCGCGCAGCCCCGCACCCCGCACATGTGACCGCGCATCGCGCATGTCGCATCACCACGTGCCGATCATCGTGACGAGGGTGGGTCAGGGGACCTTCCGCTCGCAGTCGCCGAGTCTCACCTCGGGTATCATGGATCTTCTGCTCAGCCCCGTCGGCTGAGGTGGTCAGGCGCTCGAAGCGTGCTGGTCCGAGGCTCGAAACCTCCGGCATCGTCCCCGACACCGGAGGTTCTTCCATGTCATCGTCCTTGCGCGCCCGCCCCCAGACCAGATGGTGGGCGCTCGCCGTCATCTCCCTCACCCAGCTGATCGTCGTGCTCGACGGCACCATCGTCAGCATCGCCCTCCCGCGCGCCCAGGCCGCTCTCGGCCTCAGCGACGGTCAGCGGCAGTGGGTCGTCACCGCCTACGCCCTCGCGTTCGGCGCGCTGCTGCTGCTCGGCGGTCGCATCGCCGACTACCTCGGCCGCAAGCGCACGTTCATGATCGGCATGGTCGGGTTCGGCGCGGCATCCCTCTTCGGCGGGCTCGCGCAGCAGGGATGGGAGCTCATCCTCGCGCGTGGTCTGCAGGGCGTCTTCGCGGCGCTCCTGGCCCCGGCGGCGCTCGCTCTGCTGACCGTCACCTTCCCGTCCGGTCGGGAGCGCAACACCGCGTTCGCGGTCTTCGGAACGGTCGCGGGAACCGGTGCAGCCATCGGACTGCTGCTCGGCGGATTCCTCACCGAGTTCACCGACTGGCGCTGGTGCCTGCTGGTCAACCTCTTCTTCGTCGCGGTCGGTCTCGTCGGCGGTGCGCTCTTCCTCACCGAGAGCCGCGCCGAGGGAGACAACCGCTACGACGTCTGGGGCGCGATCACCGTGACCCTGGGCCTCGGAGCCCTCGTCTACGGATTCAGCCTCGCGGAGAACGGCTGGGGTGATCCTCTGACGATCGCGTTCCTCGCTCTCGGCGTCGTGCTGCTCGGCGTGTTCGTGTGGGTCGAGAGTCGGGTCGCGCAGCCGCTGCTTCCCCTGCGCGTGGTGGCGGACCGAGTGCGCGGCGGTGCGTTCCTGATCCAGGGGGTCGCCGGAGCGATCATGATCGGCTCGACGCTCTACCTGACCTTCCACCTCCAGTTCGTGCTCGGCATGGGCGCGCTGCCCGCAGGGGCCGCGACGCTTCCGCTGCCGATCGCCACGATGATCATCGCCCCCATCGCCACGAAGCTCCTCGCCGTGATCGGCCCGCGTCCGATGCTGATCGTGGGACCGCTGATCGCGGCGGCCGGTCTGTTCCTGCTCTCGGGAATCACCCCGGACGGCGCCTACCTCGTGCAGATCGCCCCGGCGCTCGTGCTCCTCGGCATCGGCATGGGGTTCGTGTTCATCCCGCTGCAGAACGTCGCGCTGACGGGAGTCGCGCCGCACGATGCGGGCGTGGCATCGGCCGTCACCAACTCCGCGATGCAGATCGGCGGGTCGATCGGCCTGTCGGTGTTCACCGCGGTGTACGCGGCATCCGTCGGCGGGCACGCGCAGGCGGACCTGTCCGCCCGGCAGCTGACCGACGCGTACGGCTGGATCTTCATCGTCGCGTCGATCTTCATGGTCGCCGCCGCGGTGATCGCCGCCCTGATGATCCGCACCACGAAGGACGTGCCGACACCGGTGCGTCCGGGAACGTCCGTCGGCGCCCGCTGACGCGCTCGTGGCGCCCGTTCCCGACCGGATCCGAAGAGATCGACGGTCAGGAACGGGCGCTGCGGCACGCCTCGGACCGAATGTCGGTGGCACTTCGTAGCGTGTGAGTATGCGAATCCTGCACACCTCCGACTGGCACATCGGCCGCACCTTTCATGGCAACTCGACCATGGACGCGCTGGCCGAGGTGCTCGAGGCGCTCACCGAGCAGGTGCGGGAGAACGCGGTCGACGTGGTGATCGTGGCTGGCGACGTCTTCGACTCCGCGACCCCGGCGGGCGCCGCGTACACACTGCTCGGTGACACTCTGGTCGCGCTGCACGAGACGGGCGCACGGGTGATCGTCACGAGCGGCAACCACGACTCCGCCGCTCGCCTCGGATTCCAGGCACGCCTGCTGCGCGACGGAATCCACGTGCTGACCGATCCCCGCGCCATCGGCACCCCGGTGACGCTGACGGATGCGGACGGTCCGGTGCAGTTCTACGGCATCCCGTACCTCGAACCCGCGATCGTCCGTCAGCACTGGAACGGGGTCGAGCTGCGCACGCAGGCGCAGACCCTCGCCCACGCGATGGATCTGGTCCGCGCGGGCATGGCCGAGCACCCCGGTCGGTCGGTCGCGATCGCCCACTGCTTCTCCGCCGGCGTCGACGCCACGATCGGCCTCGAGCGCGAGGTGAGGCAGGGCGGTCTCGACGTCGTGCCGCTCTCGGTGTTCGACGGCCCCGACTATGTGGCGCTCGGCCACATCCACGGACGCCAGCAGATCAGCGAGCGCGTGCGCTATTCGGGTGCGCCCCTGCATTACAGCTTCGGCGAGCAGAGCAAGCCGCGCGGGTCGTGGGTGGTCGATCTCGACGCGGCAGGTCTGGCTTCGGTCACGTGGCTCGATCTGCCGGTGCCCCGCCGACTCGTGACGCTCACCGGCGCGCTCGACGAGATCCTCTCCGCCGAGAACGTGGCAGCGCACGCCGACGACTGGGTGTGCGCCGTCTACACCGACTCCCTCGCCCAGACCGAGCCCATGCGGCGTCTGCGCGAGCGCTACCCGCACTGCGCCATGGTGATGCACCAGCCTGCCGAGACCGAGCGGGTGATCGAGCGGTCGTACGCCGACCGTCTGCGCGGTGCGGTCACCGACCCCGAGCGCATCGAGGCCTTCCTCGAGCACGTCCGCTCCGGACACGGCCCGACCGAGCGCGAGGGSGAGCTGATCCGAGAGGTGCTCGACGACCGCGTCCGTGCCGACGCGCTGATCTGATCCGGCGATGAACTCCCACCAAGACGACGTCCGGACGGCGACGAGGACCCTCTGATGCAGCTGCACCGTCTCGAGGTCGAGGGATTCGGCCCCTTCCGTGCGCGTCAGTTGGTTGATTTCGACGTCTTCGCCGACGACGGCATCTTCCTGATCGCCGGACGTACCGGAGCCGGCAAGTCCAGCATCCTCGATGCCGTGTGCTTCGCGCTCTACGGCGGCGTCCCTCGGTACGAAGGCGGTGAGAAGAGGCTCAGGAGCGACCACTGCGAACCCGATGACGTGACTCAGGTCGTCGTCGAGTTCAGCACCTCGGCCGGCCGCTACCGGGTCACCAGGTCTCCGGAGTACGAGCGGCCCAAGAAGCGCGGGGGCGGGCTCACCGTCCAGCCCGCAGCCGTGCAGCTCGACGTGCTCGTCGGCGGGGAATGGATCGGCCTCGCGGCCAAAGAACGCGAGGCCGCACACGAGCTCGATGAGATTCTTCAGTTGAGCCGGGAACAGTTCCTGCAGGTGATCCTGCTGGCCCAGAACCGGTTCTCGGAGTTCCTGCTCGCCGGCAGCAAGGATCGCCAGGCACTGCTTCGACGGCTGTTCGGCACCGAACGCTTCGAAGACGTGCAGGCGCGGTTCGACGAGAGGCGCAGAGAGGCGGAACGCGCGCTCGGTTCCCGCCTGGCGACGGTGGCCGCACGTCTCGACGAGGGCGAACGGATCGTGTTCGCCGCTGAACTCGGCGATGCAATCGGCAGTGAACCCGCCGATGAACCCGCCGATGAACTCGGCGGTGAACTCGGCGGTGAGCTCAGCGGTGAGCGCGTCGGCGAGATCGTCGACGGTGCGGGAGATCCCGCCGAGTCCGTCGCGGTGGCGGGAACCACACAGGAGCGCCTGGCTCGACTGCGTCAGGCGAAGGCCAGAGCCGACTACCGGGCCGAACGCCGCGTGGCTGAGCATGCCGAGGCCGAGAGGCTGTCGAGCGCTGCCGATGCCGCGTTCTCGGCTCTCCGCGACGACCAGCGCGCACAGGTCGAGCGCGATCGGGCACGGGCGGCGCTCGCGCGCCTCGACGCCGAAGAACCCCAGATCGCCCAGGCGCGCTCCGAGTGGGAGAACGCGAGAGCCGCCGAGATCCTGCGTGCGCCGATCAACGCGGCGGCGACGGCGGTGGCGGCGTCGGCACTCGCCCGAGATGCGGAATCGCGCGCGCACACGGCCTGGGAGGCGTACGGCATCGATGCGCCGGACCTCGCGGAGTGGGCGGAGGAGCGCACCAGGCAGACCGGGTCCTGGGAGCGCGCATCGCAGTGGGAGCTCTCGGCACCGGAGCTCGATGCAGAACTCGTTGCGGCGAGGGAGGAGCTCGACGCACTCCTCGCCCGCAGGGAGGAGAGCGAGGAGGAGCGGCGGGCCGTGCCCGCCCGACTCGAGGAGCTCACGATCCAACGCGATGAGGCCAGGCGCCTCGCCGACCGTGCCGACGACCTCGCATCCGCGGAGCGTGCGGCGGCGGACCGTCATGCGGCGGCACTCGATGTGGTGCGTCTCGACGCCGAGCTCGTCGTCGCCGATCGCGCCCTCGCCGACGCCAGCGCCGTGCTGGCCACCGCGCAGTCGACGCTTGCGCAGCTGCGGAAGCGCCGTCTCGACGGGTTCGCCGGCGAGCTGGCGACCGCGCTGCACGAGGGCGAGGCATGCCCTGTCTGCGGTTCGCTCGAGCACCCGGCACCGGCCGAGCACGCCGACCCCGTCTCCGCCGAGGACATCGATCGGGCCGAGGCCGAACGCGACCGCCTGGCCGAGCGGGAACGCACCGCGAGTGATGTCGTGGCGTCTCTCCGTCTCGCGCACGCGGCGGCTCTCACGAAGGCCGACGGTCGTGATGTCGACACCGCCTCCTCCGAGCAGGCGCAGGCGGCGCACGCCCTCGCCCAGAGCCGGTCGGCGGCGGAGCGCATGCGCCAGCTGGAGGAGCACCGTGACGCACTGACCGAGCGGATCCGTCGCCTCGATGAGGAACGCGAGGCCGACGAGGCGTCTCTCGCCTCTGCGCGCGAGACGCACGCCCTGCTGACCCAGCGGGTCGAGGAGACGCGGGCGGCGATCGCGGAGGCCCGCGGAGGCTTCGCGTCGGTGGCCGAGCGCCTGGCCGCGACGATCGCCGAGGTGGCGGCGGCGCATGCCCTGATCGAGGCCGCGGCCGAACGCACGCGCCGCGGCGAGACGGCATCGACCGCGACCGCCGAGCGGGATGCGGCGATCGAGGACTCCGTGTTCGACGACGTGGCGTCGGTCGAGCGAGCGCTGCGCTCGGCGTCGGATCAGCAGGCGCTGGAGGCTCGGGTCACCGCCCACTCCGTGCGCCGGGAGAAGGAGCGGGAGATCCTCTTCGACCTCGAGCTGCGCACGCTGCCGGAGGAGCCGATCGACCTTCAGTCCGCCGAGCAGGAGTCGCAGGCGGCACGGCGACGATGGATGACGGCCGTCGACGAGGCCAGCCGCGCGACCGCGATGGCCGAGCAGCTCGGGGCAGCGATCGACGCGGCCGCCTCGGAGCACGCACGCACGGCCGACGATGCCGCGGAATACGAGGTTCTCCGCGATCTCGCCGACACTATCGCGGGGCGCGGGGCGAACACGCGCAAGATGACGCTCGAGACCTTCGTCCTCGCCGCAGAGCTCGAAGAGATCGTCGACGCGGCCAATCGTCGCCTCGGCGACATGTCGACCGGGCGCTATCAGCTCCGCCACTCCGACGCTCTCGCAGCGCGCGGGGCGGCTTCAGGTCTCGGGATCGTCGTCTTCGACGCCTTCACCGGGCAGACGAGGCCCGCGCAATCGCTCTCCGGAGGCGAGACCTTCCTGAGCTCCCTGGCTCTCGCTCTCGGCCTCGCCGAGGTCGTCACGGCGCGGGCGGGCGGCATCCGTCTCGACACCCTCTTCATCGACGAGGGGTTCGGCTCGCTCGACGGCGACACCCTCGAGGTCGCCATGCGCACCCTCGACGAGCTCCGCCAGGGCGGACGCACGGTCGGGGTCATCAGCCATGTCGAGGCGATGCAGGAGCAGATCCCGGCGCAACTCCGGGTGCGCGCCACCTCGGAGGGGCCCAGCGTCATCGAGTCGCGCTGATTCCAGCGTCATCGAGTCGCGCTGATGCGCACGCCACGGTCGCGGGCGCGTGCGTTCAGTGCGTGTCGTCAGACGCCGTACTCGCGACGGATCACCTCGCGCAGCTGCACGCTGCACCGCGCGATGGCCTCGCGGAAGTCGACGAGAGCGCCGTCCTCCGCGTGATCGGAGATCGCACGGAAAGCCCGGATCGGCACGCCGAACTGCTGAGCGACCCAGATGTAGGCATAGGTCTCCATGTCGACCAGCCCCGCACCGGACGGGCGGATGACGGCGGTGATCCCGGCATCGCCGACGAAGCTGTCACCGGTGGCGATCAGCACGCCCTCCCGGCCGGTCGACACCCGGGCGGGGAGCGATACGTGCTGGCCGGCGACGCCGTCGAGGTCGAACACATCGTGCTGCAGAGCGCTGCCGATCTCGTGCACGGTGGCCTCGAGGTCGGGGTCGATGCCGCCCGCGGTGCCGACCACCACCACCTCGGAGTACTCGGCGGCGTCGAGCGCGCGTGTGAGCGCGTAGACGGCCTGCATCTTGCCTTCTCCCGTCACGAGCCGGTCGAATCCCTCGAGGTCCTCCGGGAAGGCTGCGAGTTCGGAGGCCATGGCTGCGACGAGAAGTTTCACCCCGCCATCCTGCCAGGTGGATCGCGGGGCGCGAAGCCGTGCGCGTGCGCTCGGTTCATCCCGATGTAACACTGGAGGAGGATACTGACGTCGAATAGACCGGAGGAACACGTGTCCCTGCAGAAGCAGATCTCTGAAGCACTCGGTGTCGTGGCCGAGATCGACCCCGAGGTCGAGGTGGAGCGCCGTGTGCAGTTCCTCGTCGACTACCTCGGTGCGACCGGTGCGAAGGGGTTCGTCCTCGGTATCTCCGGCGGCCAGGACTCCACCCTCGCCGGCCGGCTCGCCCAGATGGCGGTCGAACGCGTGCGAGCCGAGGGAGGCGAGGCGAAGTTCCTGGCCGTACGGCTGCCGTACCGGGTGCAGAAGGATGCCGACGACGCCGAGGCCGCGCTCGAGTTCATCGCCCCTGACGCGTCTGTCGAGGTGAACATCCAGAACGGCGTCGACGGCGTCGAGGAGGACATCGAGTTCGCCGTCACCAGTGACATCAGCGACTTCAACCGCGGCAACATCAAGGCCCGGGTGCGCATGGTGACGCAGTATGCGCTCGCCGGTCATGACGGGCTCCTGGTGATCGGCACCGATCATGCCGCCGAGGCGGTCACCGGCTTCTACACGAAGTTCGGAGACGGTGCCGCCGACATCCTGCCCCTCTCCGGCCTGAGCAAGCGCCAGGGGCGCTCGCTGCTGCTGCGTCTCGGGGCCCCCGATCGCCTCGCCTTCAAGGTGCCGACCGCCGACCTCCTGGACGGTCAGCCCGGCCGCGCCGACGAGGACGAGCTGGGGCTCACCTACGAGCAGATCGACGATTTCCTCGAAGGGCGGCAGGTGGACCCCGACGTCGCAGGGCGGATCGAGTCGCGCTACCTCGCCACCCAGCACAAGCGGAGCCTCCCGGTCACCCCCGACGACACCTGGTGGCGCTGACGCCGGCTCGGTCGTGATCCCGTGTCGGATGCCGCGGCTAGTGTCGAAGCATCCGAAGGAACGGGAGAATCGTGCGGATCGACACTCAGGCGCAGCGCGTCATCTGGAGCGCGAGCGACCTCAAGGCGGCTGCGGAATGCGAGTTCGCCTGGTGTCGGGCGATCGACGCCAAGCTGGGGCGGGTCCCCGCTGTCGTCGAGCCTGAGAACGCCACGCTCGCCCGGGCCGCCGAGCTCGGAGACGTGCACGAGCAGAACGTCCTGTCCCGGTACATCGACGACCTCGGCGATGATCGGGTCCACCGCATCGAGAAGGTGTCGTCGGTCGATGCCGAGGCGCTCGCGGCGGCCGTCGACGAGACGATCCAGGCGCTCGCCTCCGACGCGGCGGTCGTCTTCCAGGCGGCGTTCGCGACTCCCGAATTCGTCGGGTTCGCAGATTTCCTGAAGCGTGACGACGACGGCCGCTGGCGCGTGCAGGATTCCAAGCTCGCCCGCACCGCACGGGTCACAGCCCTCATGCAGCTGGCGGCATATGTCGACCAGCTCGACCGGCTCGGCGTTCCGCGATCCGACTCCGTCGACCTCATCCTCGGCGACGGCTCCCTCAGCACGCATGCCGTCGACGATCTGCTCCCGCTGTTCCAGGTGCGCCGTGCCCGCCTCCGAGCGCTGATCGCGGACAGACGGATCGACGATCCGTCTCCCGAGGCCGCCCTGGCGTGGGGCGATGATCGGGGCGACCTCGAGGTGGTGGCCTGCGGCCGGTGCGCCACCTGCGAGGAGCAGGTGATCGCGCACCGCGATCTGCTGATGGTCGCGCGTATGCGCCCCGTGCAGCGTGCGCGTCTGCGTGCCGGCGGGATCGAGACGATCGACGCGCTGGCGGAGGCCGCTGCGCCGCCCGACGGCATGAACGCCGACACGTTCGAGACGCTGCGGGCGCAGGCGCGGCTGCAGATCCGGGCGGATGCCGAGGGTGTGCCGACCTACGACGTGCACTACGCCGCGGCGATCCACACACTGCCCGTGCCGAGTCATGGCGACATCTTCTTCGACTTCGAGGGCGACCCGCTCTACACAGAGCCCGCGCCCGATGGGCAGGGTCACTGGGGCATCGACTATCTGTTCGGATGGGTCGACAACGCGGATCAGTACACCGCGCTCTGGGCGCACGACTTCGCCGCGGAGCGGGAGGCGTTCGAGAGATTCCTGGATTTCGTGAAGGTCCGCCGCACCGCCCACCCGGGCATGCACATCTACCACTACGCGCCCTATGAGACCTCGCACCTGGTGGCGATGGCGGCGCGTCACGGTGTGCGCGAGGCGGAGATCGATCGGCTGCTGCGCGAGGGAGTGTTCGTCGACCTCTACCCGCTGGTGCTGCGCACCGTGCGGGTGGGGTCGAGGTCGTACTCGATCAAGAAGCTCGAGCCGCTGTACATGGGTGCGGACGTCCGCACCAGCGATGTCCAGAAGGGCGACGACTCGATCGTGCAGTACGTCGCCGCCCGTGAGCTCGCCGCCGCCGGGCAGCGTGCGGAGGCGGATGCGGTGTTCGCCGACCTGGCCGACTACAACCGGTACGACTGCGTGTCGACGAGGCGTCTGCGCAACTGGCTGATCGAGATCGCCAAGAAGGAGGGCGTGAACCCCGCCCCGCCCGACGAGGCCGACGAGGTCATCTACGAGCCGTCTCCGCGCTCGGTCGCTCTGCTCGCCGACGCCGAGCGCGCCATCGACGACGGCGGCGACGGACTCGTGCACAGGATCGCCGCCGCGGCGATCGACTACTTCCCCCGTGAGGCGAAGAGCTTCTGGGTGTCGCACTTCCAGCGGCTGCGCGAGCCGGTCACGATGTGGGACGGCACGCGCGACGTGGTGCGCATCGACAGGGGTGCGTCGCGCGTGGTGCGCGACTGGAGCGTGCCCGAGGGCCGACGGGTGATGTCGCGCGATGTCGAGATCAGGGGAGAGGTGTCGCCCGGCACGACGGTGGGTGCCGGGGCTCAGCCTTTCGCCCTCTACGCGGTGCCGGCTCCCTTCGACACGGAGGTGCCCTCGCGCGCGGTCCATGTGCCGCACACGGTCACCGTCGCCGAGGTGCTCGACGACGGCTTCCTGATCACCGAGACGGCCATCCAGGGACAGACCTGGAGCGAGGTGCCGCTCGCCCTCACCCCGGCCGCCCCGCCCCGGGTCGTGTCGCTGCAGGGGGCGATCGACGAGTGGGCCGACGCCGTGCACGCCGAGGCTCCGGCATTCCCGCGCGATGCGGCGACCGACATCCTGCGTCGTGTCCCTCCTCGGACGATCTCGGGTGCGCCGCTGCCGACGGGCGACGGCGACACGATCGATGCGATCGTTCGCGGCATCCTCGACCTCGACCGCAGCTACATCGCCGTGCAGGGGCCACCCGGGACCGGTAAGACCTACACCGGCTCGCAGGTGATCGCCCGTCTGGTCTCCGACCACGGTTTCCGGATCGGGGTGGTCGCGCAGTCGCACGCCATCATCGAGAACCTGCTCGACCGCGTGGTGGCAGACGGCGTTCCCGCGGCGCAGGTGGGTAAGTCCCCGAAGGATCCGTCGATCGACCCGTCGTACACCGCGATCCCCAAGAGCGGGATGGCGGCGTTCCTCGGCGAGCATGCGCACCACGGTGTCGTCGTCGGGGGGACGGCCTGGGACTTCAGCAACACCGCTCGCGTCGATCGAGGAGGACTCGACCTGCTGGTGGTCGACGAGGCCGGCCAGTTCTCGCTCGCCTCGACGATCGCCGTCGCCGCGAGCGCGCAACGCCTGCTGCTGCTCGGTGACCCGCAGCAGCTTCCCCAGGTCAGCCAGGGCGCGCATCCTGAGCCGGTCGACACCTCGGCCCTCGGCTGGGTCATGGACGGCGATGCGGTCGTCCGGCCCGAGCAGGGCTACTTCCTGGCGCGCTCCTGGCGGATGCATCCTCTCCTCGCCGAGCCGGTGTCCACGCTCGCCTACGCCGGGCAGCTCGCATCCGCTCCCGGCACCGAGCGGCGGGAACTCGAGGGGGTCGATCCCGGTCTGCATGTCGTCCCTCTGCGGCATCGGGGCAACGCCACCGAGTCGCCCGAGGAGGCGGCCCAGGTCGTCGCGCTCGTCTCCGACCTGGTGGGCCGTGCCTTCACCGACAACGACGCGACGGCGACGGTGCGTCCGCTCGCCCAGAGCGACATCATCGTGGTGGCGCCGTACAACGCACAGCGTCAGCTGGTGCACGACGCACTCGCCGAGGCCGGGTTCCCGGACGTGCCGGTCGGAACCGTCGACAACTTCCAGGGCAAGGAGGCAGTGGTCTCGATCACGACGCTCGCGGCGTCCAGCGGACGGGACGCTCCCCGCGGGCCGGAGTTCCTGCTGCTGCAGAACCGGCTCAACGTCGCGATCTCGCGAGCACAGGTCGCGGCCTACCTCATCCACTCTCCGGCGCTCCTCGACGACCTTCCGCGCACTCCCGAGGGAGTCGCGCGGATGAGCGCGTTCGCCCGCCTCGTCGGCGCCGCGAGCTGACAGGCGGTCGCGACATGACAGGTGGTCACGACATGACAGGTGGTCACGGGGCGCAGCTCCTGCACACGACCGAGGAGATCCTGCGCGCATCGGCGCAGTGGGTGTGGTTCCCGCGCGGCAGCGAGCAGGAGAAGACGGACCTGCAGCTGGTGCGCCACCCCGAGCGGTTCGGCGGTGGCGTGCGCGGATCTCAGGTCGAGTCGGAGGCCGATGCCGCGGACGTCCTCGATCATGCCCTCGCCCGTACCCGGGCATGGGGCGAGAGCGAGCTCGTCTTCTGGACGAACGCGTCGGATCAGCCCGACCTCGAGCCCGAGCTGCGCCGACGCGGTGCCGAACACATCGACACGGTGGCGGTGTTCGCCTGTCCGGTCGAGGGAGCAACCGTGGACGTGCCCGACGGCGTCACCGCCGAGGTCGTGCGGACGCTCGATCAGGTCCGCGAGGTCGATGCGATCAATGTGCCGGTGTGGCAGCAGCAGCCACTCGACGACGAGGGTCTGAGGGTCGAGTTCGAGGAGGTCACCTCGACGTTCGAGGCGGGAACGCACGTCCGCGTGCTCGCGCGCCTCGACGGGGAGGCCGTCAGTACCGGCGGGTGCACGATCGTCGAGGGGTTCGCTCGTCTGTGGGGCGCCGCCACGATCGAGCGGGCCCGAGGCAGGGGCGCCTATCGTGCGGTGCTCGCCGAACGGCTGCGGGTGAGCGCGTCTCTCGGGGCGAAGACGGCGCTTGTCAAGGGACGCACCGCGACATCGGCTCCGATACTCGCTCGTTCGGGTTTCCTCCGTCTCGGCGAGGAGCGCGGATACCGCCTGACGGTGTGATCAGAGCCGGTCCTCGTCGGAACATGCGCCGCACCGACGTCGTCGGCCGTCACCGTGTCGAGACCCGGTGTCAGCCCACGCCCACCTCTGCGCCGACGCCGACGCCGAGCTCCTGTCGGACGATCCGAGCCCCCGCCGACAATGCGCTGAGCTTGTCGAACGCGACGCCTCGCGGAAGGGGGGCCATGCCGCAGTTGGAGCTGGGGATGAGCAGGTCGGCATCGACGAACTCGAGGGCGCGCCGGAGGGTGCCGGCCACCTCTTCCGGAGTCTCGATCTGCTCGCGCGCGACATCGATGGCTCCGAGCATGACCTTCTTGCCGCGGATGAGCTCGATGACATCGATCGGCACGTGGGAGTTGTGACTCTCCAGAGAGACGATGTCGATGGAGGACTGCTGCAGAAGGGGGAACGACTCCTCGTACTGTCGCCACTCCGCACCCAGCGTCGCCTTCCAGTCGTTGTTCGCCTTGATCCCGTATCCGTAGCAGATGTGCACCGCCGTCTCCGCACGCAGTCCCTCGGCAGCGCGCTCGAGTGCGGCGATGCCCCAGTCCTTGGTCTCATCGAAGAAGACGTTGAAGGCAGGCTCGTCGAACTGGATGATGTCCACGCCCGCGGCCTCCAGCTCCCTGGCCTCCTGGTTGAGAATCGTGGCGAACTCCCACGCCAGCTTCTCGCGGCTGCGATAGTGGTGGTCGGAGAGGGTGTCGATCATCGTCATCGGGCCGGGAAGCGCCCACTTGATCGGCCGATCGGTCTGCTGGCGCAGAAAGGCCGCGTCCGCGACGAACACCGGCTGGCGTCGGCTCACCGCGCCCACCACGGTCGGCACGCTCGCGTCGTACCGGTCGCGGATGCGGACCGTCTCGCGCTTTTCGAAGTCGACCCCGTCGAGGTGCTCGATGAAGGTGGTCACGAAGTGCTGCCGGGTCTGCTCGCCGTCGCTGAGGATGTCGATGCCGCGTCGCTGCTGCTCGTGCACCGCCGCGCGCAGTGCATCCTGCCGGCCCTCCACGAGCGCGTCACCCTGCAGCTCCCACGGCGACCAGAGCACCTCGGGCTTCGCCAGCCACGCCGGCTTGGGCAGGCTTCCGACGATCGAGGTGGGCAGCAGCGTGTTCACGGCCGTCGATCCCGCGCCGCTCATCGGACCAGGGCGGGGTAGGAGGCGGCCCACTCGTCCAGCACCCGACGGTGCGGGGTGACGAAGTGCTCGTCGGCGTAGCGTCCCTGCGTCACCGCCAGTCGGCTCCGCTCCTCGCGGTCGTAGGTGATGTCCGTGCGCTGGAAGTCCTCGTGCTCGAGGCTCGGACGATAGACCTCCGCGGCGGGTGCGTCGGCGTGATAGATCTCGGGGCGGTAGATCTTCTGGAAGGTCTCCATGGTGCTGATCGTGCCGACGAGCTGCAGATCGGAGTAGTCGCTCAGCAGGTCGCCCCGGAAGTAGAAGGCGAGGGGGGCGACGCTGCCGCGCGGCATGAAGTACCGCACCTGCAGACCCATCTTGCCGAAGTACTCGTCGGTGAGCGAGAACGAATCCTGCACGTACTCGGCGCCGAGCACGGGATGCTCCTCGCCGGTGCGTCGGTACGTCCGGCTCGTCGACACGCTGATGCAGATGACCGGCGACTGCGGGAACCGCTCCCGATACGCGTCGGACTCGACGAAGTGCTGGAACAGCTTGCCGTGCAGCGCGCCGAAGTCATCGGGCGTCGTGAAGCCCCCTCCGCCCGCGTTGGCGGCGGGCAGGACGATGCTGAAGTCGTAGTCGCGGATGTAGGAGGAGAAGTTGTTCCCTACGATGCCCTGGTGGCGCTCGCCCGTGAGTCGGTCGAGGATGTGCACGTCGAGCACCTCGAGGACGGGGAACTCCTCGTCCGCGCCGTCGGAGAAGCGCAGCTGCACCGAGATGATGTCGAGCTCGACCGTATACCGGTCCCCGTCGGGGTTGTCCTCGTGCGCGAGGTCGTTGAATCGACGGTCGATCATCGCGAGCGCGTTGCGGAGGTTCTCCTGGCGGCGCTCGCCGCGCGCGAGGTTGGCGAAGTTCGTCGTGATCCGGGACGCATCCGACGGTGCATAGTCCTCGTCGAAACGCGTGGTGGTGATGCTGAACGTGATGTCGTTCGCCATGAGAAGCCAATCCGAAGGGGGTGAGGCCGGGGTCGGCCTCTCAGGAGCTGTGCTCTCATCGTGCAGCGGGAGCGCGGTCATCGGGTAATTCGGCTCCACTATGCGTTCCTATAGGATTGGGCTATGCCAAGACGACCGAGCGGCATCACGCTGCAGCAGCTCCAGTACTTCATCGAGGTCGCTGCGGAGGGATCGATCACGGCCGCGGCCGATCTGCTCTATGTCGCCCAGCCCACCATGTCGGCGGCGATGAAGGACCTCGAGACCCGGGTGGGCCGGGCGCTCCTCTCGCGCTCGGCGCGCGGAGTGACGCTCACCGGCGACGGCGTGGAGTTCCTCGGTTACGCCCGTCAGGTCGTCGAGCAGGCGGAACTGCTCGAGCAGCGATACCTCGGCCGACCGCCGTCGCGGCGACTCCTCGGGGTGTCGACCCAGCACTACTCCTTCGCGGTCGACGCCTTCGTGCGGATGGTGAAGAGCACGAATGCGGCGGAGTACGAGTTCTCGCTCCGGGAGACCCGCACGTGGGACATCATCGAGGACGTGCGGACTCTACGCAGCGAACTCGGCATCCTGTTCCGCAACGACTTCAATCGCAACGTCATCGACAAGCTGCTGCGCGACTCGGGCCTGGCGTTCCATCCGCTCTTCCTCGCGGAGCCGCACATCTTCGTCTCGCGCCGCAACGCGCTCGCTGCGAGGGAGCGCGCGACCCTCGACGATCTCGTCGGACTGCCGCGACTCACCTTCGACCAGGGCGCGAACAACTCCTTCTACTTCGCCGAGGAGATCCTCTCGACCCTCTCGAGCGCGCAGGAGATCCGGGTGTCCGATCGTGCGACGATCTTCAACCTGATGATCGGCCTCGACGGCTACACGATCTCCACCGGCATCATCAGCGACGACCTCGACCCCGAGATCGTCGCCGTGCCGCTCGATGTCGACGAGCGGATCGAGATCGGGTGGGTCGGGCGCACGGCCATCCCCCTCACCGAGCAGGCGCAGCGCTACCTCGCCGAGGTGCGTGACGTCGTCGCGGGCTTCGGCGTCGCGCTGCTCGACCAGCCTGCGGGAACTCAGACCGTGCCGTAGAGGCGGTCTCCGGCATCGCCGAGTCCGGGCACGATGTACCCCTTCTCGTTGAGTCGCTCGTCGAGAGCGCCGAGCACCAGAGTGACGTCGCGGTCGCCGACGAGCGCCTCGATCGCCGCCACGCCCTCAGGGGTGCCGAGCAGGCAGATCGCGGTGACGTCCTTGGCGCCGCGGTCGAACAGGAACTGGATCGCCGCCGCGAGCGAGCCGCCGGTGGCGAGCATCGGGTCGATGGCGAAGCACTGGCGGTCGCTGAGGTCGTCGGGCAGACGCTCGGCGTAGGTCGTCGGCTCGAAGGTCTCCTCGTCGCGGACCATGCCGAGGAAGCCGACCTCGGCGGTCGGCAGCAGCTTGACGAGCCCCTCGAGCATCCCGAGTCCCGCACGCAGGATGGGGACCACGATCGGACGCGGCTCCGAGATCTTCACGCCCATCGTCGTCGTCACCGGTGTGGTGATCTCGATGGGGCTGACCTTGACGTTTCGCGTCGCCTCGTACGCCAGAAGGGTCACGAGCTCCTCCGTCAGCTGCCGGAAGACGGGAGACGGTGTGCGATGGTCGCGCAGGACCGAGAGCTTGTGGGTGACGAGAGGGTGGTCGGCGACGTGGACACGCATGGATACAGGCTAATGCGCCGGACGCCCGCGCACGACATCGGATGCCGTGGCCGCCGCCGCTCGCTGTCGTAGGCTCGACGCATGACCGCCGCCGACCTCACCGCGATGGGCCGTGCCCTCGCGCTCGCGGCGGACGCGGCGGACGCCGCGGAGATCCCGGTCGGCGCCGTCGTGCTCGATCCCTCGGGGCGGATCGTCGCGGAGGGGCGGAACACCCGCGAGGCGACCCACGATCCGACCGGACACGCCGAGGTCGAGGCGCTGCGCGCGGCTGCGGCATCCGCGGGCACCTGGAACCTCGAGGGGCACACACTCGTCGTGACCCTGGAGCCCTGCGTCATGTGCGCCGGTGCGATCCTGCAGTCGCGCATCGCGCGCGTCGTCTTCGGCGCCTGGGACGAGAAGGCCGGAGCCGCGGGGTCGATGTACGACGTGCTGCGCGATCGGCGCCTGCCGCACCGCGCCGAGGTGATCGGCGGGGTCGAGGCGGCGGCCGCCACGGCGCTGCTGCGCGACTTCTTCGAGCAACGGCGCTGACCGCCGGGCGCCGACCCTGCACAGGCGCACAGGCGCACAGGCGCCGTGGCGCCGTGGCGCCGTGGCGCCGGACTCAGTCGGAGGACTTGAGCACGAACACGTCGGTCGACGGCTCGGGATCGATCGCGGGGCGGTAGACGTCCGGCTCGATGTAGATCACCCTGGCGATCGGCACGGCCTCGCGGATGCGGGCTTCGATCGCGTCGATGTCGTCGGCGGCCTCGCGCAGCGGCTTGTCGGCGTTGAGAGCGATCTTCGCCGCCACCATGAGCTCATCCGGACCCAGGTAGAGGGTCTTCATGTGGATGATCTTCTCGATCTCGTCGCCGGCGTTGATGGCGTCGACGATGCGGTCGTGGTCGGCGGGGGTCGCGCCCTCACCCACGAGCAGGCTCTTGGTCTCGACTCCGAGCACGATCGCGATGAGCACCAGCAGGATGCCGATCATCAGCGTCCCAAGGGCATCGAACACGGGGTTGCCGGTGATGATCGTGAGGCCGACGCCGAGCAGGGCGAAGCTGAGCCCGGTCAGCGCCCCGACGTCCTCCAGCAGCACGACCGGCAGTTCCGGCGCCTTCGCGCGCCGGACGAACGACACCCACGACTGGTCGCGGTCGCGCACGAGGTTGCTCTCCTTGACCGCGGTGCGCAGCGAGAACGACTCCAGTCCGATCGCGACCACGAGCACGACGATCGGCAGCCACCACCAGGTCTTGTCGAGCTCGTGCGGGTGGGTGAGTTTGTCGATGGCCTCGTAGATGGCGAACAGGCCGCCGACCGAGAACAGGATGATGGACACCACGAACGCGTAGACGTAGCGCTCGCGTCCGTAGCCGAAGGGGTGCGCTCTGTCGGCCTCGCGTCGGGCCTTGCGGCCGCCGAGCATGAGCAGCAGCTGATTGCCGGAGTCGGCGACCGAATGGATCGCCTCGGCGAGCATCGATGCCGAGCCGGAGAGCGCCCAGGCGAGGAACTTCGCCAGAGCGATGCCCAGATTCGCCAGGAACGCCGCGATGATCGCCTTGCCGCCACCCGATGCACTCATGCGACGAGTCTAGATCCGCTGGTCCGCGGACGCCGGAAGAGCCCGCCGTAGGATGACGACATGGCTGACTCCCTTCCCTCCCTCGCGTTCGTCGGTGCCGGTTCGATGGGAGGTGCGATCCTCCGCGGCGTGGTGGCCTCCGGCATTCCGGTGGACGGTGGCATCACCGCCACGAACCGCACGCCCGAGAAGGCGGCGGCGTTCGCCGATCTCGACGGCGTCAGGAGCATCGCGCTGTCGGAGACCGCCGACGGCAACGCCGAGGCGGTCGCCGATGCCCGGATCGTGCTGGTCGGCGTGAAGCCCGCCATGGTGCCCGATCTGCTGCGGGAGATCGCATCGCACCTGGCCGACGACGCGATCGTCGTGAGCCTCGCCGCCGGGGTCACCCTGCAGACGTTCGCCGACAACCTGGGCGCAGAGGTGCGGGTGATCCGCTCGATGCCGAACACTCCCTCGACGGTCGGCAAGGGTGTCACCGGTCTGGCCGCGGGGGCGGCGGCGTCCGCAGACGATCTCGCCCTCGTGCACCGCCTCTTCGAGACCGTGGGCGCGGTCGTCGAGGTTCCCGAGTCGCAGATCGACGCGCTCTCGACCATCTCGGGCTCGGGGCCCGCCTATGTCTACCTGCTGATCGAGGAGCTCACGAAGGCCGCTGTCGGCATGGGGTTCAGCGAGGCCGACGCCCGCCTGATGGCCGAGCAGACGTTCATCGGGGCCACCGCGCTGCTCGATGCCTCGGGGGAGGAGCCGTCCGAGCTGCGTCGTCGGGTCACCAGCCCGAAGGGCACCACCGAGCGGGCGGTCGCCGTGCTGCAGGACGCGCACCTGGACCGTACGTTCGCCGCAGCGGCCGATGCGGCCCTCGCGCGCGCACGAGAGCTCGCCGCCGGAGCCTGACGTGCGGGTGCGGTTCTCGGGGGCGATCTGGTTCTGGCGCGGTCCCGCGCCCTTCCACTTCGTCACCGTGCCGCCGGAGGAGAGCGCGATGATCGGCGAGGTGGCGAGCCTCGTCACCTACGGGTGGGGCATGATCCCGGCATCGGTGACGATCGGGGGCACCACGGTGACGACCGCGCTCTGGCCGAAGGACGGCGGCTACATCGTGCCTATCAAGAAGCTGCTGCAGGACCGCGAGAGCGTCACGATCGATGACATCGTCGACCTGACGCTCGACATCGACGCCTGACCGGCGACGACCGACGCCGAGACGCCGGGGAGCGGCTCAGCGGTCGAGGGCCGCGAAGCGCTCGATGTCGCTGTTGGTGCCCGACACGATGATGAGGTCGTGGTTGGTCACGATGGTGTTCGCCTCGGCGTAGCGGAACGGCTTGCCCGGGCTCTTCACGCCGACCACGGTGACCTTGTACTTGGTGCGCACGCCGGACTCGTTCAGGCCGACGCCGCGGATGAACTTCGGCGGGTACATCTTGGCCAGCACGAAGTCGTCGTCGAAGCGGATGAAGTCGAGCATCCGGCCGGAGACGAGGTGGGCGACACGTTCGCCGGCCTCGCGCTCGGGGTAGATGACGTGGTTCGCGCCCACGCGGGCCAGGATCTTCCCATGCGACTGCGAGACGGCCTTCGCCCAGATCTGCGGCACCTTGAGGTCGACGAGGTTGGCGGTGATCAGCACCGATGCCTCGATCGAGGATCCGACCGCGACGACCGCGACCTGGAAGTCCTGCGCGCCGATCTGGCGCAGGGCGTCGATGTTCTTGGCGTCGGCCTGCACCGTGTGGGTGACCCGGTCCGACCACTTCTGCACGAGTTCGAGGTTGTCGTCGATCGCGAGCACCTCGCGGTCGAGGCGGTCGAGCTCGCCCGCGCACGCGGCGCCGAACCGACCGAGACCGATGACGAGGACGGGAGCGTCCCCCCGGAGGACTTCAACCAACGATCGGCCTTTCCACGGGCAGTGAGTAGTACTGCGTTCGCGATGTCGCGGCGACGGCCGCGGCGAGAGTCACTGTACCAACGCGCCCCATGAAGATGGTGGTCGCGAGGACGTACGAGGCGGAATCGGGCAGCTCTGCCGTCAACCCGGTCGAGAGTCCCACGGTGCCGAAGGCCGAGATCACGTCGAAGAGCACATGGCTGATGTCGGCCTTGGTGATCTGGGAGATGATGATCGTCGACAGCGCCACGATCGTCGCGCCCCACGCCACGACGCTGAGCGCGACCCGCTGCACGTCGCTGGGGATGCGGCGGCCGAACGCCTCGACCGACTGGCGACCCTTCGCCTCCGACCAGACCGCGATGGCGAGCACGGCGAGCGTCGTCACCTTGATGCCGCCGGCGGTGGATGCCGAGCCGCCGCCGACGAACATCAGCATCGAGGCCGCGAGCAGCGACGAGCCGTTCAAGTCGTCCATCTCGATGACGTTGAAGCCGCCGGAGCGCGTCATCGCCGACAGGAAGAAGGCCTGGAAGGTCGTGTCGGCCGCGTCCATCGACCCGAAGGTCTTCGGGTTGGCGTATTCGAGCACGAGGAAGACGACGGCACCCAGCACGAACAGCAGCACGGTGGTGACGAGCGTGAGCTTGGTGTGCAGCGACCACTTCTTGACGTGCCACACGTGCTTGGCGAGCGTGTAGATCACGGGGAATCCGATGCTGCCGAGGAACACGCCGACCATGAGCAGGGAGAGCACGAGGTAGTCGTCGGCGAACACCGCGACGCCACCCGCGTTGGGGGCGAAGCCCGTGTTGGTGAACGCCATCGCGGCGAAGTACGGCGCCTCCCACAGAGCGGCGATCGGTTCGACGCCCGCCATGACGAGCGCCGGGTAGAGCAGGATCGCCAGGGCGCCTTCGATGATGAGGGCCGAGAGGGCGACGGTCGTGAGCAGCTGACCGACCTCTCCGAGTCGCACGGTCTGGCTCTCGTTCACGACGCCGCCGTGTGCGCGCATCGGATTCGTGTCGCCGGCGGCCATGAGCTTCGCGCGCAGACCGAGGCGCTTGGAGATCAGCATCCCCATCAGCGAGGCGAGCGTCAGCACGCCGAGCGCACCGATGTTCACCCCGATGAAGATCAGCACGTGGCCGAACGGAGACCAGTGGGTCGCCATGTCGACCGTCGCGAGTCCCGTGACGCAGATCGTCGACACGGCGGTGAACAGGGCGTCCGCCAGCGGGGTGACCGTGCGCGTCGCGGAGGCGATCGGCAGCGACAGCAGCACGGTGAAGACGAGGATGAGCATCGCGAAGATCACGATCGCGAAGCGCGAGGGCGACGACGTGATGATGTGCTTGCTCCACGATGCGGCGTTCTGGAGCCGCTGTCGAGGCGACGACGCCGAAACGATGCCCGACATCGCGTCCCCCTTCGTTCTCTCCGTGCGGTGCGTGGCAGCACGACGTCGTTCGCCGAGCCTTCGTCATGGTACTCCGTGCCGGGGACGACTACCCTGATCACATGACGGACATCTTCGACGTGATCGCAGACGGTACGAGGCGCGACATCCTCCAGCTTCTCCTGCGTCGCACGACCGAAGGGGATGCCGGCACCAGCGTCAGCCATATCGTCGCCGATCTGGGCATCAGCCAGCCCACGGTCTCGAAGCATCTGAAGGTGCTGCGCGAAGCCGAGCTGGTCAGCGTCCGCGAAGACGGCCAGCGCCGCTTCTACAGCCTCGCCGTCGAGCCCCTCGAGGCCGTCGACGACTGGCTGGTCCCCTTCCTCATGGACGCGTACGGGAACGACGCGCCCGACATCGAGTACCCCGGCCAGCCGCTCCCCGACGGGGCCGCGCACGCGGCCGAGGTGGTGGGCCGCGCGGTCGCGTCCGCCAAGCACGTGGTCGACTCGGCGCTCAAGCGCTTCGGCGGCTGACAGCGCTGCCGCGGACCTGCGGCGGAATGCACATCGCCCCCGACGAATCGGGGGGCTCTTCGTCAGGGGCGAGGCCGCGGGCCCCAGCCCGCGTCGACTCTGACGGTGCCATCGTGAGTCGTGATCAGAGGTTCCCAGACGAAACTGGGCGGATCCGCCATACATCCTATGTCTGGGCTGAGACGAGGACGGTCGCTGGCGATGGCCGGCCTCCGCGGGCCTCATTGATCACACGGGCCACACGGGTTTACATGCGTCCCAGATAACCCATAGAGTGTGCACAAATCCAGAAAGGGGTACGTGGGATGCCCGAGGTTCCTGATGTCCGGTTCCTGACGGTGGCCGAGGTCGCCGAGCTCATGCGCGTGTCGAAGATGACCGTCTATCGGATGGTGCACGCGGGTGAGCTGCCAGCCATCCGCTTCGGTCGCAGCTTCCGCGTTCCTGAATCCGCTGTGGCCGATGCGCTGCAGCGACCGATCGCCGACGTCGGTTGATCGGATCGAGGCCCTCCGCAGCACGCCTGCGCGTCGTCGATCGACGACGATGCATCGCGTACAGTGAAGGCGCCGCGGTTTGCTAGACTGATCCGAGGCATTTTTTCCGTGCCCGTACCCGGGTGTCCGTCACCGACGACACCCAGCCACTGACTTAGTGAGGTTTCCGTGGGTTCTGTCATCAAGAAGCGCCGCAAGCGCATGGCGAAGAAGAAGCACCGCAAGCTGCTTCGTAAGACTCGCCACCAGCGTCGCAACAAGAAGTAAAGCGACCAGACACGAGCGCCTGTCTCCGGACGGGCGCTTTGTGTCTCTACCCCCGGTTTCCCCCGCGTCGCAGGAGCATGCCATGAAGTCGATCACCGTCACCGAGCTCGCAGAGCGCTCGAACACCCCGCTCATCGATGTGCGGGAGGTGCACGAATTCGCCGCGGGCCACGTTCCCGGCGCCGTCAACATCCCGATGTCGGAGATCGGCAACCGGCTCGAGGAACTCCCCTCCGAGTCGTTCGACGTCATCTGCCAGGCCGGCGGCCGTTCGGCGCGTGTCGTCGAGGCGCTCGAGTCCCGCGGATACGACGCCACGAACGTCGAGGGCGGCACCGGCGAGTGGATCGCCCAGGGCCGCGACATCGAGATGCCCTCGGCGTGACCACGCTGACCCTCATCGGCAAGCCCGACTGCCATCTGTGCGACGTGGCCTCCGAGATCATCGATGCGGTCGTGGCCGAGCTTCCCGACGCCGCGGCTGAGCGCATCGAGGTCGTCGAGGCGTCGATCGCCGATGACCCGGCCCTTTACGCGCTGTGGTGGGAGAAGATCCCCGTCGTGCTGATCGACGGAGAGCTGCATGCGCACTGGCGTCTCTCCGCCGATCGCCTCAAGGAGTCCCTCGAAGCCGCGGTCAACGAGGACGCCCTGAAGAAGGAGCCCCGATGATCCGTCACATCGTCTCGTGGAAGCTCGCGGTCGAGGACGCCGACCTCCGCGCGGAGCAGGCCGCCGATGTCGCGCGCCGTCTGAACGCCCTCGACGGCGTGGTGCCGCAGCTGCGCGCGATCTCCGCCGGGGCGAACGTCGCCTACCCCGACACCAACTGGGACGTCACGCTCGTCGCGGACTTCGACTCGATCGCGGCGCTCGAGGAGTACCAGGTGCACCCCGCGCACGAAGAGGTCGTCGCGTACGTGCGCTCGGTCGTCGCCGCACGGGCCGCCGTCGACATCGAGATCTGAGACGGCGCCCCGGGGGCGTCGTCGGCAGAGGCAGGCGGAGGCAGGCGGAGGCACCATGGGGGAGCTCGCCTGGCAGGGCGTGACCGTGGCATGGACGACTCCGTCACGGCTCGAGGGATTCGATGCGACCGACGTCCTCGCGATGGGGCGGCGCCAGCACGACCGTCTGCTCCAGCTCGGTGGTGCGCAGCGCCAGGGGTTCCTCGCCGGTAGAGCGCTGATCCGCGACCTCCTCCGTCGCGACGACGGGGAGCGTGTCGTGGCCCTCGACAGCACCTGCGAACGATGCGGTGGGCCGCACGGCAGGCCGCGCACCGCGGGATCCTCGCTGAGCGTGACCCACGGCGATGATCTCGTCGCGGTGGCGGTGGGCCCGGCATCCGTGTCTCTGGGGGTCGACGTCGAACCCCTGACCCACGCGAGCCGTCTCGCCGAGATCGCGCCGCTCTTCCCTGCGGACGCGCCCGATCTCGCGGCCTGGACGCGCATCGAGGCGGCGGTGAAGGCCGATGGGCGCGGATTCGCGATCGACCCCGCCGAGGTGACTCTGCGCGTCCGATCGGATGCGTCGGCCCCCGGGGTGTGGTCGGCCGTCCTTCGGGATCGCAGGGACCCGATCGACGTCGTCACGCTCGGCGGTCCCACCGGCCATGCGTTGAGCCTCGCCATCGGATCGCCCCGCTGACGGGAGCTCGCCCGGTTCAGGGGAGTGCGGGCAGTGCGCGCTCGTCGATCCACGAGCGGACCAGCTCGCGTGCCTGCCAGCCGGCGAGCTCGTCGACCAGCCCGAGGAAGTCGTCGCTCGTCACCGCGAGACCGGCGAACCGACTCGTCCACTCGCGGGTGAGGGCGAAGAACAGCTCGTCGCCGACCGTCAGGCGCAGGGCGTGCAGGGTGAGCGCGCCCCGCTTGTAGACGCGGTCGTCGAACATGTCGTCCGCGCCCGGGTCCGAGAGCACGAGGTCGTGCGGGAGTGCCCGGAGCCGGGCGTGATGCTCCACGGCGTTCGCGTGCGCCGTCGCACCACCGCCTGCCTCCGACCACAGCCACTCCGAATAGCAGGCGTACCCCTCATTGAGCCAGATGTCCTGCCAGCGGGCGACTCCCACGCTGTTGCCGAACCACTGGTGCGCGAGCTCATGGGCGATCAGGCGCTCGCTGCCGCCCCTCCCGTCGATGTGGTTCGCGCCGAAGATCGCCATGCCCTGGGCTTCGAGAGGGATCTCGAGGGCATCGGGGGTGATGACCACCTTGTAGGACTCGTACGGGTAGGGGCCGAAGGCTTCGACGAACGCCGACATCATCGCCGGGAGATCGGCGAAGTCTGCTCGCACGCGTGTGGCCAGAGGGCGCGGGTGGAACAGACGTCCCGGTGTGTCCCCGAGGGCGACTCTGTCGTCGTCGTACTGGCCGATCTGCACCGTCATCAGATAGGTGGCCGTCGGCACCGGCTGCTCGAACGTCCAGCGGGTGCGACCGCGCTGCGTCGACCGGGTGGCGGCACCGCCGCTGACGACGGTGTACTCGGGGTCGGCGGTGAAGGCGAGTCGGTACGTCGCCTTGTCGGAGGGGATGTCGTTGCACGGGAACCAGGTCGGTGCGCCGGTCGGCTGCGAGGCGACGATCACGCCGTCTTCGAGCTCCTCCCAGCCGAGCAGACCCCATCGGGTGCGCCGCGGCCCCGGTGCTCCGGTGTAGTCGATCGACACGGTGACCTCCCGGCCGCTGGCACGCTCCGCCCCGAAGATCACCTTCAGCCGCCGATCGTCCTGGCGGAAGGACGCGGCGCGGTCTCCGGTCACGCGCACCTTCGTCGCCTTGAGGCCGATCAGGTCGAAGGAGATGTGCGCGGCCGACTCCTGCATCCGCAGTCGGATGGTGGCCGTGCCGACCAGACGATTGGTCGTGACACGGTAGTCGATCGCGAGGTCGTAGTGCAGCACCCCGTAGCGTCGATCGCCGCTGTGCGGGGTGTACGGGTCGACGGTCATGCGTCGGTCGCCTGGTACGAGCGCACCTTGACCGCTCGCCACGGACCGATGGGATTGCCGCTCCACCGGCTGCCGACCGGCACGAACTCACCCCGCATCACGAGCGAGGCGGGGCCGACCGTGGCATCCGCCCCGATCGTCGCCGCGGGCAGGATCACGCTGTGCGGACCCAGGGTCGCACCGTTCTCGAGGGTCACTGCGTCGATACTCATCACTCGATCATGGAACAGATGCGTCTGAACCACACATCCGCGGTTGACCGTCGCGCCGTCGCCGAGCGTCACGAGGTCGGGTTCGGGCAGCCAGTAGCTGTCGGTCCACACGCCGCGTCCGATCTTCGCGCCGAGCGAGCGCAGCCAGATCGCGAGAGCGGGCGTGCCGGCGGCGGCATTGGCGAACCAGGGGGCCGCGACCATCTCGGTGAACGTGTCGGACACCTCCGTGCGCCACACGAAGCTCGACCACAGCGGATGCTCGCCCGCGCGGATCGGCCCGACGATGAGCCATTTGGCGATCGTCGTGACGAGAGCGGCGACCGCGCCGGCCGCCAGCATCACGACGCTCGAGAGGGCGACGGCCCAGCCCAGGCCCCCGTTCTCGACGACAGCGGCCAGAGCGAGCATCACGGAGAGGCCGATCGCGCAGGTGACGAACACCGGGATGATGCGGCACGACTCCCACAGTGCACGGGCGAGGCGCAGGCTCGCGCGCGGCCGATAGGTGCGCTCGAGGTCGGAGTCGTTGACCACCCGACGAAGGCGCGCCGCCGGCGATCCCAGCCAGGACGATCCGGCCTTGGCCTTGGGGGGAGCGACCGACAGCACGGCGACCAGGCCGTCGCGCGGCACGTTGTGGCCCCCTGCGGCCATGCCCGAGTTGCCCAGGAAGGCGCGCTTGCCGATCCGCGCTCTGCGCAACCGCATCCACCCGCCCCGCAGCTCGTAGGTCGCCACCATGGTGTCATCGGCGAGGAACGCGCCGTCGGCGATCGTCGCGAGCGTCGGGATGAGGAGCACGGTCGACGCCTCGACGTCGCGACCGACGTCGGCGCCCAGTGCACGCAGCCAGATCGGGGTGACGATGCTGGAGTACAGCGGGAAGAGGAAGGTCCGGGCGGAATCGAGCAGGCGCTCGGTCGTCCATGCCTGCCAGGCGACTCGCGAACGCACCGGGTACACGCCCTCGGCGAGCCCGAGACCGAGCACGCGCACGAAGAGCAGCACCAGGCCGGCGAACACGAGACCGGCCAGCAGCACCGCGGGCACCAGCAGCGCGAGGATGCCGGGGACCGCCGCGAGCAGCGAGTCGGAGCCTCGGATGCCGAGCGCCAGGATCCCGGCCCCGGCGGCCAGCGAGATGACGGGGAGGAGGCCGAGAAGCGCCGACGAGGCCGCGTACGCCCACAGCCACCGGACCCTGGTCGGTGGGCGGTCGGGGGCGAACGGCGACGAGGTGCCACCGATCCGAGCCGCCGGGGAGCCCGCCCACCGCTGCTTCGCGCGCACGCGACCGAACACCGCCGACCCCGGGGCGATCTCCGCTCCGCGACCGATCTTCGTGCCGGGTGCGAGGGTGCTGCGCGCGCCGATGGTCGCGTCGGCGCCGATGCGGATGCCGCCGATGCGCACGGTGTCGCCGTCGATCCAATAGCCGGTGAGGTCGACTTCGGGTTCGATCGAGGCGCCGGGACCGATGTCGAGCATTCCCGTGATCGGCGGCACCGTGTGCAGGTCCACATCCCGGTGGATGCGGGCGCCGAGGGCTCGGGCGTAGTAGACGACCCAGGGGGCGCCGGCCAGTCCGACCGGATCCACCTGCTGGGCGATCTGCTCGGCGAGCCACAGCCGCAGGTGCACCCCGCCGCCGCGCGGGTAGTCGCCGGGGCGCAGCCCGGCGAGCAGAAGTCGGGCGGCGACCGCGGCGATCGTCATCTTGCCCAGCGGGGTCACGAACACGAGCAGCCCGACGATGACGGTCCACACGGGCACATCGGGCAGGAACTCGAATCCGGGCGAGAGCCGCAGTATCCAGCTCGCGGCGAGGAGGAAGAGCAGCCAGCGGATGCCGGTGAACACGAACAGCGGCAGGCCGGCGATCGTCTGCACCCACTGCATCCGCCGCGGTGTGGGAACAGGCTGACTGAAGACCCGTTCTTCGGTGTCGTCGTCGTCGGCCTCCTCGTCGACGGCATCCGCCATCTGGCGCAGCCGCGGCAGGTCGTAGACATCGGTCATCGTGAACTCGGGGGCGCGGGTGCGCAGGCGCGACACCAGCTGAGCGGCGGCGAGCGAGCCCCCGCCGAGCTGGAAGAAGTCGGCATCGTCGTCGTCCGGGCGGATGCCGAGCACGGCGAACCACTGCTCGGCGAGCCACGCGGCGGTGCCGGACAGCGAGGAGTCTCCCGCGTCGCCGGAGTCCAGCGGCCAGGGGAGTGCGGCGCGGTCGACCTTGCCCGAGGTGCGCACGGGCAGATCGTCGACGGTCGCGAGCAGCGGGATCAGCGGGGCGGGCAGCAGCGCGGCGAGCTCGGAGCGGGCGGTCTGCCGGTCGAAGCCCTCGTCCGGGACCACGTAGCCGACGAGGAGAGGAAGGCCGGCATCGGTCTTCTGCACGACCACGGCGGCGGCGGACACCGAGGTGAGGGCCTGCAGTGCGGTCTCGACCTCGCCCAGCTCGATGCGGCGGCCGCCGATCTTGACCTGGTCGTCGGCGCGGCCCTGGAAGATCAGTCCTTCGGGCTCCATGCGGACCACGTCGCCGGAGCGGTAGGCCCGCTCCCACCCGAGTGTCGGCATGGGCGCGTACTTCTCGGCATCCTTGGCGGGATCGAGATAGCGCGCCAGCCCGACACCCCCGATGATGAGCTCGCCCGCCTCGCCGTCGGCGACCCGATGCCCCTCGGCGTCGACGACGGCCAGCGACCAGCCGTCGAGCGGCAGACCGATGCGCACGGGGCCGATGCCGTCCATGAGAGACGCGCAGGCGACGACCGTGGCCTCGGTCGGCCCGTACGTGTTCCACACCTCGCGCCCTTCGGAGGCCAGCCGCGCCACCAGCTCGGGAGGGCACGCCTCGCCGCCGAAGATCAGCAGCCGCACGTTCTCGATCGCGTCCTGCGGCCAGAGCGCCGCGAGGGTCGGCACCGTCGACACGACCGTGATGCCGTGGCCGAGCAGCCAGGGACCGAGGTCCTCGCCGGAGCGCACGAGCGCCCGGGGCGCCGGCACGAGGCAGGCGCCGTGCCCCCAGGCCAGCCACATCTCCTCGCACGACGCGTCGAACGCGACCGACAGCCCCGCCAGTACGCGGTCGCCCGGCCCGAGCGGTGCCTCCTGCAGGAAGAGGCGCGCCTCGGCGTCGACGAAGGCCGCGGCCGATCGATGAGAGACCGCCACACCCTTGGGCACCCCGGTCGAACCCGAGGTGAAGATGATCCAGGCGTCGTCCTCGGTGGTCGGCGGGGCGACGACCGGGATCGCGGAGGTGCTGGGGTGCGGAGACCCGCTGGCGAACAGCGCGGCGGATTCGACGCCCTCGGCAGGGCGATAGCCCGCATCGGTGATCGTGCCGGCGATGCCCGCCTCCCGGAACACGAGGTCCGCGCGCTCCTGCGGGTCATCGGCGTCGACCGGAACGTAGGCGGCGCCGGCCGCCATCGTGCCGAGGATCGCGATGTACAGCTCGCGGCGCCCCGACGTCATCCGGATGCCGACCCGGTCGCCCTGCCGCACCCCGTTCTCGTGGAGCATGGCCGCCGTGCGCCACACCCGCGCGAGCAGCTCGGCATAGCTGAGCGCGCCGTCGCCGTCTTCGACCGCGGAGGCATCGGGATACCGCGCCGTCGTGTCGCGCAGGACGTCGATCAGTGTGCGGGGGAGCGGTGCGTATGCGCCGCGATCGAGCGCCTCCTGCACGTCAGTGCGCAAGGAGATCGAGCAGCGCGGCCTTGGTCAGGCGCGAGTATCCGGTGCGGCCCTGAGCGCGCGCCAGCGCGCGGAGTTCGACGACTGTCCGCGCGCTCAGGTCGTGCGCGGCGGCGTTCTCGGTCGGCGTCTGCGGGGCCGGCGACACGGGGGCGGATGCGGCGGGTGCCGACTCCACGGGGGCGGATGCGGCGGGTGCCGACTCCACGGGGGCGGATGCGGCGGGTGCCTTCTTCTCGGGAGTCGCCTTCTTCGCGGGGGCCGCCGACTTCTTGGGCGCCGCCTTCTTCGCGGGCGTTTTCTTGTCGGGAGCTTTCGTCTTCTCGTTCTTCTTCACGGGCGCCGCCTTCGCCTCGGCAGCGGCGTGCAGCTTCGCACTCGCCTTCTGCAGTCGCTCCGTCGCGGCGACGGCGGACTTCGCGACCTTCTTCGGCCGGTCGGCGACCTTCTTCTTCGAGACCTTGGAGGCGTCCTTCGCGTCCTCGACGAGAGGCTTGAGCTTCTTCGCCGACTTTCCCGGCAGGTTCTTGATCAGCTTCTTGGCGTCTTTCGCGGCACGTGCGGCGGCATCGATGGCCGCCTCGGCGTCGCGGCGGGCTGCGGTCTTCTTGGCTATGATCGGGTCTCCTCGGAATCCGGAGCACAGAGGCTCACGCGTTCGGCACAGAGGATACTCAGGCAAGGTGAACAATCGGTGCTGCAGGTACCGCGATCGGCGTCGCGATCCGAGCTGTAACACGGCCGTCATATTCGGTCACACTTGCAACACAAATGTGATCCGCAGAACACTGCCCGGGGCGGGCTCGGCAGGAGCGCGCGTGTTTAGATGTTCTCCTACCCGCCCGTGAGCAACACACCCCTCACTTTTCAGGAGCTGACATGCAGCGTCGCAACATCATCGCCGGGATCGCGCTCGCCGCGACCGCCACCATCGCCCTTGCCGGTTGTGCGGGCGGCGCAGGAAGCGGCGGATCCGGTGAGCCGGCGGCGGGTGACGAGTACGACCTCGTCGAGGCCGGCACGCTCACGGTCTGCTCCGACATCCCGTACGCGCCCTTCGAGTTCGAGGGCGGCGACAACGGCACCGGGTACACGGGCTTCGACATCGACCTGCTCGACGCGATCGCGAAGGAGCTCGACCTCAAGCTGTCGGTGCAGGACGTCGGCTTCGACGCGCTGCAGTCCGGCACCACGCTCGCGGCCGGCACCTGCGATGTCGGGGCGTCGGCGATGACGATCACCGACGAGCGCAAGGCGAACATCGACTTCTCCGAGCCGTACTACGAGTCGCTGCAGTCGCTGCTCGTGCGCACCGACTCCGGCATCGAGTCGATCGACGACCTGTCGGGCAAGAACGTGGGCGTGCAGCAGGGCACGACCGGTGAGGCGTACGCGACCGAGAACGCCACAGGCGCGGAACTCGTGCAGTACCCCTCGGACGGAGAGCTGTGGCCGGCGATGCAGGCGGGTCAGATCGACGCCATCCTGCAGGACCAGCCGGTGAACCTCGAGCACGAGAAGGCCGACAACGCCTACAAGATCGTCGAGGAGTACGAGACGGGCGAGTCCTACGGCTTCGCGTTCGCGAAGGGCGAGAAGGACAAGCTGCGCGAGGCGATCGACGGTGCGCTGCAGGATCTGCGCGACAGCGGCGACTACCAGACCATCTACGACACCTACTTCACCGCGAAGTAATCGGCGAGCGACGTAGAGCAGGGAGACCTTGACAATGGCGTTGAGGCGCACCACGAAGAGCAAGCTGTACCGGTACACCGTCTATGCGGTGCTGATCGCGATCGTCGTCTGGGCGGCGGTCAGCACCGACTGGGCGAAGATCGGGCCGCTGTTCTTCAACCCCGAGATCGCGGCGAAGATGTTCCCCGGGATCATCACGACCGCACTCGTCAACACGCTGTGGTTCACCGCTGTCGCGTTCGTCGCCGGGCTCCTGCTGGGGGTCGTGCTCGCACTGCTGAAGCTGTCGAGCATCGGGCCGTTCCGATGGATCGCCACGGCCTGGATCGAGCTGTTCCGCGGGCTTCCCGCGATCCTCACGATCTTCGGTGTGGCCTTCATCCTGCCGATCGCACTGGGCATCTCGGGGCGTGACCTCGGCGGCCCGGTCGTGCTCGGTCTCGTCGGCCTCATCCTCGTGGCGTCGGCGTACATGGCCGAGACGATCCGCGCCGGCATCCAGGCGGTCCCGAAGGGGCAGACCGAGGCTGCGCGCTCGCTCGGCATGTCTCCCATGAAGACCACGTTCTGGATCATCGTGCCGCAGGGATTCCGCATCATCATCCCGCCGCTCACGAATGAGTTCGTGCTGCTGCTGAAGGACACGTCGCTGCTCTTCGTCGCGGGAACGTTCATCTGGTCGAAGGAGCTCACCAACTTCGCCCGTGACGCCGCGACGCAGAACACGAACGCGACGCCGCTGATCATGGCGGCGATCCTGTACCTGATCGTGACGATCCCCCTCACGCGCTTCAGCGCGTACCTGGAACGACGGATGGCGAAGCAGCGATGATCACCGATCTGATTGATGTCCACGCTCCGGCGATCGACCTGCAGGGGCTCGTGAAGAGCTTCGGCGACAACGAGGTGCTCAAGGGCATCGACCTCACCGTCACCGCGGGCGAGGTGGTCTGCATCATCGGACCCTCCGGCTCCGGCAAGTCGACGCTTCTGCGCTCGGTGAACCTGCTCGAAGAGCCGACAGGCGGCAAGGTGCTGATCGAGGGGATCGACATCACCGACCCCGACGTCGACATCGACCGGGTGCGCACGCGCATCGGCATGGTGTTCCAGAGCTTCAACCTGTTCCCGCACCTCGATGTGATGGGCAACCTCATGGTCGCGCAGCAGCGCGTGAAGAAGCGGTCCAAGGCCGAGGCCGAGAAGATCGCGAAGGAGATGCTGGGGCGCGTCGGACTCGCCGAGAAGGCGGACGCTTTCCCCGGTCACCTGTCGGGCGGCCAGCAGCAGCGCGTCGCGATCGCCCGCGCGTTGTGCATGAATCCCGACATGATGCTGTTCGACGAGCCGACGTCGGCTCTCGATCCCGAGCTGGTGGGCGAAGTGCTGCAGGTCATGCGCTCGCTCGCCGACGAGGGGATGACGATGCTCGTCGTCACGCACGAGATGGGCTTCGCCCGCGAGGTGGGGTCGCGCCTGATCTTCATGGACGGCGGACACATCGTCGAAGAGGGTGACCCGCGTGAGGTGCTCGCCAACCCGCAGCATCCGCGCACCCAGGACTTCCTGGCTCGCGTGCTCTGAGTTCGCGGTCGAACGGCCCTCACCATACACAGACCCCCTCCTGCGCGGTGTACAGGAGGGGGTCTGTGTGTGCGGTGCGGAGTCGCGGTCAGTCGAGTTCGACGACCGTGGCTCCCGGCGCGTTGGTCTTCACCGACTCGACGCCGTTCTTCGCGGCGGACCGCGTGGTGTAGCTCTCGCTCGACGCGATGACCTCGCCGTTGCCGGCCTTCAGTCGGAACCGATGACCACCGGCACTGTCGGTGTACAGCTCGAACTTGCCTGCCATGAGGTGTCCTTTCTCGACGGTGAGGAGGGAACGAGGCCCTCGAGCATCACGGTATCTCGGAGTACCGGCCAGCGATAGGGCTCGCTCAGCCCCGTGGATGCACCGCGACCGGCTCGGGGGCGACCGCGATCCGCACGCGATCGCCGAACGCGGGGTGGATGCCGGGGGCGTGCTGCAGCCGCACCAGCTCACCCGACTCGGTGCGCACGAGCGTGCGGCGCATGCTGCCGAGGAACGTGCTCTCCTGCACGAGCGCGTCCGTCGCGGCATCCGCCTCGGACGCGAAGTGCACGTTCTCGGGCCGAAGGAACACATCGACGGGACCGTCGGCCGGCGAACGCAGGGGCAGCCGCTGTCCCCACACCACGACGTGATCTCCCTCGGCGACGCCGGAGACGACGCTGGAGAGACCGACGAACGCGGCCACTCCCGCTGTCGACGGTGACGTGTACAGCTGCTCGGGGGTGCCGATCTGCTCGATGGTGCCCGCGTTCATCACCGCGATCCGATCCGACACCGCCAGCGCCTCCTCCTGGTCGTGGGTGACGAAGACGGTGGTGATGCCGAGGCGCAGCTGGATCCGACGGATCTCGTCGCGCAGCTGCACGCGCACCTTCGCGTCGAGGGCGGACAGCGGCTCGTCGAGAAGCAGCACCTTGGGCTCCGTCACCAGCGCGCGGGCGAGCGCCACGCGCTGCTGCTGCCCGCCGGAGAGCTGGTGCGGGAAACGATCGGCGAAGTCGGCGAGTCCGACGAGGGCGAGGGCATCGAGCGCGCGCGCAGCGGCATCCGCTCTGCCGACACCGCGGCGGCGGAGCCCGAAGGCCGTGTTCTCGACCACTCGCAGATGCGGGAAGAGCGAGTACGACTGGAAGACCATGCCGATGTCGCGCTTGTTGGTGGGTACGCGGGACACGTCGCTTCCGCCGAGGAGCACAGCGCCGCCGTCGAGGCCCTCGAGCCCGGCCAGCACGCGCAGGAGGGTCGTCTTTCCGCACCCGGACGGGCCGAGCAGCGACACGAACTCGCCCGGCGCGATGTCGAGGTCGACGCCGTGCAGCACGGTGGTGCCGGAGTAGCTCTTCACGATGCCCTGCAGCTGCACGCGAGTGCCCTCGCCGGCCTCGGCGAGCAGCATGTTGTCGGCGGTCTCGGGAAGGGTCATGACTGGGCCTTTCGGGTGCCGCGAGCGACGCGGCCGATGAGGAGCAGGAGCAGGAAGACGAACAGCAGAGCCAGCAGCGTGAAGATCGCGGGAGCGTAGGGATCCTGCTTCTGCACGACGACCATGGCGGTCTGGAACACCTGGCGGTTCAGCAGCGAGGCGATCGTGAACTCGCCGAGCACGACCGCGATCGAGATCAGCGAGGCAGCCAGCAGCCCCTGACGCAGATTCGGTGCGAGGACCTTCAGCACCACGGTCGGCCAGCTCGCGCCCAGGGAACGTGCGGCCTCGGCGAGCGTGCGCAGATCGGCGGCGTCTATCGACGCCTGGATCGAGCGATAGGCGAACGGGAGAACGGTGATGCCGTAGGCGAAGGCGAGCGTCCAGGTGCCGGTGCCGAGGGAGCGGCCGATCTGGAGGTAGATGGGCGCGAGCCCGACCACGAGCACGATCGCGGGGATCGAGATCGGCAGCAGCACCACGAACTCGAAGGCGGGGCGGAGCCTGCCGAAGCGCAGATTGACCAGGATCATGGTCGGCGCGAGCAGCAGGAGAACGATCGCCACCGTGACGAGGGCGAGGACGAGCGAGTTGCCCAGACCCATCCAGATCGGCCGGATCGCCGCGGATCTCGCCGGATCGAACACCGCAGCCCAGCGTTCGAGGCCGAGGCTGCCGTCGGTCTGGCGCAGCGTGTAGAGAAAGGTCGAGATCAGCGGGATCGCGAAGAAGGCTCCGACGAGGATGCCGATGATCCAGCGGGTCACGGGGGAGGGAGCGAGGCGGTTCACGACTGCCACCTCGCTGCGCGGCGCTGGATGAGTGAGTAGAGGGCCATGACGACTCCGACGATGATGATCATGCCGAGCGCGAGAGCCCCGGCGAGGTTCTCTCGACCCAGCACGGTCTCACTCGTCAGCGCCGCGCGGATCTGCAACGGCACAATCTGCGAACCCTGGCTGGCGAGGGCGGCGGCGGTCGCGTACGACGAGAACGCGTTGGCGAACAGCAGCAGCAGACTGGCCAGGAACGACGGGGCGAGCACCGGGGCGCCGATGCGCAGCCAGAAGCTGGAGCGGGTGCCGCCCAGCGTGAGGTTCGCCTCTGCCCACTGCGGCTTGAGCGCGGCGAGGGCGGGCATGAACGTGATCACCATGAGCGGGATCTGGAAGTAGATGTACGGCAGGATCAGGCCGGGCAGCTCGTAGAGCCAGGTGCCGTTCGCGAAGATGTCGATGCCGAACGTGTCCTGCAGGAACAGCTTCAGCACGCCCTGGATGCCGATCGTGGCGATGAAGGCGAACGCGAGCATGACGCCGCCGAACTGGGCGAGCACACCCGCGACGGCATCCACCGTCGAGCGGACGACGCCCTCGGGGTTCATGCCGAGGAGGGCATAGCAGACGAGGGCCCCGACGATCGCGCCGACCACGGCGGTCAGCAGCGACAGCCCGGCGGAGTTCGCGAAGGTGGTGAGCACGACGGGATCGATGAGAGCCGACACGTTGCTGACGGTGAAGGCGCCGTCCTTCGTGAAGAACCCCGAGCCGATGGCCAGGACGGTCGGCACGGCGAGGAACAGCAGCACATACGCGGCGAAGGGCACGAGCCCCAACCAGGCGGCGGACGGCCCCGAGCGCAGGGCCCGCGCGGTCGACGCGGGCCCTGCGCTGTGAGCGGTGGGGGTGACGGGGGCGGATGCCGCGGCATCCGCCCCCGTCGTGGTGGCCGTGGTCACTGGACGGCCGCTGCCCACTTCTCGCCGAGCAGCGTGCCGGCGTTCGTCGACTGCTCCTCGGTCGGCACGACCGTCTCGCTCGGGACCTTGGGCAGGGCCGCGGCCAGGTCGGCGTCGATCGTGCCGGCCTCGGTCATGGCCTCCATGCGCGCGGGACGGGCGCCGCCCTTGAGCCACAGGTTCTGCACCTCGTCGCTGTAGAGGAACTCCTGCCACAGGCGTGCGGCTGCCGGGTTCGGGGCATCCTTGTTGATCGCCTGGTTGTAGTAGCCCGCGTATCCGGTGCCGTCGAGGACGACGACCTTCCAGTTCTTGTTGTCGGCCGCGTGCGCGGCGTTCAGGTAATCCCAGTCGAAGACGACCGGCGTCTCGCCGCTCGCGACGGTCGCCGTGGTGACGTCGACCTTGAGCAGGTTGCCCGCCTTCTGCAGGTCGGCGAAGAAGTCGATGCCGGGCTGGAAGTCGTCGAGCGTGCCATCGGACTGCACGGTCGCGAGACCCACAGCCGCGAACGCCGCGCCTGCCTGCGTCGGGTCGCCGTTGATGGCGACCGCACCCTTGTAGGCGGCGTCCTTCAGGTCGTCGAGGGTCTTCGGGGCGTCGAACTTCGACGAGTCGTAGCCGATCGACATGTACCCGCCGTAGTCGCCGACGAACAGGCCGGTCGGCTCCTTGAGCTCATCGGGGATTTCGTCCCACGTCTGCACCTGGTACGGCGCGAACACATCGGTGTTCTGCAGCGCGACCGTCAGGCCGAGGTCGAACACGTCGGGCGCGGTGTCCAGGCCCTCGTTCGTCTTCGCCGCCTGGATCTCCTCGGCGCTCGAGACGTCGGGCGAGGCCTCGTTGACGGTGATCTCCGGATACTTCTCGGTGAAGAGATCGATGATCTCGCCGTAGTTCGCCCAGTCCCGCGGAAGCGCGATGACGTTGAGCTGGCCCTCGGCCTTCGCGGCAGCCTCGAGGTCGGCGAACGAGCCGAAGTCGTCGACCGAGGTCGCGGCGGCGGCGTCGACGGCATCGCCCTCGCCGGCGGCGGCGGGGGTCTCTGCTCCGGTCGCGCAGGCGGTGAGGCCGAGCGCGGCGGCGGTGAACAGGGCGATGCCCGCGCCGATGCGCGCGCGGCGGTGGAAGTTGGTCATCAGGATCCTCTCGGTGCCCGGCGTTGCACGCCGGATTCGGGTTGCGAGAGGACACTATGAGCCGCGGGTTGCCGATCGGACCTGGGTCGGTGAACGACAGGTGTCCGGGTCGTGGCGGGTGGGAGCGGGGCTCAGGCGCGGGGAACCTGATATTTGAACCCGACGTGCGAACCCACGTATCCCAGTCGCTCGTAGAACCGGTGCGCATCGGTGCGGGCGGCGTCCGAGGTGAGCTGCACCATCGCCGAGCCCAGCGCCGGCGCCGCATCGTCGGAGACCCAGCGCATGACGGCGGAGCCGATGCCCGACGAGCGCAGATCGCTGCGCACGCGCACGGCCTCGACGAGCAGACGTCTCGCACCGCGTCGCGCCATGCCGGGGATCGAGGTGAGCTGCAGGGTGCCGACGACTGCTCCGTCGAGCTCGACCACGAGCAGATCGTTCGACGGGTCGGCGAGGATCTCCTCGAGAGCCGATGCATAGGCGGGGCGGTCCTCGACGGATGCGACGTCGCCGCGCGACGCGCTGATCGGGTCGTCCGAGAGCAGGGCGATCACCGCATTCGCGTCGTCGACGACGGCTCTGCGCAGGGTCGCGGCGCCCGCTCGGGAATCGATGGGGAAGGGCAGGGCGAGAGCGTCGAGCATGCTCTCAGTCTGACATCCTGGACCGATGGACATCGGCAGTGTGCTCGGGCTCGAGCAGCTCACCTGGGGCACGCTGATCCTCGTGATCGTCGCGGCATTCGCCGCGGGGTGGATCGACGCGGTCGTGGGTGGCGGCGGGTTGCTGCAGCTGCCCGCGCTGCTGCTGATCCCCGGCATGTCGCCGATCCAGGCGCTCGCCACCAACAAGCTCGCCTCCGTCTTCGGCACCGCCACCAGCAGCGTGACGTACTACCGGCGGGCGAAGCCCGACATCCGCACCGCTCTGCCGATGGCGGTGATCGCCCTCGTCGGCTCGTTCGGGGGAGCGGCCGTCGCCACCGTGCTGCCCGCTGCGGCCTTCAAGCCGATCATCGTCGTCGCGCTGCTCGCCGTCGCGCTGTTCACGGCCTTCCGGCCGCAGATGGGGGCCGCCACGATGCTGCGCTTCAGCGGCCACAGGCACCACATCATGGCCGGGCTGTCGGGGCTCGTGATCGGCTTCTACGACGGCCTCATCGGTCCGGGCACCGGGACGTTCCTGGTGATCTCGCTTGTGGCGCTGCTCGGCTACGACTTTCTGCAGGCGAGCGCCAAGGCGAAGATCGTGAACCTCGCCACGAACGCCGGCGCCCTGCTGCTGTTCATCCCGCACGGTGCGGTGCTGTGGCTGCTCGGCGGCATCCTCGCCGTCGCGAACGTCGCGGGCAGCTACCTCGGATCCCGCATGGCGATCTCGAAGGGAGCGCGGTTCATCCGCATCGTCTTCCTCGCCGTCGTCGTCGTGCTCATCGCGAAGCTCGGCGTCGACGTGTGGAACGAGAACATCGCTCCCGCTCTCGCTGCCCTCCGTTGACGTCGCGTGCCGTGGCGCGGCGGCGCACAGCGAAGAGGCCCCCTCCCGCCTGAGCGGAAGAGGGCCTCATGGTGCGAGGGTCAGGCCTCGTCGTCCTCGGGCTCGTAGTCGACGCCGGCCTCGGCGCGCTGCTCGGGCGTGATCGGAGCCGGCGCGGAGGTCAGCGGGTCGAAGCCGTTGCCGGACTTCGGGAAGGCGATGACGTCGCGGATCGACTCGGTCTTCGTCAGGTGCTGCAGCACGCGGTCCATGCCGAGCGCGATCCCGCCGTGCGGGGGAGCGCCGAACTTGAACGCGTCGAGCAGGAAGCCGAACTGCTCCTGCGCGACCTCGTCGCTGATGCCCATGACCTCGAACACGCGCTTCTGCACGTCTTCGCGGTGGATGCGGATCGATCCGCCGCCGAGCTCGGAGCCGTTGCAGACGATGTCGTACGCGTAGGCGAGAGCGGACCCGGGGTCGGTGTCGAACGTGTCCTGGAACTCCGGCTTGGGGCCGGTGAACGCGTGGTGCACGGCGGTCCAGGCTCCGGCGCCGACGGCGACGTCTCCGGATGCGACGGCGTCGGCTGCCGGCTCGAACATCGGCGCGTCGACGACCCACGTGAAGGCGAACTCGTCGGGGCTCAGCAGGCCGAGGCGACGGCCGATCTCGACGCGTGCGGCGCCGAGGAGCGCACGGCTCTCCTTCGTCGATCCCGCCGCGAAGAAGACGCAGTCACCGGCGGAGGCGCCGACGAACTCGGCGAGTCCGGCCTGCTCGGCCTCCGACAGGTTCTTGGCGGCGGGGCCGCCGAGCGAGCCGTCCTCGTTGAAGAGCACGTAGGCGAGGCCGCGGGCTCCACGCTGCTTCGCCCAGTCCTGCCACGCGTCGAGCTGCTTGCGGGGCTGCGAGGCACCGCCGGGCATGCGCACGGCGCCCACGTACTCTGCCTGGAAGACGCGGAAGGGCGTCTCGGCGAAGTACTCGGTGGCCTCGATCAGCTCGAGTCCGAAGCGCAGGTCGGGCTTGTCGGAGCCGTACTTCGACATCGCCTCGGCGTAGGTCATGCGCGGCAGCGGGGTCTGCACCTCGACGCCGATCGTCTTCCACATCGCCTGGATGAGCGACTCCATCAGGGTGATGACGTCTTCCTGGTCGACGAAGCTCATCTCGATGTCGAGCTGCGTGAACTCCGGCTGGCGGTCGGCGCGGAAGTCCTCGTCGCGGTAGCAGCGCGCGATCTGGTAGTACTTCTCGACACCGCCGACCATGAGCAGCTGCTTGAACAGCTGCGGCGACTGCGGCAGGGCGTACCAGCTGCCCGGGTGCAGACGCGCGGGCACGACGAAGTCGCGAGCGCCCTCGGGGGTCGAGCGGGTGAGGGTCGGCGTCTCGACCTCGGTGAAGTCCTCGCCGTGCAGCACATCGCGCACGGCCTTGTAGACGTTCGAGCGCAGACGCAGAGCGGATGCCGCGGCGGGGCGACGCAGGTCGAGGTAGCGGTACTTGAGGCGCGCCTCTTCACCCACCGTCTCGGTGTCCGCCACAGCCGTGGACACCTGGAACGGCAGGGGGGCCGACTCGTTCAGAACCTCGACGTCGGTCGCGATGAGCTCGATCTCGCCGGTCGGCAGGTTCGGGTTCGCGTTGCCGTCGGGGCGGCGCGACACCTCGCCGGTGACCTTGAGCACGAACTCGTTGCGCAGCGGGTGCGCGATCTCCTCGTCGCGGATGACGACCTGGGCGATGCCCGATGCATCCCGCAGATCGATGAACGCGACTCCTCCGTGATCACGACGGCGATCGACCCAACCCGAGAGGGTGACGGTCTGACCGATATGCTCGGCTCGCAGTGAGCCTGCCGAGTGGGTGCGAAGCACGGAGGATTCCTTCTGTTCTGGGAGATGATGAACCCGCCCAGTCTACGTGGGCGGGTGCGGGGACTCGGGCGCGGGCGTCCTGCCTCCCCCTGCGGCGGCATATCGGTCAGTAGGATCGCCACGACGGAAAGGCACCCATGGACTCCAACGGAATCTCCGACCTGTACGCATCGATCTTCTCGGGAACCTCGGGGCTGATCGTCCTGGCCTTCTACATCCTGGTCGTGATCGGCCTCTGGAAGGTCTTCACGAAGGCCGGATACCCCGGCATCCTCGCGCTCATCCCCTTCGTGAACGTCATCTTCCTCGTGAAGATCGCCGGGATGTCGGGATGGCTCGCACTGCTCTACCTGATCCCGATCGTGGGGTTCATCTTCGGCATCTTCGTCGCCATCCGGATGGGCGAGCGCTTCGGCAAGGGCGGGCTGTTCTCGTTCTTCCTCCTGTTCGTCTTCCCGTACATCGGATATCTGATCCTGGGCTTCGGCGAGTCCCGCTACCGACAGGTCTGACATGGTGGCGTCGCGACTGCACCTCGTCCGCCACGGAGAGGTGCACAACCCGAAGCGCGTCCTCTATGGGCGGCTGCCCGACTACCACCTGAGCACGGCCGGTCGGACGATGGCGCAGGCGGCAGCCGACCACGTCGCCGGCCTCGGCCGGGAGGTGACGACGCTCTACGCCTCCCCGCTGGAGCGGGCGCAGGAATCCGCCGAACCGTTCGCCGCACGATTCGATCTGGTCCCCGAGATCGACATCCGTCTGATCGAGCCCACGAACGTGTTCGAGGGCACGCAGATGAAGCGCTCGCTGATGAACCCGCTCAACTGGTGGCACCTGCGTCAGCCGTCGCTGCCGAGCTGGGGTGAGCCGTACACCTCGATCGCCGAGCGCATGCTGGGTCTGATGGCCGAGGCATGGAGGTCGGTCGACGGTGGAGATCTGGTGATGGTGTCGCACCAGGCGCCGATCTGGATCACACACCTCCGGGTGGCGGGTCTGCCGTTGCAGCACGACCCGCGCACCCGGCGCTGCGCGCTCTCGAGCGTCACCTCGTTCGAGCTCGTCGGCGATGTGTGGCGTGAGGTCGCCTACGCGGAGCCCGCCGCGACCGGCGGCGCGATCGACGTCGGGGCGGTCTGACTGCGCCCTCTCGTCGGCCAGGTGGCGCAGGAGCAGGTCAGTGAGCCATGAGCGACTGGACGACGCCGATCGCCGCGATCTGACCCGCGGCAGCCGCCAGCAGCACCGAGGCCAGCGGCCCCGGCAGCGAGGCCCGGTGCGCGAGGTCTCCCGCCGCGAATATCCCTGGCAGCGAGGTGCGACCGAAGTCGTCGATCTCGATCGACCCCGACGGCAGCATCCCCAGGGCGAGGTCATCGGCGAACGGCGCGCGCTGGCGGAGTGTTCCGGATGCCACGAAGACGCCTGCCACCGTCTGCGCGCCACCGGACTCCGTCGAGATGCGTACGCCGTCGCCGTGCGCGGCGACGGAGGCCACCGGCTCCATGCTCGCCCTCGCGCCGAGTCGTTCGAGCAGCTGCGCCTCCTCTGCGGTGAAGCGCTCGTCGATCGGGTAGACCGTGATGTCCCCGACGATGCGACCGAGCAGTCCGATCAGGTGCTCGGCACGCGCGACGGGGCCGAGGATGCCGATCGGGCGGCCGGCGTGCTCGTGCCCGTCGCAGAACGGGCAGGCGAAGGCCTTCAGGCCCCACAACTGCTGCAGGCCGGGGACGGCGGGGAGTTCGTCGGCGACTCCCGTCGCGAGGATGACGCGTCGGGCCTCGACGCTGTCACCGTCGGTGAGGACGATCGTGAAGTCCCCGTCGGCGCCAGTCACGTTCTGCGCCCCGACGTCGCGGATCTCGACATCCGTGTAGGCGGCGAGTTCCGTCCTGGCGGTGGCGCGGAAGTCCGCAGGAGCTGCGCCGTCGTTCGTGATCACGTTGTGCATGTGCTGCACGGTGCCGTTGCGGTACTCGCCCGAGTCCAGCAGCAGCGTCGACCGATGCATCCGTCCGAGTGTGAGTGCCGCCTGCAGGCCGGCGGGTCCTGCGCCGATGACGATCGCGTCGTACATGTGGGTCCTTCCGGAGGGCTCGCTTGCTTTCGAGCTCAGTCTGTGACTTCATGTCAACATGAAGTCAAGCGCGCAGAATCCCTGGTCCGTCGGCGAGGTCGCCGCGCGGTTCGATCTGCCGACCAACGTGCTCAGGCATTGGGAGTCGGTCGGCCTGCTGCGGCCCGCACGCGACGCCGCGGGCCGGCGGCGGTACGGGGAAGACGAGGTCGTGCAGGTCGCCGTGATCCAGCGCAGCAAGGCTGCGGGCATGACCCTCGATCAGATCGCGGTGCTGCTCGACGACAGCGCCCGGGGTCGGCACGAGGTGCTGCAGCGGCACCTCGACGACCTGGATCGTCGGATGGAGGAGATGCGGCGCTCGCGGGAGATCACCGAGCATGCGATGAACTGCCGGGCGCACGACATCACGAGCTGTCCGCGCTTCCGCGCCGGTGTCGAAGACGTGCTGGCACGCTTCTGACAGGGGCGTGATCCCGAGTCGCGCCGGGCCCGCACGGGCGCCCGGCCCATGCATAGGAACCCCCGCGTAAACTGGGAATCGTGCCACTCGCCTCGACGGTTCCTCCGATCCGCAGCGGCCGCCCCTCCCGCATCCGGCCCGTCCGCCGGTCGGTCGGTGTCGCGCTCGCCGCGGTGCTCGCCATCGGTCTGAGCGCATGCGCTCCCGATCCCGTGAACGACTCGTTCCTCAGCGGAGACAACCCCGGATACGTGGCCGCCGACGGCGCGATCGTCGAGATCCCCGTCGCGGAACGCGGTGAGCCCGTGACAGCGTTCGGCGGCGTGACGGAAGACGGCGAGGACTTCGACAGTGCCGAGCTGGCGGGCAAGGTCACGGTCGTGAACTTCTGGTACGCCGGCTGCGCCCCGTGCCGCGTCGAAGCCGAAGACCTCGAGAACGTGTGGCAGGAGCAGGGCGGCGACGGCGTCGCCTTCCTCGGCATCAACACGCGGGATCAGGCCGACACGGCCAAGGCGTTCTCCGCCGAGTTCGGCGTGACCTACCCGAGCCTGATCGATGTCGACACCGCCGAGGCGAAGCTCGCATTCGCGGCATCCGTGCCGATCCAGGCGACGCCGACGACCCTCGTGCTCGACAAGCAGGGCAGGGTCGCCGCGCGCATCATCGGGCCCATCGACGGCACGTCGATCCTCTCGACGCTCGTCAAGGACGCGCTCGCGGAGGACTCGTGATCCTCCCGGGAGCGGCGTGAACCCCGAAGCGATCATCGGATCGGGAGCCCTGTGGCTCGCGATCCCCGTGGCGATGCTCGCGGGACTCCTGTCGTTCCTCTCGCCCTGCGTACTGCCGCTGGTGCCCGGATACCTGGGATTCCTCGGGGGAGCTGTCGCCCCCCGGCGTGCACCCGGCACGGCGAACGGTTCGCCGACCTCGGCCGTCGACGCCCCCGCGCGGGGACGCCTGGTCGTCGGCGTCCTGCTGTTCATCCTCGGTTTCAGCCTCGTCTTCGTCTCGTTGACGGCGCTCGGCGGCATCGCCAATGTGTTCCTCATCCAGTGGGGCGAGCTCATCACGCGCATCCTCGGCGGGGTCATCATCCTCATGGGGCTGGTGTTCCTCGGCCTCTTCGGCTTCGCCCAGCGCGAGGTGCGGTTCCACGTCGATTCGAAGGCGGGACTGATCGGCGCGCCGCTGCTCGGCGTCGCCCTCGGCGTCGGGTGGGCGCCCTGCATGGGTCCCACGCTGGCCGCGATCTTCGCGCTGAGCTTCAATGCGGGTGACCCGGTGCGCGCAGGCTCCCTGGGACTCGCCTACTCGCTCGGCCTCGGCATCCCGTTCCTGCTGGTCGCGCTCGGCTTCGGCTGGGCGACGAAGGCGATCGGATTCCTGCGCCGTCACATCCGCGTGGTCAACATGATCGGCGGCGCGCTGCTGATCGCCCTGGGACTGCTGATGGTCACGGGGCTCTGGACCGACATCATGTCGAGACTGACGGCGGTGATGAACAGTGTCATCCTCCCGCTCTGATCAGGACGACCGGAAGAAGACGCATCGGAAGGATGCCGTGAGCCGCACAACCGAGAGGTCGAGCGATCCGCTCCGGCCGTCCGACCATGTCGACGGCGAAGAGTCGATCACCCAACCCCGCCTCGGCCTGGTGGGCTGGCTGCGCTGGGGATGGCGTCAGCTGACCTCGATGCGCACCGCGCTGATCCTGCTCCTCGTCCTGGCCATCGCCGCCATTCCCGGCTCGATCTTCCCGCAGCGGATGGCCGACCCCAACGGTGTCACCCAGTGGGAGCGCGACAACCCCGATCTCTTCCCGATCCTCGACGGCCTGAAGCTGTTCGACGTCTACCTGTCGCCGTGGTTCTCGGCCATCTACCTACTGCTGTTCGCCTCGCTCGTGGGCTGCGTGATCCCGCGCATCAGGCACCATGCCAAGGCGCTGCAGGCCCGGCCGCCGCGCACCCCCGCCCGCCTGCAGCGGCTCGCCGACTTCCGTGCGGTCGAGCGCACCTCGACGGATGCCGCGACCGATGCCTCCGCGTCGATCGACATCGCCCTGAAGCAGCTCAGAGCTCTCGGCTACCGGGTCGAGCGCTATGACGACAAGCGCTCGTCGTCGGTCTCGGCGGAGCGCGGATACTGGCGCGAGACCGGCAACCTGCTGTTCCACCTCGCCCTGGTCGGTGTGCTCATCACGGTCGGCGTCGGCGGCGGCTTCGCCTACACCGGCCAGCGCGTGCTGGTCGAGGGCGAGACGTTCGCGAACACGCTGCTCGACTACGACTCGATGAACCGCGGTCGCTTCGTCGGCGACGGGGCGCTCGCGCCGTACTCGATGCGGCTCGACAGCTTCGACGTGACCTATCAGCCGTTCGGCGAGCCCGGATCCGGTCAGGCCGGCGACTTCTCGGCCAACGTCACTGTGCAGGAGAACGGCGAGGAGCGCACCGGCTCGGTCAAGGTCAACGAACCGCTCGGCGTCGCGGACGACAACGTCTTCCTGCTCGGCAACGGCTACGCCCCGACGGTCACGGTGCGCAACCCCGAGGGCGATGTCGTCTTCACCAACAGCACGCCGTTCCTGCCGCAGGACAACAACATGACCTCTCTCGGAGTCCTCAAGATCCCGGATGGTCTCAGCGAGCAGGTCGGCCTGGTCGGCTTCTTCTACCCGACCACCGGGGTGCTCGACACCGGGGCGTTCTTCTCGGCCTTCCCCGAACTCACGAATCCGACCCTCACGCTCGACGTATACACCGGTGATCTCGGGATCAACGAGGGCATTCCGCGCTCGGTGTACGTGCTCGACACCACGGGGATGACGAAGGTCACCGGGCGCTCGACCGACCTCGAGTCGATCGAGCTGACGCCCGGCCAGACCGCGGATCTGCCGAACGGCATGGGAACCGTGACCTTCGAGGACGAGTCGCCCGCGGGGGCGACCGATGCCTCGCAGTCGGTCAAGCGGTTCGCGTCGCTGCAGATCCACCGCGACGCCTCGGGGCCGTGGGTGCTCGGCTTCGCGCTCCTCGCGCTCGGCGGCCTGATGCTCGCTCTCTTCGTCCCGCGCCGCCGCGTCTGGGTCAAGGCGACCGCCGCCGACGGCGCGGTCTCGCTCGAGTACGCCGGACTCGCCCGCGGCGAGGACCCTACCCTCGCTCACGCGGTCGACGATCTCGTGGCAGGGCACGCCAGACTGCTGGACACAGCGGGCGTCACTGCCGCCGTGCCCGAGCCCGAGGAAGAGCCCGAGCCCGAGGAAGAGCCCGAGACCGAGCCCGAGGAAGAGCCCGGGACCGCGGAAGAGCCCGGCTCCGACGACCGGCTCGACGCCGACGCGCAGACAGACTCCGAGCGCGAGGCCGACGGCCCCGCATCCGACACGCCGAAAGTAGACTGACACCATGTTCGACCTCGAAGTGATCTCGCCGATCCTGCTCTGGACGTCGATCGCGATCTACGCGGCGGCCTTCGTGGCCTACGCCTTCGATCTCGCGCGTCGGTCCCAGCTGTCGGCCGATTCGGCGAACGTCCGCGAGTTCGAGCTCGTCGGCGCCGGGGCGCGCGGCTCGTCCGCGGCACGTGGCGCCAAGGGCACCGCGGCATCCGACTCCGCCCCGCAGCGCTTCGTGATGGCGCGCATCGGCACGTCGCTCACCGTCCTGGCGTTCATTTTTCAGCTCGCGGCGACGCTCACCCGCGGGTTCGCCGCCGGCCGTGTGCCGTGGGCCAACCTGTACGAGTTCGCGATGATGGGCACGCTGCTGATCGTCGCGGTGTTCCTCGCGGTGCTCGTGCGCGTCGATCTGCGCTTCCTCGGGACCTTCATCACGGGACTGGTCGTGGTGCTCCTCGGGCTCGCGGCGACGAACTTCTACGTCGACGTCTCGCCGCTGATGGATCCGCTCAAGAGCGTCTGGCTGGTGATCCACGTCTTCGTGGCGTCGCTGGGCACCGCGTTCTTCGCCCTCGCCTTCGCGCTCTCCGTGATTCAGCTCATGCAGTCGCGCCGTGAGCGCCTCATCTCCGAGGGCGCGGAGAAGACCGGACCGGGATTCCTGCGCACCTTCCCCGGGTCGGAGCGGCTCGAGAGCATGGCCTACCGGTTCACGATCATCGGCTTCATCCTCTGGACGTTCACGCTCATCGCCGGGTCGATCTGGGCGTACTACGCGTGGAGCCGTTTCTGGGGCTTCGACGTCAAGGAGACCTGGACCTTCGTGATCTGGGTTCTCTACGCCGGATACATCCACGCCCGTGCGACGCGCGGATGGCGCGGCAACAGGTCGGCATGGCTGGCCATCGTCGGCTTCTCGGCCGTGCTGTTCAACTTCACGATCGTCAACGTCTTCTTCAAGGGCCTGCACGCCTACTCGGGCCTCAGCTGAACGACCGGATCCCGGTCATCGGAACGACCGCAGTCCGAACGGGATCACCTCGGCGTGCTCGACGCCGTCTTCGTACCAGACGAACTCCGCCTCCGAGATGGTCTCCGCCGGGCGCTTGCTGAGCGACCGACGGGACTTGTGCGACAGCTCGGACCAGGCGGCGGCAGAGAGCGTCTTCGCGTAGATCACGGAGAGGTGGAAGGTCCACTCCGCGGTGTCGCGCTCATCGAGTCGACGGAAGTCGGTGGCCTCGAGCGCCGTGCTGAGCTTCGCATAGGCCGACACCAGCGACGACGTGCGCGTCAGTCGCAGGATCACGGTCTGCCATGGCGACGGGAACACGTCGACGGCCTCGGCGATGACCTCGATCGGATGCTGCGCCACGGCCCATTCACGGATCAGTGAGAGCACCTCCTCGCGACGCTCGGGTTCGTGGAAGGCGCGGAGCGTGACGTGCTCGGTGTGAGGATGCGGCGCGTCCATACGGCCGAGTGCAGACCGCTGTTCCGCGCGGTAGGCGTCGGAGACGGCCCGCGTCGGGCGCAGCACGAGGTACTGCTGCCCTTCCAGTGACGCGAGCTGGGCGGGCGAGGACATGAAGGGGCGGCGCATCTCCTGATCGTACGTGCGTCGGGGCCGGCCCGAATACGCGGACGCTCAGGCGGCGGCGAACGCGGCTCGGGCCGAGGTCGTGCGGCGCAGCGTCACCGCGAGCGTCGTCGCGACGAGCGACAGCACACCCCAGACGATCAGCGCGGCGAGGGCGCTTCCGCTGCCGGCGATGAGTCCGCTGAAGGCCGGCGCCGTGGGCAGCGCCGCGGCGAGACCGGACAGCCACCCCGGGACGGTCGACACGAGCCCCGTGGCGATCGCCAGCACGCCCACGAGAGCGCTCACCCAGCGACCGATTCCCCCGAACACGGCGACCAGTGCCTGGTTGACGGCGGCGAAGGCCACTCCGGCCAGCACGGCCGTTCCGGCGAACGTCCACCATGCGGCGGCGTCGTAGCCCGCGACGATCTGCACGATGAGCGAGACGAGCACACCCTGTGCCGCGCCGATCGCGGCGGCCGGGGTGAACGCGCGCAGGGTCAGCCCCGCCGACGACCGTCGAGAGGTCAGAGTGCGCGCCGTATGGGCACGCATCACCAGGAACGAGGCGAGGCCGCCGAACCACAGCACGACCGCGGTGAGGAGGGGGATCGCGGTCGGACCGAAGATCGTCGACTCGTCGGCGCCCTTCGAGGCCACCGGGTCGGCGATCACCGAGGCGAGCGAGGTCGACTGCGCGTCGGTGAATGACGGCAGCGAGTCCGCGGCGGTCCGCAGTCCGCCCGCGAGATCTCCGGTCCCCGTCGCGAGGGTGTCGAGGCCCGTGGCGAGGTCGGTGGCACCGGTTGCGAGATCGGTGGCGCCGCTCGAGAGCTGTCCTGCGCCGCTCGACAGTGCGCGGGCACCGCCGGCCGACTGATCGAGTCCCTGGTAGGCGAGCTGGTTCAGCCCGTCGGCGATCGTCGTCGCCCCGGCGCCGGCCTGGCTCAGCTGGCTGGCGACGGTCGCGGGGAGCGTCGAGAGCTGCTGCACGCCGGCATCCGTCTGGGTGGCTCCCGACGAGAGCGCGACGAGCTGATCGCAGTAGGCCTGGGGGAAGCCGCTCGGCACGCACGTGTCGGCGAGCTGCTGCAGACCGCTCGCGACCTGCGCGGATCCCGCGGCGAGCTGCTGGGCGCCCGCGGCCTGATTCTGCAGTTCCGTCGCGCCGGCGGTCAGGCCCTGCCCGAGATTCGCGGCGCCGGCGGCGGCCTCCCGCGTCTTCGACGAGAGGGTGTCGAGGCCGGACGCGAGAGAGGATGCCCCCGTGCCGAGCTCGGCCGCGCCGGATGCGAGCTGCGTGGCGCCGTCGGGGATAGCCGTGGCACCGGTGGCCGCGTCCCGTGCCCCGGTGGCGAGCTGGGCGGCACCGTCGGCGGCGTCGCCGATCTGGACGCCGATGGTCGTGAAGCCGACCAGGATGTTCTCGGTGGTGGCCTCCGAGAGCAGGGTGCCCATGCTGGAGGCGGCGACGTTCGCGATCTGACTCGTGATGAGGTCGTCGGCCACGAGCCCGTCTTCCGGAGTGGTGACCGTGATGGTGGCCTGCTGTGCATCGGAGGCGGCCTCGCCACCGCCGTCGGAGATCGCCTGGCCAGACGAGGTGGCCGCCTTCGAGAAGTCCTTCGGGATCGTGATGACCGCCTGATACGAGCCGTCGGCGAGGCCGTCGGAGGCATCGTCCTTGTTCGAGATGACCCAGGTGAGGTTCGAGTCGAGGTCGTCCGACCCCTCCACCAGACCTGAGGCGAGCTGCCTGCCGAGCGGTGTCAGCTGCCCGTCGATCTCGACGGGCTCATCGAGGTTGACGATCGCGGCGGTCATAGAGTCCAGGCGCTCGGTCGGATTCTGCAGCGCGGCGACCAGGATGCCGCCGACGGCTGCGGGCAGCAGCAGGATGCCGAGGATCGTCAGCCAGGTGATGGGCTTGCGCGAACGTGCGCGCTCGATGGGGAGGGTCATGCGGTCACCTCGGTCGATTCGGAGGAGTCGTCTGCGACGGGGAGCGCAGAGGATGGGCGTCGGGGTGCGTCGATGTCGATCACGGCGACGGGTGTGCGCCCGGCATCCGCGAGCAGTCGCTCGGCGAGCTCCGGGGAGAGCGAGGTGAGCAGCAGCGCGGTCGAGGTGCGTGCGTCTCTCAGGCGTGCGGCGAGCTGGTCGTGCTCGGCGGAGGAGAGCCGGTCGACGCCGTCGATCACGACCACGGACGGCCGCCCGCGCAGCGCCTCGGCGAGGTCGTCGGACAGATCGGTCGTGTCGGTGGTCAGGACCGCACCGACGTGGGCGCGCACCCACGCCGCGCGGCCGGGCAGCAGGTGGCCGGCGACCCGCAGCCGGCCGTCGTCCGCGGACAGGCGGCCCGCGATCGCGAGCGACAGGGCGCGCAGAGCGCCGGGGGACGATCCCGTGATCACCGCGGAACCCCCGGGCGCGAGGCGCAGATGCACGCCCTCGACGCCGGCGGCCTCGATCGTCAGATCGTCGGCGGCCACCACCGAGTCGTCTCCCGGCCACTGGGCGAGGTGGCGTTCGCGCTCGACCGCCTCGCCCTCGATGTCGACGCTCGGCAGGATCCTCTCGAGCCAGGCCGGGATCTCCCAGGCGCGCTCGCCCAGGATCGCCATCAGCGCCGGGATCAGCGTCATCCGCACGAGGAATGCGTCGATCGCGATGCCCGCGGCGAGCCCGAGTGCGATGGGCTTGAGAGAGGAGTCTCCTTCGGGCACGAAGGCCACGAACACGGCGAACATGATGAGCCCTGCGGCGGTGACGACCTTCGCCGAGCCCGTGAAGCCGCTGCGCACGGCGCGCAGTGCCGCGGCGCGGCGGGTCGCCCGGTCGGGGCTCCTGCCGGCGGGGTCGTGGACGTAGTCCTCCCGCATCCGCGAGACGAGGAAGACCTGGTAGTCCATCGCGAGCCCGAACAGGACGCCCATGAGGATGATCGGCATGAAGCTGATGATCGGGCCGACCTTCGCCACATGCAGGGCATCGGCGAACCAGCCCCACTCGAAGACCGCGCCGACGACGCCGAATCCGGCGACGATCGAGAGCAGATATCCCGCGGCGGCGGTGATCGGCACCCAGAGCGAGCGGAACACGATCGTGAGGAGGATCAGTGACAGGCCGATCACGAAGATGCCGAACGGCAGGAGAGCATTGCCGAGCTGGTCGGAGATGTCGATCCCGACGGCGGTGAAGCCGGTGACCTTGAGGTCGATGTCGTATTTCTCGAGCCACTCGTCGTGATGGGCGCGGAGCTCTCGCACCAGATCGGCGGTCGCGGGATCGTCGGGCGCGGTCTCGGGGATGAGCTGCACGATCCCGGTGTCCGCGGTCTCATTGGGGGTCGAGAGCGCGACCTCCTTGACGCCGTCGATCTTCGCGACGTCGTCGCCGAGGTCCTGCATGAGGGTCAGCGGATCGGTCGAGGTGACGATGGTCCCGGTCAGGATGAGCGGGCCGTTGAACCCCGGACCGAACTCCTGGGCCACGAGGTCGTAGCTCTGGCGCGCTTCGGAGGCCTTAGGCAGCACGCCGGCATTCGGCAGTGCGAGATTCAGGCTCAGCGCGGGGACGGCGACGATGCCGAGCCCGATGATCACGGCGAGCGAGACGAGGATCGGGCGCTTGGTGACCCCGGTGACCCAGCGGTCGCTGCCCTGGCGGCGCGGGGCGGGGGCGGACTCGCCCTTCTTCGCCTTCGGCGCTCGGCGGGGACGACCGGCGACACGGCCCTTCATGAACCCGAGCAGTGCCGGGGTGAGGGTCACGGCGATCGCGACGGCCACCGCGACGGCGGCCGACGCGGCGATGCCCATCGTCGTCAGGAACGGGATGCCGGCGAAGCCGAGCCCGATCAGCGCGATCAGCACGGTGACGCCGGCGAAGACCACGGCCGAGCCGGCGGTGCCCACGGCGCGTGCGGTCGATTCCTCGGGATCGACGCCGTCGCGGACCTGGTCCTGGTGCCTGGCCATGATGAACAGCGCGTAGTCGATGCCGACCGCGAGTCCCAGCATCAGTGCGAGCAGCGGGGTGGTCGAGGAGACGGTGGCGAAGGCCGTGGCCGCGAAGATCCCCGCCATGGAGATGCCGACGCCGAGCACGGCGGTGAGCAGCGGGAGCCCGGCCACGACGAAGGAGCGGAACGTGACGATCAGCACGAGGAGGGCGATCAGCAGTCCGACGGCCTCGGTGAGCGTGACGCCGGGGATGGACGTGGCGAACAGCTCACCGCCGAGCGAGGTCTGCGAGCCCGACGGAAGCTCGTCCGAGAGGTCCGCGACCACGGAGCGGAGGTCGTCGCGGGTCTGGTCCGACACGTCGGTCGCCTGTCCGTCGAACTGCAGGCGGATGATGCCCGCGGTCTCGTCGTCGTTGATCATGCCGCTGACGTTCTCGTCGTACGGCGACGTGGCCGACAGCACCGAGTCGTCGAGGTCGGCGAGTCGGTCGACCGCATCCTCGATGTCGTCTTTGTATGCGGCGTCGGTCACGTGATCGCCGTCGGCGGCGACCACGATGATCTGCGCGCTGGTGCCGCTGACGGCGGGAAAGGAGCGGTTGAGCTGCTCGAGGCCGGCCTGCGACTCGGTGCCGGGGATCGAGAAGGAGTTGTCCGTGCCCGCTCCGAGAACGAGCGCTCCGGCTCCGGCGATGCCGAGCGCGAGCAGCCAGGACAGGAGGACGCGCCACGGGTGCCGGTACGACCAGCGGCCGAGCGAGGACAGGAGAGTGGACACGGAGCTCCTCGGAAGATGCGGGTTTGGATACACGACTGTATCCAATACATACATGTATCGTAAAGTGATCGACGCTCCGCACCCTGTGTGCGGGGTGTGAAAATGAGAGGCAGGAGGATTCGATGACGACACCCGCCACCCGCAGTCGCGAGAACACACGCGTGCGACTTCTCGACGCCGCAGCCCAGCTCTTCGCCGAGGTCGGTCTCGACGGCGCCTCTGTCGAGGCGGTCTGCGATCGAGCAGGCTTCACCCGGGGCGCGTTCTATTCGAACTTCGACTCGAAGGACGAACTCTTCCTCATGCTCGCCGGGAGCGTCGCCGAGCAGCGCATCAACGCCGTGCGCGGACGCGTCGACGAGATCGCGGCCGACGGAGGGCTCTCGGAGGGGTGCGATCCGGTTGAGCTCGTGCAGCAGATCATGGATTCGGCCGAAGAGGACCGTCTCGACGTCATGCTGATGAGCGAGATCCGCATCCGTGCTCTGAGGGATGCGCAGTTCGGGGCCGCCTACCTCGCCCAGGAGCGTGAGATGGTCTCGAGCATCGCGACCATCATCACCGACATCGTGTCGGTGAGCTCACTCGAGCTGAAGGTCCCGGCCTACGACGCGGCGCGCATGCTCATGCTCATCTGGGAGGGCATGACCGTTCGCGGAGCGATGGCCGGGCAGGACTCCGACAGGCTCCGTCACTCGGGCAGCGAGGAGCTGGGCAGGCTGGTGCAGCTGCTGCTCGCGAAGTGACGCGACGGCGGGCAGGCAGGCGGATCGGGGTCGGTCAGCGGGCCTCGAGCACGGCGTAGCAGCGCGCGAGTCGATCGAGCCACCAGTCGCGACGGTCCGTCGATGCGGCCAGGCGGGTGAGGGCGTCGGCATCCGGCGTCACGCGGCCGGCCGGAATCGACCCGTCGACCGGGCGCAGATCTGCGACGTCGTCGAGGAACAGGGATGCCGTGCCCAGCCCGCAGTCGTAGTCCAGCGCCGGGATCGCGGCCGCCAGGGCCGCGCCCTGGGAGAGCCCGACCGCCGTGTCGAGCGCGCTCGAGACGACCACGGGAAGCCCTGCCGCCGTGATGATCTGCAGTGCGTGCGTGACGCCGCCGAGCGGCTGCGCCTTGATCACCAGCAGGTCGGCGGCCTTCTCCCGGGCGACGGCGAGCGGATCGGACGACTTGCGGATGCTCTCATCCGCCGCGACCGGGATGCCCATGTACTTCACGCGGGTGCGCAGCTCGGCGAGTTCGGGCACCGTGGCGCAGGGCTGCTCGACGTACTCGAGATCGAACTCGTTGAGGGCGTGCACGGCGTGCTCGGCCTCGTCGACGTTCCACAGCCCGTTCGCGTCGACGCGGATGCGGCCCTCCGGGCCCATGGCCTCGCGCACGGCCCGGACGCGGGCGATGTCATCGGCGAGCGTCTGCCCCGGTTCTGCCACTTTGACCTTGGCGGTGCGGCACCCGGCGAAGCGCGCCAGGACCTCGGCGACGCGGGCGGCCTCGACCGCGGGGATCGTCGCGTTCACGCCGATCCGCTCCCGCAGCGGCGCGGGCTGCACGTTCCAGGCGAAGTCGATCGCGGCCGCGAGCCAGGTCGCCGCCTCCGCGTCCTCGTACTCGAGGAAGGGGGAGAACTCCGCCCAGCCCTGCGGTCCCTCGATGAGCAGCGCCTCGCGGGTGTCGACGCCGCGGAACCGGGTGTGCAGGGGCAGTGCGACGATCCGGGCCGAGCTGAGCAGGTCTGCGAGCGGTGGGAGCATGTGCTCATTCTGCTCTGAGACGACCGCGGCGGGGCATCCGCCGTGCCGAAGCGTCTGCGACCCCGGCGGGAATAGGCTGGATACCGTGACCAGCGCATTCGTCTCAGACCTGTTCGACCCGGACGAATGGGTGCTCGCGCCCGGAGCCGAGGACTACACCGACATCACCGCCCATGTGAGCACGGACGGAGGGGTCGCCCGGATCGCGTTCAACCGGCCCGAGGTGCGCAACGCCTTCCGTCCCCACACCGTCGACGAGCTGTACCGCGCGCTCGACGATGCGCGGCAGAACCCCCGCATCGGGGCGGTGCTGCTGACGGGCAACGGCCCGAGCGCGAAGGACGGCGGCTGGGCGTTCTGCTCGGGCGGCGACCAGCGGATCCGTGGCCGCGACGGCTACAAGTACTCCGACGACGAGACGACCGTGCACGATCCGGCACGCGCGGGCAGGCTGCACATCCTCGAGGTGCAGCGACTGATCCGCTTCATGCCCAAGGTCGTCATCGCGGTCGTCCCCGGCTGGGCGGCCGGCGGCGGGCATTCGCTGCACGTCGTCTGCGACCTCACGATCGCCTCCGCCGAAGAGGCCCGGTTCAAGCAGACCGACGCCGATGTGGGCAGCTTCGACGCGGGCTACGGCTCGGCCTACATGGCTCGGCAGACGGGGCAGAAGTTCGCGCGCGAGGTGTTCTTCCTCGCCGAGGAGTACTCGGCGCAGCGCGCGTACGAGGCCGGCGCCGTGAACCGCGTCGTGCCGCATGCGGAGCTCGAGCGCGAGGCACTGAAGATGGCGCGCACCGTGCTCACCAAGTCGCCGACCGCGATCCGGATGCTGAAGTTCGCGTTCAACGCCGTCGACGACGGACTCGTGGGACAGCAGGTGTTCGCAGGCGAGGCCACGCGTCTGGCCTACGGCACCGACGAAGCCGTCGAGGGTCGGGACTCGTTCCTCGAGAAGAGGGATCCGGACTGGACCTCCTTCCCCTGGCACTACTGACCCCGACACGAGGGAGCGCACTCACATGGTCGCGTTGAGATCGACGGATGCCGAGGATCCCTCCGAACTCCTCGGCGATCTCGCGCGTGCGCTCGACGGGGGCCCCGCGCTCGGATTCGGCATGCTCGGCGACGCCCCGAGCTGGGTCTCCGAGGGGACGGCGGTCGTGATCGCCACGTCGGGATCGAGCGGCATCCCCAAGCGCGTCGCCCTGAGCGGTGAGGCGCTGCGCGCGAGCGCAGACGCCACGGCGGCACGGATCGGCGCGGGCCGCTGGCTGCTCGCCCTGCCGGCGGGCTATGTCGCAGGCCTTCAGGTCATCGTGCGTTCACTGGTCGCCGGCACGCGGCCGGTCGCGCTGAGCGGACGGTTCTCGCCCGCGTCCTTCGCCGAGTCGACGCTCTCGATGCTCCGGCCGACCTCGAGCGCACCGAGCTCCCTCCCCGAGCTCTACACGTCGCTCGTGCCCGCGCAGCTCTCGACCCTGCTCGACGCTGCGGACGACCGCCCCGTGCTCGCCGCGCTGCAGGCGTATCGCGCGATCCTCGTCGGCGGGCAGGCGCTGCCCGAACCGCTGCGCGAGCGCGCGGCCGATCTCGGCATCCGGCTCGTGCGCACATACGGCTCCACAGAGACCAGCGGCGGATGCGTCTACGACGGGGTGCCGCTCGACACCGTCGGGGTGCGGACGGTCGACGGCGAGCTGCGCATCGCCGGCCCGATGCTCGCCGAGGGGTACCTCGGCGACGGCGAGCTCACGGCGAAGAACTTCTCGCGGGACGAGCACGGCATCCGCTGGTATCACACCGGTGATCTCGGGCTTCTCGACGACGGCGTGGTGCGGGTGCACGGACGGGCCGACAACGTGATCGTCTCCGGCGGACTCAACATCTCCCTCGACCGCGTCGAGCGGCTGGTGCGTCGCGTGCCCGGGCTCACCGGAGCGGTCGTGGTGGGCGTCGAGGACGAGCGCTGGGGCGAGGCCTCGGTGATCGTCGCCCCGCGTGGGGAGGCGCTGCGGCGCACGGAGCCCGAGCAGCTCGCGCACGCGCGCGACGTGGTCGCCGAGGAGCTCGGCAAGCACGCCAGGCCCGCGCGGCTGATCCTGGTCGACGAGCTCGACCTGCTCGCCTCGGGAAAGCCCGACCGAGAGGCGATCCGGCGCGCCGTCGCCGAGCTGGACTGACCGTCCGGGCGGGTTCGGGTCGGCTCCGTCGGGGGTCGATTCGGTGCGCTCCGGGAGCTGCTGCGAGACTGGGGCATGGCCACCTACACGCACGGACATCACGCCACCGTCCTCCGCTCGCACAGCACTCGCACGATCGCGAACTCGGCGGAGTATCTGCGGCCGCATCTCGGGGCCGGCATGCGACTTCTCGACGTCGGAGCGGGCCCGGGCAGCATCACGGTCGATTTCGCCGGTGTGGTCGGCCATGTGACGGCGACCGAGATCGATGAGGGCGCCCTCTCGCTGTCGCGCGCCCTCGCGACGAGCAGAGGGCTCACGAACCTCGACTTCTCCGTCGAGGACGTGCACTCCCTGAGCTTCGCCGACGACAGCTTCGACGTCGTGCACACGCACCAGGTGCTGCAGCACGTCGGCGATCCGGTGCAGGCGCTCCGTGAGATGCGTCGGGTCACCGCGCCGGGCGGAGTGGTCGCCGCGCGGGACGCCGACTACGCGGGCTTCCTCTGGTTCCCGATGCTTCCGGAGCTCGACCACTGGCTCGACCTCTATCGGCGAGCCGCGCGGGCGAACGGCGGAGAGCCGGACGCCGGGCGACGCCTGCTCGCCTGGGCGCGGGCCGCGGGATTCGAAGACGTCACGGCGACCGGTTCCACCTGGACCTACGCAACGCCGGAGGACCGCGCCTGGTGGGGCGGCATGTGGGCTGACCGCATCCTCGAGTCCGCGCTCGCCCGGCAGCTCGTCGACAGCGAGATGGCGACAGGTGCCGACCTGCGGGCGATCAGCGAGGCGTGGACGCGCTGGGCCGACGACGGAGACGGCTGGTATCTCGTGCCGCACGGAGAGATCATCGCGCGCGCCTGACCCGTCGGATACATCTGCAGGCGGATGCGGGACGCCTCCGTGGCCGCGTAGCGTGGGGGAGTGATCCGCCCGCTCTCCCGCACGGCGCTCGTGCTCGACATCGTCGGGGCGGCGCTGCTCTTCGTCGTCCTCACCCCGTTCTCCGTCGCCTTCTACGGGCCGGGGACGGGCAGCGCGACCGCCGGCGGCGCCTCGGTCGTCGCGGTCGTCGTGGCCGGGCTTCTGATGTGCGGCGGTGTCGCGATCGGCCGGCTCGCCCCCGCTCTCGCCCTCGTCGCCGCCTGGGCGGGTGCGATCGTCCAGATGTCGGCGAGCCTCGGTCCGCTCCCTCTCGATCTCGGGATCCTGCTGGTGCTCTACGCGACGGCGGCCTGGGGCTCGCGTGCCGTGCTCTGGTGGGGGTTCGGCTCGGCGCTCTTCGGCGGCCTCGTCGCCGCCGTGTACATGGTGGCCGTCACGGGTGTCGGCTCCGGGTCCAGCGGCTGGGATCAGCTGACCATCGGCACTCTGCTCCTCGTTCTCTCGATCCTCGCCCTCGGGTTCGCCTGGGTGTGCGGTCTGCTGTGGCGGGTGGTGCTGCGAGCCCGCCGCACCCGTTCCGCGCAGCTGCAGGCGGAATCCCTCGCGGCCGAGGAGCAGGAGCGCGTGCGCATCGCCCGCGACATGCACGACATCGTGGCGCATTCGCTCGCCGTGGTCATCGCCCAGGCCGACGGTGCGCGGTACGCCGCCGCGGCGAAGCCCGAGATGGCCACCGAGGCGCTGGGCACCATCGCCCAGACCGCGCGATCAGCGCTCAGCGACGTGCGCCTGCTGCTCACCCAGCTGCGCCATCGTCAGGGCGACGGGCCGCAGCCGACGCTCGCCGACCTCGAGGCGCTGTTCGCCCAGGTGCGTCAGGCGGGCATCGAGCCGCGCATCACCGTCGACCCCACCCCGCCGGGCGAGCCGCCGGGGGCGATCCAGCTCGCCGTGTACCGCATCCTGCAGGAGGCGCTCACCAACGCCATCCGGCACGGCGACGGCGCCGTCGACGTGCACCTCGCGTGGCTTCCCGATCGCGTCGACATCGACGTGCGCAACACGGTCGGTCGCGAGCTCTCGTCGAGCAGTGGAGGGCACGGAGTGATCGGCATGCGCGAACGTGCCCAGCTCGTCGGCGGTAGCCTTCAGGCGGAGCGCGAGGGCACCCGGTTCGTGGTGCGTGCCTCGCTCCCGATCGGAGAAATCGCATGATCAAGGTCGTCCTCGTCGATGATCAGGCGCTGTTCCGCGCCGGCATCCGCATGCTGCTCGCCTCGCAGCCCGACATCGATGTCGTCGGCGAGGCCGGAGACGGACGTGAGGGGCTCGAGGTGGTGTCCAGGACCCGTCCCGACGTCGTGCTGATGGACATCAGGATGCCGGTCATGGACGGTCTCACGGCGACGGCGGAGATCCTCTCGCGGCCCGAGCCGCCCCGGATCGTCATGCTCACCACCTTCGACCTCGACGAGGCGGCCGCCCGGGCGATCCGTCAGGGTGCCAGCGGGTTCCTCCTGAAGGATGCCGACCCCGAGTTCCTGCTCGCGGCGATCCGCACCGTGCACTCCGGGTCGAGCGTCATCGCCGCGTCGGCCACCCGGGAGCTGTTCGAGCACTTCTCCGAGGCGCCCAAGCCCGTGCCGCCGCAGTTCGCAGCGCTCACCGACCGGGAGCGGGAGATCTTCGCCCTCGCGGCGAGGGGCCTCTCGAACGCCGAGATCGCGGCCCGCGAGTACCTCAGCGAGGCGACGGTGAAGACGCATATCAGCCGTATCCTGGCCAAGCTGAGCCTGCGCGATCGCGTGCAGCTGGTGGTCTTCGCCTTCGAGCACGGACTCGCCTGAGTCCCGTTCCCGGGGCATTCCCTGGTGCATCCGGATCATCCTGCAGATGTACACGGATGCTCCGCACGGGCGATGCGGGTGCCCGGTCGCGCTCCGTAGCGTCGATGACATGGAGATCACGACCACCGACCTCGGGCTGGCAGCCCGCGTCCAGCACCTCGAGAAGACCTACGGCTCCGGCGAGGGCACCGTCCGCGCGCTGGACGACGTCAGCGTCGGCATCCGCCGCGGGCAGTTCACCGCCATCATGGGGCCATCGGGGTCCGGCAAGTCCACGCTCATGCACATCATGGCCGGGCTCGACACCCCGACCAGCGGACGCGCATGGATCGGCGACACCGAGATCACCGGACTCGCCGACCTCGACCTGACCATCCTGCGTCGGCGTCGCGTCGGCTTCATCTTCCAGGCGTTCAACCTCGTCCCCACCCTGACGGCTCTCGGCAACATCATGCTGCCGTTCGAGCTCGACGGCCGTCGCCCGAGTGCGATCGAGAAGGCCCGGATCGACGGGCTCATCGAGACCCTCGGGCTCGGCTCCCGGCTGCAGCACCGCCCGCACCAGCTGTCCGGCGGTCAGCAGCAGCGGGTGGCCATCGCACGGGCGCTCGCGACCGCCCCCGACCTGGTCTTCGCCGACGAGCCCACCGGAAACCTCGACTCGAAGACGGGGCGCGAGGTCCTGCAGCTGCTGGCGACCGCGAGCCGCGAGCACGGCCAGTCCATCGCGATGGTGACGCACGACGCGATCGCGGCCAGCCACGCGGACCGGGTGCTCTTCCTCGGCGACGGTCGCATCGTCGCCGACCATCCGCGCCAGAGCGCCGAGGAGATCTCCGCGTACATGCTGGCGGCGGAGGTGTCGGCATGAGCGCCGTGATGGAATCGGCGACGAGGGCCGTCGTCCCGCAGACAGCGGCGACAGGACCCCGTCTGGCCTGGCTGCGGGATCGGGGCATGGGGGCGAGCGTGCTCGTCGCGGCGCTCTCGGCGGCATTCGGAGTGGTGCTCGTCGAGACGACGACGTACATCGGCGCGGTGCTGCAGGCCGATCCGTTCATCGGGGGGAGCGAGACCCTCGCCGTGGTGATCGGTCTGCTGTCGGTGCTGCTCACCGCCGTCGCGATGTACGTCGCGGCGATCGTGACCGCCAACACGTTCTCGACCATCATCGCGGGCCGCACCCGCCAGATCGCGCTGATGAGGCTCATCGGCGCGACCGCCCGGTCGCAGCGCTCGGAAGTCGGTCGACAGGGGCTCGTCGTCGGTCTGATCGGCGCCGTCCTGGGGCTCGCGGCGGGGCTCGGGATCGCCGCAGTCGGTGTGGGGATCGGAGGACAGCTGATCGAGAACGTGCCGGAGGGGTTCTCCCTCGGTCAGCCCGCCATCGCGCTGCCGGCGGTCGGTGTCGCGCTCACCACCTGGGCCGCCGCGTGGGTGGGATCGCGGCGGGTTCTCGCGGTCACACCGCTGCAGGCGATCGGCGGCTCGGTGGAGCGCACCCATGAGGAGGTCTCGCGCCGCAGTCGTCACGTCGGCGCCTGGGTGCTGCTGATCGCCGGCTCGCTGCTGCTGGCGGGGGGAGTGGTGGCAGGGCTGGTGAGTCCCGCCGGCGTGGTGATCGCCTTCGTCGGCGGTCTGCTGTCGTTCACGGGTCTCGCGCTCGGCGCCGTGCTGTTCATGCCGCCGGTGCTGCGACTCGTCGGTCGCATGTTCGGGTCGAGCGCGACCGCACGGCTCGCCGCCGAGAACGCGCTGCGTTACCCCGAGCGGTCGTCGCGCATGGCGATCGGCGTGGTCATGGGGGTCACGCTCGTCACGATGTTCGCGGTCGCGCTGGAGTCAGTCAAGCAGATGCTGATCACCCAGGTCGAGGGAGAGACACCCCCGGAGTTCTTCGCGCCGTTCGACGCCTTCGCCGCCGTGATGATGGTGCTCGTCGCCGTCTCCGCAGTGATCGCCGCCGTCGGGCTGGTGAATCTGCTGACCATCGGGGTCGTGCAGCGTCGTCGAGAGCTGGGACTGCTGCGTTCCATCGGGCTCTCCAACTCTCAGGTGCGCCGCATGGTGCTGCTCGAGGCCACGCACATCACCGTCGCGGCGACGCTGACGGGGCTCGTGCTGGGAGTGGTCTACGGATGGATCGCCGCGCAGTCGCTGCTCGGCTCGACGCCGACCCTGCCGGACTTCACCCCCGCCGGGCTTGTGGCCCCGCACGTGCCGTGGATTCCCGTCGCCATCATCGTCGTCGCCACGGCGGTGCTGACCCTGGTCGCGGCTGCGACACCGACGCGGCTCGCCACGCGGGTCGCGCCGGTCGAGGCGCTCGCCGCCGACTGACCGCATCCGATGCCCCGGGTGACCCACGAGGTCATCCGGGGCATCGCCGCGCATGCCTCGCCCTAGGCTGGAGGGATGCCGTCTGCGTTCGATCAGTCCACGTATCAGGTGCGCCTCGACTGGGGCGTCGAGGGGCTCGAACGTCTCGCTCCGGCCGATGTCGTCGTGGTGGTCGACGTGCTGCGGTTCTCCTCGAGCGTGGCGGATGCCGTCGCATCCGGCACCACGGTGGCGCTCGACGATGCCGTGACCTGGTCTCGCAACGGGGCCGCGGTCGCCGCGCGCGCCCGTGACGATTCCCGCGCCGCACAGGCGGGTACCGGTGATGCTCCCGTCGTCCTGGTGGGGAGTCTGCGCAACGCCTCCGCCGTCGCCAGGGCTGTGGCCACCCTGCAGGAGCGCAGACAGGCGCGCACCTCCGTCGCGGTGATCGCCGCGGGCGAGGCCGACTCCTCCGGCGTGCTCCGCTTCGCCGTCGAGGACCAGCTCGGAGCGGGCGCAGTGATCTCCGCGCTGACCGACCTGGGCATCGATCACACCGCACCGGATGCCGCGGTCGCCGCCGAGGGCTTCCGCGCCCTGTCGCGGGCGCTGCGACACCTCATCGGAGCGAGCGGTTCGGCTCGGGAGCTCGCCGAGGGCGTCGCCGCGACCGATCGCATGCGGGCGGCGGGGGTCGTCCCGGCGTCGACCGCCGAGGCCGCGCAGGTCGACGCGCTCGACGTGGTGCCGATCCTGCGCGAGGGTGTCTTCGCCGCGTTCGAGTGAGCCGAGCGGGAGCGTCCTCGGCGGGGGATCCCCGTCGGCAACAGGCCGCACCGTCGACACCGGATCCGGCCGGCTCGACGTAGGGTCGTGGCATGAGGTACGTTCCCGCACTCATCCTCGATGCCGTCCTGGTGCTCGTGTTCGCCGTGATCGGCCGCGCCTCGCACGAGGAGGACCCCGGTGGGTTCCTGCTCACGGCCTGGCCCTTCCTCGTCGCGCTGCTGCTCGGCCACCTCGTCGCCGCGCTGCTGCCTGCGCGCCCGCGTCGCCCGTGGTCCCTGGCCTGGGGCGCGGTGGCATGGGCTGTGACCGTCGTCGGGGGCCTCCTTCTTCGCGTGGTCTCCGGGGACACCGCGCAGATCGCCTTCATCATCGTCGCGACCCTCGTGCTGGCCGTGTTCCTGCTCGGTTGGCGTGCTCTGGCGGCGTTCCTGCGTCGTCGGGCCGGTCGCGCGGATGTCGCACCCACGGACGACACGATGGACGTCGACCCCGCGTCCGGTGGAGAGGCCGCATCGGCGTCCGGTGCCGGGCGCGTCGCGGATGCGGCGGCGCCGTCTGACCCGGACGACGACGACCGCGCGCGCTGACGCGTGCGGGGTCGATTCCGCATCAGGACTGGCGTGCGGGGTCGATTGCGCACCTGCGCTCGGGTGCGGGGTCACTTCGGCACCCGCGCTCGGGTGCGGGGTCACTTCCGCATCCGAAATGGCGTGGCGCGGTGTGCTTTTGACCCCGGCCGGTTCGGGCGGCGACGAGGATGCGAGCGCTGGCACATGCGGGGTCGGTTGCGCATCCGGACGGGGCGCGGGGTCATATCCGCATCTGCTCCGGGGCGCGGGGTCACTTCCGCATCCGAAATGGCGTGGCGCGGTGTGCTTTTGACCCCGGCCGGTTCGGGCGGCGACGAGGATGCGAGCTGACGCATGCGGGGTCGATTGCGCATCCGGATGGGGTGCGGGGTCACTTCCGCATCCGCGCCGGGGTGCGGGGTCGATTGTGCATCCGAAATGGCCTGGTGCGGTGTGCTTTTGACCCCGGCCGGATCGGGCGGCGACGAGGGTGCGAGCTAACGTATGCGGGGTCACTTCCGCATCCGCGCTGGCGTGCGGGGTCACTTCCGCATCTGCGCTGGGGTGCGGGGTCGATTGCGCATCCGAAATGGCGTGGTGCGGTGTGTTTTTGACCCCGGCAGGATCGGGCGGCGACGAGAGTGCGAGCGTTGGCGCGGGCTGTGACGAGAGTGCGGGTGCTGGGCAGGGATGGGATCGATCGCACCTGCGCGAGGGATGCAGGTTACTTCCGCCTGCGCGAGGGATGCGGGGTCATATCCGCATCCGCTCCGGGGTGCGGGGTCACTTCCGCATCCGAAAAGGGGTGGCGCCGTGCGTTTTTGACCCCGGCTGGCTCGGACCGTGATGCCGCTCGCCGGACGCCGCCCGCCGGCCCCCCGCGACGGCGCGGAGGGCGACGCGGCACGTGCCGACGCGCGCTCAGCGGGACATCTGAGCGGCGAGCCGGGTGTCGGCCGTGATCTCGCGGCGCGTCCACTCGAACACGTAGCGCGCGTCGTACGACCGTGAGCACCGGGCACAGGACGTCGCCCGCGTCGGACGGCGGTGCCGATAGGTGACGTGTCCGGAGGGGCAACGGCCGACCCACGGCGCCAGTTCCACAGCGGTCTCGCCGTGATGGGTGGTGCCACCGACGTATCCGAGGTCGCGGGCCACGCGCTTCCACGCGGGACCATGAGCCGCTTCGTGACCGGCGATGGCGTGCGCGACCTCGTGCAGAAGCACCTGATGGATCTCATCGTCGTCGAATCGCGCGGCCAGGTAACGCGACACCGTGATCCGCTTCTTCGTGTAGTCGCACTGCCCTGCTCGGCGCTTGGCGTGGTCGAAGTCGAACGACCAGCTCGTGTCGAGATGCAGCGTGATCAGTGCGTCGCCCCAGACGCGCACCCGGTCAAGTTCCGCCATGCGATCAGGCTAAGCCATGCCACCGACATGGGAGCGCAGCGGGCGTCAGCCTGCGACGAGCTGTGCGGTGCGACGCCGTTCGGCGGCTTCGATCGCGAGCAGCACGGTCTCGAGCTCCCGATCTTCCGCGCCGGCCTCGCGGCGGAGGAAGAGCGACTGCTTGAAGCTCTCCCGCGCAGTCTCGAAGTCCCCGGCCTCATACGCGTTCTTGCCGTGGTGGTGGTAGGCGAAGGCCGCGATCGACAGCCACCGCTGCCCCTCGGCCTCGGCCGCGCAGGTGGAGAGCTCCTGCTCCGCGGCGGCGTGCGCCCCGCGGTACTGGAGGATGGTGGCGTGCAGCACGCGGGCGCGCAGGACATCCTTGCGCGTACCGGCCATGCGCGACTGGCGCACCGCCTCGTCGGCGAGCGGCAGAGCCTCGTCCAGGCGATCGAGGACCTTCAGCAGCCACACGCGCTCCAGCAGCGCCGGAAGGCTGCGCTGGCCCTCGATCTCGCTCAGTCGTGCCGAGCACTCACCGATGTCGACCAGCTCGCGAAGGCTCTCCGGGTCATAACCCTGGATGAAACTCATTGCTCTCCTTCCGCAGCGTCCTCACTCCAGTGTGCCTCGCGCGGGCGGTCTGGTCGGGGCGGCACGCCCACACCGGCGAGACCGCCCGGCGAGACCGCCCGGCGAGACCGCCGCGAGGAGATCGTCTCTGCCGCTGTGATCAGCGCAGGAACAGTGACGCGTCGGGCCGGGGCGAGGGCACGGCGTCGGCGTCGGTCACCACGCGTGCGCCCTGCAGGAAGGCTCGCGCCTCGGCGCCCTGGGCGATCTTGGCCGGATGCGGTCCGGCGGCCAGCATCCGCGGCAGCCATTCCGTGGGCAGCGGTGCGGCCGAGGCGGCCATGACGAGATTGCCGAAGTGGCGACCCTTCAGCACCTGGGTGTCGGCGAGCACGGCGATCTCGGGCAGCACCTCCGCGATGGTCGCGAGCTGGCGTCGCGCGAACGCGAGGCCGGGTCCGTCGGCGACGTTGACGAGCAGCACGCCGCCGGGGGAGAGGAGCGCCGAGAGCTCGCGGTAGAACTCGATGCTGGTCAGGTGCGCGGGGGTCTGGGCGCCGGAGTACACGTCCGAGACCACGAGGTCGCAGCTCTCGATGAGGGCGGAGGGCAGACGGGCGATGCCCTCGCGGGCGTCGCCGATCCGCAGCCGGATCGAGGCGCCGCGGGGGAGCGGCAGGTTCTCGCGCACGAGCGCGACGAGGGGTGCTTCGAGCTCGATGACCTGCTGCCGGGAACCCGGTCGCGTCGCCTCGATGTAACGGGGGAGGGTGAGTGCACCGGCGCCGAGATGCACGGCGGTGAGAGGCCCGGCGGCGAGCTGGTCGATCACGGCGCCCATGCGCACGATGTACTCGAAGTGCAGGTGGGTGGGATCGTCGAGGTCGACGTGGGACTGCGGCGTCTCGTCGACGATGAGTTCGAACCCGGTCGTGAACTCCGAGGGCACGATCCTGGCGAGACCGCCGTGGTCGAGACGGGCCTGAGGATGCTCGGTGTCTCGTGCTCGCGTCCTGCCCATGAACCGAGCCTACGCGCTCCCTCGATCCTCCCGCAGACAGGCCCCGCGGGCGGCAGAGCCCGGTCTGCGAGGCGATGTTACGGCCGCATGACGTTTCTGGGAAGAACTTGCAGCGAATTAGTTAGTGGTGAATACTTTTTCCTACGTGGTAGGCACCCGATGCCGCCAGGACGTTTCAAAGAGGAGAACCCTGATGCACAAGCGCATTCTTCCGGTCGTGGCGCTCGGCGCTGTGGCCACCCTGGGCCTGGCGGCCTGTGCCGGTGGCGCAACCGGCGACGGTGGAGCCGTCGACGGAGAGGGCCAGGAGCTCACCGTCTGGATCATGAAGGGCACCAACCCCGACGCCAGCGCTTTCTACGACGAGGTGTCCTCGGCATTCGAGGAGGAGACCGGGGCGACCGTCAAGATCGAGGAGATCCAGTGGGCCGACGCCCACGACCGCTTCGTGACCTCGATCGCCGGCGGCACCACCCCGGACATCGCCGAGACCGGCACCACCTGGACCGCGGAGTTCGCGGACGCGGGTGCGCTCGAGCCGCTCGACGAGTACGTCGACGCCGAGAAGGGCCTGCGCGACGACCTCGTCGAGGGTCTGGCTGTGGCCGGCACCTACGATGACGAGCTCTACGGCATGCCCTGGTACGCCGGCGTGCGCTCGATCGTCTACCGCACCGACGTGTTCGAGGAACTCGGCCTCGAGGCTCCGAAGACGTGGGACGACATCGTCACCGCGGGCGAGGCCATCAAGGCCGCCAAGCCCGACATGCTGCCCTTCCCCGTCGCCGGGGACGCCGAGTTCCAGGTCTACCCGTGGGTCTGGGGTGCGGGCGGCGAGGTCGCCACCCTCGACGGTAAGAAGTGGACGAGCGAGCTCGACAGCGACGAGTCGCAGGCGGGCATCGAGTTCTACACGGGCCTCGCCACCGAGCACGGCTTCTCTTCGGCCGGCGCCACCACGTGGAAGGAGACCGACCTGCGCGACTCCTTCACCCAGGGCAACGTCGCCATGATGCTCTCGGGCTCGTGGACCCCCAAGGCGCTCATCGAGGCCAACCCCGAGCTCGACGGCAAGATCGGCGCGGCCGTGATCCCGGGCGAGGACGGCGGGATCGCTCCGTCGGTGCTCGGCGGCTCGCACCTGTCGGTGTTCAACACCACCAAGAACGCCGAGCTCTCGTGGCAGTTCGTCAAGCTGATGACCACGGGCGAGTTCGCCGAGAAGTGGGCCGATGAGACCGGCTACTTCCCCGGAGTCCAGTCGGCGATGGAAGAGGCCCTCGCCTCGACCGACCCGCTGGTCGCGCCGTTCGCCCAGCAGATGGTCGAGGGCGGAGCATCCGTGCCCGTCACCCCGAACTTCGGCGCCGTGCAGGCGAAGAAGACGACGAACTCGATGATCCAGGCCATCCTCAGCGGGCAGAAGGACGTCGCCACGGCGACGAAGGATGCCGCGGCCGAGATGACCGACCTGCTCAACAAGTAAGGCCGTACCCCTTCATGTCGATGGTGCACGCGCCGCTGCCGGCCACGGAGACGGAGCCCCGCTCCGCCTCCGTGGCCGGCGGGCGGCCCCGCCGGCGAGGTCTCTCGCTGATCACGGCCCGCCCGTGGCTCCTGCTCGCTCCCGGGCTCGTGATCCTCGCGGTGCTCATGCTCTGGCCGCTCATCCAGGTGGTCGTGTACTCGCTGCAGGACTACGGTCTGCGCGAGATCAACACGGGCGAGAGCAACTGGATCGGATTCCAGAACTACATCGAGGCGCTCACCGATCCGACCCTGTGGACGGTCGTCCTGCCGAACACCGTGGGCTTCGCCGCCGTGGCCGTGTTCGTCACGGTCGCCGTCGGCACTCTGGTCGCTCTGCTGCTGGCCCGGCTCGGCACGGTGTGGCGCACCATCGTCTCCAGCTGCATCATGGTGGCCTGGGCGATGCCCGCCGTCACGGGGACCTATGTGTGGACGTTCATCTTCGACGCGGATCGCGGCATCTTCAACAGCGTGCTGCGCGACCTCGGGCTGATGGACGACCCGGTGAACTGGTTCACCAATCAGTGGTCGTTCTACGCGATCGTGCTGCTCAACGTGGTGCACCACGGGTTCCCGTTCGTCGCGATCACGGTGCTCGCCGGGCTCCTCGGCGTCTCGAAGGAGATGCTCGAAGCGGCCGCCCTCGACGGCGCCAACGCCTGGATGCGCTTCTGGAAGATCATCTTCCCGACCCTCAAGCCCGTGTTCTCGGTGGTCATCATCCTGTCGACCATCTGGGACTTCAAGGTGTTCGCGCAGGTGTACCTCATGCCGGGTGGCGGCGGGGGCAACCGCCAGGTCCTGAATCTCGGCGTCTGGTCATATGTCGAGTCGTTCGGTCAGAACCGCTACGGCTTCGGCGCCGCGCTCGCCGTGCTGCTCACCCTCGTGCTGATCGGCATCACCATCGTGTACATCCGATCCCTCATGAAGGAGGACGAGCTGTGAACCCCCGCGCCTCTCTCCGCTCCCGCATCGGCACCGGGATCGCGGTCGCGGCCGTCCTGATCTTCACGCTGTTCCCCGTCTACTGGATGGTCTCCAGCGCGTTCGATGCGAAGGCATCCAGTGGCGGGCAGTCCCTGCTGCCGCAGGAGTTCACCTTCGACAACTTCGCCTTCGTGCTGACGGAGGGCGGTTTCGGCACCTTCCTGCGCAACTCGGCGATCGTCGCGGTCGTCACCGTGCTCGTGAGCGCTCTCGTCTGCCTGCTCGCGGCCGTCGCTGTCGCACGGTTCCGCTTCAGGTTCCGCACCACGGTGCTCATGATGATCCTCGTCGTGCAGATGGTGCCGCTCGAGGCGCTCGTCATCCCGCTGTTCCTGCAGGTCAAGAGCCTCGGGCTGCTCAACAGCATCCTGGGGTTGATGGTCGTGTACGTCGCGCTCTCGCTCGCCTTCGGCATCTGGATGCTGCGCGGCTTCGTCGCCGCGGTCCCGGTCGAGCTGGAGGAGGCCGCGTACATCGACGGGGCGAGCTGGTGGCGGATGTTCCGCTCGATCCTGCTGCCGCTCGTGATGCCGGGCCTCGTCGCCACGAGCATCTTCAGCTTCATCACGGCATGGAACGAGTTCATCTTCGCCATGACGATCCTCGGTGCGCAGACCGACCAGTACACGGTCTCGATCGGTCTGAAGTCGTTCTTCGGCCTGTTCGCGAACGACTGGGGCAGCATCATGGCGGCGTCGACGATCATCACCCTGCCGGTCATGATCTTCTTCGTGATCGTCCAGCGCCGCCTCTCGGCGGGCATGGTCGCGGGTGCGGTGAAGGGATGAGCGACGACCTCACCCGTCTCGCGAACGGCGTGCTCTGGCCGGGCTTCCTCGGCACGGAGGCGCCGGAGTGGCTGCTCGCCGAGCTGCGCGACGGGCTCGCCGGGGTCGTCTACTTCGGCCAGAACATGGGGGAGGGACTGGCGGAGCTCAGTGCGTCCATCCGCCGTGCGAACCCCGCCGCGCTCATCGGGATCGACGAGGAGGGTGGCAACGTCACGCGCCTCGAATCCGCGACGGGCTCGACGCTGCCCGGCGCCGCGCAGCTCGGCGCCGTCGACGACGTCGTCGCGACCAGGGCCGCGGCCGCGGAACTGGCGCGACGCGTCGCTGCCGTCGGTGCCGACGTCGTGCTCGGCCCGGTGGCCGACGTCAACACCGACCATCGGAACCCGGTGATCGGCGTGCGCTCGTTCGGTGACGACCCTGCACTCGTGTCGCGTCACGTGCGCGCCGCGGTCGAGGGGCTCCAGAGCGGCGGGGTGGCCGCGTGCATCAAGCACTTCCCCGGACACGGCGACACCCACCTCGACTCCCATCACGCCCTCCCGGAGATCACCCTCGACGTCGACGAGATCGAGCGGGTGCACCTCGAGCCCTTCCGCGCCGCGGTCGCCGACGGCGTCGACACCGTCATGACGGCGCACATCGTCGTGCCGGCATGGGGTGACGAGCCCGCGACCCTCAACGCCCGCGTGCTGGGCATGCTGCGCGGATGGGGTTTCGCCGGGGTGATCATCTCGGACGCGCTCGACATGGCGGCGATCCGCGAGACCGTGGGCATCGGCGGCGGGGCCGCGAGGGCGCTCGCGGCCGGAGTCGATCTGCTGTGCATCGGCAACCCGACCAACCTCGGAGATGCGGCACGGCCGGATCAGGATCACCGCGATCTCCTCGAGGCGCGCGACGGGATCGTCGCCGCGATGCGCGATGGCTCGCTGACCCGCGCCAGGGTGGAGGAGGCCGCGGCCCGCGTGCGGGCGCTCGCCGAGACCCTGCGAGCGCGGGCCGCCGAGGCGCAGGCGCCCCTCGGGTACGACGCGGCCGACGTCGTCGCGCGGGCGGTCACCGGCGCGACGGCGGATGCCGATGCGCTCGCTGTCGTCGACGCGCGGCGTCGCTCGTCGCTCGCGGTCGACAGCGCTTCCGCGCACGTGGTCGAGGTGCTCGCCGCCGACGGACATCGGGGCCGCGTCGATGTGGCTCGTGCCGGCGCGGAGGAGCAGGACGCCGCGCTCGATGCGGCCGTCGCCGCCCCAGGCCTCACCGTGATCCTGCTCGACCGCCCCGATGCCGACGCCGCGCAGCGGTCACTCGTCGATCGGGCGGCTGAGCGCGACCCCGCGGCCGTGGTGGTGAACGTCGGGCTGCCGGCCCGACGCCCGCTCGCGCTCCCCGTCGTCGAGGTCGGTGCGGCGAGCCGGATCGGCGCACAGGAGGCCAGGCGTCGGCTCACCGGCGGCACGAGTTCTGCCCGCATTTCGTCATCCGACGACACCCGGCGGGCTCTCTGAGGCAGGATGTCACCGTGGACGCCGATGTTCTAGCGCTGGTACGGAGATCCGTCCCGCGACTGACTGCCGCTGAGGCCCGAGTCGCGGAGACGATCCTCGGCGACCCGACGCTCGTCGTCGATCTCGCGATCAACGATCTCGCCAGGCTCTGCAACACCTCGCTGTCGACCGTGGCGCGTTTCGCGCAGACACTGGGTTTCACGGGGTATCGGGAGCTGCGCGTCGCGGTGGCGCGCACCGTCACCCTCGCCCAGGCGCAGCGTGCACGGTTCGGACTCGACACCACCGCGATCGACCCCCATGACGAGCCGGCCGCCATCGCCGCCAAGCTCGCGGCGCAGGAGATCGACGCCATCGAGAAGACCGCCCTGGGGCTCGATGCCGACGCGCTCGACCGCGTCGCGCGTGCGGTCATCGATGCGCGGCACGTCGACCTCTTCGGGCAGGCGGCGTCGTCTCTCACCGCGCAGGACCTGCAGCAGAAGCTCGCCCGCATCGGATGCTCCGTCGCTCACTCCGCCGATCCGCATCTGGCGCTGACGACGGCTTCTCTGCGCACCCCCGGCGACGTGGTGATCGCGTTCTCGCACGGCGGAGAGACGCAGGAGGTCGTGCGCGCGGTCGAGGTGGCGAGGGATGCAGGGGCGCTCTCGGTGGCGATCACCGGCGTGCCGGATTCGACCCTCGCCCTCGCGGCGGACGTCGTGCTGCTGACCTACGCGCAGGAGTCGCCGTTCCGGATGGCCGCGATGTCGAGCCGTATCGCGCAGCTCGCGCTCGTCGACATCCTGTTCGTGCGGATCGTCCAGCACCGGGGCGAGCCGGTGGTGATCCCGCTGCAGCTGACGCACGACGCCGCCGCCTCGCGTCGCCGCCGCTGAGTCCGACGCCACGGCCCGGTCGTGCGGGACCGCTCGATTACGAGAATTTCCGTAACAGGAATGCAACCTGGAAGTGTTTTGCAGAGGTAGGTGCACTGGGTAGCGTCGAGGCAACACCGGTTCCGAAGTCGACGACGCCTTCGGAACGCGCACAGCTGCGCTCGACAGGAAGGTCACACAATGCACCATGAAGTCATGCGTCGGCGAGGTCTCATCGCCGTCACCGGAGCGGCGCTCGCCGCGCTGGTCCTCTCGGGATGTGTCGCCAGCGAGCGCGGCGACGACGGGGCAGAGGGCTCGGGAGATGTGGACGGCACGTTCGTGTTCGCCGCATCGTCGGACCCGGCCAGCCTCGACCCGGCATTCGCGCAGGACGGCGAGAGCTTCCGCGTCTCGCGTCAGATCTTCGAGGGTCTGGTCGGCACCGAGCCCGGCACGGCCGACCCCGCCCCGCTGCTCGCCGAGTCGTGGGAATCATCGGATGACGGCATGAGCCACACCTTCGCCCTCAAGGAGGACGTCACCTTCCACGACGGCACCCCCTTCAACGCCGAGGCCGTCTGCGCGAACTTCGACCGCTGGTACAACTGGACCGGCCTCGCCGCCTCCGAAGCGTTCGGCTACTACTACAACAAGCTCTTCAAGGGCTACGCGTCCGACCCCGCGAACGCCGTGTACAAGTCCTGCACCCCCGACGGCGACTACTCCGTGACGATCGAGCTCAACAAGCCGTTCGCAGGCTTCGTCGCCTCGCTCTCGCTGCCTTCGTTCGGGATGCAGAGCCCGTCGGCCCTGCAGGAGTTCGGCGCCGACGATGTCAGCGGCTCCGCCGAGGCGCCCGTGCTGTCCGAGTACGCGATGGGTCACCCCGTCGGCACCGGTCCCTACCAGTTCGACGAGTGGGCACCGGGCGAGCAGGTCTCGCTCAAGGCCTATGGCGACTACTGGGGCGACGCGGGTCAGATCGACGAGATCATCTTCCGCACGATCGACGACCCGACCGCGCGTCGTCAGGCTCTCGAGTCCGGCTCGATCGACGGCTACGACCTGGTGGGCCCCGCCGACACCCAGGCGCTCGAGGACGACGGCTTCACCATGGTGTCGCGCCCTCCGTTCACGATCCTCTACCTGGCGTTCAACCAGGCGATCCCCGAGCTGCAGGACCCCAAGGTCCGTGAGGCGCTCTCGTACGCGGTCGACAAGGACGCCCTGATCAGCCAGGTCCTGCCCGAGGGTACAGAGAAGGCGATCGAGTTCGTCCCCGACACCGTCAACGGCTACAACCCCGACGTCACGACGTACGACTACGACCCTGAGAAGGCCAAGTCGCTGCTGGCCGAGGCCGGCTACGACGAGGCCAACCCGCTGAAGCTCACCTTCAACTACCCGGTCAACGTCTCGCGTCCGTACATGCCGGACCCCGAGCAGATCTTCACGGTCCTGTCGTCGCAGCTCTCCGAGGTCGGCGTCGAGACCACCCCGGTCTCGGAGGAGTGGGTCGAGTACCTCGACCGCACCACCGGCACGTCCGACCACGGCATCCACCTGCTCGGCTGGACCGGCGACTACAACGACACCGACAACTTCGTCGGCGTCTTCTTCGGCCAGCAGAGCTCGGAGTGGGGCTTCGACAACCCCGAGCTGTTCCAGAAGCTCGACGAGGCTCGTGGCGTCTCCAACCTCGAGGACCAGACGGCCCTCTACGAGGAGATCAACGAGATGGTCGCGCAGTTCATCCCCGGCGTTCCGCTCGCGCACCCGGCGCCGACCCTGGCGTTCGACCCGCGAGTCAAGAGCTACCCCGCCAGCCCGGTGAACGACGAGGTCTTCACGGACATCGTCCTCACCGAGTAGGTCCGACCCGACGCGAAAGCCCTTCGTCTCGTCGCTCCGCTCCTCGCTCAGGGGCCGGAACACTCGCTCCTCCTCAGGGGCCGGAACACGTGCTCCTCGCTCAGGGGCCGGCATTCCGGTCCCTGGGCGGGCCGGCATTCCGGTCCCTGAGCGGGGCCGGAACACCCGGTCGCTGAGCGGGCCGGCATCCCGGTCCCTGAGCGGGCCGGCATCCCGGTCGCTGAGCGGGTCGGAACTCCGGTCGCTGAGCGGGCCGGCACCCCGGTCCCTGAGCGGTCCGGCACTCCGGTCCCTGAGCGAGCGGAGCGAGACGAAGGGTCCGCAACCGATCAACGGAGACCTCTTGCTGCGCACCATCGGCAGGCGACTGCTTTTCCTCATCCCCACCCTGATCGGGCTCAGCATCCTGCTGTTCGCCTGGGTCAGGGCCCTGCCCGGTGGCCCCGCGGTCGCGCTTCTCGGTGAGAAGGCGACCCCGGAGGCCGTCGCCAGGGTCAACGAGCTCTACGGATTCGACCGACCGATCCTCGAGCAGTACTTCATCTGGGTCGGCCGCCTCCTCCAGGGCGACTTCGGCACGTCGATCCAGACGAACCGGCCCGTGGTGGAGGAGTTCTTCCGCCGCTTCCCCGCGACGATCGAGCTGAGCGTGCTCGCCTTGATCTTCGCGGTCGGCGTCGGCATCCCGCTCGGATACTGGGCGGCGCGACGACACGGCAAGTTCACCGATCACGCATCGGTGGTCATGAGCCTGGTCGGCATCACCATCCCGGTCTTCTTCCTGGCCTTCATCCTGAAGTACGTCTTCGCGGTGCAGCTGGGCTGGCTGCCGTCGGACGGACGGCAGAACCCGCGCATCGATGCGACGCATCCCACCGGGTTCTACGTGTGGGACGGCATCATCACCGGCGAGTTCGACGCCGCGTGGGATGCGATCCTGCATCTCGTGCTCCCGGCGCTCGCACTCGGCACGATCCCGCTCGCGATCATCGTCCGCATCACGAGAGCCAGCGTGCTCGAGGTGCAGAACGCCGATTACGTGCGCACAGGTCGTGCGAAGGGCGTCGGCGCGTCCACGTTGCGCAGCCGCTTCATCCTGCGCAACGCCATGCTGCCGGTGATCACCACGATCGGTCTGCAGACCGGGCTGCTGATCTCGGGGGCGGTGCTCACCGAGACGGTGTTCGCGTTCCCCGGCATCGGCTCGTTCCTGGCGCGGGCGATCTTCACGCGCGACTTCCCCGTGCTGCAGGGCTTCATCATCTTCATCGCCATCGCGTACGCGCTGATCAACCTCGCCGTCGACGTGTCGTACAGCTTCATCGATCCGAGAGTGCGGGTGCAGTGATGTCCCGTCTCGTTCCCCGAAAAGAGGTGACGTCATGAGCGTCGCACTCCCACCCGCACAGGGCGGCGGTCTGATCGACACCGTCTCGATCGCCCAGTCCGATCTCAAAGAGGGGCCGGGCGGCTTCTGGCACGACGTCTTCCGTCGGCTGCGCCGCAACCCCACGGCCTGGATCGGCGCGGGCATCGTGCTCGCGTTCCTGCTCGTCGCGGCGCTCGCGCCGCTGCTCGCCCCGTATCCCGAGACCGCACTGCCCGGCGCGAAGTTCATCACTCCGACGAACATCCCCGGACCCGGCGAGATGCCCGAGTTCCCGCTCGGTCTCGACCGCTTCGGCGGCGACGTGCTCTCCAAGCTCATCTGGGGTGCGCAGGCCTCGCTGCTGGTCGGCGTGATCTCCACCGCCCTCGGCCTCGTCGGCGGAATGGTGCTCGGGCTGCTGGCCGGCACCTTCGGCGGGTGGGTCGACACGCTCATCATGCGCGTCGTCGACATCATCCTGTCGGTGCCGAACCTGCTGCTCGCGGTCTCGATCGCGGCGATCCTCGGCCAGACGCCGTTCGCGGTGATGATCGCGATCGGTGCGTCGCAGGTGCCGATCTTCGCCCGGCTTCTGCGCGCGTCGATGCTGCAGCAGCGCTCGAGCGACTACGTGCTGTCCGCGCAGACGCTGGGTCTCGGACGCGGCCAGATCACGATGTCGCACGTGCTGCCGAACGCCATCGGCCCCGTCATCGTGCAGGGCACGCTGACGCTCGCGACCGCGGTCATCGATGCCGCGGCTCTGTCGTTCCTCGGTCTCGGCGGCGGTCGCCCCGAGACGGCCGAGTGGGGGCGCATGCTCACGTATGCGCAGGCGGAGCTCGCGATCGCCCCGTGGCTGGCCTTCCTGCCCGGTATCTGCATCGCGGTGACCGCGCTGGGCTTCACCCTTTTCGGTGAGGCGCTGCGCGAGGCCATGGACCCGAGGACGAGAGCACGATGAACGCTGCGAAAGAGAACACGGTGCCCGACGCACCCCTGCTGTCCGTCGAAGGACTGGCCGTCGACTTCGCCACGATGGACGGCGTCGTGCATGCCGTCGAGGGCGTCGACCTCGAGATCGCGCCGGGGCAGACCGTCGCGATCGTGGGAGAGTCGGGGTCGGGCAAGTCGACGACCGCGATGGCCATCATCGGGCTGCTCGCCGGGGGAGGACGCGTCGCCTCCGGCAGCATCCGGCTCGACGGGCGCGACATCACCCACGCCCCCGAGAGCGCCCTGCGGTCGATCCGCGGGCGCGACATCGGCCTGGTGCCGCAGGACCCGATGTCGAACCTCAACCCGGTCGCCAAGATCGGCACCCAGGTGGCCGAGACCCTCCTCGCGCACGGACTGGCCACACGGCAGAACGTGCAGCAGAAGGTCGTCGAGGCTCTGACGGCCGCGGGGCTGCCGGATCCGGAGCGCCGCGCGAAGCAGTATCCGCACGAGTTCTCGGGGGGCATGCGCCAGCGGGCGCTGATCGCGATCGGACTCGCCTGCAAGCCACGCCTGCTGATCGCCGACGAGCCCACGAGTGCGCTCGACGTGACGGTGCAGCAGACGATCCTCGATCAGATCGGCGCGATGACGCGGGAGCTCGGCACCGCCGTCCTCCTCATCACGCACGACCTGGGTCTCGCCGCCGAGCGCGCCGAACGGGTGATCGTGATGCACCGCGGCAAGGTCGTGGAGCAGGGGCCGGCGAAGCAGATCCTCGAGGACCCGCAGCATCCGTACACGCAGTCGCTGGTGAAGGCGGCGCCGTCGGTCGCGGCGGCGCGGCTTCGACCCGAGGCGTTCCATGCCGAGGACCGTCCCTCCGCCTCGGACGAGACGACGGATGCCGGGCAGCCCGCCGCCGTCGTCGCCGACAACATCGTCGAGATCGAGAACCTCACGAAGGTGTACCCGGTGCGCGGCCAGAAGGAGGACTTCGTCGCCGTCGACGACGTGTCGCTGGCGATCCCTCGTGGTGAGACCGTCGCGATCGTGGGGGAGTCCGGGTCGGGCAAGACCACGACCGCACGGATGCTGCTGAAGATCATCGAGCCGACGAGCGGACTGATCCGCTACGAGGGCAAGGACGTCGCCTCGCTCAGCCGGGCGGAGACGAAGGCCTTCCGTCAGCGCGTGCAGCCGATCTTCCAGGATCCCTATTCGAGTCTGAACCCGATGTTCACGATCGAGCGGCTGATCTCCGAGCCTCTCGACTTCTATCGTCGGGGCAGCAGCGCGGATCGCCGCACGCGGGTGCGCAAGCTCCTCGACGACGTCGCACTCCCGCAGTCGATGCTGCGGCGGTATCCGTCAGAGCTGTCGGGCGGACAGCGGCAGCGCGTCGCGATCGCCAGGGCACTGGCGCTGTCGCCCGAGCTGATCGTGTGCGACGAGCCGGTCTCGGCGCTGGACGTGCTCGTGCAGGACCAGATCCTGACGCTGCTCGGCGATCTGCAGACCGAGTACGGGCTCAGCTACCTGTTCATCTCGCACGACCTCGCGGTGGTGCGGCTGATCAGCGACTACGTGTGCGTGATGAAGGACGGATCGCTGGTCGAGGCGGCCTCGTCCGAGGAGATCTTCACCAACCCGCGTGATCCGTACACGCGGCGTCTGCTGGCCTCGATCCCCGGCAACGAGCTCAACATCTCGAGCGCGGCCGGGGCCTGATCGCTCGGGGCGGGAGGCCGTCGCAGCCGCTCACGCGACTGCGGCGGCACCGCCCGGGTGCAGCCCATCGGCGGACGGCGGCGTCACGGGAGTGCCGGCCGTCGCCGAGAGGGTCCGCTCGACGGCACGGCGGTGCGCGATCCCCGAGATCCACGCGCGCACGTCGCCGCGGCGCGCATCGAACTCCACGGCACGCGCCCACACGTGCAGGTAGCAGTCCTGCAGCACGTCCTCGGCCGCACGGCGACTGGGGATCACACTGAGGATCAGTCCGAAGATCTGCGCGCAGGTGACGTCGTACAGCTGGGCGAACGCGCTCTGGCTTCCTGCAGCGATGTCCGCCATCAGCCCGGACTCCATGCCGGACGCATCGTCCGAGTCGCGGGGCGGGAGGGGGCGGAGAGTCATGGATCGATGCTGGCACGCGGCCGCCCGCGGCCGGGAGGTCTTGCGCGGGGAAGGCTCGCAGTGGTAGACCGGTCGCCCGGTACGGACGTGCACCCACACGAGCGCCAGGCGTCAATACCGCAGCATCCGAGATTGGTCAAGGACTGCACTTGCCATGTCGCCGTATCGTGCGTATAGTTGGTAGTTGCGCTCGCTTCTCCATGCCCTCATATGGTGGTCGGCATTTCGTTGAGCTTCTGAGCGCACACTCCACCTGACGACAAAGGAATCGAGAAGCCCTGCGGGGCTCACGGAGGTTATTCCCTTGGCTGCTGCTCCCAACGCATCCACATCCACCACCACCAAGAACGGACGCGGAGCTTCCCGTCTTTCGTTCGCCAAGATCTCCGACACGCTGACGGTCCCTGACCTTCTCGCTCTGCAGACCGAATCCTTCGGATGGCTCGTCGGCAACGACGCCTGGAAGGCTCGTGTCGCAGAGGCCAAGAAGGCCGGCCGCACCGACGTCAACGAGAACAGCGGTCTCGGCGAGATCTTCGAGGAGATCTCCCCGATCGAGGACCTCGGCGAGACGATGCAGCTGTCGTTCACGAACCCCTACCTCGAGCCGGAGAAGTACTCGATCGAGGAGTGCAAGGAGCGTGGCAAGACGTACGCCGCTCCGCTGTACGTCGAGGCCGAGTTCATGAACCACCTCACCGGTGAGATCAAGACCCAGACGGTCTTCATGGGCGACTTCCCGCTCCAGACCGACAAGGGCACGTTCATCATCAACGGGTCCGAGCGCGTCGTCGTGTCGCAGCTCGTGCGCTCGCCCGGTGTCTACTTCGACAAGACCCCCGACAAGACGTCCGACAAGGACATCGTCTCGGCGCGCGTGATCCCGAGCCGTGGTGCATGGCTCGAGTTCGAGATCGACAAGCGCGACCAGGTCGGCGTGCGCGTCGACCGCAAGCGCAAGCAGTCCGTCACCGTGTTCCTGAAGGCGCTGGGCATGACCAGCGAGGAGATCCTCACGGAGTTCGCCGGCTACACCTCGATCGAGGAGACGCTCGCGAAGGACACCATCGTCACGAAGGAAGATGCGCTCCGCGACATCTACCGCAAGCTGCGTCCGGGCGAGCAGGTCGCCGCCGAGGCCGCGCGTGCGCTCCTCGACAACTTCTACTTCAACCCGAAGCGCTACGACCTGGCCAAGGTGGGTCGCTACAAGATCAACCACAAGCTCGGTCTCGACCAGCCGCTGAACTCGTCGGTGCTGACCGTCGAGGACATCGTCGCGACGATCAAGTACCTCGTGCGTCTGCACGCGGGCACCGAAGAGACCTTCCCCGGCATCCGCTCGGGCAAGAAGGCCGACATCCGGATCGCCACCGACGACATCGACAACTTCGGCAACCGTCGCATCCGCGCGGTCGGCGAGCTGATCCAGAACCAGGTCCGCACCGGTCTGTCCCGCATGGAGCGCGTCGTCCGCGAGCGCATGACCACGCAGGACATCGAGGCGATCACGCCGCAGACCCTGATCAACGTGCGCCCCGTCGTCGCCGCGATCAAGGAGTTCTTCGGAACCTCGCAGCTGTCGCAGTTCATGGATCAGAACAACCCGCTCGCGGGTCTGACCAACAAGCGCCGCCTCTCGGCCCTCGGCCCCGGTGGTCTGAGCCGTGACCGTGCAGGCGTCGAGGTCCGTGACGTCCACCCGTCGCACTACGGCCGCATGTGCCCCATCGAGACGCCTGAAGGCCCGAACATCGGTCTGATCGGTGCTCTCGCGACGTTCGCGCGCATCAACTCGTTCGGTTTCATCGAGACCCCGTACCGCAAGGTCGAGGGTGGCGTCGTCACCGAGCACATCGACTACCTGACCGCCTCGGAAGAGGTCGACTTCAACATCGCGCAGGCCAACGCCCCGCTCGACAAGAACGGCCGCTTCCGCGAGAGCCACGTGCTCGCCCGCCCCAAGGGCGGAAGCGGTGAGGTCGACCTGTTCCTCCCGGAGGAGATCGGCTACATCGATGTCTCGCCGCGCCAGATGGTGTCGGTCGCGACCTCGCTCGTGCCCTTCCTCGAGCACGACGACGCGCAGCGCGCCCTCATGGGTGCCAACATGCAGCGTCAGGCCGTGCCGCTGCTGCGCAGCGACTCGCCGCTCGTCGGAACCGGTATGGAGGGCTACACCGCCATCGACGCCGGTGACGTGCTCACCGCCGAGAAGCCGGGTGTCGTCTCCGAGGTCTCCGCGGACCGCGTCACCGTCATGCTCGACGAGGGCGGCACGCAGGACTACCACCTGCGCAAGTTCGACCGCTCCAACCAGGGCACGTCGTACAACCAGAAGGTCGTCGTCAACGAGGGCGACCGCGTCGAGGTCGGAGAGGTCATCGCCGATGGTCCCGCCACCGAGAACGGCGAGCTGGCACTCGGGAAGAACCTCCTCGTCGCGTTCATGACGTGGGAGGGCTACAACTTCGAGGACGCGATCATCCTCAGCCAGGACCTGGTGAAGGACGACACCCTCTCCTCGATCCACATCGAGGAGTACGAGGTCGACGCCCGCGACACGAAGCTGGGCAAGGAGGAGATCACCCGTGATCTCCCCAACGTCAGCCCCGAGCTGCTGAAGGACCTCGACGAGCGCGGCATCATCCGCATCGGTGCCGAGGTCCGCCCCGGCGACATCCTCGTCGGCAAGGTCACGCCGAAGGGCGAGACCGAGCTGTCGGCGGAGGAGCGTCTGCTCCGCGCGATCTTCAACGAGAAGAGCCGCGAGGTCCGTGACACCTCTCTGAAGGTGCCCCACGGTGAGCAGGGCACGATCATCGCCGTCAAGGAGTTCAACGCCGAGGACGGCGACGACGAGCTCGGTTCCGGCGTGAACCGCCGCGTCGTGGTCTACATCGCCCAGAAGCGCAAGATCACCGAGGGCGACAAGCTCGCCGGCCGTCACGGCAACAAGGGTGTCATCGCCAAGATCCTCCCGATCGAGGACATGCCGTTCCTCGCGGACGGAACCCCGGTCGACATCGTGCTGAACCCGCTCGGCATCCCCGGTCGAATGAACTTCGGCCAGGTTCTCGAGACGCACCTCGGCTGGATCGCCAAGCAGGGCTGGAAGGTCGAGGGAACCCCCGAGTGGGCCACCCGCCTCCCGAAGGATGCCTTCGAGGCAGCCCCCGGCACCAAGGTCGCCACCCCGGTGTTCGACGGTGCGAGCGAGGAGGAGATCGCCGGTCTTCTCGACGCGACCATCCCGACGCGCGACGGCATCCGTCTGATCGACTCCAGCGGAAAGGCCCAGATGTTCGACGGCCGCTCCGGTGAGCCGTTCCCGGCGCCGATCTCGGTGGGCTACATGTACATCCTGAAGCTGCACCACCTGGTCGACGACAAGATCCACGCGCGTTCGACCGGACCGTACTCGATGATCACCCAGCAGCCGCTCGGTGGTAAGGCGCAGTTCGGTGGACAGCGATTCGGTGAGATGGAGGTCTGGGCCCTCGAGGCCTATGGCGCCGCTTACGCTCTGCAGGAGCTCCTCACGATCAAGTCCGACGACATCCTCGGCCGCGTCAAGGTGTACGAGGCGATCGTCAAGGGCGAGAACATCCAGGAGCCCGGCATCCCCGAGTCCTTCAAGGTGCTCATGAAGGAGATGCAGTCGCTCTGCCTGAACGTCGAGGTCCTCTCGGCCGACGGCACGCTCGTCAACCTGCGTGACACCGATGATGAGGCCTTCCGCGCTGCGGAGGAGCTCGGCATCAACATCTCCAGCCGCTTCGAGGCCGCCTCGATCGACGAGATCTAAGGCCCAGGTCGCCGTCCGGGCGTGACGCTCGGACGGCGACCCGCCTCCCCGATTTCTTCAGAAGAATTCCTACACAGGAGAATTTGTGCTCGAGTCAAACACTTTCGATGAGCTTCGCATCGGCCTGGCCACCGCGGACCACATCCGCGCCTGGTCCTACGGCGAGGTCAAGAAGCCTGAAACCATCAACTACCGCACCCTGAAGCCGGAGAAGGACGGTCTCTTCGGAGAGCAGATCTTCGGCCCGTCCCGCGACTGGGAGTGCGCCTGCGGAAAGTACAAGCGTGTCCGCTTCAAGGGCATCGTCTGCGAGCGCTGCGGCGTCGAGGTCACCAAGTCCTCGGTCCGTCGTGAGCGCATGGGTCACATCGAGCTCGCCGCTCCCGTCACCCACATCTGGTACTTCAAGGGTGTCCCCTCGCGTCTCGGCTACCTGCTCGACATGGCGCCGAAGGACCTCGAGAAGGTCATCTACTTCGCCGCCTACATGGTCATCTCGGTCGACGAGGAAGCTCGTCACCGCGACCTGGGCACGCAGGAGAACAACATCCGTCTCGAGCTGAAGACGCTCGGAGACCGTCGCGACGCGAAGATCGCCGAGCGCCTGGCGCGCCTGGAGGAGGAGCTCGCTTCCCTCGAGGCAGAGGGCGCCAAGGCCGACGCGAAGAAGAAGGTCAAGGACGCCGGCGAGAAGGAGATGTCGCTCATCCGCAAGGGTGCCGACGAGGCGATCGCCAAGCTCGAGCGCGTGTGGGAGGACTTCCGCACGCTCGAGGTCGGAGCGCTCCGTCCCGAGGACGACGTCTTCCACGAGCTGCAGGACCGCTTCGGTCAGTACTTCGAGGCCTACATGGGCGCCGAGTCGATCCAGCGTCGCCTCGCGGCGTTCGACCTCGTCACCGAGGCCGAGAACCTGCGTCTGCAGATCTCCGAGGGCAAGGGCCAGCGCAAGATCCGCGCGATCAAGCGCCTGAAGGTCGTCAGCTCGTTCCTGGAGACCGGTATGAGCCCGGCCGCCATGGTGCTCGACGTCGTTCCGGTGATCCCGCCGGAGCTGCGCCCGATGGTGCAGCTCGACGGTGGCCGCTTCGCGACCTCCGACCTCAACGACCTCTACCGTCGTGTGATCAACCGCAACAACCGTCTCCGTCGCCTGATCGACCTCGGTGCCCCCGAGATCATCGTCAACAACGAGAAGCGGATGCTGCAGGAGGCCGTCGACGCACTGTTCGACAACGGTCGTCGTGGTCGCCCCGTCACCGGTACCGGCAACCGCGCCCTGAAGTCCCTCAGCGACATGCTGAAGGGTAAGCAGGGTCGTTTCCGCCAGAACCTGCTCGGCAAGCGCGTCGACTACTCGGGCCGTTCGGTCATCATCGTCGGACCGCAGCTCAAGCTGCACCAGTGCGGTCTGCCCAAGCAGATGGCTCTGGAGCTCTTCAAGCCGTTCGTCATCAAGCGTCTGATCGACCTCGGTCACTCGCAGAACATCAAGGCCGCGAAGCGCGCCGTCGAGCGCACCCGTCCCGAGGTCTGGGACGTGCTCGAGGAGATCATCCGCGAGCGCCCCGTGCTGCTGAACCGTGCGCCCACGCTGCACCGTCTCGGCATCCAGGCGTTCGAGCCCCAGCTCGTCGAGGGTAAGGCCATCCAGCTGCACCCGCTCGTCTGCGCGGCGTTCAACGCCGACTTCGACGGTGACCAGATGGCGGTGCACCTGCCGCTCTCGGTCGAGGCTCAGGCCGAGGCCCGCGTGCTGATGCTCGCGTCGAACAACATCCTGAAGCCGTCCGACGGACGTCCGGTCACCCTGCCTTCGCAGGACATGATCATCGGTCTGCACCACCTGACCACGGTCAAGGCGGGCGCAGCCGGTGAGGGCCGTGCATTCGGTTCGGTGGGCGAGGCGATCCTGGCCAAGGACGAGGGAACCCTCGACCTGCAGGCCAAGGTCCGCATCCGCATCCCGGGTCTGACGTTCCTCGAGGGCGAAGCCCCCGAGGGCTACGAGCGTCACGGTCTCGTCGACGCCTCGCTGGGTCAGGCGATCTTCAACGACACGCTGCCGAAGGGCTACCCGTTCGTCCGCGAGCAGGCAGACAAGAACAAGCTGTCGCAGATCGTCAACAAGCTGGCCGAGGAGTACCCCAAGGTCGAGACCGCTGCGTCGCTGGACCGCATCAAGGACGCCGGTTTCTACTGGGCCACGCGCTCGGGTGTGACCGTCGCCCTCAGCGACATCCTCACGCCTCCGAACAAGGCCGAGATCGTCGCGGGCTACGAGAAGCAGGCCGCGAAGGTCCAGTCCCAGTACGAGAAGGGCCTCACGACCGACACCGAGCGTCGTCAGGAGCTCATCAAGATCTGGACCGAGGCGACCGACGAGGTCCAGGCCGCGATGCGGGCGAACTTCCCCGAGGACAACACCATCAACCGCATGGTGTCGTCGGGTGCTCGTGGTAACTGGCTGCAGATCCGCAACATCGCGGGTATGCGTGGTCTCGTGAACAACCCCAAGGGTGAGATCATCCCGCGTCCGATCATCTCCTCGTACCGCGAGGGTCTGTCGGTGGCGGAGTACTTCATCGCGACGCACGGTACCCGTAAGGGTCTGGCCGACACCGCTCTGCGTACCGCCGACTCGGGTTACCTGACCCGTCGTCTGGTGGATGTCTCGCAGGACGTCATCATCCGCGAAGAGGACTGCGGCACGTCGAAGGGCCTCGAGCTCCCGATCGCCGCTCCGAACTCGCAGGGCGAGCTGGTGCGCGATGCGAACGTCGAGAACTCGGTGTTCGCCCGCACGCTGGCCTCCGACGTGGTCGACAGCAAGGGCGAGATCCTCGCCTCTGCCGGAGACGACGTGGGCGACGTGCTCATCGACAAGCTGGTCGCCCTGGGCGTCGAGAGCATCAAGGTGCGCTCGGTCCTGACCTGCGACTCCGCCGTCGGTGTCTGCGCGCAGTGCTACGGACGTTCGCTGGCGACGGGTAAGACCGTCGACATCGGAGAGGCCGTCGGCATCATCGCGGCCCAGTCGATCGGTGAGCCCGGTACCCAGCTGACGATGCGTACCTTCCACACCGGTGGATCCGCCTCGGCAGATGACATCACGCAGGGTCTGCCCCGCGTGCAGGAGCTCTTCGAGGCGCGTACCCCGAAGGCCGCATCGCCGATCGCCGAGGCCGATGGCCGCATCACGATCGACGAGACCGACAAGGCCAAGAAGGTCATCCTCACGCCCGATAACGGCGACGAGGAGGTCATCTACCCGGTGCTGAAGCGTGCGACGCTTCTCGTCGAAGACGGCCAGCACGTCACCGTCGGTCAGCCGCTGCTCGTCGGAACGCTCGACCCCAAGGAGGTCATGCGTGTCATGGGCGCCCGTGAGGTCCAGCGTTACCTCGTCGGTGGCGTCCAGGGCGTCTACCGCTCGCAGGGTGTGCCGATCCACGACAAGCACATCGAGGTCATCGTCCGTCAGATGCTCCGCAAGGTCACCGTCGTCGATCACGCCGACACGACCCTGCTCCCGGGTGAGATGGTCGACCTCAAGCGCTACCAGGCGATCAACCGCGAGGCCGTGGCAGAGGGCAAGCGCCCCGCGTCGGGCCGTCCGGAGCTGATGGGTATCACGAAGGCGTCGCTCGCGACGGAGTCGTGGCTGTCGGCAGCTTCCTTCCAGGAGACGACCCGCGTGCTCACGCAGGCCGCCATGGAGGGCAAGCGCGACCCGCTGGTCGGTCTCAAGGAGAACGTCATCATCGGAAAGCTCATCCCCGCCGGAACCGGTCTCTCGAAGTACCGCGACGTCACGGTCGAGGCGACGGAAGAAGCCAAGAGCGAGCGCTACCCGAACCGGATCTTCGCATCCGACGGCGCGTACGCGGATGGCGACTTCGGTTACGTCGACTTCGACGCGTTCTCGACGGATGACATCACGCCGGGTACGTACAACTGACGTACTGAGTGAGTGAGAAGGCCCCGGGCGATCCGCCCGGGGCCTTCTTCGTGTCCGGACAGGAGCAGTCGTGCCCGGGCGGGATCAGTCGAACAGGTGCGCGATGATGCTCGAGGTGTAGCCGTCCGGCGCGAGGTTGGAGTACCGCGTGTCGATCAGGATGTCGTCGCGCCAGAACAGCGTGCGTCCGTCTGTGACCGGATACTGTGCGTTCGGCCAGGTCTTCTCGCACCGCGTGCCGTCGTCGGGCGTGAAGCAGCTGAAGCCCTCGTTCGTGACGAGCGCGTTGAGCATGTCGAGCGCAGGGCCGCGGTTCATGCCTGACACGGTGGTCACCAGGTTGGTGGTGTCGGCGCCGGGGTCGCCCCAGATGCAGGTGAGGGTGCCGTCGTCTCCGACGCCCGAGGGGCCGAAGGCCGCGTCGTTGAGAGGGATGCCGTCGAGCTGCGCGAGGACGGCATCCGAGAGGATGGCGCGGCAGTCGGTGGGAAGGGCGACCGGAGTGGAGGTCGGTGTCGGCGAGGCTGAGGGCGACGGGCTCGACGTGCCCTCCGGGTCTGCGCTCGCGGATGTATCTGGGGAGGCGCTCGCGCCACCGGAATCGGACCCGCCGCCGGGGCCCCCGCAGCCGGCCAAGACAGCGGTGAGCAGGAGAGCCGCAGCGCCGGCGGCGAGTCGCGCGTTCATGCGCTCACCGTAGCGCGCGGTCGATGCCTCGCGGCGCAGGCGGACCGTGCCGACACGGAAGCTCGTGGCGCGGTAGTCTCGGCGGAATGAGTGATGAATCCTCCCGAGCACCCGGCGCCGTCGTGATCGGCGATGCGCTGATCGATGAGATCCGCGGTGACGGCGGCGTGCGAGAGCTGGTCGGCGGTGCTGCGCTGAACGTCGCGGTGGGGCTGCGTCGCCTCGGCGTTCCGACGACGCTCATCGCCATGGTCGGCGATGACGAGGCGGGTGCCCACATCCGCGAGTACCTCGACGACCACGGCGTGACGCTGATCTCGAGCACAGCGCCGAACGGCTCGTCCCGGGCGATCGTCGAACGCGGTGCTGACGGCGAACCCGTGTACGTCTTCAACGAGGCGGCGCAGCGGCGCAGCATCCGCTACTCGGAGCAGGCCGTGCAGGCGATCTCGGACGCCGGACTCGTCGCCGTCAGTTGTTTCCCCTTCGACGTCCCTGCCGAGGTCGACGCCCTCGTCGACGCCGTGGGCGATGCGCGCCTGGCGATCGACCCCAACCCCCGAGCGGGGATGCTGAGCGATCGAGAGGAGTTCGTGCGCGGGTTCGAGCGCGTGGCCGCGGGGGCATCGATCGTCAAGGTCGGCGTCGACGACGCGGGGCTCCTGTATGACGGCGATCTCGACGCGCTGCGTTCCCGTTTGCGCTCCCTCGGCGTGCGCGCGGTCCTCGCGACCGCGGGGTCCGACGGCGCGACGCTCGAGACGGACGGCGCGGTCGTCACCGCACCGATCTCCACGCTGCCCGGCCGAGTGGTCGACACCGTCGGGGCGGGCGATGCGACGTTGGCGGCGGTGGCCGCGGGCCTTGCCGACGGCACCCCCGTGGATGCCGAGGGATGGCGGCGGGTCCTCGTGCGAGCCATGGAGGTCGCAGCCGCCACGTGCCGAGCGGAGGGCGGTCTGCTGCGCACCCCGGAGTCCCTGGCCGATGCTGACCGGGGCGTCTTCGGCAGCTGACGATCCGATTTCTCGCCCCCGCCTCCGGCAGGTATGATTATCTATCGTGCCCCCGGTTGGCTGTCCAAGTCGGACGGGTGTGCAATGGCGAGTTACCCAAGCGGCCAAAGGGATCTGACTGTAAATCAGACTGCTCAGCATTCGGGGGTTCGAATCCCTCACTCGCCACCACAGGGGTGTTCTCGGTTCTAGCCGGCTTACGTTCTCGTATCTCAGCTAGACCGGAATACCGAAGAAGAGCCGTCGAGGAGTCGACGGCTCTTCTTCGTTTCAACGCTTTGCTTGCCTATTTGAGACAACCATCGTGGCCGCTGCCGATCATAAGCAGTCTCACATGATCGGTGCGCTGGCTGGGGTGCCGAGTGTAGTGAGTACCAAATGAGTCTCGGTCGGGACGGACTGGGCGGTTCCTCAGTTTGCCGAAGGCCCGAACCGGACGCGAGTTCGACGATGGGGACTGCTGAGGGTTTGGTTGACTCGTCTTGTTTGGGGTATTCAGGCCGCGTGAGCGGCTTGTGTGTTGATTATCTCGAACTCGATGGGTGTGAGCCTTCCGAGTCGTCGTTGCCGGCGTCGGCGGTGGTAGGTCCGCTCGATCCAGGTCACGATCTCGAGGCGGAGCTCTTGTCTCGAGTGCCACCTCTTCTTGTTGAGGACGTTCTTCTGCAGCAGCGCGAAGAACGACTCCATCGCCGCATTATCCGCGCAGACGCCGACGCGCCCCATCGATCCCGTGATCCCGCTCTGGCGGAGCAGCTCGACGAACTTCCGCGACCGAAACTGGGACCCGCGGTCCGAGTGCAGCGTCGTTCCGACGGGTTCGCGCAGCGCAACCGCGTTGCGAAGCGCGGCGACTGCCAGCTCCGCCGTCATCCGTGAATCGAGCGAGTAACCGACGATCCGGTTCGAGTGGACGTCTTTGATCGCGCAGAGATACAGCTTCCCCTCGTCCGTCCAGTGCTCGGTGGTGTCGGTCAACCACAACTGGTCCGCCCGTGTCGCGGTGAAGTCGCGGAGCACGAGATCGTCGTGGACGGGCGGTCCGGCTTTCCGGTTCAGGCCGCGTTTCTTCGAGAACACCGACCACAGTTTCTGTTCAGAGCACAGCCGCCATACGCGCCGTTCCGATGCTGCCAGTTGTCCCAGTCGCGTTGCGACACGGGGTTCGCACGCCACCGGAAGAATCCGGTCAGCGGCCAGTTCATGGACCAGCGGGAACATCATTTGGGGAGTGAGGCCTGTGACAGATACGCCGCCGCTCGGCGGAGGATCTCGTTCTCCTGCTCGAGTAACCGGATGCGTTTGCGCGCCTCTCGCAGCTCGGCTGCGTCGGCCTGGGTCACACCGGGCTTGATGCCGTCTTCGATGTCGGTGATCTTGAGCCAGCGTTGCAGGCACGACTCCGAGACGCCGAAGTCTTTCGCGATCCGGCTGATCGGGGCGTCGCCCCGACGCGCGACCGCGACGACATCATTCCGGAACTCCTTGGGGAATGCTTTGGGCACATTGACCATCCTCCCGTGAGAACCGAAATCCTCACAGCGTTGGAGTCAACCAAACCGTCAGCAGTCCCGACCTCTGTTATGTCCACTCATGGCCGCCGCGTTGCGCATCCCGAAGACCATCGCCCCGGACGGCGTACCCAAAATCGTCAACGAACTCACAGTCGAGGCCGCGGTTCGCTGCGATTACAGCTCAGGTCATCCCTGTCGTTCAACGACGCCCGCTCGTCGAGTGCCCCGAGAATGCGTGTTTCGCGCACTACGGCGGCAGATGGGGTGGGAACAGAGGGCGCCCGCCCGTCCGCTGTTGCGTCCTCTGGCGTGGCGAAAATCGGCGCTGGTTACTCGACGTCCCACAGCGTGTATCCGACGACGCCGGCGGGGATGAAGTCCATCGGCTTGGTGAGCTCATTCTCCATGCCGACGATTCGGCCGGTGTCGCGGGAGATGAGAAGCGTGTTCTGGAATTCACTGTTTTCGTCAGCGACGCGAAGGCCCGTCACGTCTCGGCCCAAGCGGTCCTTCGACTCGCCGAGGACGGTGACTCCGCCCGCATCGACCAGCATGCTGATGAGGGTGGCGTGCTGCTCGTCCGTCAAGGTCCAGTAGCTCAGGAGCTGGCCTATGGCGAGGAGAAGCTCTCCGGACGAGGAGTCGGGCGTGGCACCGATGTCCGCCAGAGCCGCGGATAGGTCCTCGCGGCTTGCGCCTTTTAGAGCCATCACCCCGGCGGGGATATCGAGATCCTCCGGGTTCGTCTGGACTTCACTGATCACATCGCCTGGCTTGTAGGGGCTCTCCGTAACGCCCTCCGGTCGCTCACCATCTGCCCAGTAGGACTCGGCGGCGATGACGGTGCTGACCGAACCTGTTTCTGGCGACCACTCGAACAGCGACTCCTGCGGAACCACTTCGACGTGCTCCTTCGCGATGTCGATGTTCCATCCCCAGCCGATGGCTCTTACTTCGGACTGCTGGGCGACCTCAGCGGACAGGTCAAGTTTCTGCTGCGCGTCGGCGACCACGGCGTCCAGCGGTTGTGCGTTGGCGTATTGAAGGGGTGGGGGAGTGAGGGCGACGGCGGATTGCGTGGGGCCAAGGACGTTCACCGCGATGAGGGTGATGACCGCGATGGACGCGACAGCAGCGGTGACTCCGCCCCATGCCCAGCCGACGCGTCGGCGACGGGTGGGAGAGGGAGCGAAGGTCTGTCGAATGATGCCTTCACGAATGGCAATCTCGCGCGCGGTGAGTGGGGCGAAGCGCTCCGCGGACGCGGGCTTCGAGGCGCGAAACAGTCGGTCGAGCTCGTCGTCGGAGATGTTCATCGTTCGCCCTCCTTCGTTACCAGCTGCGTTCGCAGTTTCGTGCGTGCTCGGGTAAGTGTGGTCCAGACGGCCGCCGGACTGCAATGCAGTACCTCCGCGACCTCCCCGGCGTTGAGCTCGTCCCAATACGTGAGGACGACGACCTGACGCTCACGCGCGTTGAGGATCTTCATCGCCTGGCGAAGGGCCAACGCCTCCAGCGGGTGAATTCTGTCCGCCGCGTTCTGGAGACCGCGGCTGAGTGCATCCAGTGCCCGTCCCCGCGAGCGAGCACTGCGGTCGACATCGCGGAGCTTGTTGTCCGCGGTGCGAATGAACCACCGCAGGCCCATCGGCTTCCGAGGACTCAGCTTCCGCCAAGCGACGACGAATACCTCTGCGGCAATCTCGTCAGCTTCCTCCTGACTTTCGAGGAAGCAGGAGAGGTGGTGCCGAACCACAGGCCAGTACTCGTCGAAGAGGCCGCGGAATACGACGGCCTTGTTGGGGCCGGTCGTCTGGGAGGAACCGCTGGAGCGTGACGAAGTGATTGACGGGAAGTAATCGCCGTTGTCCATGACGACGCGGAGGTTGTCGAAAAGACTGCCCCGCATGATCACCGCCGTCTCGCTCACCCTGCTCGTCCCCTCAGGCTATCCGGCGAATCAGAGAGTGCAGAGGAGGTTGGTGGTGCCTCCGCCGACGTTCGCGGAACCGTTCGCCCCAGCCGTCGCAAGTGTCGTCCCCGAAGAGTTGCGCGCGCGCACGCTACCCGAAGTTCGACCGTTGGCGATGGATCCCACGGTCTGCAGGGCGGAGGTGCTCACATTGGCGCAGATCGTGAAGGTCAGCTTTGTGCCGTTAAGGCCAGGCTGGGCGTACGCACAGTACGTTCCGGTGGCGCAGCTTCCGACGGCTCGTTGCATCGCAGACTCAGCCTCAAGAATCATCCCGAGCGCGGGCCACACGACCTCGGTGTCGCTGACCGCGATACCTCCGGGGACGGCCTCCAACGCGTACTCGACGTCCGGGTGGAGCTCGTCGGTCTCCGCGTTGGCCGCTGCAGGCGAAAGAACCAGCGCGAGAACGAGTGCAGCGATGGCCGTGATGGTGCGTTTCATGATGCCTCCCGGGTCAGGATGTGAGATGACCGGGGGCCATTCGTGCGCCCCGTCGGAGTTCCTTCTCGGCCTCCGATCTCAGTATCCGCGCGGGAGAGCGGTCCCATCCCGCACCCTTTGCGCCTGCTGCGACTTCCTTACACACCTATTTCGCAACGTTGCACCGAAGCGCTCGGGGTCAGGCTCCTGAGAGGCTTAGTCCAGGGTCCTCGCCGTGAGCAGCACAGCCCCCGCGAGGGCGACCATGACGATTTCTGCGCCCAGGTGCGCTCATTCGCCGAAGACTGCGTCGCTTAGTTCGAGATCAGAGGGCTCAGTCACCTCAAGCGAGTACCTCTAGAACAGTAAGGCGCCTAGTAGCGCGGGGTGTCCTCTCTCAGAGACCCGTCGCACGACCCGCGCCGGAGCGTACGTTCTCCGTCGCGCGTTCGGCGTTGTATCGGTTGGCGAACGCCTCGCCGGAGGCCGCCACCTTGTTGTCTGCGCGGAGCGCGCGCCATCTGTACTTGGCTGCGCCATCGAGATAGACCTCGTAAAGGGCGACGTCTGCTGCCGCTCGGAATGCGCGCGCGGCGCGCGGCGCGCTGCGCGTTGTACGTGCTCGCGAAGCTCTCCAGCCCACGCGACCATCTCGTGGTTCTCGCCGAACAGCTTCCATGTCGGGTGGCCGCCGGCGTCGTTGCTCACTTCGAAGTACATCTGTGCCCCATGTCTCACGCACTGGACTCATCATGACGCGAGCACTCGCGCCGGCGGGTGGGCGAAGAAAGTGTGTAAGGAATTCGGGTTCTGAGCAAACTAGCGATGATGGTGGACGAGGCGACGTCCCAGTGAACGGGGAGTGCTCGCAGCAACGCCATAATGAGAATTCTTCACGCATTGGGTGAGGGATTCTGAGGTGCTTGTCTTCGTCGTCAGCCTGGGCCGCGTGACGTCAAGTGAAAGGCGCCGCAACCGTTGTGGAGCAGGGGAGACGACGACCGTGGGGTTCTACGTTCGCAAGAGTGTCAAAGCGGGTCCGTTCCGTTTCAACCTGAGCAAGTCGGGTGTGGGCGTCAGTGTGGGAGTCCCCGGTTTTCGGCTGGGTTCCGGGCCACGCGGCAACTACGTCCACATGGGCGCGAACGGGGTCTACTACCGCACCTCTCTCGGCTCTACCCCGACCGGCGGCTTGCGGGCCGGCCTCGCTTCGGCACCCGCATACGTGCCATACAACCCGGGCGCGGTCGTACTCGAAGACGTGACGGGCGCGACCACCATCGACATGCAGCCCACCGGTGGTGGGGAGATCGTCGAGCAACTCAATGCGGCAGCGCGTCACACCCGTCTCGCATGGTGGATCCTCGCGGCCGCCGCCCTCCTGGGTGCGGCGACCCTCCCGTTCGGACTCATCGTTTGGCTCCTCGCCATCCCTTTGTGTTGGTGGTTGTTCCTGCGTGACGCAGCTAAGACGAAGGCCGTCGTGTTCTACGACGTGAACGACGCCGCCGCCCAACAGTTCGATGAGCTGGTGACGAACTGGGGATGGTTCACCGACGCAACGAAGCTGTGGCGGACAGTGGCATCGGGCCAGGTGCACACCCTGCATCAGCACAAGCGCAACGCTGGCGCGAGCAACATCGTCCAGAAGGTTGACGCGAGTGCATCGTTGAGCGGTCCGAAGAATCTCGCGACTAATGTGGCCGTGCCCACTGTCATCGCGGGGAAGACGAGTCTTCACTTTCTGCCCGACCGTGTTCTCGTCCGTGACGGGAAGACCTACACGGATGTCTCGTACGCGCACCTGCGTGTGCAGGGTCGGCAGCAGCAGTTCATCGAAGCGCCCGGCGTCACCCCTCGCGACTCAGTGAAGGTCGGACAGACCTGGCAGTACGTCAACAAGAAAGGTGGACCGGACCGTCGCTTTTCCAACAATCCCGTGCTCCCCATCATGCTCTACAGCAACCTCGACCTGACCAACGTGCAGGGACTCAACTGGAGAGTGCAGTGCTCGCGTCCCGACGCGGCCGCCGCGCTGGAAAACACGCTGCGCCGTATGGAAGCAGCAGCAGGGTGACCTTCGAGGACGAGTTCGATGAGCCGGCTTTTCAGCATGCTGTCGCCGCGGCACGTGAGGCAGCGCAGGACGCCGCCCACGTAATTTTGACGCTCAAGCAGCGCCCCGACTGGGCATCGCATCGACCAGTGGTCGAGCTCATCTTTTACCTGGCGCTAATCGACTACGAGACGAAGGCTCTCATCCACAGACTGATGGTGTCATCGGACGACAGGTACGTCTGGGAGAAGTATCTGGCCCTGCACCTGCATGAGGCCTTGCAGAAGGTCCCGAAGCGTATCAGCGACGCCATTCGTGAGATCAGCCGGCCCGGCACTCCATCGCACGCGTCACCGGCGAAGTATCTCGCTGCCTCGCAGAAGCTCAAAGAAGAACTCAAACCCATCAACACTGACAAAGACTTCATGACCGCTCTCCGTCAGGTCCGCAACGGCGTCGCCGCGCACCATGGCGGCAAGGGGGAGACGAGCATGGACGCGAGCACCTTCTGGATGCTGACGGCGAGCCAGGGAGTGTCCGCGGGGCGGAGTCCGCTGCAAAGCCAGTTCCTCGAATATGCGTGGCGGCTCGCTCGCGCGGTTCAGGACTTCGCGCACGCCATCTAACCTGTCACCCACATCAGGCGAAAGGTGCACTTCGACTAGTCCTCGGCTGTCAACGGCCGATGCGCTCGAGTATGCGGCAGCTGTCCGATTTGACAGCTGCCGCATACCGAAGCCGCAGGCGCTCTCTGCTATCGCCGGTTACGCGTGGCACGGACGATGAGGTACACGAAGCCGACCGCAACCGCGGCCAGAACCACGATGACTGCGAGAACTAGGAGTGCGTGTGTCATGAGACTCTCGATTCTTGGTTACCAGGTTCCACCACGGGTCTGTGAAATCCCACCAGGGCTGGCGTTCAAACGCAACCAAGTCCCCACGGTGACGATGCCGCCGATGTGAGAGTTCCACTTGAGGGTGATGCTGCTGTTGGTTCCGGTGGCGTGACTCCAGACCTGATTGCTGACTGTGCCACCGACGATGTTGACTTCAGGTGTGTGCCAGTTCCACACGCTTGAGCCAGTCGACCACTGCGAGTAGCTGGCATAGAACGATGCGCCCATCGTCAGCGACGACGAATACACCCAGCAGTCCTGTCCGTAATAGACACCAGCGCTGGCGCCTGTCACGCAGCCTGCAACGCCGCGAGCGGATACTCCGTCCTCGATTACTTGCGGGATCTCGATATCTGTCCCGATGACTGAACCGTCCGGGAAGGTCTCGACGGTGCGCTCGAAACCGTCGACTTCGGTCGTCACTGTCGAGACTGGTGCCACGCCGGTCGACGAGTCGAGAGGAATCCCCGCCTTCACTTTCTCCAGGAGGGACTCCTGGACCGCCGCGGGAACTCCGAATCGCTCGGCGACCGAGTAGTAGTAGTCGATGTCGTCCTGGCTGAGCTCGATGGTCGCCGAAGGCGTTGCTGCGCTTGCAGCAGGGGCGAGCATAAAACCTGCCCCGAAAGCCGCTACGACTGCGGTGACGAGAGCTGTACCGCGCTTCCACTTGTACATGCTGGTCCGTTCTTAGTAGTTCGAGGAGGTGGACGGTCCACCGGTGCTGAGGGTCAGTCGGACATACCTGGTCGCCTGATACCAGCCGTCAATGGTGGTGGTCCAATTGAACTGTGTCCACTTCGTGGTCCCCGGTGCGGTAGAGGAGGAGAAGTTGCCCGCGCTGACCACTCCTACGTCGGAGTTCACGAACCCTGCGCCTACGTCGTAGATGGAGGTACCGGACGCCCACCAGGAGATGCTCGCTCGGAACTGCGCGGAGGTCGCCCCGTTCGTGACGATGATGAGGCACTTGGTTCGGTATGCCACACCTGCACTGGTGCCCGAGGTCGCGCAGCTCTGGATCGCACGAGCGTTCGGGTTCGCGGTCTGCGGGACTTCGAGTCCTGCTGCGAGGAACGATCCGTCTTCGTACCGACTGATGGTGTAATCGATCCCGTCGATGACCTGGTTCGAGACTGAAGCTGGCGCGACATCCGTTGAGCTGTCCCACTCTTCTCCGGTCTCCAGACCGTGGATGAGTGCGTCCTGGTCGGACGGGTCGACGCCGAAGCGCTGGAACTCGGCGCGGATCGACGCTTCCTGCTGTGATGTGAGATCAATGGGTGGTGGACCGGCCTGAGGGGAATCTGTGTCCGCATTCGCCGGAGCGGCCGTGGTGCCGGCGAGCAGAGCAAGTGCAAGGGCTAGACCTGCTCCCTTTTTGCTAACAACCTTCGGACTCATGAGTTCGTCCTTCCTGCGAGCAAGAGTGGTGCACGTGGTTCGTGCGCTGATGCCATCCTGCGCGTTTCGTTGACGCTACGAGCGAGGGCCTCAAGTCGTCTGTCCCCCATTTCGGGGGACCCGGATCGCCCTTTGCATCACCGGCGAAATCCATACACACTTTTCGTAGACCTGGATCCGCGCGGCGGAGTCAGCAGGAAAACTGGAGACTGGCGCTCGCGGCGACGTTGCGGAAGCAGAGCGACTGAGTGCAGCCAAGATATGCGCTCGCAGGCGGGCCTCCGCTTTACCTGGCTGGATGCGTGATGATGTCTTGTCCTCTACGTTCGATGCGTGGGAATCAAGAGCGCCGACTTGAACGAATGTGCACTTCGCCGAGTTGGTTGACGCGCTGCGGGATGCGGATGACAGGGGTGTGCTGCTTCGTGGTCATCTCTGGATCGAGGCTCTGCTCGAATATGTGACGCGCACCAAGCTCGAACGGCCGGACGCTATCGACTGGGGCAACGCCCGCTTTGAACACAAGTTGGCCTTGGCCGAAGCGACCGCTGCCGTGGACGTCCCTCTGATTCGAGCAATCCGGAGCTTCAACCGGCTCCGGAACAAGAGCGCGCACGAGATGCTCTTCACCATTGACTTGGATTAGGTCAAGACGTCGGTCGGCCTCACCGATGAGTCAATGGAAGCCTGGATTCACCGTATCGCCAATGAACAGCTCAGGTTGTACGCCAACTCGAGAAGTACGAAGCGGAGGGCGTCGAAGTGGACATCACGCCCGACGTACTCCCGTACCTCAGGTGAGGCGCTTTGTCGCGTGCGTGGCTGTTTAGTGGATAGTTACTCACGAGGCCCTGACCGCGGTGGGCGAACATGTGGTGCACGACGATCGCCACAAGGGAGACTCGACGGAGGAGGTATCCCGTGGTGTTTCGTGAAACCCTCATCGGTCCGCGGTGGTTGGCAGTCGCAGGAGTATCGACGCTGGTGTTCCTGGCCGTCATCACCGCGATCTCAGCGCCGGTCGTGGTCGGCAACGGAGAGGAGATCGGCGGGTGGGTCATCGGGCTCCTCATCGCCGGGTTCATCCTGATCCTCGGGGCCGGACTCATCGGCCTCGACAGGCGAACCAGGGTCTCGGTGAGTGCAACGCACATCGATGCGCATCTCTCACTGTTCCGTGTCATGCACATTCCCGTCACTGACGTTGACAAGGTCGAAGCCGCAGATGTGAGTCCTTCGCAGGCCGGTGGCCTGGGGTGGCGCATCGTCGGTTCGGACCGATTCGTCTTGTGGTCCTCTGGCTCCGCTGTGTGGCTGACGCTGACGAACGAGGGCTCGCGGGTTATCCGCAGCGACCGCTCTGAGGAACTCCGGGACGCTATCCAAAGCGTCTCTCAGGCATCGCCCGCTTGACCGATGGATTGGATCTGATGCCGCCGCAACCGGGACGACGCGCGGGCAGCCGCGGGGACGCGTCAGTAACGCCATGCCCAGGCATCATGCTCGGCATCGCGCAGCACCTCGTCTAGGGCGTGTCTGACAATGAGCGAGCCGTAGCCGTGTCCATCTTCAGGGGGATGGTCGCGTGACCTGTGTGGTGCCGTTGGCCTGTGGATTCGATGCTTCGAGCTACAGATTTCGAGACAGATGTGTTCATCGCTGAGAGTGGCGACAGCAGATGGATGATCCGACGCGATCCCGGTGTGCATGGGGTTTTCGATAGCGCGGATCGCGAGCGAGGGTGCGATCTCGAACACCCGCAACGGCGAGATCAACGTCGCCGTAGGAGCGGTGTCCGACAAGTCGCTCACGATGATTCGAGCGAGCTCAACGTCGTCACCGCCCGCCCTGGCGACGGTCCATGGCTCATGGAGCTCCGGTAGCCTCCCGGAAGACCTCTCCCTGTGATTGCGTGTCAACTCGGGTGGGGGCTGGACGACCACCTGGCGAGCGATGCGCGTGTGCCCGCCAGGCTGACCATCGCCTGCTGGACACACGCGAAGAAGGATCGACGTGGAAGTACAACGAAAAGGCCGATACGACCGAAACGCCTTCGCAAGCTGCCTTCTCGCGCTGGGGGCGGTGCTCACGAGCGGGTGGTGGCTATCAGTCACCCTTCTGGCGTGCGCGGCGATCGGGTTCGCCCTCGCGTCGAGGAAGGCGCTCAAAGCGGACGATTCGCTGCGGGGCACTGGTTTCTCGCTTACCGGGTTCGTCGTAGCGGTCGGAGTGCTGCTGTTTGCGACAGTGGGCCCATCGCTGTTGTCGCTGTTCCTCTTCACCATTGCTCCGCCCCCGCAATGACCGTTCTTGCAGAGCACTACATCTTCGAAGATCTCACTGAGGTGTGACACACCGGCTCTGCCACTCGGGGAAAGGCGCAGGAAGGCGTCTCGACACCCTTTCTCAACCCTGTCCAGATAGCTCTGGACAGCCATGGAGCCCAGGCGCATACTCGTATTCACAGACATGGATCTAGCAAAGGAGCATCCCATGAGCGAGTCGACTGACCCCGCGGAACTGTTCGACTCCGCCTCCGGGCCCACCGGTGCATCGATCACCGACTGGACCGACCTCGGCCGGGAGATGTGGTCCTATCTCACGGGTCGCGGCGCAGCAGTCAACTACACGTTCGACGACATGACTGTCGAGGTGCCCCGCGACATCGGGCCGGATGCCCCGCGGGCGACCTGGAAGTTCAACGGAACTCTGCGAGTGACGACCAGCGACAGTGCCTCCGGCGACTCGGGCTCGGCCTGAGGGGCATCGATTCCGATGCTCCGTCTCGATATCGACCTCACCGTGGAGCAGTCCAGCTCTGACGGCGGTGATCCGGTGCGATTCACCGTCCGAGCCGCGGGCCGAGAGGTCGTCGTCACCTTCGAGGCGACTCCCCGTTTCGCCGGGGTGAGCCGCCGCGATCTGACTCAGCTCGGCCCGCTGGCCGACGGGCTCGCGCGGCGCGGTCTGACCGTACGCGTCGAAGGGCCGCGGGGGACTCTCATTCAGCTCGGCGACGTGAAGTCCGGGCCCGTCGGGCGGGCGATCGCCGGGTCTTCCCACATCAAACTCGGACACCTCGCCACGTTGCTGTCCGAGGCGCAGCACCGCGAACGCGGAGATGTCTTCCGTCTGCCGTCACCTCCCTCGACGCTGTTCCCGCTCGTACCGACCGTGTCCCGGGGCGTTCGTCGACGGGTCACGACCACTCACTATCTCCCCGGGTCCGGCCGACCCCGACTGATCTTCGCGGTCGGCTCCGGCGACTGGAACCTCAGCAGGCCGCGAGAGTTCGACCTTCTTCCCGGAACCACCGTGATCGGCTCCGGGCCGGACGCCGATCTACGTCTGGAAGGGCTGGAAGCTCGTCACGCCGAGGTCCGGCACAACGATGACGACGAATACGTCCTCTACTCCTATGCACCGACCGGCGGCGGCCGGCCGAATCTCCCGCACAGCAAGGATGACGCCAGGATCCTGCGGACCGGGTCTCGCATCGAGATCGGTACGTGGCGGATGGCGTACTACCGAGAGGAGTTCGCCGACCACGGGCGCCCGTTCGGAGGACGACAGGGCGGAGAGTACGCGTTCCAGAAGCAGCAGCCCGTGCGGCCCTACGGGTCCGGAGAGCTCGGCTGAGTCGCGTTGAGCGAGCCGTCGCGTCACGACACAGCCCGACGACGACGCTGCCGGCGGTCATCGGGGTGCTCGAGATTCGGCGTGCGCTGCGTGAGGGGGCGGCTACAGTCTGAAGCGAGTCATCCAGAAGAGAGGCATGCCGATGAGTGATCACGCGAGGCTCGCGCAGTTGGAGGCGGAGCACCTCGAGCTCGTACTGCGCCGGTTCGATCGCCGGGACGCCTGGCATCTCGGGCGCTCGATCGCGGAGAGAGCTCTGACCGACGGCCTGCCCGTCGCCGTCGACGTGCGCACGGCATCCGGCATCCTGTTCCACGCCTCCCTGCCCGGTGCGACGGGCGACAACGACGTCTGGGCCGCGAAGAAGTCAGCGACGGCGTTGCGGTTCGAGACCAGCACCGCTCTGCTCGAGGCGCGCATCGAGAACGGCGGCCGTGACATGCACGAGCCCGGGTGGCTGGATCCTGCGACCTATGCGATCGCGGGCGGGGCGGTTCCCCTCCGCGTCGACGGGGTGGGGGTGGTCGCCGTCGTCACGGTGTCGGGTCTTCCTTCCGCCGATGACCACGATCTGGTGGTGGCCGGCATCCGGGGCCTCGGACTGCTCATCGGCTGACGCGCAGAAAGCCCCGGGCACGCGGGAGGGCGTCCGGGGCTTCCGTGTCGTCTCTGAGGCGGGACGACTGCGCGTCAGTAGTCGGGATGCAGGCGCAGGCGCGACGCGATCTGCGCCGCCTGCTCGGCCGGCGTGAGCGCGATGTCGATCTCGATCGACCTCTCGTCGTCTCCGAGCGCTTCCAGCGTCGCGAACTGCGAATCGAGCAGGGTCGCGGGCATGAAATGCCCCTGGCGGCGCAGCATCCGCTCGAGGATCAGCTCACGGTCGCCGGCGAAGTGCACGAAGGTGACGTTGTCGCGCCGAAGGATGTCGCGATAGCTGCGCTTGAGAGCGGAGCAGGTCACGATGCCGGGCTCGCCGGCGGCGATGCGCTCGTCTATCCACTCGGCGATGCGATCGAGCCACGGCCACCGATCGTCGTCGTTGAGCGCATGGCCGGCCGCCATCTTGGCGACGTTGGCCTCGGGGTGCAGGTCGTCGCCCTCTTCGAAGGCCCAGCCGAGGCGGCCGGCGAGCATCGCGGCCACCGTGGATTTGCCGGTGCTGGCGACGCCCATGAAGACGAGGACGGGTGCGTTGACGGTCATCATGGCGCGCTCAGACGAAGATGCTCAGGACGAGGACGCCGGCGAGGCCGGTGACCGAGATGAGGCACTCGAGCACCGTCCACGATTTGAGCGTCTGCGGGATGCTGAGGCCGAAGTACTCCTTGATCAGCCAGAAGCCCGCATCGTTGACGTGGGAGAGGAACACCGAGCCCGAGCCGATCGCGAGCACGAGCAGCGCGACCATCGGGGAGTCGAGCGTCTCGGTGAGCGGCTGCAGGATGCCGGCCGCCGTTATGGTGGCGACGGTCGCGGAGCCGGTGGCGATGCGGATGACCACGGCGACGAGCCACGCGAGCACGAGCACCGAGACCGAGGATCCCGAGACGAACTGGGCGATCACGTTGCCGATGCCCGTGTCGACGAGCACCTGCTTGAACCCGCCACCTGCGCCGACGATGAGCAGGATGCCGGCGATTGGGCCCAGCGACGAACCGACGATGTCGTTGATCTTCGCGCGGTCGAAGCCGGCTCCACGGCCGAGGATGAAGAAGCCGGCGAGCACGGCGATCAGCAGGGCGATGACGGGGGTGCCGAGGAAGTCGAGCGCGACCTTCCATGGCGCATCGGACCCGGCGGCCGAGATGTCGGCGACGGCCTTCGCGAGCATGAGGAACACGGGCAGCAGGATGCTGAACAGGGTCGCGCCGAACGACGGGCGGCGACGCTGCGTCTCGCCCTCGTCCTCTTCGGTGACGAAGAGCTCGGGCACGGGGACGTCGACCCAGCGTGCGGCGAAGCGGGCGAACAGCGGGCCGGAGATGATGACGGCCGGGATCGCCACGATCACGCCGAACGCGAGCGTCAGGCCGAGGTTGGCGCCGAGCGCGTCGATCGCCGCGAGCGGGCCCGGGTGCGGGGGGACGAGCCCGTGCATGGCCGAGAGGCCCGCGAGCGTCGGGATGGCGATGCGCATGAGCGACTGGCCGGAGCGGCGGGCGACCAGGATGATCACCGGCACGAGCAGCACGAGGCCGACCTCGAAGAACATCGGCAGGCCGATCACCGCGCCGATGAGGCCCATGACCCAGGGGAGCGAGCGGGCGCTCGCACGGCTGACGAGCGTGTCGACGATGCGGTCCGCTCCGCCGGAGTCGGCGAGCAGCTTTCCGTAGATCGCCCCGAGAGCGATCAGGATGCCGACGCCGCCCATCGTCGTGCCGAAGCCCGCCGAGAAGCTGGTGACCGAGGCGGCGATGTCCATTCCGGCGATCGCGCCGGTGGCGAGCGCGCCGATGGTGAGCGAGAGGAACGGATGCAGCTTCACCCAGGTGATCAGGACGATGATGATCGCGATGCCGATGACGGCGGCCGTGATCAGCTGCCCTGCCGGGCGATCCAGGGTCGGGGTGTCGGTGGCCGCCGTCGCGAGCGCGTGGGCCACCGGTGTGATGAGTGCCATGAGCTTCCTTGATCCGGGCGTGGTCTACGTCCTTATGTCGTACATAATAAGCACGCATACCACGTAATGCGCAACATATCAGCCACAATGCATCCACACGACGCACGTGAAGGGGTGTCCGGTGCATACTCGAGGTATGAGCGCCCCCGGCCCCGCCAGTCCCGTGCATGACGCACTCGTCTCGGAGCTCGGTCGCGCCATCGTCGATGGCCGACACCCGCCGGGCTCCCGCATGCTCACGGTGGAGCTGGCGCAGGAACGAGGAGTGTCGCGCTCGGCGGCACGGGAGGCCGTCCGCGTCCTCGAGTCCTTCGGGCTGGTCTGGGTACGGCGGAAGTCCGGCGTCGAGGTGCGCCCCCGCGCTCAGTGGAACGTCTACGCCCCCGAGGTCATCGCGTGGCGCCTCGCGGGTCCCGGCCGCGATGAGCAGCTCCGGGAGCTGAGCCAGCTGCGTTCCGTGATCGAACCGCTCGCGGCCCGACTCGCCGCGGAGACGGCGAGCTCCGAGCAGAAGGTCGAGCTGGTCTCGCACGTCGTGGCGATGGCCCAGGAGGATCACGACGCCGACCACGAGCGCTATCTGTCGGCGGATGTCCGCTTTCACCGGCTCCTTCTCGAATCATCCGGGAACAGCATGCTCGCAGCCCTCGGCGGAACCGTCGAGGCCGTGCTGCGGGGGAGGACCGCGCACGACCTGATGCCGCACGTGGCCGACCGGAACGCCGTGCAGTGGCATCGCGACGTCGCATTCGCCGTGGCGAGCGGAGATGCGGATGCCGCCGCTGCGGCCATGCGCGACATCGTCTCCGAGGCCGACGACGCGATGCAGCAGGCCGCGGGATAGCGGCGCGGAGCCCCGGCCGCGCGGAGTTCTTAGACTGGACGGATGCGAGCGCTCACCGAGACCGACGTCCGTGCCGCCTTCGTCAACGCCGATGACGACGAGCTGCGGGTCATGGAGATGCCTCTCGATTTCGTTCTGATCGACTGGGACTACCTCGACTTCTTCGCCTGGCGCGATCCGAGTGCCGGACGCCGCGGGTACCTGCTGACGCAGCACGACGGGGTGGTCTCCGGCATCGTCCTGCGTGTGTCCGACCCCGCCAGGGCCCGCTCCGGCATGTGCGACATCTGCCACACGATGCAGCCCGGCAATCAGGTGTCGCTGTTCTCGGCGCGCCGAGCAGGCGAGGCGGGAGCGCGCGGCGACTCGATCGGCACCTACATCTGCGCCGACCTCTCCTGCCACGAGAACGTGCGGCTCGCGCATCCGCTGGCGCCCAATGAGATCCGAGCGGCAGGACAGGTGGACTTCCGCCTGGACGGAACGCGACGACGCATGGAGGCCTTCGCCGAGCGCGTGCGGGAGCAGCGCTGATCACGATTACCCTGGGGGCATACGTCCTGCGCTCGAAGGAGAAGCCATGAACGATGCCATCCTGTTCTCGGTCGACGAAGGGATGGCTCGGCTCACCCTGAACCGTCCGTCACGCTTGAACGCCTTCAACTCCGACCTGGCCCACGCGTGGCGCGACGCCACCACGGAGGCCACCACACGGAGCGACGTCAAGGCGATCCTCATCGACGCGACCGGTCCCGCCTTCTGCACGGGCGGCGATGTCATCGAGATGGCGACGAGCATGGGGTCCGGGGCCGAGATCACGGCCCTCGCCGAGGTCATCAACACCGGCATCCGCGCCCTCACCGAGTCCGCTGTGCCGGTCGTCGCTGCTGCACACGGCACCACGGCGGGTGGTGGCCTCGGCATCCTGCTCAGCAGCGACTACGCGGTCGTGGGTGCGCGATCGCGCCTCGGCAGCCTGTATGCGAACATCGGCCTCACCCCCGACCTCTCCGTCTCGGCCCAGCTGGCCCGGGCGGTGGGGCAGCGGCGTGCTCTGCAGCTCGTGCTCCAGGACCGCCTGCTGACGGCGGAGGAGGCGGTGGAGTGGGGTCTGGTCGCCGAGCTCGTCGCGGGCGACGATGCAGCGCAGGAGGCGGCGAAGGTGCGTGCGCGCGCCGAGGAGGTCGCACGATTCTGGCTTGCGGGCGCCGCCGACGCCTACGGGCAGGCGAAGCGTCTGGTGCGTTCGCAGCCCGAGCGCTCGTTCGTCGAGCAGCTGAGCGAGGAGGCGCGGTCCATCGGCGCCTCGATGGGCACCGCCGACGCGCAGGCCCGGATCACGGCCTTCGCCGCCGCCTCCGCGCGCAGAGACACCTGACCTGCACCGTCGGCCCGCTCCGGGACTGCGTGCACGGATCGCGTCGCCGACTCCGGTACAGCGCCGACGCGTGCAAGGATGAACGCAACCCCGCTCTACGAGAGGAACGCGATGTCGCAACCGGAGATCGCCCAGCAGCCCCCGGCGCTGGTCGAGAAGAAGAACATGTCCCTCCTCATCCGTGGAGCGATCTGGATCGCCATCGGTGCACTGATCGCCGCAGCGCTCGTGTGCGTCGTGTGGGTGCTGATCGGAGACCAGGACGGTCTGATCGGACGTGCGTTCCTCACGATCCTCCTGCTCGCGGCGTTCGCCGGCATCGCGATCCTCGAAGCCGGACTCGCCCCGAACCGCCCGGACTGGCTCGCGCTGTCGAGCATGGTGACCTGGATCGTCGCGCTGCTCGTCGGCGCCGTCAAGATCTGGCTGCCCGAAGACGATCAGTACTTCACCGGTGCCGAGCGGTTCTTCCAGCTCCTGCTCGTGATCGGTATCCTGCAGCTCGCTCTGCTGCACGTGCGGCTTTTCACCCCTGCGGCGCAGCGCCACGTGACGACGTTCACGCGCATCATCTACATCGCGACGATCGTGTTCCTCGGCGGCCTGGTGGGTCTGCTGATCTTCTTCCTCACCTTCCCGCACACGTTCGACTACGGCGAGCTGTACTGGCGCATCGTCGTCGCACTGACGATCCTCGCCGCCGTGGGCACCACGCTCATCCCGCTCCTGAATGCCCTGTTCGCACCGCGTCGGCCCGCGAGCGCTGCGATCGTCCACGCGCAGGGCGGTGCTCCCGCGTGGCCGACCTACGCCGACGGGCGCACCCCGCTGCCTGCCCTTCCCGACGGTTCTCCGGACTGGAACGCCTACTACACCGGTCACCCGTCTGTCGCCTCCCCGCAGCACGCACAGCCGCAGCAGTCGTTGCCTGCGCCGCCCGCGCCGCAGGCGTTCCCGACCGTGCCCTTCCCGACCGCCCCGGACCCGTACGCCCAGGGGCCCGCGGCCCCGCCGGTCCCGCAGGCCCCCTCGGCCTACCCGCCGGCCCCCGATGCCCCCTCGGCCTACCCGCCGGCCCCGCCGCGTCCCCCGCAGTGAGCATCGAGACGGAGCTCGTCGCTCTGGCGGCGGACGTCGCCCGTGAAGCCGGCGACCTCGCTCGTCGGCGGCGGGCAGAAGGCGTGCACCTGGCAGCCACCAAGTCGACGCTCGCCGACATCGTGACCGACGCCGACCGTGAGGTCGAGGCGCTCATCCGTGCACGGCTGCAGACAGCCCGCCCCGACGACGGATTCCTCGGTGAGGAGTCCGATGCCGACGAGGGCAGCAGCGGCATCACCTGGGTCGTCGACCCGATCGACGGCACGGTCAACTACGCCTACGGCATCCCCTCCTACGCGGTGAGTATCGCCGCGGTTCGCGGCGCGGCCGTCGTGGGGGAGTGGGAGGCGCTCGCCGCCGCGATCCATGCGCCGGCATCCGGTGAGATGTTCACGGCCGCGCGTGGCGGCGGAGGGTGGCTGGGAGAGCAGCGGCTCGCGGTCACGACCGAGACGCCGGCCGGCGCGCTGCTCGCCACCGGATTCGGCTACGACCCCACGACACATGACGGCGACCTCGCCACGGTGCGACGCGTCATGACCATGGCCAGGGACCTGCGTCGCGCCGGCGCGGCGTCGCTCGATCTCGCGTTCGTGGCCGCCGGCCGCTTGGACGGATACTTCGAGCGGGGCCTCAAACCCTGGGATCATGCGGCCGGGGCGCTCCTCGTCGCCGAGGCCGGAGGGCATGTCTCGATCGACGACGGCGGGTCCCCTCGACCGATGCTCGTCGCCGGCGGAATCGCAGTGCACGACCGCATCCGGGAACTCCTCGAGGACGAAAAGTGAACGATTCATGGCATTCTCAGGTGGACCAGGCTAGGGTTTATCCGATCGTTACTTTCATCGGCCCGAATCGATGACTGTCCAAAGCGCCCCCGAGCTTGACGTCTGACCGAGAGAATCTGCTTTGCCCTTCGAGAATTCCCAGGCTGCCTCTGTGCCCACACGGCGCTCCAGCCGCACCCGCACCACGGCCGTCGAGGCCCCCGCGGCCGGAGTACCGGATGTCGCATCCGAGGCTGCTCCCGTCGCTCCTCAGAACCCTTCGTCGCGTCGCGCTGCCCGCGAACGCCTGAACACCGCCGAGGTCATCGTCGCGGCGGCCGCCGTCGCTGCAGCGACAGCGGCGGCCGAGTCGGCTGAGATCGTCGAGATCCCCGACACCGACGATGTCCTCGAGCACGCGGTCGACGCCCCGGAAGCGCCGGTCCCGGCCGCCGAGGCCGAGGCGAGTGACGCCGACGGATCCGACGAGAGCGACCCGTCGCCGTCGTCGGAGGAAGAAGACGCCTTCGAGAGCGCGTCCCGCGCGTTCCGCTCCGTGGCCTCCGGCAGCATCCCGATGCCCGCCGCGGCAGCGGACCGTAACGACGATGAGGCCGAGCCCACCGTGCACGTCGCGCGCCGTCGCCCTCAGGCACGCAAGTTCCTGGCCGTCGGCGCCACCGTCGGCGTGATGAGCCTCGCCGGACTCCTCGCTGTCGGCATGACCCTCCCGGCCGAGGCCGTCGCCGCGGTGCAGGGATCCCCGACCCTCGCAGCGACCTCCCTCGTGGCCGCCTCCGGGGCTCAGAAGGCCGGCGCCGCCGATGACGAGATCCAGGCGTTCGTCACCTCGTCCGACGTGCAGAACGAGTCGCTCACGCGCTCCGACAGCTTCTCGACGGTGTCGCTGATCCAGGTGGCGTCCGAAGAGGGCATCAACTACTCCAACGAAGTCTTCACCAACGACCCCGAGGCAGCCATCCAGTGGCCGTTCAAGGTGGGCGTGGGCATGAGCTCGGGCTACGGAATGCGCTGGGGTCGTCTGCACGAGGGCATCGACTTCGTCCCCGGCGAGGGAGCTCCCATCCAGGCGGTGGCCGACGGCGTCGTCCGCATCGCCACCGAGCAGGGCGGCGCCTACGGTGTGACCGTCTACATCGACCACGTGATCGACGGACAGATCGTCACGAGCCACTACTCGCACATGCAGTACGGCTCGCTCCAGGTCAAGGCCGGCCAGACCGTGAAGGTCGGCGACATCGTCGGCCACACCGGAAACACCGGTCGTTCGTACGGTGCGCACCTGCATTTCGAGATCATCATCAACGGCAGCACCATCGACCCGCTGCCGTGGTTGCGCGAGAATGCGGGCCGGTACTCGTACTGACCCACCTCGATTTCATGAGGACGCCACTGTGATGGTATTCTCGTGTGGTTGCCCCGCGAGGGGCAGCACGCCCCGATAGCTCAGTGGCAGAGCACTTCCATGGTAAGGAAGGGGTCGTCAGTTCAATCCTGACTCGGGGCTCACGGTGTTCGTATCTGCGATGCGGATGCGGTGCGGCAGGGTAGCTCAGCTGGTCAGAGCGCACGACTCATAATCGTGAGGTCGCGGGTTCAAGCCCCGCTCCTGCTACATCAGACAAACCCCCGGTTCGCCGGGGGTTTTCGCGTATCCGGGGGAAGAACCGCCGTCGCGCCATCCTCGGATCGCCCCTGTCAAGGGGGATGCCGCGGCGCCGCCGTCGCGGAGAGACTGGCACTCCCATTCCGCAGCAGCAGATCGGAGCGATCATGTCAGACCCGCAGGCAGCACCCGACGACAACGCAGGGATCGACGCGATCGGAGTCGACGCCGACTTCGTGACCACCGACCGTGATCCGGAGCCGGACTACGTGACCCCCGGCGAGGAGCAGCGCGCGGACGGAGACGACGACGAGGTCGACGTCTCCGACCTCCCCTGAGCGCCGGGAGCCCGTTCCCCTCGAGGTGCGGGCTCCTCCCGCCGGCAGCCCGTGTTCTCGGAGCCGTCGGAGAGACGATCCGCACTTCTTTGTGACGAATCGTCCCCGGGATCCGTCCTAGTAGTGTCGCTGAACTGCGAACCGCCCCTGCGGCGGGAACACTGACTACGAAGGAGCGCATCATGGCGAACGTCACGAACGGAACCCAGGCCAAGGCACAGGCCGGCACCACGACGAACGAGGCCGCGTCCACGGGCGAGACCATCATCGAGAACAACGTCGTCGCGAAGATCGCCGGAATCGCGGCGCGCGAGGTCAACGGTGTGCACGCCCTCGGCGGCGGAGCGGCACGTGCGGTCGGCGCCATCCGCGACGCTCTCAACTCCACCGACCTCACGCAGGGAGTCCGCGTCGAGGTGGGCGAGACCCAGGTCGCCGTGGACATCACCATCGTCGCCGAATACCCCGCAGCGCTGCACACCGTCGCTGACGACGTCCGGGCCGCGGTCGCCCGTGCGATGTCCGACTACGTCGGCAAGCAGGCCGTCGAGATCAACGTGACGATCAACGACGTGCACATCCCGTCGGACGACGAGGACGACGTCCCCGCCGAGCCCGACATGCGTGTGCTCTGAGTCGCAGGGCAGCGGACGGATGAGAGGGTTCGGACGCGGAGACCGCGCGATCGGGGGGACGGGGGTCCCATCCGATCGCGGGTCCGCTCCGAATCTCTCACAGGGGTCACACGAGGGGGTCACCAGATGGTCGGGGAACGATTTCGATCTGCGCTGGAAGAAGCGGACGACCGGCTCGTCGCCAGCAGGGCGATGGACGGCGACGTCGCCGCGTTCGCAGTGCTCGTGCGCAGGTACACCCCGATGATGCGCGCATACACACAACGGATGCTGAACGCCTCGGCAGATGTCGACGACATCGTGCAGGAGGCGTTCGTGACCGCCTGGCAGCGTTTCTCGGAACTCGACGATCCGTCCAAGGTCAAGAGCTGGCTGATGCGCATCGTGAGCCGCAAGGCCGTCGACCGCATCCGCGCGCTGCGTCCCACGGTCGACGTCGATGATGTCGAGCAGTCCGCTCCCGCGCAGACCTCGCCCGACCGCGTCGCCGAGGCGCGAGCCGGGGTCGCGGCGTTGGGCGCGGCCCTGCAGGAGCTTCCGGCCGCGCAGCGCGAATGCTGGGTGCTGCGCGAGATGGGCGGCTACTCCTACGACGAGATCGCGACCGAGCTCGACATCTCGGTGTCGACGGCACGTGGCCTCCTCGCTCGAGCTCGTAAATCCATGATCGTGCGAATGGAGGCATGGCGATGACCGACGAATACGAACACGAACACGAACACGACACTCCCGAGGTCCACGACACTCCCGAGGCCCAGGGTGCTCCCGAGGCCCAAGAGGTTCCCGAGGTCCACGACACTCCCGAGGACCAGGGCGTTCCCGAGGTTCCCGAGGCCCAGGGCACTCCCGACGTCGAAGTGCGCGAACTCGGACTGGAGCCGGGCGATCTCGACGGGCACACCCTCGAAGAGCTGACGGACTACCTCGAGGCCGGGCGCGAGCCCACCGACCCCTCCATCGAGGGATCCCCGGGGTGCCAGCTGGCTCTCGACGCTCTCGAGCAGCTCCGCGGACTCGGCGGCGAGCTCATCGCTGCCGACACCGCGGCGATGCCCGAGGTCGACGACAGCTGGGTGGACCGGATCCTCAGCGGCATCGCGCTCGACGCGCGTGCCGGACGCCGTATCCCGTTCGCCGATCCCGACCCTGCGTCCGACTTCGGGATCACCGAGGGCGCGGTCCGTGGCCTGATCAGATCGGCGGAGAACTCGGTCCCCGGCATCCTCGTCGGTCATTCCGAGCTGGAGGGCGACGTCACCACTCCCGGTGCGCGGATCCGGATCTCGATCGAGGTCAACGCGTTCTACGGCGAGTCGATCCCGCTGGCGGTCGAGCGGCTTCGCGAAGAGGTGGCAGAGCGGGTGCAGACCCACACGGATCTCACGGTGACCGCGATCGACGTCACGGTGCGTGACGTCCAGAGGGTGAGTCGTTCGACGGAGGACAGATCATGACGACGATGGTGCATGACGGGCTCGCCGAGCGGGTTCAGGCGGCCGTGCTGGGCACTCCCGGCGTGCGGAACGTCTACCGGGCGGGCTCGCTCGTCTCGAACCTGGTGGGCACCGGCGCTGCGGCGCTGGGTGTGACCGCAGCGAACGAGCCTCTCGTCGCAGTGATGGGCGGCGAGGGCGGCGTGCGCGTCGAATCCTCCCTCGGGATCGAGTACACGGCGAACGCGATCGAGACATTGCGTGCGGTCCGGGCGGCCGTGGCCGATCTGCTCGCCGCCGACGGTCTCGCCGTCACGGCGATCGTGCTCACCGTCGCCTACGTGCATCCGCGCGAGTCCTCTCGTCTTCCGGAGACCGCCGCGCTCGTGTGAATGCGACGAAGGCGCCGACCCCTCAGGGGCCGGCGCCTTCGTGCTGCGTGGCGGTCTCAGGCGATCGCGCGCAGGCCGTCCACCAGCGGCGTGGTCGGCCGACCGATGAGGCGGGAGAGGGTGCCGTCGGTGTCGCCGAGTGCGCCGGAGGCGATTCCCGCGTCGAGGGCGACGACGAATCCTGCCGTGCCCTCGTCGAGGCCGGCGGCCAGGAGGCCTTCGCGCTGCTCGTCGGGCGTCAGCGAGTGGTAGACGACCTCACGGCCGGAGATCTCGGCGATGGCCGCGGCGAGATCGTCGTAGCTCCAGGCGACGTCGCCGCCGAGTTCGTACACCTGACCGAGGTGGCCGTCTTCGAGCAGCACCACGGCGGCGGCGTCGGCGAAGTCCTTGCGGCTGGCCGAGGCCACACGTCCGGACCCCGCGCCGGCGGCGAGCACGCCGGTCTCGGATGCGCGGGAGAGGTCCGCGGCGTAGTTCTCGGTGTACCAGTTGTTCCGCAGGATCACGGACGGCAGACCCGAGGCGACGATGAGCTCCTCGGTGGCCTTGTGCTCGGGTGCGAGCACGAGGTCGCTCGTGGTGGCCTTGGGGGCGCTGGTGTACACGAACTTGGTGACACCCGCATCCGTCGCGGCGTCGATGACCGCCCGGTGCTGGGCAGTGCGCTGGCCGACCTCCGAGCCCGAGATCAGCAGCACCGAGTCGACGCCGTCGAGTGCGGCGGCGATCGTCGCAGGCTCCGCGTAGTCGAGGTGAGCGACCCGCACACCCAGGTCGGCGGCCTTCGCGACGTCGCGGGCGCCGGCGACGATCGACTGGGGGTCCGCTCCGCGCTCGAGCAGGCTGGCGATGACGAGGCGTCCGAGATTGCCGGTCGCGCCGGTGACGAGGATGGTCATGGGGTGTCCTTTCGTAGGTGACACGTGCATCAACCTCGGGGAGGCGACCGGGCATTCCAGATCGTGGGTACCCACTTTGATGTAAGGTACCTACGTGACGGTTAGTTATGCGCAGATCCGGGAATCCACGCCGCAGGTCTTCGAGCCCGGGTGCAGCACGCGGGTCGTCCTTGACCACGTGATGAGCAAATGGGGTGTGCTCGTGCTGTCGTCGCTGTCGGACGGCACCCAGCGCTGGGGCGAGCTGCGGCGCGAGGTGGGCGGGATCAGCGAGAAGATGCTCGCGTCGACTCTGCGCACGCTCGCCGACGATGGCCTCGTGCATCGTGAGTCGTTCCCGACCGTGCCTCCGCATGTCGAATACAGCCTGACGCCGCTCGGACGTGATCTCATGCAGCGGATGCTCCCTCTCGTCGAGTGGGTGGCCGATCATGCCGACGCGATGACGGGGCGGGCCTAGTTCCACCGATTCCGTCGCGGTAGCGGGACCGCACCATCGGAAATCGTCGCGCGAAGAAAACGATTGACGCGATAAGCGTGGCGGCCGTATCTTCTGAGCATGTCAGCTACGACGCCGATCCATCTCGAACGCCCCGACGGCAAGGGGCTCGCCACCGGTTCGCTGGGCCTGTGGGGGTCCACCGTCATCGGTCTCGCGTCCACTGCGCCGGTGTACTCGCTGGTCGCGACGCTCGGATTCGTGGTGCTCGCCGTCGGAGCGCAGGCGCCGATCGCCTTCATCATCGCCTTCGTGCCGATGCTCCTCATCGCGTTCGCCTACCGCGAGCTCAACAACGCGGTGCCCGACTGCGGGACGACGTTCACCTGGGGGACGAAGGCGTTCGGTCCCTGGGTGGGCTGGATGGGCGGCTGGGGCGTCGCCGTCGCCGGCATGGTCGTGCTCGCGAACCTCGCCCAGATCGCGTCGGTGTACTTCTGGTCGCTGATCGGATTCGATCTCGAGAACAACGACTGGCGGATCATCCTCGTCGCGGTGCTCTTCATCGCCGCCATGACGTGGGTGAGCTGGCGCGGTGTCGAGATCGGCGAACGCATCCAGAACATCCTTCTCGGCATCCAGTACCTTGCTCTGGCGATCTTCGTCGTGGCCGCGCTGTGGCAGTTCTTCGGAGGCACGGCCCCCGATCCCACGCCGTTCGACCTCGAGTGGCTGAACCCGTTCGCCTTCACCGACTGGTCGGGCTTCACCGAGGCGATCCTGCTCGCGCTCTTCATCTACTGGGGCTGGGACACCTGTCTCGCCCTCAACGAGGAGACGAAGGACCCGAAGAAGATCCCGGGGCGTGCCGCACTGCTGACGACCGTCATCCTGCTGTTCACCTACGTGGGCGTCACGATCGCGGCGATGATGTACGCGGGACTCGGCGACACGGGGACGGGCCTGGGCAACGAGGCCAATGCCGACGACTTCTTCCTCGCGATCAAGGACGGCCTGCTCGGGCCGTTCGGCTGGATGCTGGTCGTCGCCGTGATCATCTCGGCGGTCTCCTCCACGCAGACGACGATCCTCCCGACCGCACGCGGAACCCTCGCGATGGGGGTCTACCGCGCACTGCCCGCGAAGTTCAAGGAGGTGCACCCCACCTTCAAGACGCCGTCGTTCTCGACCGTCGTCATGGGTGTCGTCGCCTCGGCCTACTACGTCGGGATGACCCTGATCAGCGACAACATCCTGCAGGACTCGATCCTGTCGCTGGGACTCGCGATCGCGTTCTACTACGCCATCACCGGTTTCGCCTGCGTCTGGTACTTCCGTAAGGACCTCACCTCGTCGGCGCGCGACTTCTTCTTCAAGGGTCTATTCCCGCTGCTCGGAGGCCTCATGCTCACGGGCGCCTTCGTGCAGTCGGCCATCGACATGTGGGACGTCGACTACGGCTACACCGTCCTCTTCGGCATCGGCGGCACCTTCGTGATCGGCATCGGCTCGCTCGCCATCGGACTCGTGCTCATGTTCGCCTGGTACCTGTTCCCGCGGTCGAAGCGGTTCTTCCGTGGCGAGAGCCTCAACCGCGACACCCAGGTGATGGTGCCGGACGAGCCGGGCGATCTCATCCGCTCGATCGACGGCGGAATCTGACCGGTATCGGGCGGCGAACGGCTACGGCCTAGGCTTTATCCGTGCGCATCCGGCTCGACATCGCCTATGACGGCACCCACTTCCGCGGGTGGGCCAAGCAGCCGACCCTGCGCACCGTGCAGGGAACCCTCGAGGCGGCGCTCGCGCGCATCGTCGGCTCCGACGTGCAGTTCGTGGTCGCCGGCCGCACGGATGCCGGAGTGCACGCCCAGGGGCAGGTGGCGCACGTCGACCTCGACGAGGAGCAGTGGGCGCGCATCGAGTCGCGACAGGGCCGCACCCCGCAGGATCCGGCGGCCTCCATCGCCCGGCGCATGCGCGGTGTCCTCAGTGCCTACTCCGACGTGAGCGTGACACGCAGCTCGATCGCTCCCGAGGGGTTCGATGCGCGCTTCTCCGCCGTGTGGCGGCGCTATCGCTACCGGCTCGCCGACGAAGCCGCCGCCTACGACCCGATTCGCCGCCATGACACGACGTCGCACCGCGGCATCCTCGACGAGAGCGCGATGGATGCTGCGGCGCGGACGCTCATCGGACTCCACGACTTCGCGGCGTACTGCAAGCCGCGCGAGGAGGCGACGACCATCCGCACCCTGCTCGACTACCGCTGGATCAGGGATGCGCAGGGCGTGCTGGTCGCCGAGGTCAAAGCCGATGCCTTCTGTCACAGCATGGTCAGAGCGCTTGTCGGCGCATGCGCGGCGGTGGGCGAGGGCCGCCTCGACGTCGACGACCTCGTCGTGCTGCGCGACGCGCTCACCCGCACCAGCGAATTCAAGGTGCTGGCAGCGAGGGGCCTGACGCTCACCGAGGTCGGGTACCCCGCCGACGAGCTGCTCTCCACCAGGGCGGAGCAGACTCGCGCTCGCCGCGACCGGACGAGCGCATGAGACCCGCTGCGGCCGTCGTCGAGGTCTCGTCACCGGGATGGGCGTTCTGGCGGGCTGTGCTCGACACGTGCATCGGTCTGATCGTCGGCACGCTCTACGCGTTCGTCGGCATCGTCGTGATCGGGATCGTGGGGGAGGAGGCGCTGTCTTCGCTCTACTGGCAGATCGACCTCGACCCGCTGTTCCGCGCGAGCATGGGCGTCTTCCTGCTCGTGGCCGCCGTGCTGGCGATCGTCGTCCCGTTCGTGATCGTCATCGAGCGCTTCGCGGCTCTCCGCGCCGTCGAGGCGGCGGCGCGACGGCATCCGGATGCCGTGCCGCAGCGCTCCCTGCGCCTCGAGCTCCGCGACGCGCCCGCTGGGCTGCTGCGGAGCACGGGCACGGCGCTGTTCTGGTCCTTCGTGGGCATCGGCGGCCTCTGTGCGCTCGCCGTGCTCTTCGCCGAAGATCTCCGCGAGGATGCGGTGATGTGGGTCGTGCTTCTCGTCTTCGTCGTGCTCGCGTCGGGTGCGGCGGCCGTGCGGCGGCTCGGCCGACGATGGGTCGAGCGCGACGCGGCGCGCATCGGCGAGCAACGGGGCCGGTGGAAGCGGCTCGTCCCCGCGGCAGTCGCGGCGGACGCCGACCGACGCGACGCCGCGATGCGGGCCGTCGTGCCCGGCTGGCTCTCGGCCCCGAGCGCGCGGGCGCTCGCTCGTGTCGCGAACGTCCTGCTCACTGCGACACTCATCTCGCTCGCGGCGTTCATGCTCTCGGTCTTCATGCGGCAGCAGTGCCGCACCTGCGATCCGGTCTACTGGGACGAGCCCATCGAGAACGGCATCGACGTGCTGAGTCTGGCGAGCGGTGCGGCCATCGCGGTGTGCGCCGCCCTCGGCATCCTGGCCTGGGCCGGAGGAGTCGTCCTGCAGTTCGCGCGGGAACGGGCGCTGACTCGGTGGGTCTCGGATGGTGCACCCCGTCGTGTCGACGTGAGTCTGGTCGAACCGCTGCTCTCGGGCGCTCGGGCGATGGTCCGCCTGCAACGGGGGCTGTCGGCCGTCGGAGCCGCCGGGCTCATGGTGGGCACGGGGGCGATCTGGGCGGAGTGGGAGGGCATGGACGCGCGGGCGGTGCTCCTCGTCTCGACGACTCTGATCGTGCTCGCTCCGGTCATCGGAGGTGCCGATGCCCGACGCGGATGCCGAGAGCGACAGCTCGCGCGAGACGCGCTGTTCCCCGGCGACGTCGGCCCCCTCGGCGACGAGACGCCGGCGGTCGCACGGGAGCGGCGACTGCGCCGAGAGCGGCGGCTGCGCAGAGAGCGCAGGGAGCGCCGATGACACACGGCGCCGGGGAACGATGACGGAGCGGGTCGACGATCAGGGCGGCCGTTTCGCCGCTGCTCTCCGCGCGGCGATCTCGGAACGGGGCATCACCCTCGCTCGCCTGCGGAGCCAGCTGATCGACGACGGCAACCCGGTCTCGATGGCGACGCTGAGCTACTGGCGCTCCGGCGATCGGCAGCCCGAGGGAGCGCAGTCGCTGAGTGTCGTCGACGGCATCGAAGACCGCCTCGGTCTGCATCGCGGACATCTGGGCGGACTGCTGCGCGCGTCCGCGCGTCTGGGCCCGTGGCGCCGCCGCGGCTGCCGTTCGACGAGGAGCGGGAACAGCGGGAGACCGAGGAGACCCTGAGGGAGCTGCACGCCGCGCCTCAGGATGTGCTCCGCGATCTCTCCACGCATGTCACGGTGTTCGTGGGCGCCTCCGGAGCTGTCGAGAAGGTGATCATGCGGTGTCTCGTGCAGTCAGCGTCATGGTCGAGCCTTCAGCGGGACTCGACGCGTCCCAGCTGCTTCCAGGCGAAGAGCACGGTTCCAGCTGCGACGAGTGCGGTGACGAGGAAGAAGATGGTGACCGGCCACGCAGAACCGCCTGCGGTGAGGACGAGCCACGCGGCGAAGGCCGGGGTGGGACCGGCGATGAGGGCGGCGGTGGGTTCTCGTACGAGGACCACCGCGGAGAGCCGGTACTGAGGGTCGAACAGCGCCGTGAGGATCGCGCCCTGGGTGGCGTAGAGGGTGGCGAGGCCGAGGGAGATGCCGAGGACCATCGTCAGGACGATGACGAGTTCGCTTCCTGTCGCGAGCAGAGGGAAGGCGAGGGAGCCGAAGATCGCGAAGACGCCGCACCCGAACAGCCATACTCGGCGGCGTCCGAGTCGGTCCCCGAGGTGGCCGGCCAGGGGCACGATCCCGATGGCGAGCGCGGAGGAGACGAGGTTGGCGACGAGCCCGAACGATGCCGGGTAGCCCAGGGTTCCCGTGAGATAGGACAAAAGGTAGACCTGGGTCAGGGAGGAGAACGCCAAGTACGGCCCGTTGACACCGAAGCCGATGAGGATCTCGCGCCACTGGTGTCGGACGGCTTCGGCGAGGGGGAACCGTACGACGCGCCCTGTCGCCTTGACCGCGAGGAATTCCTCTGTCTCGTTGATGCCGGTGCGGATCCACATCCCGATGCCGAGGGTGACGATGCTCGCGAAGAACGGGACACGCCACCCCCAACTCAGGAGCGCATCCTGGGGGAGCAGGGAGATCAGGGCGAAGACGCCGGTCGCGATCACGATTCCGCCGAACACGCCCATCCCGGGGAGTGCGACGCGCAGGCCGAGACGTGTGCGGTCTCCGGACTCGGCCATCATGACGAGTGAGCCGACATACTCCGCTCCGGCTCCCATGCCCTGCAGGATTCGGCACAGTGCGAGGAGCACCGGCGCCCACAGCCCGACCTGCGCATACGTGGGCAGCAGGCCTATCGCCAGGGTCGCGACGCCCATCAGCATTAGCGTTGTCACCAGCATGGGCTTGCGCCCGATGCGGTCGCCGAAATGGCTGAACAGGATGCCCCCGATGGGGCGGCCCAGGTAGCCGATCGCGAAGGTCAGCAGCGAGCTGATGATCTGGGTCGCGGGGTCGGCGTCGGGGAAGAACAGCGGGCCGAACACCAGGGCTGCCGCGAGTCCGAAGAGAGTGAAGTCGTAGTACTCGACCACACTTCCGATGATCCCGGCCCACGCGGTGCGGCGGATGTTCTTGTCGCGCCCGAGAGGGGCGTCCGTTGGTGCCGTCTGCGAAACGTTCATCAGCTACAACTCCTATGTTTCAGCTTCGGATGCGGTGATATACCGCGAGAAATCGGGCTTCACGACCGCTCTCGCGGATCGAGCCGAAGTCAAACATAGGATGTTTACGCATGCAAGATATCGCACGGAGGGCAGGTGACGAGGAGACGACATTCCTGCGAAGGGTCGATGATCTTCACCGGAATCCAAGACTGACGCACTAGCGTGAACAGCGATGAAGGTCATCTCCTACAACCTGCAGAAGCACAGAGCCGCGAGTGAACTCGTGGCTCTCGTCTCGGAGCACGATCCCGACATCCTGTGTCTGCAGGAATGCGACGTGGCCGACCTTCCGGAGTCCATCGGCGACCTGATCCTCGCCGACGCCACCCAGGCGAACAGGCTGGGTCTGGCGATGTTCTATCGGGCCAGCGAGTTCCACCTGCAGGGCATCCGGACGATCGAGCTGAAGAAGTCCCTGCACGACCGCATCGCCAAGCCCGCGCACGAGCGCGTGCTGGGGGCGAGGCTGCGCGACATCGACGCAGGCCGGGAGTTCATCGCCGCGTCCTTCCACGCCGCGCCGCTGACCGCGCTCAACTCGCTGCGCCGTCACCAGATCCGCGCGGCGCTGACCGAGCTCGCCACTCTCGGCGAGGGGCTTCCCCAGCTGATGGTCGGGGACTACAACTACCCGGTGTTCAAGGAGAACCTCGGCAAGACGGTGCGTGAGCACGGCTACGCGCTCACGATGAGCGACGATCACACGTACACGCGGTACCGCGTGTTCCGCGGCCACTACGACTTCGCGACCTCGGTCGGGTTCGAGATCCAGCGCGTGACGACATTGCCGCAGGGGCTGAGCGACCATCGCCCGATCCTCGTCACCACGCGGTTCGACTGATCGCCGAGACTCGCTCGGTTTGGGAGATCGCCCCGCATGACGTAGGCTGTCTCTTTGGTACTCGACTGCCGAGTGCTAACGAACGTGAGCCCTCCACTGGCGTGTTCATCCCTGTAGGGAGGAACCACCCCGGAGTGGGATTCACGAACTTCTCCGTTCGAACAAGAAAGCAGCACTATCGTGACGCGCACTTACACTCCGAAGGCCGGCGAGGTCCAGCGTGACTGGGTCGTCATCGACGCCACTGACGTCGTTCTCGGCCGCCTGGCTTCGCACGCCGCTACGCTCCTGCGTGGCAAGCACAAGCCCACCTTCGCCAACCACATCGACTCGGGTGACTTCGTCATCATCGTGAACGCCGACAAGGTCGCGCTCACGGGTCAGAAGCTCCAGAAGAAGCTGGCCTACCGTCACTCGGGTTACCCGGGCGGCCTGAAGTCGGTCACCTACGCCGAGCTGATGGAGAAGAACCCGGTCCGAGCCGTGGAGAAGGCCATCCGCGGCATGCTCCCCAAGAACAGCATCGGCCGTCAGCAGCTGTCGAAGCTCAAGGTCTACGTCGGTGGCGAGCACCCGCACGCTGCGCAGCAGCCGAAGACGTACACCCTCGACCAGGTCGCCCAGTAAGCGCCGTAAAGACTTAAGGACATACTCGTGGCTGACATCCAGGACACCACCGAAACCCCCCAGAACTTCTCGACGTCGACTCCCGAGACCGACGCAGTCGAGGCGGCTCCCCGCCCCGTGCTCAGCGTCCCGGGTGCCGCTGTCGGCCGTCGCAAGCAGGCCATCGCCCGCGTGCGTCTCGTCCCCGGCTCGGGAACGATCACGGTCAACGGCCGCACGCTCGAGGACTACTTCCCGAACAAGCTGCACCAGCAGCTGATCAACGACCCGTTCACGATCCTCAACCTCGCCGGTGGATACGACGTCATCGCGCGCATCTCCGGTGGTGGCCCCTCGGGCCAGGCCGGCGCGCTGCGTCTCGGCATCGCCCGTTCGCTGAACGGCATCGACGAGGAGAACAACCGTCCGACCCTGAAGAAGGCCGGCTTCCTCTCGCGCGACGCGCGCGTCAAGGAGCGCAAGAAGGCTGGACTCAAGAAGGCCCGTAAGGCGCCTCAGTACTCGAAGCGTTAAGGTCCACCGCTCCGATGCCGATCTTTGGCACGGACGGCGTGCGAGGGCTTGCCAATGGCATCCTCACCGCCGACCTCGCGCTCACCCTGGCCCAGGCGACTGCCGTCGTCCTGGGCCAGGGCCGTACTGCGGAGGCTCGCAAGGCCGAAGGCAAGCGGCTCACGGCCGTCGTGGCCCGCGACCCCCGAGTCTCCGGTCACTTCCTGACGGCCGCCGTCGCGGCCGGTCTCGCCTCCTCCGGCGTGGATGTGCTCGAGGCCGGCGTCATCCCGACGCCGGCGCTCGCCTTCCTCGTCGCCGATCGTGATGCGGACTTCGGCGTGATGATCTCCGCCTCGCACAACGAGGCACCAGACAACGGGATCAAGATCTTCGCGCGCGGCGGAAGAAAGCTCCCCGACCTCGTCGAGCAGCGCATCGAGGCCGCCATGGGCGGCGAGAAGCTGCGCCCGACCGGCGCAGGCGTCGGTCGCATCGACCGTTTCTCCGACGCCGAGGACCGCTACGTCGTGCATCTGCTCGGCTCGCTGCCGAACCGCCTGAACGGACTCAAGGTCGTTCTCGACTGCGCCAACGGCGCGGCATCGGGCGTCTCTCCGGAGACGTTCCGGGATGCCGGCGCCGACGTCACCGTCATCGGCGCGGACCCCGACGGGTGGAACATCAACGACGGAGTCGGATCCACCCACCTCGACAACCTCGCCGAGGCCGTCGTGCGTCTCGGCGCTGACATCGGCATCGCCCACGACGGCGACGCCGACCGCTGCCTGGCCGTGGACGCCGAGGGCAAGCACATCGACGGCGACCAGATCATGGCGATCCTCGCGGTGTCGATGAAGGAGCGCGGACATCTCACCGACGACACCCTCGTCGCGACGGTCATGAGCAACCTCGGGCTGCACATCGCCATGCGCGAGCACGGGATCACCGTGCGGCAGACCGCGGTCGGCGACCGCTACGTGCTCGAGGACATGAACGAGGGCGGCTACGCGCTCGGCGGCGAGCAGTCCGGACACGTCATCATGAGCGAGTACGCCACCACGGGTGACGGTCTGCTCACCGGGCTGCACCTGGTCGCCGAGATGGCCCGGCAGAAGAAGTCCATCGCCGAGCTCGCCGCCGTCATGACGGTGTACCCGCAGGTTCTCATCAACGTCCGCGGCGTCGACAAGGATGCCGTCGACTCCGACGAGGTCGTGCAGGCCGCGGTTCGCGACGTCGTCGCCGAACTCGGAGAGACGGGCCGCGTGCTGCTGCGCAAGTCCGGCACCGAGCCGCTCGTGCGCGTGATGGTCGAAGCGGCGGACGCCGACTCGGCGCACACCTACGCCGAGCGCCTGGTCGACGTGGTGCGGGAGCGTCTCTCGCTCTGACCCGCGGAGCCCCGTTCCACGGGCTCTCCGAGCGCCGGTGTCGAGCGCCGGTGTCTGAAGCCCGTTCCGCGGGCGTGTGTCGTGACCCCGATTCGTGATCCCGATTCGTGCGCGCCTTTCGTGCGCCTGTGCGCCTGTGTCGTGACCCCGATTCGCAGGGGTGCGACGCCCGGGTGAGGCACGGGGTGAAGTCCGGGGTGAAAAGCCCGGATTTCGCCGATCTGCCCTCGCCGCGACGGACAGTCTGGCGGAGGTCCCGGAAGACAGCAGTGCGTCGACGACCCGACGGCGCTCGACAACCGTCCCTCTGTTCTCTCCTGGACCTCACCCGCGCGCGCGAACGCCGCGGGCTCGTTTCCAGGGGAGAACACACGTGAGATTCCGTGCTGCGCAAGAGCACCATCACCCATCATCGGATCCGCAGGCCGCGCCGGACGCGCGCCGCTGGCGCGGGCGAGTGAGGAAGGCCGTCGGCCTCCTCTCGAGCGCTGCGGTCCTCGCATCCTCGCTCGTCGTCGTCGGGGCTGCCGTGACCGCGGCTCCGGCCGCCGCCGCTGATCCTTTCCTGTGCACGCCGGGAGCGGTCTTCGTGCAGAGCTCCACGCAGGTGCGGGAGTTCGACGTCGCCCTCGACGGTGGCGCGGAGGGTGAAGGCGGTTCGCTGAGCACCGAGAGCTTCGGCGCCGACCACTCCGACAACGGACTCGGCATCTCGGCCGGCGGACGCTACGCGTACACGGTCACGAACAGCTCGTTCGACAAGACGCTCGCCAAGCACGATCGCGTGACGAACGAGACGACCAGGACGACCTTCCGGCTCAACTCCGCGGTCCTGCGCGGAGCGGTCCATCCTGAGACGGGCGTCTACTACTTCGCGAGCAACACGACCAACGGCGGCATCAACCTGTACGCCTGGGACGAGAGCGTCACCCCGCAGACCTACGTGCAGATCGGTCAGCTGCGGCCCACGACGGGCAGCGGCGCGTTCGGGGCCAACGGCGACATGGCGTTCAGCGCATCAGGACAGCTCGTGCTGGTCGCGGACAACACCATCTACTCGGCAGACATCCCGACAACCCTGACCCCGAGCACGGCGGTCATCGGCGCCAAGCAGGTGCACTTCATGGGCGACGGCGTGCAGGGCAACGGCATCGCCTTCGGCAACCTCGGCCACATCTTCGTGTCGGTCTCGGGCGGCGGCAACCGCATCATCGAGGTCGACCTTCCCCGCGGCGTGACGGTGAACAGCACCCCGCTCGGCGACTTCTCGCCCACGGACATGTCGAGCTGCACGTTCCCGAACACCCTGACGCTGAAGAAGGACCTGCCGGGCGGACGCTCCGCGGGAACCGACCAGTTCGGCCTGCGGGTCGACTCGCCGGACGGATACCAGGTGCCGCGCACCGACGCCACCACCGCCGGTGCGGCGACGGGTCTGCAGCCCGACTACGCCGGACCGATCTTCACCAACCAGGGAGATTCGTTCGCGCTGTCGGAATCCGCGGCGGGCAGCGCCGAGCTCGACCGCTACGCGAGCTCGCTGAGCTGCGTGCAGCAGCACGCAGACGGGTCGACCTCCTCGGTCGCCCTCAGCGGGACGAACACGGTCGTCCAGCCCGAGGGAAGCCTCGGCACCGACGTCACCTGCGTCTTCGTCAATGACCTGCTCACCCCGGGTCTGGAGCTGCGCAAGACCTCCGATCCGGCTGATGGCACGGTGGCGACCGCGGGTCAGACGATCACCTACACCGTCGAGGCCGAGAACACCGGCAACACGGTCCTCGATCCGGTCGAGATCTCGGATGACCTGGCAGGCGTGCTGACGAACGCCACCTACCAGGACGATGTGGTCACCGCGGTCGACGGCACCGAGATCACGACGGGTGCGGCGACCGTCGACAGCGACCAGCTCTCCTGGATCGGCACCCTCGAGGCCGGTCAGACCGTCACGATCACCTACTCGGTGATCGTGAACGAGGGAGCGGAGGGCGCGAGCATCGAGAACAGCGTCACCGCATCGGGCACGCCTCCCGCGCCGTTCGATCCGATCGTCCCTCCCACGCAGACCACCCGCAACCCCGTACCCGGCTTCACCGTGGAGAAGACGGCCGACCCCGCATCGGGATCGATCGTCGAGCCCGGTCAGGTCGTCGACTACACCGTCACGGGCACGAACACGGGCGCCACGGTGCTCGACCCGGTACAGCTCTCCGATGACCTGTCGGCCGTGCTCGCGCACGCCGACTACAACGACGACATCGTGACCCGCATCGACGACACCGTGCTCGATGAGGGCGCGGCATCTCTCGCCGACACCGACCTCACGTGGACGGGCTCGCTGCAGCCCGGCCAGGCCGTGACCATCACCTACTCCGTGACGGTCCACGACGACGCCGCGGGCGAGGTCCTGCGCAACACCGTCGCGGGTTCCGCGACGCCGACGACCCCGGACCCTGCGGACCCCGACGGTCCTCAGGTGCCCGGCGACACGATCACGCCGCCCGCCGTCGTCACGGAGCATCCGGTCGTCGGATCGGGCTTCACGATCAGCAAGACCGCGAACCCCGAGACGGGTTCCACGGTCGATCCCGGCGACACCATCGTCTACACCGTCACCGGGACGAACACCGGCGGCACCGTGCTGCGTCCGGTCGAGATCACGGACAACCTCGCGGGTGCTCTCGCCCACGCGGCCTACAACGGCGACCTCGCCGCCAGCCGGGGAACGGGCGAGATCGATGCCTCCACCTTGCGCTGGACCGGAACCCTCGAGCCCGGCCAGAACGTCGTGATCACCTACTCGGTCACGGTGGACGCGGATGCCGGTGGCGAGACCATCGCGAACTCGGTGTCCGCCACGGCGACGCCGCAGATCCCCGAGAACCCGAGCGATCCCGACAGCCCGACCACGCCGCGGACCCCTCTGGTGCCGCCGACCGTCACCACCGAACACCCGGTCAACGAGCCCGGCTTCACGTTCGCGAAGTCGGTCGACCCGGCATCCGGTGCCGCGGTCGATCCCGGGCAGCTCCTGACGTACACCCTCGTCGGAGCGAACACCGGTGAGACGTCGCTCGACGTCGATGTCGTCGACGACCTCTCGAAGGTCCTCGCGCACAGCACCTACGGCGCCGACGCGACCGCGATGATCGACGGCAGGGTGGTGACGGCCCCTTCGGTGGTCGACGGCATGCTGACGTGGTCGGGGTCGCTCGCCGCCGGTGAGGTCCTCACCATCACGTACTCCGTGCGCGTCGCCGCGGATGCCGGGGGCGAGGTGCTGGAGAACTCCGCGACCGGCACGGCGACCCCGCCGGGTGGCGACACCCTCACTCCGCCGCCGGGTACCACGACCAACCCGGTCAACCTCCCCGGCTTCGCGCTCTCGAAGAGCGCGGATCCCGCGACGGGCACCTCGGTCGAGCCCGGCAGCGTCATCACCTACACGGTGACCGGCGTCAACACGGGGGAGACCCGGCTCGACGACGTCGCGATCGTCGACGATCTGTCCGATGTGCTCTCGCACGCCGCATACAACGACGACGCCACCGCGGTGATCGACGGAGTCGAGGCGGCTCGACCGACGGCGGACTCGGGTGAGCTCACCTGGACCGGCGCTCTCGAGATCGGCCAGACCGTCACGATCGTCTACTCGGTCACCGTCGACGGTGACGCCGGGGGAGAGCTGATCGAGAACATCGTGAGCGCAGAGGTCACCCCGCCCGGCGGAGGGACCCCGATCGAGGTGCCGCCCGCCACGACGAGCAACCCGGTCGACGAGCCGGGGTTCGCGATCGTCAAGAGCGCGGACCCGGCATCCGGGACCCGCGTCGAACCGGGGAGCGTCATCACCTATACGGTGACCGGCATCAACACCGGCCAGACCGCGCTCGACCCCGTCACGGTGACGGACGACCTCTCCGGAGTGCTGGCGCACGCCGTGTACAACGACGACGTGTCAGCGACGGTCGGCGGCGAGCCGGCGACCGCGCCCTCGATCACCGATGAGCAGCTGACCTGGGTCGGCGACCTGGGCATCGGCGAGCGTGTCACGATCGTCTACTCCGTGACGGTGCGTGGCGATGCCGGCGGCGAGCTGCTGACGAACGTCGCCTCGGCAACCGCGGTCCCGCCGGGTGGCGTCGAGCTGACGCCTCCGCCGGCGGTGACGGAGCACCCGGTCGCACAGCCCGGCTTCTCGTTCGTGAAGACGTCGGACCCCGGATCGGGATCGGCGGTGGCGCCCGGTGACCTCGTCACCTACACGCTCACCGGGATCAACACCGGCGAGACGGGACTCGACGAGGTGGTCATCGCCGATGACCTGAGTGGAGTGCTGAACGCGGCGCGGCTCACCGGAGGCATCACGGCGACGGTCGGCGACCACGAGGTCGCTGCCCCCACGGTCGAGGGCACGCAGCTTCGCTGGGTCGGCTCGCTCGCGGAGGGTGAGACCGTGACCATCACCTATGCGGTGACCGTCTCGCAGAGCGCGGACGGCCACACGCTGAGGAATGTGGCGCTGGCCACCGCGACGCCTCCCGGCGGAACGCCGATTCCGCCGGTGTCGAGCGAGACGGTGAACCCGGTTCTGCCCGCGCTCGCGATCACGGGTGGTGAGCTCGCGCCGTGGGTCGTCGTCCTGGGCGTGCTGCTGCTGCTCGCGGGAGGTCTGCTGCTGACGCGCAGGCGTATCGCTCGCGGCTGATCGCGGCTCACGAGGGCGTCATCTCCGAGAGGAGGTGGCGCCCTCGTTCGCGTTATCGGACGGGGCGGCATCCGGCGCGCCGGAGTCCCCGAGGTCGGAGCCATCCCGGGCGGAGCCGCCGCGAGCCGCCCGACGCAGAGCCGGGATCGCCGCCATGCTCAGCACCGCGACCGCCGCGCCGGTGAGATAGAGGAGCATGTAGTCGTCGGAGGCGCCCGAGATCGGATCACCGGCGCCCACGTGCAGGAGCATCGCGGCGACCATGGGGCCGAAGATCTGGGGGATGGTCTCGGCGGCGTTGAGCACGCCGAGGTATGCGCCGCCTCGGCCCTGCGGGATCACGCGCAGGGCCAGAGCCAGGTTGACCGCGAGATAGACGCCGACCGCGAGTCCTCCCAGAGTCGTCGCCGTCCAGAGCGCGACCGGGGCGTCCGCGAAGGCGCGGATCGTCGCGCCACCGGCGAGGCCGAGCGCGCCCGCGACCAGGAACGGAAGGTACCGCCCGCGCCTCGACGCCCAGGCGCCGCCCACGCTCGCACCGACGACGATGCCCGCGCCGCCGAGCAGCGTGGCGATCATGGCGACGGGAGTGGCGCCGACGGCGTCCCCCGTCATGCGGTCGATCACCATGTACAGCGTGAAGGCTGTCGTGAGGCCCAGTGCGGACTGCATGCCCAGCCGCTGCAGCCAGAGGGCGACGAAGGTCGGCGACAACGCCGCCCGTAGATCGACACGCGCGCGGTCGCCCGCGGCCGACTCACGGATCGTCAGAGCGACCCCGACCACGGCGATCGCCAGGGCCGGCATTATCAGCGCGATGAGATCGACCTGGCGCGGCAGCAGGGCGGTGAGCACGAGCGGCGGCAGAACGCCGAGGAACGCGGCCGCGGTGAAGATCCCCGAGGCGGCCGCACGCCGATCCTCCGGCACGACGTCGGCCAGCAGTGCGGCGGCCGCCGCCAGAGTGGCGTTGAACGCCACCTGCACGCACACCCACGCCGCGATGATCGCCGCGAACGACTCCGCCGCCGACAGCGCGAGGATGCCGATGATGCCCGCGAGCGCTCCGGCCAGCATCCAGGGTCTGCGGCGCCCGAAACGGCCGCGGGTGCGATCGGAGAGGGCGCCGAAGACCGGGTTCGCCATCAGAGCGGACACACCGCCGATCGCCAGCACCAGGGCGAGAGCTCCGGCGCGCTGGTCGGCGCTGAACAGTGCATCGATCTTCAGCGGTATGCCAGCCATGATCGGTGTCGTGAGCGACCCCAGCCCCACCAGATTGACAGCGGCGAGGAGGAGGACGGTGCGTCTCTCTGGCCGATTCGAGCGCTCGCGCGGCATGCCGTTCCCTTCATCATGACCCCTCAGCACTCTAGCTAGAGTGATCAGATGTCATCGGGGAGGTGGGAACAGCACGTGGCGCGCCCGCGCCTGCTCGCGGCACTGTCGGTCCCCTCACGCGCGGTGGTGGCCGTGGGCCCCGTCGGCGCGGGAGCGTCGACCCTGCTGAGGCAGTGGGCGCAGGGGCGCGCGGCGGAGTGGGGAGTCCCCGGCGACATCCCCGCCCCGACAGGAGAGGTGCTCCTGGTGGACGACGCCGACACTCTGTCGGACGACGACTGGACGAGAATCCAGGGGCTGCTCGCCGCCGACCCTCGGCTTCTGCTGCGCGCCGCCGTGCACGATCCGAGAGCGGTTCCGGCCGCCCTGCAGGCGAACTTCGTCAGGGAGCTCCGCTTCACCGCCGAGGAGACCCGTGCGTACCTGGCGCTGATCGGATCGCCGCTCGACGCCGCGGGCGTGCACCGGGTCACCGGAGGGCTGCCCGCGGCCGTGCGGGCGATCGGACAGCTCAAGAACCTGCGCGCCGAGCAGGTGAGCGCCGCGCTGCGAGACCTGCATCCCCACCCCCTCGACGCGCCCGACGCGCACCTCGCCGTTCCCGAGGTCCTCACCCGCGAGGTCGTCGCCGCGCTCGGCGGATCCTCCGGTGTCTTCGACCGCGCCGAAGCCGCAGGGCAGGGGGAGTGGGTGGGAGACCCCGGGCATCCGTTCTTCGTCCTCTCCGCCCCGGTGCGCGCGGCCACCGCGGCGGCACACCCGATGCCCGATCCGCTGTCGGTGCACGCCCGCGCAGGGCGCATCCTGCTCGCACAGGGAGCGTGGTACGGGGCCCTGCTGGAGGGCGCGGCGGCCGGGTCGCTCGACCTCGTCGACGCGGCTCTGAAAGGCGGCGGGCTCACCCTCATCCGTGCGCACGGCGCGTCGATCTCGACCGCGCTGCGCGACATCCGCATCCTCGAACTCCGCACCTGGCCGGTGATCGCCATGGCTCAGGCGCTCATCTTCAACGCCCGTCGCGAGCACCGGCTGCGCGCGGTCGAGCTCATGGGCATGGCGCTGATCGGGGCAAGGCGGGCGCCGGCGGACGGCGCAGAGCGTGCGCTGCTGCGTGTGATCGAGGCGGTCGTCCGCCGTCTCCTCGGGCTGGGCGACGATGGCGTCGACGCGGCGCTGACTGCCGCGAGGATCCTCCGCGGCCTCTCGCCCGACGAGCTGCGCAGGATCGACGGCCTGGTCGAGGACCTGCACTCCCACAGCGCGATCACCCTGATGTACGGCGATCGGCTCGACGATGCGCTCGCGGAGTTCGAGCGCGCGTTCGCGACCGCGCGTCGACCCAGCGGACAGCTCGTCGCCATCGGCGGGGCCGCGATGGTGCACGTCTCCTCCGGCGATCTCGTCGCCGCGCAGACCTGGGTGGACATCGCCGCGGCCCGGTCGTGGCCCGAGGCACTGCTCGACGAGTACCAGGGCACCCCGCTTCGCATCGCCGAAGCGAAGATCGCCCTCGAGCGCGACGACCTCGACGGCGCCGAGGCCGCCCTCAACAGCGTCTGGCACATCATCGAGACGGTCGAGCACTGGCCCACGCTCGCGCACCTGCGCGCGCTCCTCGACATCCGCCTCGGCCGTGCCGAGGTCGGACTCGAGGAGTTCCGAGCGCTCCGGCGCCGCAGAGGACGACGGAAGCCGCGGTCCCAGCGGCGACTGCTCGACCTCACCGACTCCGCGCTCGCCCTCGCAGCCGGCGACATGGCGTCGGCCCGCAGACTGGTCGACCAGGGCGGCGATGCGGCGATGATCACTCTCGGGGTCGCCAGGGTCGAGATCTTCGACGGGCGCCACGAGCGTGCCCAGCGCAGGCTCGCGGGCATCGAGGTCGAGGCGCCCGAGGCGCGGGCGCACCTCGCGGCACTGGAGGCGCTGATCCTCCGACGATCGGGTCGGCCCGAGGAGGCCGCGACGGCCGCGCGCCGTGCCAGGGCGATCGCCGACGCCTACGGCCTCCGGACGCCGTTCCTCCTCGTCCCCGCCGAGGACAGGGCGCTGTTCGGGCCTGAGATGATCGATGTCGCGACGCCGCGCCTGAGTGCGCGGCCCGTCGTCCCCCGCCTGACCGCGCGAGAGCGGGTGGTCCTCACCGAGCTCCGACGCACCGCCGGCGTGGCCGAGATCGCCGAGCGCCTGCACGTCTCGGAGAACACCGTGAAATCGCAGCGCAGGTCGCTGTATCGCAAACTCGGGGTGTCGTCGCGCGATGAGGCCATCGCCGTCGCGATGGGGCAGGGGCTGTTCGAGTCCTGAGCTGACCGGGGGCCGATGATCACCGCGTGATCAGGAGGGGGCGCCCCACGGGAGCGATTCGATGTAGCGCAGCAGCACCCCTTCGCGCAGCGCCCACGGTGACACCTCGAGCTCGTCGACCTCGAGAGCCGTCATCGCGGCGTGCAGGGAGACGGCGGCGGCGACGATCTGGAACGTGCGGTCGGCCGTGATCCCCGGCAGCTCCTGACGCGCGGTCGCGGGGAGGCGCGCGAGTCGGGGGATCCACGATCCCAGCGACGCCCGGGGCAGCACCATGCGCTGGATGCCCGACCACCCCGGCACCGGGTATCCGGCGAGCTTGGCGAGCGAGCGGATCGCCTTCGACGAGCCGACCACGTGGTCCGGCCGGGGCAGGGCGGTGAACCGCGGGAGGACCTCGGCGAGAGTCGATGCCGCATGCTCCCGGAGGCGCTCGACGTCGTCTTCGCCGGGGGGATCGTGGGGCAGGAACTGCACCGTCATCCGCCCCGCGCCGAGGGCGACGGATGCTGCGGCATCCGGCACCTCGTCGTCGCCCGCGGCGATCTCCAGCGATCCGCCGCCGATGTCGAGGAGCAGCAGCTGGCCGGCCGACCACCCGAACCAGCGGCGGACCGCGAGGAAGGTGAGCGCGGCTTCCGTCTCGCCGTCGAGGACCTGCAGCGGTTGGCCCAGCGCCCGCTCGATCCGGGCGATCACCTCGGTGCCGTTGCGTGCGTCGCGCACGGCGCTGGTCGCGGTCGCCAGCAGCTCGTCGACGTTCTCGGCCTCGGCGACCCGACGAGCCTGCGCGACCGCCGACTCGAGAGCCGCCACGCCCTCTTCAGAGATGGAGCCGTCCGGCGTGAGGTATCGCATCAGCCGCAGCACGGAGCGGTCGCTGGTCGTCGCGAGCGGCCGCCCTCCGGGCCGGACGTCGGCGGCGAGCATGTGGACGGTGTTGGAACCGATGTCGAGGACTCCGAGGCGCACGGGTAGAGACTACTGCCGCGCCGTTACGATGTATCCGTGACCACCGCCGATCCCACGCTGCCGCTGTCTCCGTACCGAGAGATCGGCCGTGAGGAATGGGCGCGGTTGGCCGCGGGGCTCGACCAGCCGCTGACCGAGACCGAGGTCGTGGAGCTGCGCGGCATCGGCGATCGACTCGATCTCGCCGAGGTGCGCGAGGTCTACCTGCCGCTGAGTCGCCTGCTCAGCCTCTACGCGACCTCGACCAAGCGGTTGGGGGCGGCGACGAGCTCGTTCCTGCAGGAGGACGACACCACCACGCCGTTCGTGGTGGGCGTGGCCGGCTCGGTCGCCGTGGGCAAGTCCACCATCGCCCGTCTGCTGCGCGAGCTGATGAGCCGCTGGCCGGGGACGCCGCGGGTCGAGCTGGTGACGACGGACGGCTTCCTCTACTCGAACGCGGAGCTCGCGCGCCGCGGCCTGATGGATCGCAAGGGGTTCCCCGAGTCCTACGACCGCCGAGCCCTCATCGACTTCCTCACCGAGGTCAAGAGCGGCGCCGCCGAGGTGCGCGCCCCGTTCTACTCGCACATGCGCTACGACATCGTGCCCGATGCCCGCGTGGTCGTGCGTCGTCCCGACGTGGTGATCGTCGAGGGGCTCAACGTGCTGCAGCCGCCTGCCTCGCCGAACGACGTCGCGGTGAGCGACCTCTTCGACTTCTCGATCTTCGTCGACGCCGACACCTCGCACATCGAGAAGTGGTACGTCGACCGCTTCCTCGCCCTGCGCCAGGGGGCTTTCTCGAACCCGTCGTCGTACTTCAACGTGTTCGCGCACCTCACGGACGACGAGGCGATCACCACGGCACTCGGATACTGGAACGAGATCAACATGCCGAACCTCGTCGAGAACGTGATGCCGACCAAGCACCGTGCGCGCCTGGTGCTCAACAAGGGCGTCGACCACAGCGTCGAGAGCGTGCTGTTGCGCAAGCTCTGAGCGGCGGCATCCGCGTCGGCGCGGAAACCGCGGGTTCGTTCGGCACCTTCGCAAAATCCCGCGCTTATTCTTGACCCCATGTGTGGAATCGTCGGATACGTGGGCCCGCGGCCCAGCCAGGAGATCCTTCTCGCGGGCCTCGCCCGTCTCGAGTACCGGGGCTACGACTCCGCCGGCGTCGCCGTGATCGACCGCGACGGATCGCTCGGCATGCGAAAGAAGGCCGGCAAGCTCGCGATGCTGCGCGACTCCCTCGCCGACGCCCCGCTTCCCGACGGAAGCACCGGGATCGGGCACACCCGCTGGGCGACGCACGGTGGCCCCACCGACGAGAACGCGCACCCGCACCTCGCGGACGACGACCGGCTCGCGGTCATCCACAACGGCATCATCGAGAACTTCGCGGTCCTGCGTGACGAGCTGCTCGCCGACGGCGTGCGCTTCCGCAGCGAGACCGACACCGAGGTCGCGGCCGCTCTCCTCGGCCGCGAGTACCGCTCCAACGGCGGCGACCTGCAGCTCGCCTTCCGCGGCGTCGTCAACCGTCTGGAAGGGGCGTTCACGCTCCTCGCGATGCACCAGGACCACCCCGGCCTCGTCGTCGGTGCCCGCCGCAACTCGCCGCTGGTGATCGGCCTGGGCGAGGGGGAGAACTTCCTCGGATCCGACGTCGCCGCCTTCATCGAGCACACCCGCAAGGCGCTCGCCATCGGTCAGGACCAGATCGTCTCGATCACCCCGGATGCCGTCACCGTGACCGACTTCGCCGGCACGCCCGTCGAGGCCGAGCCGTTCGACGTCTCGTGGGACGCCGCCGCCGCCGAGAAGGGCGGCTGGTCGAGCTTCATGGCCAAGGAGGTCTCCGAGCAGCCCGAGGCCGTCGCGAACACGATCCGCGGACGCATCCGCGGCGAGCAGGTCGTGATCCCGGAGCTCGAGGGCCTGGACGACCTGTTCCTGGGCATCAACCGCATCATCATCACCGCCTGCGGCACCGCGTCGTACTCGGCGCTCGTCGGCAAGTACGCGATCGAGCAGTGGGCGCGCGTCCCCGTCGACGTCGAGCTCGCCCACGAGTTCCGCTACCGCGATCCGGTGATCGGGGCAGACACCCTCGTCGTGTCGATCAGCCAGTCGGGCGAGACCATGGACACCCTGATGGCCGTGAAGTACGCGCGCGAGCGCGGTGCCCGCACCCTGTCGATCTGCAACACCCAGGGGGCGACGATCCCGCGCGAGTCGGATGCCGTGGTCTACACCCACGCCGGTCCCGAGGTCGCGGTCGCCTCCACGAAGGCGTTCTCGGCGCAGATCACCGCGCTGCTGCTGCTCGGTCTGCACATGGGGCGTGTGCGCGGCTCCGTCGACGATGCATCGGCGGACGTCGCCGAGCTGCTGGCGCTTCCCGAGAAGATCGCGAAGGTGCTCGAGAGCGAGCACGATCACGTCAGCCAGCTGGCGGGCTGGATGGCGGACACCCGCTCGGTCCTGTTCCTCGGCCGCCACGTGGGCTTCCCGATCGCGCTCGAGGGCGCGCTCAAGCTCAAGGAGATCTCCTACATCCACGCCGAGGGCTTCGCCGCGGGCGAGCTCAAGCACGGCCCGATCGCGCTGATCGAGCCGGGGCAGCCGGTGTTCGTCCTCGTGCCGTCGCCGCGGCACTCCGCTGTGGTGCACTCGAAGGTGGTCTCCAACATCCAGGAGATCCGTGCCCGCGGCGCTCGCGTGATCGTCGTCGCCGAAGAGGGCGACGCGGCCGTTCTGCCGTTCGCCGACGAGGTCATCCGCATCCCGCTCGCCGGCGCGATGTTCGAGCCGCTGCTCGCGGTCGTGCCGCTGCAGGTGTTCGCGATGGCGCTCGCGACGGCCAAGGGGCTCGACGTCGACCAGCCGCGCAACCTCGCCAAGTCCGTCACGGTCGAGTAGCCCGGCCGGCCTTCGTTCTCGGGCCCTCGCTCTCGGGCCCTCGCTCGCGGGCCCTCATCTGCAGGCGTCCCGGCCGTCTGGCTGGCGGATCCCCGCACGGCTGAACCAGAGTGTGCTCTCGGTCCGCCATGGGGGAATCCTCCCGCCATCCGGCTCACGAGCGCGACCGCGCGAGCGCGCCCAGGATCGCGGCGATCACGACGTCCCACTCATGGATGATCATGGCGTAGTCGAAGCGGAGTGTTTCGAATCCCAGACGGGATGCCGCGGCATCCCGAATCAGGTCACGATGGCGTTCCGCGCGGCCGGCGTGGTTGCCCTTGCCATCTGCTTCGAGGATGACGCGGCTCCCCACGACGAAGTCGACGCGACCGACACCGTCGATCGACACCTGAGTCTCCACTCGGATGTCGAGCAGGCGCAGCCGTAGCCGGACGATGGACTCTAGCCCGCTGTCTGCGTCATGGCGTGCGATGTCGACGAGCCACCGAGCACGTGCAGGAAGAGCGGCGCGGACGCGGCGCCGCTCGTCTGCGCCGATCAGGCCCAGCGACCACGCCGACTCGTACGCCGCGAAGAAGAACTCCTCGCCGTGACATCCGAACGAATGCACCAGCGCCTGTTCGACCGGGGCGAGTCCCAGCCGCATCGATCCGGCACGGTAGTGCTCGACGCACTCGCAGTCGGCATGCGGATGCGTTCGGCCGGCGTGACCGAGCCAGACATGAGGATGCTCGTCGTCGTCGAGAACCCAGACTCCGTGTATTCGCAGCGCGCCGGAACAGGAGAGCGCACCCCCGTGCAGGGCAGCGGTGCGCACGCTCCACTCGCACGACGGTGCCGCGAACACACCGGCGCGCACACGGAGCAGCTCGCCGCGCCGCACCGCATTCGAGAGGTCTTTGCGTGTGCATCCGAATCGCGCGAGCACTGAACCGCGGGCGACTCCACCCTGCAGTTCGACGAGTTTCCGAGGTGTGGGCATTCGCCGATTGTCGTGCATCCCGCGGACCGTGATCACGGAGCATGCCACGACCTGGGGGCCATTTTCTTCGCCCCTGCACCTGGGGAGGAGACGTGGGACGGGCCGGATGACTGGCGTTTCCCCACTTGGCTGACGTAGGACGCCGACGGGGGCCGCCTACCGGGGGAATTTCAGCCAGCCAGCCAGCCAGCCGGCGAGCCAGTCACCGGGGCGGGGCCGGGCAGGAGGCGGGCGGGCGAGGTCGGCACGCCGGGCGGGCGAGGTCGGCAGGTCGGGCGGACGGCAGGACGGGCGGGCGAGCACGGAGTGAGGACCGGGGAGAGGCGGATGCCGCGACTAGGCTGAACGGGTGATCATCGGGACCGGCATCGACCTCGTGGACATCCCGCGATTCGAGCGGACCCTCGAGCGCACGCCACGACTCCTGGAGCGTCTCTTCGCGCCGAGCGAGCGCGGTCTGCGGCTGCCGTCGCTCGCCGCCAGATACGCGGCGAAGGAGGCGCTGATCAAGACGCTCGGCGGCTCGGACGGCGTGCACTGGATCGAGATCGAGATCGCCTCGGAGTCGTCGGGTCGCCCGCACTTCGTCCTGACCGGGAGCACCGCCGACGTCGTCGCGGAGCGCGGGATCACCCGACTGCACCTGACCCTCACGCATGACGCGGGACTCGCCGCGGCATTCGTCGTCGCCGAAGGAGAGCCGCTGTGACCGTCCCGTTCCGCGAGGCACGCATCGAGCTGGATGCGATCACCGACAACGTCCGTCACTTCCGTCGCCTCACCGGCGTCCAGGTCATCGCCGTCGTCAAGGCGAACGCCTACGGTCACGGCGCGGCGGCTGCAGCCGTGGCCGCGCTCGCCGGAGGCGCCACGCGGCTCGGCGTCGCCGAGATCCCCGAGGCGCTCGACCTGCGCCGACAGGGCATCACCGCGCCGATCGTCGCGTGGCTGCATGCCCCGGGCGAGAGGTTCGACCAGGCGGCGGCACACGACATCGAGGTGGGCATCTCGTCGTTCGATCAGCTGGAGGCGGCGGGTGCCGTCGCCTCGGTCGACCGCCCGGTGGGTGTGCATCTCAAGTTCGAGACCGGGCTGTCGCGCAACGGCGTCGCTCCGGCGGACTGGGGGCGCGTGCTGGCCGAGGCTGCGCGGCTCGAGCGCATCGGACGGCTGCGGATCATCGGACTCTTCAGCCACCTCTCGAACACGTCCCCGCAGGACGATCGCGAGGCGCTGGCGAGGTTCGAGCAGGGCGTGGAGATGGCGGCGTCGTTCGGCATCCACCCCGAGATCCGCCACATCGCGGCCACCGCCGCGGCCATCGACCTACCCGAGATGCGACTGGACGCGGTGCGGATCGGCGTCGGCATCTATGGTCTCTCGCCCTTCGAGGACCGCTCGTCGGCCGAGCTGGGTCTGCGTCCGGCGATGACGCTGCGCGGCGCTGTCGCGGCCGTGCGCCGCGTGCCGGCCGGAACCGGGGTGTCGTACGGGTACGACCATCGCGCCCCGCACGACACGACGCTGGTGCTGGTGCCTCTCGGCTATGCCGACGGCGTGCCGCGTCAGGCCTCGGGGCGGCTGCCGGTCTCCATCGCCGGTCGGCGCCATCTCAACGTCGGACGCATAGCGATGGACCAGTTCGTCGTGGACGTCGGCGACACCCCCGTATCGATCGGCGACGAGGTGGTGCTGTTCGGCGACCCGACCCTCGGCGTGCCGTCGGCGGCGGAGTGGGCCGACGCCGCCTCGACCATCAACTACGAGATCGTCACGCGCATCGGCGCCCGCGTGCCCCGGCGGTCGGCATGAGCGTGGATCCGGCGTTCCTCGGACATCATGAGGTCGACACGTCCGCCGCGATGGAGCAGCTCGGGGTGCGCATCGGCGAGGGGCTGACCGCCGGCGACCTGCTCATCCTCACCGGGCCGCTCGGCGCGGGAAAGACGACCTTCACGCGCGGGCTCGCGCGAGGACTGGGTGTGCGCGGCCCCGTGCAGAGTCCCACGTTCGTGATCGCCCGCACGCACCCCTCGATCGTCGGACGCGCCCCGCTGGTGCACGTCGACGCCTATCGGCTGGGATCGGATGCCGAGCTCGACGACCTCGATCTCGACCTCGCCCGTTCGGTCGTCGTCGTGGAATGGGGGCGCGGGATGGCGGAGGAGCTCGCCGACACCTGGTGGGACATCGAACTCGAGCGCCCGGTCGGCGGAGACGAGCTCCTCGACCCGTCGGAGCTCGACGCGGATGCGCCGCGACGGGTGACCATCACCCGCGAAGGACGCTCGACGACCGCGGGGTGAACCCCGGCTACCCTGGAGAGGTGATCCTCGCCGTCGACACCTCTCTGGGCACCGCCGTCGCCCTCATCGACGATGACGGCGTCCGGCTCTCCGACGCCTCGGCAGCGGATCCCCTCGGGCATGCCGAGGTGATCGGCGAGATGCTCGTCCGTGCCCTCGGCGAGGCCCCGGGCGGCGACAACCCGGGCAACGACAACCCGGGCGACGAGAGCGCGGGCGACGGAGCCCCCCTGATCGGCCACGTGGTCGCGGGCATGGGGCCCGGCCCCTTCACCGGACTCCGGATCGGCATCGCGGCGGCACGCGCATTCGCGATGGGTCGCGGTATCCCGGTCGTCCCGGTGCCGAGCCACTCCGCCGCCGCACTCACCGCGATCGAGCACGACGGGATCGTCGGGCCCTTCGCGATCGTCACCGATGCCCGACGTCGTGAGGTCGCGATCACGGTCTTCGACGGCACGGATGCCGACGGACTCCCGATCGTGATCGCCGACACCGTCCTCGTGCCGCGCGCCGAGGCGGACGAGCGCCTGGGAGTCACCCGACGCATCGATGTCGAGACGCTCTCCGCCGTCGATCTCGCGCGCGTGGGGGCGCGAGCCGTCGCCGCCGGTCGGGTTCTCGCCGGCGACGAACCGCTCTACCTGCGCCAGCCCGACGTCCGCGTCCCCGGAGCGCCGAAGAGGGTCGGGCGATGACCCTGCGTGCGGCGACACCCCACGACCTCGACGCGATCATGGCGGTCGAGCGACGCTCCTTCCCGACCGACGCGTGGAGTCCTCAGGCGATGGCCGACGAGCTCTCGAGCCCCCACGGGCGCTACCTGGTCGACGAGCACGAGGGCAGTGTCATCGGCTACGGGGGAGTGCGCGCGCTGCAGGGATCCCGCGACGCCGACATCCAGACCATCGCCTTCGACGAGGAGCACCGGGGTGCCGGGCGCGGCCGCGCGCTGCTGCGCGCGCTCCTGACCGCAGCGGCGGAGCGGGGTGCGCGAGAGGTCTTCCTCGAGGTGCGCGCCGACAACCCCGGCGCCGAGGGGCTCTATCTCTCCGAGGGGTTCGCGGAGATCGGGCGACGCCCGCGCTATTACCAGCCCGACGACGTCGACGCGATCGTGATGCGGCTCGCGCTGCGTGACCGCCGCACGGGCGACGGAGCCGAACCGCTTCAGGATGCCGCGAAGGAGGGCGCCGAATGACCGAGCCGCTGGTGCTGGGCATCGAGACGAGCTGCGACGAGACCGGGATCGGCATCGTCCGCGGACGCACTCTGTTGTCGAACACGATCGCCTCGAGCATGGACGAGCACGCCCGCTACGGCGGCGTCGTGCCCGAGGTCGCCGCGCGGGCGCATCTCGAGGCGCTGCAACCGTCGATCGATGCCGCGCTCGCCGAGGCGGGCGTGCGACTCGACGAGCTCGACGCCGTCGCCGTGACCAGCGGACCCGGTCTGGCCGGTGCCCTGATGGTCGGTGTCGGCGCCGCCAAGGGCCTCGCGGTGTCCCTCGGCACGCCGCTCTACGCCGTGAACCATCTCGTGGGGCACATCGCCGCCGACATCCTGACCCCCGATTCCGATCCTCTGGAGTACCCGACGATCGCGCTGCTGGTCTCCGGCGGACATACGTCGCTGCTGCACGTGCGCGACCTCACCACCGATGTCGAGATGCTCGGCGAGACCATGGACGACGCTGCCGGCGAGGCGTTCGACAAGGTCGCGCGGCTGCTGTCGCTGCCCTACCCGGGTGGGCCGGAGATCGATCGCGCGGCGCGGGAGGGCGACCCGAACGCCATCCGCTTCCCGCGGGGCCTGTCCCGCGCGTCGGATCTGGCCGCCCACCGCTACGACTTCTCGTTCTCGGGTCTCAAGACGGCCGTCGCCCGCTGGGTGGAGCGCTGCGAGGCCGATGGCGTGCCCGTGCCGGTCGCCGATGTCGCGGCGAGCTTCCGCGAGGCCGTGGTCGACGTGCTCGTGACGAAGGCGCTCGCCGCCTGCGCCGATCTCGGGGTGCCTCGCCTGCTGCTGGGCGGAGGCGTCATCGCCAATCGCCGCCTGCGCGAGGTCGCGCTCTCCCGCGCTGCGGCGGCCGGGGTCACCGTCCGCATCCCCCCGCTGTCGCTGTGCACCGACAACGGGGCGATGATCGCCGCCCTCGCCGCCGAGCTGATCTCGTCGGGACGCCGCCCGTCGACGCTCGCCTTCGGTGCCGATTCGACGCTGCCCGTGACCGAGATCCAGGTCGCGGAGCGGAGCGCGGTGTCGTGATGAGCGATGCGACACGGGGAGCCGACGCCGCGGGCACCGATCCGGCGGCGGGCGGGATCGTGCCGCCGGCCAGGATCGACAGGCCCAGCGGTGAGGTGGAGCGCCCGACGGGTGCCGCTCGACTGCCGGGTGCCCGACGCGACGGCTACACGCGGCTGCCCACCGGGCCGGTCGGTGTCGAGCCGGTGGTCGTGACCGGTCCGATGCTCGACGAGGTCAGGCGCGACACGGACTGGCAGCCCTCGACCGAGACCGGGACGGTGACGGCCGCCGTCGATGACACCCGGCTCGCTCCGTGGGCGCTGATGGCCGCGATCGTCGCACTGGCCAGCTCGTTCTTCGTCGGCTGGGGACTTCCGATCGCGGTGATCGCGGTCGTCGCCGCGATCATGTCGCTGCGTCGTCCCGTCGAGAGTCGCGCGATCGCGCGCTGGGCCCTGGTGCTCGGGCTGTGCGCGACGGTCTACAGCCTGGGCTGGCTCGTCTGGGCGGGGATGCAGTTCGAGAGACTCGGATAGCGGATGCTCGGTGCCGAAGAGGCGGTCGAGCTCCGTGCGCTGCAGGAGCGCGCGTACGGCCGCGAGGGGGCGCTGGGTGACGACGAGGTGGCGCGGCTGCGCCGACTCGAGGCGCTGCGCCGGGCGCCGTCCCCGTCGCACACGGAATCCGAGCAACCGGCGGCTCAGGGCGCGGCGGCCCCCGATGCTCCGTCATCCGTCTCCGTCGATCCGGCGCGAGAGTCCGCCCCTGCACCCGCGCCGGACTCGCAGGACACCGGCGCGGAGGGCTCCGCGCCGTCGCCGCGCCGGACGCACCACGGGCGCAGCGCTCTTCTGCTGGCGGCGGTGTGCATCGTGCTCGGCGTGGGGGCGGGATGGCTGCTCTTCGCCGACCGGGACGCCTCGTCGATGTCGCTGACGTCGACGCAGCAGGAATGGCAGAACGCGATCGTGGCCTCGGGGCGGTACGACCCCGGCTCGGTGCGCGCGCTGCGCCAGGAGCAGGACGTGGTCGTCTGGTACGCCACCAAGGGCGACGGTGCCCAGGTGTGCGTCGTGCTGGGCGACGCCGAGTCGACGGCTCCCGCCTGCACGACTCGCGAGCAGGCGCTGGCGCAGGGGGTGAGCGCCAGCCTCGTGACGGTGGTCGACGACTCGCAGACCTTGGATGTCGACGCGTACATGTACCTGACCGATGACGGCGCACCTGCGATCGTCACCAGCAGCTACATATCGATGCCGCAGTCGTCGGCCCAGTTCGCGAATCCCGAGGAGGCGGCTGTCGCGGTCTCCCTCGCGGAGGATGTCGGCCTCGACCGGCGCTCGATCATGGTCGTCGGCTACGACGGCGAGACGCCGATCTGGGTCGGCGTCGACAAGGCGACCCAGCGCTACTGTCTCGTCATCGACGGATCGAGTCCCTCGCCGCCGATGGTGTGCGACGACAGCCTGATGCTGGCAGAGACCGACAGGTCGCTCGGGCTCGTCGTCGACGACGGCGACGGGATCACCCGCTACGAGTACCGGTTCGGCTACGGTCAGGGATACCTCACGGTGACGAGGGACGGGGAGGGCGACGATGCCGCATGAGAGTGACGCCGCCGAACTGCGAGCGCTGCAGGCCAGGGCCTACGGGCGCGGCGGCGGACTCGCCGCTGCGGATGCCGCCCGTCTGGCCGCCCTCGAATCGGCGCGTGTCGTGCGGGCCGCGGGAGGCGCCGGGGACGTCGACGATCCCCTGCCGACCGACGATGCGACTCCGACCGACGATGTGACTCCGGCCGATGATGCGATGTCCGACGGTTCCGTGTCCGACGATTCCGCCACGCCTGTCGACGATGCCGCAACCGCCGACATCGCGCGGGGGACGGGCATCGCGCGCAGAAGGTGGACGTCGCTCGTCGCCGCCTCGGCCGCCCTTCTGCTGGTCGGGCTCGGCGTGGGGTGGGCGGTGTTCGCAGAGAAGGGCGACGGGATCGCCCTCACCGCGGCGCAACAGGAACGGCGGGCGACGCTCCAGGACGACGGCGGGTACGACCCGGGGAGCCTCAGGGCGATCGGCCAGGACGACGATGCGCTGGTCTGGCTCGCCACGAAGGACGACGGCGACCTGAGCTGTCTCACCCTCGACGTCGCGGCGGAGTCGTCGACGCAGTGCGCTCCCACCGAGGATCTCGAGAGAGGCTGGGGATTCGGAGTGAGCGTCGTCGCCCCGGCCGGCGATGGCGACGAACCTGCGCAACAGTTCTCCGCGACGGCGGCGCGCGCGACCACGGGCGAGTTCGTGGCGATCGTGCAGCGCTGGGACACGAGCGGGAACGACTGGCTGTCGCAGTTCGAGGGGGCGGAGCGGGATCGGGCGGAGCAGCTCGCGGACGAGGGGTTCGACGAGTACACCTACTCGATCGTCGGCGATTTCCAGCAGAAGCCCGTCTGGTTCGGTCAGCGCACCACCGGCGCGGTGACCGAGGACTGCCTGGTCGTCGACGCCCTCGACGCGACCCAGTGCGTGCGTGCCGGCGAATCCCGAGAGGGCGGCATCGGCATCAGGACGACGACGTTCGACGAGGGGGCGGGCCGGACCGTCACGTCGGATGTGCTCCTCTCGTTCACCCGCAGCGGCACCCCGTACCTCGTGGTGAGCGGCGACGTGCCGGCGTCCGCGACGGGCACGGATGCGGGGTGACCGCGCCACGGCTATCCGGCCGCGGGAACCCGGTCGGCGAGGATCGCACGCCGCTGGTCGCCGACGCGGGTGAGGATCAGCGTGGCCGACGCGTCGCCCGTGAGCGCGAGCTTCTTGCGGAAGGCGGCGGGATCGATGTCCATCCCGCGCTTCTTGATCTCGAGGGTGCCGATCCGGTGGGCCTTGAGAACGGCGCTGATGGCCTTCGGGTTGGCCGGCATCGTCTCACGCACCCGGAAGCTCTGCACGAACGGGCTGGTCAGCGCTGAGTCCGAGGTCAGGTACGCGATCCGCTCGTCGAGCATCCCCGCCTCGAGCGAGCGCGCGACGTCGCCGATCAGACGGGCGCGGATCACCGCCCCGTCGGGCTCGTGCAGGAACGCGCCGAGCTCGCGCACCGGCGCGTCCTCGGCGTCGGCACCGGCGGTCATCTCGTGCGAGCGCTCGCCGCGGATGACCAGTGCTGCGCGGCGCACCCCTTCGCGTGCGAGTGCTCCTGTCCACAGGACCAGCTCGACGACGCTGCCCTCCGCGCTCACCCACTGCGCCTCGGCGTCGGCGGGGAGGGCGTCACGGTCGTGCCCGGGGCCGAGCTTGATGCCGGAGGGGATGCGGGATGCCAGCTCGAACGCCCAGTCCAAGGGGGGAGAGTAGTCGTCGGACGAGACACGGCGGGTCTCGCTGTGTCCTGAGGTGCGGCGGGCGGGGTCCATCCAGATCGCGGTGACGCCGTCCTTCTCCGTCGGCGCGTGCTCCTGCGCGGTGCCGTGCGCGACCGTGGCGCTGTCGGCGAACGGTGCGAGGTTGTAAGCGGCGATGGCCGCGGTGACCTCGTCGGCGTCGACCGCCGACACGTCGAGCCCGGCGCCGGCGAAGGCGAGGGAGTCCCCGCCGATGCCGCAGCCGAGGTCGGCGACGCCGGTGATGCCGGCGCGGCGCATCCGCTGGGCATGGCGGGCGGCGACGCCGAGGCGGGTGGCCTGTTCGAGACCCGCGCGGGTGAACAGCATCCGCGCGGCGAAGTCGCCGAACTTCGCCTGCGCACGAGAGCGCAGTGCGGCCTGTCCGACCACGGCCGACACGAGGTCGGGGGAGTGGCCGGCGGCGCGCAGCCGCGACACGGCCCTCGCCACGTCGGCGCCCTTTTCGATCGGGCCGAGAGCGTCCAGCAGCTCCAGGCCCTCGGGGGTCAGCAGTGCGCGCAGTTCGGACATCTCCACCCGGCAAGCTTAGGCGGCGGCGAGGTCGGCACGATTGGCACTCGCATTGCATGAGTGCCAGCCGACGCCCTACACTGGGTGTTAGCACTCTCGGGTTGAGAGTGCGAAAAAGTCTTCCTGTCAGCGTCAAGAAAGAAGAGGTAGACCGTGTCGGTTTCCATCAAGCCGCTCGAGGACCGCATCGTCATCAAGCAGGTCGAGGCCGAGCAGACCACCGCGAGTGGCCTGGTCATCCCCGACACCGCCAAGGAGAAGCCCCAGGAGGGCGAGGTCGTGGCCGTTGGCCCCGGCCGCATCGATGACAACGGCAACCGCGTTCCGCTCGACGTCGCCGTGGGCGACCGTGTCCTGTACAGCAAGTACGGCGGCACCGAGGTGAAGTTCGGCGCAGACGAGTTCCTCGTCCTGTCGGCACGCGACGTGCTCGCGGTCGTCGTCCGCTGAGACAACGTCTTCGAAAGGGCCCGGATGCATCTCGCATCCGGGCCCTTTCCGTATGTGTGACGGGTCCGGCTCCCGCCACTCCTGGGCGCTTTCCTGCCATTCTCCGGCCGCGCACGAGGCCGTGACGATGACCCGAGCGGCGCGGCACTAGGGTTGTCCGGTGACCCCCACGAGCACCGCGATCCGCGCCACGCAGACGGCCGGTGTCGCCTACGCGGGCGGCGCCTATCTGCTCTGGGGCGTGCTGCCTCTCTACTTCCTGCTGCTCGCGCCGACAGGACCGTGGGAGGTCGTGGCCTGGCGGGTGCTGCTGTCGCTCCTGTTCTGCGTCATCCTGCTCACGGTGACTCGGGGATGGCAGGCCTTCGGCGCGATCGTCCGCCAGCCCCGGCTGCTGGGATGGACGGCCCTGGCCGGCGTGCTGATCTACGTCAACTGGCAGGTCTTCGTGTTCGGCACGCTCAGCCACAACGTCGTCGAGACCAGCCTCGGCTACTTCATCAACCCGATCATGACGGTGCTGCTCGGGGTGTTCGTTCTCAAGGAGCGCATCCGACGCCTGCAGTGGGTGGCTGTCGGCATCGCCTCGGTCGCGGTGATCGTGATCGTGGTGCTGTACCGGTCGTTCCCCTGGATCGCTCTCTCGCTCACCGTCTCCTTCGGCGTCTACGGGCTCATCAAGAAGAAGATCGGCCCGGCCGTCGACGCGATCAGCGGACTGACCCTCGAGTCGTTCTGGTTGATCCCCATCGCCGTGGTCCAGCTGGTGCTCGTCGCCACCGGCCCCGGCCTCACGATGGGGGCCAACGGCACAGGTCACGCCGTGCTGCTCGCTCTCGCGGGTGTCGCCACCGCCGTGCCCCTGCTCCTGTTCGCGGCGGGGACCCGGCGGATCGACCTCACGGTCATCGGGATGATCCAGTTCGTGACCCCCGTGATGCAGTTCATCATCGGCGCCGCCGTGCTCGGCGAGCCCATGCCGATCGAACGGTGGGTGGGGTTCGTCCTCGTCTGGGTCGCGATCGCGGTCTTCCTCGTCGACCTGGTGCTCGCCGCCCGTCGAGGGCGTCGGAACGGGCGCCCGGAACCGGTCTGAACTCCGGAATCACGCGGCGCGGAACCCGGTGTCGGATCGTTAACGCACCGAAACATCGGCGACCCCTACGCGAAGCCTTTCAGTCCTAGTGTTAGAGCCACCCGACCGTGGTCACAATCCACGGCCAGTCACGCAAGGGAGCATCATGACCTCATTCACGCGCTCGCGCAGCGCCCGATTCCTCGCGGGAGTCGCGCTGCTCAGCGTCTCGGCGATCGTCGTCGCAGGCTGCAGCAGCACCCCCTCGGACGACTCGTCCGACGGCGGCAGCACTTCCGCCGCCGATCTGACTCTCAAGCTGGGCTCGCTGCTTCCGCAGACCGGCTCGCTGGCGTTCCTGGGCCCGCCCATGGAGTCCGGCGTGGGCCTCGCGGTCAAGGAGATCAACGACGCCAAGGCGGGTGTGACCATCGACCTCACCGCCGAGGACGAGGGCGACACCGACACCAAGGCCTACGAGACCTCGATCACCAAGCTCCAGGGCGCCGGCGTCTCGGCCATCGTGGGTGCCGCGGCATCCGGTGTCTCCAAGCTGATCCTCGACGGAAACGTCAGCGCAGGCATCCTGCAGATCTCCGCCTCGAACACCTCGCCCGACTTCACCGCGTGGGACGACGACGGACTCTACTTCCGCACCGCCCCCAGCGACCTGCTGCAGGGTGAGGTGCTCGGCAACCTGATCGCCGAGGACGGCGCCAAGTCGCTCGGCATCATCTACCAGAACGACGCGTACGGCACCGGCCTCGACGCGGCGATCAAGGAGACGTTCGAGGGCACCGGTGGCGAGGTCGTCGCGGAGGCGTCGTTCAACGTCGGCGACGCGCAGTTCGACGCACAGGTCGAGACGATCAAGGCGCAGAACCCCGACGCGGTCGCGATCGTGTCGTTCGACCAGTTCAAGACCCTCGCACCGCTGCTGGTGAACGCCGGCATCTCCGCCGACAAGTTCTACCTCGTCGACGGAAACCTGTCGGACTACGGCGACGAGATCCCGGTCTCGCTCGAGGGCGCCCAGGGCACCAAGGCCGGCCCCGCGCTCGCGGACGACTTCACCGACCGTCTGCAGACGTACTGGACGGGTGAGGGCAACTCCGAGGTCAAGGACTTCACCTACGCGGCCGAGGCGTACGACGCCGTCGTACTCGTGGCGCTGGCCTCGCTGGCCGCAGACTCCACCGAGGGCGCGGACATCGCGGCCAAGATGCAGGAGGTCTCGGGCGGTTCGGGCGACGGCGAGAAGTGCACCAGCTTCGCCGACTGCGCCAAGATCATCAACGACGGCGGAACGGCCGACTACGACGGCTACTCCGGTGACGTCACGTTCGACGAGGCGGGCGACCCCCAGGGTGCCTCGATCGGCATCTACAAGTACGGCGCCGACAACATGATCGAGCGCACCAACTGATCGTCGGTCACCGCACCTGCTGATCGCACACACGAAGGCCCCGGATGCTGCATCCGGGGCCTTCGTCGTATCTGCGGCGTCGTGCATGCCCCGTCAGGACACGAGAGAGGGGCGGATGCCGCAGCATCCGCCCCTCTTCCGTCTCGGTCGCTCAGGCGGCGTCGGTGCCCAGCGTGCCCAGGTACAGTCCGATCACCTTCGGGTCGTTGAGCAGGTCGCGCCCGCTGCCCTCGTAGGCGTCCTTGCCCTGGTCGAGCACATAGCCGCGGTCGCAGATCTGCAGGCAGCGCCTGGCGTTCTGCTCGACCATGATGGTCGTGACGCCGGCCTTGTTGATGTCGGAGACCCGGATGAACGCGTCGTCCTGACGCACCGGGCTGAGCCCGGCCGACGGCTCGTCGAGCAGGAGCACCGAGGGGTTCATCATCAGGGCGCGCGACATCGCGACCATCTGCCGTTCACCGCCCGACAGAGAGCCCGCGCGCTGCTTGAGGCGCTTCCCCAGCTCGGCGAAGATTCCGGTGACGAACTCGAGCCGCTCGGCGTACGCCTTGGGGTTCTGGTAGAGCCCCATCTGCAGGTTCTCCTCGATGGAGAGCGAGGGGAACACGTTGTTCGTCTGCGGGACGAATCCCACGCCGCGTCTGACGAGCTTGTCGGCCTTGAGGCCGACGATGCTGTCGCCGTTCAGCGTGATCTCGCCGTCGCGGACGTTCACGAGGCCGAAGATCGCCTTCAGCAGGGTCGACTTGCCGGCGCCGTTCGGACCGATGATGCCGATCAGCTCTCCCTTGCGGGCGACGAGATTCGCGCCGTTGAGGATGTTCACCCCCGGCAGGTACCCGGCGTGCACGTCCTTCAGCTCGACGACGACGTGGTCGTCCTGCACGGATGCGTCAGCGCTCATGCGCGTCCCTCCTGGGTGTTGTCGGCGTCGAGCTCTGCCTCGGCCTCTGCTTCGATCTGCTCACGCAGCTTCACGGCCGCGGTGTCGGCGAGCACGGGGATGCGTCCGGTCACCGCACCCAGGTCGACGTCCTGATGGGCTCCGAGGTACGCGTCCACGACGGCCGGATCCTCCATGACCTCCTCGGGTGGCCCCTCGGCCACCACGCGCCCCTCGGCCATCACGACCACCCAGTCGGCGATGTGACGCACCATATGCATGTCGTGCTCGACGAAGAGCACGGTCATGCCCTGGTCCTTGAGGTCGAGGATGTGGTCGAGCAGCGACTGCGTCAAGGCCGGGTTGACGCCGGCCATCGGCTCGTCGAGCATCACCAGCGTCGGGTCGCTCATCAGCGCCCTGGCCATCTCGAGGAGCTTGCGCTGGCCTCCCGAGAGCGCCGCGGCGAAGTCCTTCTCCTTGGCGTCGAGCTTGAATCGGGCGAGGAGCTCGCGCGCCTTCACCTCGATCTCCTGGTCCTGCTTTCGCCACAGGAACGGGAACAGGCTCGACCAGAATCCCTCGCCTCGCTGGTTCGGGGCACCGAGCTTCATGTTCTCGAGCACGGTCAGCAGCGACAGCGACTTGGTCAGCTGGAACGTGCGCACCTGGCCCATCCGAGCGACCTTGAAGGAGGGGACGCCCGACAGGTTCGTGCCGTCGAACGACCACGATCCGCTGTTCGGCTTGTCGAACCCGCACAGCAGATTGAACAGGGTCGTCTTGCCCGCGCCGTTCGGCCCGATCAGGGCGGTGATGGCGCCGCGGGGGATCTCGACGTGATCCACGTCGACGGCGGTCAGGCCGCCGAAGCGACGCTGCACGGCATCGACGACGAGGATCGGGTCGACCTTGGCGACGCCGGGGGCCGCGGGGCCCTTCGTGAGTCCTGTGGTCTTGGGGCGGCGGATGCTCCCGGTCGAGGGCGCCGCCTGGGCGCTCTCGTCGGGGGTCAGTTCATTTGACAAAGGTCATCTCCCTCTTGTCTCCGAGGATGCCCTGAGGTCGGAAGATCACGAGCAGCATCAGGGCGATGCCGACGAAGATGAACACCAGCGTGGATGCCTGGCTGTCGGACATGGGCAGGAGGCCGGCCTTCGCCATGCTCGGGAGCAGGTTGGCGAGGAACGCGAACACCACCCAGAACAGGATCGCGCCGAGCGTGGGGCCGAAGACCGTCGCGGCGCCTCCGAGCAGCAGCACGGTCCAGAGGAAGAACGTGAGCGAGGTCGTGTAGCTGCCGGGCACGACGGCGGAGGGGAGCACGAACACGATCCCGCCGGCCGCGCCGACGATGCCGCCGACCACGAGCGCCTGCATCTTGTACGCGAAGACGTTCTTGCCGAGCGAGCGCACGGCATCCTCGTCCTCGCGGATGCCCTTGAGCACGCGGCCCCAGGGGCTGCGCATCAGCGCCCAGACCACGAGGATCGACACCGCGAGCAGCACCACGCCGAACACGCGGTTCCAGAGGTCGTTGGCGGTGTAGGTCCAGGGCCCGAAGCCGTAGGTGCCCGGGGGGAAGGGGTTCGCGTCGCGGAACCCGCCGTTGTACTGCGCGAGTCCGTCGGCCGAGTTCGTGAACTCGTCGAACACCTGGGTCGTGAACAGCAGTCGCACGATCTCTCCGGCCGCGATCGTCGCGATGGCGAGGTAGTCGGCGCGGAGCCGCAGGGTCGGGATGCCGAGGAGGATCGCGAACAGGGCGCCGCCGCAGAGACCGATGAGCATGCCCACCCACCACGGGAGCCCGAAGGAGAGGACGGAGATGGCGTAGCCGTAGCCGCCGACCGCCATGAACGCGGCCATGCCGAAGTTGAGCAGACCGGCGTAGCCGAAGTGCACCGCCAGACCGGTCGCCGCCAGCGCGTACGCGATGGTGACGGGGCTGAACAGGTAGACGGCCGTGTTGGAGAAGATGCTTCCGAAGTCCATCGTCAGCCCAACCTTTCCTTGCGTCCGAGCAGGCCCTGCGGCCTCACCAGGAGGATGACGATGAGGACGACGAGCGCGCTCGCGTACTTGAGGTCGGACGGGATCCACAGCGTGGAGACCTCGACCGCGATGCCCACGATGAGCGAGCCGACGAGGGCGCCGAACGCGGTGCCGAGCCCGCCGAGCGTGATGGCCGCGAAGATGAGCAGGAGCATCTGCATGCCCATGTCCCACTTCACGCCGGGGCGGAAGTACGCCCAGAGGATGCCGGAGATCGCGGCCAGGGTGCCGGCCAGGATCCAGACGTAGCGGATGACGCGGTCGACGTCGATCCCCGACGCCGCCGCGAGCTGCGGGTTGTCGGAGATGGCTCTCGTCGCCTTTCCGATGCGGGTCCTGGTGAGGAACCACGCGACTCCGAGGATGACGACGATGCTGACCGCCATCGCGATCATGTCGATGTACGACAGCGAGATCGGGCCGAGGCGGATCGGCTCGGGGCTGGCGCCGGGCAGCTGCTGCGTGCCGCCGCCGATCATGTACTGGAACACGTAGCGCAAGGCGAGCGAGAGGCCGATGCTGACGATCATGAGCTGGACGATGCCCAGGCCGCGCCGTCGCAGCGGCCGCCAGATGCCCGCGTCGAGTGCCCAGCCGAAGAGCCCTCCGCCGATCACCGCCGCGGTGATCCCGAGCCACAGCGGCAGATGCCAGAAGCTGGTGGTGACCAGGGCGACCAGGCCGCCCCAGGTGACCATCTCGGCGTGGGCGAAGTTGGACAGGCGGGTCGTGCCGTAGATCAGCGCCGCGCCCATCGAGGCGAGCGCCAGGAGGAGGCCGAAGTTCAGCCCGCCGACGAGTCGGGAGGCGAGCTGGTCGATGAACGACACGGTGATCCGCTCGCCCTCGCCGAGGAAGAGGTTGGTGATCTTGGTGCCGGTGAGACCGAACTCGACCTCGAACGACGCCGTGGTCCCCGCGATCGGCTGCGCGCCCTCGGGGAGCTGCGCGGCATCGACGATCACGCCCTCGGGCAGGGTCTCCTCGTCGACGGTGAGGGTGTACGTCTCCTTCTCGGGCACATACAGGCGCCACTTGCCCTCGGCGTCCGTCTCGGTCTCACCCTCGAAGCCGTTGCCCTCGATGGTCATGACCACACCCTCGACCGGTGCGTCGTCGAAGGTGATGACGCCGGCGAAGTAGAAGTCGGTGATCTCCTGACCGTCGTCCGTCTCTTCGGCGGAGGCCGCGGACGGAGGCTGCAGCCAGAGGAATGCGATGGCGAGGAGCGATGCCAGCAGGATGATGACCCACCGCACTCCGCTTCGATTCGCCGAGATCGTCGGACGCACAGAACCTCCACCCGGTACACAGGCCAGCGACGGAGTTGTGCATCGGCCTTGATGTACGACGGTATGAGCGTAATGTGTCGGCTCTGTTTCGACCAAGGCACGATCTGCTCACGCTGGGAACGATCCCATCACGAAGTTGCCCACGATGCTCGTCCCCGGACGCATCCGTTCGGTGCGGTGACGGCGGCGCGCGGGAATTTCCCCGGCCTCCCGACACTTAGAATTGGTACACCCTCGCCCGAGATCCCGCCCGCAGGAGGACAATCCATGGACCAGCACGACCCCTTCGGCTTCGTCGGACTCACGTATGACGACGTGCTGCTTCTTCCCGGGCACACCGATGTGATCCCCAGCGAGGCGGACACCTCCTCGCGGATCACGCGCCGCATCTCGGTCGCGACCCCGCTGCTCTCGAGCGCCATGGACACCGTCACCGAGTCGCGCATGGCCATCGCGATGGCACGCGAGGGTGGCATCGGCATCCTGCACCGCAATCTCTCGATCGCCGATCAGGCCGCTCACGTCGACCGCGTCAAGCGCAGCGAGTCCGGCATGATCACCGATCCGATCACCACCTCGCCCGACGCGACGGTCGAGGAGGTCGACGCGCTGTGCGCCAAGTACCGCATCTCAGGTCTTCCGGTCGTCGACCCCGACGGGCGCCTGGTCGGCATCATCACCAACCGTGACATGCGCTTCGTCTCGGGCTTCGAGCGCCAGACGACGTTCGTGAAGGACGTCATGACCTCCGAGGGTCTCGTCACGGCGCCCGTCGGCGTCGCCGCCGGCGAGGTCATCGCCCTCTTCGCACACCACCGGGTCGAGAAGCTGCCGCTCATCGACGACGAGGGCCGGCTCGCCGGTCTCATCACCATCAAGGACTTCGACAAGAGCGAGAAGTACCCGCTCGCCACCAAGGACGACCAGGGGCGGCTGCGCGTCGGCGCGGCCATCGGGTTCTTCGGCGACGCGTGGGAGCGTGCGGAGGCCCTTCGCGATGCCGGCGTCGACGTGCTCGTGGTCGACACCGCGAACGGTCAGTCGCAGGGCGTGATCGAGCTCGTCAAGCGCATCAAGGCCGACGAGAGCTTCGCCCACATCGACGTGATCGGCGGCAACGTCGCCACCCGCGAGGGCGCGCAGGCGCTCGTCGACGCGGGCGTGGACGCCGTCAAGGTGGGTGTCGGACCGGGGTCGATCTGCACCACCCGCGTCGTCGCCGGTGTGGGCGTCCCCCAGGTCACGGCCGTCTACGAGGCCTCGCTCGCCGCTCGTCCCGCCGGCGTGCCGGTGATCGCGGACGGCGGATTGCAGTACTCGGGCGACATCGCCAAGGCGCTCGTCGCCGGGGCCGACGCGGTCATGCTCGGCTCTCTGCTCGCCGGGACCGACGAGTCGCCGGGTGAGATCGTCTTCCAGTCGGGCAAGCAGTTCAAGCAGTACCGCGGCATGGGATCGCTGGGGGCGATGCAGACCCGCGGCAAGCAGACCTCGTACTCCAAGGACCGCTACTTCCAGGCCGACGTGCCCAGCGACGACAAGCTCATCCCCGAGGGCATCGAGGGTCAGGTGCCGTACCGCGGACCGGTGGCGGCCGTCGCCTACCAGCTCGTCGGCGGTCTGCGTCAGTCGATGTTCTACGTGGGCGCCCGCACGATCGAGGAGCTCAAGCAGCGCGGCAAGTTCGTGCGCATCACGGCGGCGGGGCTCAAGGAGTCCCACCCGCACGACGTGCAGATCGTCGTCGAGGCGCCGAACTACAAGCGCTGAGCGACACGACCAGGGGCCGGATGCGATCGCATCCGGCCCCTCGTCGTGGGTGCTCCGTGCGTCGGCCGAGGTCAGGGGCGCGCCGCGCCGATGCTGCGCGGGCGGCGGCGCTCGACGCGGTCAGCCGATGCCCCGCGAAGACCCCCGTATATGCGAGTATCTAGATACAACCGCTCGACTTCCCCTCGAGCCCCCGGCGCGAGGAGCGCAGGGGGTGGTGCCCCGGATCCCCAGTCCGGGTGGGGGACCTCCCCATTGAGAGCCGCATACATGCCTCAGGATGCCCCACGCGTCCTGGTCGTCGATGACGACCCCGACGTCGCCCTGCTCGTGAAGACCGTTCTCGAGAGACGAGCCGGATGCGAGGTCGTGCTCGCGCACGACGGACGCGCCGCCGTCGAGCGACTCTCGACGTTCACCCCCGACGTCGTCGTGACCGACATCGAGATGCCCGGCCTCGATGGACTCGAGCTGCTGGCGGAGCTCCGCCAGGCCGACCCGGGGCTCCCCGTGATCGTGATGACGGCCCACGTCTCCGTCGAGTACGCGGTCTCGGCGCTTCGCGCCCAGGCCGACGAGTTCCTCACCAAGCCGCTCGACAACGCCCGTCTGGTCGAGGCCGTCACCCGGCTCGTCGCAGAGGGGCGCGCGCGCAAGGAGGCGAGCCGCCCGCGCGAGGTCGTGCTCGCGATCGGCGCGCACCCCGACGACGTCGAGATCGGCGTGGGTGGACTGCTCGCCGCCCACGCGCAGGCGGGCGACGAGATCACGATCCTCACGCTCTCCCGTGGCGCTCGCGGCGGCGACGCCGAGAGCCGACAGCACGAGTCGCTCGCCTCCGCCGAGATGCTCGGGGCGAGGCTGTTCGTCAAGGACCTCGTCGACACGGAGATCTCGGGCGGCGGTGCCACCGTGCGGCTGATCGAGGAGGTCGTCGCGGAGGTCCAGCCGACCGTCGTCTACACGCACTCCTCGAACGATCGCCACCAGGACCACCGTGCCGTGAGCGAGGCGACCATCGCGGCCACTCGCCGTGTCGGGACGGTCGCGTGCTACCAGAGCCCGTCCGCCACCATCGACTTCCGCCCGACCCGCTTCGTGCGCATCGATCAGTACCTCGGGCACAAGCTGCGTCTGCTGGAGTGCTTCGGCTCGCAGACGGCGACCCGCGACTACCTCGAGCCGGAGTTCGTCACCGCGACGGCGCGCTACTGGTCGCGCTTCGGCGGGGGAGTGGCGATCGAGCCGCTGGAAGTCATCCGAGAGACCGCCGAGTTCATCGGCGCCCACGAACTCACACGGCTGGAGAACTGATGACCGCACGCGTACTCGTCACCGGAGCAGGCGGACCCGCCGGTGTCGCGGTGATCCGCTCACTGCTTCGGCGCTCCGACCTCGAGGTCTTCGCCGCCGACATGGACGGCTGGGCGAGCGGCATCTACCTCGTGCCCGCGTCGCACCGGCGACTCGTCCCCCCGGGCCGTGACGAGGACTTCGTGCCCGCGATCACGCGGATGGTCGCGGAAGACCGCCTCGATCTGGTGATCTCCACGGTGGACGTCGAGCTGATCGCCCTCGCCGGGCGCCGCGACGAACTCGCTCCCGCCGTGCTCGCCGCTCCTTCGCAGGACACGCTCTCCGTCGCCCTCGACAAGATGCTCCTCGCCGAGCGGTGCGCGCCGACCGGGCTCACCCCTCGCACGGTCCTCGCCGGACCCGATGCGCAGACCGTGGACTGGGAGTTCCCGGTGTTCGCCAAGCCGCGCCAGGGTGCGGGCAGCCGAGGGATCCGGCTGGTTCCCGACCGTGCCGCCCTCGACGAGCTCCCGACCGATGAGGGACTCATCGTGCAGGACTTCCTCCCCGGCGAGGAGTACTCGGTCGATGTGATCGCCGACGCCTCCGGCTCGGTCGTCGCAGCGGTGCCGCGCACCCGTGCCAGGGTGGACTCCGGTGTCGCGATCGCCGGACGCACGGTGCACGACGCCGAGCTCGAGGATGCCGCCGCCGAGATCGCTCGGGCGATCGGTCTCGTGGGGGTCGCCAACGTGCAGCTCCGACGCGACCGCACAGGGCGGGCCGTGCTGCTCGAGGTCAACCCGCGATTCCCCGGCGCGCTCCCGCTCACCATCGCGGCGGGCGTCGACATCCCCTCGCTGGTCGCCGACCTGTTCCTGGGGCGTGACCTCCCCGCGACGGTCGCCTTCCGCGAGCTCGCCTCCGTGCGGTACCTGGAGGACATCATCGTCGAGGTCGGCGACATCCTCGTCTCCGATCACGCGGGGCACCAGGAGGAGCTGTGACCCACGCCCTGCTGCGCGGCGACCACCACGTCCACTCGACGTTCTCCGACGACGCCGTGTCGTCCCTGGCCGAGAACGTCGCGGCGGCCGCGGCGGCGGGACTCGAGACCGTCCGGCTCGTCGATCATGTGCGCCGTTCGACGACGTGGGTGCCCGAGTACCTCACGGCCGTGCACGCGCTGCAGGTGCCGGACGGGCTGACGGTGCTCACGGGCGTCGAGGCGAAGATCCTCGACGCGGCGGGCGAGCTCGACATCCCGGAGCTGCCGAAGGGAATCGATCGCATCCTGATCGCCGACCATCAGTTCCCCGGGATCGACGGGCCCCTCGGCCCGTCGGCGGTGCGCGAGCACATCGCCGAGGGCTGGTCGTCCGACGACGTCCTCGACCAGTTCGTCTCCGCGCTCATCGCCGCGATGCGCCGCCATCCGGGCAACCAGCTCGCGCACTGCTTCTCGCTGCTGCCCAAGATCGGTCTGTCCGAAGACGATCTGGGGGCTGAGCGCGTCCGCGCCTGGGCGACGGCGGCCGCCGAGACCGACACGATGGTCGAGGTCAACGAGAAGTGGGTGTGTCCCGGGGCGACGGTGCTCGACGCGCTGCGCGACGCCGGAGCGGTCATCGTGGCGTCGACCGACAGTCATGTCGCCGCCGACGTCGGTCGCTATCCGCGTCTCACCGCACTCCTCGACGGCGGGGACGCACCCTGATGCCGGTTCTGAACGGCGTCGAGACGGCCGTCGTGGTCGTCCTGCTCCTGTGCGTGCTGGTGGGCACGCTCCCGGTGATCAACACCGGGCTGCAGTTCCTCGTGCTGCCTCTGCACGCGTTCCGCAACCATTACGGCAAGGCCGCGCCCTACCACCCCACGATCGCCGTTCTGATCCCCGCCTGGAACGAAGGCCTCGTGCTCGGCCAGGCGATCGATCGACTGACCCAGCTCGAGTACCCGGCCGACCGGCTGCGCATCTTCGTCATCGACGACGCCTCGACCGACGACACCCCCGCCGTGGTCGCGGCGAAGGCGGCGGCCTACCCGGGGCGCGTGGTGCATCTGCGGCGCGAGCAGGGCGGCCAGGGCAAGGCGCACACGCTGAACCACGGCCTCGACATCGTGCTCGCCGACGACTGGGCCGAGGCCGTGCTCATCATGGATGCCGACGTGATCTTCGCCAAGGACTCGCTGCGCAAGATGAGCCGGCATCTGGCCGACCCGAAGGTCGGCGCCGTCACCGCGTACATCGCGGAGGGCAGCCGGGACCGCAACTACCTCACCCGCTTCATCGCGATCGAGTACGTGATCGGCCAGCTCTCGGCGCGTCGCACGCAGAACGTCGGAGGCGCCATCGCGTGCCTCGCCGGCGGAGCGCAGCTGCATTCGCGGGCGAACCTGGAGGCCATCGGCGGACGGATCCCGACCGGGACCCTCGCCGAAGACACGATGACCACCTTCGAAGGGCAGCTGGCCGGGCGTCGCATGGTCTTCGAGCCGCACGCGGTGGTGCTGGCCGAGGAGCCGCGCACCATCGACAGCCTCTGGAAGCAGCGGCTGCGCTGGGCCCGTGGCAATGTGCAGCTGACCTCGATCTACCGGCATCTGTGGTTCCGTCCGAGCACGGAGCACAACCTGGGCAGCTTCGCGTTCGGACTCGCGTGGTTCACGATCCTGCTCCTGCCGGCGTTCATGATCCTCGCTGCATCCGCTCTGCTCGTGCTGCTGCTCCTGCACAGCGACATCGCGGAGTTCGTGTTCCGGTTCATGTGGATCGCCGCCGCCTGCATCTATCTCTTCTCGATGCTCTACGCGGTGCAGCTCGACGGCCGTATCGGTCGTCAGTCCTGGCGCGAAGCCCTCATGTTCCCGGGTCTCGGGGCTCTGCTCCTGATGGCGATCGCCCTGTTTCCGTGGCTGTTCGAGGCGGGGTTGAGCGATCTCGGGCTCGCGCTCACCGACGAGACGCGGTGGGCCTGGGCCGTCGTGTTCTACCTCTGGGGTCCCATCTCGATGCTCGGGATCTGGCTCGCGCGCGCGGTCGAGCCTCTGCCCGGCGGTCGGTTCTTCGCGGGGCTGCTGCTCTACGTCTGCGGGTACGGCTCGCTGCTGTGCGCCATCACCGTCGACTCGTACATCAAGGAGTGGCGTCACGCCGACGCCGCATGGATCAAGACCGAGAAGATCGGACGGGTCGACTCATGACCGAGGCACTGTCACAGAGTTCCGAGGAGGAGGAGATCAGGGCGGACGCCCGTCGTGAGAGACGGCTGATCTCCCAGGCTCTCCTCTCGATCGGCGTCGTCGTCGTGATCGTCGTCGTGCGAGAGCTGCTGCTCCGATGAGCGAGCGGCCGCTGGCCCTCGTCGTCGAGGACAGCGCAGACCAGATGGATCTGCTGCAGAGGTATCTGGACCGCGAGGGATTCGACGTGCTCGCCGCGGTCGACGCCGAATCCGCGATCGCCGCCTTCGGGGACATCTCGCCAGTCGTGGCCGTGATCGACTTGCTGCTGCCCGGCATCACGGGCACCGAATGCGCACGCCGCGTGCGGGCGCGCTTCCCCGACTGCTATCTGATCGTGAGCTCGGTGCTCGACGAGGCCGACTACCCCGATGCGGATGCCGCGCTGCCCAAGCCGATCGTCGGTGCAGATCTCCGCCGACTGCTCGCAGAGGTGCATCGATGAGGACCCCCGCCCGCGTCCAGGCGTCGGTGGAGCGCGGCTGGCGGCGATACTTCGACGACCCGACGCCGCTGATGAAGCAGGCGCCGACGGCTGTGGCGGTGGCCGTCGCCGCGGTTCTCGTCGCGAGCCTGCCGGGCTTCATCGTGACGTACCTCGAAGCGGTGATCGTCGGGGTCTCGCTCGTCGCCGTCATGACCGTCATGGCCGCGGTGCTGAGCGCGCGCGGTGTGTACGACGGCTGGGTGGTGCTGCTCATCCCGGTGATCGACCTGCTCGGGATCGGTGCGTTGCGCGTCGGCACCGGAGGGGCCACCTCGTTGCTGGGCTCGCTGGTGCTGCTTCCGGTGATCTGGATCGCCGCCGCACCGGGGTTCCGCCAGGTCTTCATCGTCGCGGGTTTCACCTCGATCGCCCTGCTGATGCCGTACCTCGTCGACCCGCCCCACGACCCGGTCGAGTGGCTGCGCGGCATCATCGGGCCGCTCGTCTTCGCCACCGTCGGCGCCATCGTCAATGAGATGTCGCGGTTGCAGCGGCTGCGCACTTCGCAGGCGGAGGCGCTGGTCGCCGAGCGCACCGCGGCCCTCGTCGCGAATCAGGCGATGCTCGAGAAGCTGAGTGCCAGCGAGCAGCAGTACCGAGCTCTCTCGGAGACCTTCACGAGCGTCTGGAACTCGATCACCGGACAGGCCGTGATCGTCACCGACAGCGAGGGCACGATCTCGGCGTGGAACCCCGGCGCCGTGCGCCTGCTGGGGATGTCCGAGCACGAGGCGCTCGACGAGGTCCGCGTCGAGCGGTTCTTCCCGTCGTCGGTGCTCAGGCAGTTCGCCCCCGCGGGCACCGAGCGCGCCGCCGATCAGATGCATCCGGGGCTGCGGGCGCTCTTCGACGAGGCCGACGCCGGGCTGACGGTCGACACCCGCGTCGACGTCTCGACCGCGGGAGGCTCGCCCGTGCCCGCACGGGTGACGGTGACGTCGCACCAGGACTCGCACGGCTCCCAGCACGGGTATCTGCTCGTCATCACCGACGAGACACGGGCCGTCGAGGTCGCGCGCATGAAGGATCAGTTCGTCGGGATGATCTCGCACGAGCTGCGGACGCCGCTGAGCGCGATCATCGGCTTCCTCGATCTTCTGCAGAACGATCCGGCGCAGCCGCTGACGGCCGATCAGCAGGAGTTCGTCGACATCATCGAACGCAACGCGCAGCGGCTGCTGAATCTCGTCGGCGATCTGCTCTTCACCGCCCAGGTGGATTCGGGGCGCTTCCCGCTCGAGCGTCGGGACACGGACGTCGTCGACCTCGTTCGCGTGGCGGTGGCCTCGTCGGGGCCGCATGCGCACCGCGAAGGGATCGAGATCACCGCCGAGGTGCCCGACGCTCCCGTGTGGATCTCGGTCGACTCGGGACGGATCGGTCAGGCGGTCGACAACCTGCTCTCCAACGCGATCAAGTTCACCGGAGACGGCGGGCGCGTCACCGCGTCCGTGCGAGAGATCGACGGCCACGTCGAGCTCTCCGTCCGCGACACCGGCGTCGGCATCCCCGAAGATGAGCAGGGCATGCTGTTCACGCGTTTCTTCCGTGCCTCGACCGCGACCCGCAACGCGGTGCCCGGTGTGGGGCTCGGGCTCACGATCACCCGCGCCATCGTGCTCGCTCACGGCGGATCGATGGAGGTCACCAGCCGCGAGGGCGTCGGCACGGAGTTCCGGATGCTGCTTCCCACGACTCCGCGCACCGAGGTGGTTCAGGTGGTCGACTACCGGGAGTGATCGTCGTCGTCGCCCGATCCTGATAGCCTGGTCGGCTCGCCAGGCGGGCGGAAGGACGGCCACGCACGGTGGGATACATAGATGTGACGGGGGTCTCGCTGAGCCTCCCCGACGGCAGGCCGCTGTTGGACGAGGTGACGTTCCGCGTCGGCTCGGGGTCGACGAGCGCACTGATCGGTCCGAACGGCGCGGGCAAGACGACGCTGCTGCGGATCATCCGCGGCGACGTGGCACCGGACGAGGGCGTCGTCACGATCGACGGCGGTCTCGGTGTGATGGACCAGTTCGTCGGGCACGGTGAGCCCGGCCAGACCGTGCACGAGCTGCTGGTGAGGGTCGCGCCGCGTCGTATCCGCCAGGCGGCCGAGGCGCTGGAGGAGGCGGAGAACGCGCTGATCGCGCGCGACGAGCACGACACGCAGATGGCGTACGCCGCGGCGATCGCGGAGTACGCGGACGCCGGAGGATACGAGCACGAGACCGTCTGGGACCAGTGCACGGTCGCTGCCCTCGGGGTGTCGTTCGATCGTGCACGCCATCGCGAGCTCACCACACTGTCGGGCGGGGAGCAGAAGCGCCTGGCGCTGGAGGCGCTGCTGCGCGGTCCCGACGGCGTGCTGCTGCTCGACGAGCCGGACAACTATCTCGACGTGCCGACCAAACGGTGGCTTGAGGAACAGCTGCGTCAGACGCCCAAGACGGTGCTGCTGGTGTCGCACGATCGAGAACTGCTCGCGCGCGGCGTCGACCGGCTGGTGACCCTCGAGCCGGGCGGTGCCGGGGCCACCGCGTGGGTGCACGGCGGAGGCTTCGCGACCTACCACCGGGCGCGCAGCGACCGGATGGACCGTCTCGACGAGCTGCGTCGTCGCTGGGACGAGCAGCACGAGAAGCTGCGCATCCTGGTGGCCACGCTCAAGGTGAAGGCGTCGGCGAACGACGGCTTCGCCTCGAGGTACCAGGCGGCACAGACGCGTCTGCGGCGGTTCGAGGATGCCGGCCCTCCCGAGGAGAGGCCGCCGGCGCAGGACTTCGACATGCGATTGCGCGGTGCGCGCACGGGCAAGCGCGCGGTCGTCGCGCAGCGGCTCGAGCTCACGGACCTGATGCGGCCGTTCGACGCCGAGATCTGGTACGGCGATCGTGTCGCCGTACTGGGCTCGAACGGGTCGGGCAAGTCCCATTTCCTCCGCCTGCTCGCCCGTGGCGGCACCGATCCCGACCCCGCGCGAGGGCATGTCACCTCGACGGGCGAGCAGCTCGACGTGGTCCACCACACCGGCAGTGTGACGCTGGGGGCGCGGGTCGTGCCCGGGCTGTTCGCGCAGACGCACGCGCATCCGGAGTTCGTCGGCCGCACCCTGCTCGAGATCCTGCATCGGGGTGACGAGCGGCGCGCGGGGATGCCCCGCGATGCCGCCAGCTCGGCGCTGGACCGCTACGGCCTCGTGCGCCAGGCGCAGCAGGGATTCGAGTCCCTGTCCGGCGGGCAGCAGGCGCGGTTCCAGGTGCTGCTGCTCGAGCTCTCGGGCGCCACGCTGCTGCTGCTCGACGAGCCCACCGACAACCTCGACATCGAGTCGGCCGAGGCGCTCGAGGATGCGCTGACGCGGTTCGACGGCACCGTGCTCGCGGTCACGCACGACCGCTGGTTCGCGCGGTCCTTCGACCGATTCCTCGTGTTCGGCTCCGACGGGGAGGTGTACGAGGCCGATGCCCCCGTGTGGGAGGAGGGAAGGGTCGTGCGCAGTCGCTGAACCGCTCGAGGGCGTGGCCTCGTCTGCGGTGCGCCGGGCGCGGGTCAGCGCAGGCGGAAGGGGTCGGCCGCCTGCGCCGACGGATCGGCGACCAGTCCCGCCAGGACGGCGCCGATGGCGGGGGCGAACTTGAAGCCGTGGCCCGAGAACCCCGCCCCCACGACGATGCGCCCTCGCCGATCGAGCACGAACGCGCTGTCATCGGTCGAGGTGTAGGTGCAGCTGATCGGGACGGCGGATGCCGGGTCGAGGCCGGGCATCCACTCGCCGACGTAGTCGGCCAGCGACTCGGCGTGGGTGGTCACGTGCGGTCGTCCGTCGGGATCCACGATGTCGCCCACCCGGTGGAACCCCACCTTCACGCCCTCGCCGGGGGTCGGCATCCCGTAGACGGTCCCGGGATAGCGGCCGGGGTCGAGGTAGTGGTTGAGCGAGGGCCAGTCCGCGCGACCGACGGGGAGGAAGTGCGCCGGAGTCTCCTCGGTCACCTGGAGCCGGGGGAGCGGGAAGTCGGGGAGGATCCGCCGCGTCCACGCGCCGGCGGTCACCACGACGGCGTCGGCGCGGATCGTGCCGGTGTCGAGTACGAGGTCGACGCCGGCGTCCGTCTCCTGCACGCGGGTCACCGGTGCGCCCCATCGCACCTCGCCCCCTCCCGCCACGATGCGACGCTCGAGCTCGACGAGCGTGGCGCTCGCCCGCGCGACGCCCGCGTCCTGCGAGAACAGCACGGGGCCGTCGAACCGCATGCCCGACCAGCGGGAGGCGGCATTCCGCGCGGAGAGGATGCGGGCGTGGATGCCGCGCTCGTCCAGCCGCCGCGCGATCCGGACGACGTCCACCGCGCCGTGCGTGACCAGCCCGTGCAGGCGCAGCAGCGGCGCACCGTCGACGTCGCCGAGGGCATCCCATCCGGCCTTCGCGCGCACGAGCAGATCGAGGTAGTGCTCCTCGTCGTACGCGTTGTTGAAGTTGCGGGTCGCGCCGTGCGAGGCGCCCTGGTGATGCCCTCGCGTGAATCGCTCGAACACGACGGGGGAGAGACCGCGGCGAGCGAGCTCCCAGGCCGTCGCGAGTCCCATCACGCCGCCGCCGATGACCGCGACCTCCACCGCATCCGACATGCTGCCTCCCGTGCTCGTGTCCAGTCTTCCAGCCGTGGGCAGTGTCGCGCGCGCCCGGTAGGCTTACGGGGTGACCATGGAGATCGAGCTGGGCCGAGGCAAGCGTGCGCGTCGCGCGTACACGTTCGACGACATCGCGGTGGTGCCCTCGCGGCGCACCCGCAACCCGGAGGATGTGTCGACGGCCTGGACCATCGATGCGTTCGGCTTCGGGATCCCGGTGCTCGGCGCCCCGATGGACTCGGTCGTCAGCCCGCAGACCGCGATCATGCTCGGACAGCTCGGTGGACTCGGCGTGCTCGACCTCGAGGGCCTGTGGACGCGGTACGACGACCCCGAGCCGCTGCTGGCCGAGATCGCCGGCCTCGACGAGGGCAAGGCGACGGCGCGCATGCAGGAGCTGTACGCCGAGCCGATCAAGCCGACCCTCATCACGCAGCGCCTCGCCGAGATCCGTGAGGCCGGCGTCACGGTCGCCGGCTCCCTCACCCCCCAGCGCACGCAGGAGTTCTACGACACCGTCGCGGCGGCCGGCGTCGACCTGTTCGTGATCCGTGGCACCACGGTGTCCGCCGAGCACGTGTCGAGCGTCGACGAGCCGCTCAACCTGAAGAAGTTCATCTATGACCTCGACGTCCCCGTGATCGTCGGCGGCGCGGCCACCTACACCGCCGCCCTGCATCTGATGCGCACGGGCGCCGCCGGCGTGCTCGTCGGCTTCGGCGGGGGAGCGGCATCCACCACGCGGGCGACCCTCGGCATCCACGCGCCCATGGCGACAGCCGTGTCCGACGTCGCGGCCGCGCGGCGCGACTACCTCGACGAGTCCGGCGGACGCTACGTGCACGTCATCGCCGACGGGGGCGTGGGCACGTCGGGCGACATCGTCAAGGCGCTCGCGATGGGCGCGGATGCCGTGATGCTCGGCGTCGCCCTCGCCCGGGCCACGGATGCGCCTGGTCGCGGCTTCCACTGGGGTCCCGAGGCGCACCACCCGAAGCTCCCGCGCGGGCGTCGCGTCGAGGTCGGCGGCATCGGCACGCTCGAGGAGATCCTCTACGGTCCCGCGCCCGTCGCCGACGGCACCGCGAACCTGATCGGCGCGCTGCGCAAGTCGATGGCCACCACGGGATACTCCGACCTCAAGGAGTTCCAGCGGGTCGAGGTCGTCCTCGCGCCCTACGAGGCCTGAGGGTTCTGCACGACACCGTGAGTGCTCCCGTTCTGTTCCCACCGACCCTCCGCGAGGTCATGCTCCGCGGACGCTGGATCGGGATGCTGGTGCTGTGCCTGGTCGTCGCCGGCGTATTCGCGTGGCTCGGACAGTGGCAGCTCGAGCGCGCGATCGAGACGGATCCGCCCCCGGCGGGTGTGACCGAGCAGCTGCGTCCGCTGACCGATGTGGTCGAACCCGGCGTCTATCTTCCCGAGCCCCTGGTCGGCCAGCAGGTCGAGACGTCCGGAACCTGGATCGCCGACGACTTCCTCGTCGTGTCGAGCCGCTTCAACGACGGCGTCGAGGGGTACTGGGTGACCGGGCAGCTCCGGGTCGCGGAGCGCACGTCGATCGCCGTCGCGATCGGTTGGACCGCCGACCGTGATGTCGCGGATGCGGCGATCGACGAACTGGACTCCGGCTCGTCGTCGGCGACGATCACCGGGCGTCTCATCTCCGATGAGGGCACGGCGCTGCCGCCCGAGGACGATCCGCAGCGCATGGACCGGATGTCGCCCGCCGCGCTGCTCAGCCACTGGCACGACACGGATCAGCTCGACGTGTACCGGCCGTATCTCGCCTCGGTGACGGCCACGGCCGGCCTCGCCGACATCGCCTCCCCGGCGCCCGAGGAGATGTCGCCGGTGAACTGGCTCAACGTCTTCTACGCGGTGGAGTGGGCGATCTTCGCCGGCTTCGCCTTCTACCTCTGGTACCGGCTGGCGAAGGACGCCTGGGAGCGCGAGGTCGAGGAGTTCGACGACGCGGCCGCGGGCGAGACGGCCTGACCGACCGCGCGTCTGCGCGACCCCCGGTGCGCATCCGAGCGGGGATGCGTCCGGTATTCCACCTTCGTCGGGGGTACGCTCCGACCTTCGGTGAGGGCTTGGTTACCAATCGGGAAACTCCGTTGAGGTTGTCCGAGGGCGTCCGTAGGCTCGCTCACATGTGCGTGAGCTGAGTGCGCGCAGCCGCGGTTTCACGAGAGCCGCCGCCGGACGAAACCCGAGGAGACAACACAGATGATGTCCGCTCCCGACGCCGTGAACCACGAGGTTCCCGGGTCTGATCGCAGAAGTCGGGGGCGTCTCGGCGTCCTCGCCGCCACCTGCGTCGCCGCTCTGGGCGCCAGCGCCCTGATCGCCGCGCCCGCCTCCGCCGATGTCGCAGGCACAGGGGTGGTCATCAACGAGGCGTACCTCTCCGGCGGCAGCGCCGGTGCCGCGTTCACGAATAAGTTCGTCGAGCTCTACAACCCCACGGCCGCTCCGGTGACCCTCGACGGTCTCTCGCTGCAGTACCGCTCCGCGACGGGCACGGGCGCCTCCAACGGCGTCGCGCCGTTGACCGGCGTCATCCCTGCGGGCGGACACTACCTCGTGCAGGCGGGCAGCAACGGCGCGAACGGCGCGGCCCTTCCCTCGGCCGATGCGGTGAGCACGCTCAACCCGAGCGGCACGAACGGCACTCTGGCCCTCGTCGAGGGCACCGCCGCCGTCACCCTCGCCCCCGGCTCGGTCACGGGCGTCGACGGCGTCATCGACGTTCTCGGCTACGGCACCTCGAACACCTTCGAGAAGACCGCGGCGACGCCCCCCACCGGCAACACCGACGTCAAGTCGCTGAACCGCACCGACGGCGCGGACACCGACGACAACCGCGCGGACTTCGCCCTCTCTGCGACCATCACGCCGCAGAACTCCGGCGGCACGGATCCCGGTACCGACCCGGGCACCGACCCCGGCACCGATCCGACCGCCGTGTCGATCGCCGAGGTGCAGGGCACGACCGATGTCTCGCCGCTGAACGGCCAGACCGTCACGGTGCAGGGCATCGTGACGGCCGACCACCGCACCGGCGGGTACAAGGGCATCGTCATCCAGACCCAGGGTTCGGGCGGCGCGACCGATGCGACCCCCGGTGCCTCCGACGGCGTCTTCGTCTTCCTGAACGCGCTGGCGCCCACGCTCGAGATCGGCGACCTCGTGTCGGTCACCGGAGGAGTCAGCGAGTACTTCGGACAGACTCAGATCAACCCGACCGCGCTCTCCGGCATCTCGGTCGTGCAGGCCGGAGTGGGCGTCCCCGAGGTGACCCCGCTGCCCGACACCGTGGTGGGCGCCGACCGCGAGCAGTACGAGAACATGCTCGTGGCGCCCGAAGGCACCTACCGCGTCGCCTCCAGCCACCAGCTCTACAACTTCGGGGCGCTGTGGCTCAACGCCGGTGCCGATCTGAACGTCAAGAGCACAGAGCTCGCCCGTCCGGGCGATGAGGCGGCGGCGATCGCTGCGGCGAATCGCGCCAACCGCATCCTCCTCGACGACGGATGGTCGATCCAGGTCACCAACAACGGCCACCCGAACGACCAGCCGTACTTCACCAAGGACCTCGTGGTCCGCAACGGCGACACCGTCGACTTCAGCGACCGCGGCTACGTGCTGCAGTACGGCTTCGACGACTGGCGGCTGCAGCCGGTGGTGCCGATCGACAGCACCTCGCCTGCCGACCTGAAGGCCGGCTTCACCGCGACCAACCCGCGCAGCGACGCGGCCCCGTCGGTCGGCGGCGACGTGCAGGTGGCGTCGTTCAACGTCTTCAACTACTTCACGACGCTGAAGAGCACGAACTCGAACGCCAGAGGCGCGGCGAACGCGGCGCAGTTCGAGATCCAGAAGTCGAAGATCGTCGCCGCCATCAACGGCCTCGACGCCGAGATCGTGTCGCTGATGGAGATCGAGAACTCGATCAAGCTCGGCGGATCTCTCGATGACGCCCTGGCCGATCTGGTCGACGGTCTCAACGATGAACTCGGCGACGACGTCTGGGACTACGTGCGCACCCCCGCCGAGCTGAACGACGCGGCGACGACCGATTTCATCACCAGCGCCATCATCTACAAGAAGGATGCGGTCGACACGGTCGGCGACAGCCTGACCGTCAGGGATGAGAGCGTCTGGGGCAACGCCCGCGAGCCGATCGCGCAGGCGTTCGACATCGACGGACGCGTCGTCACCGTGGTGGCGAACCACTTCAAGTCGAAGTCGGCGCCCGAGGGCGGGGGCGCGGAGCCGGCCGATGGTCAGGGCTTCTTCAACGCCGACCGTGTGAAGCAGGCGAACTCGCTCAAGGGCTTCACCGAGGAGATCGAGCAGACCACCGGCAGTGCCGACATCCTGCTGATCGGCGACTTCAACGCCTACGCCAAGGAAGACCCGATCGACGTCTTCACCTCCGCGGGGTGGAGCGATGTCGCGCGCGAGAAGGCACCGGATCAGCACACGTACTCGTTCGACGGCGAGCTCGGCTCGCTCGACCACGTGCTGGCCTCGCCCTCGCTCTCGGCATCCATCACCGGTGCGGGAGTGTGGAGCATCAACTCTCCGGAATGGAGCGATCGCGGCTACGCCTTCGGCGCCACCGAGGCGGGCACGCCGTTCCGCTCCAGCGATCACGACCCGATCATCGTGGGCGTCTCGTCCGCGGTGCCGCCGGTCAGCATCGACGTCGTGACTATCAACGACTTCCACGGCCGCATCGAGGCCGACGGCGCCGCAGCGGGTGCCGCGGTGGTCGCCGGAGCCGTCAAGCAGTTCCGCGCGGCGAACCCGAACACGATCTTCGCCGGTGCCGGCGACCTGATCGGCGCGTCGACGTTCACGTCCTTCATCAACGACGACAACCCGACCATCGACGCGCTCAACGCGGCAGGTCTCGACGTCAGCGCGGCGGGCAACCACGAGTTCGACCAGGGCTGGGAGGACCTGCGCGACCGTGTGCAGGACCGCGCGGACTGGGAGTACATCTCGTCGAACGTCTTCCTGACCGAGACGGGCGAGCCCGCGCTCGCACCGGCCTGGGTCAAGGAGCTCGACGGCGTGCGGGTGGGCTTCGTCGGAGCCGTCACCGAGGATCTGGATTCGCTCGTGTCGCCCGAGGGCATCGCGGGGCTCGAGGTGCGCAGCATCGTCGACTCCGTGAACGCCGTGGCCGACGACCTGCGTGACGGCGACGACTCCAACGGTGAGGCGGATGTCGTCATCCTGCTCGTGCACGAGGGCGCCGAGAGCACCGAGCTGTCGGCGATCACCCCGACCTCGCCGCTCGGCGAGATCGTGTACGGGGTCGACGACGACGTGGACGCGATCGTCTCGGCGCACACCCACCTCGCGTACAACCACGTCATCGACGGTCGACCCGTCGTGTCGGCGGGGCAGTACGGCGAGAACCTCGGCCTGATGAACCTCCAGGTCGATCCGAAGACGAAGGAGCTGCTCTCGATCACCAACGAGATCAAGCCGCTCACCTCGGCCGGCCAGCCGCTGTATCCGGCTGTTCCGGAGGTGGCCGACATCGTCGCGAAGGCGAAGGCCGAGGCCGACGTCCTCGGAGCGGTGAAGGTCGGAGACATCACGGCCGACTTCAACCGCGCTCGCCAGGCGAACGGCTCCGAGAACCGCGGTGGCGAGTCCACCATCGGGAACTTCGTCGCCGACGTGCAGAAGTGGTCGACCGGGGCCGACATCGCGCTGATGAACCCGGGCGGGATCCGCGCCAACCTCACGTACGCGTCGTCGAACGCGAACGACCCGGCGGGCAACGTCACCTACCGAGAGGCGGCGACGGTGCAGCCGTTCGCCAACACGCTGGTCACGCTGACGCTCACCGGAGCACAGCTGAAGGGCGTGCTCGAGGAGCAGTGGCAGCCGGCGGGATCGGCTCGTCCGTTCCTCAAGCTCGGCGTGTCCGAGGGGCTGGTCTACACGTACGACCCCGCGGCCGCGCAGGGCTCGCGCATCACGTCGATCACGCTCGACGGCACCGCGATCGATCCGGCGGCGAACTACACGGTGGCCGCCAACTCGTTCCTCGCCGCGGGTGGCGACAACTTCGGCACCTTCAAGGCCGGAACGGGCAAGCGTGACACCGGCAAGATCGACCTGCAGTCGATGGTCGACTGGTTCGACGCGAACAAGACCGCGACCCCTGATCTCGCGCAGCGAGCCGTGGGCGTCTCGGTCAGCGCTCCGGACGCCGACGGCTACCGGGCCGGCGACCAGGTGACCGTCGCGCTCTCGTCGCTGGCCTTCAGCGCGGGGGAGCAGGCGCCGGGAGAGGTGGCGCTGTCGCTCGGAGGAGCGCAGCTCGCCTCGGGAGCCGTCGATCCGACGATCGTCGACACCACCGACGAGGTGGGGCGCGCATCGCTGACCTTCACGGTCCCCTCGGGCGTTTACGGGGCGCAGCAGCTCACGGTCTCCGTGGCAGGCACGGGCACGACCGTGCAGGTGCCGTTCACGATCGCCGGCGAGGAGGAGCCCGAGCAGTTCGCGGGCACCATCGAGCTCGGGTCCTCGAAGGTGGCTGCGGGCAAGAAGCTGCAGATCCGCGGAGAGGGCTACGAGGCGGGCGAGACCGTGACGGTCGACCTCCGTTCCACGAAGGGGCAGGAGGTCGAGGTCGGCACGGTGAAGGTCCGGGCCGACGGCACGTTCTCGACCACGGTGACGGTTCCCAAGGGAGCGAAGCCGGGCCCGTACACGGTCGCGGTGGCTCAGGCCGACGGCGATGAGGCGACGGCGACCGTCACCGTGACCCGCGCCGGCGGTATCGGCGGGATCATCGGCGGCATCCTCGACTGGCTGTGGGATCTTCTCCACGGGTGGTTCTGACGCTGAACGCGCAGTGATGCACGACGGAGGCCGCCGGGAGCGATCCCGGCGGCCTTCGTCGTGCGCGGCGGCTCAGCCGCTGATGACCTCGACCTCCGCCTGCACGAGCGCGGCGGCGAAATCGGACGTCGGTGCGGTGTCCGTCACGAGGTAGTCGACGCGATCGAGCGTCGTCACCTGCGCGAAGAGCCGGCGACCGAACTTCGACGAGTCGGCGAGGATGGCCGTGCGTTCCGCCCGCTGGATCATCTCGGCCATCATGTTCGCGTCGCCCATGTTCGACGTCGAGAACCCGGCCTCGTCGATCGCGCCCACGGCGATGAGTGCGAGATCGCACCGGATGTCGACCTCGGGCCCTCCCGGCGTCATGGTGAACGTCACCGGTCCCGTCGTGGCCTGGGTGATCGCCCGCACGGCCCCGCCGAACACATAGAGGTCGCGGAACGCGGAGGGGGGGATCTCCGCGGGGATGCGGAGATTGTTCGTGGCGATCGTGAGGTCGCGGTGCGTGCGCAGCGCGCGGGCGAGGGCGAGCGTCGTCGTGCCGGCATTGATCATCACGACCGCGCCGTCGTCGATCAGGCCGGCGGCGAGGCGCGCGATCTTCTCCTTCTCCTCGGTCTGCATCCGCAGCCGCACGTCGAGCGCGCGGTCCTTGAGCTGCCCCTCCGCGCTCATCGCGCCGCCGTGGGTGCGGATCACGACGCCTTCGCGGTCGAGCTGATCGAGGTCGCGTCTGATGGTGTCGATCGAGACGTTGAAGTGCTCGGCGAGGCCTCCGACGGTGACTTCGCCCACCTGCTCGACATAGGCGGCGAGATCGGCCTTGCGGCCGGCGGGGAGTCGGCGCTTCGGCGTCGATGCGGTTGCTTCCATGCACACATCTGTAGCACATCGCCGCAACGAACGCCGCAGATCAACGCAGAAAGCCGCAATCTGTCGGGTCGAGAAATAGGGCGCTATCACCCGCGCAACGGGACTACAGTCGAGGAAATCTGTAGTTACAACTTGGATATCCGCAGTAAAAGTCTTGACTATCCTGCAAATGTCGGCATAACATGGCTCAAAACCGCACGAACAAGCATCGAAGCGCGTGTGCGGCACGATCTCGAAGAGGAGAAGTGATGATCACAGTGGGGCGAGGGCGACGCATTCTGAAGCTCGCCGGCGCAGCGACGGCAGCCGTGACGGTTCTGGCCGTGGCAGGGTGCGCGGCGGGCGACAGCGGAACGGGCGCCGGCGACGGCGACGTGACGATCGAGTTCGCGCAGTGGTGGGAGCCCGAGCTCCCCGACGGCGAGTTCCAGGGGCTCATCGACGAATTCGAAGAGGCGAACCCGGGAATCACCGTCAAGCTCGTGAGCGGCCCGTACGCGTCGACCAAGGAGCAGCTGTTCGCCGGTGCCGCCTCGGGCACGATGCCCGACGTCGTCGGACTCGACGGCGCCTGGGTGAACGACTTCGCCTCGCAGGGGGTGATCGCCGACCTCAGTGCGCTGATGAAGGAGAACGACTACGACGACAGCGAGCTGGCGAGCCAGATCCAGGTCGACGGCAGCACCTACATGATCCCGGTCGTCAACTTCGTCTACCCGATGTTCACGAACGACACGCTGCTCGCCGAGGCCGGCGTCACCGCGCCGCCCACCACCCGCACGGAGTTCGCGGATGCCGCGGCGAAGGTCTCCGCTCTGGGCGACGACGCCTCCGGCTGGGTGCTCCCGCTGTCGCTCGAGGCGCCCAACGGCGTGCAGAACGACGTCATGTCGTGGGTGTGGGCCTCCGGTGGCTCGATGCTCAAGGACGGGCAGCCCGACCTGACGAACGCCGATGTGACCTCGGCCGTCGATTTCATCGGCGACATGTGGGATGCGGGATCGATCGCGTCGGGATCCTTCACGATGAAGGAGCAGGACAAGGTCGAGGAGTTCACCAACGGCCGCGTCGGCATGATGATCGACTCGCTCGCGCACATCAACCTGATCCGCGAGACCAACCCGGATCTGAAGTTCTCGATCTCCGCCCTCCCGGCAGAGGACGGCTACGACGGCGAGCGGGGCATCCCCTACGCGTCCTGGGGCATCGGCGTCGCCGAGAACTCCGAGCACAAGGACGCCGCGTTCAAGCTCGTGTCGTTCCTGATGAGCGAGAAGACCAACTCCGAGCTCTCGACGATGGCGAAGGCGTTCCCCGGCAACTCGAAGTCCGTGCCGGACTTCGTGAACGACGACGAGCTGTTCAAGACGGCGTTCGACATCTACCAGGCGGGCTACCCCGCCAACGAGTTCACCGGACTCCCGGTCGCCGAAGACCTGATGCGTCAGCTCGGGGAGCAGCTGCAGTCGGCCTTCGACGGTCAGCAGTCGATCGACGACGCGCTCGACAAGGCGCAGGAGTCCTGGAAAGCGGAGTTCTGAGCTCCCGCTTCCCGTCTGAACGGGGTGCCGCATCGTCCCTGATGCGATGCGGCACCCGACCAATCAAGGAGCCACGCGTCCCATGAGTCTGAGAACGTCCGACGACACCGAGGTGATCGTCACCGGGGTCCCGCTGTCGCGCCGCCGGCGCCAGCTGCGCAAGACCACCGAGTCGTACGCCTTCCTCTCGCCCACGATCATCCTGCTGTTCGTGCTGATGATCGTTCCGATCATCATGGTGATCGGGTACTCCTTCCAGGACAACGTGATCCTGAACAAGTCGCCCGAGTTCGTCGGAATCGCCAACTACGTCGAGATCCTGTCCGACCCGCGCTTCTGGAAGGCGACGGGCAACACCATCCTCTTCACGGTGACGAGCGTGGTCGCGCACCTCGTCCTCGGACTCACCTTCGCGATGATGCTGAACAGCCCGCTTCTCGGCCGCTTCTCGCGGTCGTTCTTCCGGGCCCTGTACATCCTGCCGTGGCTGTTCACGGTCGCCGTGATCGCGGTGCTGTGGAGGATGCTGCTCGCCCCCAACGGTGTGGTCAACTTCCTCCTCAACACGGACATCGAGTGGCTCGCCTCGCCGCAGCTCGCGCTGGGCACCATCATCTTCATCAACATCTGGGCCGGATACCCGTTCTTCATGGTGAGCCTCCTCGCCGGTCTCCAGGGCATCCCGAACGAGCTCAACGAGGCGGCGACCGTCGACGGCGCCGGTGCCGTGCAGCGGTTCTGGAACGTCACCATCCCGCAGCTGCGCCCCATCATCGTGAGCCTCGTGCTGCTCGATCTGATCTGGACCTCTCAGCAGTTCGCCCTCATCTGGATGACGACCGGTGGCGGCCCCATCGACGTCACCGAGGTGCTCAGCACCTTCACCTACAAGCTCGCCTTCGCCAAGTACGACTTCTCGCTCGCCGCCACGTCGGCCGTGCTCGTCCTGCTCATGTCGATGGTCCTCGCCGTCTTCTACGTCCGTCACCAGAAAGCGAGGGACTGATCGTGGCTCTCACCATCGTTGCCCAGCGCCGCGTCGCGAAGACCGGCGTGACGATCGGACTGATCCTCGGAGCGGTCTTCGCCGCCGGCCCCGTGCTGTGGATGCTGTCGAGTTCGTTCAAGTCGAACACGCAGATCTTCGAGCTGCCGCCGCGACTGATCACCGACACGTTCTCGTTCGACGCCTACGTCGCGATCTTCACCAACCCCGAGACGATGCGGTTCTTCCTGAACAGCTACATCGTCGCCGGCGCGGTCACCATCCTCACCCTCCTCGTCGCGATCCAGGCGGCGTACGCGTTCAGCCGGTTCGACTTCCGCGGCAAGCGCATCCTGAACGTGGTGATCGTGAGCGTGCAGGCCGTGCCGCCCATCACACTGCTCATCCCGTACTTCGGGCTCATGGTGGCCCTCGGGCTCTACAACTCGTACCTCGGACTGATCCTCACGTACATGGTGTTCACGCTGCCCTACGCGATCATCATGATGACCGGGTACTTCAACACGCTGCCCAAGGAGCTCGACGAAGCCGTGCGCGTCGACGGCGCGGGGTCGATGACCGCGCTGTGGCGCATCCTGGTGCCGATCTCGATCCCCGGCATCGTCTCGGTCGGCATCTACACGTTCATGATCGCGTGGAACGAGTACCTGTTCGCGCTGACGCTGACGCGAACGATCGACATGCGCACGGTGCCCATCGGCATCCAGCTGCTCATGGGCCAGCACTCGTACGAGTGGAACCAGATCATGGCCATGAGCGTGCTCGGGTCGATCCCGGTGCTCCTGCTCTTCCTCTTCTTCCAGCGCTACTTCATCGGCGGCCTCACGGCCGGTTCCGTGAAGAGCTGATCCGTCCGACCTCGACTTCACCCCCACGAAACAGGAGAAACACGTGCTCTACACCGGCAAATCCATCCTCGACGTCGCCAACGAACACAACTTCGCGATCCCCGCGTTCAACATCAGCGACTGGGCGATGTTCACCGGCATCATCGACATCAGCGAGGAGCTGGACGCCCCCGTCATCATCGCCATCCACCCCGACGAGGTGTCGCACGTCACGACGGATCTGATCGCCGCGATGCACTCGCGCGCGCACCGGGCGAGCGTCCCCGTGGCGATCCACTGGGACCACGGCGGCACGTACGAGCAGATGATCACCGCCATCAAGTCCGGTTTCACCTCGGTCATGATCGATGCCTCTCTGCTGCCGTTCGAGGAGAACGTCGCGCTGACGCGCAAGGTCGTCGAGGCGGCCCACGCCGTGGGGATCCAGGTGGAGGGCGAGCTCGGCACCATCGGCGCGAACGACAGCTACGGCGAGTCGGGAGCGGCCGAGATCATCTACACGAACCCGGACGACGCGGTGCGCTTCGTGCAGGAGACGGGCGTCGACAGCCTGGCGATCGCGATCGGCACCTCGCACGGGCTGTACCCGAGCGACAAGAACCCCGAGCTGCGCCACGACCTCCTCGAGCAGATCAAGGCGGCCGTCGGAATCCCGCTCGTGCTGCACGGCGGGTCGTCGAACCCCGATGCGGAGCTCGCGCGCGCGGTCGAACTGGGAGTGAACAAGATCAACATCTCCAGCGACATCAAGGTCTCGTACCACAACCGGATGCGCGAGATCCTCGGCACCGACGAGCGCCTGCGCGAGCCGAACGCGATCCAGCCCGAGCCGATCGCGGCCATGAAGGCGACCGCGGCTGAGAAGATCAGACTGTTCGGCGCAGACGGCAAGGCCGAGCTGTACTGACCAGGGCCACGAGGAGGACGATCGTCGGATGATCGGTGAAGCGGGCGTGGCAGCACGCGACAGGCAGCTCGTGCTCGGGCTCGGCGGAACGGTCGACTTCGAGCTCCGGTGGGATTCCGCCGTGGTCGAGCGACTCGCGCGCGAGCTGCGCGTGCGCCGACACGAGTTGACGCCCTCGGCGCCGATCACCGACGAGCGCTCCCTTCTGGTGACCATCCTCGCGTTCGTCGCGGCGGGCACGGGCGCGGAGCGGTTCGTCGCCTCCTCCGAGATCCTGGAGCGGTTCGCGGGGCACTTCGCGTACGACGTGACCCTCGGCGGCACGGGGGTGCGGGCGGGGCTGGTGCTCGACAGCCTCGGCATCCCCAGCGTCCAGCATCTGGTGAGCATCGACGACAACGTGCGACGACTGCTGCCCCCGGCCATCACCGTCCTGTCCTCCGCCACGCGCGACACGCTCGACCCCCACCTGATCGTGCAGTATCCGGTGGGGGCGACCGTGCGCCTCGTCGACGGCGACATCGTCTCACCCGCGGCCAATCGGCTGATCTTCGCGAACGATCCGCCGAACCGCGAGATGGTGATCGCCGAGGGGCTGCCGGATGCGCTCGCCACGGCATCCGCCTTCCTGATCTCCGGGTTCAACACGATGCAGGACCATTCCCTGCTCGAAGAGCGCCTCGACGACATCGCCCGCGCGCTGCCTCGACTCCCCGCGGACGCGCTGGTCTACTACGAGGACGCGGGCTTCTACACGCGCGCGTTCGCCGAGACCGTGCGCAGGCGGCTGCTGCCGAGCATCCACGTGTACGGGATGAACGAGGACGAGCTGCAGGAATACGTCGGGCATCCGGTGAACCTGCTCGATGCGGCCGACGTGACGTGCGCGCTGGAGGAGGTGCAGCGGATCATCCCGGTGCCGGCTCTCGTCGTGCACACCCGGTACTGGGCGATCGCCGTCGGCCCGCAGTCCGCACGTCATCGCGAGGCGCTCGAGAGCGCCGTCCGCGTCGCCGCCACGCGCTATCGCGTCGGCGACGGCTTCACGCCGGAGGAGGCAGAGGCGACGGCTTCGATGCCGCGGCACTCCGGCGGTTCGCAGCTGGTCGCAGAGGTCGAGAGGAGCATCACGGATGCCGTCGGCGTGCCCGCCTTCTCGCTCGACGTCGCGCATCCCACGACGATCGGCCTCGGCGACAGCTTCGTCGGGGGATTCCTCGCCGTGCACGCCGAGAACGGACGATGACCGTGAACCCGATACTGCTGCCCACCAACCGCCCGCCCGAGCGCTTCTACCGGGGCGGCGCGCGGCTCGACGCGTTCCGCCGCGAGCACGGAGCCGCGGACCGGGTCCCGGAGGACTGGGTGGGATCGACCACCACCATCCGCGGAGAGGAGACGCTCGGGCTCACGACGCTCCCGGACGGACGTGTGCTGCGCGACGCCGTCGAGGCCGATCCGATCGCGTGGCTGGGTGCCGCGCACGTCGAGAGATGGGGCGCCGACACCCGGCTGCTGGTGAAGATCCTCGACGCCGGTCAGCGCCTGCCGGTGCACGCGCACCCTCATGACGACTTCGCGGCGAGCCACCTGGGTCGCGCGCACGGCAAGGCCGAGGCGTGGTACATCCTCGAGGGCGGCACCGTGCACGTCGGAGTGCGTGACGACGTCGACCTCGCCCGCCTCTCCGCGCTGGTGACAGCGCAGGACGTCGGTGCGCTCCTCGGTCTGCTGCACGCGATCGACGTGGCGCCGGGCGATGTCGTCTGGGTGCCTCCTGGCGAGCTCCACGCGATCGGCGCCGGAGTGCTGCTCCTCGAACTCCAGCAGCCCGAGGATCTGTCGATCCTGCTCGAGTGGGACGGCTTCGCGATCGACGGACCGGCTCTCGGCCATCTCGGGCTGGGCTTCGATCTCGCCCTCACGGCGGTGAACACCCGGGCACGCAGTCTGGAGGACATGCGCGATCTCGTGCGGTCCGCGCCGGCGAGCGGGTCCGTGTTCCCGGCGGATGCGGATCCGTACTTCCGACTCCATCGGATGCGGGTCGATCGGGCCGCCACGGTGGAGCAGGGGTTCTCGATCGTGGTCGTCACGGAAGGGGCACTCGAGATCGGTGTCGCGGGGTCGGCGGGGGAGCGGCTCCGCTCCGGGAGCACCCTCCTCGTCCCCTGGAGTGCGGGTCCCCTCGACGTCGCCGGCGTCGGCGAGCTGCTGATCGCCCGGCCCCCGGCCACGTAGCTGCGACTCGTTCGTCCGCAATTCCACCCCGACTAGACTGAGGGCATGCCCGAACCGAAAGTCGCCAGCTTTCCGGCGATCCGCGGTGCGCTGAAGTTCTACCAGATCGCGTCGATCATCACCGGAGTCATGCTGCTCCTGCTGCTGACCGAGATGGTGCTGAAGTACACGCCGATCCACCTCGAACTCTTCCTCGGGGGCTCCGGAGGACCGCTCTGGTTCGCGGGCGTCCTCGCGGGCCCGGACTGCCAGTGGTGGTCGCTGTTCGCGCCGATGACCAATTCCTGCGAGATGACCTCGCTGGGTGACGGGTTCAACCTGTCGCTGTTCATCCTCGTCGCGCACGGCTGGTTCTACGTCGTGTACCTCTTCGCGTGCTTCCGCATGTGGAGCCTGATGCGCTGGCCGTTCCCCCGCTTCATCCTCCTCGCCCTCGGTGGTGTGATCCCGCTGCTCTCCTTCTTCATGGAGAACGTGGTCGCCCGCGAGGTCAAGACCTATCTCGCCACTCGAGAGGCCGCACAGGCCCCCGCCCCGGAAGGTGTCCGTTGACCGAACAGTCAGAGACCCAGCAGCGCCCCGCACTCGTCGTCGATTTCGGCGCGCAGTACGCGCAGCTGATCGCCCGCCGAGTGCGTGAAGCCGGCGTCTACAGCGAGATCGTGCCGCACACGGCCACTGCCGAGGAGATCGCGGCGAAGAACCCGGTCGCGATCATCCTCTCCGGCGGGCCGTCGTCGGTGTACGAAGAGGGCGCTCCCCGCCTCGACCCCGCGGTGTTCGAGCTCGGGGTCCCGACGCTCGGCATCTGCTACGGCTTCCAGTACATGGCGCAGACGCTCGGCGGCGAGGTCGCGAACACGGGCCTGCGCGAGTACGGCGCCACCGACGCGGTCATCACGGGCGACGGCGGCACCCTGCTCGGCGGGCAGCCTGCAGAGCAGAACGTGTGGATGAGTCACGGCGACCAGGTCGCCAAGGCCCCCGAGGGCTTCGAGGTCCTCGCGACCACTGAGGCGACCAAGGTCGCCGCCTTCGCGGATCCGGAACGCGGCTTCTACGGCGTGCAGTGGCACCCCGAGGTGAAGCACTCCGATCACGGCCAGCAGGTCATCGAGAACTTCCTGCACCGCGGTGCGGGGCTCGCTTCCGACTGGAATCCCGACAACGTGATCGCGGAGCAGGTCGCACGCATCCGTGAGCAGGTGGGTGACGCCCGCGTCATCTCCGCGCTCTCAGGTGGCGTCGACTCCGCCGTCTCGACCGCGCTCGTGCACAAGGCCATCGGCGATCAGCTCACGGCGGTGTTCGTCGACCACGGTCTGCTGCGCAAGGGCGAGCGCGAGCAGGTCGAGCAGGACTACGTCGAATCGACCGGCGTCCGCCTCATCACGGTCGACGCGGCAGAGACCTTCCTGGGTCACCTCGCCGGGGTCACCGACCCCGAGGAGAAGCGCAAGATCATCGGTCGTGAGTTCATCCGGGCGTTCGAGAAGGTGCAGCTCGACCTCGTTGCCGAGGCCAAGGCCGCAGGCGGCGCACCGGTCAAGTTCCTCGTGCAGGGAACGCTCTACCCCGATGTCGTCGAGTCCGGCGGCGGAGCGGGTACCGCCAACATCAAGTCGCACCACAACGTGGGCGGACTGCCCGACGACCTCGACTTCGAGCTGATCGAGCCGCTGCGGGCGCTCTTCAAGGATGAGGTCCGTGCGATCGGCCGCGAGCTCGGCATCCCCGAGGCGATCGTCGGACGCCAGCCGTTCCCCGGGCCCGGTCTCGGTATTCGGATCATCGGCGAGGTCACGCAGGATCGGCTCGAGATCCTTCGCGAAGCCGATGCGATCGCACGGGAGGAGCTCACCAAGGCGGGACTCGACCAGGACATCTGGCAGTGCCCGGTGGTGCTGCTCGCCGACGTGCGCTCCGTGGGCGTGCAGGGCGACGGACGCACGTACGGCCACCCCATCGTGCTGCGCCCGGTCTCGAGCGAGGATGCGATGACCGCCGACTGGACGCGCCTGCCGTACGACGTGCTGTCGAAGATCTCGAACCGCATCACCAACGGCGTCCGTGACGTCAACCGCGTGGTGCTCGATGTCACGTCGAAGCCGCCGGGAACCATCGAGTGGGAGTGACGAAGGAGCTCCCACTCGCGTGAGCACTCCGTGCACTCGACCGCGCCGGCGGGCGAGTGGGAGTGATCCCCCGCGGATGGTGCCGAACGGGCACGGACCATCACGGTCCGTGCCCGTTCGCGTCTCATCCGGCAGGATGAGCGTATGACCACGGCGCGGACGAAGATCACGGTTATCGGTGCAGGGAGCGTAGGGGTGAGCGTGGCGTATGCGGCGCTGATCCGGGGGAGTGCGGCCGAGGTCGCGCTCTACGACATCGCGACCGACAAGGTGGATGCCGAGGTGCTCGACCTCGCGCACGGCACCCAGTTCACCTCTGCCTCGGTCAGCGGCGGTTCCGATCTCTCGGTCGTCGATGGCAGCGACGTGATCGTGGTGACCGCCGGCGCGAAGCAGCAGCCGGGGCAGACCCGGATGGAGCTCTCCGGCATCAATGCGCGGCTGCTCGAGACGCTCATGCCGCAGCTCGTCGAGCGTGCGCCCCAGGCGGTGTTCCTCGTCGTGACGAATCCGGCCGATGTCATGACGGTGGTCGCCCAGCGCGTCTCCGGGCTGCCTCCCCACCGGGTGTTCGGATCCGGCACCGTCCTCGACACCTCCCGACTGCGCTGGCGTCTCGCGCACCGGGCGAACGTGAGCACGGCGAGTGTCCACGCCGACATCGTGGGCGAGCACGGCGACACCGAGTTCCCGCTGTGGTCCAACGCGACGATCGGATCCGTGCCGATCCTCGACTGGCCCGCCGACGAGCCGTTCACGGTCGAGGAGCTCGACCGGATCGCGATCGAGGTGCGTGACGCGGCCTACGCCGTGATTCGCGGCAAGGGCGCCACCAACCTCGCGATCGGCGTCAGCTGCGCCCGGATCGCCGAAGCGGTCCTGCGGGACGAGCGGGCCGTCCTCCCCGTCGCGACCGTGCTCGACGGCCAGTACGGCATCGACGGCGTCGCGCTGTCCGTGCCCTCTGTGGTGGGCGCGGCGGGTGCGGTGCCGCTGGGGGAGACGCCCATGAGCGCGCACGAGAGGGCTCAGCTGCACGCATCCGCCGCGGCGATCCGCGCGGCGATCGACGAGCTCGGATGAACCGATCGCAGAGAATCTCGGATTTCTTCGGCGACGATGTCGATCTGCGGTGTTCCCGTTCGACGTCCTGAATGAGAGGGTCGAGAGACGGCCCCATCCACCGAGGAGAACACCATGAAGTACATGCTGATCATGCGATCGAACGACGACGCGGTCGAGGCGTACGAGGAGACGCCCTTCGAGGAGGTCATCGCGGCCATGGGCGCGTACAACGAGTCGATGATCAAGGCCGGTGTGCTGCTCGCCGGCGAAGGGCTCAGCGACGCCTCCGAGGGCTTCGTCGTCGACTTCAGCGCCGAGAAGCCGCTCATCACCGACGGCCCCTACGGCGAGACCAAGGAGCTGTTCAACGGCTTCTGGATCATCGAGGTCGCATCCCGTGAGGAGGCCGCCGAGTGGGCGAGTCGCGCTCCGCTGGGAGCAGGGTCGTTCCTCGAGGTGCGACGGGTGACCGACGAATCCGACTTCCCGGCCGACAACGAGTGGATCGAGAAGGAGAAGGGCTGGCGCGCGGACGAAGAGGCGCGCCGCGCTCAGCAGTGAGATGACAGAGGCTCACGACAGCGATCCGGCCCGCCCCGCCCCCGACGAGGGCGCGCGGCGGGCCGTCGCGGCCGTGTGGCGCATCGAGTCGGCGAAGATCGTCGCCACCCTCACACGCATGGTCGGCGACTTCGGCCTCGCCGAGGATCTCGCTCAGGAGGCGCTGCTGGACGCGTTGCGCCAGTGGCCCGTCGAGGGGGTGCCGCGCAACGGAGCCGCGTGGCTGACGGCGGTGGCCAGACGCAAGGCGGTCGACGGGTGGCGTCGGCGCGAACGGCTGGACGAGCGGATGGCGGTGCTCGCCCACGACCTGGAGCGCGAGCAGCATGCGGCGACCGATGCCCCGCCGTGGGACCCGGATGCCGTCGACGACGACGTGCTCCGGCTGATCTTCATCTCCTGCCATCCCGTGCTCTCCCGCGAGGCCCAGGTCGCCCTGACCCTGCGTGTCGTGGGCGGCCTGTCGAGCGAGGAGATCGCTCGGGCCTTCCTGGTCCCGACGGCGACCGTGCAGCAGCGCATCGTGCGCGCGAAGAAGACCCTCGCTGCCGCGCACGTGCCGTTCGAGATGCCCCCTCGCGAGCAGCATGCGGAGCGGCTGGGTGCGGTCCTCGGCGTGCTCTACCTGGTCTTCAACGAGGGGCACTCGGCCAGCAGCGGACCCGACTGGATGCGCCCCGAGCTGAGTGCCGAGGCGATCAGACTCACGAGAGTGCTCGCGGCGCTGATGCCGCGAGAGCGGGATCCGCTCAGCCTGCTCGCCCTGATGGAGCTCACGGCTGCACGCTTCGCCGCGAGGGTCGACGCGAACGGGGATCCCGTGCTGCTCGCCGATCAGGATCGGCGGCGTTGGGATCGCGGCCGGATCGCGCGCGGGCGCGATGCGCTGGCACGGGCAGACGCGCGCGGAACAGGTCGCGGCGCGTACGGACTGCAGGCCGCGATCGCGGAATGCCATGCGGTGGCGGCCTCGGTGCAGGAGACCGACTGGGACCGCATCGTCGTGCTCTATGAGGCACTCGGCCGTATCGCACCGTCACCCGTGGTCGAGCTCAACCGGGCGGCGGCCGTGGCGATGGCTGTGGGTCCGGCATCCGCACTGCAGATCGTGGATGCTCTCGCGGCCTCGGGCGCCCTGGCCGGGTATCACCTGCTTCCTGCGACCCGAGCGGAGCTGCTGCTGCGCCTCGGTCGTCGGGACGAGGCCCGAGGCGAGTTCGCCGTCGCTGCGGCGCTGGCCGGGAACGAGCGCGAGCGCGCGCTGCTCGCCGCCAAGGCCGTGGAGAGCTGACGACGCACCGCGCACACGAAGAACCGCCCTCGCCCACAGCAGAGCTGTCGACGAGGGCGGTTCTGTTCACCGCGCGAGGCGCGATGTGGTCAGCTGCGGGCCTTGTTGCCGCGACCGACGATCAGGCCGTAGATGAGCAGCACGATGATCGAGCCGCCGATGGCGAGGAGCCAGCTACTGATCTCGAAGAAGCTGTCGACGCCCTTACCGAAGATGGCGGAACCGATCCATCCACCGAGGAGAGCTCCGACGACACCGAGCAGAAGAGTGACGAGCCAGCCGCCACCCTGCTTACCGGGGAGGATGAGCTTTGCGATGGCGCCTGCGATCAGGCCGAGAAGAAGAAATCCGAGAAAACCCATGGTCTGCTCCTTGCTTACTGTGTAAAACCCCTGGGGTGCCGGGGGTTCGTGTGACCACTATTCCTCAGCTGAGTATTTCCCGCATCCCCTTGCGCGGAGGGGTCCTCGTATGGCAAGAGGCCCGCCTCCCCTTTCGGGGAGACGGGCCTCTCGACGATGCTCGCGTCAGTTGTTGCCGCGCACGATCGCGATGATGCGCAGGATCTCGACGTACAGCCACACGACGGTGACCATGATGCCGAAGGCCCCGAGCCAGCCGTACTTGCGGGGAGCACCGTTGCGCACGCCCTGCTGGATCTGGTCGAAGTCGAGCACCAGGGAGTAGGCGGCCATGATGACGACGAGGACGCCGATGATGACGCCGAGCGGGATGCCCAGGATCTCGACCTTGCTGAGAAGACCGAAGGCCGCGCCCTCGCCGAGGACGCCGGTCCAGGTGAGCACGAGGTTGAGCAGCGAGAAGACCAGGTAGCCGACCATGGCGATCATGAAGATCTTCGTGGCCTTCTTCGACGCGCGGATCTTGCCGCTGGCGAAGAGCGCCAGTGTGACGCCGACGACCGAGACCGTCGCCAGAGTCGCCTGGAAGACGATGCCGGGGTAGAGGACCTCGAAGAACGCCGAGATGCCACCGATGAAGAGACCCTCGAAGGCGGCGTACGCGAAGATCAGCGCGGGGCGCACCTTCTTGCGCGAGGTGAACGAGATGACCATCGCGAGGACGAATCCGACGAGGGCGCCGACGATCCACGGCAGCATGTTGGGCTGGAACTGGTCGTACGGGTTCTGCACCGGGGCCGAGAGACCGCCGAGGGTCCAGACCCAGCCGATGGCGGCGGTGACCAGCAGGATGCCGAAGAGGCCCGCGGTCTTCCAGACCGTGTCCTCGACGGACATGCGGTCGGTCTCGATCGCGCCGGCCGGGGGAGCCGCGTACATGCCCTCCAGCTGGGCGTTCGCGGCGGCATCCATCGTGCCGTGCTGGAACGAGGCGGTCTGCGCACCCTGAGCGCCCTGCGGCGCACCCGGGTAGGTCGCGACGTTGCGCGGATCCTGCTGCTGGAACGCCGGATTGTTGAAGGCGAAGTTGCTCATGGTGGGCCTCACTCCAAAGGGGTTGTAGGTCGCTTTCCTCCACGATACCCGCCCGGGCGGGTCGTGAGGGTGTCCTACGCTGAGAGCGTGCCCAGCAAATCGCCCCTCGTGATCGGGCATCGCGGTGCGCCCGGCTACCGTCCGGAACACACCCGATCCTCGTACGAGCTCGCTCTCGCGATGGGGGTGGACGCCGTGGAGCCCGACGTCATCGCGACGAAGGACGGTGTGCTCGTCGTCCGGCACGAGAACGAGATCTCGGGGACGACCGATGTCGCGGCCCATCCCGAGTTCGCCGATCGACGCACCACGAAGCGCGTGGACGGACACTCGCTGACGGGCTGGTTCACCGAGGACTTCACCTGGGACGAGCTCGCGACGCTCCGCAGCCGCGAGCGGGTGCCCGCGCTGAGGGCATCCAGCGCGAGCTTCGACGGCGCGGAGCCGATCCTCCGTCTCGTCGACGTGCTCGACCTGGTGCGCAAGGGGGCACGAGAGCACGGCCGCGACATCGGCGTCGTGCTCGAGGTGAAGCACGCCACCCACTTCGCCGGTATCGGCCTCGATCTCGCTCCGCTGATCGAACGCGATCTGCGCGCCGCCGGCTGGGCCGACGGCGGGCTCCCGCTGATCATCGAGAGCTTCGAGCAGACGGTGCTGGGGCAGCTGAGGGCGTGCGGCATCGTGGCGTCCTACATCTACCTGGTCGAGGCGGCCGGACGCCCGTACGACCTGGTCTCCGCGCTCGGCGCGCACGCCCCCGACTATCCGTCCGCGGTCACCCCGCGCGGTCTCGACGAACTCGTCGGCACGGTCGACGGCGTCAGCGTCGACAAGCGGATGCTGCTCGCTGCGGGCAGCAGCATCGTCGCCGACGCCCATGCCCGCGGACTCGAGGTCTTCACCTGGACTTGCCGGCCCGAGAACTCCTTCCTCGCGAAGAGGTTCCGGGGGCGGGGCGGCCCCGCCGCGTTCGGCGACTACGAGGCCGAGTGGGGCGTCATCGCGGGCACCGGAGTCGACGGCGTCTTCGTCGATCACCCCGATCTGGGCGTCGCGTTCTTCTGCGGGTGAACATCGCGTTCCTCCGGCGGGACTGAGCGAGCTTCAGAGCGGGCCGAGAACGTCGGGCACGGCGCGATCCAGGTGCAGTGCGCGCAGCTGCCGAACGGTCAGAGGGTGCGGTCGAACGCGCCCTTGCGGGACACGATCTCCTTGCCGAGCGGCATCAGCGAGACCGGCACCATCTTGAAATCGGCGATACCCAGCGGGATGCCGATGATCGTGATGCACAGCGCGAGCCCGGAGACGATATGACCGATCGCCAGCCACCAGCCGGCGAGGATGACCCAGAGCACGTTGCCGAGGAACGAGCCGACACCCGAGGTCGGCTTGCTGACGATCTCGCGTCCGAACGGCCAGATGGCATAGCGCGCGATACGGAACGACGCGATCGCCCACGGGATCGTCACGATCGGGATGCACAGCAGGATCCCTGCGAGCATGTAGCCGAGGAACAGGGCGAGGCCGGCGAAGATCAGCCAGATGATGTTGAGGATCGTGCGCACGTCTCGATTGTCGCATCGGGAGGCTGAGCAACCGCCGCGTCGCCGAGCGGAGTCTGCAGGGTGAATGGCCACCGCTCGTTCACCACCCGTGCACCTGCGGGTCGTGCGGCAGCCACGCGGAATCGATGATGTGGGCTCACACCCCTCTGATTCCCTCAGGAGCCCCATGTCCCGCCTGCATCCCGCGGCTGCGGTCACGACGGTCTGCGCGCTCAGCGCTGCCGCTCTGCTCGCCGTGCCTCTCGCCGCCACCGGTGCCGAAACCGGCATCCGCATCAACGAAGTCGAATCCAGCGGAGGCACGCCCGGCGACTGGATCGAGTTCGTCAATTCTTCCGACTCCCTCGTCGATCTCAGCGGGTACGTCGTGAGGGACAACGGCGATGACGAGTCGTACACGTTCCCGGAGGGGACGACGGTCGCCCCCGGCGCCTATCTGGTGCTCGACGAGGTGAACGCCGGAGTCGGCGACTTCACCTTCGGGCTCGGCAAGGACGACCAGGTGAGACTCTTCGACCCGAACGGCGTGCTCGCCGACGAGACGGCCTGGACGCAGCATGCCGAGGTCACCTGGGGTGCGCGCGAGGTCGCGGGCACGATCGAGTGGGCGGCCACGAGCGAATCCACGAAGGGCGCGGCGAACGTTTTCGCGGCCGACAACCCGATGGACGGCACGATCGTCATCAACGAAGTCGATTCGCAGCCGGCGGACTGGATCGAGTTCTACAACGCGGGCGATGCTCCCTTCGACATCTCCGGGTACGAGATCCGCGACAACTCCGACGACCACCGCTGGCAGTTCCGGCCGGGCACCGAGATCGCGGCTGGTGGGTTCCTCGTCGTCGATGAGGCCTCCATCGGTCTCGTCGACGGCGTCGAGACCGCGTTCCGTGATCCGATCGGCATCGGCAGCGCCGACCGCATCCGTCTCTTCGACGCCACCGAGATCCTGGTCGACGACACGCTCCCGTGGTCGGGCCACGCCGCCATCGACGGTGACGTCGCCGCTGCGACGCTCGCACGCTGTCCCGACGGTGAGGGGGCCTTCGTGCTCAGCTACTCGACTCCGGGGGCTCCGAACTCGTGCGTGATGCCCGACGTCGTCATCAACGAGATCGAGTCCAACGGAGATGCGACCGACTGGGTCGAGGTCGTCAACACCGGCAGCACCCCGGTGGATCTCTCCGGCTGGACCGTGATGGACGGCGATCCGGTCGGCCATGCGGCGGAGGCGACTCCGCTGCCGGCTGACACGATCATCGAGCCCGGCGCCTACTTCGTGTTCGACCAGCCGACGGACTTCGTGTTCGGTCTGGGCAACGGCGACACCGTCACTCTGCGCGACGCGAGCCTCGGCGTCGTCGACGAGCACGTGTACGTCGAACACGCCGCAGGCGTGCTCGCCCGCTGCGCCGACGGCAGGGGAGACTTCGTCGACATCGCCGTCTCGACCAAGGGTGCGCGCAACGCCTGCGGCAACCCCGTGCGCATCAACGAGGTCGAGTCCGACGGCGGATCACCCGACGACTGGGTCGAGCTCGTCAACCCGACCGCATCCGCTCTCGATGTGTCGGGGATCGTCGTGAAGGACGAGGACGACACCCACTCCTACGCGATCCCGGCAGGTACGACGATCTCGGCCGGTGCGCATCTCGTGATCGAGCGCGCCGCTCTCGGTTTCGGACTGGGCGACGCAGACGCGGTGCGTGTCTTCGACGGTGACCTGCTCGTCGATTCGACGACGTGGGGCGCGGAGCACGCGACGACCACGTGGGGGCGCTGCCCCGACATCACCGGAGCGTTCGCCGCGACTGCGGAGAGCACGAAGGGCGTCGCGAACGTCTGCGCCGGAGAGATCGCGGTCTCGACCTGGCCCGGGTCGGCCGAGGTGCGCGTGCTCGACACCGCGCCGACGTTCCTCGAGGACAGTTCGGGCCTGGACGTGCAGGAGACGATGGACGGCGCGTTCCTCTGGGCCGTCGACAACGGCGACGGACGCATCTGGAAGCTGGAGGCCCACGCCGACGGCTCGTTCTCGCAGCTCGTGGGCTGGGAATCCGGCAAGCGGGTGCGGTTCCAGAAGGATTCCGCCGACCCGGACGCCGCGGGTCCTGACACAGAGGGCATCACGGTCGACGGCGACGGATACGTCTACGTCGCCTCCGAGCGCGACAACAGCACCAAGGGAGCGAACGAGAACACCGTGCTCAAGGTGGACCCGGAGGCGTCCTCCGGCGATCTCGTCGCCCAGCAGGAGTGGGACCTCACAGCTCTGCTGCCCGCCGTCGGTGCGAACCTCGGCATGGAGGCCGTGCAGTGGGTTCCGGACACCGCCCTGCACGGCACGCTCTTCGACGTCAACACGGGCGCGGCCTATGACTCGACCGACTACGCCGGTCACGGTGATGGCCTGTTCTTCGTCGCCGTCGAGGACAACGGTCATGTGTACGCCTTCGCGCTCGCTGCCGACGGCACCGCGACGCTGGTCTCGGAGATCGCACCCGGGCTCGACGGCGTCATGGCGCTCGACTACGACAGCGTGCTCGACGTGCTGTGGGCGGTGTGCGACGACGGCTGCCACGGTCAGTCGGCGCAGATCACGTTGAACGGCACCGCACAGCCCGGTGTGGCGCACTTCGCGCGCCCTGCCGGCATGCCCGACATCAACAACGAGGGCTTCGCGACCGCGCCCGCCTCGCTGTCGGTCGACGGACAGCGCCCCGTGTGGTGGTTCGCCGACGGCTTCGCCTCGGAGGCGCTGCGGGTGGGGACCCTGCCCGGCGCGACGAGCGAGAACCCCGGTGAGAACCCCGGTGAGAACCCCGGTGAGAACCCCGGCGAAGACCCCGGCGAGAACCCCGGCGGCCAGACGCCACCTCTGCCCGACACCGCTGTCACCGACGAGAACCGTGACAGCGGCGCGCTCGCGGTCACCGGAGCCGAGCTGCCGGTGGTGGCGGTGCTGCTGGCGCTGACGCTGGTGGTCGCCGGCATGATCGCGGTCGGTCGTCGACGCCGCACCGGCTGAGCCACGGATCGAGGAGGGAGGGTGCGCGGAGTCGCTCCGCGCACCCTCCGTCGTCGTGCGGTCGGTGCCGTCGTGTCGGTGGCTCAGCCTAGACTCAGAGGGCCATGACCGAAGCCCCTCTCATCGTCCCCGGATCCGTCGGCCCACGCTCCACAGGGGCGCAGGGGCAAGACGATCTGCTTGCCGGCCTCAACCCTCAGCAGCTCGAGGCTGTGACCTATCGCGGCCCCGCTCTGCTCATCGTGGCGGGTGCCGGTTCGGGCAAGACCAGCGTGCTCACGCGCCGCATCGCGTCGCTCCTGAGGTCGCGAGAGGCCTGGCCGAGCCAGATCCTGGCGATCACCTTCACCAACAAGGCCGCCGGCGAGATGCGCGAGCGCGTCGAGGGGATCGTCGGCGAGGCGGCGAAGGGCATGTGGATCTCGACGTTCCATTCCGCGTGCGTCCGCATCCTGCGCCGCGAGGCCCAGCAGTTCGGCTTCACGAAGTCGTTCACCATCTACGACTCCGGTGATTCGCGCGCGCTCATCAAGCGACTCGTCAAAGAGCACGAGGCCGATGCCTACGGGCTCACCCCTGGAGCGGTCCAGTCCCGGATCTCGAAGCTCAAGAACGAGCTGTCCGACGCCGACGCCTACGCGCGCCAGGCGAACATGTCCGATCCCGCCGAGCGCATCTTCGTCGAGCTCTTCGCCGACTACCAGCGCCAGCTGCAGAAGGCCAACGCCTTCGACTTCGACGATCTGATCGGGCAGACGGTGTACCTGTTCCGCGCCTTCCCGCAGGTCGCCGACACCTACCGCCGTCGATTCCGTCACGTCCTCGTCGACGAGTACCAGGACACCAATCACGCGCAGTACGCGCTGATCCACGAGCTGACGCGACCCGTGACGGGCGAGTCGTCCGACCCGTATGCCTCGAACGGCATGATGATCTTCGAGCCCGACACCGCCCCGGAGCTCGAGGGCGCATCCCTCACCGTGGTCGGTGACTCCGACCAGTCGATCTACGCGTTCCGCGGAGCCGACATCCGCAACATCAGCGAGTTCGAGCGCGACTTCCCCGGCGCGCGCGTCGTGCTGCTCGAGCAGAACTACCGCTCGACGCAGAACATCCTCTCGGCGGCGAACGCCGTGATCGGCAACAACTTCGACCGCAAGGACAAGAAGCTCTGGAGCGACAAGGGCGACGGTGACGCGATCATCGGCTTCACCGGATACTCGCAGCACGACGAGGCGCAGTTCGTCGCCGACGAGGTCGAGTCGCTGCGGCGTTCCGGTATGCCCTACTCGGAGATGGCCGTCTTCTACCGCACCAACTCGCAGTCGCGTGCGCTCGAAGAGATCTTCATCCGCTCCGCGGTGCCGTACAAGATCATGGGCGGCACGAAGTTCTACGAGCGTGCCGAGATCAAAGACGCTCTCGCCTATCTCGTCGCGGTGGCGAATCCCGCCGACGAGATGGCTGTGCGGCGCATCTTGAACAAACCGCGTCGCGGCATCGGCGACGTCTCCGAGTCCGCCATCGCGCGTTTCGCCGATGCGCACGAGATCACCTTCCGTCAGGCTCTGTCGGTGCCGGACCAGCTGGGTTTCGGTCCGAAGATCCAGGCGGGGATCGCCCAGCTCGACGCGGTGCTCGCCGAGGCGACCGAGATCATGCTGCCCGCGTCGGGTGAGCTCCCGCCGCCGACCTCGGTGGCCGACGGGCTGAGCGTGTTGCTGTCGAAGAGCGGGTACCTCGACGCGCTCCGCGCCAGTCGCGACCCGCAGGACGAGGCGCGGGTCGAGAACCTCGACGAGTTCGTCGCGGTCGCCCGGGACTTCGCGCGCAACAACCCCGAGGGCACCATCGTCGACTTCCTCACCGAGGTCGCTCTGGTGTCCGACGCCGATGACCTCGACGACGAGTCGGGCTCCGTCTCGCTGATGACGATGCACACCGCGAAGGGGCTCGAGTACGACGCCGTCTTCGTCACCGGAGTCGAAGAAGACCTGATCCCGCACCGCATCTCGGCCGGCGAACCGGGTGGGCCTCAGGAGGAGCGCCGTCTCTTCTACGTGGGCATCACCCGCGCGCGCAAGCGCCTGCACCTGTCGCTGGCGATGACGAGGGCGCAGTTCGGCGAGGTCACGGTCGCCATGCCGAGTCGGTTCCTGCAGGAGATCCCGGCGGGGCTCATCGACTGGCGCCAGTCGCCGGGCGACGTGAACTCGCGCGGAGGAACGCAGTCTCGTGCGCTGAATGCGCGCCGAGCAGGTGGCTTCGGCGGCTCCGGATCCGGGTCGGGCGACCGCTTCGCGGTCAAGCAGCTCCCCGGACGCGACGCGCTGAAGCCGCTGTCGACGGCCATGGACAAGTTCCCGAACCGTGTCACGGCGAAGATGCGCGACAACGGAGATCTCGAGCTCACCGCCGGCGATCGCATCCGCCACTCCGACTTCGGCGAGGGGCGCGTCGACGCCGTGACCGGCGAAGGGGCCAAGCGCATCGCGCACGTGCGCTTCGACTCCGCCGGTCAGAAGAAGCTCCTCATCAAGGTCGCACCGATCGAGAAGATCTGAGGCGACCTGCGGTTAGGCTGGCTGATATGGCCCTGTTCTCACGCCGCAAGAAGTCCGCAGACGACGTCGTCGCCGACCAGAGCGAGACCCAGCCCGACACCGAGGGTACCGAGGTCGTGCCCGACGCGGAGGCCGCCTCCGTCACGGACGCCGCCTCCGCACCGGATGCCGCCCCCGAGCAGGCGGAGGTCGCACCGACCATCGGCATCTCGGTGCAGGCGTTCCGCGGGGTGGGCGCGCAGGCGGGACCCGAGGTCGCTCTGCCCGACCCCGACGCCACCTCCGCGGCTCCGTCCGCGACCGCAGGCACCGCGGCGCCGTCGGCTCCTGCGGCAGCACCCGCACCCGAGCCCGTTCGCCGACTGCCGCTGGCCCCCGCGCTGCCCCCGGAGCAGACCGAGACGGTCGCAGGCATGAAGGACAACGTCCTGCTGCGCGAGTCGCTCAAGGAGATCGAGCAGGGCGCGACGAACGAGCAGCTCCTCGGAGTGCTCCGGCAGGCACTGCAGGGGCACCTCTACATCCGCGTGAACGGCGACGCCCGCGCCCAGATCAGCGAGGGCAAGCCGCTCGCGGTCGCTGTCGTGCGCGATGGCGAGCGTCAGTTCATGCTCGGCTTCAGCTCGGCCGCCGCCGTGCGCGACTCGGTGCAGCTCGAGAAGGACCCGGCGGCGACCTCGGCTGTCGCCCAGCCGGTGACCTCGGTGCTGCAGCAGGTCGTCTCGGGCGACTTCGCCGGTCTGATCGTCGACAATGCGTCGACGCCGCACCGGGTGGTGTTCCCCACCGAGCTGCTGCAGAAGGCTCTCGAGCAGGCCGATGTCGACATGACGGTCAAGTCGCTCATCGCCGCTCCCCGCCAGCAGGACTCGGAGGCGAAGGTGGGCGAGGCGCTCGCCAAGACCCGCATGTGGGTGGCCGTGAACGAAGGCGGCACCGGCGGGCAGGTCGGGATCGCCGAGGCGCAGACGCCGGACGGACGACGGTTCCTGCAGCTCTTCTCGCACCCTCTGGAGGTGCTCGCGCTGGGCCGAGGCGATCGACCGCTGCCGTTCGAGCCTTCGCAGCTCGCCTCGCTGCTCTCGAATCACCTCGACATGGCCGGCGTCATCATCGACCCCGCGGGTCCGAGCATCGTCGTGGAGCGCGACGCGCTCACCTCGGTGCTGATCATGTCGGTCGACGTGGGGGAGTGACCCACTTCCGCACGTCGCAGCCGCGCTCTAGGGTCGGAGCATGGCCTCAGAACGCATCCCCCTGACCGTCTCGGATCCGGATGCCGAGCGCGAGGTCGTGCTGTCCAGCCCGAATCGGGTGATCTGGCCCGACGCGGGGATCACGAAGGCCGAGCTCGCCGAGTACCTGCAGATCGTCAGCGGGCCGTTCCTCGAGGCGAACGGCAACCGGCCCGTCTCGCTCGAGCGGTTCCGTGACGGGATCGGCAGCGACGGCTTCTTCTCGAAGAACCCGCCCAAGGGCACGCCCGAGTACGTGGATGCGGTGACCGTGACGTACAACAGCGGCCGACGGCATCCGCAGATCGTGCTGAACCGGCCGAGCGCGATCGTCTGGGCCGCGCAGATGAACACGATCGTCTTCCATCCGTGGGCCTCTCTCGCCACTGATCCCGACACCCCCGTCGAGTTGCGGATCGATCTCGACCCGCAGCCCGGCACCGGCTTCTCCGATGCGATCGTCGCCGCGCACGCTCTGCGCGAGGTGCTGAGCGAGGCGGGACTCGACGCGTTCGTGAAGACGAGCGGCAACCGCGGTCTGCACGTGTTCGCCCCCATCGAGCCGTCGCACGAGTTCCTCGAGGTCAGGCACGCCGTGATCGCCGCCGGTCGGGAGCTGGAGCGTCGCATGCCCGACCGGGTCACCATGAACTGGTGGAAGGAAGAACGCGGCGAGCGGATCTTCATCGACTTCAACCAGGCCAATCGCGACCGCACGATGGCCGGGGCGTACAGCCCGCGGGCGCTGCCGGGGGCCACCGTGTCGATGCCGGTGCACTGGGACGAGCTCGACGGTCTCGACCCCGCGCGGTTCACCGTGCGCAGCGTCCCGTCGCGGCTCGAGGAGGTCGGCGACGCCTGGGCGCGGATGCAGCAGAAGCCGGGCCGCATCGACACGCTGCTCGAATGGTGGCAGCGCGACACCGAGGCCGGGCTGGGGGAGCTGTCGTTCCCGCCGGAGTTCCCCAAGATGCCCGGGGAGCCGCCGCGCGTGCAGCCCAGCAAGAAGGTCGCCGCGCACTGGGACGAGAACGGCGACGCCGTCGAGGAGTGAGCGTCAGCCGAGGACGTCGGCGAGATCGTAGCCGGCGACGGTGTCGAGCTGGTCGTAGGTGCACGAGCGCGCGTCGCGGTCGGGTCGCCAACGCGCGAACTGCACGGTGTGCCGGAAGCGCGATCCCTCGAGCTGGTCGTAGCGCACCTCGAGCACGCGCTCGGGCCGCAGTCGCACGAACGAGACGTCCTTCGAGCCGCTGAACCGCGAGCGTTCGCCCTCGTCCGTCACCGCAGCACCCGCGTCGTCTCGTTCGACGAGCGGGGCGAGCTCGTCGACGAGCTCCCTGCGGCGCGCGTCGCTCCAGGCGGCGACGCCGCCCACCTGCCGCAGCGTCCCGTCCGAGTCGAAGAGCCCGACGAGCAGCGAGCCGACGCCGGATCCCGACTTGTGGATGCGGTAGCCGAGGGCGACGACGTCGGCGGTGCGCGCGTGCTTGACCTTGATCAGAGTCCGCGTGCCCGCGGCGTAGGGCTGATCCAGGGGCTTGGCCACCACACCGTCGAGGCCCGCGCCCTCGAACTCCTGCAGCCAGCGCACGGCGGCGTCGCGGTCGCGTGTCGTCCGCGTGATGTGCAGCGGATGCGCGACCTCGGACATCAGGGCCTCCAGCCGGGTGCGACGCTCCTCGAACGGCGTCGTCAGCAGGTCCTCCTCACCCACGGCGAGCAGATCGAAGGCGATGAACATGGCCGGGGTCCGGGTCGCCAGCGTCGCCACCCGCGACGCCGCAGGATGGATGCGCTGGCTCAGAGCCTCCCAGTCGAGGCGCTGTTCACCGAGCGGTCCGGTGGCGACGACGATCTCGCCGTCGAGCAGACACGGCTGCGGCAGGACCCGTGGAACCGCCTCGACGAGCTCCGGGAAGTACCGGGTGAGCGGCTTGGCCCCGCGGGAGCCGATCTCGACGCTGTCGCCGTCCCACGCGAGCAGGCCGCGGAACCCGTCCCATTTGGGTTCGAACAGCAGTCCGCCGGCGTACTTCGCGGGGTCGGGCACCGTCGGTGCCGCCTTCGCCAGCATCGGGGAGGGGATCACGTAGCGCATGGGTCCATCCTGGCGAACGACGTGCCGCGGCAGAAGGGCCTCGGCTCAGCCGAACACGTCGTCGAGCGTGACGCGCGTGCCGGCGTCTCGCAGCGCGGTGTGTGCGGCGTGCCAGCCGGCCATGCCGTTGACGCCCGGGCCCGGCGGGGTGGAGGCCGAAGCGAGGTAGACGCCCCGCATCGGGGTGCGCCAGGGGGCGGTGCTGAGGATCGGGCGCCGGATCGCCTGCGGGATCGTGAACGCGCCGCCGAGGATGTCGCCGCCGATCTCCGACGGGTTGATCGCCTCCCGCGAGGAGGCGGGCACCGAGTGGTGCGCGAGGATCAGGTCGCGGAAGCCGGGCGCGAACCTCTCAATCTGTCGTGTGATGAGTTCGGTGGCGTCGAGATCGGAGCCGTGCGGCACATGGATGTACGCCCACAGCACGGCCTTCCCCTCGGGCGCGCGGGTGGGATCGAAGATCGAGGGCTGCACGGTGAGGGCGTAGGGGCGTTCGCTGACGCGCCCGCGGGCGACCTCGTTCTCGCTCCGCCACACCTCGGCCCTGGTGCCGCCGATGTGGACGGTCGGTGCGAGGGCGACCTCGGGGTGCGCCCAGGGGATGGGGCCGTCGAGGGCGAAGTCCACTTTCGCGGCGCCCGGTCCGTAGCGGAAGCCGCGGATCGAGCGCGCGTAGCGGGCGGGGACGTCGGGGTGGGTGAGGGCGAGCCGGGGCGAGGTGTTCAGCATCAGCAGGTCGCCGAGCGACGGGTCGCCCCAGTCGAGCGCGTCCAGATCCGTGACGTGGTGCCCGGACTCGACGGACCCGCCATGTGCCTCGAGATCGGCGACGAGGGCATCCGCGATCTGCTGCGACCCGCCGCGCGGGTACACCCAGCCGCCGGCGTGGGCCTCGGCGGCGAGCAGCAGGCCGGCTGCTGCTCCAGCGAGGGTGGGGAGCGGTGTCGGAGGATGCGCCAGCACGCCCGCGATCAGCGCGGCGGCCTCTTCGGTGCGGAACGTGCGCGCGGCCAGGGCGGTGCCCTGGTCGAGCATCCGCAGGGCGAAGCGCAGAGCGGTCAGCGGGTGGCGGGGGATCCGCAGCATCTGATTCCCGGTGAAGTCCGCGACGCCCTCGACGTGCGTGCTGAGCGGGCGCAGGAGAGCCAGCCACGCGCGCTCGTCGACCCCGAGCGCGGCTGCGGTGCGCTCGATGTCGCGCCACGCGATGCCCGCTCTGCCGCCGTCGAGAGGGTGCGCGTACGAGACGTCCGGGTGGATCCACTCGATGCGTTCGGACAGACCGAACGCCTGGAAGAACGGGGAGGCGACGGCGGAGGGGTGCACGGCCGCGCACACGTCGTGCCGGAAGCCGGGGAGCGTCGAGTCGAGGGTGCGGAGACCGCCGCCGATGGTGTCGGAGGCTTCGAGGACCCGCACCTCGTATCCCGCGCGGGCGAGTGTCACGGCCGCCGCGAGGCCGTTCGGTCCGGAGCCGATGATCGTCGCGCGTGCCATACCGCCAGTCTTCCACGTCCGGACGTGAGATCCTTGGAGAGATGAATGAAGTCCAGGGGCCTACCCCCACCGGAAACTCCCGCCCATACCGCACCCTCGCCGAAGCGCTCCGCGCACACCGGATCGCAGTGGAGAACCACGAGTTCATCACCGCCATCGCCGACGCCATCGGCATCTCGTCGTACATCGACCGGGGGCGCTACATCGAGGCGGTCCGCCGTGGTGAGGGCGCCAGCCTGCACATCGGCAAGACCTACACCAACGGCTTCACCGAGGACGAGGTCGTCGTCGTCGGTTCGACGCCGCTGCGCCTGCGGGCGAGCGAGGGACGTGCACCCTACTTCTACGTGACGCACCCGAGCGAGTTCCGTCCGATCGCTCCCGTCAAAGCCAAGCGGTCGACGACTCCTCGTGTCGCGGCGGCCCCGAGCACCCCGCGCACCCCGAAGCCGGCCGAGCGCGACTACGGGGTGTGCGACGTCTGCTTCATGGTGAAGACGCCCGCCGGCGGTTGCGGCTGCGACTGACCCCGGCGCTCACCGCTCACCGATCACCGAAGGACACCCCGGTGAGCCCTTCGGAGATGTTCCAGACACGCGCGGCCGTCGCATCGTCGCGCAGCCGCGGGTAGAGCTTCTGCGCGGCGGGCGCGCCGCCGAGGTGGGCGATGCCCGAGGGCCCGAAGAACTCCCCTCCTCGCACGTCGACGGAGGTCGCGGCGAGGACCGCAGGCAGCGCGGCGCTCTCGGCGGTCCCGAACAGGATCCCGCGCCGCGACAGCGCATCGATGACCCGTCGTGCGGTGGTCTGCGTGGCGCGCCCGAGCTCGGGCTGCGCCGCCAGGAGGTTGGTGGGGGCGACGCCGGGGTGCGACAGCACGCTGGTGATGCCCCATCCGTCCCGGCGACTGCGGCGATCCAGTTCGAGCCCGAACAGGCCGACGGCGATCTTCGACTGGCTGTATGCGCGCATGCTGTCGTACGAGCGCTCCCACTGCAGGTCGTCGTCGTTGAGGGATCCCCGCTCGGCCGCGATGCTGATCTGCGAGACGACGCGGGCCGACCCCGCCCTGAGCAGGGGGAGCAGCCTGCCGACGAGCGCGAAGTGCCCGAGGTGATTCGCCCCGAACTGCAGCTCGAACCCGTCGGCGGTGGTGCGCCGGGTCGGCGGGGTCATCACTCCGGCGTTGTTCACGAGGATGCCGATCGGGGTGCCTTCCCCGGTCAGCGTCTGCGCCAGTGCGGCCACCGAGTCGAGCGATGCGAGATCGAGGTCTCGCAGCGACAGCGACCCCTGCGGTGCCGAGCTCCGGATCCTCTCGATCGCACGCTCGCCCTTCTCGCGGTCGCGGACGGGCATGATCACCTCGGCGCCCGCGGCGGCGAGCCGGGCGGCGATGCCGAGTCCGATCCCGTCGCTCGCTCCGGTGATGACGGCCCTGGTGCCGTGGAGGGCGGGGATGGTGAGGTCGGGGGTTCTGCGTGGCATGGTCTCTCCTGTTCGCCGATGCATCGATGCTCCTCCGCTCCGACGATGCGAACCAGGGATCGCCGATCCGTGGATCGCCGAGATGCCGGCTGGTAGAACTGACAGGACGAGGGGGAGGCGCGCATGGCCGTGGACAGACAGGGGCTCGCGGAGTTCCTCCGGGGACGACGCGAGGCGCTGCAGCCCGAGGACGTCGGACTGCCGCGGGGGGAGCGGCGCCGCACCAGCGGGCTCCGCCGCGAGGAGGCGGCGGCGCTCAGTCACATGTCCACCGACTACTACGCGCGTCTGGAGCAGGAGCGGGGGCCGCAGCCCTCCGAGCAGATGATCGCGGCGATCGCTCAGGGGCTGCACCTCTCGCTCGCCGAACGCGAGCACCTGTTCGCCCTCGCAGGTCATACGCCGCCGGCCAGGGGCACCGAGAGCGATCACGTGAGCCCGGGGATGCTGCGCATCTTCGACCGTCTGCACGACACCCCGGCCGAGGTCGTCACGGAGCTGGGCGAGACGCTGCGGCAGACGCCGCTCGGAGTCGCGCTGGTCGGCGATCTCTCGCGCCTGCGCGGGCCGGAGCGCAGCATCGGTTACCGGTGGTTCACGGATCCGCGCTTCCGCCTGCTCTACCACGAGGAGGACCGGCCCTTCCTCTCCCGCCTGTGGGCGTCGGGTCTGCGCGAGATCGCGGCGCTGCGGGGACCCGCTTCACGTGCCGCGCGCTACGTCGCGCTGCTGCAGGAGCGCAGCGAGGAGTTCCGCATCCTGTGGGAGGCGCACGAGGTGGGGCTGCGCCCCCGAGCGGTGAAGCGCTTCCTGCATCCGGAGCTCGGGTCGATCGAACTCGCGTGCCAGACGCTCGTCGACCCGGTGCAGTCTCATTCGCTGCTCGTGTACACCGCCGCACCGGGAAGCGAGAGCGCCGAGAAGCTGCGACTTCTCGGGGTCATCGGGGCCGAGCGGTTCGGAGCCGAGCGGCTCTCGGCCGCCGAGCCGCTCGCGCCGCCTCCGGAGGGCTGAGGACCGGGCGGTGCCCATCCGCTCAGGCGAAGGCGCTCATCCCGGTGATGTCGCGGCCGAGGAGCAGTGCCTGCACGCTCTCAGTGCCCTCGTACGTGTGGATCGCCTCGATGTCCGCCATGTGCTGCATCACACCGTTCTCGAGCAGGATGCCGTTGCCGCCGAGGAGATCACGGGCGATCGACGCCACCCGACGGGCGGCGCGGGTGTTGTGGAACTTCGCCAGTGATGCCTGCGTGGGGCGGAGCTCTCCCGCGGTCTCGAGGTCGGCCAGGCGGCGGCAGTACAGCTGCATCGCGGTGAGGTCCTCGAGCATGTGGGTCAGCCGCTCCTGCACCATCTGGAACTTCGCGAGAGGCTTGCCGAACTGGATGCGCTCCTTCGAGTAGGCGAGGGCGGCTTCGTAGCACGCGGTCGCATGACCGAGCGCCGACCATGCGACGCCCGAGCGGGTGGCGTAGAGCACGATCGACGCGTCCTTGAAGCTCGTCGTCCCCGGCAGCACGGCGTCCAGCGGCACGCGCACGTCGTCCAGCACGATGTGCGCCTGGTGGATGGCGCGCAGCGAGGCCTTGCCGCGGATCGGGGTCCCCGTGTACCCGGGGGTGTCCTGTTCGACCAGGAAGCACCGGACGGCTCCGTGCTCCGCGGCGGTCTCGTCGTCGACGCGTGCCCAGACGAAGGTGATGCCGCCGGATGCGCCGTTGCCGATCCACTTCTTGGTGCCGCGGATGACCCATTCGTCGCCGTCGCGCCTCGCCACCGTCTCGAGCGAGACGGAGTCCGATCCGTGGTCCGGTTCGGTGAGAGCGAAGGATCCGAACACCGAGCTGTCGGCGAGGGCCGTGAGCCATCTCTGCTGCTGCTCATCCGAGCCGAAGAGCGCGAGGGTGCGCAGCGCGAGCCCGCCCTGCACGGCGAGCACGGTGCCGAGGGACCCGTCCCCGCGGGAGATCTCCATGTTCACGAGGCCTGCAGCGAGAGGGGAGAGCCGGGTGAGCGACGCGTGCTCGATACCGTCGACGACGAGGTCCATCTCGCCCATGCGACGAGCGGCCTCCAGCGGATACTCGGCGCGATCCCAGGCATCGGCCATCTGCGGGCCGACCTCGTCGATGTAGGCCTTCGCGCGATCCCAGGCGGATCTGTCGGCCTCGGGGATGTCGGCGAAGACGGCGTAGTAGTCGCTGTCCTGGCGTCCGGTGATGTCGTACGACGAGACGCGCTCGCCGGGGAAGGGAGATGCTGCGGTGCTCATGGAGACTCCTTCGTGGCACCAAGTATCGTACTCCCCGATACTGGGTTCCACGACTCCCGATATGCGGGTGCCCCGCGTCTGGGAGGGGGCGCGGGTCAGTCGAGCTGCGTGCGCAGCCGACGGGTGACCTCGGCCACCGGCATCGAGCGCGGGAACACCGCGACGACGAGATCGTCGGCCGCCGCCGCCGCAGAGTCGGCGGGCACGCCGTACCGTCGCCTGACATCGGCGAGCGCGGTCTGCAGGGTCGACACCGGCACCTTCTTCTTGCCGCGGAGCAGCTGACGCAGCACGTGGTTGTGCACGGCGGTGACGAGCGCCGAGAAGCCCACGGCATCGAGCGGATCGATGCCGGGGAGCGCACTGCGCAGGTAGTCGTCGAACAGTCGCTCGTAGCGGAACACGGTGATGATCTCCCGCTCGCGCAGCACCGGGACCTGACGCACGATCTGATACCGGCGCCGCGCCATCTCGGGATCGTGCGCGAAGTGCGCGAAGACCGACTCGGATGCCGCGCACACGGCGCCCCACGGATCTTCGTGTCCCTCGGCGAGGAACTCCCGGAGCTTGTCGAGCAGGGCCTCGTGATCCGCGAACACCACGTCCTCCTTGCCGCCGAACTGGCGGAAGAACGTCGATCGGGAGACGCCTGCGGCCTTCGCGATCTGCTCGACCGAGGTCTGGTCGAAGCCCTGTGTCGCGAACAGCTCGAGCGCTGCGGCCACGACGCCGGTGCGCGGTTCTGCGGATTCGTGCATGGGATGAGCCTAGACCTCGGCCCCAGCCCGTGCCGTCGCCGCCGTGGAGGGGAGGACGCCGGGAGCGCTCAGGTGCAGGTAGTAGGCTGTGGGACTGGTCGATGTCTCGACATCGAGAGAATTACCAGACAGCAGCCCAGTGAAGGAACCACAGTGGATCTGTACGAGTACCAGGCACGAGACGTTTTCGAGAAGTACGGAGTGCCGGTTCTCGCCGGCATCGTCGCGGACACACCGGAAGAGGTGAGGGCGGCCGCCGAGAAGATCGGTGGAGTGGTCGTCGTCAAGGCTCAGGTGAAGACCGGCGGCCGTGGAAAGGCGGGCGGCGTCAAGGTCGCCAAGACACCCGATGAGGCCTACGAGGCGGCGAAGGCCATCCTCGGCCTCGACATCAAGGGCCACGTCGTCAAGCGCGTCATGGTCGCGCAGGGCGCACGCATCGCGGAGGAGTTCTACTTCTCCGTGCTGCTCGATCGCGCCAACCGCTCCTACCTGAGCCTCTGCTCGGTCGAGGGCGGCATGGAGATCGAGGAGCTCGCCGTCGAGCGCCCCGAGGCGCTCGCACGCGTCGAGGTCAACCCGCTCACGGGCATCGACAAGGAGAAGGCCGTCGAGATCGCCCGCGCGGCGAACTTCCCGGAGGACCTCGTCGAGAAGGTCTCCGACGTGTTCGTGAAGCTCTTCGACGTCTACAAGGGCGAGGACGCGACGCTCGTCGAGGTCAACCCGCTGGTGCGCACCGAAGAGGGCGACATCATCGCGCTCGACGGCAAGGTCACCCTCGACGACAACGCCTCCGAGATCCGTCACCCCGAGCACGAGGCGCTCGAGGACAAGGACGCCGCCGACCCGCTCGAGGCCAAGGCCAAGGCCTCCGGCCTCAACTACGTGAAGCTCGACGGCGAGGTCGGCATCATCGGCAACGGCGCGGGACTCGTCATGTCGACGCTCGACGTGGTCGCCTACGCCGGTGAGAACCACAACGGCGTGAAGCCCGCCAACTTCCTCGACATCGGCGGCGGCGCCTCGGCCGAGGTCATGGCCGCGGGCCTCGACGTCATCCTCGGCGACCCGCAGGTCAAGAGCGTGTTCGTCAACGTCTTCGGCGGGATCACGGCGTGCGACGCCGTGGCGAACGGCATCAAGGGCGCACTCGAGACGCTGGGCGCCACGGCATCGAAGCCGCTCGTCGTGCGTCTCGACGGCAACCGCGTCGACGAGGGTCGCGCGATCCTGGCCGAGTACGCGCACCCGCTCGTCACCCTGGCCGCCACGATGGACGAGGGCGCCGACAAGGCCGCCGAGCTCGCCAACGCCTGACCCTTCGACAGGCTCAGAGACCGGATTAAAGGAACAGAAAATGTCGATCTACCTCAACAAGGACTCCAAGGTCATCGTCCAGGGCATCACCGGCGGCGAGGGCACCAAACACACGGCACTCATGCTGAAGGCCGGAACCCAGGTGGTGGGTGGTGTCAACGCCCGCAAGGCAGGCACGACCGTCTCGCACACCGACAAGGACGGCAACGCCGTCGACCTGCCCGTCTTCGCCTCCGTCGCCGAGGCCATGAAGGAGACCGGCGCCGACGTGTCGATCGCCTTCGTGCCCGGCGCCTTCACCAAGGACGCGATGATCGAGGCCATCGACGCCGAGATCCCGCTGCTCGTCGTCATCACCGAGGGCGTGCCCGTCGGTGACTCGGCCGAGGCCTGGGCGTACGCGCAGAGCAAGGGCAACACGACCCGCATCATCGGGCCGAACTGCCCCGGCATCATCACGCCCGGCGAGGCGCTCGTCGGCATCACGCCGGCGAACATCACCGGCAAGGGCCCGATCGGCCTCGTGTCGAAGTCGGGCACCCTGACGTACCAGATGATGTTCGAGCTGCGCGACCTGGGCTTCTCGACCGCCATCGGCATCGGCGGCGACCCGGTCATCGGCACCACGCACATCGACGCGCTCGCCGCGTTCGAGGCCGACCCCGAGACCAAGGCGATCGTGATGATCGGCGAGATCGGCGGAGACGCCGAGGAGCGTGCGGCAGACTACATCAAGGCGCACGTCACCAAGCCCGTCGTCGGCTACGTCGCGGGCTTCACCGCCCCCGAGGGCAAGACCATGGGTCACGCCGGCGCGATCGTCTCCGGTTCGGCCGGTACCGCACAGGCCAAGAAGGAGGCCCTCGAGGCCGCAGGCGTCAAGGTCGGCAAGACGCCGTCCGAGACCGCCGACCTGATGCGCGCGATCGTCGAAGCGCTCTGATCTGAGCTACGCTTGACATGAAGGCCCCGGACTCCACTCCGGGGCCTTCTTGCATGCCCGGGGTGCGCCGCGCACGTGGCGCGGGCTGCGGCCGGGGCCGTGGGCCGGGGCCGTGGGCCGACGGCATCCTCCGCTCACGGACTCTCCACTCCGGGGGCCGACACGCCAGATGCCGGACATCTGCGGCGGTTCGGTCCGAGATCTGGCGTGTCGGCCCCCGGTTTTTGGGGGGATGGGGGGTTGGGGGTTGGGGGGTCTGGGATGGGGGGCTGGGGGTTGGGGCTGGGGTGGGGGTTGGGGTTGGGGTCTGGGGTCTGGGGGCGGTGGGACGGGGATTCCTGCCGGTCGCAGAGACGACGAAGGGGCGGATGCAGCACGCATCCGCCCCTTCGTCGTCTGTCGTCGCTCAGGCGACGCCGAACAGCGCCTCGATCGGCCCGCGGGCGAAGAAGATGACGAAGCCGACGCCGACGACCCAGAGCAGCGGGTGGATCGTCTTGGCGCGGCCGGAGAAGGCGTTCACGACGATCCAGCTGACGAAGCCCGCGCCGATGCCGTTGGCGATCGAGTAGGTCATCGGCATCACGGTCGCGGTGAGGAACACCGGGAGCAGCACGCGGAAGTCGCTGAGGTCGATGTTCTTGATCTGCGACAGCATGAGCGCGCCGACGAGGACCAGAGCCGCGGCGGCGACGGCTCCGGGCACGAGGGAGGTCAGAGGCGTGAAGAACATCGCGATCAGGAACATCGCACCGGTGACCACCGTGGCGAGACCGGTGCGCGCGCCCTCGCCGATCCCGGCACCGGACTCGACGAAGACCGTCGCGGACGACGACGAGGTGCCACCACCGGCGATCGCTCCGAGCCCCTCGACGACCAGCGCGGACTTGATGCGGGGGAAGTCGCCCTTCTCGTCCGCCAGGTCGGCCTCCTTCGCGAGACCCGTCATGGTGCCCATGGCGTCGAAGAAGTTGGAGAAGAGCAGGGTGAAGACGAACATCACCAGGGCGACGCCGCTGACCTTGGCGAGGTCGAAGCCGAAGTCGACCTGTCCGACGAGGCTGAGGTCGGGCAGTCCGACGATGGCTCCGGTGAGGCCGAAGTTGAGGCCGAACGGCCAGATGGCGTTGACGATCGCGCCGAGCACGGTGCCGCCGACGAGGGCGATGAGGATCGCTCCCTTCACGCGCAGCGCCATGAGCACGCCGCCGAGCAGCAGGGTGATCACGAACAGCAGGGTCGGCAGCGAGGCCACGGAGCCCCCGATGCCGAGATCGACCGGGGGAGAGGGGTTGTTGGTCGCGGTCACGAAGCCGGCGTTCACGAAGCCGATGAAGGCGATGAACAGGCCGATTCCGACCGTGATCGCCAGCTTGAGCTGCACGGGGACGGCGTCGAAGATCATCTTCCGCAGGCCGGTGGCGGCGAGCAGCACGATGATGACACCGTTGATCATGACCAGAGCCATCGCCTCGGGCCAGGTCACCGTGCCGACGACCGAGAAGGCGAGGAACGCGTTGATGCCCAGCCCCGCGGCGAACGCGAAGGGCAGACGTGTGACGAGACCGAACAGGATGGTCATGACGCCGGCGGTGAGCGCGGTGGATGCGGCGACGGCGGTTCCTGCGAGCGTGTTGCCGTCGACGTCGGGGGTGTTGAGGATCAGCGGGTTGAGGATCACGATGTAGGCCATCGTGACGAAGGTCACCAGGCCGCCTCGGATCTCGGTGCCGATCGTCGATCCGCGTCTGCTGATCTCGAAGAAGCGGTCGAGCGCGTTGGTGGGCTCGGCCTGGGTCGTGGCGGGGGACGGGGCAGTAGTCATCGGGGGAACCTCCGCAGGAGACGATATCGTGTCGCCGGCACCGCGCGCGCCCCCGGGCGCGAGAGGGGATCTCGTCGTAGTCTCGATTCGATATGCAACGCCTCCTCGTCGCGCTCCTCGCCGCCTTCGATGCCGCCATCGCCGCAGCGGTCGGCCTCGTGGTCCTGCTGGCGCCGCTCACGCTCCTGTGGACGCTGTCCTTCGGCATGACCGCGGACTGGGGGGCTCTGTGGCCCCTCACCGGAACGCTGTGGCAGTTCGGGCACGGGGTGCCGCTGGATCTCACGGTGGCGGACGACGTGCTGCGCGCGACGGGCATCGCCCCGCAGGCCGCGAGCTTCGCCCTGTCGGTGACGCCGCTGGCCTTCCTGCTGTTCACACTGCTGTTCGCCGCTCGTTCGGGAGCGCGCGCGGCGAAGGCCGGAGCCTGGGCGCTGGGTGCGGTATCCGGCACGGCGGCCTTCGGTCTCATCGCCAGCGCCGTGGCGTTCACCGCGCAGATCTCCGCCGCCCGCACCGACCTCGCGCTCTCGATCGTGCTGCCGACCGCCGTCTACCTCGTGGGCGCCGTGTGCGGCGGTGTGCGCATCGCCTGGGAGGACGGCGACGGAGGGCTGCTCGATCGCCTGCACGACGTCGTCGACTCCTGGGGCGACTGGGGACCGGTCGTCGGTGCCTCTGTGCGCGGCACGGCCTTCGCCGTGATCGGCATGATCGCCGTCTCGGGTGTCGCCGTCGCCGTCATGACCCTGGCACGCGGCAGCGAGGTGGTCGCGCTGTTCCAGGCCGCTCGCGTCGACGCGCTGGGGGCCACGGTGCTCACTCTCGGACACCTCGCCTATCTGCCCACCATCCTGGTCTGGACGGCGTCCTGGATCGCCGGGCCGGGTTTCGCGGTGGGCGTGGGGACGGCCGTGTCGCCGGCCGGCACGCAGCTCGGCGTCGTCCCCGGCATCCCGATCCTGGGCCTGCTTCCCGAGAACACCTCGATCTGGATGCTCATCGTCGTGATCCTGCCGATCGGCGTGGGTGCTCTCGCCGGGTGGGCGGTGCGTTCCCGGCTCGTGTGGGAGGGCACGCCGCTGGCGACAGGACCGCGGGCCGCGATCGCGATCGGCATCGGCGCGCTCACCGCGGCCGTCGGAGCTGTCGCCGCGGTGCTCGCGAGCGGCTCGATGGGGCCCGGACGTCTGGCCGAGGCCGGTCCCGCCGCGGTGCCCTTCGCTCTGGCACTCGGCGGCGAGGTGCTGCTGGGCGCAGCCATCCTCCTGCTCTCGCCGCGGAATCGCGACGAGCTGGCCGAAGAGCGTACCGACCGCTGGGTGGCCGAGATGACCGCCGCGGACCTCAGCTTCGGCGGCCGCGCCGATCTGCCGATCTCGGACACGGTCCCGACCGGTCCCTCCTCCTACGACACCGCGCCCCTGGACGACCTCGGCGGCTTCCGGCCCCCGACGCGGGAGCCCGCCGACCCGCGCGACTGACATACGCGTCGGCGGGTGCGCGGCGCTTCGGTAGACTGTGGGCGTGCTCACGGTCGCCGTTCTCATCTCGGGCACCGGCTCGAACCTTCGCGCCCTCCTCGAGGCCGCTCGTCACCCCGATTTCCCTGCGCGGGTGGTGGTCGTCGGTGCCGACCGCGAGGCCGACGGACTGGCGCATGCGGAGGAGTTCGGCATCCCCAGCTTCACCGTCCCCTGGCACGAGCACGGGTCCCGCGAGGCGTGGGGCGAGGAGCTCGGACGTCAGCTCGCCGTCTGGAACGCCGACCTCGTCGTGCTCAGCGGCCTCATGCGTCTGCTGCCCGCAGGGCTCGTCGCCGATCTCTCGCCGCGTCTGATCAACACGCATCCCGCGTATCTCCCGGAGTTCCCGGGCGCGCACGGAGTGCGGGACGCCCTCGCCGCCGGTGTCACCGAGACCGGCGCCAGCGTGATCGTCGTCGACGACGGCATCGACACCGGACCGATCCTCGCTCAGGAGCGGGTGCCGGTCCTCGACGACGACACCGAGCACACCCTCCACGAGCGCATCAAGCCCGTCGAACGCCGACTCCTCATCGACGTGGTGCGCCGCATCGCCACCGGTGAGCTGTCGCTGACCGCCGCATCCTGAACCGATCCACGCACGCCCCCCTCGCACGAAGGAGCCCATCATGGCCGGCCCCCGCCACGACCACTCGCTGTACCGCGATCGCGACACCGTCCCCGTCCGCCGCGCGCTCGTCTCGGTGAGCGACAAGACCGACCTGCTCGTGCTCGCGAAGGCGCTCGCCACCGCGGGCGTGCAGATCGTCTCGACCGGGTCGACGGCATCGACCATCCGCGAGGCCGGCTTCGAGGTCACCGACGTGGCCGCGGTCACGGGTGTCGCCGAGATGCTCGACGGCCGCGTCAAGACGCTGCACCCGAAGATCCACGGCGGCCTGCTCGCCGACCTGCGCCTCGAGGACCACGAGCATCAGCTCGCCGACCTCGACATCGAGCCCTTCGAGCTCGTCGTGGTGAACCTCTACCCCTTCGTCGAGACGGTCGCCTCGGGTGCCGAGGGCGACGACGTGGTCGAGCAGATCGACATCGGCGGACCGGCGATGGTGCGCGCGGCGGCGAAGAACCACGCGAACGTCGCGATCGTGGTGTCGCCGCAGTCGTACTCCGGCATCATCTCGGCCATCGAGAACGGGGGCACGACGCTGACGCAGCGACGCGAGCTCGCCGCACGCGCCTTCGCGCACACGGCCGCCTACGACACGGCCGTCGCCGCATGGTTCGCCGAGGGCACGCTGGGCGAGGGCGAGGACCTGCCCACGCACCTCACCATCCAGGCCGAGCGCCTGGCCACGTTGCGCTACGGCGAGAACGCGCACCAGCGCGGCGCGATCTACACGCGCGTCGGCGGACACGGCATCGCGCAGGCCCGCCAGCTGCAGGGCAAGGAGATGTCGTACAACAACTACGTCGATGCGGATGCCGCGCTGCGCGCCGCGTACGACATGGTCAAGCCCGCGGTCGCCATCATCAAGCACGCCAACCCGTGCGGAATCGCCACGACCGCTCCGAACGCGCTGGACCCGATCGCCAGCGCGCACCTGCGCGCCCACGAGTGCGACCCCGTGTCGGCCTACGGCGGCGTGATCGCCGCCAACGGCACCGTCACGCTGAAGATGGCCGAGAACCTCAAGGACATCTTCACCGAGGTCATCGTCGCGCCCTCGTTCGAGCCGGCAGCCCTCGAGGTCTTCAAGGCGAAGAAGAACCTCCGTCTGCTGCAGCTGCCGGAGGACTGGCAGCAGGAGCGCATGGACGTGCGTCTGGTCTCGGGCGGCCTGCTGCTGCAGGACGCGGATCGCTTCCCCGACGACATCGTCTCGGTGGCGAAGAACTGGGAACTCGTCTCGGGCGAGCGCCCCAGTGACGAGGAGATGGAGAACCTCATCTTCGCCTGGAAGGCGTGCCGCGCCGTCAAGTCCAACGCGATCGTGCTGGCGAAGGACAACGCCACGGTCGGCGTCGGCATGGGCCAGGTCAACCGCGTCGACTCGTGCCGCCTCGCGGTGGAGCGTGCGGGCGACCGCGCCGTCGGCTCGGTCGCGTCCTCCGACGCCTTCTTCCCGTTCGCGGACGGCGCCCAGGTGCTCATCGACGCGGGGGTCACGGCGATCGTGCAGCCCGGCGGATCGGTGCGCGATGAAGAGGTCGTGGATGCCGCACGCAAGACCGGCGTGACGATGTTCTTCACCGGGGAGCGTCACTTCTTCCACTGATCCCGGCGGGAGCGGATGCCTCCACTGCCGTGTCCGATTTCCGCCAGCCGGTGTCGGTTGCGGGTGGCAGAGTGGAGGCATGAGCCTGCCCGTGACCGACTTCGACGAGCGGTACCGTGCGATCAGTGCGCGCGACACCCGCTTCGACGGGCAGTTCGTGACCGCGGTGCGCTCGACCCGCATCTACTGCCGTCCCAGCTGTCCGGCGCGCACGCCCAACCCTGAGAACGTCACCTTCTATCCGACCAGCGCCGCGGCCCACGAGGCCGGATTCCGCGCCTGCAAGCGCTGCCTCCCCGAGGCCGCTCCCGGGTCGCCCGCGTGGGATCTGCGCGGCGACGTGGCGGCGCGGGCGATGCGGCTGATCTCTGCCGGTGTCGTCGAACGCGAGGGGGTCGCCGGCCTCGCCGCGCGCCTGGGGTACTCGACACGGCACCTCGCTCGGCTGCTCTCGACCGAGCTCGGTGCAGGTCCTCTCGCCCTCGCCAGAGCGCATCGGGCGCACATGGCGCGGATGCTCCTCGTCGGCACCGACATGCCGATCTCCGAGGTGGCGTTCTCGGCCGGTTTCGCCAGCATCCGGCAGTGCAACGACACGATCCGCGAGGTGTTCGCGCTCACCCCCGGCGAGCTCAGGTCGCGACGGCGCGCGCCGGGAGCGGTCGTGCCGGGCGGGATCGATCTCGTGCTTCCGTATCGCGGCCCGCTCGACGCAGGCGGCATCTTCGACTGGATGGGGGCCCGGGCCGTGGCGGGGGTCGAGGTGGCCACCTCCAGCTCGTTCTCCCGGCACCTGCGGATGGCCGGGGGACCCGCCTGGTTCGAGGTGAGCCTCGACGGCGCCGAGCGCCTGCATCTGCGCGCCCGGGTCGCGCAGCTCGGCGACCTGGCGCCCCTGGTGTCCACGGTGCGGCGGATCTTCGACCTCGACGCCGATCCGTCGGCCGTCGATCAGGCCCTCGGCACGCATCCGGAGCTCGCGCCGCTGGTCGCGCGCACGCCCGGCATCCGCGTGCCGGGATCCGCAGATCCGCACGAGATGCTGATCCGGGCGATGATCGGTCAGCAGATCACCGTCGTCGCCGCGCGCACCGCGCTCTCGGCGCTCACCGAGGCCCTGGGGGAGCGCACCGAGCAGGGACTCCTGTTCCCGACCATGTCGGCGATCGCCGAGCACGGCGCCGAGGTGCTGCGAGGGCCGGGGGCCCGCATCCGGGCGATCGTGGGGGCGGCGGCCGCGCTCGCCGACGGATCCCTCACGCTCACCGTCGGAGACGACGGCGCCCAGCAGCGTGCGGCGCTTCTCGCCATGCCGGGGATCGGCCCGTGGACCGCCGACTACGTGCGGATGCGTGTTCTCGGAGACCCCGACATCCTGCTCCCCGGCGACGTGGCGCTGCGCGCCGGTGCGGCGGCCTCGGGCCTGCCGGGAGATCCGATCCCGCTGGTCGCCTGGGCCGAGCGTGCCGCTCCGTGGCGCAGCTATCTCAGTGCTCACCTCTGGCGCGCGGCGCCGGTGCGTCCGCGACGCACATCTCAGAGATCCGTTCCGAAGGAGACATCATGACCGCCCTCATCCAGACTCTGGACACCCCCGACGGGTCGTTCACCATCCTCGCCGACGAGCGCCAGCGGGTGCTGGCGTCGGGGTGGACCGCCGATCAGGGCGCGATCATCGGGCGTCTCTCGCCGTCCGCGCAGCCGTCCACCGTCGCCGAGGGCGAGACTGATGCCGCGGCCGCCGTCCTGGCTTTCTACGCGGGTGACCTGTCGGCGGTCGACACGGTCGCGGTCCACCAGACCGGCACCGCGCTGCAACTGGCCGGATGGGCGGCGCTGCGCGCGATCGCACCGGGGGAGCCGTTGACCTACACGTCGTTCGCCGCCCGTATCGGCAACCCCCGGGCGGTCCGCGCTGCGGCGTCGATCTGCGCCAGGAACGCGCCCGCGCTGTTCGTGCCGTGCCACCGCGTGCTGCGCTCGGACGGCACCATGGGCGGGTTCGCGTGGGGTACGGGCGTCAAGTCGAGCCTGCTCGAGCGGGAGGCCGGCCGGAGCTGACGCGGCGATTCTCAGGGAATCGGGAATCTCTCTTGCGGTCAGCTGGTTCACAGGAATAGGCTGGTGGGCTGTCGCACCGACCGGACGACATAGCCGAGCCCCTGAGGAGGACACCATGACATCGATCTCCGCTGCGCAGATCGCCGCTCTCGGCTCGACCCCGGTGCGCCCGCTCCGCTAGAGCCGTTCTCCCCCGCACGACGTCACCGGATGCCGGACTCCGAGAGTCCTTTCGCGCGTCCGTCCCCTTCAGCAACCGCTTCCCCATACGAAACTCGTCTGAGAGACATGTCTTCCTCGCCTTCATCGCAGAACGCCTCGCCGTCCTCCACCCTCTCCACTCCCGCCGCTCTGTGGCGCCTCAAGCCGTTCGTGAAGCCGGTCATCTGGCGACTCGCCGGCGGTGCCGCGAGCGCGCTCGTCGCCGCGATCATCGCCCTGATGATCCCGATCGTGCTCGAGCAGATCATCCGCGGACCGGTGCAGGCGGGTGCGCTGGAGGGCATCGCCTGGGGGGCGCTCGCCGTCTTCGCCCTCGCTCTCGGTGAGGCTCTGATGGTGTGGCTGCGCCGCCAGTTCGTGCTCAACCCCGCCACGCAGGTCGAGTACAAGATGCGCACCGAGCTCTACTCGCGTCTGCAGACGCTCCCCGTGTCGTTCCACGACCGCTGGCAGTCGGGCCAGCTGCTGAGCCGCATGATGCAGGACATCGGCCTCATCCGCCGGTGGCTGGCCTTCGGCCTCGTGCTGCTGGTGGTCAACCTGCTCACGATCGTGATCGGCTCGGTGCTGCTGTTCCGCTGGCACTGGCTGCTGGGCGTCATCTTCATCGTGACCGCGATCCCCCTGTGGATCCGCGGGTACCTGTTCGAGAAGCGCTACGGTGCGCTCACGCGTCGCAGCCAGGACCAGGCCGGAGACCTCGCGACCAGCGTCGAGGAGAGCGTGCACGGCATCCGCGTACTCAAGGCGTTCGGCCGGGGGAAGCACGCGCTCAGCCGCTTCAGCCGCCAGGCCGAGACCCTGCGCGAGACCGAGATGAGCAAGGCCGGCGCGATCGCGTCGATCTGGTTCTGGCTCGACCTGATGCCGCAGATCGCCTTCGGCCTCAGCCTGATGTCGGGCATCTGGCTGATCTCGCAGGGCGAGATCGATCAGGCGCAGCTGTTCGCGTTCTTCGCGATGGCCGTCGTGCTGCGGTGGCCCATCGAGTCGATCGGCTTCCTGTTCTCGTTCATGCTCGACGCACGCACCGCGACCGATCGCGTGTTCGACATCTACTCCGAGACGAACTCGATCGCCGACCCCGAGACGCCGGTGCACATCGCCGAGCCGCGCGGCGAGCTCGCGTTCGAGGGGGCGCGCTTCCGCTACCAGGACGCCGCCGCCGACGAGCGCGATCTGCTCGACGGCATCGACCTCGTGCTGCGTCCGGGCGAGACCATGGCCCTGGTCGGTCTCACCGGCAGCGGCAAGACCACGCTGACCACGCTGCCCACGCGTCTGTACGACGTCACCGGTGGCCGCGTCACGCTCGACGGCGTCGACGTGCGCGACCTGCCGCTGGCCGAGCTGCGCCAGCACATCGCGATGGCCTTCGAAGACGCCACGCTGTTCTCGGCGACCGTGCGCGAGAACGTGCTGCTCGGTAGGGCCGACCTCGATGTGCACAGCGACGAGGGCGAGCGCGTGCTGCGCGAAGCGCTCGACGTCGCGCAGGCGGCCTTCGTCGACACGCTGCCGGAGGGTGTGGAGACGGTGATCGGCGAGGAGGGGCTCAGCCTCTCCGGCGGTCAGCGTCAGCGTCTCGCGCTGGCGCGCGCCGTCGCGGCCGCACCCAAGGTGCTCGTGCTCGACGATCCTCTGTCGGCGCTCGACGTCGACACCGAGGCGCTCGTCGAGGAGGCGCTGCGGCACGTGCTCGCCGACACCACGGCGATGATCGTGGCCCACCGTCCCTCGACCGTGGCGCTCGCCGACCGCGTGGCTCTGCTCGAGGCGGGGCGGGTGACCGCGGTGGGCACGCACTCCGAGCTGCTCAGGACGAGCAGCCACTACCGCCACGTCATCTCCAGCCTCGAGGCGGAGGAGGCGGCGCGCACAGGGGCGATCCCGATCATCCGCGACGCCGAGGCCGAGATCGACGCGACGGTCGCCGAGGGCATCCGTGCGGAGTCCGCCGACGATGCTTCGTCAGGCTCAGCAACCGCAGTCGAAGAGGACAAGGAGGTGCAGCGATGAGCTCCACCATCACCGGAACGCAGGACGAGGACCGCTCCCGCTACACCAAGGAGGAGAGCAGGGCGATCCGTCGCCGATCGCTGCACCTGCTGGGCTCGCTCGTACGGCCGCTGAAGCCGCGGATCATCCTCGCCGCGGTCGTGCTCGTCATCTCGACGGCGCTGCAGGTGGCGGGACCGATCCTCATCAGCATCGGCCTCGACCGTGCCCTGCCGGCCGTCCTCGAGCGCGCGGACTGGATGCCGACCTTCATGATCGGCGGCATCTACCTGCTCGCGGGCGCCGTGGCCGCGGCGATGATCGCCTGGTACGTGATCATCGCGGCCAAGCTCACCCAGGCGGTGCTGCTCGACCTGCGCAAGCGGATCTTCCTGCACACCCAGCGCCTCAGCCTGGAGTTCCACGAGTCGTACACGTCCGGCCGCATCATCTCCCGGCAGACGAGCGACCTGGATTCGATCAAGGAACTCCTCGACGGCGGCCTCAACGAGCTCGTCTCGGGCGTGCTCTTCGGTCTGTTCACCTTCATCGCCCTGTGCGTGTGGGACTGGCAGTCCGGGCTCATCCTGGCGATCGGAGGCATCCCGCTGTTCTTCCTGATGCGCTGGTTCTACTCGCGCTCGCAGCTGGTCTACCGCGAATCGCGCGTCATCAGCGCGAAGGTGATCGTGCAGTTCGTCGAGACCATGACGGGGATCCGCGCGGTCAAGGCGTTCCGCAAGGAGCCGCGCAACGACGTCGTCTTCCAGAAGATCGCCGGCGAGTACCGCGACGTCAACCGGCGTTCGATGCTGCTGTTCGGCACCTTCGAGCCCGGCCTGATGGGAGTGGCCGCGCTCGTGCTCGGCATCGTCGTGCTGTGGGGCGGCATCCGCGTCTCGGAGGGCGCTCTCACGGTCGGCGTGCTGCTGTCCGCCGTGCTGTACGTGCGCAACTTCTTCGCGCCCATGCAGGAGATCGCGATGTTCCTCAACTCGTACCAGTCGGCAACGGCGGCGCTCGAGAAGGTCTCGGGCGTGCTGGAGGAGGTTCCGACGGTCCCGGACCCCGAGAAGCCGGTCGATCTGTGGGAGTCCCGCGGGCACGTCCGGTTCGACGAGGTCACCTTCGGGTACAACGGCGAGAAGACGATCCTGCCGAACTTCTCGCTCGACATCGCGGCGGGCCAGACGATCGCGTTGGTCGGGACGACCGGGGCGGGGAAGTCGACCCTCGCGAAGCTGATCTCCCGGTTCTACGACCCCTCCGCCGGATCGGTGACGCTCGACGGCGTCGACCTGCGCGACCTGCATCCGAAGGACCTCCGCCGCGCCATCGTCATGGTGACGCAGGAGGCGTACCTGTTCAGCGGCACGGTCGCCGACAACATCGCGCTCGGCAAGCCGGACGCCTCGCTCGAGGAGATCCGGGCCGCGGCGCGTGCGGTCGGCGCGGACGGGTTCATCTCGTCGCTGCCCGACGGCTACGGCACGGATGTGAACAAGCGCGGCGGTCGCGTATCGGCGGGTCAGCGTCAGCTGATCTCGTTCGCGCGCGCCTTCCTCGCGGACCCCGCGGTGCTCATCCTCGACGAGGCGACCGCATCGCTCGACATCCCGTCGGAGCGGCTGATCCAGGACGCCCTGCAGACCCTGCTGAAGGACCGCACCGCGATCATCATCGCGCACCGGCTGTCGACCGTCGCGATCGCCGACCGTGTGCTCGTGATGGAGCACGGCAGGATCATCGAGGACGACACGCCCGCGTCGCTGATCAGCGGCACCGGCAAGTTCGCGCAGCTGCACGCGGCGTGGCAGCAGACCCTGGTCTAGGTCGGGCCGGGTTCTCGGCGGATGGCGATCTCCCCTCGGGAGGTCGCCATCCGCGCTTTTCCCCCGCGGCCGTCGAGGCCTGGGTAGCATCGAAGCATGGACCCTCTGCTGCTCGCCGTCGAGTGGTGGTGGCTCGCGCCCGTCGCGGCCGGAGGGGTGGCGGCCGGAGCGGTGGGCATGGGGCGACGACGTACAGCGGGCGGACGCCGCCTCGAGTTCGATGCCGCGCGCCATGATCTGCGGGCCGCCCGGCAGAAGGCGGTGCAGAGCCGGATGGCGGTCAAGCTCGCCAGGGCAGACGTCACCCGCATCTCGGCCGAGCGCAGCGCGCGTCGCGCGACGGCGGAGCAGGTCGCCGGAGCGAAGCGGATGCTGCGCATCAAGGAGAGCGACGCCAAGGCCGCAGCCGCAGATGTGCGGGCGAAGCAGGTGCGGCTGTCCGCCGCGCGCGCGGCCATCCCGGCATCGCGGGCGCCGCGTCCCCTCGAACGGCTGCAGGGCGAGCATGACGCGGTCGTCCTGCGATGGATGCAGTACGAGACCGACCCTGGACTGCAGATCGCCTATCCCGCGATGACCGACGTCAAGCAGCCCGCGACGGCCGAGTACCTGCGCGCCGCGGGACGCGCGGTCGATGCGCGACGCGCGGCCGACGGCAAGGCGGGACCCGCCGAGTTCGCCGCTTATCGCGACGCGGTCGCCGACCTGGAGCGCGCCTTCGAAGCCGCCGAGCACGCGGCGAGGGTGCGCGCCGGCGAAGAGACCGCGTCACCGGCCTCCGCCTGGCAGGAGACCGCGCAGGACATGCTGAACCGCTCGACGGAGGCGATCGATCGCGCGGCCGGTGCGGCGGCATCCGCGCTCGCCGCCTGGAATGAACGCCGTCGCCCCGACAAGCGCTGACGCCGTCGCCCCCACACGCGCTGACGCCGCCGCCCCGTGCGGGTCACCCGGTCACCCGGTCACCGGGTCACCGGGTCACCCGGTCACCTCTGCGAGGTCCACCGGGTACGTCACCTCGACGCCGTCGGGAGAGGTGACCGTGACGGACGCCGTGCCGGTCCCGCCGGGGAACACCCGCATCCGCAGTCCCTCGTGGTAGTCGTAGTCCGGCCGGTCGACGCGCGCACCCCAGGGGAGCACGGTGCCGGGGCGCACGTACAGCGGCAGCGAGTCGAAGCCGTGGACCTCGCGGCGCCAGCCGCCGCCCTGCACGGTCTCGCCGGTCAGCAATGACGTCCAGGCGCCGTCCGGCAGGTAGAACTCGACCGAGCCGTCTGCGGAGAAGACCGGTGCGACGAGCAGGCTCGAGCCGAGCATGTACTGCCGGTCCAGGTAGCCGACCGCCGGATCCTCGGGGAACTCCAGCTGCATCGGACGCATCACGGGCAGGCCGGTCCGCGAGGCGTCGATGCCCTGCTGATACAGGTAGGGCATGAGTTGCATCTTGAGGTGGGTGAAGCGCCGGGTGACGTCGACGGCCTCCTCGTCGAACGCCCACGGCACCCGGTAGGAGCTGGAGCCGTGGAATCGCGAGTGCGAGCCGAGCAGGCCGAAAGCGGTCCATCTCTTGAAGACGCCGGCATCCGGCGTGCCCTCGAATCCGCCGATGTCGTGGCTCCAGTACGCGAACCCGCTCAGTGCCAGCGACAGGCCGCCCCGCAGGGTCTCGGCCATCGAGGCATACGTCGAGGTGGAATCGCCGCCCCAGTGCACCGGCATGCTCTGACCCCCCGCCGTGGCGGACCGGGCGAACAGCACGGCGTCGCCCGATCCGCGGGCATCGACGAGCACATCGTGCACCGCGCGGTTGTAGAGGTCGGTGTAGAGGTTGTGCATGCGTGACGGATCCGCGCCGTCGGCCCAGACCACCTCGGTGGGGATGCGCTCGCCGAAGTCGGTCTTGAAGCAGTCCACCCCTTGGTCGATCAGCCGGCGCAGATGCGCCTGATACCAGGCGGTGGCGGAGGGGTTCGTGAAGTCGACGAGACCCATGCCCGCCTGCCACAGATCCCACTGCCACACGGAGCCGTCCGGGCGGCGGACAAGGAATCCCTGATCCGCCGCCTCGCGGAACAGCGGTGAGCGCTGGGCGATGTACGGATTGATCCACACGCACACCCGGAGGTCCTTGGCGTGCAGTCGCGACAGCATCCCCTCGGGGTCGGGGAACACCCTGGTGTCCCAGACGAAGTCGGTCCAGTTGAACTCGCGCATCCAGAAGCAGTCGAAGTGGAACACCGACACCGGCAGGTCGCGCGCGGACATCTCATCGATGAATGCGCTGACGGTCTGCTCGTCGTAGTCGGTGGTGAAGCTCGTCGAGAGCCACAGACCGTACGACCAGGCGGGCACCACGGGAGGTCTGCCGGTCAGCGCCGTGTACCTGGCGATCACGGCCTTCGGGGTGGGGCCGGCGATCACGAAGTACTCGAGCACCTCGCCGGGGACCGAGAACTGCACCCGCTCGACCGACTCCGAGCCGATCTCGTACGAGACGTGGCCGGAGTCGTTCACCAGCACCCCGTATCCGCGGTTCGACAGGTGGAACGGGATGCTCTTGTAGGCCTGCTCGCTGGAGGTCCCGCCGTCGGCGTTCCAGACGTCGACGGACTGGCCGTTCTTGACCAGCGGCCCGAACCGCTCGCCGAGGCCGTAGACGAGCTCGCCGACCCCCAGGTCGAGCTGTTCGTGCACGAACACCGAGTCTCGGGGGGCGGACCCGCCCTGACGCGCGTTGTCGACGATGCCGGGATCGACCTGGGCGTCGTGCGCGAGCCGGATGTATCCCTGCGACTTGTGGCCACTGCCGGTGACCCGACGGCCCTCGACCTCGAACGAGAGATCCCAGGGGGCGCCGGCAGAGACCCGGGCGATGAGGGCGCCGGCATCGAGCACGCCGCCCTCGGCGGTGATGTCGCGCGTCGCGTGCCCCGATCCGGCGCCGGGGAGCCGGAAGCCCTCGTGTCGCAGGCCGCCCTCGTGGTGAGCGATCCGCACCCGGATCACGCCCTCCGCCGGAGAGGAGAGCGTGGTCGTCAGCACCGGGCGGTTGAGCGTGTCGCCACGGCCGGCGATCACCCTGGTGGGGGCGGTGATGACGAGGCCGGCGCCGTCCGGCGTGTCCTCCGTCTCGGCGATGTCGTAGGCCTGCTGGGCGTAGAGCGCCGTGACACCCGGTCGCAGCTGCCAGAACCCGTCGGTGAACTTCATTACTTGACTGCTCCTGCCGTGATGCCGCGCGTGAGGGTGCGCTGGAAGATGAGGAAGAAGATGAGCGTGGGGATGATGCCCAGCAGCGCCGAGGCGCTCGTGGTGGTCACGTCCATCAGCCGGTCGCCCTGCAGCACGCTGATCGCGACCGGGACCGTCTGGTTCGCATTCGAGGCGAGGAAGGTCAGCGGGATGAGGAACTCGTTCCACGTCCAGATGAAGAAGAAGATGAGCAGCACCGACAGGGTCGGCCGGCTGATCGGGAAGACCACGCGCCAGAGGATCTGCCAGCGGCTGGCGCCGTCGAGCGACGCGGCCTCGAGGATCTCCTTCGGGAACGTGCCGTAGACGGACGAGAGCAGATACGTGCCGAACGCCGCCTGGATGACGGTGAAGACGATGATCACCGCCCACACGTTGTCGTACAGCCCGACCGATTTGAACATGAAGTAGAGCGGGTAGAGCAGCGCCTCCTGCGGCAGGAGGTTGGCCATCAGGAACAGCAGCACGATCCAGCTGCGGCCGCGGATGCGGCCGATGCCGATCGCGAACGCGTTCAGCATCGAGATCACCACCGCGAGCACCGAGACGACGCCGGCGATGAGGATCGAGTTCCACACCTTCTCGGGAAAGTTCACCCGCTCCCAGAACTTGATGATGCCGCCGAAGTCGAGGGCCTCGGGGAGGGCGAGCGGACCGGAGGTCGCGTAGTCGACGGGCGACTTGAACGAGTTGACGAGCACGAGGTAGAACGGCGCGATGACCAGCACCGCTCCCACGACGACGAGGGCGAGCAGCAGCCAGTCGACCGGACGCTTCTTCGTCATGCCCCCGCGGGGGCGGGCCTTGCCCGGCGTCCCGGTGACGATGGCAGTGGTGGCGTGCATCACAGACCCGCCCTTTCCTTGCGCTCGAGGGAGTTCTGCACGCGGATGAAGATGATCGACACGATGACCACGACGATGGTGAGAACGGTGGCGATGGTCGCTCCGTAGCCCACGTTCCGCTTGGTGAAGAACTCCTGGTACGCGTAGTACGCGGGCACGAGGGTCGCACCCGCGGGTCCGCCTCTCGTGATGATGTAGACCGGACCGAAGACCTTCAGCGCGGCGATGGTGCAGGTCAGGGTGACCACGAAGATCTCCGGGCGGATGATGCTGGCGGTGATCGAGGTGAAGCGCTGCAGCCAGTTGGCGCCGTCGAGCTCCGCCGCCTCGTACAGTTCGGGATCGACGCGCTGCAGGGCGGCCATGAAGACCACGACGGGGTAGCCGAGCTGCACCCACACCATCACGACCATCAGCACGATCAGGGCGGAGGGCATCTGACCGAGCCAGTCGTAGGCCGGGAGGCCGAGCGCCCCCAGGATCTGGTTGAGCGCGCCGTCACCGCCCGGTCGCACGATCCAGCCGATCACGATGCCCGCGACGGCGATCGGCAGGATCTGGGGGAGGTAGTACGTGGCACGCAGGAAGCTGCCGACCCTGCCGCCGAACTTGCGACCGACGACGTCGAACAGCAGCGCGGCGACGATCAGGCCCACGATCGTCGGAACGACGACCATCGCGATGATCATCCACACCGAGTTCGTGAAAGAGGTCCAGAAATCGCCGTCGGTGAGGATCTTCTGCCAGTTCTCGAGCCCGATGAACTCCGGGGTGCGCACTCCCTTCCACTTCGTGAAGGTCAGGTAGAGGTTCCAGACCAGCGGGACGATGACGACGACGAGCAGCAGAGCGAAGCCGGGGAGCAGGTAGATCCAGTAGGCCCCGGTCCCTCCGCGGCGCTGCGGGATCGACGGCTCCTCGGGCGGCAGCTTCGTGCGGCCCTCGCGACGGGTGGCGAGTGACATGTTCATCTCCAGGAGGGTGTGGGGGCGACGCCGCGCGGACGCCGCCCCCACGAGCGGATCAACGGAATTCCGAGGTGCCTTCGTCGTACTGCTCACCGAGCTTCGTGTTCGTGGTCTCGGCATCCTGTGCTCCGGTGATCAGGCCCTGCAGTTCCTGCACGATCACGTCGTAGAAGCCGGGGGCGGGCCAGTCCGGGTAGAAGGACAGCCCGTCCGCATCCAGCACGCCGTTGAACGTCTCGATCAGGGCCGCGCTCTTCTCGTCGGTGATGTCGGCGGGTTCGGCCGCGACCGGGAGGCCGCCGTTGTTGCCGATGATCGCCTGGATCTCGGGGCGCATCGTGATGTCGATGAACTCGTAGGCGAGCTCCTTGTTCGATGCGTTCTCGGGGACGACCCACAGGTTGCCGGAGGATCCGAGCGACAGGTCGGCGCCGGGGAAGGCGGTCATCGTCCAGTCGAAGCCGGTCGCCTCCGAGACGAAGCGTCCGAACCACCATGACCCCGACACGAAGATCGGCGAGGTGCCGTTGATGAACGAGACACCCGCGTCCTCGGCTTTGACCGACGAGACGTCGGAGGCGATGTAGCCCTTGTCCATGTACTCCTGCAGGGTCTCCGTCGCCGCGGTGACCTCGGGACCCTGCCAGTCGACGGGATCCTTGTACAGCTGGTAGTCGTCGACGAAGCCGCGATCGCCGGCGTTCAACGCGAGCTGGTACCAGAGCTGGCCGAGGGGGTATTCGGCACCCGCCTCGGCGAGCGGCGTGACGCCCTGTGCGACGAACGCGTCGAGGACGTCGACGAACTCGTCGTAGGTGGTGGGGATCTCGAGGCCGGCGGCGGCGAAGGCATCCTCGTTGTAGTAGACGCCGACGAACTCGCCGTAGTTCGGGATGCCGAACCAGGTGTCGCCTCCCATGACGCCGTCGTCGGAGTACTTCGCGGTGGTCTGCAGCGAGGGGGCGAGCTTGTCGTCCCAGCCGTACTCGTCGACGGCGTCCGAGATGTCGGCGATCAGGCCGGTGGAGGCCAGGAACCCGGCGGTCGCGTTGCCCTTGTTGAACTCCATCAGATCGGGCGCGGCGTCGGTGTCGAGCACCTGGCTGGCCGTCTTCTGGATCTGCTCGAACGACTTCTCCTCGAACTCGACCGTGGCTCCGGTCTCCTCCTCGAAGATCGCGATCGCCTCGGCCCACGCCTTGCCCATCGCGCTGTCCGCACCCTCGTAGTGCCAGAGCGTGAGGGTCTGTCCGTCACCGCCCTCGTCGCCGGATCCCGCGGTGCAGCCGCTCAGTGCGATGCCGGTCGCGGTGAGTGCGGCGAGAGCCGCCAACGTCTTCGTCCTGCGGGTGTTGCGTGCCATCGTCGGCACTCCTTTCTCGGTGGCCCCGGAGGGCCGGACACTTCATCGGGTCGGGTGTTCAGTTGTGGGTGATCGACTCGAGATCGCATCGTCGAAGCGTTTCGACAAAATCGACGCGACCGCGATTCTCCGGAGGGGGTCACTCCCGGGCGGGAGCGACCGATCCGGCGGAGAGGTATTCGGGAGGGATGAGGTGGATGCGCGCGGGGGCGTGCGGGTCTTCGAGGCGCTGCACGGCGAGATCGATCGCGAGCTCGCACGACTGCTGCGGCACCAGGGGGATCGTGTCCACGGGCACGGGGAGCGTCGCGGTGTCGAAGGACGCCGCGGCAGAGATCACCGACACGTCCGTGCCGACGGTCAGCCCGCGCTCGGTCATGACGGCGAGCAGCGCCTCGTGCACGTCGCCGACCGCGTGCACCACGAAAGCGCGGATCCCGCGATCGAGGGCGGCCTCGACCGCCGCGCGCACGGCCGACGCATCCGTCGTCGTGACACCGGTGGTCGCCCACTCGACGGCGACGCCCCGCCGCGTCGCCTGGGCCTGCACCCCGCGGAGCAGCCGGCGCGGGAAGTTCGACTTCACGTACGAGACCTCGGTCTGACCGAGCAGCACGGCGGCGGTGTGACCGGCATCCGCGAGGCGGTCGATCGCGAGGTGCCCTGCGGCCTCGAAGTCGAGGTCGACGCAGGTCAGCCCGTCCGCGTCGTCCGGGATGCCGATGAAGACGGTGGGGGAGCGCAGCGAGCGGGCGATGTCGGCCCGTGCGTCGTCGGGCGCGACGTCGAGCACGAGGATGGCATCGACCAGGTTGCTGGCGGCGACCCTGTTCATCCCCTCGGATGCCTGCTCGTCGGTCAGGAGGAGGATGTCGTAGCCCCGTCGGCGGGCGGCGACCGTGGTCGCCAGCACGAACGCCATGTGGGTGGGCGCGTGCGTGTCGGCACGCAGCGGTTCGGTGAGCGCGAAGATGTGGGTCCGGCGCCCCGCCAGCATCCTGGCGCCGGCATCCGGCTCGTAGCCGAGGGACCGCACCGTGTCCTCGATGCGCCGACGGGTCTTCTCGGAGACGGGCCGCTTGCCGCTGAGGGCGTAGGAGACGGTGCTGATGGACACCCCGGCGGCCTCGGCCACGTCGTGGATCGTCGTCATCGGGACTCCGTCATCATCGTCAGGTCACATCGTCGAAGCGCTTCGCCAGAGGCCTCGGGATCGATGATGACACGCACCTCGCCGGCGCGCAAGGCTTTTGTGGGCAATCGCAACAAATGCCTGTGCCGCCGAGGGGCGGGAGGGCACGACGGACCGAGGGGCGGATGACCGACCCTCGAGGGGGAGGAGACCCGAGTCCCCGACGCCCGCCTACGAGGCGATGCGGATCTGGGCGATGACCTCGGAGTACTCGGTCTCACCGACCGGGGTGAACCCGACGCGGAGGAAGAATGCCTCCGGGCCGTCTTCGCCGGCTTCGTAGATGACGTTGACGTGATCGAATCCGCGCGTCCTGGCCTCGTCGAGCAGGCTCTCGACGGCGAAGCGGCCGACGCCCTTGCCCTGGCCCTCTGCATCGACGTTGATGCGCCACAGCACGGAGCGGAAGTGCTCCTCGGGCGCCTCGGCGTCGAAGTTGGCGCTGACGAACCCGACGACGTGATCGTCTTCGAGGACGACTCGCTGCCAGGAGGTCTGCGGATCGATGACGGTCGCCGCGATGCCGTAGGACACCGGAGCGAGGAACTGCTCCTGCCCGGGCTTGAGCGACAGGTTGTTCACGGCGACGATCGTCGCGGCGGAGAGTTCGACCATGCGCAGTTCGGACATAGTCACAGGCTAACGCCTCGGGCGACATCGTGCCCGCAAACCCCGAGTTTTGGTCACGACCCTGGGTGCGAGCCCCCGCGCGAGGCGGTGCGGGCGGCTCCGCGCCCACGCCGGATGGGCCGCTCAGGTATCTTGGTATCGAGACAAATATGCCCTCGCGAACGGAGAACCTCCTGGTGACCGACGACGCCATCATCTACACGTACACGGACGAGGCACCGGCACTCGCCACCGCCTCCTTCCTGCCGATCATCAAGGCCTATACGGGACAGGCCGACATCGAGGTCGAGACCCGCGACATCTCGCTCGGCGGCCGCATCCTCGCCGCCTTCCCGCAGAAGCTCGCTCCCGAGCAGCAGGTCGGCGACGCGCTGGCCGAGCTCGGGGGGCTCGCCACCCTCCCCGAGGCGAACATCATCAAGCTGCCGAACATCTCGGCCTCGATCCCGCAGCTCAAGGCGGCGATCGCCGAGCTCCAGTCGCAGGGATACGACATCCCCTCGTTCCCGGACGAGCCCACCTCCCTCGAAGAGAAGGATGTGCGGGCGCGCTACGACCGGATCAAGGGATCGGCCGTCAACCCGGTGCTGCGCGAAGGCAACAGCGACCGCCGGGCCCCGCTCGCGGTGAAGAACTACGCCAAGAAGCACCCGCACCGCAACAAGGCGTTCGCGCAGGGGTCGAAGACCCGTGTGGCGACGCTCGGTCACGACGACTTCAAGCACAACGAGCGCTCGTGGGTGGCGGCGAAGGACGACGTCCTGAGCTTCCGCCACACCGCCGCGGACGGCACCGTCACGATCCTCAAGGAGGGGCTGAAGGTCCTGCCGCGCGAGATCATCGACGCCACGTTCCTCTCCGCCGCCAACCTCGACGCCTTCCTCGCCGAGACGCTCGAGACGGCGAAGAACGACGACATCCTCTACTCGGTGCACCTCAAGGCGACGATGATGAAGGTCAGCGACCCGATCATCTTCGGCCACGTGGTGCGCGCGTTCTTCCACGATGTCTTCGCACAGCACGGCGACGCGCTCGCCGCCGCAGGGCTCACCGCGAACGACGGACTCGGCTCGATCCTCGCGGGTCTGGGCGGCGTCGCCGGCGGTGACGAGATCGCCGCGGCGTTCGACCGCGCGATCGCCGAGGGGCCCCGCCTGTCGTACACGAACTCGGACAAGGGCATCACGAACCTGCACGTCCCCAGCGACGTGATCGTGGACGCCTCGATGCCCGCCCTGGTGCGCAACGGCGGCAAGCTGTGGGGCGCGGACGGCGGCGAGGCCGACACGCTCGCGGTCATCCCCGATTCCTCCTATGCAGGCGTCTACCAGGCCGTGATCGACGATGTGATCGCGAACGGCCCGCTCGACCCGGCCACGATCGGCACCGTGCCGAACGTGGGCCTGATGGCGCAGGCGGCCGAGGAGTACGGCAGCCACGACAAGACCTTCGAGATCGAGACCGCCGGCACCGTCCAGGTGGTCGACAGCGAGGGCACCGTGCTGATCGAGCACGAGGTCGAGCCCGGCGACATCTGGCGTGCCACGCAGACCAAGCACATCCCGGTCATGGACTGGGTGAAGCTGGCCGTGACCCGGGCGCGTGCGACCGGTGACCCCGCGGTGTTCTGGCTCGACGCGAACCGCTCGCACGACGCGCAGATCATCGCGAAGGTGCACCAGGGACTCGCGACGCTCGACACCAAGGGGCTGACCATCACGATCCTGGCTCCGGAGGAGGCGACGCGTTACACGCTCGCCCGCATGCGTCACGGTCTCGACACCATCTCGGTGACCGGCAACGTGCTGCGCGACTACCTCACGGACCTGTTCCCGATCCTCGAGGTCGGCACCAGCGCCAAGATGCTCTCGATCGTGCCGCTGCTCGCCGGTGGCGGCCTGTTCGAGACCGGTGCCGGTGGCTCCGCTCCGAAGCACGTGCAGCAGCTCGTCGAGCAGAACTACCTCCGCTGGGACTCGCTGGGCGAGTTCTTCGCGCTGGCCGCCTCGCTCGAGCATTTCGCCGACCGCACCGGCAACGAGAAGGCTCGCGTGCTCGCGCAGACCCTCGATGCCGCGACGGGCACGTTCCTCGAAGAGGACCGCTCACCCGGGCGTGCGCTGGGCACGATCGACAACCGCGGCAGCCACTTCTACCTGGGGCTGTACTGGGCGCAGGAGCTGGCGGCGCAGACGACGGATGCCGAGCTCGCCGCCGCATTCGCGCCGATCGCCGCCACCCTCGCCGAGAACGAGGAGACGATCGTCTCCGAGCTCAACGCGGTGCAGGGCACGGCCGTGGAGATCGGCGGCTACTACCGTCCGGACGACGCGCTCGTCCAGGCCGTGATGCGCCCGTCCGCGACGCTGAACGGGATCGTCGACGCGCTGAACTGACAGACGACACGGAAGAGGGGGCCGGATGCGCGAGCATCCGGCCCCCTTCGCCTTTCCTTCTCGGGCCGCAGGCGGAACCGAGGAGGCGGCGGTGATCAGTTGTGGACCGACACCTCGAGGCCGACGGGCGACCACTCGTAGACGAACTTGGCGACATCGATCGGCATGTTCACGCAGCCGTGGCTGCGGGGCGAGCCGAAGGCGTTGTGCCAGTAGGTGCCGTGGAAGCCCTCGTCGCCGTTGAAGTATGTGACCCACGGCACGTTCGGCGTCTCGGTGATCGAGCCGTCGGGCTCGCGGCTCTTCATCGTCTGCATGCGCACGTGCGCGTAGACCGTGAAGTTGCCGGTGTCGGTGGGCGTGGCGGCCTTGCCGGACGAGATCGCCCAGGAGCGCACGACCGCGCCGTTCTCGATGAGGGTCGCGGTCTGGGATCCGAGGTCGACGTCGATCTTGCGAACGAGGTTGACCGACTCGAACGGAGTCTCGGTGACCGCGAGCGGGACGACGCCGTCGGCGGCTTCCAGCTTGTCGGCGACCTCGGACGCGAGGTTCGAGGTGTCACCCAGCGCACGGCCGTTGACGCCCGCGGTCTCGGTGCGGAGCACCTCACCCGAGGAGTTCACGATGTTGGTCGCGTTGACGGGCGCGCGGTCGACGGCGCCGGCGAGGGAGTCGATCGTGGTCTGGATGACCGCCTCGTCGGCGACCACACGGAGGGATCCGTCGTCGTCGACGACCGAGAACCAGCTCGCGGCGGTGGCGGGGTCGACGGGGACCGTGCGCTCTTCGCCGACGTAGAAGCCGATCGTGCCGAGCATCCCGTTCAACGAGGTCATCAGCGTCGTCGCGTCGTCATCGGTGACGGCGGCCGCCGCCTCGACGGGCGCGCCGGAGAACTCGAGGCTCTTGCCGCCGTCGGCGACGGTGTCGACGATGGCCGCGGTGAGACCGTCGATGTCGACGGCCGTTCCGGAGACCGACGGGGTGACCGTGTAGGCGGCGGTGGCCGCGTCGAAGACCACGCCGGCATCGGTCGGATCCTCGTAGCTGGCGGGGACGGCCGAGCGCAACGCGGAGTCCGCGGCCGAGGGGTCGAGGGTGATCTCGCCCGCGATGGGGTCGCCCATCCATGCGCCGAGATTCCAGAGCGGATGCTCCGCGAACGCCTTGTCGGCGAGTGCTCCGGCATCGATCGAGGCGCCGAGGTCGGCCCCGGTGAGCACGACATCGTCGCCTGCTCCGGTGAGCGTGACCTCGGTCTCGGCGACGTGCGCGTCGATCGCGTCGGCGGCGGCGCCGGGCGTGAGCCAGCCGACGGGGATGCCGGCGACGGTGGTTCCCGGAGCGATGAGGATCATCGATGCGGCGCCCGCGGCGAGGACGACCGCTCCTGCGCCCAGCCCGATCCACAGACCGAGACGCTTCTTCTTGGGCGCGGGCTCGATGGGGGCCCAGGCGACCTCGGGATCACCGCTCTGCGGCGGAAGGGCGGCGGTGGGCGCGTCGGAATCCTGTGCGACGACGGCATCCGTCGTCTCGTTCAGCTTCTCGGTCTTCGCATCCTGAGCTGAGATCAGATCGGTCACGAACATCACCCCCCGGTTTTCTCGTGTGTCCTCACTGATATGCTACGCGATCGCAGGTAACGGGGAGGCAACGGTCCGTGGGGCCGGCCGGGACTCTCTCAGTCGGAGACGACCGCGAGTCCGTCGATCTCGACGAGCATCTCCTCGCGGGGGAGTCCGGTGAACACCGTCGTGCGCGCGGGGAGGACGTCGCCGGTGGTGTGGGCGCTGACGAACGCGCCGTACGCCTCGTTCATGATCGGGAAGTCCTCGCGCGCGGTGAGATACACGCGCAGCATCACGACATCGTCGAAGGTCGCTCCCGATGCCTCGACGATCGCCTTGACGTTCTCGAGGGTGCGAGTGGTCTGTGCGGCCACGTCGCCGGGGAACAGGTAGTCGCCGGTCTGCGGATCGACGGGACCCTGTCCCGAGACCTGCACGATCGGCCCCTTCCGCACGCCCTGCGAGAACGTGTGGGCGGGAGCGGGGGCGGCGTCGGTCGAGATGCGGATCTTCGCGGTCATACCTCCACCCTAGTAGCCTTGTTAGATGCCTCTACAAATTCCGGATCCTCTTCTCGGCACGTGGGCGAAGGGCTTCTCCGCGCGAACCGCGGGCCTCCGTCTCTCCGAGATCGCGGCTGCGGATCTGCACCTCTCCGATCTGACCACTCCGATCCTGACGGTGCACGAGGCCGCGCTCGCGCACAACGAGACGACGGTGTTCGGCTGGGCGGCCGAGCAGGGGGTGCTGCTGGCGCCGCACGGGAAGACAACGATGGCGCCGGCTCTCTGGCAGCGTCTGCTCGATGTGGGCGCGTGGGGGATCTCGGTCGCGACGGCGTGGCAGGCCGAGGTCGCGATCGCGGCCGGAGTGCGCACTGTGCTCATCGCGAACGCCGTGACCGATGGTGCGGCGGCCCGCCACCTCGGCGAGCTGCTCGCCGAGGACCCCGGCCTGCGCATCCTCTGCTGGGCCGACTCGCCGACGACCGTGGGCATCCTGGCCGAGGCTCTCTCCGACGCCGCCCGGCCTCTCGACGTGCTCGTCGAACTCGGCGGTGCGGGTGGGCGCACAGGCGCGCGCAGCCTCGCCGACGGCGAACGCATAGCCGAGGCGATCCTCGATGCTCCGGGCCTGCGCCTCGCCGGGGTGACCGGATACGAGGGGCCGTTCGGACCCGATCGCAGCGTGGCGTCGGTCGAGGCGGTCGACGTGTACCTCGAGACCCTCGTGACCCTGCACCGGCGTCTCGCGTACCCGGAGGGCGTCCGTCCGGTGCTGAGCGCCGGTGGCAGCGCCTTCCCCGATCGTGCCGCCGCGATCCTCGCTCCGCATCGGGCCGATGCCGACATCGTGCTGAGGTCCGGGGCGTTCCAGATCCACGACGACGGCTTCTACTCGCGGATGTCACCGTTCGGTGGGCCGCTCACCTCGACCGCTCCGCTGCGGTCGGCGATGCACGCCTGGTCGCGCGTCGTCTCGCAGCCGGAGCCGGGCCTCGCGCTCCTCGATGCGGGGCGTCGCGATGTGCCGTTCGATCTCGGTCTGCCGATCCCGCAGTCCATCGGCGGCGAGATCACGGCCCTCAACGATCAGCACGCCTTCCTCCGCCTCGCGGAGACCGCGTCGGCGGCCCCCGGAGACGTCGTGCGTCTCGGACTGTCGCACCCGTGCACCGCCTTCGACAAGTGGCGCGTCGTGGCGGTCATCGACGACCCCGATGCCGACGACCCGCGCGTCGTCGGGGCGGTGGCGACGTGCTTCTGAGCAGCGAGAAGCCGGTCAGGGTGTACCGGGCGGCGACGGTCGTCGACGGCACCGGGGACGACCGGTTCGTCGCCGACGTGGCCGTCGAGGGATCCCGCATCGTCGCCGTCATCGGAGCAGGCGACCCCCGGCGGCTGCAGCTGCCGGATGACGCCGTCGAGGTCGAGGCCGCGGGGCTCGTGCTCGCTCCCGGATTCATCGACATGCACGCGCACAGCGAGCTCGCGGTGCTGCAGGGGGCGACCCACGACGCGAAGATCCTGCAGGGAGTCACCACCGAGGTGCTCGGCCAGGACGGGTTGGGCTACGCGCCGCTCGATGACGCGACGGCGGCGGTCATCCCCGCGCAGATCGCCGGATGGAACGGGATGCCGGACGAGGCGCCGTGGCGCTCGATGGAGGACCTCCTCACGGCGATCGACCGGGCAGCCGTCGCGAACGCGGCCGTGCTCGTGCCGCAGGGCAACCTGCGGATGATGGTCGTCGGTCACGAGAACCGGCCGGCCACGGATGCCGAGATCGACGAGATGTCCACGATCCTGGGGGCGGCGATGGACGCCGGCGCCTTCGGGATGTCGAGCGGCCTGACCTACACTCCGGGCATGTACGCCGACACCGCGGAACTCGAGGCACTCTGTCGGGTGGTCGCCGAGCGCGGCGGATACTGGGCGCCCCATACCCGCAGCTACGGGGGAGCGGCCCTCGACGCCTACCGGGAGGTGCTCGACATCGGCCGCCGCACCGGATGCCCGATCCACTTGACGCACGCGACGATGAACTTCGCACCGAACAGGGGACGTGCGGCGGAACTGCTCGCGCTGGTCGACGCGGCATCCGGCGACGGCGTCGATGTCACCCTCGACACGTACCCCTACCTCCCGGGTGCCACGACCCTGGCGGCGCTCCTTCCCAGCCGACTCGCCGAGAGCGGCGACCTGCTCGGCGCCATCGCCGCGCTCGACGGCGCAGGCCGCGAGGCCGTGCGCATCGAGCTCGAGGACGTCGGCTCCGACGGCTTCCACGGCGAACGGGCCGACTGGGACGCGATCCAGATATCCGGCGTCTCGGATCCGCACCTGACCGGCCTCGTCGGCCGCTCCATCGCCGAGATCGCGGCCTCGTCGGGAAGGCCCGCCATCGACGTCGTGCTCGACACGATCCTCGCCGACCGCGGCGCCACGGGAATCCTGATGCACGTGGGAGACGAGGAGAACGTCCGGACGATCATGCGCCATCCGCGCCACTGCGGCGGCTCCGACGGGATCCTCGTCGGAGCGAGGCCGCACCCGCGCGGCCGGGGGACGTTCGCGCGCTACCTCGGGCACTACGTCCGCGAGCTCGGCGTGCTCACCCTCGAGGAGGCGGTGCGGCATCTGGCCGGCACCCCGGCCGCACGGCTGGGCCTCGACCGCGGCGACGCTCCCCGCGGAGCGGTGCGCGAGGGGGCCACCGCGGACCTGGTGCTGTTCGACCCCGCCGCCATCGGCGCCGGCGCGACGTTCGACGCGCCTCTCGAGCCGCCGGTCGGGATCGTCGAGGTGCTGGTCGCGGGCGTTCCCGTCGTGCTCCGGGGTGCCGTGACGGGCGCGACCCCCGGCCGTGCGCTGCGCCGCACGCCGCCGCCGCATCGCGCCACGGTGCCGGAGGTGCTCGTGTCGGTGGATCCCGCCGCCCCGCCGTTCGAGTGGACGGCTCGCACCTTCGTGCTCGCGCCGCAGGACCTCGCCGCGAGCGCGTCGCGGCTCGGGTCGCCGGAGAGTCGGAGCGATCGCTCCGGTGCCGACCCCGCGTCCGCGTCGGGAGCGGACCCCGCGATCGTCCTGAGCATCGACGAATCGCTCGCCGCCGAGCCCTTCGCGCACGGGCGTATCGGTGTGGAGGCCTTCCGGATCGCGGTGTCGGCGACGACGATCGACGTGCGAGGCGCGAGCCCGCAAGGCGTGTTCCGCGGTGTGACCGCCCTGCTCCAGCTGCGCGAGCCGGGTGTGGAGCGCGCACGCATCCCCGCCGGCATCTGGCAGGGCGCCCCCGCCCATGCCTGGAGAGGCGTGATGCTCGACGTCGCCAGGCACTTCCGTCCTCCCGAGGACGTGCGGCGCCTGATCGACCTGCTCGCCGACCACCACCTCTCGGTCCTGCACCTGCATCTCACCGACGACCAGGGCTGGCGCTTCGAGGTGCCGGGCTACCCCCGGCTGACTCGGGTGGGGGCGCGCCGTGACGGGACGCAGCGGGGCCACGGTCCGCTGGCCACGGTCGAGGCAGGAGTGCACGAGGGGCACTACACGGATGCCGAGCTGCGCGGCCTCGTCGCCTACGCCGCCGAGCGCTTCGTGACGATCGTGCCCGAGGTCGAGCTGCCGGGTCATGTTCAGGCGGCGCTCGCCGCGTACCCGCAGCTCGGCAACACCGACGCCGCCGAGGTCGCGACCGGGCCCTGGCAGCGGTTCGGGGTGAATCCGCGCACCCTCGCGCCGACCGACGAGGCACTCGCCTTCGGGCGAGCGGCGATCGATGCGCTCTGCGATCTCTTCGACTCGCCCTGGATCGGAATCGGTGGCGACGAGGTCCCGGTGACCGAGTGGGCGGCGAGTGCGGCCGCGGCGGAGCGGATGCGCGAGCTCGGGCTCGCGACGGTGCGGGAGGTGCAGCCGTGGTTCACCTCGCACGTCGTCGAGCACGTGCGACGTCGCGGGCGCACCGCGCTGGCCTGGGACGAGGTGCTCGAGGGTGATGTGCCCGAGGAGGTGGCGATCCTGGCCTGGCGCGGTCCCGTCGCCCTGCGCGAGGCTGTGCGCCGCGGACTGCCGGTCATCGCGTGTCCGGATCTGCAGATGTACCTCGACTACCCGCAGTCGGAGTCGCCCGAGGAGCCGATCCGGGTCGGACCGCCGCTGCCGATCGAGCAGACGTACGCGCTCCGCATCGACGAGGGGGCGATCGGCGGGCAGGCCAACGTCTGGACCGAGCATCTGCCGACGAGCGACCGGCTCGACTTCGCGATGTTCCCGCGTCTCAGCGCGATCGCCGAGCGACTGTGGGACGGGGGTGAGCCCCCGCCCTTCGAGGACTTCGCGCGCCGCCTGCCGGTGCACCTGAGGCGGCTCGCGCATGCGGGGGTGGGGTATCGTCCTCTCGACGGTCCGGCGCCGTCACAGCGGCGTCCGGGCGTGCCGGGCAAGCCGCTCACACGACAGGCGCGGGAGGAGATCGTCGAGGCGCTCGTGGCCCGGTTGTCGGAGTCGTCCGCGGGGTCCGGGACATCGCTCTCGGCATAATGTAACGTTTCCGTAACCCTGCCTGTGCTATTCGGGGCAGGACTTGCACAATTTTTGTTCGTAAGGTCTACTAACAAACATGTCCGTATCGGATGCCACGCCGCCATCGACGTCACCAGACTACGTCGGTGCAAGCCTCCACGCCTTCGGCCCGGGGCGCCATCTGCGCTCGCGGGCGAAAGTGCTCCCGGAGCACGCGCGAGGGCACAACCGCGCGTTGGTGCTGCAGACCCTGTACCACTCCGGTGCGATGAGCCGCGCCGACCTCTCGCGCGAGACCGGGCTGACCAGGGTCACCATCTCCGACCTGGTCGCCGAGTTCATCGCCGACGGCATCGTGATCGAGATGGGCGTCCGAGAGACCGTCGGTCCCGGCAAGCCGCCGATCCTCATCGACATCGACCGGGTCGGGCATCAGATCATCGGAATCGATCTGTCAGGTCCCCAGGCGTTCGTCGGCGCACTGCTGAGTCTCGACGGCGACATCCTGGAACGCCGCGAGGTGCCGCGGCCGGAGAGCGCCGACGGCGAGGCCGCCTACGCCGCGACGCTCCAGCTCGCCAGGGCACTCGCCGAGACCGCCACCCACCCCATCCTCGGTGTCGGCATCGGCACCCCCGGCGTCGTGCGACCGGACGGTGTGGTGCTCAGCTCGCCCAACCTGGGCTGGACCGATCTTCCGCTCGAGGGCAAGCTCGGCATCGATCTCGGCCTGCCCGTGCTCGTGCGCAACGATGCCAATGCGGCCGTGCTCGCCGAGTACACGTTCGGTGAGGCGAAGGCCGACTTCATGCTGATCAAGATCGGTCGAGGCGTCGGCGCCGGCGTGATCACCGGCAGCCAGCCGCTCCTGGGCAGCCGCTTCGCGGCGGGCGAGATCGGCCACGTCGTGGTCGGCACCGATGGGGGCCCCCGGTGCGCGTGCGGCAAGGACGGATGCCTCGAGGCCTGGCTCAGCGAGACCAGGCTGCGTCCGGCGATCGCTGCCGAGCCGCAGTCACGGGACGAGATCCTGCGCGACGCGGGAACCCGCATGGGCATCGCGATCGCTCCGATCGTCGCCGTGCTGGACCTCTCGGAGGTCGTGCTCTCGGGCCCTGAAGACCTCCTCGACGGCGTGCTGATCGATGCCGCGGTCGAGACCCTGCACGCTCGCACGCTCGAGGGCGTCTTCGAGGACGCGCTCATCCGCCGCACGGCGCAGGACGACATCGTGCTCCGCGGCGCGGCCGTCATGGTGCTCTCCAGTCAGCTGGGCGTCTCGTGAGCGGTGCAGGAGACACGACTGCGCGCCGGAGCGCCATCCGATGACGGAGGCGATCGCCGTCGACCTCGAGGGTCGGCGTCTTCGAGTGGGCCTGGATGTCGGCGGGACGAAGATCGACGCGGTCGCCGTGGCACCCGCCGGCGACGTCCGCGCACGCCTCCGACGGCCGACCGGATGGGGCGCGGAGGCCGTGGTCGAGAACATCGCGGCCGCGGTGACCGCGCTCGCCGCCGAGGTGGGCATCGACACCGCTGCGGTCTCGTCGGTGGGCATCGGCATCCCCGGTCTCGTCGACGTCGCCACCGGGCGAGTACTGCACGCCGTGAACCTCGGTGTGGAGTCGCTCGACCTCGCCGACCGCGTCGCCGACCGCATGCGGGTGCCGGTGCGCGTCGAGAACGACGTGAAGGCCGCGGCGTTGGGCGCTGCCGCGCTCCGGCAGATCGACGGGTCCATGGCCTTCCTGAACCTCGGCACCGGTGTCGCGGCAGGCATCGTCGTCGACGGCGTGATCTGGCGCGGCTCGCGGGGGACCGCCGGCGAGGTCGGTCACCTGTCCGTCGATCCGAACGGACGGCTCTGCAGTTGCGGCCAGCGCGGATGCATCGAGACGCTGTGCGGCGGCGGTGCCCTGGCGCGCGCCTGGGCGATGCCCGGTGCGCTGCCCGTGCTCGACATCATTGACGCGGCGGAACGCGGCGACGTCAGAGCGCGTGCGCTGCGCGCGGATCTGTTCAACGGCGCTGCCGCAGCCGTGCGGGCGCTGGTGCTCTCGGCCGATGTGGAGCGGGTGATCATCGGGGGCGGGCTCACCGCACTCGGCGACCGACTCCTGTCGGGTGTCCGCACCGCGCTGCAGGCCGGAGCGGAGGCGTCGTCGTTCATGCGCTCCCTGCACCTGGACGACAGGATCGAACTGCTCCCCGCGGGGTCTCCCGCGGCGGCCTTCGGCGCGGCGCTCGTCGGCGCGTCCACCCCCCTCAAGGAGATCGTGACCCATGGCTGAAGTCGTCATCGTCGAGAACCCCGAGGCTGCCGGCGCGCTGGTCGCCGCCGAGATCGTCGACCTCATCGACGCGCGTCCCGATGCCGTGCTCGGACTCGCGACGGGGTCGACCCCGCTGCCGGTCTACCAGGCGCTGCGCTCCAGGCTCGCCGGCCGTGACGTCTCCCGGGTGCGTGGCTTCGCCCTCGACGAGTACGTCGGGCTCGACCCCGCGCATCCCGAGAGCTACCGGTCGGTGATCACCCGCGACGTCGTGGAGCCCCTCGGGCTCGATCCGCGTCGCATCCACGTGCCCGACGGCGCGCAGGCGACCATCCGGCACGCGGGGGCGGACTACGAGGCGGCCATCGATGCCGCGGGCGGTGTCGACCTGCAGATCCTCGGGATCGGCACCGACGGACACATCGGTTTCAACGAACCCGGTTCGTCGTTCGCGTCACGGACCCGCGTGAAGACGCTGACCGCGCAGACGCGCGAGGACAACGCCCGCTTCTTCGACTCGATCGACGACGTGCCCATGCACTGCATCACGCAGGGGCTCGGCACGATCCTCCGCGCCCGGCACCTGGTGCTCCTCGCCTTCGGCGAGGGCAAGGCGCAGGCGGTGGCGGATGCCGTCGAGGGGCCGCTCTCGGCCATCCTCCCCGGGTCGGCGATCCAGCTGCATCCGCACGCCACCGTCGTGGTCGACGAGGCCGCGGCTTCGCGTCTCACGCTCTCGGACTACTACCGTTACACCTTCGCGAACAAGCCGAGCTGGCAGGGCATCTGACCCGTCGAGGGCTCAGCGCCCGGCAGCCGGCCACGCGAGCGGCAGCAGGTGCTCGGTGCTCAGGGGCGCGAGCGGCAGGGACTCGGCGTCGGCCGGGGTGATCCAGCGGAGCTCGGCGAGCTCGGCCTGCACGACGACGTCGGTGATCGACGCGGTCACGGCGAAGGCATCCGCGATCACCCGGTGACCCGGCTCGTTGGCCGCCTCGGACACGAAGGTGCCGAGGGGGGAGAGGTCGGCTTCGACGAGCTCGATCCCGAGCTCTTCGTGCAGTTCGCGGATCAGGGTCTGCGCGGCGGTCTCGCCGTGCTCCGGCTTGCCGCCCGGCTGCATGAAGCGAGTGGTGCCGTGCTTGCGGACGACGAGCACCCGTCCGGCGTCGTCGACGATCACCGCGGCACTGACCCTGATGTCAGGCACGAGGGGTGAACACCTTGCCGGGGTTGAGGATGCCGAGGGGGTCGAACACCTGCGTGATGCGACGCTGCAGCTCCCACTGGTCGTCACCGAGCTCGTCGGCGAGCCACCGACTCTTCAGCGTTCCGATGCCGTGCTCGCCGGTGAGGGTGCCGCCGAGTGCGATGGCCGCACGGAACAGCTCGTCGGCCGCAGCCCACACCTCCGCCGGGGGCTCGGCGCCGTCGAAGATGAAGTTCGGGTGCAGGTTGCCGTCTCCCGCGTGGGCCACGGTCGGGATCGACATGCCGTACTTCTGCTCGATGCGCGCGATCTCGTCGAACATCGCCGGCATCGCGCTGCGGGGCACGGAGACGTCCTCGATGAGGGTCGTGCCGAGGGCGGACATCGCGGGATGCATGGCGCGGCGTATCGCCAGCAGCTTCTCGCCCTCTTCGCGGTCGTGCGAGACCAGGGTCACGCCGTCGTGCGACTCGAGGATCGCGGCGATCGTCGTCGCCTCGACCACGGATGCGGGTCCGTCGGTCTGAATCGTCAGCTGGGCGCTGCCCGGGGCCGGCAGGGGCAGATCGAGCAGCGCGGCGACCGCGGCGAGGCTCCCGGCATCCATCAGCTCCATGATCGCCGGCTGGATGCCGGAGGCGGTGACGGCGGCCGAGGCCGCGGCGGCGGAGCGCACGTCGGGGAAGGTCGCCGTGACCGTGCACGTGGTGCCTTCGACCAGGCGACGGAGCTTGAGCGTCGCTCCGACGACGACACCGAGCGTGCCCTCGGAGCCGATCACGAGAGAGGTCAGGTCGAGACCGGTGACCCCCTTCACGCTCCGGTGCCCGAGGTGCAGCAGACGGCCGTCGGCGAGCACGAGGTCGAGCGCGAGCACGGCGTCGCGCACGACACCGTACTTGGCGCAGAGCAGGCCGCCCGCACCGGTCGCGATGTTGCCGCCGACGGTCGAGATCGCACGGCTCGCAGGATCGGGCGCCCACCACAGTCCGTGCTCGGCGAGGACGTCGTTGAGGTCGGCGTTGAGGATGCCCGGTTCGACCACCGCGAGCAGGTCGTCCGCCCGGATCTCGCGGATCGCGGTCATCCGGCGGGTGGAGAGCACGATCTCGCCGTCGCCTCCGTTGGCGGCACCGGCGAGTCCGGTGCCTGCGCCGCGCACGACGACAGGGGTGCGCGTCGCGGTCGCGATGCGCAGGACGGCCTGCACGTGCGCGACGGTCTCGGCGTGGACGACCGCGAGCGGTGTGCCGGGTGCGGCATGGCCCGAATGGTCGGCGCGGGCCTGATCGAGGACGTCGGGATCCGTGTCGACGAGGATGCCGAGCTCGGCGGTGAGCTGATCGACGACGTTCATGCGATGCGGCGCCGGCCGCTCACGAGCCCCGCACCGATGGCGACGACCGCGAACGCGATGCCGACCACCGGCTGGTCCATCAGCCACCAGGCGATGGTCACGCCGACGTAGATGAGCAGTTCCACGGCGGCGCGGAGGAACGGGTGCAGGCGCAGCAGGGGGCGCGGAGACAGGAACAGCGCCCACACCAGCAGGACGACGAGCGGGGCGCCGATGCCGAGGATGACGTTCCACGGCAGCGGCCACGTGGCGAAACCCCACAGCGCGAGGGTGCCGACGGAGACGACCAGGACGATCGAGCGAACGATGTCGAGAGGGGCGATGTTCGGGCGGTCGACGCCGGGCACGGAGGCCGAATCCTGAGGCATGACCCCAGTCTATTCGCCGCCGACGAGCCTCAGAGTGCGGGGACGACGACCCCGTCCGCAGCGTCGTCGGCGGTGTCGGGGGTCGGCTCGGTGACGGGGTCCGGGGTGGTCGTATCCTCCGGGGTGGTGTCGGTCGGCGCGGGGTTTGTAGCGGGGCTGGTGTCGGTGCCGGGTTCCGTGTCTCCCGCCGGTTCCGTCTCGGTGTCGGTGTCGGTGTCGGTGTTCGGCTCCCCGGTGCCGGTTTCAGTGCCAGCGTCGGGTCCCTCGGTGCCCGTTTCGGTGCCAGCGCCAGTGCCCGTTCCAGTGCCGGTGTCGGGCGCCTGGGTGCCGGTGCCATCGGTGGCGGGCTGCTCGGTGTCCGGGTCGGTCGCGAGCAAGCACGCGAAGGCGAACAGCGGATCCTCGCGGGGGGCGACACCCTGGTAGCGGTCGGAGAGCTCGTAGAGGTCCCACAGCGTGGTGCGGACGGGCGGACCGGTCTCCGTCCCGGTGGTGTAGAAGAAGTCGACGCTTGTCTCTTCGGCGCAGAGCTGATCCATGGTCGGACGGAGATCGATGACGCCGTAGCCGAGATCGGCCTCGCCGGCCGCGAGCACCGTCGATCCGCTCCCGCCAGTGCTCCCGTCGATGAGTGCGTCAACGGTCGCACCCGGCGCGCCGGTGAGCGAGACCGCGAAGTGCGTGACCAGTTCGAGGTCGAGCGTGACTCCCACATCGGAGACCTCCGGAGCACCCGCGGGCAGCTGCGGGTCGGGGTTCTCCGGTTCGGGGTTCTCCGGTTCGGGGTTCTCCGGGTTGGTCGGATTCTCCGGGTTGGTCGGATTCTCCGGGTTCTCCGGAGTCGTCGGGGGCTCCGGGTCGGTCGGGTCTTCAGGGCCGGTCGGGTCCTCGGGATCCGTGGGGGGGTGCGGATCCGTGGGCGGATCGGGATCGAGCGTCGGGGGAGTGACCACCGGCGGCTCGGGCGTCGAGGGTGCGGCGGGTGTCTCAGGAGTGGTCGCCTCACCGGGATCGGGCGTCACCGGCGCTTCGACCGGCGGTGTCTCGGGCGCTTCCTCTTCTTCGACGAGCAGCGTGCGATCCTCGGCCATGGCGTCGTCGGGGCCGACATCGGCGCTGATGGACGAGTCGCCGTCGCCCGCGTAGGGCAGGGACGCTGTGGGATTCGCTCCGGCGAGGCCGGGGATGATGGTCGCGGCGACGACGACGCCCGCGACCACCAGGGCCGCTGAGGCGGCTCCGACCAGGGCACCCACTCCGCTGAGCAGTCCTCCGCTGGTCGCTGTGCCCGCAGATCCGCCGGACGCTCCCGCTCCCGACGCTCCCGCGTGCCCTGCGCCTCCCGCAGTGCCGGCGCCCGCTCCGGCGGCGGCCGCGCCACCCGCGGCGACGACGACGGCGCCTTCGGTCACCGTCGACGGCATGGCCGCCAGCGCGACGATGGGGGTGCCTGCACCCTGGAGCGAGGCGAGGTAGCCGGCTGATCCCGCGATGCCGAGCACGAGCGGCAGGAGGACGAGCGCGAGGCGCTTCGACACATCCTTCGCCTCGGCGGCGACGATCATGCAGCGGGCGCACTCGTCGAGGTGCAGCTCGAGGCGCTTGCGATCGCGAATGCTCAGATTGCCCCGGGAATAGGCGCCCAGGTGCTCGATGGTCCACTGGCAGTCGGAGCCGGCCGCGGCGCTGCGCAGGTGCGCCTGGATCCAGGCCTCGCGGAGTCCTTCACGGGCACGGAATGCGAGCTGGGAGACGGCGCCGGCCTTCATGCCCAGCAGGGCCGCGGTCTCCTGCGGCTTCATCTGCTCGATCTCCGTGTACCAGAGCACCTCCTGCCAGCGGGAGGGGAGGCTGCGGAAGGCCTGGGCGGTCAGGCTGCGGTCGAGGGCCTCGTTGGCCGCCTGATCGGTGCTGTCGGGATCGGCCACCGCATCGAGCTCGTCGATCGCGTGATCGCGGCGTGCGCGCCCCCAGGCGGCGGCGGTGTTGCGGATGCTGGTGAAGAGATAGGCGCGGAAGGAGCCGTTCGGTCCGCCGCCTCTGATGATGGCCTGGTAGATGCGGGTGTAGGACTCCTGCACGAGGTCGTCGGGATCGATCGACGAGGTGATCGACCGCGCGACGGACATGCCCGAGGGATAGTGGCGTCGCCACAGCTCGGCGAACGCCTCTGCATCGCCCGACCGCGTGCGCAGCACGAGATCCGCGTCAGCGATCCCCTCGTCGTGCGAAGTGTTGTCCTGATCCATGTCATCCATCTGTCGTGGAGCACGTGAAGTCGTCCCCACATGAAGAGACGCGTGAACCCCGTTTTCATCACGCGCCTTCTCCATTCTCTCGCCAAACCCCCGGGCATGTCACCCCACATCCGAAAAAAGATCCGCTGGCGCGCTCCTTGACAAAAGCCCAGGTGATGACGGATAAGTCCGAACTGCGCGTGATTCGCGTGAAAAAAAACTGAGAACTCGCGTAATGAATCGCGGTGGTCGTCGTCTCATCACAGAGAGAAGCCAAGGAGCTCCACCGGGGGGCGGAGCTCAGGCATCGATGCAGGGGGATATGCATCGATATGGCGGGCCGGACACCTCGGGGGAGGAGTTCCCGGCCCGCCGACTCGCGAAGAGGGGACATGACGGGGCCGCCGATCTGGGGAAAGGCGGCCCCGCACCCTTCCGGCCGCGTACCGGATCAGCTCCGGTCGCCGACCCACACGCGCACGACACGAAGCTGCGCGTCCAGCAGAACGGCATCAGCCGTGAAGCCGGCGTCGAGGCTGCCGAGGTCGTGGCCGCATCCGATCGCCCGTGCCGGCGTCTCGGTGAGCGCTTGCACGGCATCGGACAGTCCGACCCCCGCGGCGATCGCTCGGCGCAGCGCGACATCCTGCGTGAGGGTCGAGCCGGCGATCGATCCCGTGTCGTCCGCGCGCGCGATCCCGTCCCGCACCGTGACGCTCACCGCACCGAGGTCGTAGTGCCCGTCGGCGCTCCCGGCCGCGGCCATCGCATCGGTGATCAGCGCCACGCGGCCGGGCGCGGAATCGAACACCAGCTTGATCACGTGCGGGTCGAGGTGCACGCCGTCGGCGATCGCCTCGAGCACCACCCGGTGATCGGCGGCGGCGGCCAGCACCGGCCCGGGGGCGCGGTGATGGATGCCGGGCATCGCGTTGAACGCGTGGGTCAGGATCGACGCGCCGGCGTCGAAGGCGGCGATCGCCATCGCGGCATCCGCGCTCGTGTGTCCGACCGCGGCGGCCGCGCCCGCCTCCACGATCGAGCGGATCGCGTCGAGGCCGCCGGGGCGCTCGGGGGCGATCGTCACCTGGCGGATCGTCCCTCGCCCGGCCTCCAGCAGCCGGGCCACATCGGCGGCGCGGGGCTCGCGCAGCAGGGTGGGCTCGTGAGCTCCGTGGTGCGCCGGGTCGAGGAACGGCCCCTCGAGGTGGGAGCCGAGGATGTCGGCATCCGTCGTCATGAGGTCGGCGATGTCCTGGACCCGCCGTGCGAGTGCGTCGAGGGGGGCCGTCACCAGGGAGATCACGGCGCGCGTCGTGCCGTGGGCGCGGTGCAGGGCCCGAGCGGTGCGGATCGCGTCGATGCCGTCGTCGAAGGACGCGCCTGCGCCGCCGTGCCCGTGGATGTCGATGAACCCCGGTGTGAGCACTGCGCCCTCTCCGGCGGATGCCACGGCGTCGACGACCTCGTCTGCCGCGGTCCAGGAATCGCCGACCCCTCGCCCCGAGACCTTGCCGTCGTCGAACCGCACCCACGCGTCGGCCAGCACGGACCCGCCGTCGACGAGTCGCGCGGAGTGGATGACGAGCGACCCCGTCGTCGGGCGCTCGGCGGTCATCGCTCGGTCCAGGGGATCTCGGGTGCAGGGTGGAAGTCGATGCCCCGAGCATTCCACATCGGCGCCAGTGCGCCCAGGCGTGCTCGGAACGACTCCCACGCCCGGCCCGAACCGCTGCGCGGCGACCACGCGACCTCGGCCAGGGCGGCGGCGCGCGGGAAGACGAGCTGCTCCACGTCGTTCCAGGTGCGCGTGGTCTCGCTCCACAGCGGCGCCTCGATGCCGAGGATCGCGGTGTCGGGTACGTCCAGCGCCGACGTCGGCTCCCACTCGTAGGCGGAGCGGACGTCGATGGTGCCGGCCCAGGTGAGTCCGAGGGCGAAGTCGGTCGTGTACTTCATGTCGAGGTAGGCGGCGTCGGCGGCCGACATGATCAGCGCGCCCCCGCGCTCCACGAAGTGCCTCGCCTCGGCCGCATGCGACCCCTCCGGGGTCCGCTTGCCCCAGTACTGGCCGACCGTGCCCTCGGCGATGTCGGCCGCCGCGCCCACCTCGTGCCAGGCCACCGGCGTCTTCCCCTCGTCGACGACGATCGCGGTCGCGCGCTCGACGAAGAAGTCGAAATCCGCCTGCGGCGTCCCGAGCGATTCGTCTCCGCCGATGTGGATGTACGGACCGGGTGTCATCTCGGCGAGCTCTCGCACGACGTCGCGCACGAACTCGTAGGTGCGCTCCTCGTGGATGCGGACGCTGGAGTGCCCGACGCCCCACCCGAGGTAGGGCTCGCCGGCGACCGGGAGGTCCTGCCCCAGGCGCTTCGCATCGGCGATCAGTGCGTCGTTCATCACCGGGTCCTCGACGAGCTCGGGGTAGGCGACGCCGACGGCGTGCGTGTGCCCGGGCAGATCGATCTCCGGGATCACGATCATGTGCCGTGCTGCCGCGTAGGCGACGATCTCGCGATAGTCGTCCTTGGTGAAGAAGCCGCCCGCGTCGCCGAGGGCCGCGGTCGTGGAGGCGAGCTCGGTGAGTCGCGGCCAGGACTCGATCTCGATGCGCCACGCCTGATCGTCGGTGAGGTGGAGGTGCAGGTGATTGAACTTCAGCGCGCTGACGCTGTCGATCAGTCGCTTCACCTCGGCGACTCCGAAGAAGTGGCGCGCCACGTCGAGCATGACCCCGCGGCGGACGAAGCGCGGCTCGTCGGCGATCTCGGCGCGCAGGAGCACCCAGCCGTGCGCGTCCTCGCGCAGCAGCTGCAGCAGGGTCTGAACCCCGTAGAAGAGTCCAGCCTCATCGGCGCCGACGATCTCGACCCCCTCCGCGATCGAGAGCGTGTAACCCTCGGGCCCCGCGGTCGACGCGTCGACACGCAGCGCGATCTCGCCGGTCGAGTCGCCGGTCGAGTCGGCGGAGTGGACGAGACGGATGCCGCTGCGGCTCTCGACCGCATCGATCAGCTGTGCGACGGCGGGGGAGCCCCCGGTCACGCGCACGTCGGGGGAGAGAGGCAGGCGCCCGGCTCCGATCGTGACCGATGCGGGCAGCGGCACCAGCGGCAGGTAATCAGGAAGGACCATGAACAAAACCTACCCGGCTCGGGGTCGTGGGCGCAGGGAAATCCGCTATGCTCGTACTCGTCGCGACTGGCGTCTGGGTGGACTACCACCGGGGAGCGACTGACCACGGAATTCGACCGCGCGCCTGGGCCGATAGGAACACCCTTCGAATCCGTCGTCAGAGGAGCACGTCATCATGACCGACCGTTACTTCAACGCACCGCTGTCCGAGGTGGACCCCGAGATCGCACAGGTCCTCGACCGCGAACTCGCCCGCCAGCAGACGTTCCTCGAGATGATCGCATCCGAGAACTTCGTGCCCGTCGCGGTCCTGCAGTCGCAGGGCTCCGTCCTGACCAACAAGTACGCCGAAGGCTACCCCGGGCGCCGCTACTACGGCGGCTGCGAAGAGGTCGACGTCGCCGAGGAACTCGCGATCCAGCGGGCCAAGGACCTGTTCGGCGCCGAGTTCGCGAACGTCCAGCCGCATTCGGGCGCATCGGCCAACGCTGCCGTGCTGCACGCGATCGCCCGCCCCGGCGACACCCTCCTCGGCCTCGCCCTCGACCAGGGCGGCCACCTGACGCACGGCATGAAGATCAACTTCTCGGGCCGGCTCTACGACATCGTCGCCTACGGCGTCGACCCCGAGACCTCGATCATCGACATGGACGAGGTGCGTCGCCTCGCGATCGAGCACAAGCCCAAGGTCATCATCGCCGGATGGTCCGCGTACCCCCGCACCCTCGACTTCGCGGCCTTCCGCGCGATCGCCGACGAGGTCGGCGCGCTGCTCTGGGTCGACATGGCGCACTTCGCCGGACTCGTCGCCGCGGGCCTGCACCCGAACCCGGTGCCGCACGCGCACGTCGTCTCGTCGACCGTGCACAAGACGATCGGCGGCCCTCGCTCGGGCTTCATCCTGACGAACGACGCCGACATCGCGAAGAAGATCAACACGGCCGTCTTCCCGGGGCAGCAGGGCGGACCCCTCATGCACGTGATCGCCGCCAAGGCGACCGCGTTCAAGCTCGCGGGCACCCCCGAGTTCGCCGAGCGCCAGAAGCGCACCCTGCGCGGCGCCTCGATCCTCGCCGATCGTCTCTCGCAGCAGGACGTGAAGGATGCCGGCATCGGCGTGCGCTCCGGCGGCACCGACGTGCACCTCGTACTCGTCGACCTGCGCGACGCCCAGGTCGACGGCAAGCAGGCCGAAGACCTGCTGCACGACATCCACATCACCGTCAACCGCAACGCGGTGCCCAACGACCCGCGTCCGCCGATGGTGACGTCGGGTCTGCGCATCGGGACTCCGGCGCTCGCGACCCGCGGCTTCGGAGATGCGGAGTTCACCGAAGTGGCCGACGTGATCGCCCTCGCGCTGCTGCCCGGCGCCGATGTCGAGGCACTCCGTGCGCGCGTCGACGCGCTCGCCGTCGCCTTCCCGCTCTACCCGGACCTGCAGCAGTGACCGCCCAGGTCCTCGACGGCAAGGTGGCAGCAGCCGCCATCAAGGTCGAGCTGACCGAGCGTGTCGCCGCTCTGAAGGAGAAGGGCATCGTGCCCGGCATCGCGACCGTGCTGGTGGGTGCCGACCCGGCGTCCCAGCTCTACGTCGGGATGAAGCATCGCCAGTCCGAGGCGATCGGGATGAACTCGATCCAGCGCGAGCTGCCGGCCGATGCCACGCAGGCCGACGTCGAGGCGCTGATCGACGAGCTCAACGCCGACCAGGACTGCCACGGCTACATCGTGCAGCTGCCTCTTCCCGCGCACATCGACACCGATGCGATCCTCGAGCGCATCGACCCGGCGAAGGACGCGGATGGGCTGCATCCGACGAACCTCGGCCGTCTCGTGCTCAACGTCAACAAGCCCATCCACACGCCGCTGCCCTGCACGCCGCGCGGTGTGATCGAGCTGCTGCTGCGCAACGGCTACGACTTCACGGGCAGGCATGTGGTCGTCGTCGGGCGAGGTGTCACGATCGGCCGCTCCATCGGACTGCTGCTCACCCGTCGAGACCTGAACGCCACGGTCACGCTCACGCACACCGGCACGGTCGACATGCCGCGATACCTGCGCGAGGCCGACGTCATCGTGGCCGCAGCGGGCGTCAAGCATCTGATCCGCGCCGAAGACGTGAAGCCCGGTGCGGCCGTGCTCGACGTCGGGGTCACGCGCGAGAGCGATCCGGAGACGGGCAAGAGCGCGGTCTTCGGAGACGTGCATCCCGATGTCGCCGAGGTCGCGGGCTGGATCTCGCCGAACCCGGGCGGTGTCGGCCCGATGACGGTCGCGCTGCTCATGACCAATGTGGTGGAGGCGGCCGAGCGCCTGGTCTGAGTCCTCAGGGGCGGTCGGCGGGTCGGGGGCCCGGCGCGGTGAGGGTCAGCGCGCCGGGAAGGCGCGCTCGACCGCGTCGACCACGCGGTCGTAGACGGCATCCCAGTCGACGGCCACCGGAGCGACGCTCGCGAGCTCCAGGCTCACGGCGCCGTGCACCTGCGCCCACACGGTGAGGGCGGCGGGCATCACCTCGGGCTCGTCGACGCGCTCGGCGAGCGTGCGCACGAGCGGCATCATCGCCGCGCCCGTGGTGGCCTCGTCGGGGTGGCAGTTCTCGCTCGTGACCGCTCCGCCGAACATGAGCCGGTACAGCGCGGGGTTCGCGGTGGCCCAGGCTCGATAGGCGAGGCCGAGCGCGCGAAGGCCGTCGGGTTCGGTGGACGCCTGCGACTGCCCGAACGACGCGAAGCCGTGATCGATCACGGCGACGAGCAGCTCCGCCCTGCCGCCGAACAGCGCGTACACGGCGGATGTGGAGGTGCCGGCGCCCTGGGCGATCTCGCGCAGGCTGATCCCCTCCACTCCGCGCTCGTCGACCATCCGCGCCGTGGCGTCGAGGAGTCGGCAACGCAGGGCGTCGTCGTACAGTGCGGGTCTTGCCATGCGGCCCAGCATACCGTAACGTCGTTTCATAACGCGGTTACGGAATCGCATGAGGAGTGGAAATGACCCAGCAGGTGTTCCCCGGGCGCTACACCGCGGCCCCCGACAGGGCGGACGTGACGGTCTTCCTGATCGGGATGCGCGCCAACCGATGGTGGGATCTCCGCCGCGTGTGGTGGACCGCCAGCAAGATGCCGCCGATGCTGCAGCACCTCGCCACCCATCCCGACTCGGGGATGCTCGGTGTGCACAGCTGGTTCGGCAGGACGACGATCCTGCTGTCGTACTGGGAGAGCCCTGAGCACCTGCAGCGCTTCGCCGCCGACCGCGACGCCCCGCACCTGCAGCCGTGGCGCGACTTCATGCGCACGCTGCAGGGCACCGGCAGTGTCGGAGTCTGGCACGAGACGTATCAGGTGCCCGCTGCGGATCTCGAGACCGTGTACGTCGACATGCCGCTGTTCGGGCTGGCGGCGGCGACCGCTCATGCGCCGGTGGGCGCCGGCACGAAGACGGCCCGCCAGCGCCTGGGGCGGTGACGGGCCGACTCGCGGCGTGACGCGTGCGATCAGTTCTGCGGGTGCAGGCTGCTCTCGATGTTCGTGATGCGGGCCTGTTCGTCGAAGCGGAAGGTGGCAGATCCGGTCTCGTCGGCGACGGTCGCCCCCGAGAACGCCTCGTCGGCCCACGTGAGGTTCCAGCCGGCGAGGCGGGCGGCATCCCACACCGCGGTGCGGGCATCCGTGAGCGCGGTGCCGGCGAGGATGCGGGGGAGCGCGATCGCCGCGACGGACACCGTGAGCGGGGGGATCGGCGCGTCGAGCAGGAACACGGCCGACGTGCCGCCGCCGACCGGGGCGGAGTAGTAGGGCGCGCGGCCGGTCAGTTCGACGGCGACGCCGCCGACGGTGTGCGCGGCCGCGGTGATCCACTCGGAGTCGCCGCTGGCATCGTCGGGGAACGGCAGCTCGCTCTGGCTGAGCTCGGCGATGCCGTGGGCGGTGCCGTAGTCCCTCAACTGGCCGGCGACGCCGTCGGGGTCGCCCTGCGGGTGGGCCCACGCCCAGAGCAGCGAGCGGGGTCCGGGAGCGATGGTGGCGATGAGGTGGGCGCGGGTCGTCAGCCGGCGCGACGGATCATCGTTCGAGGTGAACGTCAGCGTGCCGGCGGCCATGTCGGCATCCCAGCGGTTCTCGCCCAGGTCCTCGAGCGCGGTGACCAGCGAATCCTGGCGGAGGGCGGTGAACAGTGCGGCACGGTCTGCGAGCGGCTGGAGCGCGGCGAAGGTCATGCCCCCAGTCTCACCCGGATTGCTATGAATACGCCACTTTTCGCGCTGCGGGGCGCGGGTCAGTAGCTGGCGCGGGTCACGTCGTCGGACGCCGGGATGAAGCGCGCGGCCAGAGCTTCCGAGGCGCGAGCCAGCAGCGCCACGTCGGCCCCGACAGCCACGAAGTCCGCACCCGCGGCGATGTAGGCGTCGGCGGCGGCCGGGTCGAAGGCGTTCACGCCGACCGGGGTGCCCGTGCCCGCCACCGCGGCGAAGACGCGATGCACCGCGGCCACGACGTCGGGGTGGGTCTGCTGGCCCAGCAGCCCCATCGAGGCCGACAGGTCGGAGGGGCCGACGAAGACGCCGTCGACGCCGTCGACGGCCGCGATCGCGGCGGCGGCCTCGACCCCCGCCGTCGTCTCGATCTGCACCGTGAGCGAGGTGTGCGACGCGGAGTCCTGCAGGTAGTCGTCGACCCGATTCCATCGCGCGCTGCGGGCGAGCGCACTGCCCACCCCGCGCACGCCCTGCGGCGGATACCGAGTCGCGGCGACGGCGGCCCTGGCCTCCTCGACCGACGACACCATCGGGACGATGATGTCCTGCGCGCCGAGGTCGAGCACCTGCTTGATGGCGACCGCGTCGTTCGACGGCACCCGCACCACGGGCGCGATCGGATACGCCGCGACCACCTGCAGCTGCACGAGGGTGGATTCGAGGGAGTTGGCCGAGTGCTCCATGTCGATGAGCAGCCAGTCGAGTCCGGATCCGGCAGCGACCTCGGTCACGAGCGGGCTGCCGGAGCACGCCCACATGCCGATCAGGGAGCGGTCGGCGGCGGCGAGCCGCTCGCGGAAGGACCGGCTCAGATGAAGCGGCATTCGATCGTTCCCATCGGTCCGTAGTCGCACAGCACCTGATCGCCGCGCGACACCCACATCGGGCGTGTGAACGATCCTGCCAGGATGATCTCCCCGGCCTCCAGTCGCGCGCCGTGCTGGTGGAACTTGTTCGCGAGCCAGGCGACCCCGGTGGCGGGGTGTCCGAGCACGCCGGCGGCCACGCCGGTCTCCTCGATCTCGCCGTTGCGGGAGAGCACGCCGGGCACCCAGCGCAGGTCGATCTCGTCGGGACGACGGCGCTCGCTGCCGAGCACCATCGCGCCGTACGCGGCGTTGTCGCTGATGGTGTCGACGATGGTGCGCCCCTCGAGCTCGATGTGCGAGTTGAGCACCTCGAGCGCGGGCACCGCGTAGTCGATCGCCGCGAGCGCATCCTCGAGCGTGCAGTCCGGGCCCTCGAGAGGGCGCGCGAGCACGAACGCGAGCTCGACCTCGATGCGCACGTTCGAGAAGTGCGCGGTCGGGATCTCGGCGCCCGACTCGTAGACGGTGTCGTCGAACATCACCCCGTAGTCCGGCTCGGTGATGCCCGTCGCCTGCTGCATCGCCTTGGACGTGAGCCCGATCTTCCGGCCGACGAGGCGGCGTCCCGCGGCGATCTGCGCGTCTCGCCAGACCCCCTGGATCGCGTAGGAGTCCTCGACGGTCGCGTCGGGGTGGCGCGCGGTGATGCGCGGGATGACCGTGTGCGTGCGGTCTGCCTCGGCCAGTTCTGCGGCGATGGTCTCGATCGTGTCTGCTGACAGCATCCGTTCCTCCTCAGGTCGGTGTGGGTCCCGTCGCTGCGCTCCGGCCCCTGAGCGAGCGTCGTTCAGTCGGTGCTCCGGTCCCTGAGCGAGCGGAGCGAGACGAAGGGCGCTCGGGGGTGGCGAAGCGGGACGCGGGGTGTTAGAGCTGGTTCCCGAGCTTCTTCTCGCCCTCTTCGGGGCGTGTGTACGAGAAGCCGTCGGCACCGATCGTGACGGCCATCTCCGAGCTGTCGGTGCGGGCGACGACGGGCTGCGGGGTGCCGTCGAGGTCGAGCACGAGCGAGCCGTCGGTGTACCAGGAGGGCACGACGGGGTTGCCCCACCAGTCGCGCCGCTGATTGTCGTGCACGTCCCAGGTGATGACGGGGTTGTCGGGATCGCCCGTGTAGTAGTCCTGCGTGTAGACCTCGACGCGGTGGCCGTCGGGATCGCGCAGGTACAGGTAGAACGCGTTGCTCACGCCGTGCCGACCGGGTCCGCGCTCGATCGCGTCGGAGCGGCGGAGCGCGCCCAGCTTGTCGCAGATGGCCAGGATGTTGTGCTTCTCGTGGGTGGCGAAGCACACGTGGTGCATGCGGGGGCCGTCGCCGCCGGTCATCGCCGTGTCGTGCACGGTGGGCTTGCGCCGCATCCACGCGGCGTACACGGTGCCCTCCTCGTCCTGGATGTCCTCCGTGACGCGGAAGCCGAGGTCCTGCATGAACTTGACGGCCCGTGGCACGTCCGGAGTGATCTGGTTGAAGTGGTCGAGACGCACCAGCTCGCCGGGGATGTGCAGGTCGTAGCGCCACGACATCCGCTCGACGTGGTCGGACTGGTGGAAGAACTCGATCGGGAAGCCGAGCGGGTCGACCACGCGCACCGAGTCGCCGACTCCCTTGACGAATCCGTTCGGCTCGCGACGCACGTCGCAGCCGAGCTCGGTGTAGAACGCGACGGCGAGATCGAGGTCCGAGGCCGAGCGCACCCGGTAGGAGAACGCGGCGACGGCGGCGACCGGGCCCTTGCGCAGCACGAGGTTGTGGTGGATGAACTCCTCGGTGGACCGCAGGTAGATCGCCTCGTCGTCCTCCTCGGTGACGTAGAGCCCGAGCACGTCGACGTAGAACACCCGCGATGCCGCGAGGTCGGTCACGATGAGCTCCATGTAGGCGCAGCGGAGCACATCGGGCGGAATGCTCTCGGGCGTCGCGATCGGATCGTCCGTACGGATCGGCGCCTCCTGGCTCACGTAGTAGCCGGCGGAGGTCAGGGTCATGTTCTCGCGGTCGGTCATGTCAGCGTCCTTGCCGAGTCTCTCTGGGTCAGTTCTTGCCGAAGGTCGGGTTGTGCGCACCGCCGAGCGTGATGTGCACGCTCTGCTGGTCGGTGTAGAAATCGATCGAGCGGTAGCCGCCCTCGTGTCCGAGGCCCGACGCCTTGACGCCGCCGAACGGGGTGCGCAGGTCGCGCACGTTGTTGCTGTTCAGCCACACCATCCCCGCCTCGACCGACTGCGCGAAGGTGTGGGCGCGCGTCAGGTCGTTCGTCCAGATGTAGGCGGCGAGTCCGTACTTCGTGTCGTTCGCGAGTGACAGCGCCTCCTCGTCGGAGTCGAACGGGGTGATCGCGACGACCGGGCCGAAGATCTCCTCCTGGAAGATGCGGGCATCGGGTGCGACGTCGGCGAACACGGTCGGCGCGACGAAGTTGCCCGTATCGAAGCCCTCCGGGCGTCCGCCGCCGGCGACCAGGCGCCCCTCGCTCTTGCCGATCTCGACGTAGCTCATCACCTTGTCGTAGTGCTCGGGGTGCACGAGGGCGCCGACCTCGGTCGCCGGGTCGTGCGGGTAGCCGACCTTCACGCGCTTCGCCTGGGCGGCGTACCGCTCGACGAACTCCTCGTAGATCGAGCGCTCGACGAGGATGCGCGAACCGGCCGTACAGCGCTCGCCGTTGAGGGAGAACACGCCGAAGATGGTCGCGTCGACGGCGGCCTCGAGGTCGGCGTCGGCGAAGACCACGGCCGGCGACTTGCCGCCGAGCTCCATCGAGAGCCCCTTGAGGAACGGTGCGGCGTTGCCGAAGATCAGCTGCCCGGTCGAGCTCTCGCCCGTGAACGAGATCAGCGGCACGTCCGGGTGCTTCACGAGGGCGTCTCCGGCGTCTTCGCCCAGTCCGTTCACCAGGTTGAAGACGCCCCGCGGCAGTCCCGCCTCCTCGAAGATGCCCGCCCACAGCGAGGCCGACAGCGGCGTGAACTCGGCGGGCTTCAGCACCACGGTGTTGCCGGTGGCGAGGGCGGGACCGAGCTTCCACGACTCCAGCATGAAGGGCGTGTTCCACGGCGTGATGAGGCCTGCGACGCCGATCGGCTTGCGGTTGACGTAGTTCATCTGGCGACCGGGGACCTTGAAGGCGTCGTCCGACTGCGCGACGATGAGGTCGGCGAAGAAGCGGAAGTTCTCGGCGGCGCGGCGGGCCTGGCCCAGAGCCTGCGTGATCGGCAGGCCGGAGTCGTAGGACTCGAGCTCGGCGAGACGGGTGTCGCGGGACTCCACGATGTCGGCGATCCGGTGCAGCACGCGCGAGCGCTCGCGGGGGAGCAGGCGAGGCCAGGGCCCCTCGTCGAAGGCGCGCTTCGCGGCGGCGACGGCGCGCTCGATGTCGGCCTTCTTGCCCGCTGCGGCCGTCGTGTACGTCGTGTTCGTCACCGGGTCGAGCACATCGAACGTGTCGCCGTCGACGGAGTCGACGAATTCGCCGTCGATGTAGTGCTGGATGTGGTCGGGAAGATCGGCGGGGATGCGCGAATCGGTCATGAGTCTTCTCCAGTCGTGCGGGATGAGCGGGTGTGCAGGGCGTCGAGGAAGGCGTCCCTCGTGCGCAGACGATGGTTGCGGGCGGCGAGCTCGATCTCGAGCGGGTCGGCGCCCGCACGGATCAGCTCGAGGATCTGGGTGTGCTCCTCGACCGAGTGCCGTGCACGGCCGGGCACGTAGGCGAACGTGGAGTCGCGGATGCCGGAGAGCCGGGCCCATCCTCGATGCACCAGGTCGAGCAGCTGCGGATTCGGGCACGGCTCGAACAGCACCGAGTGGAACCGGCGGTTCAGCTCGGTGAACGCGTGCGCGTCGAGATGATCGAGCATCTGGGTCATCCGCTCGTTGACCTCGGCGGCCGCGTCGAGCGCCGCCCGGTCCAGCAGAGGAGCCGACAGCGCCGTGGCCGCGCCTTCGACGAGCCCGAGCGTCTCCATGGTGTGCGCGTACTCGCTCTCGTCGACGAGCGTCACACGCGCGCCGACGTTGCGCTCGAACGTCACCAGCCCCTCCGCCTCGAGGCGGCGGATGGCCTCGCGCACCGGGACGACGCTCATGCCCAGCTCCTCGGCGAGCGAGCCGAGCACGAGCCGATAGCCGGGACCGAACACGTGCCCGGAGATGCGCGAGCGGATCCAGGAGTACGCCTGCTCGGATTTGCTCGCCCCGCTGACGATCGTCATCGGCGCGAGCCGGAGTCGGCGGAGGAGTCGGAAGCCGAGCCGGTCGCCGCCTCGTACTTCTCACGCCAGGCGGCGTTGAGGGGGAACAGCCCGTCGACCGGATGACCTGCGGCGACCTGCTCGGCGATCCACGCGTCCTCGACCTCCTGGGCGAGGGCGGCGTCGGCGATCTCGTCGGCGAGGCCGGGCGGGATCACGATCACGCCGTCGCCGTCTCCCACGATGATGTCGCCCGGCTGCACGGTCGCGCCGCCGCAGGAGACCGTCACGTCGACGTCCCACGGCACGTGCCGGCGGCCGAGGACAGAGGGGTGCGCGCCCTGCGAGAACACGGGCAGTCCGATCTCGGCCACGGCGTCGAAGTCGCGCACACCGCCGTCGGTCACCACTCCCGCAGCCCCGCGGGACCGCGCCCGCAGCGCGAGGATGTCGCCGAGCGTTCCGGTGGTCGCATCGCCGCGAGCCTCGATGACGATGACCTCGCCCTCGTCGACGGCGTCGAAGGCGCGCTTCTGCGCGTTGTACCCGCCACCGTGGCTGGCGAACAGGTCTTCACGGAAGGGCACGAAGCGCAGCGTCTTCGCCGTGCCGACGATCTTGCTGCCGGGGATGTTCGCACCGACCCCGTCGATGAAGCAGGAGTGGTGACCGCGCTTGCGCAGCTGGGCGGAGAGCCCGGCCGTCGGTGCGTCGAGCAGCTTCGCGCGCAGTTCGGGGGAGAGCCCTTCGTCGTGCGGGCTGCCCGTGGCGGGAAGCCCCGCGGCCTCGGCGGAGCCCCAGGCCTCGGTGCGCTGCAGGTCGTCGACGGCGGGCAGGGAGCCGATCCCGCCGTCGAAGGGCGTCTCACCCTGCGTCACGGTGGTCACGAGACGGCCGGAGGAGGGCGAGCCCACGGCATCCGGAGCATCCACCTCGATCTCGACGACGTCTCCTGGCACGATCACCGACGAGCCGGCGGGCGTGCCGGTGAGGATCACGTCGCCGGGCTCCAGTGTGAAGTGCTGGGAGAGATCGGCGACGAGCTGAGCGAGCGGGAAGATCAGGCCGGCCGTGGTGTCGTCCTGGCGCAGCTCTCCGTTCACCCAGGCGCGTACACGGAGGGCGCCAGGGTCGACCGTGCGCGCGTCGATGAGCTCCGGCCCCAGGGGCGTGTAGCCGTCGCCGCCCTTGGAGCGGACGTTCGAGCCCTTGTCGTTCGCGCGCAGGTCGTAGAGTCCGAGATCGTTCGATGCGGTGACCCAGCCCACGTGCGCCCACGCCTCGTCGAGGGAGACCCGACGCGCCGTCGTTCCGATCACGAGCGCGATCTCGCCCTCGAAGGCGAGCAGCTCGGTGCCGGCGGGACGCTCGACCGTTCCGCCGGAGACGCCGACGGAGCTGGCGGGCTTGAAGAAGTAGGAGGGGGCTGCGGGCCGGCGGCCCCGCTGATCGGCCCGAGAGGCGTAGCTCAGGTGGATCGCGATGATCTTGCCGGGGCGGGTGATGGATGCCGTCACGGGGCGCCTCCTCGCGCTGGGTCGACGCCTTGTGCGTCGTATTCGAAATCATATATTATCTCCGCATCCCTCGGCAAGCACTCGACCCCCTCGACGGCGATCATGCGGGCCACCGGCTCGACCCAGGCCGTCACCTGGTGCCTCGCAGGAATGACGGGACTCGGGCTCGTGGCCACGCTGCTGCTGCGCGACCGGTCCGGAATCCCGCTCGGACCCGACCACGAGGAGGAGCAGTCGGTCAACCCCGTGCGGGGTCTCGCCAGGGCCTGACAGCGGTCTCACACCGTGCCGTGAGTGCACGCCCGCCGTCGCGGGTGTGCGCTCACGCGCGCGGCGCTCAGCCCTCGAGGGCGTCGCGGATCGCGGATGCCGAGCGCGCGAGCCTCGCCGCGATCTCGGCGTCGTCGTGATCGGTCGCGACATGCACCACCGCGATCGCGGCGGGGCGCTGTCCGCGCAGCATGAGAGGCACGGCGACGGCCTGCACGGTGGGGATGACCTCGTCGTGGCTGGTCGCGTAGCCGCGTGCTCTGGCATCGTCGACCTCGGCGCGCAGCGCTCCGCCCGCAGCATCCGGCCAATCTGCGGCGGGCAGCTGCGCGAGGATGGCCTTGCCCGGTGCGCCCACGATGACCGCATGCCGTGCTCCCGGTCTCTGGGCGACGCTCGCGATCGCATGTCGCGGTTCGACGCTGGCCAGGGTGATGCAGTCGTCGCCGTCGAGCACCGCGAGGAAGCAGGTCATGCCCAGCTCGTTCGCGATCGCGGTGAGCTCGGGCAGGGCCTCGGCCTGGAGGTCGTGCGCGACCCCGGCTGCGAGCGCGGCCATCCGGGGGCCGAGGGTGACGGCGCCCGAGCCGTCGCGCCCGACGAGTCGGTGGTCCTCCAGCGTGCGCAGCAGTCGGTAGGCGATCGAGCGGTGCACTCCCAGCGCGACGGCGATCTCGTCGATCGTGAGCGGCGCTCTGGCGTCGGCGAGCACCTCGAGGATGCGGATGCCGCGGCTGAGGGTCTGCGAGGCGGGGGTGCCGTCGGGCATTCGTGTGCTCCCTCGTATGGCCGTGCGTTCCTTGCGCTTCGGGACGGGCGTCCCTAAGCTGTGTTCAATAGTAGAACTATGTGTTCGAATATAGAACACGTCGCACGAGAGTGCAACACCCGACAGTGACGTCCGGAAGGAATCGACGACGATGCAGTTCCACCACCACGGCTATGTCTCCGGAGACCCGAGGGTGAAGGATGCCGCGGGCACCGGCGACGCCCGCCCGGCCGATCTCCCCGACGAGATCGATGTGCTCATCGTCGGCTCGGGACCCGCCGGGATGCTGCTCGCCGCGCAGATGTCGCAGTACCCCGACGTGACCACCCGCATCATCGAGAAGCGCGACGGACGCCTCGTGCTGGGGCAGGCCGACGGCATCCAGCCGCGCAGCGTCGAGACCTTCCAGGCGTTCGGCTTCGCCGAGCGCATCATCGCCGAGGCGTACAACATCGGCTGGATGAACTTCTGGGGTCCCGACCCCGAGAACCCCGGCGAGATCGTCCGCACGTCGCGCACGGCCGACTACGCCTACGACATCTGCGAGTTCCCGCATCTGATCGTGAATCAGGCGCGCGTGCTCGACTACTTCGCCGAGGCCGCAGCGCACGGGCCGGGACGCATCGCTCCCGACTACGGCGTCGAGTTCGCGGGGCTGACGATCCACGACGAGGGCGCGTATCCGGTCGAGGTCGCCGTGCGATACGTCACGGGCGAGCGCGCGGGCGAGGAGCGCACTCTGCGCGCGAAGTACGTGGTGGGCTGCGACGGCGCGCGCAGCGGCGTGCGTCAGGCGATCGGCCGCATGCATGTGGGCGCCAGCGCGGCGCACGCGTGGGGGGTCATGGATGTGCTCGTGAACACCGACTTCCCCGACTGGCGCACCAAATGCGCCATCAACTCCGAGGCGGGGAACATCCTGCACATCCCGCGCGAGGGCGGCTACCTCAGCCGGATGTACATCGATCTCGGGGAGGTCGCCGACGACGACGACCACCGCGTGCGGCAGACGCCGGTCGAGGAGATCATCCGCCGGGCGAACGCGATCCTCAGCCCGTACACGCTGGATGTGAAGGAGGTCGCCTGGCACAGCGTCTACGAGGTCGGCCACCGCGTGACCGACGGTTTCGACGACGTCGCCGACGGCTCGGATCGGACGCCTCGCGTCTTCCTCACCGGCGACGCCTGCCACACCCACAGCGCCAAGGCCGGGCAGGGGATGAACGTCTCGATGCAGGACGGCTTCAACCTCGGCTGGAAGCTCGGGTCGGTCCTCTCCGGACGCGCCCCCGAGACGCTGCTCAGCACGTACGGGGCCGAGCGTCGACCGGTCGCGCAGCAGCTGATCGACTTCGACCGCGAGTGGTCGACGCTGATGGCCCGCAAGCCCTCGGAGATCACCGACCCCGGCGATCTGGCGACCTACTACCTCGCCACGGCGGAGTTCCCCTCCGGTTTCATGACGCAGTACACCTCGTCGATGATCACCGGCACAGACGCGCACCAGGCGCTCGCGGCGGGCTTCCCGCTCGGCAAGCGCTTCAAGTCCGCAGAGGTCGTGCGCGTGGGCGACGGGAACGTCGTGCACCTCGGGCATCACGCCAGGGCCGACGGGCGGTGGCGCGTGTACGCGTTCGGCGGACGGGAGGCGTCGACGCTCGCGGCGTGGGCCGCGGAGGCGGCCCCGGTGCTCGCGCGCTTCACTCCCGAGGGCGCCGACGAGGACGCGGTGTTCGATGTCAAGGCGATCTACCAGCAGCCGTACGAGCAGGTCGAGGTCACGTCCGCCCCCGCGCTCTTCCAGCCTCAGACCGGCCCGCTCGGGCTCACCGACTGGGAGAAGGTCTACGCGGCAGGACCCTCGAAGTGGACGGAGACCGACATCTTCGCGGCGCGTGAGCTGTCGCGGGACGGCGTGGTCGTGGTGGTGCGGCCGGACCAGTACGTCGCGGCGATCCTGCCGCTCGACGGGGTCGACGAGCTGGCCGCCTTCTTCGACGGGGCGCTGGTGACGGTCCGGTGAGGACATCCGGCATGACACGTGTCATGCCGAGGAGATGACACCGCCCTCCGGCCGGATCCTCGTCGCCCGACGAGGCTGGAGACATGAACAACTCTTCCGTGGAAAGATCGGCGACGCGGGTCCCCCCGCGACCGGCCTCCACTGCCCTGCCCGATGAGGCTTCCCTGATCGAAGGCGCTGTCGTGCTCGAACTGCGGGCCGTCGAGCGGCACTTCGGCACCGGCGACCGTCGCGTGCAGGCCGTCGACCGGGTGGACCTCTCCGTCCGGCGCGGCGAGGTCGTCGCCCTGCTGGGGCCGAACGGCGCAGGCAAGACGACGACGCTCGACATGCTGCTCGGACTCACCGAGCCCAGCAGCGGCACCGTGCGAGTCCTCGGTGTCACACCCGAGCGGGCGACGTCGACGGGCGCGATCGGCGCGGTGCTGCAGACCGGCGGGCTGCTCGGAGACCTGACCGTCGGGGAGACGGTGCGCCTCATCGCGTCGCTGTACGGTACCGATGCTCTCGGTCGAGTGGATGACGTCATGGCGCGAGCCGACCTCGTCCGCCTCGCACGCCGTCGGGTGTCGAAGTGCTCCGGCGGTGAGCAGCAGCGGGTGAAGTTCGCCCTCGCGATGGTGTCGGACCCCGACATCCTCGTGCTCGACGAGCCGACCGCAGGCATGGACGTCACCGCCCGCCGGCACTTCTGGGACGCGATGCGCGCTGATGCTGACGCGGGGCGGACCATCATCTTCGCCACCCACTACCTGGAGGAGGCGGAGCAGTTCGCCCGCCGGACCGTCGTGATGCATCGCGGCACGGTCGTCGCGGACGCGCCGACGGCGCTCCTGCGCGCCAGCCTGGGCGAGCGCACCGTCTCGGCGACGGTGGACGCGGCATCCGAGGATCTCGTCGCGATGCTCCGCGCGACCGACGGCGTCATCGATCTGCGGATCGACGGCGATCGGCTCAGCCTGCGGACCACCGATTCGGATGCCGCCGCCCGGATGCTGCTCGATGCAGGCGCTCACGATCTCGAGATCGCCGCCCCCACGCTCGAAACCGCCTTCACCGCTCTGACGGAGGACTGACATGCTCGTCTCACCCACCATGCTGCGCATCGAAGGCGTCCGCCAGTTGCGCAACCCCTACACGCTCGCGTTCACGCTGGCCATGCCGGTCGCGATGTACCTCCTGTTCGGTGCCGGCATGGGCTATGGCACGCAGTCGGCCGGCAACGGGAACGTCTCCTTCTACGTGATGACCTCGATGGCGGCGTACGGCACGGCCGTCGCGATGAGTTCGCTGACCTCGCTGGCAGCGACCGAGGCGAAGCAGGGCTGGGGACGTCAGCTCGCGATGACACCGATGACCACGCTCGGCTACGCCATGACGAAACTGCTCACCTCCGTCGCCTTCGCAGCTCTGGCGCTGGTGGCGGTCTGCACAGCAGGAATGATGACCGGAGCCCGCGTCGACGACCTGTGGCGGTGGGGTGCGACGGCGGCGATCGTCCTCGGGCTCGGCCTGATGTACGGACTGTACGGGCTCGGCGTCGGGCTGTTCTTCAGCTCGGATTCGGCGGCGGCGCTCGCCTCGATCACGATGACGTTCTTCGCGTTCTTCGGCAACGTGTTCATGCCGCTCGACGGGGTCATGCTCGACATCGCACGATTCACGCCGCTCTACGGCTTCGTGGCGCTCGCCCGGTGGCCCCTCACCGACGGAGTGCTCACGACCGGGCAGACCGATCAGCTGTGGATGCTGTTCCTCAACGTCGCCGTCTGGCTCGCGCTCTTCGCGGTGCTGGTGATGATGGGAATGAAGCGCTCTCGGGCGCGGCAGTAGCCGCGGACGACGACAGTAGGTTGGACGGATGACGCAACCATCGAAGCGAGAGACCTCGGAGGCGCCCGAGGTCTCTCGCGATGCGGCTCGAGGCGCGGCTCGCGACACAGCCCGGTTCGCCGCCGCGGGTGCGCCGCCGGCAGCATGGGCGGCGCCCGGTGCCAGGCGGGCCCCCGCCGCTGGGAAGGATCCGTGGGCGCGGTTCGGCTGGCTGATGGCCGTGATCTGGCTCGTCTTCCTCGTGTATCCGGTCATCGCGCTGGTGCGGTCCGAGGCACAGCTCGCGTGGGTCGTGACCGGGTGGGTCGCGCTCGTGGCTTTCGTCGTGCTGTACGTCACAGGCTTCATGCACGGTATGCGCGGCGGAGGAGGGCTGGGGCGGAAGCCGTCGAGGCGTCAGTGGCTCACGTTCATCGCCCTGATTCTCTGCGTCCTGATCTCGGTGCCGGCGGAGGGCGGATCCGCGCTCAGCTTCCTGCCGTTCATCATGTCCTTCGCCTCCTACGGACTGACGCGGATCTGGCATTGGATCACGACCGTCGCGGCGGTCGCACTCACGGCCGTCTGCGTGTTCGTGCTGCCGGGGGGAATGAGTTATCTGTCGGTGCTGGCGATCGTCGCGCTGCTCGGTGTGGTGAACACCGTGTCCACGTGGCTCGTCCTGCGCTCCGCCGAGGCGGAGCGGCTCGGTCTCGAGCTGGCGACCAGCGAGGGGCGCGAAGCCCTGGCTCGCGATGTGCACGATCTGATCGGACATTCGCTGACGGTGGTCGGCCTCAAGGCGCAGCTGGTGCGTCGGCTCATGGACTCCGACCCCGAGCGCGCGAAGGCCGAGCTGGCCGATATCGAGCGGCTCACGGCGGAAGCGATCGCCGGCGTTCGTTCGACCGTGTCGGGGGCACGGACGACCACACTCGTGGAGCAGCTGGCCTCCTCGCGGGACTCGTTCCGTGCGGCGGACATCGAGATGCAGATCGAGGGGGAGCCCGGCGCGCTGTCGCCGGTGCAGGCGATCACCGCGAGCTGGATCCTGCGGGAGGCCACGACCAACACCCTCCGGCACTCGCGGGCGCGCACGGTGCGAGTGCAGCTGTCGCCGGGTCGGATGGTGCTCGAAGACGACGGCGTGGGCATCGGCGCGAGGGCGCGTGGCGGCGCTGATGAGGGAAACGGCGTGCGCGGTATGCGCGACCGGGCGGCAGCGGCCGGTGCGGCCCTCGCGCTCGGTGCCGCCGATGCCGCGGGCGGCACCGGGACGCGCGTGGAGCTGACGTGGTGAGCGCCTCGGATGCCGGCGGGGGGATCCGCCTCCTGATCGCCGACGACCAGGCGCTCGTGCGGGGTGCGCTCGGGGCTCTCCTCGACCTCGAATCCGACCTCACCGTCGTCGGAATGGCGTCCGATGGGGCCGAAGCGGTGCAGCGTGCGGGGGAGCTGCGGCCGGACGTGTGTCTGATGGACATCCAGATGCCGGGCATGGACGGCATCGAAGCGACGCATCGGATCCGTGAGACGAGTCCGGCGACGCGGGTGCTCGTCGTGACGACATTCGCGCGCCCCGGGTACCTGCGCGCAGCACTGGACGCGGGCGCGAGCGGGTTCATCGTCAAGGACACCCCTGCCGAGCAGCTCGCCGAGGCCGTCCGCCGGGTGCGATCGGGACTTCGGGTGCTGGATCCCGTGCTCGCCGCCGACAGCCTGTTCGACGGTGCGAATCCGTTGAGCGACCGGGAACGGCAGGTTCTGCGGCTCGCGGCGGACGGGCGCTCGGCCGCGGCGATCGCCGCCGAGGTGTTCCTCTCGGCGGGAACCGTGCGCAATCATCTCTCCTCGGCGATCGGGAAGACCGGCGCGGCGAATCGGGCGCAGGCGGTGCGGATCGCCCTCGACAAGGGGTGGATCTGAGGGGCGTCGCCGCACGTCCGTCTGCAGGCGTGACTCGGCCTGGCGGGATGTCAGTGGTGCGGCGTACCGTGAACGCGGATGGGTCGACGGTGCCCACCAGGAGGAGTGCGCGATGGACTGGAAGATCGAACTCATCTTCGTGCCGGTGACGGATGTCGACAGGGCGAAGGACTTCTACGTGAAGATCGGCTTCACCGCCGACCACGACCAGACGCCTGTCGAGGGTCTGCGCTTCGTGCAGATGACGCCGCCGGGCTCCGCGTGCTCGATCGCATTCGGCACGGGTCTCGGGATCGCACTCGAGCCGGGCCAGCAGAACACGATCCAGGTCGTGGTGCCGGATGCCGACGAGGCGCTCGCGCACCTGCGCGGTGTCGGCGTCGAGGCGAGCGGTGTGGACGACCTGGACTGGGGCCGGTTCGTGACGTTCGACGACCCCGACGGCAACACCTGGACGCTGCAGGAGCTGCCGGACTACAGCGGCTGACGTCGCGGGACGTGCACAGGGTCGGCTCGCGTCAGGCTCCGCACTCCATCGACTGGTCGGTGAGGATCCACTCGGTGCCACGGCGTTCCATCACCACGGTGCCGCAGTCGCCGGAGGCGAGGTAGGTCACGAAGAGCGTGGCGTCGGTGGCGGTCTCGGCCTGCACGGCGATGTCGACCTCGGCGCTCTGTCCGAGGGATCGGTAGAGGTCGGCGGTGGCGGTGATCATCTGTTCGCAGCTCGAGATCCCTGTCATCCCGTGGGACTCGAGCTCGGCGATCATGCGGGTCACGAGGTCGGGGGTGAGGCGCGCACAGGCGGTGTCGACGTCGGGAAGGCGGGACGCATCCAGCCACTCGCGGAATCCGTCGGACGCGCTCTGCGATTCGGACGCCGGTGGCTCGGCGGCCTGCGTGGCGACCGGCTCCGAGGCGGAGGGCGAAGTCGCCGTGGCGGTCGCGGCGACCTCCGCGGGATCGGCGCCCGCCGTGCACGAGGTCAACGTCATGGTCACGGTCATCAGGAAGATCGCGGCTGCCGCCGCCGTCTTCCTCGTGCTGTTCCGCCCGGTCATCCGTCGATTCTGGCAGATCGACGACCTCGGTGTCCCGCCCCCGCCCCGCCTGCGGCCCCGCAGCGGAGTCAGCTCGCGTCGAGGTCGAGCAGGAACTCCGTCGCGCCGTCGGGGAACAGCGGTCGCCTGCCGTCGCGCACCTCCGCGATCGGCACCCATCGCACCGGACTGCCCTCATCGAGCACGTGCAGTTCGGCGTCGAGGGGGACCGCGTCGAGCTCGATCGAGCGCACCGCGTAGATATGGGCGATCTCGTGGCCCGGGACACCCTCGTACGTGAAGATGTTGTCGCGCACGCCGAGCAGTTCCACGGCCTGCAGGGTGACGTCGAGTTCCTCGTGGAACTCACGATGCAGCGCCTCCTCGGCCCGCTCGCCGAACTCGATCCCGCCGCCGATCGCTCGCAGGAAGTCGAGTCCGCGGGACCGATCCGTGCCGGACAACGCAAGGACATGACCCTGCTTCACGGGCAGGCCGACGGCGATGTTGCGGATGGCGGGCATCCCAGAAGGCTAGCGCAGCAGGAGGCCCGGACCGCCGGCGATCACGAGTTCACGCGGATGATCTCCTGCTGGTACGGCGCGATCACGTCGCCGGAGATCCGCAGATCCAGAAGCAGGAATCGTCGCGTGGCGGCATCCTCCTGCGCCCAGGCGGCGAGCCGGTCGAGATCCGCGAGGGTCTTCACGACGACGCCCTCCGCCCCGACGGCGGCGCCGAACGCCGCGAAGTCGACCTCGGGGATCCGCATCGGCCCCTCCGCGAGCCCCTTCAGGCCGTAGAGGTTGACCTCGGCGCCGTATGCCGCGTCATTCCAGATCACGGCGATGCCGCGTCCGGCGGCCGCGCGGACCGCGGATTCGAGGTCGGCGATGGCCATCAGCCCGCCTCCGTCGCCCGAGGTCAGCACGATCGTCGACTCCCTGCGGGCGAGCGCGGCGCCGACCATGCTCGGCCATCCCTGACCGATCGACTGGAAGGCGGTGCCGACCATCATCATCCGGTCGGGGGCCTCCACGGGCCAGTACATGTTCGCCCAGCCGATGAAGTGTCCGCCGTCCGAGACGACGACGCGATCGCGGGGCAGGAGCTCGGCGATGCGTCGTGCGGCCGATCGAGGGTCGAGTCGTCCGTCGGCGGCGAGGTCGTCGCCCTTCTCATAGGTCCGTGCGGCGGCGACGTCGACGGACTCGCGCCACGGCAGCCCGGGCGCAGCGGTGGAGGACGCGGAGCCGACCCTGGCGACGAGCGCCTCGGCGGCGACGCGGGCGTCCGCGCGCACGAAGCCGCCGATGTGCGCATGCGTCGCGGCCGGCGCGATGTCGATCTGGAAGACACGGGTGCCCGGAGCGAAGAGTTCGCCGAATCGCATCGTGAACTGGTTCAGGGCGGCGCCGAAGACGACGGCGACGTCGGCGGTGCGGATCAGCTCCATCGCCCCGTCCGCCCCGAATCCGCCCGTCACGCCGAGATCGAACCGCCCGTCGGGGAACACGCCGCGGCCGAGAGCGGATGACGCGGTGAGTGCACCGGTGAGGGCGGCGAGCTCGCCGAGGGCGTCGCCCGCGCCGGCCAGCCAGGCGCCGCGTCCGGCGAGCAGGAACGGACGCTCCGCCTGCGACAGCGCGGCGGCGATCTCGTCGAGCATCCCCTCGGCGAACTCGCCCTTCGGGGCGAGCGGCGTCAGCAGACGCGGCGCGGGAACCTCGGGCACGCTGCCGGCATCGAGCGTGGCCACGTCGTAGGGGATCGCCAGCACGACCGGCAGGCGATAGGTGAGAGCATGCTCGATCGCGATGACCGTGGTGGCCGCGGCATCCGCATGACCGACGGTATAGGTGCGGGCGCCGACGGCCGAGGCGAGCGCGATCTGATCGACGTCCCAGGGGCGCGGTCCCGAGGTCGGCTCGTCTCCGACGACGAGCACGAGCGGCACGCGGGCCTGCACGGCCTCCGCGAGTGCGGTCAGGGTGTTCGTGAACCCGGCGCCGTACGTCGACGTGCCTGCGGCGATGCGACCGGACGCGCGGAAGTGGGCGTCGGCGGCGACGACAGCACCCTGCTCGTGTCGTACCGCGGTGAAGACGGCGTCCGTCTGCCTCTCGATCGCGTCGAGGAAGTAGGCGTTGCCGTTGCCCATGACGCCGAAGACGGCGTCGATGTGCTGGGCGAGGGTGAGGGCGACGTGCGCGGAGACACTGGGCATGGGTGGGCCTTTCGAGACAGGGACGGAGGTCGTGCGCATTCCGTATGTGTCTCGCCTCCGCATCATCGCGGAGTGCTTCGTGCCTCTTTTTCAGGCACCGGCGGCACAGAGCGCCGGACGGATAGATCCTACCGCGCGGCCCGCCGCCGGTCGTCGCGGCGCCGTCTCCTGCGCGTAACACCGCCGAAACGGCGACAGGGAAACATGCGGTCATGGAATCGCTGTTCGACGGATACACGACGCGCCGATCGCCCCGGCGGCCGGGGGCCTCGCCCTGGGACGAGATGTTCGCGGCGGAGGCCCGGCCGGACGGCGCGGACGTGCGGGCGCCGTATCAGGACATGTATCCCGCCCTCGCCGGTATGGACGATGCGGAGCTGCGGGCGCGCACGGATGCCCTCGCCAGCTCGTATCTCGCGCAGGGCGTCACCTTCGACTTCGCGGGGGAGGAGCGTCCGTTCCCTCTCGACGTCGTGCCGCGGGTGATCGCCGCGGATGACTGGCGCTACGTCGAGTCCGGGGTGACGCAGCGGGTGCGGGCGCTGGAGGCGTTCCTCGCCGATGTGTACGGCCCGCAGCTCGCGGTGCAGGACGGAGTCATCCCGGCATCGCTGATCAGCTCCTCGTCGCACTTCCACCGTCAGGCGGCGGGGATCGTCGGTGCCAACGGCGTGCGCATCCATGTCGCCGGGATCGACGTGATCCGCGATGAGGCCGGCTCGTGGCGCGTGCTCGAGGACAACGTGCGCGTCCCCAGCGGAGTGAGCTACGTGCTCGCCAATCGCCGGGTGATGGCGCAGACCCTGCCCGAACTGTTCACGAGCCTGCGGGTGCGACCGGTCGTCGACTATCCCGGCCGCCTGCTCCAGGCGCTGCGGGCGGCCGCGCCGATCGGCGTCGACGACCCGACGGTCGTGGTGCTGACGCCCGGCGTGCACAACTCGGCGTACTACGAGCACACGCTGCTGGCTCGCATGATGGGCATCGAGCTCGTCGAGGGCCGCGACCTGTTCTGCTCGGGCGGCCGCGTGTGGATGCACACGACCGCGGGTCCCACCCGTGTCGACGTCATCTACCGCAGGGTCGACGACGAGTTCCTGGATCCGCAGCAGTTCCGCCCGGATTCGGTGCTCGGAGCGCCGGGACTGATGCTCGCCGCACGGCTCGGCAACGTGACCCTCGCCAACGCGGTGGGCAACGGCGTCGCCGACGACAAGCTCGTGTACACCTACGTGCCCGACCTGATCCGGTACTACCTGGGGGAGGAACCCGTGCTGCCGAACGTCGACACCTGGCGTCTCGAAGAGCCGGATGCGCTCGAGGAGGTGCTCGACAGGCTCGACGAGCTCGTGGTGAAACCGGTCGACGGGTCGGGCGGCAAGGGGCTGGTCGTCGGTCCCGACGCGTCGCGGGAGACGCTGGAGGAGCTGAAGAAGACGCTGTTGGCGGATCCGCGTGGCTGGATCGCGCAGCCGGTGGTGCAGCTGTCGACCATCCCCACCCTGGTCGAGGACGGCTTCCGACCGCGGCACGTCGACCTGCGCCCGTTCGCGGTCAACGACGGACAGGACATCTGGGTGCTCCCGGGCGGTCTCACCCGCGTCGCGCTTCCCGAAGGGCAGCTGGTGGTGAACTCCAGTCAGGGCGGAGGATCCAAGGACACGTGGGTGCTCGATCCGTCTCTCTTCACCGGGCAGACGGCGACCGTGCCGGGGGAGCCCGACCCCGCGGCCGCGGAGGTGTCGCTCGCGACCGGCGCGATCCCGATCCTCGCGTCGTCGCGCGAGGAGGCGAGCCCTCCCTTCCTCTCATCGCCGCAGGACGAGGACCTCGAGCTGCGCCACCACCAGCAACAGCAGCAGCAACAGCAGCAGGGAGGCGGGGGATGCTGAGCCGCATCGCCGAGGCGCTGTTCTGGATCGGCCGCTACGTGGAGCGCGCCGACGGCACGGCACGCATTCTCGATGTGCATCTGCAGCTGCTCCTCGAGGACCCGTGGGTGGAGGAGGACACCGCGTGCCGAGCGCTTCTCTCGGTGATGGGCACGACCGCGGACCCCGAGGCGGTGCTGAGCCGCGACGACGTGGTGCGGCTGCTCGCCCTCGACCGCGAGCACTCCGCATCGATCGCCCATTCGATCGCCTCCGCGCGCGAGAACGCGAGGCGCGCGAGAGAGATCATCTCGACCGACCTGTGGGAGACGCTCAACGAGTCGAACGCGCGGATGCCGCGGCGGATCGCCTCGGACAAGACACATCCGTTCTTCCGCTGGGTGCGTGACCGTTCGGCGCTCGCCTTCGGGGTCGTGGACTCGTCGATGAGCCGTGACGAGGCGTGGCACTTCTTCGTGCTCGGTCGCTCGATCGAGCGCGCGGACATGACGGCGCGCCTGCTCGCGACGCGGTCGCTGACCGAGGCCGGCGGTCCGAGCTGGACGACGTTGCTGCGCAGCTGCGGGGCGTACGAGGCGCACCTGCGCAGCCACAGGGCGGTGCCGACCGGGGCATCGGCGGTCGAGTTCCTCCTCGTCGATCGTCTGTTCCCGCGGTCGGTGCTCTCCAGCATCCTGCAGGCCGAGGAATGCATGCGCGGTATCGACCCCGCCGGCGCCTTCGGCGCCCCTGATCGCGCGCATCGCGTGCTCGGACGCCTGCGATCAGAGCTGGAGTACCGGCCGATCGGAGATACGGTGCACCGGCTGTCGGAGAGCATGGAGGAGGTCCAGGTGGGCATGTCTGTGGCGAGCGACGCGATCAGGGAGCGGTACTTCCCCTCGATCGCGATGCCGGTGTGGATCGGAGAGGCACTGTGAGCCGACTGAGGATCGTGCACCGCACCGGATTCCGCTACGGACAGCCGGCGACGGCGTCGTACAACGAGGCGAGGATGCTGCCGCATTCGCGTGACGGCCAGTTCGTGCTGCAGGCCACTCTCGACATCTCGCCCACCGCCACCCAGCATTCGTACGTGGACTACTGGGACACCAGGGTCTCGACGTTCGAGGTGCTGACTCCGCACCAGATGCTCTCGGTCACGGCGACCAGCGTGGTGGATGTGCGGCCCGCTCTCCCTGCCGCGCCCGGCATCGACTGGGAAGAGCTCGCGCTGCGGATCCCGCAGTCCCTGGGCCTGGCGGAGTGCGTGATGCAGACGCCGGCGACCGCTCCCGATGACGAGATGCACGAGCTGGCGCTGCGCATCGAAGCCGAGGGCGGCGGTGTCGACGAGACCGCGCTCGAGATCTGCCGCACGGTCGGCGAGGCGATGGAGTACCGCAGCGGCGTGACAGGGGTGAGCTCGACCGCCCGCGATGCGTGGCCCGCGCGCTCGGGCGTCTGCCAGGACATCGCGCATGTCGCCCTGGGCGTTCTGCGTGCTGCCGGCATCCCGGCGCGTTACGTGTCGGGCTACCTGCACCCCGACCCGACGGCCGCGATCGGAGAGCCGGTCACGGGGGAGTCCCACGCCTGGGTGGAGTGGTACTCGGGCGAGTGGCGCGGGTACGACCCCACGAATCTCGTCGAGGTCGGCGACTCGCACGTCTACGTCGGTCACGGCCGCGATTACGCGGACGTCGCTCCGCTGCGTGGCGTGTACGCGGGGTCCAGCGGGTCCGAGCTGTTCGTGTCGGTCGAGGTCACCAGGCTCGGGTGAACGCGGACACCGCACGGGTGGGGAAGAATGAGACGATGACGGATGCTTCGATCGAGCGCGAGACGCTCACCTGGGACGGCTTCGGATCGGCGACGCGAGACCTCGCGCGACGCATCCTCGACAGCGGCTTCGTGCCCGAGGTGGTCGTCGCCATCGCGCGCGGCGGGCTGCTCCCCGCCGGTGCGATCGCGTACGGTCTCGGCGCGAAGAACTGCGGAGCGATCAACGTCGAGTTCTACACCGGCATCGGCACCGTGCTCGATGCCCCCGAGGTGCTGCCGCCCGAACTCGACATGGCGTATCTCGACGGTCGCCGTGTGCTGCTCGTCGACGATGTCGCCGACTCGGGGCGCACACTCGCCCTGGCCGTGCAGCTGCTGACCGACAAGGGGGCGGATGTCCGCTCGGTGACGATCTACACGAAACCGTCGACGATCATCCAGCCCGACTACGCCTGGAAGGACACCGACCGGTGGATCGACTTCCCGTGGTCGTTCCAGGGCACGGTGCGCGAAGAGGACCTCGGACTCGCGCCCTCCGCCTGACGGTGCTCAGCCTGACGGTGCTCCGCCTGACGGTGCGATCCTGCGGGCGACCGCGGCCGTCTCAGCCGCGAACCAGCGCGCGCAGCGTCTGGATCGTATCGGCCTCTGCCGCGGTCTTGTCGGGCCGGTAGCCCTTGACCCTCGCGAAGCGCAGCGCGACGCCGCCGGGGTAGCGCGGGGAGCGCTGCACACCGTCGATCGCGATCTCGACCACGAACTCGGGTCGCAGGAACACCGTGCTCTGCGTCCGCCTCGTCTCGAGCGGCGGGAACTGCTCGGTCTGCCACCGCAGCAGCTCGTCGGTCAGCCCCTTGAACGTCTTGCCCACCATCACGAATCCGCCGGGTTCTCCGAACTCGCCCGTCGGATCGAGGGCACCCAGATGCAGGTTCGACAGCCATCCGTTCCGGCGCCCCGAGCCCCATTCGGCCCCCAGCACGACGAGGTCGTAGGTCAGCACCGGTTTGACCTTGACCCAGGATGCGCCGCGACGGCCCGCGGCGTACGGCGCATCGACGCCTTTGATCACGATGCCTTCATGCCCGGCGGCCAGGGCCTCGCGGGAGAGATGCTCCGCGGCGTCGGGATCGTCGGTGACGATGCCGGGCATGCGCCACTCGCCGACGACCCGTGCGAGTTCGTGCAGCCGCGTCGACAGCGGCTCGTCGATGAGGTCGCGTCCGTCGACGTGCAGGATGTCGAAGAACCAGGGCCGCAGCACGAGGTCGCGCGCGACGTCGGCCCCGAACCGCGACATCGTCTCCTGGAACGGCCGGGGACCGCCGTCTTCGTCGAGCGACAGGGTCTCTCCGTCGAGGATCAGGTCGTGAGCGGGCAGAGCGCGCACGATCTCGACGATCTCGGGCACGCGGTGGGTGATGTCGGCGAGGCTGCGGGTGTAGACGCCGACCTCGTCGCCGTGCCGGTGCACCTGGATGCGCGCACCGTCGAGCTTGTATTCGACGGATGCCGTGCCCGTGACCGCGAGCGCCGCCGTCGGCGTCGCGGCGGTCGATGCGAGCATGGGCAGCACGGGGCGTCCGACCTCGAGACCGACGGCGTCGAGCTCGGTCGCCGTGCCGGTGAGTGCGAGCCGCGCGGTGGCGCCGAGGTCGCCGGACAGCATCGCGGCACGACGCACGGATGCGGCAGGTCGCTCCGAGGCCTTGGCGATCGCGTCGAGCAGCACTCCGCCGAGCGCGCCGGTGCGCAGTTCGCCCCGCATCGACCGGCTCAGGAAGTCCCACTCGGGGGCCGTCGCTCGTGCGGCGAGAGCTGTCAGCGCGGCGCTCCTGGCCGCGGTCGACCCTGAACCGGACGTGTGGGCCAGAGTGTCGAGAGCGTCGTCGACGTCGGTGATCGTCAGCGTCGCATCCGCGGCATGCGTGACGTCGAGAGCGGACAGGCCCCGCCATCCGACTCCCAGACGCCCCTGGCGGGGTGCGGCGAGCAGGAGTCCGGTGAGTGCCGGCAGCTCATCGGCGTCGGCCTGGGCGAGCAGCTGCGACAGCGCGTCGATCTTCGCGAGTCGGGACGAGGTCGCGGCGACGGCTTCGGCGGTGGAGACGAGCTCCGAGAGCATCATGGATGCAGTCTCGCACCGGCATCCGACATCGCCGACGCCCTTGCCGTCGCGGGCACGCAGGCGCTAGGCGACCGGGGTCCCGCCCGCGTCTCAGCGGCCCCGGAACACCGGGGTGCGCTTCTCCTGGAACGCGGCGAACCCCTCGCGGTAGTCCTCCGTGTCGCAGAGCGCGGCCTGCGCCGTGTTCTCGGCGTCCATCGACACCCACAGGCCCAGCCGCTCGTCGCGGATCCGCGCGACGAGCTGCTTGCTGGCGAGGAACGCGGCCGTGGCTCCTCGTGCGGCCGTCGTCGCGGCGAGGACGGTGGCGTCGACGACCTCGTCGTCGGGCACCACCCGCGAGAAGAGTCCGGCGCTCACCGCCTCCGTCCCGCTCATCAGCCGCCCCGTGTAGATGAGGTCGAGCGTCCGGTGCGCCCCCAGCCGTTCGACGAAGAGGGCGTGCCCTCCCGAGTCCAACGTGGCGCCCAGGGCGGCGAAGGGCGAGCCGATCTTCGCCGACTGCGCGACGTAGACGACGTCCGTGGCGATCAGGAGCCCGAGTCCGACGCCGAGGCAGGCGCCGTGCGCGACCGCGAAGGTCGGCGCGGGAAAGCGCGACATCCGCTGGAGCAGGGGTGTCACCAGCCCGCCGAGGTAGCCGATCACGTCGTCGTCGCGCGGGTCGACGGCAGAGATGTCCCGGCCGGCGCAGAATGCCCGGCCTTCGCCGCGCAGGACGAGAGCGCGCACTCCCGCGGCCTCCGCCTCGTCGTACGCGTGCCCGAGGTCGCGGATCGCCTGCTCGTCGAGCGCGTTCAGCTTCGCGGGAGCGTTCAGCACGACGGTCGCCGTGTTGTCGGCGATGGTGAGATCGATCATCGGATGCTCCTCAGACGTCGTAGTCGACGACGATGCGGTCGCTCGTCGGGTGCGACTGGCAGGTCAGCACGTAACCGCGCTCGATCTCGTCCGGCTCGAGCGCGTAGTTCTCGGTCATCGTCACGCTGCCCTCGACGACCCGCGCGCGGCAGGTGCCGCAGACACCTCCCGCGCAGGCGAAGGGTGCGTCGGGGCGCACACGCAGCGCCGCGTTCAGCACGGACTCGTGGGCGTCGACCGGGCTCTGCACGGTCGACGAGACGCCGTCGAGGGTCACCTCGATGCGGATCGTGCGCTCTCCCGCCCGCACCTCGACCGGTCGTGCCGCACGCACCGGCTCGTCGCCCGTCGTGAAGAGCTCGAAACGGATGTGCTCGCGCGGCACGCCCACGTCGGCGAGCACCTCGCGGCACAGGTCGACGAGCGAGAGCGGGCCGCAGAGGAACCACTCGTCGACATCGGTCGGGTCGATCAGCATCCGCAGGATCGTGCGCAGCTTCTCCTCGTCGATGCGTCCGGACAGCACCGGCGCGGTGCGCTGCTCGCGCGAGAGCACATGGTGCAGCGTCAGCCGTGTCGGGTACCGGTCCTTCAGATCGGCGAGGTCTTCGAGGAACATCACGTCGAGCGTCGAGCGATTCGTGTACAGCAGCGTGAAGCGCGAGGTCTCCGAGCGGGTCAGCACGGTGTGTGCGAGTGCCATCAGCGGCGTGATGCCCGAGCCCGCGGCGATGCCGACGACATGGCGGTGATCGAGGTCGTCGAGGCCCGAGGTGAAGGTGCCCTGCGGGCTCATCACGTCGATCTCGAACCCGGGATGCAACCCCGTCTGCGCCCAGGTGGAGAACAGCCCGCCCTCGTCGCGCTTCACGGCGACGCTCAGGCGGGTCGGCACGCCCGCGGCGATCTGCTCCGCCGTGCGGTGCTCGGGGGCGCGGCACAGCGAGTACGACCTGCGCACCTCGGTGCCCTCGAGGGTGGTGCGCAGGGCCACGTACTGGCCGGGCAGGTGGTCGTACTCGTCGGCGAGCTCGGCGGGAACGGCGAAGGTCACCTCGACCGCGTCGTCGGTGAGCGGCCGCACCTCCTCGACGGACAGCGTGTGGAAACGGGCCCGTTTCCTGGTCGCCGCCGTGGCGGGACGCGGGGCGGATGCGGGGGCCACCGCACCGGACGGAGCGAACAGCGACATCAGTGCACCTTGAAGTGGTCGAAGGGCTCGAGACAGGCGCGGCATTCGAACAGCGCCTTGCACGAGGTGGATCCGAAACGCGACACCTCGCGGGTGTCCAGTGAGCCGCAGCGCGGGCATCGCACGCTGATCGCCAGCCGGATCGGGCCGGAGGAGATCGCCGCCCGTCCGCTCGGGGGAGCGATGCCGTACTGAGACAGCTTCTGCGTGCCGGCATCCGACATCCAGTCCGTCGTCCAGGCGGGGGAGAGGACGAGGCGCACCTCGACGTTCTCATAGCCGGCCGCGGTCAGGGCGAGGATGACGTCGTCGCGGATCGTGTCCATCGCCGGGCATCCGCTGTAGGTCGGGGTGATGTCGACCACGACGGTGTCGCCCTGCACGGTGACCGCCCGCAGCACGCCGAGGTCCTCGATCGTGAGCACCGGCACCTCGGGATCGGCCACGGCCGCGGCGATCCGCCAGGCGGCGGCGTGGGACTCGGCCCGCTGAGCCCGCTCCGGCTCCTGAGCCCGCTCCGGCCCCTGAGCTTGACGAAGGGTCACCACGATGCCCCCGGATGCCGTCGCGCGAGCACCTGCATCTCGGCGAGGAGATGTCCGAGCGATGTCGCGTGGTGGCCGCGCCGTCCACCGGCCGATGATGCCGCGACGGCGGGTGTCGTCAGCTCCGCGTCGGCGAAGACCGTGTCGACGACCGCGTCGAAACCGGGACGGAGCGTCGAGGGCCGCGCCGCGGCGTCGCCGAGGCGCTCGATCAGGGGTTCGTCGCGGAAGAGCTCGTCGACGTACGGCCAGACATCGCCGAGCGCCCGGACGATCCGCCGCCTCGACTCGTCGGTGCCGCCGGCCAGGCGCAGCACCCACTGCACGGAGTGGTCGCGGTGGTAGTCGACCTCTTTGAGCGACTTCTCGGCGATCGCCGCGAACGTCCGCTCGGTGCTCGCGCGCAGAGCCGCGTAGAGCTCGAACATGTAGGTCGACACCACGAACTGGCGCGCGATCGTCTGCGCGAAGTCTCCGTTGGGCTGCTCGACGATCCAGGCGCTGCGGAACTCAGGCTCGTCACGGAAGAAGGCGAGATCGTCTTCGGAGCGTCCGTCGTAGGTGCCGGCGAAGTGCAGGAAGGAGCGTGCGTGGCCCAGCAGGTCGAGGGCGATGTTGCCGAGGGCGACGTCTTCCTCCAGCTCGGGGGCGCGGGCGATCCACTCGCCGAGCTGCTGGGAGAGGATCAGGGCGTCGTCGCCGAGCCACAGCGCGTACTCGGCGATGTCGGCGGATGCGGCGGCGGAGCCGGTTCCGGTGATCTCGTCGCTCAGTCGCAGCTCATCGACCGAGACGTCGCCGTGCAGGTCGCCATCGTCGAGGGGGCCCTGAGCCTGTCGAAGCGTCACAGGTGCGGCACCCCTTCGGAGGCCGTGTAGTACACGGCGTGCCGATAGTTCTTGCCTGCGGGGCTCTCGAAGTAGGCGCCCTTGGCATCGGGGTCGCTGGTCGTGATCGCCTCGGCGGGAACGGCCCAGATCGACACGCCTTCGCCGCGACGCGTGTAGAGGTCGCGGGCGTTGCGGATCGCCAGGTCGGCATCCGGGGCATGCAGCGACCCGACGTGCACGTGGCTCAGACCGCGGTTCGCGCGCACGAAGACCTCCCAGAGGGGCCAGGGCTCGCGCTCGTCGGCTCCGGGGGTCGCCATCACGCCACGACTCCGACCGGCCCTTGAGCCCGACGAAGGGACTGCTTGCGGGCGTACTCGGCGGCGGCCTCGCGCACCCACGCGCCGTCTTCGTGCGCCGTGCGACGACGCTCCAGACGCTCGGCGTTGCAGGGCCCATTGCCGCGGAGCACCTCGAAGAACTCGTCCCAGTCGATCTCGCCGATCACGTACTGTCCGGTCTCCTCGTCGAGGCGCAGATCGGGATCGGGAAGGGTGACGCCGAGGATCTCCGCCTGCGGCACGAGCATCCCGACGAAGCGCTGGCGCAGCTCGTCGTTGGTGAAGCGCTTGATCTTCCACTTCATGGACTGCGCGGAGTTCGGGGACTGGTCGTCCGGCGGGCCGAACATCGCCAGACTCGGCCAGTACCAGCGGTTCACGGCATCCTGTGCCATCTGCTTCTGCTCGTCGGTGCCCTGCATGAGCGAGAGCAGGATCTCGAATCCCTGCCGCTGGTGGAACGACTCCTCCTTGCAGACGCGCACCATCGCGCGGCCGTACGGGCCGTACGAGGCACGGCACAGCGGCACCTGGTTCACGATCGCCGCGCCGTCGACGAGCCATCCGATCGCGCCCATGTCGGCCCAGGTCGGGGTGGGGTAGTTGAAGATCGACGAGTACTTGGCCCTGCCGCTGATGAGCTGGTCCATCATCACGTCGCGAGTGATGCCGAGGGTCTGGGCGGCGGAGTAGAGGTAGAGCCCGTGGCCGGCTTCGTCCTGCACCTTGGCCATGAGGATCGCCTTGCGCTTGAGGCTCGGCGCGCGGGTGATCCAGTTGCCCTCCGGCTGCATGCCGATGATCTCGGAGTGCGCATGCTGCGAGATCTGACGGATCAGCGTCTTGCGGTAGGCCTCGGGCATCCAGTCGCGGGGTTCGATGCGCTGCTCGTTCGCGATGAGCTCGTCGAACAGGCGCTCCTCGTCGGAGATCTGGTCATCGGCGGACTCTCCCGTGATGAGGGAGAGATCTGCGGGGCTTGTCATCATCGACTCCTCGGTATCCGACCTGCTTTACTGACCGGTCGTTAGGTAATTCTGACACGAGGGTCGTCGGCGCGCAAGGCGGGGCGCTCAGCGCGAGCGCGCGACGAGGTCGAGAAGTGCGCGGCCGTAGGCCTCGGACGGATCCGGATGCTCGAATCGCAGGGTCGAGCCCGCGATCTCGACCTCGACGACGAAGGCGTCGGAGAGGCGCGTCAGCGAGCGGAACGTGCCGCGCAGGAGCTCGCGCAGCTGATCCTCCCGCGGAAGCCAGACAGCGTCCGCCAGCGTGACCGCATCGAGGGCCCACTCCGTCGTGCCGTTGAACGCGAGGTCGGTTCCGCTGGGAGTCTGGCGGGCCTCGATGGTCATCCCGCTGACCGTGAACACATCGGCCTCGGCTTCGAGCTCCACCTCGTCCGGCAGATCGAGCTGGAAGCGATCGCCCTCCGCGGGGTGCCACACGAGGCCGGCGTCGCGCAGGGATACGGCCAGTTCTCGGGTGATCATCTCTCCACGCTAGACGACGTGGTCGGGCCCGGGCGCGGATCGGGCTGTGGAGGGAGGGGCCGGGGTGTCGGTGGGGTCGGGCAGAGTGGAGGCATGACTTCCTCCGCACCCGTCGACACCCGTGGCGCCGCTCTCGGCGCGCTGCGCGAGCTCGTCGGCCGCCCCGACGCCGACTTCCACGACGGCCAGTACGAGGCGATCGAAGCGCTCGTCGAGGGGCGGCGTCGCGCGCTCGTCGTACAGCGCACGGGGTGGGGCAAGTCCGCGGTGTACTTCGTCGCGACCCTGCTGCTGCGACGACAGGGGGCGGGGCCGACCGTGCTCGTCTCGCCGCTGCTCGCTCTGATGCGCGATCAGATCGCCGCCGCCGAGCGGGCCGGCGTGCGCGCCGTGGCGATCAACTCGACCAACGCGCACGAGTGGTCCGAGGTGATGCAGCAGCTCGACCGCGACGAGGTCGACGTGCTGCTGGTGTCTCCGGAGCGACTCAACAACCCCGCGTTCCGTGAGCAGCAGCTGCCCGCTCTCGTGCGACGGATCGGCATGCTGGTGGTCGACGAGGCGCACTGCATCAGCGATTGGGGGCATGACTTCCGCCCCGACTATCGGCGGCTGCGCGATCTGATCGAGCAGATGCCCGTCGCGGTGCCCGTTCTCGCGACGACCGCCACGGCCAACAGCCGGGTCGTCGCCGATGTCGCCGAGCAGCTCGGCACGGGCGCCGCGGAGGAATCCGGTGATGGCCCCGAAGTGCTGACGATCAGAGGCCCGCTGGCCCGCACCTCGCTGCGGCTCGGAGTGCTGCGCCTGCGTGATTCGGCGAGCCGCCTCGCCTGGCTGCTGAGCCACATCGACGACCTGCCCGGCTCGGGCATCATCTACACGCTGACGGTCGCCGCGGCCGTCGACACCGCGCGGCTGCTGCGCGAGCACGGGCACGAGGTGCGCGCCTACACGGGCCAGACCGACACCGACGAGCGCGCGGAGTCCGAGGGGATGCTGAAGCGCAACGAGGTCAAGGCTCTCGTCGCGACGAGCGCTCTCGGCATGGGGTTCGACAAGCCCGACCTCGGCTTCGTCCTGCATCTCGGTGCACCCTCGTCGCCGGTCGCCTACTACCAGCAGGTCGGTCGTGCGGGGCGCGCGAGCGAGAGCGCCGACGTCCTGCTGCTGCCCGGCGTCGAAGACCGCGACATCTGGCACTACTTCGCGACGGCGTCGATGCCCGACCGCGAGCGGGCCGAGCGCGTGATCGGCGCGCTGGGCGATCAGCCGATCTCGACGCCGGCGCTCGAAGCGATGGTCGACATCCGGCGCACGCCGCTCGAGCTGCTGCTCAAGGTGCTCGACGTCGACGGAGCGGTGCGACGGGTGCAGGGAGGGTGGATCGCGACCGGGGAGCCGTGGGTCTACGACGCCGAGCGTTATGAGCGCATCGCGGCCGAACGCCGTGCCGAGCAGCAGCACATGATCGACTACGAGCAGACCGACGGATGCCGGATGGAGTTCCTCCAGAGATCCCTCGATGACGACACCGCCGCGCCCTGTGGTCGGTGCGACAACTGCGCGGGGGTGTGGTTCCCGAGCGAGATCGGCGAGTCCGCGACGACCCAGGCGGCGCACTCGCTCGACCGGGTCGGCGTGCCGGTCGAACCGCGTCGCGCGTGGCCGACCGGGGCCGATCGGCTCGACGTCCCCGTCAAAGGACGCATCCCCGCCGACGAGCAGGCGGGGGAGGGGCGTGCCCTCGCACGTCTGACCGACCTCGGCTGGGGTGGCAGGCTGCGGGAGCTCTTCGCGGCGGGAGCCGCCGATGCTCCCGTCATCCCGCAGGTTCTCGGCGGATGCGTGCGGGTCCTCACCGAGTGGGGGTGGGCGCAACGCCCCGTGGCGGTGGTCGCGATGCCCTCACGGTCGCATCCGCTGCTCGTGGACTCGCTCGCCCGCGGGATCGCCGAGATCGGCCGCCTTCCCTATCTCGGCGCGCTCGATCCGGTGAACGGCGGACCGACCGGTCAGCCCGGCGGCAACAGCGTCTTCCGTCTCGCCGGTCTGTGGGACCGGTTCAGCGCACAGGGGCTCGACATCCCCGACGGCCCCGTCCTCCTCGTCGACGACCTGGCCGACAGCCGGTGGACTCTGACCATCGCCGCCCGCACGCTGCGTCAGGCCGGTGCCACGGAGGTGCTCCCGTTCGTCCTCGCGCTCCGCGGCTGATGCCGATGACGCAGCTCCGACCGGAGCACCTCATCGCAGGTCGTACACGCGCTTGTACTTGCCCTCGCTCCGAGGGAGCGCGCCCGGCTCCTCGACCTCGACGTCGACGCTGGTGCCGATGTGCATCTTGATCCGGTGGGTGAGCACCGCTGCGGCGGCCTCGCACTCCTCGGCGCTCAACGACGGGTGTCGCTCGATGCGCACGGTCATCGTGTCGAGCTGACCGGCACGATGCAGCTCGAGCACGAAGTGCGGCGTCAGGGTCTCGATGCCCATCACGAGTTCCTCGATCTGCGTGGGGAAGAGGTTCACGCCGCGCAGGATGATCATGTCGTCGTTGCGCCCGGTGATCTTCTCCATGCGCCGGAGCGCCGGGTAGGTCGTGCCCGGGAGAAGCCGTGTGAGATCCCGCGTCCGGTATCGGATGACGGGGAACGCCTCCTTGGTGAGCGAGGTGAAGACCAGCTCGCCGAGTTCGCCGTCCGCCCGCCGCCCGCCGGTGTCGCCGTCGATGATCTCGGGCAGGAAGTGGTCCTCCCAGATGTGCGGGCCGTCTTTCGTGAACACGCTCTCGCTCGCGACACCGGGTCCCATCACCTCGCTGAGACCGTAGATGTCGACCGCATCGATGTGCAGTCGACGTTCGATCTCGCGACGCATCTCGTTCGTCCAGGGCTCGGCGCCCAGCACCGCCACCCGCAGCGACGTCGCGGTCGGGTCGATCCCGGCCGCCTCCATCGCATCCGCGATCGTGAGCAGGTAGCTGGGGGTGCACAGGATGGCATCCGGTTCGAAATCCCGGATCAACTGCACCTGTCGTGCGGTCTGCCCTCCCGACACGGGGATCGCCGTGGCGCCGAGCCGTTCGATGCCGGCGTGCGCCCCGAGTCCTCCGGTGAAGAGCCCGTATCCGTAGGCGTTGTGCACCTTCATCCCCGCCCGGATCCCCGCCGCGTGCAGCGACCTCGCGACCAGGTCGCCCCAGCGGTCGAGGTCGCCCTCGGTGTAGCCGACCACGGTCGGACGCCCCGTCGTGCCGGACGACGCGTGGATGCGCCGGACATCGGGCAGGGGAACGGCGAACATCCCGAAGGGGTAGCTCTCGCGCAGATCGGCCTTGGTGGTGAAGGGCAGCTTCTGCACGTCGTCGAGCGTGCGGATGTCGTCGGGGTGCACGCCGTGCTCGGCGAACTTCCGGCGATACGTCGGCACGTTCTCCCACGCGTGGTGCACGGTCCACTGCAGACGCTCCAGCTGCAGACGGGCGAGCTGATCGGGCGAATGCAGTTCGGGTTCGGTTCCGATGTCGGCACGGGTAGCGGTCATCGTCGACTCCTTCGTCGTGAACAGGGGGGGTGGACGCGGGGGTGCTCAGGCGGGATGCGAGCGGTTCGTCGTGAGTGAGCGGCCCCGCACCTCGGCGACCACGTCTCCTGAGTCATCGGTGACGGTGACGTCGTAGAGCCCGTTGCGGCCGCTCACGACCCGGCGCACGGCGTGTGCGGTCAGCCGCTGCCCCGCGCTCGTCGACTTCAGGAAGGCGATGTCGGCGCCACCGGCGACGGTGACCCGTTCATCCTCGTTGCAGGCGATCGCGAAGGCGGTGTCGGCGAGAGTGAACACCAGACCGCCGTGCGTGATCGCGAAGCCGTTGAGCATGTCGTCGCGCACCGTCATCGACACGACGGCCTCTCCCGGCACGTCGAGCTCGATGACCATGCCGAGCATGGCCGAGGCGGCATCGCGCTGCATCATGGGCCTCATGCGGCCACGACCTCGGTGGTGTCGTCCTTCTCGACGAGGGTGAGCACGTCGTATGTCGCGACGAGCTCGTCGCTCTGATTGCGGATCACGGCATCCCAGCGCACCTCGCCGTACCCGTCGGTCTCGCGGGGAGTGATCTGCTTGGCGGTGAGCTCGACGCGGATCGTGTCGCCGGGGGAGACGGGGGTGATGAACCGCAGGTTCTCGAGCCCGTAGTTGGCGAGCACGGGGCCGGGCTCCGGGTCGACGAACAGCCCGGCCGCCCAGGAGACGAGCAGGTAGCCGTGGGCGACCCGACCGGGGAAGAACGGGTTGGCGGCGGCGGCCGCCTCATCCATGTGCGCGTAGAACGTGTCGCCGGTGAAGTGCGCGAAGGTCTCGATGTCGGCGAGCGTCACCTCGCGCGACGCGGACACGATCTGATCGCCGATGCGGAGCTCTGCGAGCGACTTGCGGAACGGATGCCGGCCGTCGCTGTGCGCGGCAGCCCCGGCGTGCCACACACCGGTCAGCGCGGTGAGCATGTCGGGTGAGCCCTGCACGGCGGTGCGCTGCATGTGGTGGAGCACCGCGCGGATGCCGCCGAGCTCCTCGCTGCCGCCGGCCCGGCCGGGTCCTCCGTGCACGAGGGTGGGGAGCGGGGAGCCGTGACCGGTCGACGATCGCGCGTCATCGCGGTCGAGCAGCAGCATCCGGCCGTTGAAAGGCGCGATGCGCGCGGCCAACTCCACAGCCTGCACCGGGTCGTGGGTCGCGATGCTCGTGACGAGGGAGCCTCCGCCCCTCGCCACGAGCGCCGCGGCGTCGGCGGTGGTGTCGTAGGTGATCAGCGAGGAGACCGGACCGAACGCCTCGATCGAGTGCGCGGCCTCGGATCCCGAGTCGTCGAAACGCAGCAGCACCGGCGAGACGAACGCCCCCTGAAGGGAGGGGCCCGTGCTGCCGTCGGCGAGGCGCACGTCCGGGACATCGGTGGTGCCGACGACGATCCGCCCGCCGCCCGTCTGCAGTCTCTGCACCTGGCGAAGCACCTCGTCGCGCTGCGCGGTCGAGGCGAGAGGGCCCATCGTGACGCCCTCGGCGCGCGGGTCGCCGAGCACGGTCTTCTCGGCGATGCGCGCCCGCACGGCCGCGATCACGGCGTCCGCCGAGCCCGCGGGCACGATCGCGCGGCGGATCGCCGTGCACTTCTGGCCGGCCTTGGTCGTCATCTCCGTGACGAGCTGGCGCACGTAGGCGTCGAACTCGGGCGTCCCCTCGACGGCGTCGGTGCCCAGCACCGACGCGTTGATCGAGTCGGTCTCGGCGGTGAAGCGCACGCCTCCGACCTGCACGGCGGGGTGGGCCTTGAGGCTCTCCGCCGTCGACGCGCTGCCGGTGAAGCCGACGATATCGCCGAGTCGCAGGTTCTCGAACAGCTCGGGAACGCTTCCGCTGACGAGCTGGAGAGACCCTTCGGGCAGCAGTCCGGACTCGACGAGGATGCGCACCATCGCCTCCGCCAGGTATCCCGTCGGGGTGGCGGGCTTCACCAGCGTGGGCATGCCGGCGAGGAACGCCGGAGCGAACTTCTCGAGCGATCCCCACACGGGGAAGTTGAACGCGTTGATCTGCACCGCGACGCCGGGCAGCGTCGTGTAGACGTGACGACCGAGGAAGGATCCGTCCTTCGAGAGCGGCTCGACCGGACCGTCGACGTGAACGCGGCTGTTGGGCAGCTCGCGCCGTCCCTTTCCGGAATACGAGAACAGCACGCCGATTCCGCCGTCGATGTCGACCCACGAGTCGTTCTTCGTGGCGCCCGTGCGGGACGACAGCGCATACAGCTCGTCCTTGCGTTCGGTGAGCGCGAGCGCGAACTGCTTCAGCAGCACCGCACGCTGGTGGAAGGTGAGAGCGCCGAGGCTTCTCTGCCCCACCGAACGCGCGTGCTCCAGCGCCCCGGCGAGGTCGAGGCCGTCGGTGGAGACGTGCGCGACGACGTCGCCGGTGGACGCATCTCGCACCTCGGTGGAGCGCACGGGGGACGACGGCGTCCACCACTCGCCCTGGACATAGCTCGGCAGATACTCGGTCATCTCTCCTCGTTCCATGCGTAGAACCCTTCGCCGCTCTTGCGACCGAGCTTTCCTTCGGCGACCAGGCGCCGCAGGAGGTCCGGCGGAGCGAAGCGCGCGCCGAGCGTGCGCTCCAGCTCCTCGGCTATCCCCAGGCGCACATCGAGGCCGACCACGTCGGTCGTGCGCAGGGGGCCCATCGGATGCCGGTATCCGAGCGTCATCGCCGCGTCGATGTCGGCTGCCGAGGCGACGCCCTCCTCGAGCATCCTGATCGCCTCGAGGCCGAGCATCACGCCCAGTCGGGACGAGGCGAAGCCCGGCGAGTCGCTCACGACGATCGGTGTCTTGCCGAGAGCGCTCACCCATCCGGTCGCGCTGTCGACGATCGCCGTCTCGGTCCGGCCGCCGCGCACGATCTCGACGAGCGCCGACGCCGGCACGGGGTTGAAGAAGTGCAGACCGAGGAAGCGCTCGGGGCGCAGCCGATCCGCAGCCAAATCGTCGATCGAGATCGATGAGGTGTTGCTCGCCAGCGTCGCGTGAGCCGGCATCGCCACTTCGGCGCGACCGAGGGCATCGTCCTTGAGGGCACGGTCCTCCGGTACCGCCTCGATCACGAGGTCGACCGCAGCGAACGCCGCGATGTCGGTACCGGTCGTGAGCCGGTCGGCGAGCTCTGCCGCATCCAGAGAGGAGTCGCGTTCGACGGATCTGCGGATGCTGTCGCTGATGCGCGTCAGGGCGGCGTCAGCGCTGGCCGCGTCCCGCTCGACCACGCTCACGTGCGAACCCGCGAGCAGGAACGCATGCGCGATGCCGGCGCCCATGCGCCCGCCGCCCAGCACGCCCACGTGTGCCGGTGCGACGTGGGCGCGCTTCGTCTCGCTCCGCTCGCTCAGCGGGCGGGTGGGGTCGGTGCGCTCGCTCAGCGGGCGGGTGGTCTCGCTCATCGGGTCTTCCTCTCGAGGAATGCGGTCATCCGGCGGTGCTTCTCCGGCGAGTCGAACAGCTCGGCCTGCAGCTCGAGTTCGATCGCCGGGTGCTGCGCTCGAGGGGTGCGCAGGGCCCGCTTCGTGTATTGGGTCGCCAGCGGATCGTTCGCCGCGATGCGATCGACGATCCCGTGAGCTGCGGCGAGCAGCTCGTCGGCCGGATGCACCGACGAGACCAGGCCCCAGCGCAGCGCTTCCTCGGCGTCGAGCGCTCGACCGGTGAGCAGCAGTTCGCCGGCTCGCGCCTCGCCGACGATCTCGGGCAGGCGCCAGGTGGCGCCTGCCGCCGCGATGATCCCGAGTCCGGTCTCGGGGTTGCCGATGCGGAGGGACGGCGTGGCGATGCGGATGTCCGCGGCGTAGGCGAGCTCGGCCCCGCCGCCGAGGGCGTAGCCGTCGATCGCGGCGACCACGGGCATCGGCAGCTCATGGATGCGGATGAACACGGTCGCGTTGATGCCGCGCCTGGCGTCGTCGGCGGTGCGGTCGCGCAGCTGTGCGATGTCGGCGCCGGCGGCGAAGACACCGCCCGATCCCGCGAGGATCAGCGTGCGCGGAGCATCCTCGAGCATCGCGCACAGCCCGTGCAGCGCGTCGACCGTCGCCTGGTCGATGGCGTTGCGCTTCTCGGGGCGGTCCAGCGTCGCGACGATCCGGTCGTCCTGCTCCTCGATGTGCAGGGTCACGTCAGGCGCTCGACGATCATGGCGGCGCCCTGCCCGACGCCCACGCACATCGTGGCCAGTCCGTAGCGTGCGTTCTCGCGCTCGAGCCGTCCGAGAAGCGTCACGATCAGTCGCGAGCCGCTGGATCCCAGCGGATGGCCGAGCGCGATGGCGCCACCGTCGGCGTTGACCATCGCCGGGTCGAGTCCCAGGCGGCGCATGCAGGCGAGGGACTGCGAGGCGAAGGCCTCGTTCAGCTCGACGGCGCCGAGGTCGCCGATCTGCAGACCCGCCTTGGCGAGCGCCTTCTGGGTGGCGGGCACCGGGCCCAGACCCATGATCTCGGGAGCGAGCGCGGCTGTCGCGGATGCCACGATGCGCGCACGCGGGCGCAGTCCGTGCCGTTCGACGGCCTCGGCGCTCGCCACGACGATCGCGGACGATCCGTCGTTCAGCGAACTGGAGTTCCCGGCGGTGACGACCTCGCCGCCGGCGACGACCGCACGCAGCCCCGCGAGTGCGTCGAGGGTGGTGTCCCGTCGAGGACCCTCGTCGGTCTCGACGAGCCCCCGGTTCGTCTCGACTCCCACGATCTCGGCGGCGAAGCGCCCGGCGTCGATCGCGGCGATCGCCCGCTCGTGGCTCTGCAGAGCGAAAGCGTCGGCATCCGCCCGACTGATCGCATCGACGCGCGCGACCTCCTCCGCCGTCTCCGGCATCGAGAACGTCGCCTTGTCGCGCGCGCTCAGCCGGGGGTTCGTGAAGCGCCAGCCGATCGACGTGTCGAACGCGGCACCGGGCCGTGCCCATGCCCGGTCGGGCTTCGCCTGCACCCAGGGCGCACGGGTCATGGATTCGACGCCGCCCGCGATGACGAGGTCGGCGTCTCCTGCGCGCACGGCGTTCGCGGCGAGGGCGATGGCCGACATCCCCGAGGCGCAGAGACGGTTGACGGTCAGGCCGGGGATCGAGTCGGGGAGACCCGCGAGCAGCACGGCCATGCGCGCCACGTTGCGGTTGTCCTCGCCCGCCTGGTTCGCAGCGCCGAGGATCACCTCGTCGATCTCCTCGACGGGAAGGCCGGACCGGCGGGCGGTCTCACCCACCACCAGGGCTGCGAGGTCGTCGGGGCGCACGGACGCGAGTGCCCCTCCGTAGCGCCCGACGGGGGTGCGGACGCCATCGACGAGATAGGCCTCGGACATCATCATCCTCTCGATCACCGACGCTGGCGATAATTTCAGACCGATCGGTCAGGAATACGATCTCAGATCGGGAGGCGAATGGCAACTCCGCAGGAATGACAGACTTGGCGCATGTCGCAGCCCCGATCCGATGCACCGGCCCCCCGACGCGGCCGGCCCGGCTACGACCGTGAGCAGGTGCTCGCCGTCGCGGTCAAGGTGTTCAACGAGCAGGGCTACGACGCGACCAGCGTCGCCGACCTCAGTGCCACTCTGGGATTGACGAAGTCCGCGCTCTATCACCACTTCGACTCCAAGTCGGCGATCCTCGAGCTCGCCCTGAACGACGCGCTCGACGCTCTCGAGGCCGTCGTGGACGACGCGACCGCCCGGCATCCGCTCGCCGCCGACCGTCTGCGATCGATCATCCGCGGGGCCGTGCGCGTGCTCACCGAGAAGCTCCCCTCGGTGACGCTGCTGCTGCGGGTGCGCGGCAACGGCGACGTCGAGACGGCCGCGCTGGTGCGCCGCCGCGCGTTCGACCAGCGGGTCACCGCGATCGTCTCCGAGGCTCAGGCCGAGGGGCTCATCCGCGATGACGTGGATGCCGCGGTCGCGACGAGGCTGATCTTCGGCATGATCAACTCCGTGGTCGAGTGGTACCGGCCCGGTGGCTCCGTGGATCCCGACGAGCTGGGTGAGGACATCCTCCGGGTGAGCCTCGACGGACTGCAGTCGCGCTGAGAAGGGCGCGCGACCGGGCGTGAACGACCGGGCGCGTCGATCCCCACTCGCGAGAACTGTTGCGGGCGGTGTCGGGCAGGAGCATATTCGACAGTGACGAATGCCTTTCCGATATCGCGAAAGTTCGCCGCCGCAGAGATCAAGGGAGATCGAACGATGAAGAAGCTCATCAACAACCCCGCCGATGTGCTGGCCGAATCGCTGCGGGGCGTCGCCCTCGCGCATCCGGAGCTGTCGGTCGACCACGAGACCCAGGTGATCACGCGGGCGACGCCCAAGGAGCAGGGCAAGGTGGCGGTGGTGTCGGGAGGCGGATCCGGACATGAGCCCCTGCACGGCGGCTACGTCGGCGTCGGGATGCTCGATGCGGCCGTGGCCGGCGAGGTCTTCACCTCGCCCACCCCCGATCGCGTGCAGGCCGCGACCAAAGCGGTCGATCGGGGCGCCGGCGTGCTGCACATCGTGAAGAACTACACCGGAGACGTGCTGAACTTCGAGATGGCCGCGGAGCTCGCAGCGATGGAGGGCATCGAGGTCGGCACCGTGATCGTCGACGATGACGTCGCCGTGCAGGACTCCCTGTACACGGCAGGGCGCCGTGGGGTGGGGCTCACCGTGCTGCTCGAGAAGCTCGTCGGCGCAGCGGCCGAAGAGGGTCAGGATCTCGCCTCGGTGGTCGAGCTCGCGCAGCGGATCGTCGGGCAGGGGCGCTCGATGGGCATGGCACTCACGAGCTGCACCGTGCCCGCGGCGGGCAAGCCCACGTTCGATCTTCCGGACGACCAGATGGAGATCGGCATCGGCATCCACGGCGAGCCGGGCCGACACCGGGAGCCCCTGGCTCCGGCGTCCGAGATCGCCCGCCAGCTCGTCGAGCCGATCCTGGCGGATCTCGACGCGGCCGGACCCGCGATCGTGATGCTCAACGGCATGGGCGGATCGCCTCTGATCGAGCTGTACCTGATGTACGGCGAGGTCGTGCCGCTGCTCGAGAAGGCCGGCGTGCAGATCGCCAGAAATCTGGTCGGGAACTACATCACCTCGCTCGACATGGCCGGGTGCTCGCTCACCGTGCTCACAGCCGATGACGAGCTGCTGCGACTGTGGGACGCGCCCGTGAACACCCCCGGTCTGCGGTGGGGCGCCTGATGGCGGCGCTCGGTCCGGCGGAGCTGTCGGCCTGGATACACGGGTTCCGCGACGTGATCGTCGAGAAGAGGGAGTGGCTCACCGAGCTCGACTCCGCGATCGGTGACGCCGACCACGGCGCGAACATGTCGAGAGGTATGGATGCGGTGGTCGCGAAGCTGGACGCGGGCGTGCCCGACACGGTCGACGAGCTGCTCAAGACGGTCGGCATGACCCTGGTGAGCTCGGTCGGCGGCGCGAGCGGCCCGCTGTACGGGACTCTGTTCCTGCGGATGGGAGTGGCCGCGGGGCCCGTGACCGCGCTCGACGCTCCGGCTCTGGCGGCGTCGCTGCGGGCCGGGCTCGACGGGATCGTCGCCCGCGGCAAGGCCGAGGTGGGCGACAAGACGATGATCGACGCCATGGCTCCGGCGGTCGATGCCTTCGATGCCGAGGTCACCGGCGGCGCGGATCTCGGTGCGGCCACGGCGGCGGCGGCGCAGGCCGCGGCATCCGGTCGCGACGCCACCGAGCCCCTCGTCGCCCGCAAGGGACGCGCGAGCTACCTGGGCGAGCGCAGCGCCGGTCACCTCGACCCCGGCGCCGCGTCGACCACGCTGCTGTTCGAGGCGCTCGCGCGGGCCACCGTGGAGACCGCCTCACCCGCCCCGGAATCGTCCTGATGATCGGCATCGTCGCCGTCTCCCACAGTGCTCGACTCGGGGAGGCGGCGCTCGAGCTCGCCCTGCAGATGGTGCAGGGCGGGGGAGTGCGCGTGCGGGTCGCCGCCGGCGCAGGAGCGGATGCCGACGGCACGCCCATCCTCGGGACGGATGCGGTCGCGGTGGCCGCGGCGATCGACGAACTCGCAGCCGACTGCGACGGCGTGCTCGTGTTGATGGACCTGGGCTCCGCGGTGCTCAGCGCGGAGCTCGCACTCGAGCTCCGACTGAGCGACGTGCCGGTGCGCCTGGCGCCGGCCCCGTTCGTGGAGGGGCTGCTCGCCGCCGTTGTGTCTGCGACGGCCGGCGGCTCGCTCGATCTGGTCGCCGCGGAGGCCTCGGCGGCGTTGGGTGCGAAGACAGGGCAGCTCGGAGTCCCGGAGGCCGAGTCGACGCCAGGAGAGGCCGTCTCGACCGGGCGGCATCCCGACGCGGTGACGCGCGTGGTGGTGGTGCGCAATCCTCTCGGCATCCACGCTCGTCCCGCCGCCCTGATCGCCGAGGCGTCGGTCGGGGCGGATGTGCGGCTTCGCCGGCTGCCCGACGGGCCCGACGCGTCGGCGGCGAGTCTGTCTCGCATGCTCATCCTCGGCGCCGCGCAGGGCGACGAGGTCGAGCTCTCGGCGAGCGGGGCCGGGTCCGAGGCTGTGCTCGCGCGCGTGGCGGCCCTGTTCGATGACGGGTTCGGGGAGGGGACCGCCAGTCCGCCGGCCCCGGCGGCCTCGGCGGGTCAGGCGGGCCCGGCGGGTCAGGCGGGCCCGACGGCCGCGGCGGGTGTACCGGCCCCGAACGCCGCCGAGCGCGCATCCGAGGTGGCCCCGGTGCTCGCCGGCACCGTGCTGCGCGGTCGAGGGGTCAGCGGCGGTCGAGTCGCCGCGCCGGTGGTTCTCCTCGGACCACCGGTCGGCGAGCCCGATCCCGACGTCGTCGTCGCTGCCGCCGATCGGGAGCGCGAGGTGTCGGCGATCGAGTGGGCGTCCGTGGCGGTCGCGGATCAGCTGCGCGGACGCACTGCACGGGCGACCGGACAGGCGCGCGCGATCCTCGACGCGTCGCGTCTTCTCGCCTCCGACCCGGAACTGGTCGGTGACGCGTCGCTGCGGGTCCGCACGAAGGGGCTCTCTGCGGCGCGTGCCGTGTGGGAGACCGCGGTCGCGCACGAGAAGGGGCTGACCGCCCTCGGGGGTCGGATGGCCGAGCGCGCCGCCGACATCCGCGACATCCGGGATCGCCTCATCGCCGAGATCCTCGAGATCGATGTGCCCGGAGTCCCCGACCGCGACGAGCCGTTCGCCCTGGTCGCGGTCGATCTCGCGCCCGCCGATGCGGCGGCGCTCGACGGCGGCAACTGCGTCGCTCTCGTGACCGAGAGAGGCGGGCCCACCTCGCACACCGCGATCATCGCCCGCTCGCTCGGGATCCCCGCCGTGGTCGGGGTCGCCGGGGCGACGGGCATCGTGCCCGGTGTCACCGCGCTGGTCGACGGCGATCGCGGGACCGTCGAGATCGCCCCCGACGCGGCGACGGTCGCGGCGGCGGAGGCGGCGGCCGTCGCGGTGCCGTTCCGCGGCGAAGGCATGCTGGCCGACGGGCGACGCATCGCCCTGCTCGCCAATGTCGGCGGCGCGGCGGATGCGGTCACCGCCGTGGCATCCGGAGCCGAGGGCGTCGGGCTCTTCCGCACCGAGTTCTGCTTCCTCGACCGGGTCGACGCGCCGTCGATCGACGAGCAGGTCGCCGCCTATCGCGGTGTGTTCGCGGCCTTCCGCGGTCGCCGGGTCGTCGTGCGCACGCTCGATGCGGGCAGTGACAAGCCGCTGCCCTTCGCGAACGCGGATGCCGAGGACAATCCCGCGCTGGGGATCCGCGGCCTGCGGATCTCTCGTCGCTCGCCCGCGTTGCTCGACGAGCAACTGCATGCGTTGGCGAGGGCGGCCGAGGCGGAGTCCGCGGTCGTCGAGGTGATGGCGCCGATGGTGGCGACGGTCGAGGAGGCCCGCGCCTTCGCCGAGAGTGCCCGCGCTGCAGGGCTCATGACGGTCGGCATCATGGTCGAGACTCCGTCGGCGGCGCTGCTCGCTTCCGAGATGCTCGAGGTCGTCGACTTCGTCAGCATCGGCACCAACGACCTCGCCCAGTACGCGTTGGCCGCCGACCGGCTGCTCGCCGAGCTCGGCGAACTCAACGATCCGTGGCAGCCCGCCGTGCTCCGGCTGATCGGCGCGGTCGGCGAGGCCGGTCGCCGGTGGGATCTCCCGGTCGGGGTGTGCGGCGAGGCCGCCGCGGACCCCGCTCTCGCGCCGGTGCTCGTGGGCCTCGGCGTCACCTCGCTGTCGATGACGCCGCGGGCGCTCGGTCGCGTCGCCGCCGCGCTCGCCGCTGTCACCGAGGCCCAGTGCGTGGCCGCAGCGAAGGCCGTGCTGACGGCGGCGACCGCGGCGGACACCCGTGCGGCGGCCTCCGAGGCCCTCGCCGCGGGAACGGCCGCGGGAACAGCCGCGGGAACGGACGACGGGCCGGTCGCGTGAACGACCGGCCCGTCGGGTCGGGGGAGAGGTGCGTCGCTCAGGCGTGCAGGTCGACGCCCTTGGGCTCCTTCACCAGCGACACCGCGACGAGCGAGATCACCGCCGCGACCGCGATGTAGACGCCGATCGTCCAGGCCGCCTGGAACTGGTTCATCAGCGACTCCGCGATCATCGGCGCGAACGCGCCGCCGAGGATGGCACCGAGCGCGTATCCGATCGAGACGCCCGAGTACCGCACGTTGGCGGGGAACATCTCGGCGTAGAGCGCTGCCTGCGGACCGTAGGAGAGACCGAGCGCGAACGTCATGACGAACAGCGCGACGAAGTACCAGAGGATGTTCGCCGTGTCGATCAGGAACCACATCGGCACCGCCCAGAGGGCGAGCGCGATGTACCCGATCTGGAAGGTGCGAACGCGCCCGAGCCGGTCGGAGAGATGACCGCCCCAGAGCGTGAAGATGAGCCATCCGAAGGACGCGAGCGTCGTGGCCAGCAGTACGGGAGGGCGCTCCATTCCGAGAGCGGTGACCGCGTAGGTCGCGAAGAAGGCGATCAGCAGGTATCCCGCGGCGTTGTTGCCGATGAAGATGAGTGCGGTGAGCACGACCTGCTTGGTGTTCTTGCGGAACAGGCGGCCGAGCGGCGCAGAGGCTTCCTGACGGCGGCGACGGAGATCCTCGAAGACGGGGCTCTCGTCGACGGCACGCCGGATCACGTAGCCGACGGCGATCAGCACGATCGACATCAGGAACGGGATGCGCCAGCCCCATTCGAGGAACGCCTCGGGCGACATCGAGCTGGTCAGCACCCAGAGCGTCGCCGTCGCGAGGATCATGCCGATCGGCACGCCGATCTGCGGGAAGGCGCCGAAGAGCCCTCTGCGGTTCTTCGGCGCGTGCTCGACGGCCATCAGGGCGGCTCCACCCCATTCGCCTCCGGCCGAGAATCCCTGCAGGATGCGCAGCACGATGAGGAGGATGGGGGCGGCGACGCCGATCGCGGCATAGGTCGGGAGCAGGCCGATGAGAGACGTGGACAGTCCCATCATCACCAGGGTGAACACCAGCATCTTCTTGCGCCCCAGCTTGTCGCCGAGGTGGCCCGCGACGATGGCTCCGAGCGGTCGGAAGAGGAAGGAGATGCCGATGGTGGCGAAGGACAGCACCTGCGCGAACCCCTTGTTCTCCTCGGCGATCGGCGCGAGGAACAACGGGGCGAGGACGAGGCCGGCGGCCTGCGCGTAGATGAAGAAGTCGTACCACTCGATCGAGGTGCCGACGAGGGTGCTGGCGAGGACCCGCCGTTCCTCGCCGGGCATCCGGGCGGTCGAACTGCGTGCGGAGACTGCGGACGTCATGCGAACTCCATCGTTCTGCAATAGGGGGAAGGCGACGCGGCGTCGCCACGATCAACTTACCGAATGATCGGTCAGTAAAGCGACCGTAGCGCATGAGAGCGCGCGACCTCGAAATATACGGCGCTCGGCATGCGATTCCTCTCATTCTGATATCGACATGGATGCGACTCTCGTCGGCGGGTCGGTGCGTCCGTATGCTCGCCGCAGGGGGACGTCGGATCTCGACGTGACGAGCGAGCGGGAGGGTATGTCATGCGTGTGGTGAATCGTCGACGAGTGCAGGTCGTTCTCGGGGTCGTCGGAGTCGGAGCGCTTCTCGCGTTGACCGCCTGCGCACCGGCGGAGGAGTCCTCGCCGCCGTCGTCGCCGACGCCCGAGGCCACGTCTCCGGAGCCGTACTCGGGGCCGGTGTCCTTCGTCGGCGACGAGCTCACGTGGCTTCTGCCCTCCTCTGACGACATCGTCGCCCTGATCCCGTCCGCGGCCGACGTCAGCGCTCCGTCCGACGTGCTGGAGCAGATCTCGGACGGCGGTGGGCCGGAGTTCGTCCCCGCGATCTGCGGCGTGTTGTACATGGAGCAGACGCTCGGTGCTCTGGCGACCCGGACGATGTCCTGGTCGATGCCGAGCGACACCGAGTTCAGCTCCAACAGAGTGGTCGCCATGCAGTTCGCCGACGCGGCGCACGCGGCCGCGCGGATGGATCAGCTCGAGCGTGCAGCAGCCGAGTGCGGAGAGTTCGACTATGACGGCCGCAACACCTTCGAGTCGGTCGTCGCGGAGGAGCAGGAAGGCGTCCGTGCGCTGGCGGGGGCGCTCAACGCGGATCCTTCCTCCGGCGGCTGGAGGGTGTTCCACGGGTTCGCAGCACTCGGCAACACGCTCGTGCACCTGCAGACATCCCTGCCCGAGTCCGCACCGATCGACCCGGCTGCCGCGGCGGAGCTGCTGCAGGCGGCCGCGATCGATGCCGAGTCCGAGCTCGTCGAGACGCTGACGGCGACACCTCCGGCGACGTCGACCGAGCCGGTGGGCGATGCCGCCGGACCCTGGGGCGAGTGGTCGATCACCGGATCGGGCGTCGGCCCGATCCGCCTCGGCGACACGTCTGACGCGGCTGCCGCGGCGGTGCCCGGAGCGACGGTGACGCCGCCCGCATACGACGGCGGACCGTCGATCTTCACGAGCCCCGACGGCGTCTCGTCGCTGTCGGTGACGGTCGCGGAGAGAGGGACGATCTCCGAGATCACCGCCGGCGCGGTGTCGGACGAAGAGGATGCGGGGGTCGATGGCGCGGCGTCGCCGCACGCGCTCGAGGTGCGGATCGGTGATCCGCTCTCCTCGGCCGTCTCCGCGTTCCCGTCCGGAACCCGGGTGCACGTCGTCTCGTCGGGCCAGTGGGCCTACTTCGTCGCAGACAGGGAGGGGCGCCTCCTCGTCTTCCACACCACGCGGGACGACGCCGACGCCCCGGACGCCCGGATCATCGGCATCACGACGGCCGATGCGACGCAGCGCGGTGACCTCACCGTGGAGTAGAGCGGATCACACCCTGCCGAACGCGCGCAGCGGATGCTCGATGAGCTCGGTGACGCGGCGCAGGAAACCGGCGGCATATCCGCCGTCGCACACCCGGTGGTCGAACACCAGAGACAGCTGGGCGACGCGTCGAGGGACGATCTGCCCCTCGACCACCCAGGCTCTCTCGATGATGCGGCCGATCCCGAGGATGGCGACGTCGGGATGGTTGATGATCGCAGCGGATCCGTCGACGCCGAGTCCGCCGTAGTTGTTCAGCGTGAACGTCGAGCCGCGCAGCCGCTCGGGAGGCATGGATCCCGCTCGTGCCGTCGCGGACAGTTCCCGCAGGGCGCCGTCGAGCTGCTCGATGCTGAGCTCGTGCGCGCGAGGGATGACCGGGACCATGAGCCCGCGCGCGGTGTCGGCGGCCACGCCGAGATTGACTCCGTCGAAGGAGATCATCTCCGAGCCGTCGTCGCTCAGACGCGACGCGAGCACCGGGTGATCCTCGAGCGCGAGCAGTACGAAGCGTGCGATCAGCGCGGTGACCGAGGGGGCCGTGCCTCCCTCGGGTGCCATCTGCGAGCGGAGCGTCCACAGGTCGGTCGCATCGACGTCGACCCAGACGGTGGCCTCGGGGATCTCGGAGCGGCTGCGCGCGAGTTTCGCGCTGACGGCCTTGCGCAACGCGGACATGCGCTCGCGTGAGGCGACGGACAGGCCGTCGATGACATCCGCGCGGCGATCGAACCCGGGACCGTCGTCCACGGGGGAGTCGTGAGGCGACGCGGCCGCGCCGTCGACCGCCACGTTCACCGCCGCCGCGAGGACGTCGGCGCGGGTGACGGCGCCGTCGTGTCCGGTCGGAGCGATCGCGTGCACGTCGAGACCGAGGTCACGGGCGAGGCGTCGGACGAGAGGGGAGCGGACCGCCACGGGGCGCCGCGCCCGGGCATCCGACCCGCTCCGCACGCTCTCGGACGCCGTGGATGTCTCGGACGCCGTGGATGTCTCGGACGCCGTGGATGTCTCGGTCGCCACGGATGTCTCCGTCGCCGTGGATGTGGCCGGCGCCGTGGATGTGGCCGGCGCCGGAGCAGGCGTTCCTGCGGATGTCGGGGTCTGCCGCACCGCAGCCTGCACGCGGGGTCGCCTCCGGCCCGACACGCCCCGCTCCGAGGTGCCGTAGCCGATCAGCACGTTGCCCGAGCCTGCGCGCTCCTCTTCGCGGTAGGCGTCGTGCTCGACCGCAGCAGACGCACCGCCGCTTGAGTCCGCGGCGCCGTCGGCGACCTCGAGCACCGGCGCGCCCACGTCGATCGTCTCGCCGGGCTCTCCGTGCAGCGCCGTCACGACACCCGCGAAGGGCGAGGGGAGCTCGACGACGCTTTTGGCCGTCTCGACCTCGGCGATCGCCTGATCCGTGGCGACGGTGTCGCCGACCGCGACGAGCCACTGCACGAGTCCCGCCTCGGTCAGTCCCTCACCGAGGTCGGGCAGACGGAAGACGCGGGTGGTCAGCGCGGTCATGCCTCGTCCTCCCAGTGCAGAGAGTCGATCGCGTCGAGGATGCGGTCGACGTCGGGCAGGTACCAGTGCTCGAGTTTCGGTGGGGCGAAGGGCGTGTCGAATCCGGTGACCCGGCGCACGGGCGCTTCGAGGTACTCGAAGCAGCGTTCGAAGACGCGCGCCTGGATCTCCGATGCCACGCTCGCGTAGCCGGGTGCCTCGGCGATCACGACCGCGCGTCCCGTCGCCCGCACGGCGGCGGTCACGGTGTCATCGTCGAACGGCGACAGCGAGCGGATGTCGACGACCTGCACGCTGCGGCCCTCGGAGGCCGCGACCTCGGCCGTCTCGAGCGCCAGCGGCACGGCGGCGCCGTAGGCGAGGAGGGTGACGTCGGTGCCGTCGCGGGCGATGCGCGCGGTGCCGATCTCGGCCGTGACGGAGGTGTCGACGTCGCCCTTGGTCCAATACAGCTTCTTCGGCTCGAGGAAGATCACCGGATCGGGCGAGGCGATCGCCGCGCGCAGCATCGAGTAGGCGTCCTGCGGCGTGGACGGGCTGACGACGGTGAGGCCCGGGGTGTGCGCGTAATACGCCTCGGAGGAATCGCAGTGATGCTCGACTCCGCCGATGCCACCGCCGAAGGGGATGCGGATCACCAGCGGCATCCGTACGCCTCCGCGCGTGCGGTTGCCGAGCTTCGCCACGTGGCTGACGATCTGCTCGAACGCGGGTAGCGCGAAGGCGTCGAACTGCAGTTCCACGACCGGTCGCATGCCGTTCATGGCCATGCCGACCGCGGTGCCGACGATGCCGGATTCGGCGAGGGGGGTGTCGAAGCACCGGTCCTCGCCGAAGCGCGCGGTGAGGCCGTCGGTGATGCGGAAGACCCCGCCGAGGGCGCCGACGTCCTCGCCGAAGATCACGACCTCGGGGTCGGCCTGGATGGCGTCGGCCAGGGCGAGGTTGAGAGCCGCGGCCATGCTCATGGTCGACACGTCCGACGAGCGCTCGTCGATGCGGATGTCCTCGTGGGCGATGGTCATCGCGAACCTCCGATGGGGGTGGCCTGCGCGGTCGGTGCGGCATCCGCCGTCCGCGTCCGTTCGATCTCGCCGCGGAGCATCTGCCACTGCTCCTCGAGCTGCGGGGAACGCGTCTCGGTCACGAAGCGGAAGAGGTCCTCCGGGTCGAGGTCGGAATCCGCGTTGAGGGCCTCTCGCATCGCCGCCGCGATGCGCTCGGCACCGGCCGCGTACTCGGCCTCGAGCTCGGCGGTGAGCGCGCCGACCCCGGTGAGGTGCGTCCGCAGACGCGTCAGCGGGTCACGAGCCGCCCAGGCCCGTACCTCGTCGCGCTCGCGGTATCGCGTGTCGTCGTCGGCATTGGTGTGCGCCTGCATCCGATAGGTGTGGGCCTCGACCAGCGTCGGGCCGCCCCCGGAGCGGGCCCGGTCGACGGCCTCGCCGAGTACGGCGAGCACCGCGGCGACGTCGTTGCCGTCGACGCGCCGCCCCGGCATCCCGTAGCCGATCGCCTTGTGCGCGAGGGACGGGGCCGCGGTCTGGCGGCTGAGCGGCACGGAGATCGCGAACTCGTTGTTCTGCACGAAGAAGACGACGGGCACGTGGAAGACCGCGGCGAAGTTCATCGCCTCGTGGAAGTCGCCTTCACTGGTCGCGCCGTCACCGCACAGGGCGATGACGACGGTGTGCTCTCCACGCTGCTTCGCGGCGTACGCGAAGCCCACGGCGTGCAGCAGCTGCGTCGCCAGGGGAGTGGCCTGAGGCGCGACACGGTGAGCGCGCACGTCGTAGCCCGAGTGCCAGTCGCCCTTGAGCAGCACCATCGCCTCGGCGGGCGCCACACCCCGCGCGATCACCGCGACGGAGTCCCGGTAGGTCGGGAACAGCCAGTCCTCGGTGCTGATGGCGAGCGCGGCGCCGATCTGACAGGCCTCCTGGCCGTGCGAGGACGGATACACCGCGAGGCGCCCCTGTCGCACGAGAGCGCCGGCCTGATCGTTGATGCGGCGTCCGTCGACGAGTCCCCGGTAGGCGGCGAGGAGCATCTCGGTGCCGGGCATCGCATACGTCTCATCCGCGACGGTCGAGCCGTCGGCATCGATCAGCTGCACCGCCGTGTCTCGCGGAAGCATCTCTGCATGTTCCATCCGTTCGCCCTCCTTGCCGAACTCGGTGTCGCCAGCTTGCCTCGCTGTGCGACACTCGTCCACGAGTTCGACGCGATCATGGACGATTGCGTTGTGGATCCGGCTTTCCGTGACAAACTGGCAGAAATCCGGGACTGGACGAAGGGGTGCCATGATCACGCTGGACGAGACCGACGAGGCGATCCTCGGCGAGCTGAGGCGCGACGCCCGTGCCTCGATGACGGCCATCGCCGAGGCCGTGCACATCTCCCGAGCCGGCGCCCACGCCCGCATCAGGCGCCTCACCGACGCGGGAATCATCACCGGCTACTCCGTGCGCACCGACCCTGTGCTCCTCGGGCACCATGCGAGTGCTTACGTCACGCTGGCGATTGAGCAGGCCACCTGGCAGGAGGTGAGCGCTCGATTGCGCACGATCCCCGAGATCGAGCACATGGCGCTGGTCGGCGGGGACTTCGACGTGATCCTGCTCGTGCGCGCGCGCGACGCCCGCGACCTCCGCCGCATCGTGCTGGAGGACATCCAGGCGATCCCGTCGATCCGCTCGACGCGCACGACACTCATCTTCGAGGACTTCACCCTGATCTGACCGCCTGCGGCCGCATCCCTTCGCGGTCGGACATCTGCGGCGCGCTCCTCGACAAGTGCGCCGCCACGAGCCATTCGACAATGGGACGAGCGCGCCGGATCCTCGGTGCGCGACCCGCTCGAAGGAGAGTCCGATGTCCGAATCCGCCGCATCCGCAGCCGCCGCGCTGCTCGACCGCATCCAGGTTCCGGAGGGCGGTGGGCGAGAGATCCCGGATGCCGCGACGCGGGACGTCATCGGTCGCGCACCCGTGCACTCGGTGAGCGACCTGGACGAGGCGATCGCCAGGGCGAAGGCGGCTCAGCCGGGGTGGGAGGCCCTCGGCCACGACGAGCGCAGCGCGGTGCTCGTCGCCGCGGCGGACGCGATCGACGCCCACGCGGAGGCCCTCGCGTATCTGCTCTCCCGCGAGCAGGGAAAGCCGCTGAACGGCCCGAACGCCCGTTTCGAGCTGGGCGCCTGCTCGGCCTGGCTGCGCACGAACGCGGCGACCGTGCTCGACCCGCAGGTGCTCGTCGACGACGAGACACTTCACGCCGAGCTCGTCTACAAGGCGGTCGGCGTCGTGGGGGCGATCGGGCCGTGGAACTGGCCGCTGATGATCACGATCTGGCAGATCGGGCCGTCGCTGCGCATGGGCAACACCGTGGTCGCGAAGCCCAGCGAGTACACGCCGCTGAGCGTGCTCGCGCTGCTGGCGGTGATGAACGACGTGCTTCCGGCCGACGTGCTCATCGGCGTCTCGGGCGATCGCGAGGTCGGCGCCCGGCTGGCGTCACACCCCGACATCGACAAGATCATGTTCACCGGATCGACCGCCACCGGTCGTCGGATCATCGAGAGCTCGGCCGGGAACCTCGCCCGCCTGACCCTCGAACTCGGCGGCAACGATGCGGGGATCGTGCTGCCGGGGACGGACGTGGCGGCCATCGCCGAGGACCTCTTCTGGGGCGCCTTCATCAACACGGGCCAGACGTGTGCGGCGCTGAAGCGCCTCTACGTGCACGACTCGGTCTACGACGAGGTGGTGGACGCTCTCGCCGGCATCGCCGCCTCCGTGCCGATCGGCAACGGGCTCGATGAGAACAACGTGCTGGGGCCCCTGCAGAACCGGGCGCAGTTCGACATCGTGTCGCGACTGGTCGAGGAGGCGAAGAGCCGCAGTGCGCGCGTCGTGACCGGCGGCGAAGCGGCTCCCGAGCTCGGTGAGCTGTTCTACCGCCCGACGATCATCGCCGACATCGACAACGACGCCGCCCTCGTGCAGGAGGAGCAGTTCGGCCCCGCGCTGCCGGTGATCCGGTACAGCGACGTCGATGAGGCCTTCGCCCTCGCCAACGCGGTCGAGGTCGGTCTCGGCGCGTCCGTGTGGTCGAGCGACCCGGACGCCGCGCGTGAGGCGGCGACCCGCATGCAGTCCGGCACCGTCTGGATCAACTCGCACGGGGGCCTGCATCCGATGGTGCCCTTCGGCGGGGTGAAGAGCTCGGGCTACGGACTGGAGTTCGGAGTCGAGGGACTCAAGTCGGTCGCCGTGTCTCAGGTCGTGTCGGGTCCTGGGCGGAAGGCTCAGGCATGAAGACCGCGATCGTCGTCGGCGCGGGCACCTCGGGCGCCATCGTCGCGCGGCGGCTCGCCGATGCCGGTGTCGAGGTGACGCTGATCGAGGCCGGCGGCTACGACTCGAACCCCGCCATCCACGATCCGTCGCGGGCGGGGGAGCTGTGGCACTCCGCCGACGACTGGGATTTCTTCACCGTTCCGCAGGAGCACGCCGACGGCCGACGGCTGCATCTGCCCCGAGGCAAGGTCACCGGCGGATCGCATGCGCTGAACGCGATGATCTGGGTGCGCGGAGCCGCATCCGACTACGACTCCTGGGAGCGCGCGGGCGCGACGGGGTGGGGCTGGAACGTCGTCGAACCCGTGTACGACGCGATCGAGAACGACCTGCTGCCGGTGACCGACGACTACGCGCTGTCTCCGATCCAGGCATCGATCATCGACGCCGCCGTCGAGGAGGGGCTGCCGCGCAACCCGAACTACAACGGGGGCACGCTCGACGGCGTCTCGCAGCAGCAGATCACGATCCGAGACGGGCGACGCGTGAACACGTGGATGACGTATGCGCAGCCGATCGCCGATCGGCTCACCATCGTCACCGGCCGCGAGGTGCACTCGGTGATCGTCGACGGCGGTCGCGCGGTCGGGGTGCGCCTCGACGCGGCATCCGACGCCGGGTCGGATTCCGGATCGGATTCCGAGGACCTCTTCGCAGACGAGATCGTGCTGTCGGCCGGCGCGATCGGCTCGCCGGTCATCCTGCTGCGCTCGGGCATCGGCCCCGCCGACGAGCTGACGGCTCTCGGCATCCCGGTCGTGGTCGATTCGCCCTCGGTGGGAAAGAACCTGCACGACCATCTGCTGTCGCCGGTGATCTTCACGACCCGGCGTCCGGTGGGTCCGCCGCGAACCGGGATCTCGGTCACGCAGTCGCATCTCTTCTGGCGCAGCCGCGACGACCTCGAACAGCCCGACACACAGCCGATCCATTTCTCGGTGCCGATGTGGGGAGACCTCGACCCGCGGGGCGATGACGGGTTCACCCTCATGGCGGGTCTCGTCACCCCGCACAGCCGGGGCGCGCTCACTCTCTCCGGACCCGACGTGACCGACCCGCCCCTGATCGATCTCGCCGCGCTCGAAGACGACCGCGACGTCGCGGCGCTCGCCGCATCGGTGCGTCAGTGCCGCCGCATCGGCGCGCAGCCCGCTCTCGCGGAGCACTGGGGCGCGACCGAGGCCTATCCGGGCCCCGATGTGTCCGACTCCGAAGTCGAGGACTGGGTGCGTCGCACCGCGATCACCTATCACCACCAGGTCGGCACCTGCCGGATGGGTGCGGATGCCGAGGCGGTGGTCGATCCGACGCTGCGGGTGCGCGGGATCGAGGCGCTGAGCGTGATCGACGCCTCGGTGATGCCGACGGTGCCGACCGGCAACACGAATGCCCCCGCGGCGATGATCGGCGAGCGGGGAGCGGCGTTCCTCCTCGGCAGCTGACGCCGGGGCGGCTGCTCGTCGCCACGCGGTCGTCTGAGATGTGCGGAGGTGGTGGTGCTCTAGACGGTGCGGACCATGCAGATCAGGCGGTCCCGGTCTTCCCATGAGGAGGTCTCGACGAAGCCGGACTTGCGGTACAGGGCGATCGCGTCTGCGCGCCACTCCCAGACCGAGAGCTGAATCGCCTCCGCATCGACGCGGACCGCATGGAGATGCGCTTCGTCGAGGAGGGAGGTGGCGATGTGCCGTCCGCGGTGGCTCGGATCCGTCCACAGCCGCTTGATCTCGAGCCGCTGAGGGGACCGGGCCGTGATCACCAGGCAGCCGGCAGCGTGCCCCTCGTGGCGCGCGATCAGGACGTCGTCCTCACCGAACGCCGTCTGCGGGTCCTTCAGCTCGAGACGGTACTTCTCGGGGAGTGCATCGGCGGACCCGACCGGGGTGCCCTTCTCCGCCTCCGTCTGCAGGTGGTAGTCCGTCAGCAGCGCCACGAAATCCGCACGGTCTCGAGCATTCGCGGTATTCCACCGCGTCACGATGACACTGCGTCGGTCGGGCATGCCACCCATCGTCCCACGAGGGGACATCGGGGTGCCGGAGGTCGTCAGCTCCCCGTGTACACCTCGCGCCCCTCGAACCAGGTCGAGACCACCGCGGTGTGCACGATCTCGTCGGCGGGGCCGGCGATCGCGTCACGGTCGAGCACGACGAAATCCGCAGACTTCCCCGGCGTCAGGGACCCCGTCTCGGCGCCGAGACCCATCGCGGTCGCGGCGTTGAGGGTGAAGACCTCCAGCGCCTCCTCCGCCGTGATCGCCTGCTCGGGCCAGAGCACTCCCGGTGCGCGTCCGAGCGGGTCGGCGCGTGTGACGAGCCCCTGCAGACCCTCGAGGGTGTTCGGCGACTCGCTGACCGGCCAATCGGATCCGCCGGCGACGAGAGCTCCGGCGTCGAGCAGGGCCCGGTTGGGCTGCGAGTGCTCGGCGCGCTCGCCGAGCACCTCGGCCAGCGCCTGCGGGATCACGCCGGGGAACCAGATGAACGGTGAGATGTCGGCCGACACCTCGAGCGCGTGCAGGCGAGGGATGTCGTCGACCGCGAGGAACTGGCCGTGGGCGATCTGGATCGGAGTCGTGAAGCCGTCGGCGCGGATCCTCTCGGCGACGTCGAGCACGAGCCGAGCCGAGCCGTCGCCGGTGCAGTGCACCTTGGCGCCGAGTCCTCGCTCGGCCACCGAACGCAGCCACGTGTGCAGCTCGTCGAAGGTCATCGTCGTCTCGCCGTGGAAGTGTGCGCCGTGCACCGCATCCGCCACGTACGGCTCGAGGAACGACGCGGTGCGCGCCGGCGGGACCCCGTCGAGGAAGATCTTCACGAAGTCGGGGCGGTGGTGGGGAGTGCGGAACTCCTCGCCGCGGGCGATCAGCGGCTCGCCGATCGGATCGACGCCGAAGATCTCGTCGTTGACCAGCAGGGACGACACGACCCACGCGTGCAGCTCCTGCGCGCGGTCGAGTGCGGCGAGGGCTCCGAGGATGTCGGTCGACACCCCGGCATCCTGGAACGTCGTGATGCCGAACGAGTTCAGGATCTCGACTCCGCGTCGGGAGGCGGCGACATGCTGCTCGGGGGTCAGGCCTCCGCTGCGGTCGTAGGCTTCCTGCACCGGGATGCCGGCCCCCTCCCGCAGCACTCCGGTCGGTGTCCCGTCGTCGGGATCGAGCACGGTGACCCCCGCGGAGGGGATGCTGGCGGCCGTGATCCCCGCCAGCTCGAGCGCGCGCGTGTTCGCCCACCGGTTGTGACGTGAGTCCTCGACGATGACGACGGGGCGTCCGCCCGCCGCCTCGTCGAGTCGCTGCCGGCTCGCGGTGGTCGCGAGGGTGGACAGCAGCGTCGTGGCGACGACGCCGCCGATGATCCAGGCGTCCGGGGGAAGGGGCTCGGCCTTCTCCCGCACGCGATCGAGGATCTCGTCGAGGGTCAGCGACGGCGGCAGCGAGAGCTCGAAGAGCTCGGTGCGACCGGCCATCGCGTGATGGTTGTGCACGTCGACGAAGCCGGGGTACACCGCGGCATCCCCGACGTCCAGCATCCGCGTCCGCGCCCCGCGATGTGCATCGATCTCGGCCCTGGTGCCGACGGCCAGGATCCGTCCGTCGCGCACCGCAAACGATTCGACGACCGGATGCCGACGATCCGCCGTGCGGATCACGGATCCCGTGACGATCAGGTCGGCAGCGGCCGCCACCATGTCAGAGGGCCCCGAAGTCCGCGGGCTCGAGACCGGCCGCGTGATGGGTCGTGGAGAGCAGACGGCCGTGAGCGCCGAAGGTGAAGTGCGTGGGCACCTCGCCCGACTCGTCGAGGCCGAAGAGCACGCCGTGGGAGCGGATCGCGGTGACGTCACGATGGTCGGCGATCGTCACGGATGCACACGGGATGACCTTCTCGCGCCACGCGAAGACGTAGATGCCGGGGCGCACCTCCCACACGCTGTTCTCGTCGGTGTCGGCGAGCCCGCGCTCGGGGCCGGCGAGGCACTGCCACGAGTACCAGCGCTCCGAGAGGTAGACGTGCTCGTACGCGTGCTCCTCGCTGTACACCCACTCGACCCTGCGGCCGATCAGCGTCGTGGTGGGGGCGGGCTCGACGCCGGTCACGGTGGCCCCTTCGATCACGGAGGGAGCGAAGACGTGCTGTACACGGGTGCGGCCCTGCTCCGGCGCAGGCAGGATCACCGAGATGATCGCGAGCGCGCGGCCGTGACGGAGGTCGACCACCAGGGAGATCGCCTCGTTCGGCAGATAGTTGTGATGGAACTGCACGAAGTAGAGGTCCTCGTCGACCTCGAAGGCCTCGTAGTCGTCGGTGTCGGTGGCGGCCTGAGTGGTGTCGTCTGCACCCGGGCGGTAGTCCCAGGTCACCGTGGTGTCGGCGAACCGGTGCGAGATCCGAGTTCCACGAGCATCGACCACGGTGATCTCCTGGCCGCTGAGGGCCGTGGAGTGGGGTGCCTTGTTGGCGTCGAAGCCGGGGGCGAGGCCCTCGAGGGGCAGCCAGGTGGAGGTGTCTGCGGGGTTCAGAGTGGTCATGTCGCTCCTTGGAGGTGGTGTGGGAGGGCTGGGCGGGTCAGCGGTCGCTGAAGCGCTCGAGGTCCGAGGCGAGTCCCTCGTAGACGGCCGGCTTCGATCGCTTCAGATAGGCGCCGTAGACGATGCCGCCGATCAGCGCGAGGACGAGGAGCAGCGGCATGAGGCGAATCGCGAGCTCGTCGGATCCGGCGACGATGTTGAAGTTCACGATCGCGAGCACCGAGATCGCGGCGATTCCGAGGAACCCGATCCCGGGAGCGATGAACGTGCTCCACCAGCGGGGGTCGCCCTTGCGCCGGAAGTACACGACGATCGAGATCGCCGCGAGCCCCTGCAGGATCAGCACGCTCAGTGTTCCGAAGCCCAGCATCGCCGGCACCAGGGTGAGGATCGGGTCTGCTCCGGCGATGGCGAAGATGATCGCGACGAGCGCGGCGAACGAGGCCTGCACGATGCCGGCCAGCTGCGGAGCGCCGTTGGCGCGCGTGCGGGCGAGGGCGCGTGGCAGGATCCGCGAGCGTCCGAGGGAGTAGAGGTAGCGCGTGGCGGAGTTGTGGAACGCGAGCATGGCGGCGAACAGACTGACCAGCAGCAGGACCATCATCACCGTGGTGAGCGGGCCGCCGAGGTACTGCTGCGACAGCATGAAGATCAGGTCGCCGGTGGGCAGGTGCTCCAGCGCGGTGGCCTGTGCCTGCGCGACGCCGGTCGCGCTGACCACGGCCCACGTGGTGACCCCCAGGATCACGCCGATCGCGATGATCGACGTGTACGTCGCCCGCGGGATCGTCCGCAGGGGTTGCTTCGCCTCCTCGCTGAACAGCGCCGTCGCCTCGAAACCGAGGAAGCCCGTGGCTGCCAGCAGCAGACCGATCGGCAACGAGCCCGAGAACACGGCCTCAGGGCTGAAGGCCGCGAGGTCGTATCCCGTCTGCACGAGCACCGACACGTCGAAGACGACCAGCATCAGCACCTCGAGCACCAGACAGACACCCAGGATTTTCGAGCTGAAGTCCACGCCGACCCTGGCCAGCACGAAGCACACGACGATCGACAGCAGGCCCCAGACCAGCCAGTTCACGTCGAGGCCCGTGAGATCGCGGATGATGTTCTGCATGAAGAAGCCGCTGGTGCCGATCGTGCCGACGACGAAGAAGTTGTAGCCGAGCGTCGCGATGAGACCGGCGATCAGCCCACCCGTGCGCCCGAGCCCCTTCACGACGAAGGCGTAGAACCCTCCGGCATTGACGAGCTGCTTCGACATCTGCGCATATCCCACGGCGAACAGCAGCAGGATCACGGCCACGAGGAAGAACGACATCGGCGTGCCGCCGCCGTTGCCGAGCGCGATCGCGAGGGAGGCGACCACCACGATGCCGGTCAGCGGAGCGACGGCCGCCAGGACGAGGAAGACGATCCCGGCGACGCCCAGAGCGCCGGGTCGGAGAGAGGTGTGGTGCTGCTGCGTCGTGGACGCAGATGTCGGGTCTGCCACGTCGGCTCCTTTGTTCGGTGACGCCCGTGTGGACGGACTCGACGACGACAGACGTCGCCGACAGTGCGATTCTGCTCGCGTGATCCTCGCGGCGGTTGACGCTGAGCGAAGGACGATGGTGCCAGCGCGCACAGCGCACGTCGTCGCATTCTCGGAGCGTCGGACCGAGAGCAGGATGACGGGTGAAGGCACCGTCGTCCTCACAGCGCCACCGGCGCGGCGGCGGAGCCACGGAGAGACCATGGATCTGCGGCTGAACGGCACGACGGCTCTGATCACGGGAGCGGCGAGCGGCATCGGGCGCGCGACCGCGCTGGCGCTCGCCGCAGAGGGCGTGCGCGTCGCGCTGCTCGATCGCGACGGCGCAGCGCTCGCCGAGGTGGCAGGCGGATGCGCCGACGCCGTCGTGCTCGTCGCAGATGTCACGGATGAGATCCAGGTGGTGGCGGCGGTCGACAAGGCGGTGGATGTGCTCGGCACACTCGACGCGGTCGTGTGCTGCGCGGGCGTCTCCGGCCCCGTGGGCTCGCCGATCGACGAGCTCTCGCTGGCCGAATGGAACGCGGTGTTCGCGGTCAACGTCTCGGGAGCGTTCCTCGTGGTGTCGTCGGCGCTTCCTGCGCTGCGCGGCGCCGTCGCCGCATCCGTCGTCCTGATCGCGAGCGATTCGGCCTTCGTCGCCTCCGAGGGCATGGTGCCGTACTGCGCATCGAAGGCGGCGCTCGTGCAGTTCGGTCGGGCGTTGTCGGTCGACCTGGCGGACGACGGCATCCGGGTGAACATGGTCGCGCCATCGATCGTGGACACGCCGATGAGTCGGGGCGACCTGGGAGACGAGACGTTCGCTGCTCCGTCCTTTCCGGTGCAGACGGCCGACGAGGTGGCCTCGCACGCGGTCTACCTGGTGTCGCCGCTCAGCCGTGCGATCAACGGCACGACGATCGTGAGCGACTTCGGGTACTCAGCCAGGTCGGGCTTTCCGGCCTGACCTGCATCGACCGGATGAGCGCGTCGCAACGGAAAGCGAGTCGCGCGAGAACGCAGAAGAGGAATCGCGTGGGAGCGCGGAGAACAGGAGCAGAAATGGGACCTGCAGTCGGATCCGGCGTCGCTGGGCGGGTAGTGGTCATCACAGGAGGCGGCACCGGTATCGGTGCGGCGATCGCGGAGCGGTACGCGGCCGAGGGCGCGCATGTCGTCGTCGTGGGGCGCCGCGTCGAACCCCTGCGTGCGGTGGAGGCGGCGGTGGGAGCGCATCCGATCGTCGCGGATGCCGCCGACACGGCCTCAGCTCGAGCCGCCGTCGCCGAGGTGCTCGCCACCTTCGGGCGTCTCGACGTCCTCGTCGCCAACGCGGGAGGACACGGATTCTCGCCCGTGGCGGACACCGATGACGACAGTTGGGAGGCCGCCATCCGCGCCAACCTCACGACCGCGTTCATCATGGCGAGAGAGGCGCTGCCGGCGCTGATCGAGGCGAAGGGGCAGATCGTCATCGTCTCGTCGCTGGCAGGGTTGTTCGCGGGGCCCTCGGTCGCCGGCTACACGGTGGGGAAGCACGCGCTCATCGGTCTGACCCGAACCCTGGCGCGTGACTACGGACGCCAGGGGGTGCGGGTGAACGCGATCTGCCCCGGGTGGGTGCAGACGCCGATGGCCGACGACGAGATGGACGAGTTCGCGACCCATTCCGGTCTCGGGTCACGCGAAGAGGCATACGCCGCGGTAACGGCCGACGTGCCGCTGCGTCGACCCGCGCGGCCAGCGGAGATCGCGTCGGTGGTGCGCTTTCTCGGATCGGGGGAGTCGTCGTACGTCACGGGGGCGGTGATCGTGGCCGACGGCGGGTCTCATGTCGTGGACGTGCCGACGATCGCCTTCGATCACGCGGGTATGTAGGGGGTGCGGGTCTGTAGGGGGTGCGGGTCTGTAGGGGTCGCGGGTATGCAGGGGGTGCGGGGCTGTAGGGGTGCGGGTCTGTAGGGGGTGCGGGTCTTTAGGGGGTTCTCGGGTTCGGGCCTTGCCGCGAGCGTTCCGTCAGCTGTTCTGGGCTTTCGGGTCTCTTCTCCCGTGCTCCTCACGTGTCGTGTCTTGGGTCTCTTCTCCCGTGCTCCTCACGTGTCGTGTCTTGGGTCTCTTCTCCCGTGCTCGTCACGTGTCGTGTCTTGGGCCTTTTTTCCCGTGCTCGTCGTGTGTCGTGTGTCGTGTGTCGTGTGTCTTCTCTCGCTCTTCTTCTCCGTTCTCGGGCCGTGCCGTTCTGACGATCTCCTCCGCTGCTCGCGCGGCGGTCCAGCGCTCTCGCCGTGTCATTCCGGGAGATTGGAATACGCCTCTGGTCTGGGGTATTTGTGGGTGGTTCAGGGTCTCGAATGTCGGTGGTTGCGGGTTGAGTTGCGGGTATGGAGAGCACGACGGAGCTTTTGGATCGGGTCATCGTCGACCTTGACACGGTGTTGTCTGATGGTGTGCTGGCGGGGTTGGGTGATGCGGATCGGATCCGGGTGTTGTTGGGGGCGGGGGCGGTGTTCCGGCGGG